>NZ_WSEM01000019.1:0-85784 GCF_009757995.1 Paenibacillus anseongensis
GTTAAGTCTATTATTGGGGTCACTTAACGATGTGTCCACTTCTAATTCTAGCCGCACTGGTTCCTCCTACTTCAGCAAATCGCTGTTTTTGGGTGAGATAGAGTCCTGTAGTTCCGCTAACCTGCCCAGATGTGTGCCAACTAGCAAAAAAGCACCCAAGCTCCGCTAATTCAATAGCGGATCCTGAGTGCCTGAGCACTATTTTGCAATAGTCCTAAACTGATTTCCTCTTACTTCTTCACAGCCGAGTAAAGGTCGTTCATTTCCTTCACCAAATCATCTCCACCTGATTTTTTCCAAGTCTCAAATGCATTTTTCAAACCGGCTTCGTCGGTTTGACCAACAATGAATTTAATGCGCGCATCATTGATAATATTGTCGAGCTGCTGGCCTTTCTGCGAGTAGACTTGGGAGATAAACGGCTCGGCAGGGTTAGCGACGATGAATTGCTCCGCTTCTTTTTGAATTTTTGCCGTTTGCAGCCGAAGCGGTGTTTGTTTCACCTTCAAACCACGATCCTCTGGAATGAACGGCAGCATTTGGTTCAAGCCTTCCACTTCGGACTCCAGAAGCGCGGAATCTTTGCTAGGCACTACAGCGTCGCCTTCTTTGGTGTAGTGTTTGCCTTCCAAGCCATAACCAGCCATGGTGGTAAGCTCCGGCGAGTTCATTTGATCCAGGAACTTCAGCACGCGTTTCACATCGTCTTCCGTTTTCACAGACGACTTCGGAATCGCAAGCAATCCTGCAAAACCGGAGGTAGGCAGCGCCTTAAGGCCATCTTTGCCAGTCACGCCAATCATGTTATCAATATAATGAATATCCGGCTTATCTTTGCCTTCTTTCGCAAGCGTTTGGTGAATTTTATCGTCCAAACGAGCCGCATTATCCGTAACGTCAATGATCACGCCGGCTTGGTTATTGACGACAGGGTCATTCCATTTTGCCGAATCAAATACAGCAAAGTCCTGGTTGACCAGCTTCTCATCATACAGCTTTTTCATAAATTTCAATGCTTCCAGATACTCTGGCGTTTGATGCTCCGGCACCAGCTTGCCGTTAACGACACCCCATTTGTTCGGAGCGCCAAACCAAAGCTTCATAATGTCGAAGGAGCTGGCCCATTGACCGGTCCATTTCACCATGACCATGCCGTATGTATCATTTTTACCGTTTTTATCCGGATCCTTCTCCTTAAACGCTTTCAACATATTGTAGAAATCATCAATCGTTTTTGGCGGCTGCAGGCCGACGGCTTCCAACCAGTCTTTCCGGTAATTAATCCCGTTCCGCCCAAGCGCGCGCCCACGGTAAACACCATAGTTTTTACCATCAATAGATGAGTTGTTCATAATGATTGAATTCGCCTGGCTCAGGGACGGGAAATCCTTCAAATACTTGCCTACTTCCCAGAAAGCGCCCGACTTCGCTGCATTCACAAAGCTCGGATTTTTCACGTCAGGTACGTAGATGATGCTTGGAAGCTTCCCGGAAGCGAGCGTGATGTTGAATTTATCCGTATAGGATGCGTTAGGTACCCATTCCAAATGGATATTCGTGTTCGTTTTTTTCTCGATTTCCGTCACAACCGGACCATCGTCCTTCGGAAAGTTCGTCTTGAAGATCGGAAGCATGATGTTAAGATCCAGCGGAGCTTGCTGCTGGGCTGGTGTAGCTGCAGCCGGCGCTGCAGATGCTGAGGATGAAGGAGTGGTTGCGGCTTCCTTACCTCCGCTGCTGCAGCCAACTATCGTTGTCATTGCTACTGTACTGACGGCTGCGACGGAAATCCATTTTTTCGAATTCTTTTTCATGTGATCGCTCCTCCTTTAAAATGAGCAGTCCCCAGGCACGGCCTAAGCTGAATTGCCGAGAAACTGTAAAGATGACCTATCGTAATCCGTTTACCCTTTGACCGATCCAATCAGGACCCCCTTGGCAAAATGCTTTTGCAGGAACGGATAGACGAGCAAAATAGGGATGGTGCCGACGACGATAACCGCCATCTTGATGGACTGCTCCTGCTGTTTCACAAACTGCGGATCGACTGAGCTCATATCGCCTGCCGCCATTTGCGAGAGCAAAACAATCTGTCTCAGCATGACCTGAAGCGGCCATTTGGCAGGATCGTTGAGATACAACAAAGCGGAGAAAAAGTTGTTCCAGTGGCCAACCGCATAAAACAAGGTGAATGTAGCCAGAACTGGCATGGATAAAGGAAGCACAATCCGCCAGAGAAGCCCTAGCTCGGTGCAGCCGTCAATTTTGGCCGCTTCCTCCAGTTCCTGCGGGAGCTCTTGAAAAAAGTTTTTGACGATAATCAGGTTAAACGCGCTGATAGCGCCAGGAATCATTAGAGCCCAATAAGTGTCTAGCATATGCAGCTCTCGAATGACGATATAAGTCGGAATCAAACCACCGCCGAAGAGCATAGAGAAAACGATCATGTTTAAAACGGTATTTCGACCCATAAGCCCTCTTTTGGATAGGGCATACGCCATCGTGACGGTAAAAAACAGATTAACCAGCGTACCCAGAATGGTTACGTAAAGCGAAACCCAAATACTTTTCAAAATCGTATCCGTTGAGAAAATAAATGCGTAAGCCGATAAGGTGAACGTTTTGGGAATCAGGAAAACCGCTCTTTGCGTCAGCTCCGCATCCGAAGCGAAGGAACCGGCCACCACATAGATGAAGGGCAGAACGGCCACGATCCCGATGATACTAAGCAGTATATAGTTGCTTACGTCGAACAGCGTCCCTGATACGCTTCTGTATTTTTTATTCAATGCGCCTCTCCTCCTTCACCTAGTAAATGCCGGATTGGCCGAAACGCTTCGCCAGCCAGTTCGCGCCAAGAACAAGAATGACGCCGACGATGGCTTTGAACAAGCCAACCGCTGTACTGTAACTGAATGCGCCTTGCGTAATCCCCATCATATATACGTAAGTATCGAAAACTTCCGCTGATTCCCGGTTCAAAGGGTTCAGCATCAAGAAAATTTGCTCGAAACCATTGTCCAGAACATCCCCCATCCGCAGAATGAGGAGAATGATGATCGTACTTCGAATCGATGGCAGTGTAATATGCCACACCTGTCTGAAGCGATTGGCCCCGTCCATAGTGGCAGCTTCATACTGCTCAACATCCACGCCGGCCAGAGCCGCAAGGAAGATGATGGTGCCGAATCCGCATTCTTTCCAAATGGTTTGCATGATAATCATCGGACGGAACCACTGCGGACTAGCCAGAAAATCAATTTTGGCGCCGGTGTACTGCTCCAACATCTCATTCACAATCCCGCCTTGTGTGGTCAGGAACACATACGTCAAGCTGGCCACAATAACTAGTGAAATAAAATGAGGCACATAAATCAGCGTTTGAATCGTTCTTTTGAAAAAGGCCAAGCGAACTTCATTTAAGAGCAGCGCCAGAATGATCGGTGCCGGAAAGAAAAACAGCAGATTATAAAACGAAAGCAATAGCGTGTTGCGAAGCAGCATGAAAAATTCAGGATTTGTGAAAAACACGCGGAAATGATCTAAGCCAACCCAATCGCTTTTCCAAAAGCCTAGAAATGGCTGGTAGTTTTTAAACGCAAGCAGCACGCCCCACATCGGGACATATTTGAAAATGATAAAATATAGCAATCCCGGAGCTAATAGCACGTACAGCCATTTGTCTTTCAGCAATCGTCCCGTTATGCTTGCACGGCGTTTCGCATGCTCACGGGTACCCGGTTGCGCAATTTCTATTGAATTAGGTGCAGTCACCCGTTTCATCCTCTTCACCTCCAAGAAAGTTGATCGCCTCGCGAGCGGTGTAGATTCAGTATGCGGCCATAACCGTTTTCCGCCTATCGGACATTTTTGTAAGCCCTTCCAACCCCTTACTTGAGCTGAAATCAAGAAAATGCAAACGCGATAAAAGAGTGGAAATCCCTTTTATTTCCTGGTGCAAACGGCTCAAAAATGTCCGATTGATGCTGTTACGTACCCTGAGCTTGCTGGTTTACGCCTACCTGCTCCGCTAACGGACACAGTTGCTCTTATTTGCGGAAAAAGAGCCCTTTGCAAAAGCTAACGGACTCCAGCGCGGCTATTAGCGTGATTTTTGTGTGTTTAGGCCGTATTTGCGGCTATTAACGCCTCTGGAGTCCGTTACACACACAATAGGGGCTTTTTTTCGCTAATAACGGCCGTGGTTTCCGTTGGAGATAAATGGACACGCGCCGCCGTATTGCACACATATCCCTAGCCTCTGCCCTCGCCTCTTTGCTGTTTTCACGCACACATCTCCCCCTTGCTTCATACAAATTAAAAACCTGCCAGTATCGACAGGTCTTCAAGATTATCATGTTATTTAAAATAAGTAGGATATTTATTCTTTAACTCTTCTTTTTCAAATCGAACTCTGCTTAAGTGATCACTCATAATTTTGGATGGAAACCAACAGCAATGGCTAAAAAGCCCAGGAGAAGAATCTCCGGGCTCCTAAGCCAATGCGGTATCTTTCTCATTTCGTAGTAACCTGTACACCTCCTTCTCTAGCAATATGATCAGCTGTACGAATCGCAAGCGCGATCGTCGTCAATGTTTGATTCTCAGCTCCGATGTAAGGCAACGCGCTATTATCGGCCACATAGAGGTTAGAGACGCCATGAATCTGACCGTATGAATTTGCTACGGAAGTATTGGGATCGTCTCCGATTCGGCACGTGCCTGAGTCATGATGCAAATCACCGAGCGGAGTCAGGCAAGTGGGTGGCCTCCCGTTCTTGGTGACCAAACGTATGCCTGTGTCTTTGGCAATACGCTTTATTCCTTCCGTCATTTGGCCAACGACGCCCCAATCAGCCTCGCTCAAGGAAAAATGCACTTTGATTTCAGGAACGCCGTAATCATCAATTTTGTCCGGATTTAGTATAATCCGATTGTCGAATCTCGGTTCAACTTTGCCGTACCCATAGAAATTGACCGTGGTTTCATCAGATAAAGGTCTTTCAACGCTAACCGGATACCAGTAGAAGGCTTCGGGCCCTGTCATTAACACTGAATAAAGCGTATCCGCTTTCTGCGGTATCATAATATTCAACGGACCCCATGGAATAGGAAAGTCAGCAGTTGATATCAATCCTGTCGCTTGCACGAAAGTTTGATTCGTTAGAAAGTGTCCCAATGCCCGGTGCTGAAATCCCGAATGCAAGAGCAGCCGCGGCGTTTCAAAAGTACTCGCGCTCAAAACAACGGTTTTGGCTTTTAAGGTATAACCGGTTTTATCCGGTGAAACGACCGTAACGCCTGTGACCTTTCCATTATCATGAAGAATCTTTGTGGCACGTGCGTTAATCGCTAAATCGAACGGCCTCTGGTTCAGAGCTCTGGCAAGTAAGGAAATGGAACTCGTAAACATATCGGTATGGATTTGCCCCAGAGACTGAGGAACAATATCAGCTGCAATTGGAAGAGAGCTTGCTTTCGAATAACCGCGCAACCATAACCTCTCCAGTAAAATTTCCGTGAACGATGCTCCTTCAGCGAAGGCATTTGTGACATTCATGACTTGCTCGGCAATACCATAATAGCTTTCCATCTCATGGATAGGTATGGGCCACTTCGCCAGGTCCCATTCATGTAACCGGGGAGTAAATGCATACCAGAATAGCGTTCTGCCACCCAACGCGAAAAGCTGTCTGGCCCCCGGATAATCAGGCAAAGCGCCAGGCAGCGGCTTGGATAAATAACTAAAATAAGCTACGAGACGATCTTGGTTTAACGTCGGCAAGTTGCGAGCATGCGTCGGGATGACTTGATCCCCCCGTTCAATGATGCCAATCCGCTTCTTTTCCTTCCTCCATTGTTCGCAGAGTCTCCAGAGCACAGATCCTCCGCCGGCACCTGTGCCAATGATGAGAACATCATATTCCTGTTGAGCCATCTCAGATAGCGGCGTAAGGGGAATCCAGTTGTTCAGCGTTTCTGTTGGTTCAACTGAACAAGTCGGCAAGGAAGTAACCGAACCAACCATTGAATTTCTCGATGCCGTTTCGGAAGGAAGATAGACAGATATGCCGGTAATGTCGAGATCCGGATGGGCAATATACGGATTGAGTTCAATGAGCTCTTCAAGGGGTATTGCGTTTTTCACCCCAATAACTCTAAGTGTTTCCTGTGTGTTCGCGACCCATATTCTCAAAGGCTTTCACTCTCCATCCAGCCTAATCGTGTAACCTAACGTTTCAAGTTATCCTTTAAACTAGTTATCAAAACGTTACGAATGGCGCTGAGTTACCGAAAGTCGGCGCCGCTCCATGAGCGGATGCCACCCAACGCACACTATTAGCGATTACCCTCAAAACTTGCTTGTGATAATAGGTTGGATATGCCTCGTGTCCAGGTCTGAAATAAAATATTTTCCCAAGACCGCGCGTGTAGGTGCACCCGCTTCGAAACACTTCACCACCTTCGAACCAGCTTATAAATATAAGCTCTTCCGGCGCTGGTATGTCAAAAAACTCCCCGTACATTTCCTCCGGCTTGAGATCAATATACTCACCGATGCCTTGTGTAATCGGATGGGCAGGATTGACTACCCAGAGTAGTTCCCTTTTCGCATCTTCTCGCCATTTTAAGTCACAAGTGGTTCCCATTAATCTCTGAAATATTTTGGATCGATGTCCGGAGTGAAGTACAATCAAACCCATTCCCTGCAATACTCTTCTTTGAATGCGTGTGACAACTTCCTCAGACACCTGATCGTGCGCTAGATGCCCCCACCAAATTAGCACATCAGTGGAATTAAGTACCTTCTCGCTCAATCCATGGTCTTGCTCTTCCAGGGTAGCGGTTCGAATCTGAAATCCATACTCCGCAATCCCCTGTGCAATTGTATGATGAATACCATGAGGGTAAACAGAAGCAATCTTAGGGTCCGTTCTCTCGTGGATAAATTCATTCCAAATCGTTACGCGGACCGGTTCCATTCCATACATCCATCCGTTTCCAATTAATGTTCTCACTAAGAGTCCCCCCTAGCTTAAATAACCAACATGCGACATAAACATTTCAGCGCCAAACATATATTGAATTGAATGTTATTGAAGGATGTGACTTCATTGAAAATTTATGTAGCTGACCGCGGTGATACCTTAAATATGTTGTCCAGCCATTTTCAAATTGCACTGGAACAATTACTCGCGAGCAATCCACACGTAACCAATCCTTTTATGGACCTTGCCGGTTTACATATCAACCTATCCAGCACAAGTGAATGGAACAGTACCAATCGAATCAATGCCGCTTTCTGTCCTCCAGTTCACGAGCAATACTTTATGCCGAATTGGATTCCGCTTACGCCCATCGAACAAATGGCTGTAACGGAATACGATGTTCTTGTTATTGGATCTGGCGCCGGTGGAGGCGCGGCACTCTGGCGCTTAAGCCAACAGTTGGAGCATGCGGGAAAGCGAATTGGTATTCTTGAAAAAGGAGATCTCTCCCTACCCACCCATGCAGCAAATATAGCTACAATTAACGGAGATAATTTCAGATTGTATGCGCCACCTGAAATAATGGATCCGATCGGGAACAGACTTCCGCAATTTCCTGGCATGAAGCTCGTTTATGCGCTTGGCGGAAGAACCTTGTTGTGGGGGGCGATCTCTCCTCGCATGGCCGCATATGAATTGGCAAACTGGCCTGTTCCCCTTGAAGAAATGGAGACTTATTACAATATCGCTGAAGAGGTTATGAACGTAACAACCGCCTATACGAAAGGTTCATCCATCACACAAATCCTTCTCCAGCGGCTGCGGGATAACGGATTCCACACAGCTGACGATATTCCTATCGCTGCTGATCTTGATGAGACGCGGTACGGGAAGCTGCATGCTAATGTGTTTTTCAGCTCGATCGTTTTTTTGGCCAAAGCATTAAGTCATCGCCCCTTCGACTTGGCCGTTAATAGCAATGTGACGGAAGTTGTGACGGAAGGAGGAAAAACCATCGGCGTAAGGGTGATCACCCCGGATATGCGCTCATATTTCATAAAAGCAAATCATGTCATTCTTTCAGCTAGTGCCCTGCAGACACCGCGCATTCTGCTTAACTCTAAAATACCTGGGAAGGCAATCGGACATTACTTAATCAATCATTCGTACTTGATTGCCACAGCCAATGTCAGCACATTGGGTTTCTATGAACCTTTAGGTGCATTGGGCATTATTATCACCGAGTCTCTTGGTCATCCGTATCAGCTTCAGCTCCAAGGACCTGAACAATTCTTTAACTATCATTACGAGAAAAAACCAGTCAAAGATGATTGGCATATCAGCTTTTTCGGTGCTTCCGGCAGGGTTGAAGCCCGGTATGAGAACAAGGTCTATATCGACCCAACCCGGAAGGACCGTTATGGTGTTCCGGAGATACAGGTTAATTTCTCATACAGCCCGCAAGATGATGTTATTATGCGCCAAATGTACAGCGCTATTGAAAGGGCTTCCGCAGCCATGCAGCTTCGACTTGCCACATTGAATGGCACACAAGCAATCTGCTTAATGTCGCCAGGTGGGGATAACCACGAAGCAGGAACATGCCGAATGGGTGATGATCCCTCTACATCAGCCACAAATCAATATGGTCAAATTCATGGCATCTCCGGTCTTTACATCGCTGACAACAGTGTTCTTCCTTCCATGGGAGCAGTGAATCCGACATTGACGACAGTAGCTTTAGCAATCCGAACTGCTGATTACATCTGCAAGCAAATACTCTGACATAGACTCGAACAATTCGGTTTTTTCGTCCTTTCCTTTACCCCCAGTCTATGCCTAAACCAAAAAAGCGATGACTGCCCCCTACCTAAATCCCTAGAGGGGCTATCTATCGCAACAAATCACATAATTTTCCTGCTTCTTGGAATACTAACTAACCATATACCTGTTCAGAAGGAAACCGAACTATGGATCTACTAAAATTATTCAAAAAAAATAAACCGCCGGTATCCGACAACCATGTCATTCCGTCCAATTCTGACGCAGCTCCCTTGTCCTTTCATTTGGCGGAGAATCAAGCTTGGTTAGAGCAACGGCTTGCCGATTGTTCCGATGTTATTTACCTTTCCAAAAATTTCGGGCCTAATTTAGCGAACGCGGCTCTTATTGTTTATTGCGACTCACTCATTAATGACAAAGAATTAATCTATTTTAAAGATGTTCTCGAGGATCTTGTCTTTCATGATATCGAAGTTGAATCTGATTCTGAGCTCGGGGATGCATTTTCCTTTTTTGAACACCATGGCGTAACTTCAAAGAATATGAGATTAATTACTCAGTTAACGAGCATTGAAGAATACATCTTAAATGGCTATGTCTTGATTTTTTTTGATCAATGGGATAAAGCACTCAGCTTTAACGCGCTTTCTATCGATGCAAGGCAAATAAGCGAACCTTTAAACGAACCCGTTGTTCGAGGACCCCAAGAAGCCACGGTTGAGAATATGAGGATAAACTTGGGGATGTTGCGAAACAGATTAAAAAGCTCCAAGTTCAAAATTCTAAAGTTCGTTGCGAGTGGAGAAACACATACGGAGGTTGTCGTTGGCTATTTGGAAGGAGCCGTAAATCCAGAAACATTAACTTTATTTAAAACCAGATTTGATAAAGCGATTCAGGAAGAGATTTTAGAAGTTGCTTATATTGAAGAATTAATCGAGGACTCCACGTATTCCCCTTTTCCGCAATATCGGCATACAGAACGAACGGATACAGCTGTTGCAGCACTTCTTGATGGTAAGATCATTGTCCTTACTTCGGGTTCTCCCTCCATCATGATCTGCCCAGGACTCTTTGTTGAATTCTTTAGTTCAAGTGAGGACTACTATATTCGTTCCCTCTATACTTCGCTCATCCGTCTTCTTAGACTTTCTGCTTTTATCATGGCACTTACGTTGCCAAGTCTGTATATTGCTATTTCAACGTTTCATTCCGAACTAATTCCAACTGTGCTTCTGCTAGCCATTATCGATACACGTGAAGGGATTCCCTTTCCTGCTTTTATCGAAGCATTATTAATGGAATTCTTCTTTGAAATCATGCGTGAAGCCGGGATACGACTGCCAAGACCTGTAGGATCCGCCGTAAGCATCGTCGGAGCGCTTGTCATCGGACAAGCTGCGATTGAGGCCAAAATTGCTTCACCCATTATGGTTATTATCGTTGCACTGACAGGAATCGCTTCATTTTCCTTACCCAATTATAATATGGCCATCGCCTTGCGAATCCTGCGATTCCCCTTAATGCTTCTGGCGGCTACACTCGGCGGGTTTGGTTTCATGATTGGTTTCCTGTTTATATTTCTACATTTAGTGAGTTTACGCTCCTTAGGTCAGCCTTATCTGGCTCCATGGGCCCCTTTGCGGGTTGAACAATTAAAAGATGGTTTCTTACGTTTCCCTTTGAAAATTCTGCTCCGCTCTCCGCGAAACAGGCATATGCATAGATCGCCTAGAAAGTGACCGTTGCCACAGGAAGAAGGAAATAAACAATGAGAAAGCTAATCGTGCTCACATTATCTGGATTGTTTTTATTTTCTTTAACTGGGTGCTGGAACAAAGCAGAACTAATTGAATACTCCTTTGTACAAGCTGTGGCCATTGATCTGTCAAACAAAGGTCAAGTTGAGCTAACCACACTTTTCTATAAGCCGAGCGGAGCCGGCGGTATGATGAAGCCAAATATGCCTAAGTCCTCTTTCACCATTAAGACTGAAGGCGAGAATGTATTTGATGCCATCCGGGATATTGCGCTCCACCTCGGACGTAAGGCCAAGTGGGATCACATGCGTGTCATACTGGTCAGCGATGAGGTTGTGAAAAAAATGAATTTAGGTGTAGTCCTCGACTTATTCAGACGCGATCATGAACCAAGACCTACCAATGCTCTACTTATAACGAAAGGAAGATCCGAGGAGTTCTTGCATCTCAAGCCTTATATAGAATATACAATTGGACAGCAGTTACACTCGGCAGATGAAAGCGCCTATACGTTTACAGGAAAAACATTAAAAGCGACCATGCTGGACACGCATATCCAAATGAAAAGTGAAGCCGGTATAGCCAAAGTTCCCTATCTGACGATAGATAAAGTCCACGGGAATGTCCCAAGCGTTGCTGGGGTCGCATTAATTGAGAAAGGAAAGCTGGTCGAAATCCTTCCGCCCAAAGAAATTAATGCATTTCTTATGCTTAACCGCAAATTCAAAAGCAGTGTAATCACTACATCATGCAAAAAGAACGACAATACCATGAAGGAAACATTCGAAGTATTTCAAGAAAATACCAACCTACAGACATCACTTAAAAATAGTGAAGTAACCGTAAATGTCACAACTAAGCTGAAAGGAGCTGTGGGGGAACTAAACTGCACCACGCTCAGAACGGAAGAAGAGGAACAAGCTTTTAAGGAACGAATCATCCAGCAAGTAAAAAAAGAATTGCTTACCGTTATTCATCACCTGCAATCAAGTAAATTAGATGCCATCGGCATTGGCGATAAAGTTTTTGCAAAAAATCCCCGCTTATGGTTCGAATGGAAAGAAAATTGGGGGAGCCATTTCGCCGATATTCGTTTTAATATCCATGTCGAAGTGTCGATTACGAATACGGGAATGAGCGGCGGCATGCCTCTAGCTAAATAAGTCACAACTCGGAAAGGACAATTACAATGATGCTAATAAAACTAATTATAGTATTAATTGTATACGTCCCTTTCCTGCTATTTGAATGGCCTCGAATAGTAAAAAGGCCGCCTGTAGAGATCAAGATTTATTTCTTCCTGATCCTAGTTTCGTTCTATCTTGGAGCCAATTTTATTTTTGAATTAAAATGGCTGTATTTATACGATGTGGCTGAATTCGTATTTGGAGTTCCATCCCAACGAATCGTTGACTTCTTAAATGCAGCGCCTCATTAGTGAACCTCTATCAGATGAAAAGGCGGGAACGTAATGAAAATGCAAGAACAGATTAGTACGGGCCAGTTGTCTGTGGTCTTTTTTATATTTTTGACAGGATCCTCCATCATTAATATACCTCAGCCCTTAATCCAGTTTGCACGCAACGGTTCCTGGATATCCCTTCTAATCTCGTGCTCCATTAGCCTTCTTTGCTTAAGTTGTATCTTATATATGCACAATAAATTTCCTAATCTTACTTTTATTGAATACAGCCGAGTAACGGTAGGAAATTGGATGACCTATCTGCTGGCTATCCCATTTATCTCCTTTCAGTTTCATATGACTTCCGGCATTGTATTAGATATAGGGATTTTTATGACCACTACCATGATGCGGGAGACACCCATCTACGTATTTAATACCCTAATTTTTCTCTTGATTTACGCAACGGTACGAATGGGGATAGAAGTGATAGCGCGTATGTTTGTTTTCCTTACTGCGATGGTTATGGTCTATGTGTTCATCATTTTAATACTTGCCAGTATAAATTACGATCCCTCACACCTAGTACCTGTAATGCCTTATGGGATTAAACCCGTATTACTTGGCACCTATTTTTCATTTGGCTTTCCTTATGTTGAAATCTTCCTTTTTAGCATGTTACTTCCATTTGTTTCCAAAAAACAAAATAAACGGTTGATGAGTGGACTATTTATCGCCCTTGTCATGAATGGCCTTTGTTTGGTTACTGTCACTTTATGTACATTGATGACATATGGCCCAATAGCCGCGGATCGGCGATTTTCGATGTTTCAATTAGCTCGAACCATAGAACTTTACGATATCATTCAGAGAATTGAGTCACTTATTGGAATTTCATTAATTGTAGCTTCCTACATGAAAGCAACTATCGTTTTATTTGTCTTAAACCTCACATTTACCCATTTACTCAAATTACAAGATGACCGTTTGCTAATCCTTCCATTGTGTGCAATTTGTTGTTTTCTAACATTCAATATCTACGCAAGAGGAGGAGCCTACTGGGCTAGAATTATATCTGTTATTCATCCTTTATGGGGGACTTTTGGATATTTTCTGCCTGTTTTACTTGTTATGATCGTCTATCTCGTTAAGAGCAAATGGAAGAACGCTTCTACGGCGAGTAGATAAATCTCTCTAATTAATCTTATTTGTCACCTAAAAACAGATAACACAAAAAAGCAGTCCTGTTGAAATCATCAACAGAACTGCTTTATCGGACCTATCCGTTCTAACCATTCCGCCCGGCCTCAGCCAAAGCTTTTTTGCCTGCTTCCAAAACAGCGATAATCCGCTCAACGTCATAAACGCTTCCTGCCCATGTCCCACCGCTGACAGCCTGCAAAGCTGCCCATAACCGCGTATCATCCGGAAGTTTCGGATCTGCGGCGAGCTCTGGATGAGGCTCGCGTGCTGCAAGCACAAGCGCTCCTTCATCAGGGCTGAGCACTTCGTCACCGGCACCTAGAAAATGGATCGTGCCTTCCAAACTATTGCGGTCCACTACGATATCGATGGTATCCCCATCTCGAAGCTTCCCAATCGGACCGCCGGCCAGCGCCTCAGGTCCCACATGGCCGATGCAGGCACCTGTGGACACGCCCGAAAACCGCGCATCGGTAATTAGCGACACGTATTTACCGAACGGCAGATGTTTTAGCGCCGAGGTTAATTGATACGTCTCCTCCATCCCCGTACCCGATGGTCCACGTCCGATTAACGCCATAATATCGCCGGCTTGAATGCCGCCATTTTTGATGGCCAAGATAGCCGCTTTCTCCGAGGTAAATACTTTCGCCTTGCCCCGATGCCGGTAAATGCCATCTTCCCCAACGGTTGTCGGGTCAATCGCTGTTGATTTAATGACCGAGCCTTCCGGCGCCAAATTCCCCATAGGGAACGTGACTGTTGAAGTTAATCCTCTTTCTTTGGCACGTTCCGGACTCATGATGACTTGATCGGGATCAATGCCGTCCATTTCCATGAGAAGGCTCCGCATTTTACGGCGACGATCGCTCGACTCCCACCAATCCAGGACAGTCCCCAGCGTTTCGCCCGTTACAGTCAACGCCTCTTCTTTCAGGACGCCCAGACGGCGAAGATGCAGCATCACTTCGGGCACCCCGCCAGCTAAAAATACCCTCACAGTCGGATGATATTCCGGACCGTTCGGCAAAACGCTGACTAACCTTGGCACTTGCTTATTCACACGTATCCAATCCTGAACTGTCGGAACCGGTAGTCCTGCCGCATGAGCGACAGCTGGAATATGCAGCAGCAGGTTTGTCGATCCTCCAAAAGCCGCATGAACGACCATGGCATTGTGGATGGACGCTTCCGTCAAAATGTCCTTCATCCGGATGCCCTTCTCCTCCAGTGTCATCATGGCACGTGCCGATTGCCTAGCCATCTCTTCCCATACGGGCTGTCCGGATGGGGCAAGCGCAGCATGCGGCACTGTCATCCCCATTGCCTCTGCAATGACCTGCGATGTGGCGGCCGTTCCAAGAAATTGGCAGCCCCCGCCCGGTGTTGCGCAAGCCCGGCAGCCGAGATCTGCAGCGTCTTCCAGGCTGATTTCCCCATTCGCGTACCTTGCGCCAATGGTTTGGATTTTCCCGGCATCCTCACCTTCCGTCGGAGGCAAAGTTACGCCCCCAGGCACGATCACGCATGGAAGCTCATGAATCCCGGCCAGCGCAATCATCATCGCCGGCAGTCCTTTATCGCAGGTTGCCACACCGAGAACGCCTTTGCGTGTCGGCAACGAGCGGATCAGACGCCGGAAAACAATCGCTGCATCATTCCGGTATGGAAGAGAATCAAACATCCCTTCCGTTCCCTGAGACCTGCCGTCGCAAGGGTCGCTCACATAACCGGCGAAAGGAACCCCGCCGCTTTCTGTAATCACTTCGGCAGCCGCCTGCGTCAAAAGGCCAACTTCCCAATGGCCGGTATGATAGCCAAGAGCAACCGGACTGCCGTCCTCTTTACGAATACCGCCTTGCGTACTCAGCAAAAGGTACTGCTTCCCCTTCAGGCGAGACGGCTTCCACCCCATCCCCACATTTTGGGTCAGACCGAACAACTCTCCGCTTGGAGCGTTCAGTAACATCTCTTTCGTTAACGGCAATGAGCCTTTTGGGCCTTGTGCATGCGTATGAATGGTATATAAATCGTTATTTTCATTAGCCATAATCGATGCTAACTGCTCAGTCATTAACCTTCACCCTTCCGAATCAGCTTCTAACCAGGAGCTACGCTTTGAGAAATACGGTTTTTATCGAGGTGAAAAATTCAATAGCTGCCTGACCTTGTTCACGTGAGTGAGAGCTGGACTGTTTCATACCGCCGAATGGTGCCTGCAGCTCCACGCCAGCTGTCTCTGAGTTAATTCTTACCAAACCAGCATCCATATCTTGGATAAATGAAAGAATATTGCCGATGTTTTGCGTGTAAATGGAAGCGCTCAAGCCGAAATCCGAATCATTCGCTACCTGAATGGCTTGTTCCATGGACTCAACCTGAATAAGTGCAAGAACGGGTCCGAAGATTTCTTCCCGGGCAATCGCCATTTCCGGCGTTACTTTATCGAAGACGGTTGGCTGTATATAAAAGCCTTCGGCAAGATCCGGATGGTCCGGGGATGATCCGCCGAATAGCAGCTCAGCGCCCTCTTCAATCCCTTTTTGAATGTAGGATTGCACCGTTTTCAGCTGATTTTCGTTTGCACAAGGTCCTAACCATGTTCCGGCATCCATACCGTGACCTACGGTTAATCCTTGTAATTTGCTCAGCAGCTTTTCTTTAAAAGCTTCATAGACCTCACTCATCACAATGACACGGCTTGTCGCCGTACATTTCTGGCCTGTCGAACGGATGCCTCCGCTGATCGTCGCGTCAACCGCTAAATCGAGATCTGCATCCGCAGCGATCAGGATTGGATTTTTCCCGCCCATCTCGAGCTGATATTTCGCTCCTCTGGCAAGTGCCGCTTGGCCAACCCGTTTGCCAACTTGATTGGAGCCCGTAAACGTAATTCCGTTCACATCCGGATGCTCCGCAAGACCTTGCCCAATAACGGCTCCGCTGCCGGTTACCAGATTTAACACACCCGCTGGAAGTCCCGCTTCTGCGAAGCATTCCACGATTTTGGCAGCCGTCACGGCCGTCTCTTGAGCAGGCTTCAGCACAACGGCATTGCCGTAGATTAAAGCTGGCGCCATTTTCCAGATTGGAATAGCAACGGGAAAATTCCAAGGCGAAATAACACCGACAACCCCAAGCGGTGCGCGGGTCGTAAACATCAGCGCTTCGCTATCTGACGAGGGGATGACATCGCCGATTTTTCGCATGCCTTCACCGGCGTAATAGCGCAAGATGGCTACGCCCCTTGCCGTTTCCCCTTTGGCTTCCGGCAGCGTTTTGCCCATTTCACGTGTCATGCTTTCCGCAATTTCATTGATGCGGCTCTCAAGCGCATTGGCTGCTTTGAACAAATAGTCGCCTCTTGCTGCTCCCGACAGCTTTCTCCAACCTTGCTGTGCCGATTTGGCGGACGCAACCGCTTGCTTTAAATCCTCCAATGACGACGATTGCACGTAGCCCACGACTTCGCTTTTTTTAGCCGGATTGATGCTCGGTACGGTTTGCCCAGTACCGGCTGCCTGCCATTCCCCGTTAATGTAATTCAAATACGTTTGTCCGCCGACGAATTTGGTTGTCATGATTAATCCTCCTACAAGATATGTTTTTATATAAGGTAAAATTAGCGGCCAGCACTTACGACATGATTAACAAGTGTCCCGATACCTGAAATCTCAATCTCAATTCTGTCGCCATGAGCGAGCGTGAATTCGTTAGGAGGGACAATACACGTTCCCGTCAGTAATACGGTACCTTCAAAAAGCTCATTATCCCGTATTAAATATTCCGTCAGTTCCTCAAGTTTGCGTTTGAGTTGACCGGTACTCGCCGTTCCCTCGACTGCTTTTTCCCCGTCCCGATAAATTAGGCTTGTAATCTGCAAGTTATACGGGTCTTCTACTGTTTCGGCTAAGCGAATTGCGGGTCCTAGCGAGCACGAACGCTTCCACACTTTGGCTTGCGGCAAATAAAGCGGATTCTCGCCTTCGATATCCCGGCAGCTCATATCGTTGCCAATGGTGTAGCCGACGATGTTCCCTTTCGCGTTTAGAACAAGTCCTAACTCCGGTTCTGGCACCTGCCATACGGAATCGCTGCGAAGCTGTACTTCGCCGCCGGGACCTACTGTTCGCGCTGCGGTTGACTTAAAAAAGATTTCCGGACGCACAGCATCATACACTTTATCGTAAAAAGTGGAAGCATCCAGTCTGCCTTCCGTTGCTTCATAATTGCGCGCATCACGACTTCGCTCATAGGTAACCCCGGCAGCCCACACTTCCGGTGCTTCAATGGGAACGAGAAGCTGAAGCTGCTCGATTTGATCCGCTAACGGTTCACTGCTATCAATTGTTTTGAGAACCAATGCCAAAGGTGTTGTTTCCAAAGCGTCAGCTTCATGAATCAGTGCCAAAAAATCGCTTTGCGGCAGCGTAAAAATTTGATCTTGATCATTGACGGCAGCTAGCTGTGTAGACCCTTCTTTTGCATAACGGATAATTCTCATTGTTAGCTCACTCCTCTAATTTGTTTTATATTATAAAACAGTGTTCTATAATACAGTTGAAAAAAATGCCTGGACTCGACATGCTCGATCAAACGTGCCGAAACCCCAGGGTTAGCGAAATTGCTTCTGCCTCCTTTTTAAGAAGAGCAATATACGCCTTAAACAATGAATCATCCACCGTTGAGAGTAAAGTTGAAATACTGATTGCTGCTACAATCGAGCCATTATGCTCGAAAATAGGTGCCGCTGCACACCGAACGCCAGGTTCGTTCTCCTGGTTGTCAATGGAATAACCCTGCTCTCTTACCTGATTAAGCTCGTTAACGAAAGCGTCTTTTCCCGTAATCGTCACGTCTGTAATCTTGGAGAATTGGTAATTTCGCAGGAGCGCATCGATCTCATCCTTCGTTCTAAAAGCTGACAGTACCTTGCCTACCGCACTGCTGTGAAGTGAAATTCTGCGCCCTATTCGGGAATAACGAATCGCAGCTTTTTCCCCTTCAACTTTATCCAAATACACGCCTTCTTTCCCATCAAGAATAACGAGATGAGTTGTTTGTCCTGTCTGTTCCGACAAAGCAACTAAATGCTTGCGGGCTGCAGTACGGATGTCCAAGCTTTGCAGCATCAGCTGTCCTTTTTCCAAAAGCTTAAGTCCCAGCTTGTACTTCCCGGTCTCTACATCCTGATTGATGTAACCGTGCATCTGAAGCGTTTTCAACAAGGAGTGTACCGTGCTTTTGTGAAGCTCCATTCTTGCGCTGATTTCTGTAATTTTTAACTCTGTCGTGTACTCGTCGAATAAATCCATAATCTTCAATGCTCTGTCCAGCGCTTGAATTATAGGCATGGTTTCACCTCTATCTACACATCCATAATAATCCTAATCGCCCATTCAAGCAAGATGAACTTCTTATCGCAGATTTTATTCGCCTAATACATACGTGTTTAAAAAGTCATTTCTAAACTTCCCTTGCGGATCATAACGAAGGAGCAGCTCCTGGAAATCCGGCAGTTTCTCATATAAGGATTTCAAAACCGCAGGCTGCATCGTGAACAATTTCGCCCAATGCGGACGAGCCTGAAATGGTGCAAGCTGCTTTTCAATGACCGGCAGAACTTGCTTCACGGCTTCCCAATTCGGCTTCCAAGTGAAATGAATACCAACAGAATCCTGTTTATAATTCGGACTCATCCACAAAAGATCTTTTGCGACTGAACGAACTTCAGAAATGTACAAAAGCGGGGCAATTTGCTCACGGATTTCATTAATCGCACACAAGGCCTGATAAGCTGCTTCACGTGGCACGAAATACTCGCTTTGCAGCTCTTCTCCGGCGCTCGGCGTGAAATCCATGCGGAAGTGAGGCAATCTTTCGTGCGATGGTCCCGGAATCCCCATTTGCTCACTGCAATTCTCCCCCGTGTGTCCCGGTACAGGATGCCGTGGCGAGTCTGCCAATTTGGCGCCATAAAATTCAGCCTCTGCCTGAGTTGAAACAGAATCTGTCACTTTCTTTTTTAGCCAAACTTGATTAATAGTCGCACTCTTCCAATCCGTAAATAGACTTACACTATAGGCATGGGAAAAAATATCATCAAAGTGCGTCTCCAGCTGCTCAAAAGGCAGATTGTCATAGACGTGCTGGCTAATTTCAAAAGCCGGGATCACATCCAGCGTCATTTGCGTGACGACGCCAAGTCCTCCTAGTCCAACAACAGCGCCTTCGATATTTTGTTGTTCGCGAGAGAATACGGCCAGTTCTCCGTTCGCCTGAACCACCTCTATCGAATCAACAATACTAGCAAGGTTGCTATTCCGATCGCCAGAACCGTGCGATGCGGTTGCACAGGCACCCGCAACGGTGATGTGCGGCAGGGACGCCAGATTGTGAATCGCGTAACCATGTTTATGTAGGTACTCACCTAACTCACCATACCGGACTCCTGCTTCAATCGTTACCTTATTGCGAACGGTATCTAACGCCACTACACGATTCAGGTTTTGAAGCGAAAGCAAACTTTCGGTACAATCGGCAATGCTATTAAATGAATGCCGTGTGCCAAGCACCTTGATCTGTTTACTTCTAGCCACTAATTCTTGGACCTCTTCTACTTTTACGGGAGTATGCAGTTTTGTAGCGCTGTACCGGTAGTTTCCAGCCCAGTTCAAATTGTTTTCCATCTGTTCACGCTCCTTCGAATTAAACGTTCGCTTTAAACATTCGCTACAGCGATCATAATTCCTTGCTTAGGAAAGAAATTACCGGCGCTGGATCGCCAGCTTCACGGCAAGCCCAGCCAACACTCCGGACATAAGCCATCGCTGTGCTTTAAGCCATGTCGGGCGTTTGCCGAACCAGCCGGCAATTTTACTTGCAGTGAGCACGATTAACAGATTCACTGCAAAGCTGATTACGATTTGCGTCAATCCTAGCGTCGCACTTTGCGCCAGCAAGGAGCCTTGTGTAGGATCTTGAAATTGCGGAAGAAGCGAGATGTACAACACGGCGATTTTGGGGTTAAGCAAATTGGTGATGAAACCCATCAGGAACAATTTCCTTGGCTTCTCAATCGGGAGCGCGATGGGTTCAAACAATGAAGTAGAGCCGGGTTTCATTGCTTTCCACGCCAACCAAAGCAGGTAAGCCGCTCCCGCCCACTTCATAGCCGTGTAAATAATCGGCACCGTATTGAAAATAGCGATCAATCCCACCATAGAGGCAATCAGATAAACGAGAAATCCAAGCGCAACGCCCATCAGAGAGATAATGCCGGCTTTGCGACCTTGCGATATCGAACGCGAGATCAGGTAAATCATATTGGGCCCGGGAGAGCATACCATCCCCAGCGATACAATTCCAAAAGCAACTAATGTAGTAAGACTGATCAAGGGCGTCCCTCCTATGGTTAAATTCAGAACATCGTATCACAATTCATGCTGTCCAGCCAACTTAAATTAGAGGAACGACAGTCCGCTATTTCGGCGAAAAGCGGGGATCGGGCTGCCCGCGGGGAACTACAGGGCTTTATTTCTCCATATTTGGCTGTATGACAGCCAAATATGAGGAAATAGCAGCCCCCATTCCACCATTACATACAAAAGAGGGTATCCTCGGTCATTAATTTGACTGAAGATTACCCTCTTTTTATCTGAACGATTACGCCTGAACCGACGCCAAATGTTCGCCCAGTCTGTCCCAAGTTTCTGTGATACCTTGCAGCATGCCCATATCCATCACTTGCTGCAAACCTTCTGCTGAAGCATATTCTCCGCGGTTAATGACTTTCGTCCCGTTCTCGGTCTCGATGAATTCCAGTGTCACGATCGTTGACGGCATATTTGGCGCTTCGTTGCCTTCTGCATCGGAGAAGAAATCCACGTACACGATCTTCTCAGGCACGACGATTTCACGGTACACCGCTTTGCCCCATGATTCCATGCCATAGAAGTCGCCCTGGTTCTTATCTTCGCACTTCATGCAATAATGCCATACCCCGCCTACGCGGAAATCAACATGGCATACCGGAACCGTCCATCCTCTAGGTCCCCACCAATGTTTCAAATGTTCCGCTTGTGTGAAAGCCTGAAATACCAGCTCGCGAGGGGCCTTGAATTCACGCTCCAAAATTAATACCTTATCCTCTACCTTGGATACCAGTTGATCCGCCATTTTAACTTCCTCCTCGATATCTTTGATGGGTCACAATCGTTCAATTCTTGGTGTCCTTACCCTGCAGCTTCTGCAAATAGTCATCCAGGCGGTCGAAACGCTGCTCCCAGATGACGCGGTAGTTCTCCAACCATTTGTCGAGTTCTCGAAATGGATCCGGCCGCAGCCTGTAGATTCGGCGATTCGCATCCACCTCGGCTTCCACAATGCCGGCCTCGCTGAGAACACGCAAATGCTTGGAAGCTTGTGGCTGCCGCAGCTGCAGCCGTTCGGCGATTTCCCCTACGGTCAGCGGACATTCGCGCAAAAGCTCAACCATTTGCATGCGGGTTGGTTCTGCTAAGGCACTCATGACGTTAATATCCATTGTCATCATCCGTTCTCTTGCTGTAAGTATACGGGGCCTTCGGTTCGTGTGAGTCATGGATGCTTCACTTGCTAAACCGAATATACCACGAAAGGAATATTCCTGTAAAGGAATATTAGATATTATTTACTGTAATCCTTCACTAATTCAATAATCATAGCTCCCATTCGTTCCGTTTCAGGCACAATGACCTGATTCAACCCTTCATCTCTTAGTGCCTCGGCGGTTACTTTGCCGACTGCAACTGCTTTTACCTGGGTGGAAAAAGCTTGTCTCACGGCATCACTAATCCCTTGGCGTCTCGTATATTCGAACAAGTACCTTACTTGCACGGCTGTGGTGAAACATACCGCATCAATCGAACCCGTTGTAAGTTCGTGGCACAACGTTTCAAGTACGGCGGATTCCGGTTCAATATGCCGATAAGGCAAAAGCTGAACGACAGTTGCTCCCCGTTCCTCCAAGAATTGAATCAAAGCGGGCTGTGGTTCTCCGTGCAGTTGCACGACGACTGTTTGATTCGCGAAATCGCAATCATCCAGACGGTTAATTAAACCTTGGATCGTCCCATCTTCATCAATGACGGTTGGTTTTATCTCTAACTTCTTAAGTAAATTGATTGTTTTATATCCGCGCGCAGCAACATTCGCATCTTTCATTTTTTGCAGCAGTATGGAAGCAACACCTAACTTTTCAGCCGCGTCAAGCAGCGTTTCTGTGCCAACTCCCGTTGTGAATACAAACCAGTCCACTTGGTTATTTGCGCAAAAGAGCAATTCCTTCTCTACGGCCGACTCATCCAAATAAATGAAGCCCTGCAAGGGACGAACTACAGGTGTTCCACCCTGTTTCTGAATGAGCAAACTCATTTCCTCTGTTTTTCTGGATCCCGCAATAACGATCTTCTTACCCGATAATTTGTCCATCTCTCTCCAATTCCCCCCTATCTTACTATGAAAAGTATATAGAAATTAGCCGCTGAATTCATCAACCAATTCGAAATTTTATGAACCATCCACAAACCAGGCTTCTGATCTTCCCAGAGTTCCGCCTATATCGCCACTCATCCATACATGAAAATTCTGTTAAATAAACATAATAAATGCGGGGGTGTTGTCGATGTGGCGCACAATTGTGGAAGCTCTTCCGGGTTGGAAAACGCTCATTTGGGCTTTATTCACTTTTCTTATTCCTTATAGTACCTCTAAACTATTCGGTTGGTTTCATCAAAAGGAACGGATGAATCGCGGTTGGGACGAAGAAAATAAGTCTACCGTTCCTAATCCCCCCCTCACAACCAACAGCAGCAACTCACCATCAAAACCATGGACGAATTGGCCGCCTACCGATACGCTGACTAGCCAGTTACAAGTGAATTTAAATCTATTATCCGAACGGCTTGGCTGTGACTCGGACTATTCCGTGCGCGAATTTAATATTGGAGGAAGCGCTATTCGTGCGGCTATTGTCAGTATGAGCAAATTGTCCGACTCAACCATCATTCAAGAGCATATTCTCAAACCGTTGATGTTGGATCTTTGGAAATCCAATGTGACAGACATGTATGCCCGCACCGATTTCAAAGTTTTTATTAAAGATCATGTTTTACCGCTTTCTAAAATAAATGAAGCTGAGCTTGTCCATGAGGTCATTGAAAAGGTGATAACAGGTTCAACCGCTTTGCTCATTGAAGGTATTTCCGGTTGTTTAATCCTCGGAACCAGCTCCACTGCACCGCAGAACTTCGAAGAACCATCTTCGGAATCACTTGTCCGCGGGCCTAAAATCGGCTTTGTCAACTCGCTCGATGAGAACATCTCTCTGCTGCGCTCACGAGCATCCGATCCTAATTTGCGAATGCTGAGCTTCCAAGTTGGCGAGAGGAACAAGAAGAACCTGGTTATCTCCTACGTAGAGGGAATCGCGGATCCGAATCTGGTGGATGAGGTGAAGCGCAGAATCGAGAAAATCAAGATCGATGACGTTCTCGAATCCGGATATATCGATCAATTGATTGAAGATAACTTCATGTCACCATTTCCACAAGTTCAAAGCACGGAACGTCCAGATCGAGTCATTGGCTCCTTGCTGGAAGGCCGAGTAGCCATTCTGACGAATGGAAGCTCCTACGTTTCCATCGTTCCAGTGACGTTCAGCATGCTGCTGCAATCACCCGAAGATTATTATGTGCATTGGATTCCATCCTCCTTGGTGCGCTTATTGCGCTTTTTTGCCGCATTCGTAGCATTGCTCGGACCTGCCATCTACATCTCTTTCTTATCGTTTCACCAGGGGCTAATCCCGACGAAACTTGCTATTTCTATGGCCGGGACCCGCGAAGGCGTTCCATTCCCCCCATTCTTGGAAGCTCTGATCATGGAGGTTGTTATTGAAATTCTGCGTGAAGCAGGACTTCGTTTGCCCAAACCTGTCGGTCAGACAGTCGGCCTTGTCGGTGGACTGGTCATCGGTCAAGCCGCGGTTGAAGCAGGCATCGCAAGTCCATTAATGGTTATCGTTGTATCCTTAACCGCTATCTCCTCATTTGCTATACCTCAATACGATGCTGGTATTGCTTTGCGCATGCTGCGTTTTGTCGCCATGTTATCGGCAGCGGCGCTTGGGATTTACGGAGTTGTCATGTTCACCCTTTTCCTGAGCATACATTTTGTCAAAATTAAAAACTTTGGCATCCCTTATGCCAGCCCATTTGTCCCATACCGGCCAGGTGACTGGAAAGATCTCTTCATACGTGCTCCTCTTTCGAGTATGAAAAAACGGCCCCGGATGATGCATCCACAGGACCAAACACGGCAAGGAAATCATTCACTGAAAGGGAAGCAATCACATGATCCGTCCGAATGATCGCATTACGACTCCTCAAGCTGCTGTCATCTTAGCGAATATTCTCCTAGGAGTGGGCATTCTGACCTTGCCAAGATTTTTGGCGGACAAGATGGAAACTCCTGACGGATGGATCACGGTGATCGTCGGTGGCATCCTGGCGTTCGGTTTCGGTTTGATTATGGTCAAACTTAGTCAGCGCTTTCCAGGGAAAACCTTTTTTGAATACAGTCAAATCATCGCAGGCAAATGGATAGGAAAATTGCTTAATCTGATTTTGATCGTGTATTTCGCTCTGTTTGCCGGGTTTGAAATCCGTGATATGTCCGAGATCATCAACTATCTTTTCCTTGAAAAAACGCCTAAGGAGTTTATTATTCTCGTCTTTATGTGCGTTGCCGTCTACCTTACCGCAGGAGGGATCAGCTCCATCGCACGGCTATTTGAATTCATTTTGCCGCTCACCCTTGTCATTATTATTGCAAGTTATTCGTTAAGCTTAAATCTTTTTGAACTTGAAAATTTACGGCCGGTGCTAGGTATGGGGATTGGACCCATTTTCAAAGGATTACCGGAGACTTGGAGGGCCTTTGCAGGCATTGAAACGATGTTATTCGTTACTGCTTATATGAGCAGGCCTGAAAAAGCTAGCAAAGCACTTTTAGCCGGAATCAGTATTTCCGTTTTCGTTTATTTGATCACCATGATTGTCGTCTTGGGGGGCATACCGTACCAACAAGTCGCCACGTTGACATGGCCTGCGATATCCATCGTCCGGTCTTATGAGCTTACCGGCTTTTTCCTAGAACGTTATGAATCATTGCTCATCGTGGTTCGTTTAATCCAAGTGTTCACGGGATTTGTTATGTACCTTTACATTGTCTCTCTAGGACTATCGCATACGTTCAAACAATCTTACTATCGTTATATTTACGCCGTATTACCGGTGATTTTCATCATAGCGATGTATCCCAAAAGTATCAATCAAGTTAAAGCCCTTGGAGATGTTGTCGGCAGCATCTTTTTTGGAGTCATCGGTCTGATTGCCCCCATTCTTCTTCTCATTACTGTGCTAAGGAAGATCTCTTATGCTCAAAATTAAAGTACTCACCGCCAATTTGCTTTTGCTGTCGCTATTCTTGTTAACGGGATGCTGGGATAGTAAAAACATAACGGAAATGTCGATTGTCGTTGGCGAAGCTATCGATCAAGGCGATGAAGCCCCGAAAGAGGACAAATTGGACGAAAAAGGCGGCGGCTACCGCAAACAAGACTTGATCACCATCACTTGGCAAGTTGTTATCCCCAAGATTGCTGCGTCAAGGAATGCCTCCGGCGACCTGAAGCCGTATAAGAATCACTCCCTGTCTGGAGATATGATTCATCAATTCGCACGCGAAGTTTCACTCGAGTCCAAACCCCTTTTCAACCAGCATCAAAAAATGTTCGTCTTCGGGGAGAAACTCGTGCGCAGCATGGATTTACAGACGTTAATCGATCAGCATTTCCGCGATAATGAGGTGAGAGAAAGCGGTCTTGTCCTCATAGCCCGAGGGCTGGCCAAAGATACATTAGAGTCAAAAAGCCCGGAAATCCCCGTAGATCGGTTAGTCCGAATTTCAAAAAATCAATACAGATCTACGAGGATTTTACCGTCCATGACGATTCAAAACGTGATGGAAAAGATCGCAACCCATTCGAGCTTCTTGATCCAAAGCGTAGCTGCGTCGCAGGGGGAAGTGAAATTTGCCGGAGCTGCCGTGTTCAAGCAAGAGGAAAATAAGCTGATCGGCTTTCTAAGCGAAGAAGAATTGGAAGGCTTGACCTGGTTAACAGGAAAGAGTAAAGGGGGTGTGGTGAAAACTACGGATGAGGGCAATCATCCCTTTATCATCTATGAGCTGGAATCGCTAAAAAGCCGTATTCAACCGAAAGTATCCGGAGACCGGATTTCCTTTCACGTGGACATTGATTCTGTAGGCCGTCTAACAGAGGACTGGCGTGAGAAAGTCGACTATTTCGATAACAGCTACCTGCAATCCGCGGAAAAAGCGGCGGAAAAAGAAGTTGCTCGGCATATAGACCTGATTCTCCATACAATGCAAAGCAAGTATTCTGTTGAAGTCGCCGGGTTTGGAACACAATTAAGAATTCATTACCCTAAAGTTTGGCAAAAAGTGAAACAGAACTGGGATCAAGAATTCAGCAAGATCCCTGTTACCTACAGCGTGAAACTGAAAATAAACGATTATGGCTTGAGACGCATGAAAAAATAAGACAGGCGGCGTAGACCAAATCATCGGTCCATGATATCTCTAAACAGCTCTCTCTTTTCATTCGCGTTGGCATAGATGCCAAGATAATCAAATATTTCAAAAGAAAAGTCGACGAAAGCGCGGCCTTTGGCTGTAAGGACATGCCCATCTCGAACCACTCGTTTATCTACATAATTGTCCCGCGGAAACGGGTCTTCTACATGCAATTGATTGATACTCTCCACGGAGCATGACGTCGTGAACCTGCGATGATGCAGCAGACCGGCTCTCCCAAGATATTGTGGCCCGTTACAAATAGCGGCAATCATCTTGCCTTCTTGATCGAGTTTGATGATAAAATCGGTCAGCTCTTGCTGCTGGTTTCGAATCGGGCCACCTGGGATAAGAAGTCCTTCGATATCGTTCAGCGCCATCGCTTCATGGAAAATCAAATCAGGCCTATAGGTTAAACCGGATTCGCTGACGATAGCTTTATCGCTATATGCCACTGTCAAAACTTCCTTCTTCCCCACATTTCTAATTTTATGGAGCGCCAGGGTAATCTCAAAATCCGCAAATTCATCAGAGATAAAACAAATTATTTTCCCCATCGTGGATACCACCTTAGCTATTATTGTGATAAAATAAGTATGAGTTCCGTAATGTGATACTGAGTTTCATCTAGTGAAATAATTATTTCGGAGGTGTTTCTTATGGAAAATGAAAGTACCATCAAACAACATGTCCAGCAGCAGTTTGGCAAACATGCCAGTAAGTACGTGACAAGCGAGAATCATGCAAAGGGTGATGATCTCGAACTGCTTCTTACTTGGCTGCCCTTGGAAAACACTTGGAATGTGCTGGATATTGCAACGGGCGGAGGCCACGTAGCCAAAAAGCTGTCTGCTCATGTCCGGCAGGTTGTCGCTACCGACCTAACGCGCCCCATGCTCTCTGTTGCCGCTGATCACTTGAAGCAGGCGCAGTGCGATAATGTCCTTTTTGTTGTAGCCGATGCTGAACAGCTGCCTTTTCTCGATCGTTCATTTGATGCGGTCACCTGCCGCATAGCTGCCCATCACTTTCCTAATCCGCACTTATTCCTTCATGAAGCGGCACGTGTTCTCAAACCGGGCGGCAAACTGGTTCTCATCGATAACGTCGCTCCTTCTGACGAAGCACTTGATCAATTTATGAATACATTTGAAGCTATGCGAGATACGAGCCATGTTCGGTGTCTAACCGTCCCCGAGTGGCAAGCCCTTGCCGAAAAAGCAGGATTACAAGTGGAGATTTCCCTTATGAATCGCAAACCACATAAGTTCCCTGCATGGGTCATGCGTACCGCCGAGAACGAAGAACAAGCGAAGTCGGTTGAGCAATTTATTACCGGCGCAGATCAGTCGATTCAAGATTATTTTTCCGTTCACATTGAAAATGGCAAGCTTCAATACCTTGAAATTGACGAGTGGCGGGCTGTTCTCACCAAACCATTGTAAATAGCAATAGACAGGCAGCCAATCTACTTTGGCTGCTTATTCTTTTTTAACCATAGTTTACCACACTTTTCTAGCGGAATATGACCAGGCTCCCCTTCATATATTCATGGGGATAACAGACCAGACGAATCCTCATATTTCAATGTGATTTGGAGGAACATACATGTTCAAACCTCATCCCGCCAATACAGCAATTGTCATAACGGACCCGCAAAACGACTTTCTTTCCCCTGGAGGCAAGGGCTACCATTTAACTAAAAGCTTGATTGAGCAATACAATACACTAGGGAACCTGGAAATTCTCATGCATACTGCGATGAGCAAAGGATATCAGCTTTTTATCTCGCCCCATTATATCTATCCGCATGATTACAATTGGCAATTCACGGGTGCTGAGCAAGAAATGTTATTAAAACTCGGTGTCTTTCAAAAGCAACACGACTATACTTCGGTCGGCGCCGATTGGGTTCCCTCACTTAAACCCTACATATTATCTAGTCGAACCGTCATAACAACAGCCCATAAGGTAGCCAGCCCGCAGAGCAATGATCTAGTCTATCAACTGCGTCAGCACCGGAAAGAAAAGATCATTCTGGCAGGAATCCTTTCGAATATTTGCGTTGAGTCGCATATGCGTGATTTGATCGAAAACGGCTTCCAAACCGCTGTTGTTTATGATGCCACTGCTACGATAAGTGAACAGGCTTTTCAGGCCGCGCTGACCAACTATCAGGCATTCAGTAGTGCTACGTGGTCAACACAACAGGCAATTTCACAATTATAGTATAGTCTACAATGTGAACCGCAAATTGCAAAAAAGAGACCCACAGCAACGGGCTGCGGGTCTAAAGTTTTATATTTTAAAGGGGGGTCGACTTTTATTATAGGCTTGTTTCATTAAAACCAGATGAATATAAGATTTCAATTGTGTTACATTTTTTTCAATTTAGGTTTGGTTAATTTTTTGCGAAAAAAAAGATACTACAATAGTGAAAAGAAACCAAGATGCTCCTCCGACGAAGCTCACACTGATATGTTTATCTAAAGAGTAGTTCACCGCCGCCCAACTAATTCCGCCTGCTAAACCTAACAAAACGGCTTTACGCATTCTCTTTTGCATAACATTCCACCTTTCAACAAGCTCTATTTTACTCTAAAACCGTTGCTTAGGGTATTCATAAATATTCCCGGTATATTTGCACGCCACGGAGCGATCTGATATTTACTTACTTTTGTTGAGTTACACTAAAATATAAAGTATAATACACATATACAGAAGGGAGAGAAGAACCATGTCTAATCATACAACTACTTCACTCGAAATAGGAATAAGCACTTTTCTCGAGGCTGCTCCAAGAGCAGGCGGGATCACACATGCACAGCGGCTCCGTCAAGCCGTTGAGGAAATTAATCTTGCCGAGCAAGTCGGCCTGGACGTCTATGCGATCGGCGAACATCACCGCGCGGATTATGCGAGTTCGGCGCCGGCCGTTATTTTGGCAGCTGCGGCTTCTACAACCAAGCGCATTCGGCTGTCTAGCGCCGTAACTGTGTTGTCATCGGACGACCCTGTTCGCGTGTACCAAGCTTTTTCCACGTTGGACGGCCTATCCAATGGGCGGGCGGAAATTATGGCGGGCCGCGGCTCGTTTATCGAATCTTTCCCTTTGTTCGGATATGACTTGAATCACTACGACGAACTATTCGAGGAAAAGCTGGAGCTTTTACTCGCGATCCGTGAAACGGAGAAAGTGAACTGGGGCGGCGGCCATCGCCCCGCTATCAAAAATCTTGGCGTCTACCCGCGTTCCGTTCAGGAGCCGCTGCCTGTATGGATCGGAACCGGCGGCAATCCGGAGTCCGCGATTCGCGCCGGCCTACTTGGGTTGCCGGTCGTTTTTGCGATCATCGGCGGCATGCCGGAAAGATTCGCTCCTCTCGTCAAGCTATACAAAGAAGCCGCTGCGAAAGCCGGACATGACGTCAGCAAGCTGCAGATTGCGACACATTCACACGGCTTCATCTCTGATACAACAGAGAAAGCCGCCGACCTGTTTTACCCGCCAACGGCTGCTCAAATGAACACCATTGGGCGCGAGCGCGGCTGGGGGCCCTATACCCGTGAATCGTTCGACGACGCCCGCAGTCTTCGCGGAGCACTCTACGTCGGCGATCCCGAGTATGTCGCCGAGAAAATCGTGCTGCTGCGCAAAAACCTAGGCCTAACGCGCTTCCTCTTGCACGTTGACGTCAGTTCGGTGCCGCATAGCGAAGTGCTGCGCACCATTGAACTGCTCGGCACGAAGGTCGCGCCAATCGTTCGCAAAGAACTTGCCCGCGAGACCGCTCAAGGGTGATTGAGCTATATTAAACAAGGGGTCCGAGTCAAGGTGTTACTTGGCTCGGATTTTTTAATTTGAGCGGTTCCTCCCATTCTGGAGATCCCTCTATTTCTCAAGCGCCGTACTTTTGGTATACTGGGAACAAATCAACCAGAAATGGGTGTCGAGTAGTGAAACATGAAGAAATGCTTGCGGTGCTGAAGGCTCTCTCCAATGAGACCCGTCTCAACATTCTTTGCTGGCTCAGAGAGCCGGATAAGTTGAACGAAAATCTGCCGAGCGTCATCAAAGAAGAATTCCCGGGAGGGGTCTGCGTGGGAAGCATCCAGGAAAAATCCGGACTGGCGCAGTCTGTCATCTCCTCTTATCTGTCTTCCATGCAGAAAGCGGGACTGCTGGAATCTCGCCGTTACGGGCAATGGACCTATTACAGACGAAATGAAGAAGCTATCGCCGAGTTCTTGGCGAACTTTGCCGCGGGGCTGCAAGCCATGAAGAAGTAGCTCTCAAAAGTTTTCTCCGTAAAACTTGCATCTTTATCGATTAATCTATATATTTGTATTTATAGATTAATTATAAACCTTTTTCATGCAGGAGGAGAAAATAAGATGACTACATCCCAAACAACAGCAGCTTTGTTCCAACCTTTTGAAGTTGGTAACCTGAAGCTTGATAATCGTATTGTCATGGCACCGATGACCCGTACTTTTTCGCCAGGAGGTATCCCGGGCCCTAACGTAGCCGGCTATTACCGCCGAAGAGCGGAGAACGCCGTTGGTTTGATCATCACCGAAGGAACCGTCATTAACCATCCGGCTGCGTCGGCTGATCACGGTGTGCCGCATTTCTACGGCGAGGAAGCTCTGGAAGGATGGGCGCGTGTTGTCCGCGAAGTGCATGAAGCCGGGGGCAAAATCGCTCCGCAGATCTGGCATACTGGAACGGCCCGCGATAAGAGCAGATTCCCCGATTCGGATATCGATTCCGTCGGCCCGTCCGGCCTCAACTTGAAAGGCGAGAAAGTATCCGAGCCCCTTTCGGTCGAAGAAATTCAAGGACTCGTTCAGGCTTATGCGCAAGCCGCAGCCGACGCGAAGCGTCTAGGCTTCGATGCTGTAGAGATTCACGGCGCGCATGGTTATCTCATTGATCAGTTCTTCTGGGACATGACCAACAAACGTACGGATGAGTATGGCGGCAGCGACCTTGTTGAGCGCACCCGATTTGCGGTAGAAGTTATCGAAGCGGTACGTGCCGCGGTTGGTCCCGACTTCCCGATTATCTTCCGCTTCTCCCAATGGAAGCCGGTGAATTACGATGCCAAGCTCGCAGCGAATCCAGAGGAGCTGGAACGCTTCCTTGCACCGTTGTCCGCAGCTGGCGTTGATATCTTCCACGCATCCACACGCCGCTTCTGGGAGCCTGAGTTCGAAGGTTCTGATCTCAACCTGGCGGGCTGGACGCGCAAAATCACCGGGAAGCCGGCTATTACCGTCGGTTCCGTTGGATTGGACTCCGTCTTCACCAGCCTATTTGAAGAAGGCAAAGGTGGCGAGGCTGCCGGCATCGAAAGCCTGATCGAGCGTCTGGATCGCGGAGAGTTCGACCTTGTCGCCGTCGGTCGCGCACTATTGACTGACCCAGCTTGGGCAGCCAAAATCCGCGATAACCGCACGGATGAATTGCAGCCGTTCACGCGGGAGTCTCTTGCTACGCTGAGCTGATTTCACAAAAAAAAGGTGCCCCCAACCATATCCATGGCTGGCGGGCACCCTTTTTTTTATAGGACAATACCAAAATAAGCTAACAATGCTTCTTTATATGCTTCATCTGTCTCAGGGGTAAAGGTTCGTACACCCTCAGAGTTGAAAACCCGGAATTCACGATCAAAGACGGTATGCCGTCCCTCCAGCGTCCGGATTGCAACAATCGGGCACTTGGTGAAAATCGAATCGGGCGCATTTTCACACCAGAAACTCGCAAACAGGTAGTCTTTCGGCAGCTGCGGCTCCTCCGTGAACGAGTAAATGCGGGGCCAACCCCCATGTTTCTGTTCACAAAGCATCCAGCCATGATCGGAATCTCTCTCGAGACGGTAATACTCCTCGCCTTGCTGCTGGACAAGCCCTTCGATAAGAGCAAGCGGCCTGATGGGCACGACCCCACCCACCCCAACATCGCACAAATATTCGGCGCCCTCGGCCTCTACCTTCAGGACGTGGTGGCGCCTTTTGGGCGGGAGCTGCGTCTCATCGCGCCAAAACCTGGCAACAAGGTCAGTCACCTTGTACCCCAGTTCCCGCAGCAGCCAACCGAATAAGGCGTTTAACTCAAAACAGTATCCGCCCCGCTGGCGCACGACAATCTTTTGAAACAGCTCCTGCGGATCCAAAGATAGCGCTTTGCGTTCCAGAATATCCAAATTCTCATAGGGAACGGAGTACAAATGTCGCTCCTGCAGAGCAGCCAACGTCTTTGCACTGCCATCAAGTGAACCTTTAAAGCCGATGCGATCTAAGTAGCTCTGAACTTGGTTATTCAATCTAAGACACCGTCCTTACGAGAAATACTTGCTAGTAAGTAAACAGTCATATGATTGAATCATACCATGGGGCACGAGAGGATGACAAAAGATCATTTTAATAGAGACATTAGTTCCTCATGAACGGCCGCATTGGAGGCAACCAAGCTATCATCGCTTAGGACAAATGTTTTTCCTGCAGCATCGGTTAGCAGACCACCCGCTTCCTGCAGAATAACCATGCCGGCGGCGACATCCCAAGGATATAGGCCATCATGCCAAAATCCCGTCAATCGCCCTGACGCAACCAAGCATAAATCAAGACTGGCCGCCCCCATGATGCGAACGCTCCGGGCTTTACCTGTCATTCTTCCGATTTGTTCCACGACCACAGAATTTGGTTTCCAGTCCGAAGCACGGAATCCCGTTGCCAGCAAAGCTTGACTGATGTCCTGCTCATGCCCGACCTGAAGTCTGCGGCCATTCAGAAAAGCCCCGCCCTGCTTTTGACCCGAGTAGAGCTCATTGGTTACAGGATTATATACGACTCCGCCAATCGGAATGCCATCTTTCACAATCCCAACGGAGATCGCAAAATGCGCGATGTTGTGAATAAAGTTAATCGTGCCGTCAACAGGGTCGATAATCCATCCGTAGCCTGTTGGCGACTGCTTTAACGTATGGTGGGAATCTTCCCTGCCGCCATCTGTTTCCTCCGATAAAATCCAATGATCCGGATAAGCATGGTTAATCCGACTGCGCAGTAATTGCTCACTTTGCACATCAACTTCGGTCACCAGATCGGCTTGATTCTTCTTTTCCTGAATGTGCAGCGGCATCTTCATGAGTTCCATAATCAAAGCGCCCGCTTCTTTCACATAACTGATTGCATCTTGCATAATTGCATTCTCATACGCTTGTTGCTCGTTCATATGCTCTCCTTCTCCTAACGCTTTCTGTGTTTGATTTATCTGGATGATTTAATGAAGCAAAGGATACCTGTCATAATAAGTAAAATACTTCCGAGTTTCGCTAAAGTAACCGGATTTTTCGGCAAACCCATAAGCCCGAAATGATCAATAATCGATGAGGCAACCATTTGCCCGGCAATGATCAGAATAAATACGGGTAGGGTGCCGATTTTCCCTGTGGCATAGGAAGTGCTAAACATGATGCCTACACCCAAAACCCCGGCAATCACGATCCATGGAAGAACATGAAGCTGCAGCGGAGATGGGGATTTCATACGCCATAATAAAAAGGAAGCAACCACGATTTGGATGGCGGAAACACCGATAATCATTCCGTATTGTCCCTGCACTTTCCCGATGTGCGCATTCATCATTCCTTGGGTAACGCCCAATAATCCAGCAGAAAAAGCAAGTATGAAGCTGATCTTGTTGACTAACATTCGCTTATCTCCTTTTAATTAAAAGCCAATCTCAATGGGCAATGATCCATTAACAATCCGGCAAGTCTTCCCTCTGTCGTAACTCCCTGTCAAATAAAAAGCAGCATCCGTCTCAGAGCGGAGCTCTTCCCATTCTCCCTTCAGCGCATGTGAGCGTCCGATACTGACAGGAATGATGCAGTGTTCAGGCTGAATCCATGCGAGAATGCGGGCATTAAAGCCATCATCCATCCCATGATGGGAAACTTTCCAAATGCTGCACGTAAGATCTGTCCGCTGTACCAGCCGTTCCCATCCCGGTTCTAATTGATCCCCTCCGAATACAACGCTCGACTGCGACTCTCCTTCGCTGCTAAGTCGATATACGGAGCTATCATGATTAGATAAATCAAAAAAACGCGGTAAATTCTCTTTAAACCCATTGTCCTCAGCTTCATCTGAGAGAGCTTTCAAGAGCATCTCGTAGGCTGGAAGTGGATCTCCTTCCCAGGGATATAATTGGGTTAAGGTGATGCCTCCCTCCGACCAAATGGTCGACTGATCGCTTGATCCATACGCGCTGCGCCATTTAATCTCTGTCCCCTGTTCAATTAGTACCTGAATCAATTCCAGATAAGTGGCCAGCATGCGGTATACTCTAGTAGTAAAATCATCCCTTAGCTCTTCGACCAGCTCTACCGGTGGCAGCACAAAGGGCTCATACGGCAAAACGGCTTGGACGACCGACTTGGCTCTTGCAACATCCAGAAGCCCGTTGACATGATCTTCATGAATATGCGTAAGCAGCATCCACTCCAGCTGATCAACGTCATTGCGGTTCATCCAAGACAAGGGATGGTCTTGCTCTTCGGAGAATGTACCGTCCCCTCCGTCAATTAAGCAGACACCGCCGGAAGGCAGCCTGATCAGATGAGCATCCCCCCACCCGACATTCAAGAATTGAACTTTCGTATTCAACATAAGAATTTCCCCCTTTATCGTTCGTTTGTCGTTGTATCCTTCTCAAATGGCAGCAAATGAATGTGATGCTTATCCAACGCCAGATGCACCGTTCCCTCCAAATACCCTCGCATGCTAGGACTTGAGTCATCGACAATCCATTGCAGTGGAGCATCATTGATCCAATAACGGATCATGCGCCCCAGGAAGCTGCTTCTCTGAATGACGCCGCTCCAAACATTGTGACCTTCCGTCGTCTTATCGACGAAGGAGACGCATTCCGGTCGGATGACAACCGTCACCCGGTCACCTGTCCGAAAGCGGTAATCGCTTCGATAAACGCGAAATACGGTGGTTCCGCATTTTACAATCAAATCCTCGCCCTCTTCAGCCGCTACTTCGCCCTCTATAAAATTAGCCGTACCGACAAAATCGGCAACAAACTTGCTTTCCGGTTTAAAGTAAATATCCCAAGGTGTCCCTACCTGCCCGATACGCCCCTTGTTAAACACAGCGATTCGATCCGAAATCGATAACGCTTCATCTTGATCATGCGTAACAAAAATAGCGGTAATGCCCAATCGCTGCTGCAATTCTCTTAGTTCATCTCTGACTTCTACTCTCATTTTGGCATCCAAATTGCTGAGCGGTTCATCCATTAATAGCACTTTCTGCCCCATAACCAGTGCCCTCGCAAAAGCAACGCGCTGCTGTTGTCCTCCGCTTAACGCTCTAGGGAGCCTGTCTTGCAGCCCTTGAAGCCCGAACATGCTGAGCATTGCATCAACTTTGTCTTTCACTTCTTGCCGAGTCGGTCTCTGCAGCTTTAAACCGTAAGCAATATTCTCGAAGACGGTCATATGAGGGAATAAGGCATACTCCTGAAAAACAAGCGGTGTATTCCGTTTATATACAGGCAGCTCATTCATATTTTTACCTTCTATAAAAATGTCACCGGCATCCGGTTCGTAGAATCCGGCAATCAGCCGCATCAACGTCGTTTTGCCGCAACCGCTTGGCCCTAGGAGTGTTGTGAAACTGCCTGCGGGTATATCGAGAGACACTTGACTAATGGCGTCGAAGTCTCCGAACTTTTTTGAAACATTGGCGATTTGGATCATCGGTTTCTCCGTGTTCATGGTTTCCTCCACTTATAGTTCTATCGATCTGCCCTGCTTCTTCAAGAAAAACTGTGCTGCCAACAGCACTATGAAGGCGATGGAAATCAGCACTACCGTAAAGGCCGATGCGCTTCCCCAAGCCCCGTTCTGCACTAATCCAAGAATAGACACCGTACCTACGGAAGTTTTCGCAGAATAAATGAAAATAATAACGCTCAAGCAAGTAACGGATCGCAGAAAAGACACGACAATCCCCGAGATAAACGGTCCTCTCAACAAGGGAAGCACAATTTTCCTGAAGGTGGCGAAGTTGCTTGCGCCGAGATTGAGTGAAGCTTCTTCCAGCGCTCCGCTGATCTGCTGAAGACCCGCCAGACTGGCGCTATAGCAGGTCGGTAAATTCCAGAACATGAGGGCAAGAACCATAATGAGAGACGTTCCCGAAATCATTAGCGGTTTCTCATTAAAGGCCATTGCAAAACCAAGCCCTAAGAATACGCCCGGCACAGCTCCCGGCAATATCGCCAAGAAATCAAGCAGTCGGTTGATGCCAATACGCTTCCTTTGCACAATATAAGCTAATGGCAGGGCAAAGAATCCGGCCGCTAACGATGCAAACAAAGCGAATTTCAAGCTGTTGAAAATTTCTCGTCCTTTGGCCTCCACATAAAGGAGATTTTGCAGCGTGAAGGACCAGTCAAATCCCCATGTCTTGGTGAAAGCTCCATAAAACAAAACTCCATAGACCGAAAGAACAACGAGCGTGACGAGCATGCAGAAAGCGAATAGCCCCCATTTCACCGCAAAGGGCAGTGGAAAATGTTCCAGCGAAGATTCTTTACCGGTAACGGTGATGTAGGAACGTTTTCCTACCCATGCCCTGTTCCAAATAAAGAGACCAACTGCGGGAACCAGCAGCGCGGTTGAGAGCACAGCAGCCGAATTTAAATCGAACATCCCCGACATTTGCATATACGCCTCTGTTGGAAGAACCGTAAAATTCCCTGCTATGATCATGGGATTCCCGAAGTCAGCCAGAACATTCATGGCCGTAATTAAGGCTCCGCCTGCAATACCCGGCCTGCACAGAGGAAGAAAAACTTGTTTGAAAACTTGCCAATGAGAGGCTCCAAGATTATATGCCGCATACTCCAAATTGGTGGAAGTAGACTTGAGCACACCGTGAATAACCGCATAAGCATATGGAAAAAAAGTCATCGTTTGAACTAGCCAAAGCCCATGCCAGCCGTAGATATCTATATTAACGTGCAGCACATATTTTGAAATGATTCCCTGCCTGCCGAAGAGCAGGATGTAGGATAAAGCAACAATGAATGGAGGCGAAACAATCGGCAAAATCGTTATAAATTTAAAGAGTCCTTTGAAAGGAACTTTCAGCCTTGTAATCGTGTAGGCAAAAATAAACGCAATGACCGTACATGAAACGGTTGAGATTGCTGTCATGAATAAGCTGTTTAGAGCTGCATGATACCATCTGGAGAACGTAAAAAGTTTAAAATAATCCTCCGGGCGAGTGAAGCTTAGCACCTTCAGAATGGGCCAAATGACAAAAAAACATGTGATCAGAATGATCGCTGCCACCCCCAACGCTAGGGCAGGTTCATTCCGCAACCTCTTTATTTCCGACCAGGTATCTTTGACAGTAGATGAAATCAAATCTTTCCACACCTTTCGGTTATAAGCATGCACCTCCTCCCGCCGATTGGCCGCAGGAGGAGGTGTACAAGCTTTTCCTTACAACATTATTTGCCTGTCATTTCAGTAAATTTCTTCACAACATCTGCTTTCATCTGAGCAGCTTTATCTCTGTCATAGTTGACCAATTTGACATCCTCAATCTTGATCATGCCGTCCGGTGGCGCTACATCTTTTCTTACGGAGTAACGATTAGACATCTTCGTATTCATTTCCCCAACCGGTTTGGTTAACAACCAGTCCACGAATTTCTTCGCATTCTCTGTATTCGCTCCACCCTTCACAACACCAACACCGCCGATTTCAAAAGCCGTTTGCTCAGGAACGATAACTTTAATTGGGTAACCCTTTTGAGCCGATTTAACGATATCATGCGCCCATGACATACCAGCTACAAACTCGCCTGTCGCAGTAAGCGTAATCCCGTCCCCTGCTGCTGGTGTATAATGATGAACATTTGTATTAAGCTTTTTCAAATAGTCCCAGCCTTTTTCTTCTCCCAAACGGAACAACTGGTCAGCCACGAAGATATAACCGCCGCCCGCTGTCGCCGGATTGGACGTAAGGAATAGGCCTTTATAGTTAGGATCAAGCAGATCGTCCCATGTCGCCGGCTCTTTCACACCTTTTGGCGCAAGCTCTTTTTGGAATCTGTCTTTGTTCAGAACGATACCGAGAACGCCCATGTACCAACCTTGCCAGTAGCCCTTCGGATCGTTAAAACGAGCTTCGATATCCTTGGCATTAGGAGACGTGTACTTTTCAAGCAATCCCTGCTGAGCAAGCGGCTCGTAGAATTCGACCGAACCTCCTACAAAGATATCTGCTTTAGGCGCAGCCTTTTCAGCTTGAATGCGCGTACTCGCTTCACCAGCACCGCTTAAACGCAAGTATTCAATCTCAATACCCGTATCTTCTTTGAACTTCTTTTGAATTTGTACGATATCATCTTCATTTAATGCTGCGTAGACAACCAGTTTCTTCGACTCCGGTGCTTTCGTCTCTTTCGCTGGCTCACTGCTCGCCGTGCTGGCTGGCGTTGATGCTGGTGAACTGGCTGTCTTGCTGGCACCGGCTCCACACCCTGATAAAACAGTGGTTAACATGAAAGAAGCTGCTAATAACAAACTTACAGTACGTGCTTTCGGTTTCAGAAACATTTCCATCCTCCTAGATGTGTTCTCTTTCGTATATTTGGTTGAATCGACTTACTCCCGCAATAACCCTATTGTGCAGTTACCGTAGCTGTAACTTTGGCCTGTCCATTACTTGTCAGTGCATCCGTCCAAGATTTGGTAGTTCCAGGCGCTACAACCGCTGATACATATCCCATATCGTCATCACCGGAAGTTCCGTCTGAATCATAGACATGGATTTCAACATTGGTATTTGATGGTTTCGCGACATAGACGGTGTTGTAGTTTTCTGAGAAGTTAGCTCCGAATTCAGCGTCGTTAGCGCCAAAAGCTATATTGTAAACTTGATTTTTAGGGGCATCATTTTTCTTCCAGAACCTGGCATCCGTCTGTCCTTGGCCGTTGACATAGGCTTTAATGTAGATATCGCTTTTACCACCGAACGGGTCGCGATCTTCAAGACTTTGCGTGTTCTGGAGAACTATTTTATGAGAGTAGTAAGGATTAAACACATAGGTATGCGAGAAATTACCGAGACCATTCAGGTGCACATCGACTTGATGAGCCGGATCAGACCAGTTCATTCCCTGTAAGGCTGGGCCATCATCGCTATCGTCCCATCCCCATGGGGCATTCGCTGAATTAGCCGTATTGTTGTCCCCTGCAAAGGTCCCCCAAGAAGCGAAAATGTTAGGGTTATTCCGGCGGCTCCAAAGATCTCCCCACTCGATTAAGGCATAACCGTAATGGTTCGTATAGCTGCCTGATGTATTAGTCGGAAACTGCGCTACCCCCGTGTAATCGTAGACAATACCATCTCCTCCTGGCGCGGATGATCCATCGTAAGCTTTGACGCCATGCCCACCGCTAGGACTCTGTCCATTCGCTTGGCAAAACACCATGGGATGACTTCCGTTGAAGAGAACGCCACCGTCAACGTTATCAGTACCAGAGGTAATGTTAGGATCATTCGTGTAATCGTACCATTGATTATGTGCCATGGTTTCCATCAGCTGGAACGACCCATAGTTGGATCCATCCTTCTTGATCACAAGGAACAGGCCTTCAAGGTCATTTTCATGAGCATCAAGCGGTCTAGTGTAAGCATCATCTCTTGCATGGAACAAGTCGTACTCGATAAAGTAATGCGTTGTCGTTTCGGACACTTTATAGTAGACATAGGCATTCTCATTGTAATTGGAGAGATTATCCCAGTTATTCCGAGCCAAATAATCGCCGTCATAGTTGAAATTGGTAATAAAATCTGCCCTTACATCCAGATCAGCATTCACATCCTGGTAAATCTGAGGCGCCCAGTAGGCAGCCAGCTCTGAGTAACTTGCAGCATGAGTGGTGCTCGCACTAGTGAAGAAAGGAACCGCCAAAGTTATAATCGACATTAGACCTAACATTTTTTTCCTCATTTAAAATGCCCCTCCGTGAAATCAAATTATTTTCATCCAACATCCTGTCACCCTATGATTAGCAAGTCCTCCTTCCTTCCTCGATGCGTATCATGCTGTCTGACATCTAAAATTATAGGTAAGATATCTCGTTTGTGTCAATCAATCCAATGTTAAATAATTGTGTAGATAAACCGCTTGATTTTGCTAATAATATGGCTTAACTAGTCTTTCAAATTTCAAAAAATGTGGTACACTATTGTTGTCAGACAGCTTTGAATTTTATGTAAACATTGAACATACCATCATCAACCTATAGAGAGGAATCGCTGAAATTTGGAGAAAAAGCTGCTTTATCTCAGAGTCAAAGAAGAGATTGAACGAAGCATCAACGAAGGCGAGCTTAAGCCGGGAGACAAGCTTCCGTCTGAGCCGGAGCTCGCCAAGAAATACGAGGTAAGCCGCCCTACGCTCCGAGAAGCGCTCAAGATGCTTCAGCGTGAGAAGGTGCTCATAAGCAAAAACGGTGTCGGGACCTACGTCAACAATCGTCCGGATTTCATTATTAATCCCCTGAGCAAGCTGCAAAGCGTGGGTCAAATGATCAAAAATGAGGGGTATATCGAAAGCGAATTAGACATCAAGATCTACACACGGGAGCCCGAGGAAGATTGGAGAAAACAACTGCAAATCGATGATGAGGAAAAGGTTGTCATTTTGGAGCGTTCGCGAACAGCAAACGGCAAGAAAGTGGCATTTTATTATAATATTTTCCCGCAGAGTTTGGTGGCAGGCCATTTTGAGGGGGAATTTTCCGGGGCCATCTTTGATTTCTTAAAGAGCAGAATGGGCATCAACATCGCCTACGCCATCACTGAAATTTGCGCATTAAGCAGCTCTGAAGAGATGGATCAGAATGCGGTGAACGTGCTCGGCAATGAAATTTTATTATTAAAACAGCTACATTTCGATGAAGAGGATCGACCTGTCTTCTATTCGCTGGACTACTTGAAAAATAGCGTTTTTAAATTTTTTATTAAACGTGAATAGAAACGAAAAAGACGTATGTTCCTGTCCCTCTTTTGCGACAAGAATATACGTCATTTCATTACTTCTCAAGAAATCCTGTGGAAGGATTCGTAATAAAAAAACCTTCTTCCGGAACATGAAAATATTGAATCCAAACGCCGTCTAACAGGCTCTCTCTTTTATCTAACAACACATTAATCCCTTTATCGGTTTCTACGATTTCATCATTTTCAGTTGCATCATCCAAGATAACGTCATAATGGCCATGATCTCCATGATTTTGAGTAATAATGACTCGAACCATCTTCCCCTCCGCACCTTCTTGACTCAACATTTCCTTTAAAATTTTAGCTGCGTTCCGGTTTATTTTGCATTTCATCGTGGCTTTCTCCTTGAATCAAGATTAGTTTAGCCTTCCTAACTTCACCCAATCGCCCATAAAATATTCCAAACATACGGAAATAGAAGCAATGCTCCTCCCAACATAAAAAAGACTGCATTCACCCAAGGAGGAAGAGTGATTGTAGTCTTTTTAGCTCTTGCTATTTGTTAATGATTAGCGTCTAAAACCTTGCAATTGCTGCTCTGCTATTTGCACCAAGCGTTTGGTGATGGTACCACCAATTGAGCCTGCATCGCGCGTAGCCAGATTGCCATTGTACCCATTGGGTTGCAACGCAATCCCTAACTCTTGAGCAACTTCATATTTCAATTGATTTAAAGCCGCTTTTGCCTCTGGAACAACTAATGTGTTACTGTTTGCCATAACTAAATCACTCCTTCTCGTGGTGTAATCTTATCATGTGGAGTGAAAGGAAGACTTATACATTCAAATTCAAAGAAGTTAAATTTCTTGCTCTGTTCATGATTTTGAGGAAGGTTTGAAGGTCCTCTGTGGCCACATCTTCATTACTTCTGACGATGTTTACGTTTTCCTTCTGGCTTCTCAATTCATCTATTTCAAGCTTGAGCTTCGAATTCTCGTGCATCAACTGCTCAAATTTTTGCGCTTGATCCTTCGCGATCTTAATGATTTGCCTAAATGCATCCTCATATTTCGGCATGATTGGTTCCTCATCCAATGTTGGCATGACAGGAATCGCTGCATGGATGTCTCTTTTTTGTTGTTTGCGTTTCATCCTGAAAAATTTAGCGTCATTGATTTCCGTCTCGTACTGATGCCTCAGTTCTTTATTCCACCTAAACCCACAGGCGGCCGCCGTGCGATTCAGTTTACTCGCTGAGTCTTCAAATGCAGCAAGCTGCGTACTCCCATTTTTAATATGGCTAATTACCGTTTGAGCTAACGTTACATCATGATTATCTGTCCAAGCATCTTCTCGTCTTTTATCTTTCATTCTAGTTCACCTTCTTTACTATGTTATTAGAAATTGTTACCTGTAATATTATTTTTATTCAATGGACATGCATAAAAGACCCACATATCGTATATGTAGGTCTCTTTTAACTAGTTTGCAATCTATTCTTTACTGCTGGTACTTACTTGATTGTCACTTTCTTTTTTAACCCCTTTGCTTTTGTACGGTTTCGGGGCGCTTTTTGCTCGATTGGCACTAGCTTGCCATCTATTCCAGCCTTTTTTGTCCGTTCCTCTGCCTGTTCCTTTGCCTTTGCTCATGTAATCACTCCGTTCCATTCATCTGATAGAAAGCTATTGTATCATGAAAATGGAATTATTCATCTATTCTTTGGTAGTAAGCTATGGAAAATCACGCCGAAAATCACGCAGCACATCCCCGTCCAAGACAGCATCGTCGGAAATGCCGCACCAAGAAATAACATTTCACCGAATATGGTAAAAATAATTTCACCGGCTTGCGTCGCTTCTACGGCAGCCAGTTGCTGAGATGAGCGTTTCACCCGCTCCGTTGCTGTGAAAAAAAGAACCGTGGCAATCACGCCTGAGCACACAGCCACAAGAGCGGACTGCCCGATTTGCCCTACGGTAGGTGCGCCTGCTTTAACACCAGCATAGAGCGAGAGTACGATCCATAGGGGAAGACTGGCTATTGTCATGCCTAGCACGCGCTGATACGTATCTAACCGCTCTTTGCAAACCTTCATCATCTTCCGATTGCCCAGCGGATATGCAAAAGCTGCCAGTAACACCGGCAGCGTACCTACAAGATCCTCTTTCACGGAGAGTTGATCGCTATGCTCCGCCTGGACAACGATTACACCAATTATAATAAGAAGTGAAATAAGCAAACCCTGTACAGGGAGTTTTTCCTTGAATAATGGAGCAAGCAATGAACCTGCAATAATGGTTATTTGCCAAGTGGCTGCAAGCAACCAGCCAGGTGTATAGGCGGCGGAAAAGCAAAGCGGCACATAAAATAGCCCGAATCCGACAAAACTCCACCCCATCCACACCCATAATTGCTTTCTTATTTCATAAAGAAGAACCTGTAGATTCCCCCTGAGCCCTACTATTAACAAGAGCAAAGGGAGCATGAATAGATAACGAAGTGTAGCACTCCATACCCAATAGCCTCCAGATAACTCCATGGATCGGTTCATGATGAAGGAAAATGAGAAAAAGAATGACGCCATGATGCCATATAACATCGGCAGAAATGAACTCATCCCGCTAAATAGGCTTCTTTTACTTGATCATTGACAAGCAATGTTTTGGCGTCATCCTCCAAAATAATTTCTCCCGTCTGTATGACATAACCGCGATTCGCAATTTGCAGAGCTTGATAGGCATTCTGCTCCACAAGTAGAATCGTCATCCCAATTCGGTTCAATTCGCGGATAATGTCAAAGATTTGATCCACGATAACCGGGGCCAACCCCATCGATGGTTCGTCAAGCAGCAGCAGCTTGGGCCTCATCATAAGCGCGCGGGCGATGGCTAACATTTGTTGTTCGCCGCCACTCATGGTGCCTCCCGTTTGATTCAAGCGTTCACGCAAACGCGGAAAATAATCAAAAGATTGTTCCATACGCTCTTTCATCACTTTTTTATCTTTCACAGAAAATGCGCCCATCTCCAAATTCTCTTTGACGGTTAGCTTGGGGAATATGCGCCTGCCCTCCGGAACATGCGCGATTCCTTCCATTGCCGTTTGGTGAGGCTGCCAACTCGAAATGTCTAGCTTGTTAAACACGATGGAGCCTTTCGTTTTCACTTGACCGCAAATGGACTTCAGTGTCGTAGACTTTCCCGCTCCGTTGCACCCGATCAAGGTAACAATTTCTCCTTCATGAACATGAAGAGAAATCCCTTTTAATGCCTGAATACCTCCATAATAAGCCTGAACCTCTTGAAGCTGTAATAAGCTCATCATTTCACCCCTTCTACTAAGGCGCTTTTACCTAAATAGGCTTCAATGACACGCGGGTTTGAACGAACCTCCCGAGGAAATCCTTCCGCAATCTTCACACCGTGATCCAATACCAGGATGTAATCGGATAATTCCATGACTAGCTTCATATCGTGTTCAATCAATATAATCGTAAGATCCATTTCCCGTTGAATCCTACGAATAAGTGCCGTCAAATCTTTGGTTTCACTCGGATTCATTCCCGCCGCGGGTTCATCGAGCAACAGCACTTTAGGTTTTGCGGCGAGCGCTCTCGCAATCTCAAGCCGTCTTTGCGCTCCGTAAGAGAGGCTGTTCGCATTTTCATTAAGCGATGAGGCAAGACCTACATACTGCAATAACCGATAGGCTTCATCCATTGCCTTTTGTTCCTCAAGCCGAATTTTCGCCAATCCCAGTAAAGTACTGACGATTCCACCTTTCAAATGGATATGCATGCCGACCATCACATTTTCAATCACCGTCATATTGCCAAATAAACGTATGTTCTGAAACGTACGGGCAATGCCTCTTCCCGTAATGCGATCAGGCTTGACATTCACAATCGACTTGCCTTCCAATTCGATTTCACCTTCATCAGGCGTATAAATACCGGTAATCATATTAAAAAAAGTCGTCTTCCCGGCACCGTTGGGACCGATAACTGCGGAGATTTTCCCTTTTTGAAAATCAAAATGAACACCATTAACGGCTACAAGACCGCCGAAACGTTTGACTACCTGTTTAACTCTTAAAACGGTCATTGGACGATCCCTCCGCTTTGCGGGGCTATTGGATTCACCGACGCTGATGGCGTTGATGTTGATGAAACCCGATCCTGAATCAGCCTTTCGTTCACTTTGCGATTTTTCACGGAAATCAATCCATTGGGCCTAAAGACGGCGAAAAGAATCAGAATAGCCCCAAATATGAAGCGCTGCATCTTGGCTGGAGATAAAGCAAAAGGAATGTGGACGACGCCTTGCAGCGTCAATTGATTAAGCCAATTCGCAAATTCCGTCAGCACCTGCAAGTTAAGAATCGTAATAAGCGCAGCTCCAAGTATGACGCCGGGAACACTTCCCATTCCGCCTAATACCACCATGACTAATATCGTTATGGATTCAAGCAAGGTGAAGCTGGACGGATCGATAAACGTCTGTTTGGCTGCAAAAACGACCCCCATCATGCCGGAGAACGAAGCCCCTACAGCAAAGGCTGTCAACTTCGTGCGAATTAACGGAACGCCCATCGATTGGGCGGCAATTTCATTCTCTCGAACGGCCTTCCAGGAACGCCCTATGCGGGAATGCTCGAATCGTTTTACCCCGAAAATCACGAACGCCAATATCCCAATCACAATGAAATAAAATTCATGAGGATGCGTGAATTCCAGTCCGAAGAGATCAGGCGGCTTAATCGACGAGATGCCCTTTGCGCCGTTCGTAATATTAATCGGCTTCTCTAAGTTATTGAAGATGATCCGAACAATCTCACCGAAGCCCAATGTCACAATCGCCAGATAATCGCCTTTTACCCTAAGTACGGGTAATCCGAGGAGGACGCCGAACAGCGCAGCTATAAATCCGCCAATAAAAATAAACAGCCAAAACGTTGAGCCTGAAAGCGGAAAGAAATCCCCTGACAAAAACTTGTTCGCTTGGGCGGTAGAGAAGATGCCGTATGTATAAGCTCCAATCGCGAAAAAAGCGACAAAACCCAAATCCAGCAAACCTGCAAAACCAACGACAATATTCAGTCCGAGCGCCATGGCGATATAAATGCCGCTTTGCGTAGCAACTTCCATATAAGACTCGTAGGCCGGGCCTCCCGATGAAGCAAACGGAATAATAAGAATGACCAGGACACCGCCAATGATCCATTTGATCTTCGTCGTGAAGGAGGTGTAGTGCAGCAAAAGCAAGGATGCCAGCAAGAATAAAAAGGCGATGACCGATTTAGCCATCGTATAAACGCTTAGCGCCGAAACCAAGACAAGAAGAACAAGGATCAGAGCTTGCATTTTCGAGTTCTGCGCGAATGCCTGTTTTATTTTATCCATATGAGTCACCTACACTTTCTCCTTGACGGCTTTGCCAAACAGGCCTTCCGGCTTAAAAATTAATACGATGATAAGAATCATAAAAGCAAACACATCTTTATACTCTGAACCGAAGCTGCCCCCCGTCAGTAAACCCAGATTCGACGAGGCAAACATCTCGAGAACGCCGATGACCAATCCGCCAAACATGGCTCCCCGAATGTTTCCTATACCTCCAAGAACAGCTGCCGTGAACGCTTTCAACCCTAATATGTAGCCGATAAATGGATCGATTGTACCGTATTGCTGCGCAAATAGAACCCCTGTTGCCCCACCTAAAGCGGATCCGATAAAAAAAGTCAGGATAATGATTTTATTCACGTTAATCGACATTAACGAAGCCGTTTCCCGGTCTTGCGCGACCGCTCGCATGGCGACTCCCCATTTGGTACGGTTAATAAAAAAATCAAGGCCGATCATTAAAAAAACAGCCACTGCGATGATAATGACCGTATTGGTTTTCAAAGACGCGTCACCGAGCCAAGAGCTGAGCGATGACGTGCCGATTGTCATGCTTTTATCGAATAACGTAATACTGCTAATGATGTAGTTTCCTGTTCGCAATTCAGAGATAAATCGAACGATATCTTGAACCACGAAGGATACACCAATCGCGGAGATCAGCGAAATGAGCTTCGGTGCTTTTCGCAGAGGCTTGTAAGCAATTCGTTCAATCCCAACCCCAAGCAATCCCGTAACCAGCATGGCGATAGCGAGAATCAGAACGTAGGCGACCCATCCCGGCATCCCGCCAAGCCATCCTGTCGATTGGAAAAGGAATAAGACTCCCGTTCCAACGAATGCACCTGTCATAAAAATTTCACCATGCGCAAAATTGATCAGTTCCAGAATGCCGTAAACCATGGTATACCCTAAGGCAACGACCGCATAAATAGCTCCTAAAGCAAGCCCGTCGATCAATACTTGGGGGAGTGCGTGCAGGATGTTAAGGATCATTGAGCTTCTCCTTTCGCTGATAAATAAAACGTAAAGAGGTATATCTCCCTAAGCACATACCTCTTTCCTTAAATTTACTTGCCTACTTCAGAAATCATCGTGCCTGGATATTTCGGGCCATCGAATTTGTAAATAAATACTTTGGCGTATGTATTGTCACCTTTGCCGTCGAAAGAGACCTTCGTTGCCACGCCTTGGAAGTCTTTGGTGGCGCGCACCGCATCGCGAACTTTATCGCGGGCAGGCACTTTCCCTCCGTCTGCACTGCTCGCGGCTTTAATTGCGTTAAGAATGATCGTCATACAGTCATAAGCGTATGCGGAGTATCCGTCTGGGGCTTTGCCGAACTTGGCTTTGTATTGATCCGCCCATTTCATGCCCTCCGGCGATTTCGTAATATCCGTTGAGATGGAGGCGTACAAGGCATCTTTGACTTTATCGCCGGCTACATCAACCAGGCCTTGTGTGTCCCAGCCGTCAGCCCCCATGAAAGGCGTCGTTATTCCTTTGTCCCGAGCTTGCTTGATCAGCAAACCGCCCTCGGCATATAAACCACCGAAGAATACGAAATCCGGTTTCTTGCTTAGCGCAATGTTCAGCACTCCGTTGAAATCCTTCTCCCCTACGGTAATTCCCTCGTAGCCTACTATGTTGGCTCCTTGCTTCGTCGCCGCGTCTTTGAACGCTTCCGCCAAACCTTGGCCGTAGGCTGTTTTATCTTGAATGACGAAAATATTTTTGGCTTTCACTGTTTTAAAAGCATAATCAGCCGCAGCAGGGCCTTGGAAATCATCCCTTGCAACGATTCGGTTCACGACCTTCAGATTCCGGTCTGTTACCTCCGTTGCTGTGTTCGACGGTGACACCATAACGATATTGTTCTTCTCGTAAACAACGGAGGAGGGGATTGCCACGCCCGAGTTCATATGCCCGACAATTCCGAGGATGGCTGGATCCGCACTAATGATCTCGGCATTGGCAACGCCTTTTTTGGGATCTGCCTGATCGTCATAAGGGACCAATTGAAGATCAAAGCCTAATTTGGCGAACTCCTCTTTGTGGTCATCCAAGGACATTTGGGCGCCTAGCTTGATCGCTTCTCCTTGAACGGCGCTGCCTCCTGATAAAGGCGACTGAGTAGCAATTTTGATGACGCTCTTCGTGACTGTGCTGCTGGGTGTAGTTGTTCCTGTAGCAGTACTAGAAGTTGTTTCATTTCCGCATCCTGCCAACACGCTAATGGCAAGAGCCGATACTGAGATCAGTAGAGCCGTCTTTTTCAAAATCATGAAACATCCTCCTCAGATAATTTGGTACGCAAAAATGCCGATATAGCAGCATTCAGAACTTCGATTTAAGCTACGAAATTCGTACAAAAACTACTCCATCGGCACTTTCAATACGTGAACCTTCCTAATTTATCATATTAAAATTCATAGTTTATGTCAATTAAAGTAACATATAAATAAGTAATTTTATAGTTTAGGTTAATTTATGTTATATTACATAACATTAAAAGTAATCAAATTACTATTTTCTGTGATTTTTATCATCATGATTCCAGTTAGAGCGCTATAAACTTTATCAATAGCAGTTCCTCCGCATGAGACCAACGGTGACACAAACACCTTTCCACCAAAGTAGCCAAAGTTCCGTAACGGACTCAGGTGCCGTTATTCCGCCACACTCGACTGATCCGCCAGCTAACGGACTGAGATAACGTTATGTATGGATTTTGCCGCTGTTTTCGGCATTTTCAGCACCAATAACGGCTCCTGAGTCCGTTAGATGCTGAACATGCTCCAAAAACAGCAAATAGAGTCCTCTCAGTCCGTTAGCCGGCCCCCCTACAACGCAAAAAAGCGCATAAGATCAGCATCTTACGCGCTTTTTTATGTCACTTCCAATACCGCCTAGACACACAATGCTCCTTGGCGAGCTTACATGTTTTCAAATCCACCATCTCAATAGAACTGATAGTTTCAGGAGAGTGAATCATCTGTCCGTCCCCTGCATAGATCCCTACATGGTGAATAGCACCCTTACCTTCATCATGGGCAAAAAAGAGCAAATCCCCCGCTTCCAGCTGTTCCTTCTCAACGGGAGTTCCCTGCCTCGCTTGGTCCGAGGCGTCCCGAGGAATTAAAATCCCATAATATCTATGCATGGTATGCGCAAAACCGGAACAGTCAAAACCATAGGAGGACAAACCTCCCCATAAATAAGGCAGATCCAGGAACCTCTTCGCCTGTTCCACAATCCCTTGCCCAATGTCAGCTACTCCTGCATACGACGAAGCTACAGGACCATCAATCAAGCGGATATCATCCGCTTTCAGATACCCCGCCCCTTCCGGCGTCTGCACTTTCACCAGCTTCTCCATTTCCTCCAGCACAGGCAGAGAGGTCAGATAGCTCAACTCAATCAACTGTTGGGACGGACTTTTATACAGCCATGCTTTATCGGAAATCACTTCCGCTCTTTTCGTGCCGAGAGGGACATCCGATTCGTCAACCAACTGGCAGCTTGGCACCCATCCAGGATAACCCAAAGTATCCTTGCGCGTTCCCTGTTGAGGGATAAGCACCTTGCTCCAGCCCTCCACTTCTTCCGTAACAAGCACAGATGCCCCATAAAGAATCTGTGTCTGAACACGGTTCGCCAGGCACAAATCCAGCCTATCTCCAAGCGTCATATGCCCCACCCACTCTCTCATATCGGCTGGGCACCTTAATGCTGCCTCATCAACAGGACGCGGCGAATTCAGCTTTGACCATACGGTCGCTACAGAAACAGCGACCACCTTCCGCACCGGCACTCTCATAGTCATCCCCATACTCACGACCCCACTGGACTTTGGCTGGGGACTACATCCAAGATGCCAAGTCCGGATGCTTTCGGAAAGGTCATGACCCTTCCATCATACTTCACACCGCCAACCACAATATCCTGAAGCATCATTAAAGGCGCATCGAAATCACAACGGGTGATATTTTTCTTACTGGCCGCAAGATGAGCGGCGGCCGTCACAGCCACACGGGATTCGATCATGCTGCCTACCATGCACTCGACCCCGAATTCTTCCGCAATATGATTAATAATTTGCGCTTTGTATATACCTCCGGATTTCATCAGTTTAATATTAATCAAATCCGCTGCACGGCTTTTCAGCACCTCGAAGGCTTGAATGGGCGAAAACACACTCTCATCTGCCATAATGGGAGTCTCTACATGATCGGTCACCATCTTCAGACCTTCGATGTCTCCCGCTTTCACCGGCTGTTCAACCAGTTCAATGTCCAGACCCAAATCCTCCATACGCCGTATCGTACGAATGGCATCCTTCACCTGCCATCCCTGATTCGCATCGATGCGGATCTTCACGCTGCTGCCAATGCACCTGCGAATTTCTTTGATCCTTTCAATATCCTCGAGAATGTCATCCTTACCAACTTTAATCTTCAATACATTGAAGCCTTCTTGCACATAACGAACCGCATCTTCTCCCATTTCCTTGGGGGAATTGACACTAACCGTAAAATCCGTTTCTATCTGATCCTTATAACCGCCAAGGAACTGATACAGCGGCAAACCACAATGCTGCGCAACCAAGTCATATATCGCCATATCCACAGCCGCCTTAGCGCTGCTGCTCCCGATCATCGATTGATGAATCTCCTGGAGAATGCGTTCATAGGCCAGCAAGCTTTTGCCAACTAACAACGGAGTGAATGTGTGTACAATTGCCGAATGGATACTGTCCAGGCTGTCACCTGTTATGACAATGGTCGCTGGGGCTTCCCCCCAACCAACCCTGCCGTCATTACTCTGAATTCGGACAATGATAGATTCCGTACTGTACACGGTACGCAATGCCGTTTTAAATGGTTTCTTAAGCGGTGTCGACTGCCGCATCACTTCAACACTTTGAATCATGCTCATGAATTTGCCTCCTTATGCCTCTACACCAGGTTCCGTACATGCCAGCAACTTCTCGTAAGTACTCATCCTCGCCCCTATACCAAAGGGAATTGCAATATTCGGAGAGCAGTGGCCAATCTTAAATCCGGATAATGTCGGCTTCCCGGCAGGTACGATATGATGATTAAAAACTTCCTCTAACGTAAACGACACTTTCCGTTTATCCGGCTCACAGTTATGAAAATCGCCAATCAATATGCCAGCCGCATCCGCAAATTTCCCTGCATGCTTAAGCTGATTTAACATACGATCCACTCTGTAAGGCTCTTCGTCAATATCTTCAATGAAAAAAAGCTTCCCCTTTGTATCCAACTCATAAGGCGTCCCTAGCGTACTCACGATTAAAGAAAGGTTTCCTCCAACGATAGGTCCAACCGCCTCTCCCTCCACTAACGTTTGGAGCGGGGAAATCTCTTCGGTATACCGCAGAACGGAAGGACGGAGTAACGTTTCATAATTCTGAACCGTGAGCGGGTGCAGTTCATCTTTGCCCAGATCAATCAACATGGGGCCGTGAAAAGTAACCAAACCCGCAAATCGACGAATAGCAGCATGTAAAAAAGTAATATCACTATATCCCCAGAAAATCTTCGGATTAGCGCGGATCAGGTCATAGTCCAGCAAATCCGCAATTCTTCCGGTACCGTAGCCGCCACGCGCACAAATGATAGCTTTGATAGCAGGATCAGCAAACATAGCGTTCAACTCCCCGGCTCGCTCCTCATCCGTTCCCGCCAGATAGCCATACTTCTTATTCAAAGTATCCCCCAACCGTACCCGCAGCCCCATTTTCTCCAAAACGGTTGAGGCCACTTGCACCTGCTCCATGTCTACCCAGCAGGCCGGCGCCATAATGCCAACTGTATCACCAGGACTTAGCCGCTTTGGCTTTATGAGTTCAGCCATGATTACCCATCTCCTTTCCCACATGAAAAAGGGAGAAGTACCCCTTGCACGGTGCACCCCTCCGTCTTCCAACTTTATTTCAAATCCGCCCACTTAAAGTCCAGGAAACCGAAAGCATGTCTAACGACACCTTCCAATTTATCGCTTTGCAAGTAAGTCGAGTTGTAGAAGTAGAGCGGCAGAACCGGAGCTTCATCCATCAGAATCTTCTCCGCATCATGCATCATTTTGAATCTTTTCGCCTCATCTGTTTCTACATAGGCATCTTTGATCAATTTATCATAGGTAGGATTCACCCACCCTGTACGACTGAAAGGATTCGTTGATTGGAAACCGTCCAGGAAGTTGATTGGATCCGCAAAGTCAGGCAGGAAGGATGAACGGGATAATTGCAGTTGTAAATTCTTTTGCTCCGTAGTCAGCACTTTCCCTTCTTTGTTTGCCAGTTTCACATCAATACCCAAGTTATCTTTGAGCATCGCTTGCAGCGTTTGGGCAATCCGTTGACTAACATCGTTGGTGTTATACGTCAAAGTAACTTCAGGCAGCTTCGAGTATCCAGCTTCCTGCATCCCTTTTTCCAGCAGCTTTTTCGCTTCTCCCGCATCAAATTTGATCAAGCTGCCCCCTACTTTACGGAAATCTCCCCCCGCAGGATCGTTGAGTCCCGGGGACACATAACCGTCAGCCGGCTTCTGCTTTTGCTTCAACACCAAATCTACAAGTTTCTGTCTGTCTACAGCCGCAACAAAAGCTTTTCGGATGTTGACGTTGTCGAATGGAGCCATTTTCACATTAAAACGATAGAACGCCGTACCTGCGGCATCTTCCACTTTCACTTTGTTATCCGCGAACAATTTGTCGCTCATGTCAGCCGGAATGGAACCCGTTGTATGAAGCTCGCCGGTCGTGAAGAGCTGGTAAGCCGTGTTCGTATCATTGATCATTTTAAAAGTAACGCCTGCCAGTTTTACATTTGCGGCATCCCAGTACTGATCGTTCTTTACCATTTTAAGCTCGCTATCGTGCTTCCATTCCGTAATTTTGAACGGTCCGTTACTTACGATCGTAGCCGCTTCTCCCGCCCACTTGGCGTTGCCTTCCACGGTCGCCTTATGTACCGGGAAAAAGGCAGGACTGGAAACCATGCCCACTAGCCAAGAAGCAGGCTGTGCCAAAGTAACCTCCAGCGTCTTATCGTCGAGCGCCTTGATTTTCACATTGTCCGCCGATCCCTTGCCGGAATTATAAGCTTCTGCACCTTCAATCGGGTAGGCAAGGAATGCTGCATCGGAAGCTGTTTTGGGATCTAACAGACGCTTCCACGCATACTCAAAGTCGGCAGCTTTCACCGGATCTCCGTTGGACCATTTAATGCCGTCGCGCAGCGTAAAGGTATACTTCTTCCCATCCGGCGTGATTTTCCACTCTTTGGCCATCGCCGGCTCAGGCGTCTGGTTTTTGCCAAGGCGCGTCAACCCCTCGAAGGCATTATTGACAACGTCGTAGGAAACTTGGTCAAATCCTTTCGGAGGATCGAGGGATGTCGGTTCTTTTAAATTGTTGTAGAGGAGGACCTTGGACTTCGTTTCTTTGGCCGCTTCCGTCTGGCTGGACCCAGACGCTTGCGATCCGGAACCAGGATCTTTGCTGCACCCAGCTAGCAGCGTACCAATTACCAATACGGAGCTGATTAGCAATGCTGACACTTTTTTCATGAGCACTTCTCCCCTTCGTTCATCGTCTTATTTATCCTAGAGCCGTCATGTTATTTCTTTGAATCGACGGCTGGAATACAATTTGAGAGCGCGGATCCTGCAGCCAACAGGCTACGGAATGGCCGCTCGAGACAGCGGTCTGCTCCGGCTGATAGACACCGCATACTTCCATCGCATAACTGCAGCGCGCTGCAAATGCGCAGCCTTGCGGCGGAGCAAACAAATCCGGTGGCGTTCCTGCAATCGGCGTAAGTGGAAGCGACTTATCTGTGTCCAGTCGCGGCATGGAAGCCAGCAGCCCTTTGGTATAGGGATGCTGCGGGTTATAGAACAGCTCGTCCACGGTGCCCGATTCAACCACCTTCCCGGCATACATCACATTGACCCGGTCGGCCATATTCGCAACAACACCAAGATCATGTGTGATCATGATGATGGACACACCCGTTTTCTTCTGAAGCATTTTGAAAAGCTCAATGATTTGCGCTTGAATAGTGACATCGAGCGCGGTAGTCGGCTCGTCCGCTATAAGCACCGACGGCTTGCAAACCGCTGCGATGGCAATCATAATCCGTTGTCTCATGCCGCCGCTAAATTCATGCAAATACTGCTTCAGACGCATCTCAGGATTAGAAATGCCAACCAACCCCAGCATTTCCGTAGCTTGCTTACGTGCTTCTGCACGTGAAATTTTCTGATGACGAATAATTCCCTCCATAATCTGCTCACCTATAGAGATGGTGGGATTCAAGGCCGTCATGGCATCCTGAAAAATCATGGATATTTCCGAGCCTCTCAGCTCTCGCAGCTGCTTCTCGCTAAGCGCGGTCAGCTCCCTCCCCTTATACCGAACGCTACCTTGGCTGATCTTCGAGCTTTGCTCGGGAAGAAGACGCGTCACGCTGCGTGCCGTTACACTTTTGCCGCAACCGGATTCGCCTACGATAGCCAACGTTTCTCCTTTTCCTAACGAAAAACTGACACCGCGAACCGCCTTCACTTCTCCACCATGCGTGGTGAACGAGACGTGCAGATTATCCACTTCCAATATAACGTCGGGCGAATTCGTCGTTTTCACCTTGGCTACCTCCTCCTTTTCGGATTAAAAGCGTCCTGCAAACCATCACCGACCAAGTTAAAAGCAAGCATCGTGATCGATATGAAAAAGGCCGGATAAAATAACCGCCACCATTGCCCCGACAAAATGGTCGACAGACCATCGTTTGCCATTACACCCCAGCTTGCCAAGGGAGGTTGAATACCTAGACCAAGAAAACTCAGGAACGCTTCCGCGAAAATGGCGGATGGCACCGAAAACGTCACCTGTACGATAATGACGCCGATGGCATTAGGCAGCAAATGCTTGCGGATGATGTATCCTGCGCCTCCACCTAACGTTCTTGCCGCCAGCACATACTCCGATGATTTCAGGCTGAGCACCTGCCCGCGCACAATTCGCGCCATTCCGATCCAGCCTGTTGCGCTTAGAGCCACAATGATCGTCAGCAGCCCAGGTCCCATAACAACCATCAACAAGATAACTACGAGTAGATACGGAATTCCGTACAAAAGATCAACGAACCGCATCATGATGTTATCGATTCGTCCACCCAAGTATCCGGCGATACCGCCATAGATGATGCCGATGACCAGATCGATGAAAGCCGCCATTAGGCCGACAAAGAGGGAGATGCGCGCCCCGTAAAGGATTCGGGCGTAGACATCGCGCCCCAGTTCATCCGTACCGAACCAGTGAGCGGCCGATGGTTTCTGGTTGGCATCCAGCAGCACCTGCTTCGAATAGCTTTGGTCCGTAAGATGAGGTCCGACTATCGCGAGCAGCGCCATCACAATAATGATCATCAGTCCCGCCATGGCCAATTTGTTGGCACGCAATCTAATCCAAGCTTCCTGCCAAAACGACAGGCGCACTCGAACGATCGCTTCCGCCGTCCCTTTGTTATTGACCATTGGAACAAATAAGGAATCCGGCACATTCATCGCTTACCCCTCCTTCCTGTGCAGCTTGATGCGGGGGTCAACCAACCCGTAAGCGACATCCACCAGAAACATCATCACAACGAGCAGCGCACTATAAAATACGGTCGTCCCCATAATGAGCGAGTAATCGCGATTATTAATGCCATCGACGAAGTATTTCCCCATCCCCGGGATCGCAAAAATCTTTTCTATGACAAAACTCCCTGTAAGAACATTGGCCACTAGAGCACCAAGTAGGGTAATGACCGGAAGCACCGCATTCCGGAGCGCATGCTTGATAACGATCGTCGCCGGCGACAAACCTTTAGCCCTCGCCGTTTCGATGTAGTCGGCAGTCAGCACCTCCAACATGCTCGCTCTTGTCAACCTGGCAATGATCGCAAGCGGTCCGGTAGAAAGGGCAAGCGCCGGAAGAATGACATGCTTCCACGTCCCCCAAGTGGCTACGGGAAGGAGCTTCCATTCGACCGCCACATATTTAATCAACAAAGTAGCTACGATGAAATTCGGCACTGCTATGCCGATAACCGCGAAGATCATGGCGAGATAGTCGATCATTCGGTTTTGCCGGAGTGCAGCGACCGTGCCTAGAGCAATGCCGGTAACAATTGCAATCAGGATCGATACGATTCCCAGCTTAAACGAAACCGGGAACCCCCGACTGATCATGGAATTGACGGTATCGGGAAAGTGGCCGATGGAGGGCCCAAGATCCAAGGAAAGCAGTGATTTTAAATAGAGCAGGTACTGTGTCGTAACAGGTTGGTCCAAATGGTAAAATTCCATTAAATTTTGAACCGCCGTCGGATTCGAACTCTTGCCCTCTTTCTCGAAGGGCGACCCCGGAACAGCGTGCATCAGGGCAAAAGTAACCGTAATAATTAGCCACAGTGTGACAATCATGGAGATAAATCGACGAAGAATATATTGTGTCACGCCATCACCCACTTTCGCTTTTTAACAAAATGCCGTTCTCATCGCCAACTCCGTCATCACCAACATCGCCCGGTACGCCTCAAGAATGTCTTTCGCCTGAAAGGTGACAGTCGGACTGTTATCATCTATCGTCGTACCCGGCATCAGATGGGCCCACTCCGCTTGGCCATAGTTGGCAAATTCAATCTTCAGCACCGGATGATCCGGCGGTACAAGCGGCTTCACTCGACCCGCGTTAGCCAGCGCTTCCTTTGTTTTTTCCTGAAGCAGCAGTCCGCTTTTCTCGGGAGTCAAACACATGGCCGAAGTTCGCGATATCCGTTTTTTCACAATGGCTGTCGTAACTCCTGGAATTAGCTCCTCCGCCTCAATGGCGGTTTCATCATCCCCAGCGACCAGTAGAACGGGCACACCATAATGGCCGGCAACATAAGCATTAAACCCAAGCTCGCCAATGACTCTATCATTGATATACATATTACGAACGCCGAAAATCATCGTATGGCTGAGGACTCCCTTGGTCGCCGCTCTCGTGTGATAACCTAGAAAAGCCGCGCCAGAGAACGAAGCATCCAATCCTTGCACCATGGAAAAAGGCTTCACATCGCCTGAGATCAACTGCGTTTCGGGATGCAGCTTCTCGATCAGCAGATTATTCATTTTGGAGTGGCTATCATTCACAATGACTTCCTTGCAGCCTTCATCAAAAGCGGATCTGATGACATGGTTTGCTTCATCTGTCATGATGTGCTGACCGCGCGTGTAGTTGTACTGTCTGGAATCAACAAACGTGTTATCAACAAGTCCGGTTATCCCTTCCATATCAATGGAAATATAAAGTTTCATAGGTCGCCTCCAGGTTTGTGAAATAACAAAAACCCAGCAAACAGCCCCGGGAACCTGTGTCCCAAGAAACCATTTGCCGGGTTTTATTTACGTGTATGTTGCCATACGGATAAATAAAGCAGCTTTACACTGTACCGGAAGATTGGAATCCCAGCTCTTCCCGGCCGCTAAGTGCTAATTTGTATTTTTTTTGCGCGTCTTTATACGCTACGATAAGGGCCTTCTGCGATGATCCGTGATATCTCTGGCGGATTTCCTCCGCCACCACATCAAGGAGAAGCATATTGTGCCCAATGAAAATCGAGCGGACAAAATCCGATGTGAGCGGTATAGTGGATGAACATCCTGCATCAACAATTTTGTGGCTTGCCGTATCGACAACAAGACCAATAAAAAAGGCGCTAAACTGTTGGGTAATTGGATTGTTCACAGAAGCTTGCGCGTCGCCGATGATGTAAATTGTATCTTTGTCGTAGACCAAACGACCACTCTCCTTATTAGCATTCCGTTCGATTTCTGAGCGGGATGTGAGAGAGATAGAGTCTCCTACGACCGCCAGAAGCTAGAACACTAATGATGTAATATATACTAACATCGAAATAACATGTTGTAAATATGTAAATATCGAATCTCTTTCTCTCCCTCACAATCCGAGAAAAGCAGTCTTCAATACTTGCGCAAGCTCTTCTTCCGCCTCAAAATATACGCCTCTCCCTTTACTCTGAATAACCCCGTTAATGAGCAGAATGAAGCCCCACTTTTCCTGTTTATGAAAATACATGTCACTTAGCAGCCCATACGCATCACCGGAATGCCCAATCAGTTGGTGTCCTGGGAGCAAATCGTCCGTGATCTGGAACTGGAGCCCGCAATTGCGGAAAAACCCCTCTTGTCGGTGCCCCGACCAATGCGGTGCGTGCATCAGATCCACAGATTCCGGCTTCAGGATTTGAACATCGTTCAATTTACCGCCGTTAGAATGCGCTTCCATAAATCGAGTCAAGTTATCTACGCTTGTGCGAAGTCCACCTTGTGGGCTGAATAACGCTCCGTTAGTGCCCGGCACATAGCCGCTGTAATCGATGGCTTCCGGCTTCTTCCCGCGAAAATCGTCCGCACTGGCGAAAAATCGCTCATCGGCCGTTGAATATTCATACAACACAGCAACAGAGTCCATGTCGTTCAAATCCGCGATGTTGAAGCTAGTATCATCCATATGAAGCGGTTCGAACAGATGCTTCTTGCAGTATTCGTCAAATCGTTCATTCGAAAGCCGCTCCACCACCGTCGCTAGCATGACAGCCCCCAGATTCGAATATTCGAAGTAATCCGGATCTCCCGGCTGTCCATCTCCCCAGAGACTGTCGGTGTAATAAGTCCCGCCTGGAAGAAGGAGATCCGTAAGACGAATCTTCGGTGGATTCTCACTGCGCGAATCAACGACAAAACGAACATATTCATCTTGCAGTCCCGAAGTATGCGTCATGATCATCCTGAGCGTTATCGGCGTTTCCGGATACTTAGAACTGCGAACCGGAAATCCAAGTATTTCGCTCACATCCTGATCGATTCCACACAAGCCTTGCTCGACAAGCTGCATAACCGCCGTCGCAACCACCGTCTTCGAGATTGAAGCGATGCGAAATAAGGTTCGAGATGTAACAGGTATGCGTCTATCTACATTCGCCCATCCATATCCCGCACTCCAAATCTGTTTCCCTTCACGCATCACGGAGGCCGCTAATCCAACGATTCGATGCTTGTCAATCACCCGCTGAATTTGTTCATCCAAAGAATTCAAGGAGATCCTCCTTCGACCTGATTTGCCAAAGATTTGATACTTATAAATCCATTATAATAAAGTCTTTTCGTACTGTGTAGCATTTTTTTGGCGCACTTCCATTCTAGCAGCAATTACGAACATAGAACTGAACCCCGCTACACCTATAAGCGCCATCATCGCACTGATCGTATACATGGCATGCGCGCCCAGTTCCTGGAAGATCAAGCCTCCGGCGATCCCGGCAACCATACCGGACAAGCCTCCCCAACTCAAAGCATAAACCGCTTGCCCTGACGCTCTGAATGCCGGCGGAATCAAATATGCTGTCAACTGCGTCCCCACATAGTAATAGCCGGCGAACGTGATGGAATTTAATGCTTGGATGAAAAGGATGTGATACGGTGATGTCGCCGATGCCATCAGAAACCAGCGCAGCGCGTACAATAAGCTAACAGCCGCCAGACAAAAGAACATGCTTCTGCGATCTTTTCGTAAAAAACGGTCGAACAGCAAGTATACCGGGATTTCAAATATAGAGGCAAAAAATGCGGACCAGCCGATCAAGGAGCTATTCCCGCCCAGCTCGGACATGTAAATAGAGACAAATGTGTTGTTCATCGCATTCGGAATCGAAATAAGAATTCCCATCAGAATGAAGACCAGAAACCATTTATCACTCATAATTTGCAGATAATTGCCTTTCTTGCCGCTTTGGATTGAGCTCCCTGACTCCCCCTTCCCACTATTCTGAGCCTGAGGCAGCATCCATGCGAATACAATGGCTAACCCCATCATGACGCCGCATACTTTCCATAAATCCCGAATGCCCAGCCACTCCATCACAGGACCTGTCGCCAAGGCCATCAACGCCCAACCGAGCGCCCCCCATAAACGAAAAGAACCAAACTTGTGATTCGTATGTTCGATCGCCTCCAAAATAAGGCTATTGGATTGAGCAAATAAAGGGCTCTGAAAGCAGAAAAAAACAAGTAAAAAGGTGACAAGGAACGGGAAAGAATTCGTAAAAAAGACCGTTTGCAGACTAAGAAAGCTGCCGATCAGGAGAATGATCAGAATGCGCCTTACATTAGACAAACGGTCGCTCCAATAGCCCCAGAACGGATTGGCGAATAACGAAAGAATAGGCCCGCCGGCCAGCAGCAAGCCTATCGCTACGCTAGAAACGCCTAATTCCTTCAAATACAACGGGAAAAATGCACTATAAATCGCGAAGGCGCCATATAAAATAAAGCTGAATGCTTTGATGACGCCGAACGGGTGATCTTTCAGTCTTCCGATTACTGACATAGGTGCCACGCTATCCTTTCTAAGCTCTTAAGTCGAATGGACAAGTTTCCGATATTGCGTTGGCGTTACTCCGGTGTATGTTTTGAAAATGGAACAGAAGTATTTATATTCTTTGTAGCCGACGCTTTCGGCGATTTCGAAGACGCGATCATCGGTCTCGGACAGCTTTGCCTTCGCCTGTTCAATGCGCACTTCGTTCAGATACTCCGCGAACCCTTTGCCGAACTTTTGCTTGAAGAGGATGCTGAAGTAATTGGGCGTTATTTTTAGCCATGCAGCAACCTCAGATGCCTTAATATCCTTGTTGTACCTGGCTTCAATGTAGGATTTCACCCTGTCTGCAAGCCAATGATTCTTCCCTGTAAGGGAGTTGTTGATTAAAGAGAACATGGACTCCAGCTCCGCTCGCAGCAAGGACTCCATCGCTCTGTAGGAATTGTGCACCAAAAGATCGATCTCCTGAGAATGAAAGACATTGAGATACCCCGTCAAATCGATCCCCGCCGCACGCAGCCGCCTTTGAAGAATAATGACCAGCTCCTGGAACGCCTGCCATATTTCCTTAATCAAGCTGCCGCTCTCGCGAAATTCCTGCATGATTTCATCCATTTGCTGGCGTAGTTCCGCATCATTTTCTTGAAATAACGCATGAATCAGATTTTTCTCCCATACGATCAGCTCAGGAAGACGATGGCTTCTTTTGAAAATCAGTTCTTCATCATGGAAAATAATTGGAGCAAGGGATGATAGCACGGCATAGTGCAACAAGGAAATAGCCTCCATGCAGCTAGCGTGAATCTGATCTGAACTATGGAAGGGCCGGGATATGCTGGCATGCAGATCAAGATCCTCCGACAACTTCAGTACGCCGCTTAAAATGCCTTGAATATTCTTCGTGCTCATGGATTGAGTTCCGACTACTAGCGACAGCAGCAAATTCTGATGTTGAAAAAATGAAACGGTCTCCAGCCCGGATGATCGCAAGGCTGTATCAACGCTTATTTCCCAGAGGTTCCGCTTCTCTCTGCGCATTTCTTCGGACGATCGCCGGGTCCATTCCGCATAATCGGAGAGCTGCGTGGCGATCATCCAATAGCTGCACGACCCGGTTGTCATCATCAGAGGTATATAATCCTCATTTTGATCGATGACTCTCTGCTGCAGCTGCCCCATCAACCATTTGCGCGTGCGCTCCACTTCTTGCTCGTCCTCAAGCTTCCGTTCTTGCATGATCTCTTCACCAATCCGCTGCACCATGCTCATCAACTCGTCGATATTCACCGGTTTCAGCAAATAATCTTCGATACCAAGCCGCAAAGCCTGCCTGGCGTACTCAAAATGGTCATATCCGCTAACAATGATCACGCGCGATTGAGGGAAGCGCTGCTTCAATTCCTTCGCAAGCTCAAGTCCATCCATGCCTTCCATGTTCACATCCGTCAACACGACATCCACCGGACAATGCTCCAGGAAGGCAAGCGCTTCTATTCCGTCATATGCTTCACCGACAACTTCAACACCAATCGTCTCCCAGGAAATGGTACGACGCAATCCTTGGCATATAATGGGCTCATCATCTACAATTAGCATTTTGATGGTCATCGCTTTTCCTCCTGAGCACTCATTTGAAATGGAAGTCTTATTCTTACGCAAGTTCCGGCATGCGTCGGTTCCGAAGGAAGCTCAATACCATACCCTTCGCCGTATTCAAGCGTTATGCGTTCATGAATATTACAGATCGCATGGTTCATGATCCCCTCGTCCCCGGTCCGATCTTGAAGCACCTGACGGATGGCCTCCAATTTGTCTTTGGCAAAACCAACGCCGGAATCCACCACATCAATCAGTACATCCTGCTCCGCCTTATAGCAGCGCACTTCGATGCGGCCACCCCCGCGCTTAAAACCATGTTTGATGCTGTTCTCCACCAAAGGCTGAATGATTTTCTTCAAAAGGACGGCATGGTTCAACTCCTCGTCCATGTGCAGAGTGAATTGGAGTTTGCTCCCCATTCGCTTCTGCTGCAAATCCAGATAAGCATGAACAAAATCCAATTCCTCAGGCAATGTCGTATATCGCTTGCCGCTATTCTGCCCCATTCGAAAGAAAAGCGATAGCGTTTCGATCAATTGGCTCGTCTCCGCCGCTTTCTCCAGCCTTGCCGTCCAACGGATCATATCCAACGTATTATATAAAAAATGAGGGTCCATTTGGCTTTGCAAAATACGAAGCTCCGACTCCTTCTGCCGAATCTCTAATTTATACTTTTTGTCGATCAGCTCCTTGATGGTCATAACCATGTTGTTGAACTGTCGGCCAAGCTCCCCGACCTCATCTCGCGATCTGACTTTGACCTGCGCCGAGAAATCACCTTTTTTGAGCTTGGAGGTTTGTTTGCTCAATTCGAGCATGGGGCGTATCATAGCAAACTCGAACCCGATTAAAGCAATTAATCCAAAAATAAGAATAATCAGAATCAAAAATTTGAGCGAGGCTTTAATCGCTTCTGTTTTTTGCACGATGGTTTGGTCCTTAACCATCGCTACGATGTACCAGCCTGTCGACTTCATGGGCTGACTAAAAACAACATAAGAAGCTCCAGCTTCCTTCAAGGAAGAGACTTTTTTGGACAGCCCCCCTTGAAATTGGCTCAATAGTGTTTCGCTTGGGTAGGGATGTCCAATCAAGTTTTGATTTTGATGCAAAACAACATCGCCCTCAGGCCGAACAATAAAGATCGACCCCTGATCCTGTGGAACAGCTGACATTAATAAGTCCGTGATTTCCGACTCATCCAAACGAACGATCACCTTGCCCACCGGACGTGAAGGGTTATCGAAGGAATTGATGACACGAAACATGGAAACAACGCGCTTATTTCCCGTCCAACCGCTCTCCAGTTCATAGGAGTCCGTCCAAATGACCCCGCCTCTTCTCCCCTGCGCAAGGTCTGTCCAAGATTGTTCCAACCCTTTGACAGGCTCGCCCATCTGGAGTTGATTGCCTCCAACACCTTCTAGTGAAATCGATTTAATGTACACCTTGGACATAATTTGAAAGGCAATAAATCCCTCGATGGTTGTTTGATCCTTGTTCATTTGCACCATATTGCCCGGTGTGGTTGGCGTCTCCATAAACCGTCTAAAGTTTTCTTGATAAATCATGTAGTTCGATAAATCTTCAATAGCTTTTATTTTCTCGGATAAATTCAATTCAATGGTATTCAAGTTCTTTTCCATAGCATCAATATATTGCTGCCGCAGAACAGCATCATAACGGCTCAGAATGACATTCCCGATCAAAAGGGAAGGAAGAGTCACCAGAAGGATGAAGATGGCAATTGACTTTGTTCTCAAACTGAAGTGCAAGAAAGGATATCTGTTTAGTATCATCATGTTCCATCCCCTTCGTCGGTATTTCCTCATTTTACTATAAAACGGGGTCAACCTACCTGAAAAGGATGTAGAATGACTTGAGAAAAGTTTCGAGCGGTTAAAGTGCCGCCACCATCACACCATCACACCATCACCCTTTAACAGCGCCGGCCGTCATCCCTTGCACCAACTGCTTCTCCATGGCCAAGTAAAAGCCAACGAGTGGAATAAGCGCCATTGATAAGGCAGCCATCTGAAGCGTCTGAAACCGTGTTTCTGTGCCGGCAAAGTTAGCCAAGCCTAACGGCAGCGTTTTGAGAGCCGCTTTATTGATCAAAACAAGTGCGAATAAAAACTCATTCCAGTTATAAATAAAGTTGATAATAATAACGGTTGCCAGCGCAGGACGAGTCATCGGAAGAATGATGGACCAGAAAATTTTATAGAGTCCAGCACCGTCCATAACCGCAGATTCCTCAATATCTTTAGGGAAGGCCTGCATGAAGCCTACCAGAATGAAGATGGTGATAGAGAGGTGAAATGCCGTGTAAGGAAGAATGAGGGCAAGATGGGAATTCAACAAGCCTATTTTTTTCATAATAATAAAAATCGGCACTAACGTAGCGTGAATCGGAATCGTCATGCCAATAATAAACAAACCGTAAAGCCATCCGCGTATACGAAAGTTAAATCTGGAAAGAAAGTAGGAGGTCAATGCACTAAGCAGCACCGTTAATACAATTGCACCAACAGTGACAATGACACTGTTCCAGAAGTACGTACCTAAATGCGCGACTTTCCAAGCGCTCGTATAATTGCTGACCTGCCAAAACTTTGGCAATCCCAGCGGATTTGTCGCGTAATCTTCCTCTGACTTAAATGAACTGACAACCATCCATACAATCGGAATGACATTAATAACACTTAGAATAGCTAGGATCAAATGAATGATCGTTTTTTTCCCTAAAGATGTTCGCATAAGCTCCTCCTTTCTCTACATACAGCAATTAGCCGTTTCGACGGGTGACTAACTTGGCTGCATAGATGGCTAATAGGCTAAAAATTAGAATAAGAATTGAAACTGCGCTCCCAAGTCCGAAGTAACTGTTGTTGAAGGCCTGGGTATACATATAGATGGTCATCACTTCGGTATTATGAGCCGGCCCACCGGCTGTCATGACATAGATGAGATCGAAAACCCGGAAGCTGTTGCTGATGGAGAAGATCAGGGTTACCCAGATCGTTTCTTTCAGCATCGGGAGGGTGATGAACCAGAACCGTCTCCAACCTGTAGCGCCATCCATGACGGCCGCTTCTCTTACTTCTTCCGATATATTTTGCAAACCGGCCAAGAAAATGACCATATAGAAACCGTAATTTTGCCATAAATACGTGACACTTACCGACAGCATGCCCCAGCGCGGGGATCCCAGCCAGTTTTGTTTCAAGCTGTCCAAACCGAAGAGTCCGAGCATGTTATTCATCAGACCCGATTCCGTGCCGTAGACCATGTTCCAGATGAGTGAGACGATAACCGCCGAGATAATGACTGGCAGAAAAAGTACCGAGCGGTAAACTTTGAGCCCGCGCATCGAGCGGTTCAATAGCAAGGCAAAAAACAAACCTACCGGCAGCTGCCCCACAATACCGCTAACCATCATAAACAGGTTGTTCTGTACACCTTTCCAGAAGATCCCGTCTTTCAAGACCGAGATATAATTGTCCAACCCTACAAAAGACATATGGGATAGACCGTTCCAATCGAAAAATGAGTAATAAAATGACATCAAGATCGGAATCATGGCGATGCCAATATAAATGATCAAGGCTGGCAGCATGCCGATAAAAATTGCCCAGCCCATCCGCCTCGTTACATGCATACATAGCCCTCCTTATGCGCTAAATGATAAGTTGAGAGATGCCAAGAAGACGGAAACCCCGCAGGCTCCGCCTCTTGGCAGCCGAAGAACGGCTGTCGCCTCTCTTACAATGGGATTGACAGTGATCGAGAAGCAGCCACAATTTCCGCAGCCGTCGTTTCCCGCCCGAGCGAGTCGGATAAATATAAACCTTCGCTAATCAGCATCGTCGCAAGCGCTATTTCCGCAGTCGGCATAAGTTCTACGCGTCCCTGCAGAGCAGCAATCCAGTGCTTCTGCGATGAATCATAAGCCTCTTCGTTTTCTTTCATTCTGTGCCAACGAATATCCATGCGGTTAAGATCAATCTTGCTGTCCAGGTCGATATCGGCTACCGTTGTGTGAAACGTGATATCGGAAGTCATCTCTCCGGAATGGTACGATGGAAGCCGGATACCGCCTTTGGATCCCATAATGCTGCTTCCCTCAACGCCACCAAGATTAACAGCCCAAGCTTCAAAGATGTCTAGCGTGAGTCCATTACGAAGAGTAACGAAGCCCAGTGCCAACTCTTCCACGTCGAACCCGCTTTCGGTACGCCGCCCCTCATCCATGTCCATTTCTTGAATGAGCTTCCCGGTGACTCGCTCTACTTCGGTTTCACCAAGCAAGTAGAGCATTTGAGCGATATGATAGACGCCCATATCGAGTAAAGCTCCCCCGCCTGCGCTCGCTTTTTTCGTGAAATAAGCGGTGCCGAACCCATCGACATAAGGTCTACCGCGACGCCGGAAGCCATTCGACCGAGCGTGGAACAATTTACCCAATTGACCGCCGTCAATCAGCGCTTTGGCCGCTTTTGTTTCTTTTTTATAAAGCGTACTAAGTTGAATGTGAAGTTTCTTACCATACTCCTTGGCTGCGTCAACCATAGCTTTGCCGTCGTAATAGGAGCCTGCGATCGGTTTCTCGCAGTATACGTGTTTACCCGCCTGCAGAGCAGCAATCGTTAATGGTGCATGAAAGTTGTTATGCAGACATACATCCACCGCATCGATATCATCTCGCGCCAACAGGTCTTTATAATCCGTGTAGACATGAGCAACTCCGTATTTATCTGCAACTCGGCGTGCTTCCTGTTCATTAATATCGCACAGAGCCACGACCTCGGCGCCCTCTATGGCTGCATACTGATCCAAATGGGCTTTCCCTATAATTCCTGTTCCGATAACACCAATTCGAATCTTGGCATATTCCATCACACACGCCTCCAGATCACTTATCCATTGTTCGGGCACGCAGATGCAAGCAATCGTTTCGCAGCTGCCAATGCCCACTCAATCTCGATATAAGGATTGGACAAAGCATTATATTCGACTGCCCAATACCCCTGATAACCAAACTCATTCAGGAACTTGATCGTTGATTCCGCATTCTCGGAGCTTAATGTTCGTTTGTCCAAATGGACGTGATTTACCCAGGGAGCCACCATTTCATTGCCTTGATTCCCGTCTATCCAACGATCGATATGTAGTAAAATACCGTATCCCGGATGATCCACGGCTTCAGCAACGCGCTTCATCCAAAGGGGATCCAGCGAAATCCCTGTATGATTCTCAGGCCCCACTGTAAATCCGTAGTCGGAAGCTTGCTGAGCTAATTCCTGATAAGTACGAACCGTGTATTCGAACTGCTCCTCTGTCACTTCACCGGGGCCGCGATTGGCATCAATCCGAACCGTCTTGGCACCAAGCAATCTCGCCGCTTTCATATGAGCCATCGCATTCTGATATAGCAACTGCCTGGTATCCGGATCAGCATCCCATAAATGAGCGCGGTCCACCGCTATATTAGCAACTGTTAATTGTCTATCATCCAGGTTGCGTTTGATCTTCAACAACTCATCGTTATCCGGAAGTTCCCAGATGGGAACCTCACGGTTTGCGAAAAAGCCGTTCCAAAGATCTACAGCATCCAAGCGATACCGGTATTTCACCGTCTCCAGATAACCGTATACATTCATTTCGTTTTGACTTAAAAGCTGAAAGAAGGAAAATGCTCCGATGGAAGCTTTCATCTCCGTCACCCTTTCAAATCGCTAGCTTCAAGCTTACTTAGCTTTAGCTAACCGATTATTTTTTCACTTTATCCATGGCCTCTTGCATTTCTTTGGCGATTTGCTCAGGTGTTTTCTGTTTCATCGTAATGGCTTGCAGCCCGTTCTCAATCGAATCTTTGACGGCCGCCGGCATCACACTGTCAAAGACAAGCGCATCGCCGGATTTCGTCAACTCCAGCATTTCTTTCAAATATTTGCTGGTGTCCGCAGGCATTTCAACTTTAGCCGGTACAACGATCCCTTTACTCATCAAGTTCTGGTACAGTTCAGGGGAGTAGAAATATTTCAGGAATTTATACGCCGCTTCTTTTTTAGCTCCCGTTAATTCCTTGCTTAAGCCGATTCCGTATTGGACAACGCCTGCACTTTTGCCAGCCGTTCCTTTTCCGCCGTCAATGGATGGGAACAAGGCGATCCCAATATTAGCGCCACCTTCTGCGTTACTGACGCGGAACTTCGTATCAATCGTAGAGCTTGTCATGGTCATAGCCGATTTCTTCTGTAAGAAGTAATCTTGCACTTGCACTTCATCCATGGTGTTCAAATCCGCATTAAAGGCATCGAGCTTCGTCAACTCATCGAAAATGCCAAGAGCTTTTACATAATCAGCATCCGTAAACTTAGCTTGTCCTTGTTTCACCTTCGTCAAGAAATCCGTACCGGCAATGCGATCCTCTACAGCGGACATGACCGTAGATTGAAGCGGCCAACGATTCTTATTACCAATTCCCATCGGTGTGACGCCTGAAGCTTTGAGCTTTTTCACGAGATCGAGGAAATCGGCATACGTTTTAGGGAATTCATTATAGCCTACTTTTGCTAGCATATCTTTGTGGTAATAGATGATATCGACAAAAGTCATTTTGGTTGGAACGGCATACTGCTTACCGTTTACTTTATATCCACCTAACGACTGTGGCGGCAAAATATCTTTCCAAGTATCCATAATTTCATCTAGCGGCATCAATACGCCGGCATCGATGAACGGATCCATATCGACACCTGGATACAGAATAAACATATCCGGCATGCTGTTGCCGGCTGCCTCGGTACGGAGCTTGGTCCGATATTGGGCCGACGGGATATCCTGCATTTCAATCTTAATATCCGGATTCAACTGTTGAAATTTCTGAATTCTCTCTTTGTACAGCTGGTTATCAACGTTCGGGGTGGACCAGTTTTCCTCAAAAGTAAGCGTAACTTGTTGTTTCGAGGCGGGCTGTGTTGAGGCTTGCGTTTTTCCTGCTTCTTTCGCCGGCTCAGCTCCGTTACTGCAAGCTGTAATTGTCAGTAAAGCCGCCGAAGCAGCAGCTAACACCGATTTTCTAATTACTCCATGAATCATCCATGAACCCCTCACTTTATGTTATTATTTTTGACATTCACCTTACGCTTTTTATTATATGATAACGGTTACCGTGTTTGTATCCCATCAATTTATCAAAATGTCTGAATTTTTAATGTAATATAAACTAACATACAGATAGACTGACCCATTTGGCAATAGAAAAATATCCCAGTAGCAAAAATTGACTCCGCCAGGTAAATCGCATAAAATGGGGCCATACTTTTCATAATACGAATACCTAATTCACCGAATAAAAAGGAGATTACTCATGAGCTTACACAACCAAACGGCCATCATTACAGGAGCTGGAAAAGGAATCGGCAAAGCTGCCGCCATCACTTTGGCGAAAGAAGGTGTACATCTTGGATTAGTAGCGCGCAGCCACGCTGACCTCGAATCCCTTCAACAAGAATTGACAAGTACTTACGGCATCAAAGTGAGCATTGCCACAGCGGACATTTCCAAGAGAACCGAAGCGGTACGTGCAGTGGAGTTGCTAATCGAGGAACTGGGTTCCCTGGATATCCTGCTCAATAATGCCGGAACAGCACAGTTCGGCAAGTTGGTCGATATGGATCCCGATCAATGGGAGCAAATTATTCAAACCAATTTGATGGGCACGTATCATGTAACTCGCGCTGCTCTTCCAACCATGTTGAGCCAAAATGGCGGAAGCATCATCAACATTGCTTCAACCGCAGGGGAACGAGGTTTCGCCACCGGTTCAGCCTATTGCGCCTCGAAGTTCGCTGTCATCGGAATGACGGAAGCGCTCATGCAAGAGGTTCGCAAATCGAACATCCGAGTTACAGCGCTCACGCCATCCACCGTGAACACAGAGCTGTCCGTCAAAGCGGGTCTGCCGATAGGCGATGAGGACCGCATGATGCAGCCGGAGGATGTAGCCGAGCTCATCATGGCTGCTTTGAAATTACCGCAGCGCGTGTTCCTGAAGACGGCAGGGATTTGGACAACGAACCCGCAGTAGCTGGCTGTTGTGGGGAATAGCAATAAGACCGATAAAGTCCCGTTCGGGCTTTATCGGTCTTATTTTCGCTTTCTACAGGAGCAACTCCCCCCGCCCCAGCGCGAATAAATGGAAAGTCCTCCGTTATTTTTTGCCAAATTGGAGAAGGGAATAAAGTAACGGTAGAATCTCCATCTATCTCAGCGGTACCACGCGAAATCTGCGCGATTCGGTGAAATTAGCGGTAACAATTCCAGTTAGCTACCCAAAAGCGGATTAAACGCAGCAAATTAGCAGGAGGAATCGGCGGTAATGGTAGGACTGAAAGTCTACCGTTAATCGGAGCTGTATCAACCATCCCAGCTTCTACAAATACGTGTAATTTTTATTAATAATCAGCGCATTCATTCTCCACTGCGAGCCTTCGCAGGTGCGAAATCGCAGCCTCAAGTAACCATCACTTCTTTGCGTGATGGGCATCATATCCGTTGCAAATTCGCCTGCCTTTAACATTTTCTCAGGCTTCCACGTGGTGGTTCCCCCTACGATTTCTATCTCCGTGTAGGAAGGCTCCTCTTGATCGCCGGATACGAAGAGTAAATCATATCTGCCCTTTGGAAGCTCCACCACAAACGTCGCTTCCCTCTTTCCACCGATAAAATCCCTCCGCAGTTCGTCCGGTCCCTCACGATCCATCGCTCCGAGATCCTCCGCACACTCCCAGCCGATGCCGGTATAAGGCTTAAACACCGAATCCAACGTTACTTTACGGAACGCCTGACCGAGAACCCCATCCACATGAACCTGTCTGGGCAGCACGTTGGTATAATCTTTCTCCAGCCGATGCGGTTCCACACCAAAATCCATCCGATAAGCGGCCAACCTCGATTCCCTGGTATTACCGGAGTAATAATCAAAGGTGAAGTGATCGAGCAGTCTGGCATGCTGCGTATCTTGGTTTTTGCCAAGGAACACTCGCCGGTGCGTATGAGCTTCATGAACAATTGGATAGTCTCGCTTGACACCCCGCCCACTAGAGTCAACTACAAATAACTCAGGAGTGGAGAATTCGCCACGAGGATAAATCGCATACTCCCCATTCTTCTCCGTTTTAAACGAAATCCGTCCCTCTTCTTCCACATGATCCATCCTACTCCAGGATTGACCCTCTTTTCTCACAACTATTACCTCATCGCTAACGTGAAACGGATTGCGAATCACAACCCGCTTGCCGGCCTTACTCTGGATCGTAACCCAAGCGGTTCGGCCATTTTTCAGCTCTGCGCTAACTTCGAAGGCGCCTACTGCCAGCAAGCCTCGAAAGGAACAGTCGCTCCATTTCTCATATCGCTTAACCTTCCAATCTACCTCATGTTCGTAGAGGCCCATCGTAAGCTCCGGCTCTGGCTTACCATCAGGCAGCGCCGGGAACACCTCAATCACGCCATCATAGCTCTGAAGCAGCATTTCGTTCACGGCAGCAACCATTTCACCGGAGGCCTCCATCATATGGGGATGGTATAACGGCTCATTGGTGATGTTGCAATAGTTCATCCAGCGTTCCGTTTCTTCCGCAAACAAGCCATTGCACCTGAGCGACAAATCGATGCCTTGTTCATAGAGCAGCCTAAGCGCTGTGTTACCCTTCCCCAATCGCGAAGCAGCACAGGACAGCCAGCCGAATTGAAACATTCCATATTCCGTCTGGTTTGCAGCATACCCGAGCGTATTTTCTCCTCTTTTCCGCAAATGGGCTTCACTATTCTTATCAATTTCTCCAATGGGATAAATGGGCATAATCAGAGAAGGATGCCGCAAATGCATATCGGCTGGCGCCCATTCCGAGTCCAGGAAAACATCGCCATACGATTTGGAAACGGCTGTTGGATACTCGGTCAAGCTGTCCGCAAGCGTCCTCCACCTGAGCCGATCCTCTTCCGCTTCACCAAGCAACTCTCCCGCATCCGAAGCGATCTTCAATAAGTATTTCACAGCTGCAAGGGAGCAAGTAGAGTTCCGAGTCAAAGGCCCCTGCTCCGGAGAAATGTCAGGAAATATCTCATAGCGCCCCGAGCTCTCATTCAGCTGTAAATAACCTTCGAAAAATTTGGCAGCCTGCCTAAACAGCGGGTAAGCTTTTTCTCTTAAAAAATCAACGTCCATGCTGTAGCGATAATAATCCCATAGGAATTGCGCGCACCAAGGCCAAATGCTTACATACAAGGCATGCGGGTAATCACCCGCAACGCCCTCAAGCCCATAAAACTGCTGAGACATTCGCTCAGCGAGCTGCACATAAGAAAGCAGCCCCTCGTTGAACGCCTCCGCCACTTCAAGCCGATTAGCCGTATAAAGCGGCCAAAAAGCAGCTTGAATGTTAACGTCCCAATACCACATGCTGCCCCACTTGGTTGGCTGCTTAATATCCCACAAGCCGTTCAATCCGCACGCTTGCTCTCGCATCCTGCCGCCTTTTCCGCTGCTGCAGGCGATTGCGTATAGATTGATATACCAGAGATCTTCCATCATTTTATCCGGCAAGGTGATCGAGCTCCGGGACCAAAAGCTTCTCCAATGCGTTTGGTGATGCTCCACCATATCTGCCACATCCACATGCGAAGCTGGTTTCGTCAGCCTCATCAGCGCAGTCGAAAGAAGTTCCTTGGTCTCTTCCTCCGTGACCACCGTTGTTAGCAGTGTCAGGTTTGCCTCCGCATCCCGAAGAGCAATTTGCAAGCTGTCGTCGGGACCGGCAACTACACTTCCTTTGGCACCAATGATTCTCATCATTACAATGAACGAGAACGGATCGTAACGTTCCTTCGCTTCACCGTCCGGGTAGAAAGCGCCCTCGTAATAAAACGTCGTATCATCCAATTGATGATACGTCACTTGCATATCCACATATCTTCTACGTGGAACTGTTAGCGCAACCGAGGGTAACAACGCGCCATTCGTCTGGCTGATTGTGGTGATGACGTAATCGCCATTCTGAGCAATGATCGTGCTGACGCCAAGTTTATCCTCATTTTTGCCCACATTTAACTGAACAACTGCCTTTTCAATATCAAGGGATAACGAATAATGATCAGGGTCTGAAAGCTCCTTGGATGGAAAAAGATGAAGTTCCCCCGTCGGATAATGGGAGGACCCACCCGAGGGTTTACCATATTTCCTGTACATGCTGTTCGGGCTTATTGCGTCGCCATATAGATAAAACGGGCCTTGTTCAGGGTCACGATACCTCTCTTCAGCCAGCTTTTTCAATTCATCAAATGTACGTCCATGTTGAAGCGTGAAATCCGGTCCTTCACCATTCCGGTACTTCTTGCTGTAACGATGCAGTTTTTGATAATAAACTTCATAATGATTAAGCGCCAGCGTAAGCTTGTTATCTTCGAAATACACCATACCACCGAAGTGTCCATTGCCGATCGGTAAAGCTTCGTTCCAGCTGCTCGGAGCATTTTCAAAAATAACGCCTCTCACAGGACCCCCTCCTTCTGCCTCTATCTCTTGGTGAAATCGTCCCTGTTTACTCCTTAATCGCACCAATCAGCACACCTTGAACAAAATACTTCTGAAGGAACGGATATAAGCAAATGATCGGCAGCGTAGAGACCATAATAGCCGCATATTTAATCGTTTCTCCAATGGCATATTTGTCGTCGCCTCCACCTGCCATCATGGAATCCGTATTGTTGGAAATCAAAATCTCACGGAGCACAAGCTGAAGAGGATACGCTTCACGATTCCGCAAATACACAAGCGCGTTAAAATAGGAATTCCAATGTCCAACCGCATACCACAAAATCATAACGGCAATAACCGGCATCGAAAGCGGGATGACGATTCGGAATAAAATCACCCAATCATTGGCCCCGTCCATCCTGGCCGACTCCTCCAAACTGACCGGGATGCCTTGAAAAGAAGTTCGCATAATAATCATATTAAACGTGTTAATCGCACCCGGAATGAGGATGGCCCACATCGTATTCATCATCCCCAGAGAGTTCACAAGCAGGTAACTCGGAATGAGTCCCCCATGGAAAACCATCGTCACGACGATGAAGAACATGATGATATTTTTAAAATAGAGATTCGGCCTGGACAATACATAGGCGCCGATCGACGTCATAAGCAAGTTAATCGTCGTACCTAGCACGACATAAATCAGCGTATTCTGATACCCTTTCATGATCATCGGATTTTCAAAAACAGCCTTGTAGGCACCGAGATCAAAGCCCGCCGGTTTGAGCATTATACCGCGATGCTGCAGCAAGGATGTGGCATCACTTAGCGAAGCGAACGCGACATATAAGAAGGGATACAGCGTGACCGCGCAAAGCACGAGCATCAACAGCATATTGAAGTAGCCAAATGTTCGCTCTCCACTGGTTAGTTTCATGTGCACATCTCCTTACCACAGTTTGTTCTCGCTGATCCGTTTGACAAAGCTATTGGCCGCAACGATCAGAATAAAGCTGATCACCGAGTTAAATAATCCGACTGCTGCGGTGAAGCTGTAGCTTGCCTCCAATACCCCTTTACGATAGACATAGGTCGAAATAACGTCTGCAGTTCCATAGGTAAGCGGATTGTAAAGCAACAGTACCTTCTCGCTGCCAACCGTCAACATATTGCCCATTTGTAAAATGAACAAAATAACAATGGTCGACATGATGCCTGGAATCGTAATGTGCAGCGTCTGCTTCCAGCGGTTAGCGCCATCCATCCTGGCCGCCTCGTACAGCGTCGGGTCAATCGTCGACATTGCCGCCAAGTACACGATCGAGCCCCAACCAATGCCTTGCCAAATGCCCGACGAAACGAACAAAAACCGGAACCAGTTCTCATTCTGCAAGAAATCAATCGGCTCTATACCAAAGATTCCAGTCAATTGATTAATAAGCCCGTTGCGGCTTAGGAAATCAATCATCATCCCGGCCACAACCACGATCGAAATAAAATGTGGCAAATACGAGATCGATTGAACAACCCGCTTAAACACACTGTGGCGGATTTCATTAAGCAGCAGAGCCAGAAGGATCGCTGCCGGGAATCCGAACAATAGATCATAAAGGTTGATCAAGATCGTATTTTTTATTAAGCGCCAAAAGTAGATTCCGTTAAAAAAGCTTACGAAATGTTTAAATCCAACCCAGGGACTTCCCAAAATTCCTTTGGCCGGCGAAAAATCTTTAAACGCAATTTGCAATCCATACATCGGTCCATAGTGAAATATAAGGTAATATGCAATGACGGGAAGCGCCATGACGTAAATGGACCAGTGCCGTCTCACATCTGCGCGTATAGTTTGCAGGACAGTCGGATTGCGACTCGTTTTCATTGTCGTTACGGCATATTCAGCCTTTCCATTTGCAGGACTTTGCCTCATCGTCTCCCTATCCTTTCTTTCAAGCTGCTAAAAGCAAACGAAGGGATAAACAATTCCGGTTCATCCCCCCATTCAATTATTTCTTAACGTTTGTTGAAACGTTCAAGAGCCCCTTGCTGGATTTTAATCGCTTCATCAATCCCCATGCTCTGAATCTTTTTCACATATTGATCGAAGTTACTGATCGGTTCGACCCCCATAATGAATTTCAGCAGCATCTCATCTTGGTACGTTTGGATGTCCGTTACAATGGATGCGAATTTGCTGCTTTCATCCTGCGTTGGAGAAACAAGCGGGATCTTCCGCTCAGCCGTTGGCTGCGACCAAACTTCCAATGCTTTCTTCTGCTGAGGCAGAGCCAAATATTGCATTTGGAAATTATCGCTGAGGACAAAAGGAGCACTCCATGTTGCCCGATTATACTTGGCAATGGCTTGCTGGATACTGGTTCCTGCCGGTGGATTCAAAATCTCAGGAAGGAAGGTTGCTTTGCCATTCTCCATCTTATAGCTGGTGCCCTCCACCCCGTAGTTGAAGAGAAGATCGCCTTTGTCACCGTAAGCATAATCCAGCCATTTGACGGTTTCGATCGGGTTTTTATTGGCTGTCGAAATCGCTGCTCCAACGCCGTTATAAGCAAAATCCTTTTGCCCCCAAATCGCTTTATCCCCTGCTTTCAACACCGGATAAGGAGCCGCTTCCAGATCGAACTTGGGATCCTTGTCCTTCATAAGCCCTGCATATTTCCCAATGCCTCCCCCATTAAATGAAGCGGTTGCTCCTATGAGATTGGTCGTCATTTTGTTATCGAACAGCTTATCGTTAGGCGCTGCGAAATCCTTATCAAGCAAGCCTTCCTTATACCATTTGTTCATCGTGGCCAAGAATTCTTTGTATTCAGGCTGGATCGGACCGTATTTCACTTTTCCTCCGTCCTGGTAGAAGCTGTAGTTAATGCCCCAAGCTCCTAGGAAAGGCGCGTCGGTGGCAAACAGATTTTTGTCCAAATAAATAGGAATTTCATCCGCTTTGCCGTTGCCGTTCGGGTCTTTTTCTTTAAAAGCTTTTAGGACGGTGTACCATTCGTCGATTGTCGTCGGCATCTTGAGGCCCAGCTTATCCAACCAATCTTGGCGGACCGATGGCCCGAAGAACACTCTGACCTTGTCATCTCCACGTAAGAACGGGAAGGCATAGATGCTTCCTTCATCTGTTGAAATTTGCTTTTTCCAATCCGGATACTCATTCAGCAGCTTTTTTAGATTTGGTGCATATTTATCGATCAAATCGTTCAATTTAATGATTTTTTTATCTAAAATCGCTTTTTCCGGCCCACCGGGATATCGGACGACAGCACCGCTGGTGGCTCCCCAACTCGCTTCAATGACATCCGGCAGCTCGTTGGTTGCAACCATTAAGTTGAATTGCTCTTGGGCCTGTGGAACTTCAAGGGGCGGATGTTGAAACTCAACCTTGACTCCGGTTACTTTTTCAAGCTCCTTGTACATCCCCATTTCAGCATACGTTTTCATCTGACCTGAAGCTGCCGGGTGATTCGGTACCCAATACGATAATTTAGTCAATTTTGCCGGTTCAGCACTACTTCCCGTCTGTGGCGCAGCCGATGAACTTTCGGTACCTGAATTACTGCTGCAGGCAGCTGCCGAAGCCACCAGAGCCGAAAGCAATACGATAGATCCAACTTGTTTCAAATGTTTCTTCATTCTTCATGCCTCCCTTTATATGAGTAACCCTAGCTTGGTTGGCACCGCAATCGTCTTCCAGCACCTGTTCCCCAGTATGCTTCCCCAGCCCCGACCTGACTACTGCCTAGTTCTCATCCCCGTTGTATTTTAGTAAGAAATACGGGCGATATGAGAATTCATCAGTCCATCTTAGAAATCGTCAGTAGCTGGCGTGAAAGAAAAAGCAGCCCCAAGAGGCTGCCTTTTATGCGTCTGAGCTAATGATTTCCGGCAACATCGTTTCACGGTATTTACCCGGCGTTACGCCCTCGAGCTTCTTGAATGCCCGGATGAAAACGACATCATTGTTGTAGCCGATCTTTTGAGCAATCTGTACAATGGTCAGTTCTTTGTTCTCCATTAACTGCTTGGCTTGTTGAATCCGTTTATGCGTAATGTAATCCAGCAGGTTTTGTCCCTGATGTTTTTTGAAGAAGGTAGATAGATACTGCGGTGTCATTTGAATACGTTCAGCAATTTGAGCCACACCAAGGTTCGAGTCATCGAGGTGCTCGTGCACAATTCCAATAATTTCCTCCAGGCGCTGCGTACTATGGCCGGATCGATCCACATTAAACGAACGGGTCAGCGTTTCGTATAACTCCTTCGTTTTCGCGTACATCCCTTGCGCAGTTGGATAACTGAACACTTCTTTGATCGGATCAAAGTCAGCGCCAAGCACTTCCTCCTGATTCGTATTCGAGGAGTTAACAATTTTCAGAAGCGTACTCGTCACGTTGAAAAACAAACCTTTGCCTAACTCAGGCGTCATATGACCGGAGTCAAAATTCATCGCATAAATTTTATTAAGCAGCTTTTCCACATTTTCGGTATCCCCGCTTCGCACGAAATTAATCAGCTGAATCTCACTTTCAAGCGGATAGTAGTAATGCTGTTTCACTTCGAGAATATCCTGAAAATGGATCGTGGCATGTTTCCCCAAAATCAGCCTATATTCAAGCGCTGCCAGTGCTTCAGGATACGAGTCTCGAATGGCTTTGGGTCCTGAATGAATCCCGCCGACGGCAATCGTAATGCCAATCTGGAATCTTTGCGACGTGATGCTGAAGAGCGAATCCGCGATATCCCGCATATCGGATTCGGCGAATTCCTCGCGATCTGCTGCTAGATTCATGAGAAGCGCAATGCGATCCCGGTCGAGTTCGACCGAAAATCCTCGATGATTCGCCGCAATAAGATCCGCGCCAATATTTAAAATAATGAACCTTGCATGCGCCCATTGTTTCTCATCTTCTTCCGCCGCTACAAACGGAATATCCTCAATCTTGACGAGCAGTACAGCAAATCTATCACTTGTAAATTTCAAATCCATAAATTGCAGTGAATCCCCGTTTGCTGCCGACACATCAACATCCATGTGACCATTCAGAAGACGGGATAAATAGTTGGCTCGAATGAACGGGATTTGCTGCGTTAGCGTCATGCGCAGGTTCTTCTCTTCATGGATAGAGCCCTCAACGGTTTGCCGAATAAACTCGTATTCATTCGAGGCCGGGCGCCGGATCATCTCTTTTCCGCGCATAATCGCGTTTACTGTTTTTTGGAGAGGTTTGTACGTGCGGTAGGCGCCTATGCTGACAGCCACTAAACCGCAAATTAAGCAAAGAATAAACAGGCCGATGGACCAACTCTGGATTTGATTCACTTGCTGCATAAAAACGTCATTGGGCATGATCGATACATATTTCCAACCCGCTTTTTGCGAGGAGGTCACCGAAACCACTTGGTCAACCCCTGCGAGTCGATAATCAAATGGGCCTGAACTCTCTTGAACGCGCTCTAACAAGTCGGTTGGGAACGGGGAATCACTGTTGCTCATAATGGTTTGCCCGGCATGATCAATGATATAAACAGAGCTATGGCTTGCGGACTCCATTTGCGCGAACAATTCCTTGACTTGATCACCATCAATCAGTACGATGAAACTTCCAAGATTTTGGGATTGCGATTGAACAGGAAGGGATTGCATATAAGTAATCACATTTTTCGGGACTTGCTCTTGCGCGTTGGATAAGGGAGTTGCCGGCAAGTAGGACATTTTATGCTCCTTATCCAGCAGCTGATGCCACTCTTCGTAGGACATGTCCTTATAAGCGTAATAGATGGAATAAAACGTCCGCGAATCCGACACCAAGTCCGGTTTGACAATGGTATCGCTGTTTGCGAAGTAGACATAATAATCGAGGATAAAATTGCTGGTCATACTGTGATACTTACTCATTTTGTCGCGCATGAATTGGATGAATTCATATTTGTCAACATCCGTTGAATTGGCAGGGATTCTAAGCATATAATCCAGCTTTGGATCAAACACAACTTGGCGCATTAACGTATCTACTTCCGCCAATTTGTTATCCAGCGACAGCTTCAACTGCTCCAGCATGGCGCCATTCGATCTTGTCGTGCTTCTCTCCAAGCTTTGTTCCACCTTCGTATACAGAAAAAGCCCCATTGCAAGCGGTATCAAAAGTATAAATAAGTTGGAGGCGATGATCGTTGAAAGCGCACTTTTGCGGCTATCGACGAGGCGTAAGAGGAAGGGCAATTTCAAAACAAACCCACCGTCCATTCCGTAAGCGAATTTATTAGAAATTGTATCTTCTCTTCACCAAAGTTGCAATATAACTTTTTGATTGTTGGGTCCTACGCCGCAACACGTATCGGATTCAGCTCGTTCAGAATTCGACTGGCAGGGGCCGCCGCCATGCGCCGTCGTGAAGCAACGCGCGCGTCGTATTTTACTTAGCGGAACTGGAGGCCTCTATTTTGGCGAAAATGAGGTGTTTCCTCTCCGAGCGGAACTACAGGCGCTTATTTGTCCCACCTGGCACATTTTTTGAGTGAAACTGGCGAAATATCGACCTGTAGTTCCCCTCGCGTGTGGGAATGCCCCCTTTTCAGCGAAATAGCGGATTGTAGTTCTCTCAAAAAAACAACCTCCCCCTTATGCAAGAGGAAGGTTTTTGGCGTTAGCTGAACGACTCGTTCACTCTTCTATTTTTAATAAAAGCAGCAAATAAATACCGAACAATCGGCCCTACCAGAATGAGTTGAAGAGGGAGCGCAAAAATGAAGTTTTTAGCTACGATCCTCAAATAACTCCCAAGCAGGGACGCTCCATTCAGTCCGTTAGAAAAATAAGCATTCCCTAACCCATAAAGAGACATGCAAAGCACCATCCCACTCACCATAAAAAAGGCCAGAGATACAATTACCCATAGCTTCTTGGATTTGTCATAGGGTAACGAGAAAGCCATCTTCTTGGCCACGGGACCAACGACAAATAACTCCAATAAGGAGGCGATAACAAAGACTAGAATGAGTTGAAAAATAATTTCTTTCAAAGTTATCGTCCCTATCAAACCATTGGTAAATAAATTATAAAACGTCATGCCTAGAACCATTCCCAAACACATCATCAGCCCAAAATAAACTTCTTCTCTTTTCGTTGTTGGCATTTTGCATCATCCTCTCTGTTTACTTTTGTAAGTATAGAGAAAATGAAAACCTCCGTGTAAGTGAACAATCCGTGAACAATTGGATGATAATGCAAAGGATCCGCCCCTACCGCGGAGCGGATCCATTCGTTTACAAGTCTGTGCGGAGACTCCATAATTCCGGGAAATAACGCTGCGCAACAACGTGCTTCAAATATTCCACACCTGCTGATCCGCCTGTCCCCGACTTGAATCCGATGATCCTTTCAACCGTTACCATGTGATTGAAACGCCATTGTTGTTGGCGGCTGTCGATATCAACCAGCTTCTCCGCAAGTTCATATAGATCCCAGTACTTTTCCACATCTTGGTAAACAGTCAACCACGCGGCTTTGACACTAGCATTCCCCTTGTATTCCTGCGACCAATCCCGCTGCAAATGATCCGCATCGATTTCCAAGCCTCGCATAGAAAGAGCTTTAACCGAAGCATCATAAAGGCTAGGTTCATGAAGAGCTTGGCTCAATTGTTGGTGGAGCTCCGGTTGGTGCTCATAGACCGACAAAACTTTGGATTGCTTGCCTCCCAGCATGAATTCGATAAGCCGATTTTGGAAGGATTGGAACCCGGATGAGCGGCCCAGGCTGTTCCGAAATTGCATATATTCAGCCGGTGTCAATGTCGACAGAACATCCCAGGATTGGATCAATTGCTGCTGGATTCTAGAGACGCGGGCTAACATTTTGAAAGCCGGCTCCAAGTTATTTTGTTGAATTAGAAGACGAGCGGCCTCCAACTCGTGCAAAATCAGCTTCATCCAAAGTTCACTGGCCTGATGGATGATGATAAACAGCATTTCATCGTGATGCCCGGATAGCCGTTGTTGGCTGGACAATACTTTATCTAGCTGGAGATAATCCCCATAGGACATTTCTTTGGAAAAGTCGCCATGAATGCTGGCATCCGCTGCTTTGGACTGTGTTTGTTCATGGTTCTCTGAATTGGACACGTGATTCACTCCTACTATTGTTTTCGATTATGTCAAAGGGCGCAAAATGGCTCTGACAGGGCTTCCATCCGCTTCAACAAGCGGTAGAGGAAGTGCGATTAATTCATAATCGCCAGGCGCAATTTTTGCCAGATCAATACCTTCCAGAATATGAATATCGTTAGCATGCAGAGTATGATGCGCAGCCAATTCCTTGCTATCCAGCGGATCAACAGAGGGGACATCCACGCCAATAAGCCGTATTCCCTTTTCAGCTAAATAAGTTCCCGCATCGTCCCTCAAATAAGTAATCTCTGTAGGAAATTCATTCGGATTTGTCCAGGAATTTGTACGAATCAGCAACCGAGTGATGCCGTCCAACTCAAACGCCTTCAACTCCTCTGCACCGATGCTCGATTTACCCGAAATCTCAATAACCCGCGCGAGTCCGATGTATAGCTCCAGATCCAGCTCCATAACCTTCCGACCTTCATTGTCAAAATGAAATGGTGCATCGATATGTGTGCCCGTATGGATACTCATCGTCAGTTTCCCGACATTCACGGAACCGCTTTGTTCCTTCGTCCAACTGACCTCGTAAGAGAATGGCGTGTCTCCAGGCCAAGTCGGCACCCCTGTTACCAATGGGCGAGAAATATCAAACATGGTTGTCATCCTTTCCTTCCTACTTAAGCGACTACGTCGCGCGTATTCTCGAACTTCTCGTATTGCTTTTCAACCATGATGGCTTTTAAAAGCTGCACAGTCTCCCACACCTCATCGTAAGTTGTATAAAGCGCAACCGGAGCCAGACGAATAATGTTCGGAGCTCTGAAGTCCGGTACGATCTTATTTTCTTTTAATGATTTGCAAATCCGCGCAGCTTCTTCATGCTCTAAACAAACATGGCCGCTTCTGCGCAGGTCATCCCTTGGATTCCCAATGGTGAAGCCCATTCCGGCCAATTCCTGTTCAATTAAATCGATCATATACGAGGTAATATGCAAGGATTTTGCGCGGAGTTTCTCGATGCCGGCCTCTGCGAACATTTCCAAAGAGCCGATAAGCGGAGCCATACTTAAAATATGAGGTGTGCCAATTTGAAAGGCACCAGCATGCTCCGCCGGCACAAATTGATGCTCCATATCAAATTGTTTGTCTTTCCGTGAACCGAACCAGCCTGCCAAACCTGGCGAGCGGCCGAAATGTTTGCGGTTTACGTATAAACTTGCTGTACCGCCCGGCCCATTGTTCAAATATTTGTAGTTGCACCAAAAAGCAAAATCAACGTCCCATTTACTTAAGTGATGGGGAACGGCACCGACCGAATGGCATCCGTCAAAGCCGATGAGGATTCCACGAGCATGAGCTTCAGCCGTTAAACGCTCGATATCGAGCAGCTGACCGCTACGGTAGAGCACCGTCGGCAGAATGATCAATGCAACTTCATCCGTCATGGCCGCAATGATATCCTCTTCTTCAATGATACGCCCATCACGGCTTTTCACTTGAATCAAATGCTCCGCCGGATCGTATCCATGCAGCTGCAATTGACTTTGAAGGGCATAAATATCCGATGGAAACGTCAATTCATCCGCCAAAATTTTCGTTTTCTTCCCCTCAGGCTTATAAAAAGTCGCCACAAGCTGATGTAAATTCGTTGTCGTGGAACCCGTCACAATGATCTCATCTTCTGATGCGCCAACTAACGGAGCGCTTAAAGCCGCCAATTTTTCCGATAGGTAAAACCATGGGTATTGGCCTTGCAGCCAGCCATCGATGCCTTGGGTTTTCCAAGCATCAACGACTTCCAAGAGCGTTCGCTCTGCGCGTCTGGATAACAAGCCCAAGGAGTTGCCATCCATGTAGATCGATTCCGCATTCACATAGAATTCATCTCGAAAGCGGGCTAGCTCATCTTCTTTATCAAGTTGCCGGGCAAATTCTTGGGAGTAATAAAAAGGTTCTCTGGACATAAAGCCCTCCTTGTGGATTATACAACTAGATCGAATCGTGCTTATCTTACTTAAAATTGTAGATGTCGTCAATTATTATACTACGGTTAATTAACGCGTGGACATATGAGTGGATGTTTCTTGAAAAATAGGCACATCCACATTTCATCATACTGCTCACCCTTCAGCCAACTGCCACCTCTACTGCCAATGACAAATTTCAAACATACTGGGTTGGCATGACGTGGCGCGACGAGTCATCTGGATGAGGCGGGACGGGCGGAACACGTGGTTGACCGGCAAACAAGCCGGTTGGCAATGCGTGGCAACGCTTCTCGACTGTCTAACGGACTCAGCTGCTCTTATTCGGCGAAATATAGCCTTTTTGAAAATTTAACGGACTCCAGCGCAGCTATTTGCTTGTTTCTACCGTGATTTCGCCCCAAAATCGGCAAATAACGGTTCCTGTGTCCGTTAGATTTGAAACAGGGCGATATTCACCCTATTAACGTCTGTGGAGTCCGTTAGAATTGGCTGGCGAGTTCACATGAAATAGAGCCCAGTAGTTCGTTGAGGAGAAAGGAATCGTTGGAGGAGTTAATTTCCCTCCGTAGTTTAGCTTGTTAAGAGCCCAGTGGGAGCGAATTTTGGAGGTGGAGAACACCCAACGCCGCTAAAAATTCAGCGTTACTGAGACATTTGGCGTAGGGGGGCATCCTCATAGGAGAGCTAAGCTGGCTGGCCACCTAGAGGAACTACAGGGCGCTGATATGAACGAAACCCGCAACTCCTAGCACGGAGTTCCTTTTT
>NZ_WSEM01000002.1:0-110015 GCF_009757995.1 Paenibacillus anseongensis
CGTTTGGAGTCGTTAATGCGTTCGTCGATCGTAGGTAGTGCGTCTGCTCCAAATTCATCTTGAAACTCTTTTACCCAGTTTCGAATGGTCTTTGGTGAGACGTCATACTTCCTTGCAAGAACTCCAACTTTAATCCCGGCTAAAGCTTCTTGCGCCACTTTGTTACGAACATCTTTGAATGCGTTGTTTCGTTGTCTCATTCCGTTCAGCCCCCTTTATTTAATAGTACCTCATTTCCCTAGGTACTCTCCAATTCAATTAGGGGGCTTAACAGCGAAGGGGAACCAGGGGCCACTATTTCCTCGTATTTGGCTGTGATTCAACCAAATATGGAGAAATAAGGCCCTGTAGTTCCCCTCAGCCAATCCAACCCCCGCTATTCGCCGAAATAGCGGACTGTAGTTCCTCCAAGTTAGCCAAGTATTTCGAAACTTTAAGTATGATTCCGCGTCTATTCCTACAGGTGGGAAATTATGGGATAATTTACCTTCGCATAGAAGATGCTGGGAGGAGAATAAAATGAGAAAAACCTGTCTAAGTCTAGCCTTGACTTCATGCTTGATGTTCTTGGGTTCAGCATACCCTGTTCACGCCGAAGCACCCCTCATTAATTTTGTTATTATCCAGGAAACAAACTTGTATGCGAAGGACGATCAAAGCAGCCGTCCTCTAGGTGCCATAGCACCTTATCAGAATGTACAGCTTGCCCCGGGTGCACCATTTAGTTTTTACGACAAAAGAAATCCCGAGGAATGGCTAAAGGTGCAGACTTGGCTGGGAGATCGCTGGATACAGGATGATGACAATGTTTTATATGGCACGTATGAAGAACGGAAGAGTACATTAACGCTCTTGAACACCGCAAGTTTATTTAACGAGCCAAACATTAACACGGAAACAACTCAGAAGCTTGCACCTCAGAAGATTAGTTCTACTGCCAAAATACAGTATGGACCGAAGTACGTTATAAACGCGATGAGTGCCACCGGGCAATCAGGAACGTGGTATCAAATTGATACATGGCTTGGACCTAAATGGATTATCAAACCGGCGCTTATGGAGGATGTCCATGCCGAACCGGTAGATTATCAACTTAAGTTAATGGGAACAGAAACGACATATTCCGTACCCTACGAACAGGAAGGTGAGGGGGAAGTATTGGAAGCAGGAACTGTACACGCTATTGCAAAATGGCAACATGCCCCATTGCCTGCTAATGTTATTACTTGGTATAAAATCAGTCTCCCGCAAGGTGAGCGGTGGGTAAACCCTAAGAATGATGTGATAATCCAAGAGAACTTATCCAAATGATAGAACCATCAGATGGCCTCATTACAGAATCTACATATCCCTACATCTTTCTAAAACGAAATATAACCGCAGGCGGAATATCATACCAATCAAATCTATTATTTGCCTGGTCATCCTTCTCGAAGCTTGGCTCATGCAACCCATCCAGAACAAAACCAGAGCTGAAAAATAAGTTCATATAATAGGCTAAAGGTCTATGAAATAGGAGATGAGGAACAGGCTGACCTTTTATTCCTATTGTTTGGCTAGGCTCTGGAGTTAAATATGTTGAGATTTGGATACTATTTCTTGTGACAATCTCCCCGTTACGGTCTTCGGATTCATGTATTTTTCTTGTAGTTGGCGTTTGGAAACAAGGATGCGGGATGGAGAATACGAAGATCCCGCTCTTTTTTAATAACTGTGAAAGCGCCTTTGTTAAAAAGGTTATATCCGCAATATCCATTAAAGCCATATTAGCTACAGCACCATCATACTTTTCTGTTCCAAGGGTTAGTAATGATTGATAGTTTGTTGCATCAACCACTTGATAGTCTATGCGATTTGTATAGTTAGTTGACCTTAATTTTGCTCGCTCGATCATGTTAGGGCTATAGTCAAAAGCAACAACCTCAGCGCCTAAATCAGCCAACCTTCGTGAGAAGTTTCCATTACCACATGCAATATCCAGCAGCATCTGACCTTCTTTTACTTCAAGAAGTTCTTCCGTCTTTGGTCTGATAATTTCACGATGGAACCGATTGCTGTGTTCACCCATGTAATCATCCCAAAACGCCGCAATCTCGTCCCATCTTGACTGGGAATCGTCCGTCATTTCATTCCATTTGCTCAGAATATCCACGTCCCTTCCACTCATGTTACAGGCTTATCCAACTCTCATAATACCATATGCTGGTATAAATATCCGTTGTCTTCTAGAACTCCAATCACAAATAAAGCCCAAGCGGGATACGCCTGAGCTTGCATTTGCAGTTCCAATCAGTCACGACCCGCCTCGTACAGCTTCTGTGCTACAACGGCAGGTTTTGTGCGGGTATAGGTAAAATGGTCTCCGTCGCCGACGATCAATCGGAACACACCGAGCCGTGAGGACATATGTGGATTCCAGCCGAAACCTTCTCCTTGTGGCAATACGTTGTCTTGGTAGAAATAGACGTAACTTTTGGGTGTAGGCAGTGTATAGAACACTTTGAGATCTAATTTCTCGAAAAGTGGTTTTGCCGGTTCAGGCTTGACTCCTGTATAAAATCGTTTGGCTTCCTCCAAAGTTGCCAAATTGACGAACAAATCGCGAAACAGCGGAAATGGAAGGAGGATGGTATCGTCCTTCGATCCGGCTCTGAGCTGCTCGAAACCCTCCCTCGTCGGGGGCGGCAACTCGTCGGCTAGCGACCCGCCGTCTTTCAGAACAAATGCGTCCCAGAAGACGAGGCGTTTGATGCGGTCTGGTATTTGTTCAGCAACCTTCTGGATGACGGTGCCACCGAAGCTGTGTCCTACGAGAACGAAATCGCTTAAGTTCATCTTCATTATATAATCGACGACAGACTTCGTGATCATCGCATGCGTGACATTTTTGTTCGGATCTGTACCGTGACCCGCGTATTCCGGCGCGTGAACGGTATGCCCCTGACTGCGCAGCACGGCAGCAACGCCATCCCAGAAATGAGCGTCGGCCCAGGATCCATGCACAAGCACGAAGGATAGCCGCTGTTCAGGCAGGCGATTGATTCCGTCGGATAGGGCGGCGCTGCGCCACGAGAGCCACTCGCTTTCCGCATAGGGGGAATAGTATGGCCAGTGGGGAACAAATCGGTAATACATGTACAAACATCCTCTCAAAATGACATATATCAGCTTATGCCCAATTCGCTTGCATGGTGTCTAAGACAGTTTTGTGTGATTTTACACCAGTTCTGTTCCTAGAATCTATGCGGACTATCACGTACAATTGGATTTGTAGGAGCGATGGTTGAGGGTCATGAAAGCGTTATTTTTAAAAAGATGATGAATCTAGGGGTTAACCAATGCCTGCACTTGGAAATATTTTGTTAAAGGGGTATTAATGGGTTCGGTTAAAGAATAGAAAAAACAGAATAGATCAGCTTGGTAGGATCTACAGGAGGGAAATTTATGTTTAAGTTAGGTTTGATGGGTTGTGGAGTTGTTGCAAATTACGGGCATATTCCGTCAATAATGAATTCGTCTAAATTTGAATTAGCGGCTATTTATGAGCCTGATGTCGCTCGAAAAGAAGAGCTGCAGAAGAAACATCAGGTTGAAGTTTTTAGTGACGTAGAGCTGTTCTTCCAATCGGGAATTGATGCGGTAGTCATTACATCGCCAGCGCCTGCTCATTATCAAAATGTTCGCGACGCCGCACGTTATGGAAAGCATGTTTTATGCGAAAAGCCATTGGCTATGGATGACGAAGAGGCTGCGGAAATGATCGCTTTGATGGAAAAAGCGGGATTAATGCTGTTTACAGCCTTTGACTACCGATTTAGCCCCGTTGCTCAGATGATCAAAACGATCGTTGAAAATAAGAGCATCGGTGACGTTCGCTCACTGAGGCTAAGTTATATATGGAATAATCATGGGAAATATGTCAATGATGATCAGATTCCTCCACAGTTAAACCTGAGACGTGCAAACCGAATGATTGAAGGCGGGCCTATGGTTGACTGCGGTGTGCACCAGATTGACCTTGCAAGATGGTGGTTAAATTCGGATGTGCAGCTTCAGCATTCGGAAGGAGCCTGGGTGGACGAGTATGAAGCTCCAGACCATATGTACCTCCATATGAAGCATGCTAACAAGGTACATACGATGTTGGAAATCAGTTATTCTTACTGTTTTACGGCCAAAGAACCGGTATCACATTTTATCTATGAGCTGATTGGGACTGACGGAGTTATTCGTTATGATCGTGAAGCCAAACTATTTGAAATGAGGAATGCATCCGGCACGACCCGGTTTCCTTATGCGTCAGAAAAGAATTTCAATGGCATGTACGAAGCCTTTGCTTTATCGCTTGAGACCGGTCAAACAGGAGATATGCCGACTGGACTGGACGGGCTGATTGCAACCCGGATCGCTCGCAGGGCAACGAATGAGCTCATTCAAAAACGAGCGTTGATGCAAGCAAGCAAGTAACTAAATGGAAAAAGTGCTCTTCCGACTGCGGAAGGGCACTTTCTCACTTTTTTACATTAAACGAGCGATATAGGTTTTTGTATTCGCTTTTTTCGAAATTCGGAAGGTGTATACTCGTTATAGCGCTTGAAAATACGAATGAACATGTTGACATTCGGGAACCCCGATTGAACACCAACATCGGCAATACTTAACGATTCGGTAAGCAGCAGATGCTCAGCTGTTTTTATGCGTCTATAATGAAGATAATCGACAAAGGACATACCGATACATTGCTGGAAATATTTGATGAAATAGTGATACTCCAAATGTACGAGATGGAGTACATCCTGAATTCGAATCGGATTTCGATAATTGATTTCAATATAATCCAATACGGGCTTGAGACGCTGCCAATCTGCAGGTGATAGGGGAGGCGAAGAGGGAGCATGACGAATGAGCAGGGAGAGCAGCTGCTTGAAGGCGCCACTTATCGCCAGTTCGTAGCCAGCCTCCATATGGCTTGCTTCTTGGTACACTTGAACTAACAGCTGAAACATCGTTTCTTTGACGGATGGGTTGTTAGCCAGCACCTCATTTATACGATCCAGCGGTTCCGATAATTCCAGCAAAATAGGCGAGAAGTCCTTGGTATATTGATCTAATTGTGCCAGGATATCCAATTGCAGTACAATTTGTTTGACTAACTTCTGTCTTCGGGTACGGTGCAACCGAGAGGATCCGATAATTAACAAATCCTGAGCTTGTAATTGATAAATCGTGTCAACCGTTTCAACTTGCATGGAACCTTCAAATAAGAGAATGATTTCTACTTCTTTATGATAATGCCACATGTTCCAAGGTAACGAAGGCAGTGGCTCTAAAGTACTGTCCCATATTTTGTAACGCAGTAAGGGATGATGGTAATTAACGTGTTCATTTTTGGCGTTTTCTTCCATAGTTGTCCCTCCAACATATTTAATTATAAGGCTGCAAGGCGACATGTAAGTAAGCGCTGCCATGATTTTAACATAGAACGAGGGATATCACAAAGTGAAAAAAGGGCAAAAAGAAGACGACCGATTCATTACTATCGGTCGTCTTCTTCATTTACTTGGTTATTTTTGCAATTCCCATAAAGCTGGAGTGACCGTTGGTGTCCAAGTGTAGATGGATTTATGGGACTGCAAACATTTGTATGTGTGGCCATTGTAGGTAACGAAAGTGCCTCTTGTATAAGAGGTATTTGTCGCCCAAGCAGCAATCGCCGGAGCTTCGCCTGCAGCTGTTGTTCCGCTGACCGTGCTGCCAGCCGACTGATTACCTGCAGCATCGATTGCGTAAACTTTAAAGTTATACGTTGTATTCGCTGCCAGCCCGGTTACAGTATAAGAATCAGCTGTGCCTGAAGTTGTTGTGACCAGCGTGGAACCGTTATAGATTCTGTAGCCTGTGACCCCAACGTTATCGGTGGAAGCCGTCCACATCAACATCATGCTGGATGCTGTAGGTGCTCCCATGATATGAAGACCTGCCGGTGCGGTTGGCTGGGTAGTGTCTGTTGCCGGCGGTGCTGTCGTTGTTACGTTCAGGCTGTTACTCGCTCCGGATTCGTTGCCTGCTGCATCAAAAGCTTTAACCGTAAAGGTGTAAGATGTGCTAGCTGTAAGTCCCGTTACAATATAGCTGGTTCCGGTCACATTTGCGACAAGGGTAGAGCCCTTATAAACTTTGTAGCCTGTTACACCAACATTATCGGTTGAGGCTCCCCATGACAAGGATACGCTCGTTGCAGCTACTGCTGCTTTAAGCGAAGTTGGTGCTGTTGGTGCTGTTGTATCTACCGGATTGGTACCTGAGAAATTAGCATCAATGACGTTATAAAAAGCGTTACCGGTATCTGCAATTTCCCAAACAGCTAAGATGACTTGATATCCGCTGCGCTGAGGCACATTACAAGTATCCGTGTGACCGGATGCAGGTTGTGCATTGTTATAGGCTACTGAGCAGAACGGTGTTAAGTCAAAAGAGCTTCGACTGAGAGGGGCATTTGGGTCCCAATTTGGTTTCGTGATGTAGTACTTCCAGCCTGTTGTTGAATGATTTGCCGTAAACGTCCAAGTGAAGGAATTTGTCCCACTAGCCATGTTCACTTTGGTCCAACGAGTAGCCGATTGTTGGTCAAGCTCAGGAAATTTGCCGCCGGCACTGGCAATTTGGCCATCTGCGGGTCCTGCAGTAGGGAATCCCTTGGGTGCTTCCAAACTTTGGGGTTCATAAACAATGGCACCGCAATTTTTGTTTTCACCTGACTTACAAAGCGCGGAGCGACTTGCAGGACCGTCTACATAACCGTGCGCTGACGCTATTCCAGCCTGAAATAATGAACTAATGGTTGCAAGTACGATAAGAAGACACATGAGAGCGATTTTTGCTGGGGTAGGCCTTGTTAAGCGTAGTACATTCATTAATGAAATACCTCCATAATCAATTGTTTTTATATAAACTCCTATAGAGTTCATACATATATGTAAAAATATATATATAATTGTAAAGGAAATACTTGGATTCCTCATGAGTCTTTTGATTGATATTGTAAATGTATGGAATTCATTGCTCTTTATCGAAAAATAAGTCTGAGGTACTAAAGCCAAAAAGACTGCCGCACAAGTAGGTCTTCTACTTGTAAAGCAGTCTTTTAACTGTAGCTTTAAGCCGGTTTATAGCTTTTTCAGCACTTCAAAAATTCGCAAATCGTTGATGGTTTGGATAACCATTGCGGAATCAGGCATTTGAAATTTCTTGAGAATGGAGTTTATTTGTTTCTTAATGGTTTCATATTCGACAAATCGCTCTTCGGCAATTTGCTTCCTTTTCTTGCCTTCGCATAGTAAACGGAGGACCTGCAGTTCGCTTGGCGTAAGCTCTGAAATGATCTGAATAATATTCAGCAGGCTGTTCTCGGCTCGCTTCACGCGCGCAAATTCCTCACGGATTTTCTCAGCAATCATCGGGCGGATGGGGGATGCGTTCATGTAGGCGGCGCGTATGGCTTCCATAATTTCGACGTCCGTAGCGGTTTTTAACAAATAGTCCGTAATGCCTGTCTGAAAAGCGGCAAAGATGAAGTTTTCATCCTTGTGGACGGTGAGCACGATAATTTTCATCTGGGGATATTTGTCGTGAATAATTTTCGCAGCTTGAATACCCGCGAATTGGGATTCCATCTCGATATCCATGAGAATCACGTCCGGTTGATGCAGCGCTGCTTGAATAACGGCGTCGTGCCCCGAGGAAACACGCGCCACACAGGCAAAATCATCATGTCCGGCGAATGTCCTTTCCAGCCTTCGAAGGTGAGCTTCCATGTCATCAGCGATGAGAATACGGATAGGTTGATGTGTCATTGTACAGGATCTCCTTTCGTCAGCTGTCCGTTCTTTTAGATAATCGGCAAGTAGACCGTAAAGGTCGTTCCCACGTCTTTCTTGCTCTCGACGACGATTTTCCCGTCGTGGCCTATGATGATCTTATGGCAATAGGACAAGCCGATGCCCCAATTATTAACCGATGCTTTGGTGGTGAAAAAAGGATCGAAAATAGCCTCCAAATGCTCCTCGGCGACGCCGGGTCCGTTATCGGTAATCCGGATGAGCGCCCATCCGTTTTGCTGGCTGCGTTCGACCACAATGCGGCCGTCATCCCGAAACAGGAGCGATTCACTGGCATTGAGGAGCAGGTTGTAGATGGCTTCAGTCAAATGCTTGAAGTCAATATAACAATTAGCGGGCATTGTGTCTGATGAATAATCGACTTGGCAGCGGCTAGCCTGTTCGTTTAAACGGGAAATCGCCTGCTGAACTGGAAGATCGATAGACATCGGTTGGAGATTCAGGCTTATATTTTTTAATTTATCAGCGGCATCGTTAATGCTGGCGAGTGCCGACTGCGACGATCGTAAGATGAGATCCAGACTATACTGGGATTCGCTGTCCGCCTGATGGCGTTCTTTCAGATAGGCGGCCTCCGACTGAATGCCGATTAAATGATTTTTGAGGGCATGTGTAAAAGCGCGCGTACCGAGCGTTGCCGTATCAATGCTTTTATTAATTTGAATATCGCGGTTTTTACGGTAAATCTCGATGGAATTAAACTTATACACCAGGTAAATCATTAAAAACAAGATTAAATAGATGGCAAATGGAAACACAGGAAGAAGGATCGACTGATAGCCAAGAGGAGGCTGCAAATAGTTGAAATAACCTTTCAAATACGTTTCTTTAACCAAAACTTTCGGTGCCCAGGAAAAAATAAACAGATGGATGACGACGAGCGGAATAAAGAGCAAGACATGATACAACGTTAAATTTTTGATAAACTTAATTTTCGGATAATTCAAATAATAGTTGATCAGTAAACCAAAAGCAACAAAAAGTATGAGGTAGCGAAGGCTCTTTATAACCATTTCCATCACACGAAAGAACGTCAAGCTATCTATCTGATTGCTTAGGGCGATATGGAAAGAAGGGTCAAAGTAGGTGGTCTCGATGATAAAAAAGAGTAAGATACCTCCATAGCCGATCCTTTGGTTCCATGGGCTTAAGCTGCGGGTGAAGGCAATGGCGAAGCCAAGCAGCGAGCAGTAGAACAACCCAACGCCGATATTCAGCATGCGAATAAGCCAATCGGGATTAAATTTAGTCAGAACCAAATAGTTCCAGGTGCCGGGACTGAAATCAAAGAAGGTGTGAATGACATTGAAATAGTAATTAAATTTGCTCAGGTACAACGTAAAGGCTACAAAAGAAAGCACCCAGCCGATGATGATGCCGTACATGAAGCGGGTTGACGCATGATTTAGCTTTTTGTACGTGAACAATATGGTAAAAATAAGCAGTACAAGAGTAACGAACAGCATAGAATCACTTCCTTCTCTTCAGGCAAAAGGGGGGAATAAAACATTCATCTGTCGGCCTGCCTGGTGTCTACGTATAATTCAAAATAAGAAAGCGCACACAAATCATATCAAAAAAAGGGTGGGTGTCAAATGAAAAAAAGTTTAAAGCTTGCTGTGACAGGCTCTTTGCTGTTGGGTTTTCTGGCTGGATGCGGGTCCGCCGGGCAAACGGCAGGAGATAAAAACACGGCATCTCCGGATGCCAAAGCGGCTCAAGTGAGCTTGAAAGCAACGGTACTTCAGGATGATTTGGAAACGTTTAAAACCGCTTACGAAGAATTTAGCAAAGAGAACCCGACGATCCAAGTGCAATTTGAAACAATTCCACAGGCGCAGTACTACGAAAAGCTTCGCATGCAGCTGTCTTCCGGGGATAATATCGATTTGTTCGGCGGCAACATGGATGTGTTTCTGGACACTGGCATTTTGGAGCCTTTAGACGATTATGTCAAAAAAGCGAATGTGGATGTTTCCGGATATGGCCCGTTGTATGATTCTTTAAAAGTGAACGATAAAGTTTACGGGCTTCCTTACCGAAAATCCAACTGGATGTTGTTCTACAACAAAACATTGTTCGATCAAGCCGGCGTGGCCTATCCAAAAGCGGATATGACATGGGACGAATTCCGTGAACTGGCCAAGAAGATGACCAAAGGGGAAGGCGCTAATAAAACGTACGGGGCATTCTTGCATCCGTGGGCACAAACGTGGTACATGCAAGGCGTTCAAACCGGCGCTTCGATCATCGATAAAGATTTATCGGCGTTCAAGAAAGGCCTTCAATTCCGATTGGATATGGAAAAAGACGGTTCGATGATGGGGTGGGCCGAGCAAATTACGACAAATGCCCATTACAACGCCGCTTTCCAGAAGGGAAATGTGGCGATGAATCTGATCGGAGATTGGCATGTGGCACAGCTTAGACAAGCGGAAGCCGAGAAGAAAATCAGCTTTGATTGGGACGTTGTTCCCGTTCCGCATCCGGAAGGCGTAGCAGCTAATACGAGCTTGGCGACTCCGGTGTCCTTGATGGTGAATAAGAACTCCAAGCACAAAGAAGAAGCGTTCAAAGTGCTTCAGTTCATGACCGGCGTGAAAGGTGCGAAGCAGTTTGCGGCGAAAGGCTTTCTCACAGGATATATCAACGATGAAATCCGTAAAACGTATATTGGTGACGGCACTTTGAAGCCTAAAAATATCCATTATTTCGTGGAACAAAAAGAATATCCGGAATATCCGCTGCTGCCAGGCGTGAAAAACATTTTGGTAGGAAGCGTCTACAAGCAAGAAGGCGAAATGGCGCTAACGGGCGCTCAGACCGTCGACCAAGCGATTCAAAAGATCGGTCAACGCGTTGCCTCCGAATGGGCCGATAAATATGCCAAAGATTACAAAGCAGGCAAAAAGTAAGAGACAGAACAGAAACGGCCGGGCTTCGCTCTATGTAGTGAAGCTCGACGGTTTTGATAGGGGTGAAGCATATGAAGGGTTCGAGCAAAGCATTACGGCGTAATCGATTGACAGGATATACATTTCTGCTTCCCAATATACTTGGATTTTTGATTTTTATTTGCTTACCGGTGTGTGCTTCCTTCCTCATGAGTTTTACGGAATGGAACGGGTTTGGTGAAATTGAATTTGCGGGATTATCGAATTACACGCGTTTATGGAGCGATGAAACGTTCCGAATCTCTCTGCTCAATAGTTTACTTATGACAGCCGTTTCCGTTCCGGTGACGCTGATTCTTGCGATTTTGGCAGCAGTCGCCCTCAATAAAGGCTTGAGAGGCGTTAAAATATTTCGAACGGCGATTTTTCTGCCGCATATTACGGCAACCATTGCCGTAGCCGTCGTGTGGCAACTGCTTTATAACCCGACCATGGGGCCGATTAACGGCTTCCTCAGAAGCCTTGGGATCGACAATCCGCCAACTTGGCTTGCATCGACACACTGGGCGCTCTTTTCGGTCATTATCGTCAGTATCTGGCATTCAATTGGTTACTATATGGTGCTCTATTTAGCCGGCCTGCAGGGAATTCCAAAGGATCTCTATGAAGCAGCAGAAATTGATGGCGCAGGCAAAGTCTCACAGTTTCGCAATATAACACTGCCGATGCTGTCGCCGGTCATTTTCTTTACTATTATTATGGGCATTATCAATTCGTTCAAAGTATTCGATCTGGTCTTTGTCTTGACCAAAGGAGGCCCCGGCCGTTCAACGCACATGCTGGTTTACGACATTTATTATACGGCGTTCCAGCGCTTTGAATATGGCTATGCCTCTGCCATGGCTTACGTGCTGTTCGCAATTATTCTAGTCATTACGTTGATTCAATTTAGAGGGCAGAAACGTTGGGTGAACTACTCCTAACGAGCATATCGGGTTAGAGAAGGGAGAAGCCAACATGAATATGCAAGTAGAATCAAGTCGGACGATGGTGACGTTACCGAGGCGAACTCCAATTGGCGCATGGATTAGAAAAACGGTTTTATATGCGGTCGTGACCGTTGTCGCCTTGTCCATGGTTGTTCCTTTCCTTTGGATGCTTTCCGCATCGGTGAAGTCGGAGGCGGAAATATTCAGCTTCCCCATTCAGTGGATACCGAGTCACTTTTACTGGTCAAATTACAGTAAGGTATGGACGCAACTTCCTTTTTTCACCTATTATTTGAATACGATCAAAATTGCCGTGCTAACTACACTGCTGCAAATTATTACATGCTCTACGGCTGCTTATGCGTTCGCCAAAGTGAAATTTCCGGAACGAGATAAACTGTTTTTCATGTATGTGGCAACGATGATGGTGCCTTACCAAGTCATGATGATTCCACAGTTTATGTTAATCAAGAAAATCGGGTTAATCGATTCGCATTTGGCATTGATTTTGTTGGGAGCTTTTAGTCCATTTGGCGTGTTCTTGTTCAGACAGTTTTTTATGTCTATTCCAGAGGAACTCTCGGAAGCTGCCAGAATTGATGGATTGAGCGAGTTTGGCATCTATGCACGGGTTATCCTGCCACTCATTCGGCCTGCGATTGCCAGCTTGACGATCTTTACCTTCATGCACGCATGGAATGATTTCCTCGGTCCTTTGATCTACCTGAATTCGGATAACTTATTTACGCTCCAGCTTGGCATGCAGCATTTCCAATCCGAGCATGCTACGGAATACGGCCCGTTAATGGCCGCAGCGGTTTGTGCCATTATTCCGACGATCATCATTTACTTTATGGCGCAAGACCACTTCGTCGAAGGGATTTCCGCAGGCGCGGTTAAAGGGTGAGTCGATCATGAAGCCAAACATCATTTATATTTTTGCTGATCAATGGCGGAAGCAGGCTGCCGGTTTTATGGGGGAAGATCCTGTCATCACGCCCAATATCGACCGATTTGCGCAGGAGAGTCTGGTGTTTAACCATGCGCTCTCTTGTACGCCGCTTTGTTCTCCGCACCGAGCTGCGCTCATGACAGGCAGATATCCGCAATCGACCGGTGTCTATACGAACTGTAAGATCGGTGCAGATATTATGCTAAGCCCGGACGAAGTTTGTGTGGGAGATGCGCTGAAGGCGGCTGGGTATCAAACGGGTTATATTGGCAAATGGCATCTGGATTTACCTGAGCAAAATCGTTGCCCGGAACCGGAATCCGGAGCGCGTGAATGGGATGCGTACACACCACCAGGGCCCAAACGGCACGGCTTTGATTTCTGGTATTCTTACGGTGCGTACGACCAACATTTGAAGCCGCATTATTGGAAAGACACACCGGAAATGATTCAAGTGGAACAGTGGTCATTGGAGCATGAAACGGATGTTGCGTTAGACTTTATTCGGACAAAAAGAAAAGAAACAGAGAAGGACAATGGGCCGTTTGCTCTATTTGTCTCTTGGAATCCGCCTCATAGCCCCTTTGAACTTGTGCCTGAACGCTACAAGGAGATCTATGGCGGACGGGAGTTGAGTTTGCGACCGAACGTAAGTTCTGGTCGACTTGCTGCGCACACGGGTGAGCCCTTTGAAAGCGGGGATGAGGCGCTGGATCGGTACACCCGAGATTACTTCGCAGCGGTATCAGGCATGGATGAACAATTCGGCCGGATATGGCGGGAAGTCGAGCAGCTGGGGATAGCGGAAAACACGTTGATCGTACTCTCGTCGGATCACGGCGAGCTTATGGGCTCGCATGGCTTAATGGCGAAGCATTCTTGGCATGAGGAATCCATTGCGATTCCTTGTCTTATGAGTTGGAAAGGCGTGATTGAGCAGGGCAGCACGAATCTGCTTTTTAACAGTGTGGATATTATGCCTACGCTGCTTGGTCTTGCAGGCATTCCCGTCCCTGCAGCTGTAGAAGGGATGGATCTGTCCGGTGATATTCTTGGTACGAGTGAAACGGATATTTCCTCAGCTTTCATTTCCGGTTTCCCCGGAAGAAAGGATGCGATGGAGCTCTTCGCCGCCTCTGGCTTGGACAACCGCCGATATGGTTGGCGGGGTATCCGCACAAGCATGTACACCTACGTTGTACATAGAGGATACGCACCTGGAGCGGAAGTGCAACGCTTATTTTATGAGCATGAGAAGGATCCTTATCAGCTGAATCCTGTTGTGCTGTATGAGCGGCCGCAGACGGAACTTTTGATCTCACTGGAAAAAGAGCTGCAAAGTTGGTTAGATCGGACCATGGATCGGTTTGATCTGGGTTGATAGATGTTTGCATTATAAAAAGAGCGCACAGAGTTTTGAATGTGTACTCTTTTTTGCTGTTTCTTTATCTAATCGCAAGATATGCGAGATTTGGTTATTTTTTAGTTAAAAATGCGGAGAATACCCTCGGAAATTATGCTATTTTTATAGGTAATGTGCGTAAAAGCTATAGATTTCATCAGGCAGAATAGATGGAGGTATCGATCCTATGCGGAAATTTGAATGTAACGAAAACGAAGTAAAAGAACTCATAGACCGGGTAGTCCGCAGAACGATGAATATGGATTTCACATGGAACTGGTCTTGCGGCGTAGCTTATTATGGCATTTGCAAAGCTTGGGAAGTAACGGGGAATCAGGAGTACATCGATTTCTTGGTGAAATGGGTGGACGAGTACCTGGAGCTCGGATTGCCGCCGATGATGGTTAATGCTTGCGCGATGGGGCATACCATGCTGACCTTGTATGAAGCTACGGACGATTCCAAGTACCTTGACCTGGCGCTCTTGAAGGCCGAATATTTGCGCAAGGATGCCATCCGATTCGGATCGGGTGTTTTCCAGCATACGGTATCCTCCAAAAATGATTTCCCAGAGCAAGCGTGGGCAGATACGTTATTTATGGCGGCGTATTTCCTGCTGCGGCTTGGATTCAAAATAGACAATAAAGCTTACATAGAAGATGCGCTGAATCAATTTTACTGGCATGAAGAATACCTGCAGGATACGAAGACGAACTTGTTCTACCACGCATGGGATAATGTGAGGCAAGATCATTTGTCGGCGATTTATTGGGGCAGAGCCAATGCATGGGCGGCTTATACGATGGCGCAAGCGTACAAAATGCTGAATCCTTTCATGCCAATGTGGATGCAAATTGGAGGAGCTCTCGGCGATCAATTAAGCGCTCTGGTCAGACTCCAGTCTGAGAACGGGCTGTGGCGCACGGTATTGACGGATGAAACCTCCTACGAGGAAACTTCAGCCTCCGCCGGTATTGCTGCCGCACTCACCACTTATGCGCATCCGCTGCATCAAAATTATATGGCCAAAGCCTATGAGGGCATCTTGGCAAACATTGATGAAGAAGGCTCCGTGCGGAATGTATCGGCAGGTACGGCCGTGATGTACTCCGTAGATGATTACAAAGTCATCTCCAAGAAAAGAGTGCAAGGATGGGGGCAAGGATTGACCTTAGCTTACCTGGTTGCTCTGCTTCAAAATAGGGAAGTCGTTAGTAAAATTTAAGAGTCAGCGGCAGTCTGGGGCTTGATTTTCTCCCGGGACTGCCGCTTTTATTTATCAGAATGCCACCCAAGATCAATGTTGCAATCGCTTAAGTGGTTCCTCCCTGGCCAGCGATGGGAACTACAGGGTGCTATTTCATCGAAATATGCTCTTTTTTGCGCGGAGTGGAACTGTGGGCCGCTATTTGTCCATTTTCTTTAAGAAAACGGGTTTAGGCGGTCAAATAAGGCCCTGCAGTTCCGCTTGAACGCGGAAACGGGCTGAATGTGCTAGAATAGCGGGCCGTAGTTCCTCAAGGACGACGAAGTTGTTTATCCTTCGAGAACGGAAGCAGAATATAAAAGAGAACTTGCCGTGGTATAATAAGTTACTATTGTATAGTTTTATGGATTTTATAGGGGGCGTGGCAGGTGGATATACAAAAAATCTTGGTGACCGGACGGATGTTCAAAGAGCTGGAAAAGTTAGCTTTGCTGGACACTAAGCGGGAGTATCTGTTTCTTCCAGAGGCGGAAGTGCGCTCGAATCACTTCGATTGGGCTGATGGTTATGTGGCTTTTAAACCGACGGAGTCGTTTCATTTCGGTAAACTGCGGTGGGTTCATGCGCTTGGAGCTGGCGTTGATGCTTTTTTACATAATCGCGAATGGAAAAAAGATGTATTATTGACTCGAACGGTCGGCAGCTTTGGATCTAAAATAGGGCAGTATTGCTTAAGTTACATACTTGCCGATGTGCAGCAACATCAAAAATTTCAGCAATATCAAACAGAAAGACAGTGGCAGCCTTCACAGCAGCTGCTTCTACAGCAGCTTCGCATTGTCATTTTCGGTACTGGAACAATTGGCATGAAAGTCGCGAAGATGCTTCATACTTTTGGGGTAACCGTTTATGGTATATCTCGCAGTGGAGCTCCGATCGCTCATTTTGATAGGGTAGTTTCACTTAAGGATGCGAACTCGTTGTTAGCCGAGGCCGACTGGATGATTAACACACTTCCATTGACTCCAAAGACGGATAAATTATTCGACAAGCATTTGTTCTCCTGCATGCAAGGTGCTGGCTTTATCAATGTGGGCCGGGGAGCTTCCGTAGATGAAACCGCACTGCTTGAGGCAGTAGACCGAGGCCAGGTGCGCCGAGCTGTTCTTGACGTGTTCCAAGAGGAGCCGCTGCCCGCAGCATCGCCGTTGTGGTCTCATACGAACGTGACCATTACTCCACATATTTCTGCCGTTACCGGGGTGGATGAAGCGATGGATGGTTTGCTCGCCGTACTGGAAGATATGGACAGCGGGCAAGAACACATTCGCCATTTGGTGGACGTAAGCCGAGGATATTAGTTTTAAATGAAAGAGACCAATTGCAGGCCCTTGATGGGCAACTGCAATTGGTCTATAAGCTAATTAACTCCTAAACTCTACTTGCTGTGGTTTATCAACAAATTTGCTGAAGTTATCAAGTCCCCACATCCAGACCGTTCCATCTTTTTTGATAATGGACTCTGTCGGCGAATAGTAATTATTAATATTAACGGAAGCAGCATCGGCAATGCCATCTAATTTAAATAAATCCTTCCAAACGGTTTGAGGCTCAATACCAAGAGCTTCCCATTTCTCTACAAAATAGCCCTTGCCCCAAACCGAACCATCTTTTTTCACAAAAAGTACATGTTCAAAGTTGCTAGAAACATCCACGACATCCGAAATTTCATCCACTTGATAAGGTGCTACAGGTGTGAGAGCTACTTCTTGGAAGGATTTATTTTCTGAGAAAGCTGTTGTTCTCCCCCAGTTCCATACGGTACCATCTTTCTTTATGGCAAAATGGTTGTTTTTCAGCATAACAATATCTTTTAAATTTTCGAGTTGCACTGGCTTATTGAAGCGAAATGAGTCGTATAAAGGCTTTTTCGAACCCCATGGGTTATATTCATCAATGTTCCAAACCGTTCCATCCTCTTTTAAAAATGTCACATCATAATAGTCATTAGAAATCATCAAGTCCTTAATATGATCCAAGCCTTCAACAAGAACTGGCTCTGTTTTCAATGAAATAGAAGGATCATTTTTTACATAACTTGGAGCCGTTTCGAATATCCATACTTTTCCATTTTTATCAAGGGCAAGAGCTAACATACCAAACGTATCAACTTTTACGATATTTTCTAAGTGAGGGATTTGCTCTCCTAAAGTTGCAGAGATATGCTCCTTGTGATCCGGTTGCTCATTTTCTGCCGTGCGTTCTACTGTCCATACGGTACCATCATTTTTCAAAACAAATATCATGCCAAGTTCATTTTGGCTAATGCTTTTTACATTTGTAAGACTTGGTGCTTTAACCATCAGATTAGGGAAAAAGCCATCCTTAACGGATATGGCATGAAGTGCCAAACACCAACCATTACCTTGATTGTCAATCGCAACAGGAAATTTGGGTTGTGTCAATTGAACAATCTTGGGCTGATCCTTCGCCGAAGCATCTGCCGCTATTGCCGTCAGTGGAGCAATACTTGAAAGGGATAGTACAGATAATAACGCAGCACCTTGAGTGAATCGTTTTGACCAATAATAAAACTTCAACGTCGTCATCTCTCCTTTAATTGGGGAATTATTTTTATTCATCCATTTATATCCATAAGGTTAGACGGAAAAAATAGGAAATAGTTTCGATATACAATAAAATTTTCTATTAATTCCCAAGTTGGTGATTTGATCATTCAGAATGAAAGGCAGGTATTCCCATGGCCGAGGAAGTTGTAATTGCAGAATATACGCCTGAATGGGCGACAGAGTTTGAGAGGGAAAAGGCGAAGATACAGCAATCTCTGCAACAAAGGGCGGTCTATATCGAACATATAGGCAGCACCTCAGTGGTCGGATTACCCTCAAAGCCAATAGTGGATATTGCGGTTGGCGTGCATCAACTTGAGGAAGCCGACCTATTCATTGAACCTTTGCGTAAAATGGGTTACGAATATGTTCCCAAAGTGGAGTTTCCCACTCGCCGATTTTTTCGTAAAGGAGAATGGCGGAAAGGAACGCATCATCTTCACGTTTATGAAATTACGAGTAAGGAATGGGAAAGTAACCTTTTATTCCGCGATTATCTCAGAAGTCACCAAGAGAAAGTAGGCGAATATGCCGCACTTAAGAAGCATCTTGCATCCCTATATTCAGAAGATCGAGCGACATATACCAAAATGAAAGCACCTTTCATTCAATCGGTCATAGAATTAGCGAGGAAATCATGAAGAAATGTCATTTGGCTATTTGCTAAGTGGCTTTTTTCAGGCATAATCAAAATTGAATAACTTCGTATGGGAGGGCTTATGTTAGATTACATACTCTTAAACTTTCTATTTATTCTGGTAGGTGCCCTTTCATACTTTGCTTTTGGATTATACAAGAATAAACACTCCAAATTAATTATTGGTGTGTTATCGGGTGTATCCGTCGTATTTTGCATGTCGTTTCCTTTTACGGTTTTTCCAGGATACATCTACGATTTGAGAATAATTCCATTTCTAGTAGCGCTGATTTACGGGGGGTATGGCGCAGGAGGGCTCGTAGCCGTTACATTGCTTCTGTATCGCTTTTATCTCGGAGGCAGCGGGTTTATCGTAACCACGTTATCTTACGTTCCCATTTTCATTCTTGTTCTTGTGTTTCTGAAGCTTCGAAAAGAAGGAAAACAAAATATTTTATTTGGGATGTTGTTCTCCTTATTGTCAGCATTAATTGTATCCGTGTGGAGCACGATTCAATTGCAGCATGATATAGATCACCATGAGATCTTTTTTGTTTATTATTGCGTCATTCTAACGGTTTGTTCATGGATTACTTTCTTTTTCATTGAAACGATGAGGGACAACATCCATATGCGGGATGAAATCTACCGTTCTGAGAAACTTAGTGTTTTGGGTGAGCTTGCTGCCACCATCGCTCATGAAATTCGAAATCCAATTACCGTATCCAAAGGTTTTCTTCAATTATTAAAATCCCGTACGCAGAATGAAACGGATCTTAAATATTCTATTCTTGCATTAGAAGAGATTGATCGAGCGGAAGCTATCATTTCCGAGTACCTCATGTACGCCAAGCCTCAGGCTGAAAAGGTAGAAAAGATTGATGTTAAAGCCCATTTGAGTAACGTTATAAGCATAACCGAACCCTATGTTACGTCAAAGGGCCATATTGTGGATAGCCAATTGGAAGATTTGTATGTTTATGGCGATTCGAAAAAATTAACGCAAGTCATGATCAATTTAATTAAAAATGCGGCTGAAGCGATAGAGAAAAACGGGAAGATCACGATTCATGCATTTGCCCAAAATAACTACGCTGTTATTGAAATTATGGATACGGGAATCGGCATGAATGAAGAACAGCTTCAGAGATTAGGAAATCCTTTCTATTCGACGAAGGCGAAAGGAACGGGGCTAGGACTTATGGTCAGCTACCGAATCATTGAAGCTTTGGGTGGAACGATTCGTGTTCAAAGTAAACAGGGGATGGGCACGAAATTCAGCGTTCTCATTCCTTTGCAAGATGAGGCCAAACAATAAGATGAACTTATTCCGCTAGAAGCTTCTTAAGTTTGCGAGTCGTATCACTATCGAGTGTCGGTACATTGATTGTCACCGTAAGGTGGGGTAAATCCGTTACATGGAAGGAAATTTGATCAAAGATCAGTAATCCGGCTGCCGGATGATGATTGATTTTCTTTCCTTCGGGCCCATTGAGAACATCATGTTGCGGCCACCATGCCCTGAATTCCGCACTTACTTGATTCAAATCCCCAATAAGCTCCATCCACCAAGGATCACCCGCAAATTTGCCGTAATTGGCACGAAAATGAGCCAAACGGTGCCGGGCATGATTTTCCCAGTTGTCTTGAAGCATTTCACGCACGTATGGCGAAGTGAACGTTCGCCATACCGAATTGCGCTCGCGCATCGACATGGCACGATAATCCCCATAAATCAGATTTGCTGCTCTGTTCCAAGCAACAATATTCAGGCGCTGATCGGTCACATAAGCTGGACTCGTCCCTTGTAGGTCAAGGAAAAGCTGAAGCGTCGGACTAATCGTAGTTTCAACTGGCGTCAGATCGGCAGGCAGCTGCTGTAAAGCCAGCAGAAATAAGTGCTTGCGCTCACTCGAATCCAACTGGAGAGCCCTAGCAATATTGTCCAGCACTTGAGCCGATACCTGAATATTTCGCGCTTGTTCCAGCCATGTATACCAATCCACGCTTACGCCGGAGAGTTGCGCCACTTCCCCGCGTCTAAGACCGGGTGTGCGTCTTCGGCCTCCATGCGGCAGACCCACTTGCTCAGGCGAGAGGCGTGCGCGACGTGTTTTAAGAAACTGCGCCAATTCTTCAAGACGCGTATGGTTTGAATGATCCATATAGCGGCGTCTACTCCTCTCCTCTAATCTGGCTCCTATCGTAGGAGCTCAACTCCTAGGATAAACCATCATCTTATTCTATTATACAATTCATTATACACTTTCTATTGAGATGAATTTCATATCGCAATGGAAGGGGACTTACTTTGGAAAAAGCATTGCAATTACAGTCCAACCTTACAGGAAAGCTAGCCAAAATGCTGCTTCTTCTTGGACTTTCGCTTGGATACTTTATGGTACTCCTGGACATGACGGTGGTGAGCGTCGCGCTGCCTGCGATTCGCTCCGAATTAGGCGGAGGACTATCCGGACTTCAATGGGTGGTCAACGCATACACAATTGTATTTGCCGGTTTACTGCTATCCATGGGTTCGTTAGCGGATAAACTTGGTGCCAAACGGGTTTATGCTGGAGGTTTGGTCCTTTTTCTCGGGGCTTCGGTCCTAGCCGCATTTGTTTCGTCGCTGGGGATGCTGATCGGCTTACGTGCGATACTCGGCATTGGAGGAGCAGCGCTGATGCCAGCTTCGCTCAGCCTATTGGTCCATGCCTACCCGGAGACGGCCGAACGCGCCCGGGCGCTTGGTATATGGGCAGCAGTTACCGGGGCAGCGATGGCGGCGGGACCTGTGATCGGCGGACTCTTGGTAGATTCGTTCGGTTGGCGAAGCATTTTCCTGCTTAATGTGCCGCTTGCAGTCATTAGCCTAATCTTGACGTTTCTGCTAGTTAAGGAAACAGACCGTAGAGCGCAGAGAAGCTTTGACATAGGGGGCCAAATGACGGCTATAGTCGCCATCGCTGCTTTGTCATTTGGACTGATGGAGGGGGATAGCTATGGATGGTCATCTCCGACTATTTTAATGGCATTTGGCGTAGCCCTGCTAAGCGCCATTCTCTTTCTCATATTCGAAGTGAAAGGTGAATCCCCATTACTTCCATTGTCATTATTTAAACATGCGACAGTATCGGCGGGCATGATAGCAGGGATGGCTATTAACATCGGCCTGTCGGGCATTTTATTTATCATGCCGGTATTTTTTCAACAAGTGCGCGGATTATCGGCCCACATCACGGGACTCATGCTCCTTCCCATGATGATTCCGCTTGCTTTTAACCCGATTCTGACTGGACGCATCGTTGGCAGAATCGGAGCACGGATACCGATGACTGTCGGTTTTTGTCTTGGTGGTGTGGGTACACTGCTTCAGGTGTGGACGGAAGTGAACACCAACTATGTGATTACGATGATTGGTTTGCTGTTTATCGGTTTCGGAGTATCTTTTACGATTCCTTCGCTGATGGCGGCTGTAATCTCTTCTGTCCCGAAGGAACAGACCGGTGCGGTATCCGGCGCTCTTAACGCAAGCCGTCAGCTCGGCGCCACGCTAGGGGTTGCTATTCTCGGTTCGATTCTGAGCAGCCGCACATCTTTTATTGACGGCATGCATCTATCGTTTATCGTGACAACCGTTATCTTGTTTGGCGGGAGCAGCTTGTCGTTCGTATTTATGGGTAGAAAAGAATAAACAGCGGCAGCCAAGGACTAAATGTTCAGTCCAAGGCTGCCGCCGTTTGTTGTCCCAGGTCATTCAATCTGCTAAGGCGGAAATGCCAGTTTTCCTTGCCCGTTTCATCGTATACATAGCCTCATCCGCGTTCTTCATTAATGTTGTGATGTCCGTGGCATCTCGAGGAAATTGGCTGACTCCGGCGCTAAACGAAATCGGAATTTCAATCCCTTTATACGTAAAAGGGGTCTTCTGTACGAGAGACAACCGATGGTCGACAATACGATCTAATTCGCTATTGTCATCCATGGAGGAAATAATCCAAACGAATTCGTCTCCACCGATCCGTCCAATCTTATCATCAGGTTGGGAGCAGTTTTCCAACATAAGTGCAATATGTTTGAGATAAAGGTCGCCAACAAAATGCCCGTATCGATCGTTAATTGGTTTAAAATTATCCAGGTCAATTAAGATAAGAGCAAAACTTTCACGGCGTTCAATCTTTTCTAACAGCAGCTCATGGAGGGCAGCCCGATTATATAAATCCGTAAGTGAATCATGGTGCGCTAAATATTTGTAATTTTGCTCGGATTTCAATAGTTTACGTTCCGCAACCTTAAGAGACGTAACATCCGTCAGATGCATCACATATAGTTTCTCGTCGGTTTCTTCGATCAATTCAAGGCCCATAATCAAATCCCAGTCGCCTTTCTTCGGATTATGCAGTTGAGCCTCCCACTGTACTTCATTTTCTTGCTGAACGAGAGCCAACATGTCGACTACGGGCATGTTATTCTCAAACTGGAAATAGCTCATGATATGATGAACAGGAATCCCTTCCAGCCATTGTTTGGCCCGGGGATTCATTTCTTTAACGTCTCCCTTTTGGTCCAGAAGCAGAATGGCAGTCGGCGCAGACTTGAAAAGAATATGGAAAAGCTTGCGGTAATCCGGCATAATGTCATACTTACCAACCAAATGGCGGAGTGTAACAGCCCATAGCAAATAGCCGATAAAAAATAGGATCATGGCATTCCGCGATGTTAGTACTTTCGATTGTAGAAGGAATGTAACAAGGACAAACCAGGCAAACAGCAAAAATAAGCTGAGAAGCAGGGAACGCAGAACCTGTCGATGTTTGATTTCCTTCACACGGTACCAAGAAACGGCGAGGATGATCACCGAAAGCAGGATATATCCTGCTATAAAGAGAACGGTAATAAGTAAAAATTGTGGATCAAGCGGACTTCGTCCATCCGTCACTTCAGCGTTATATAATACGCGATGATCTTTGGTGATTAAAAACCCAAGCCACAATGTATACGGGGCTGCGTAAATGAAAGGCAAAAATCGCTTGAAAGCCGAAGTTGCAGGGTTTCCGATGAGTACGCTGAGATGGACCAAACAGCAGATGACCAACAGAAGCATCGGGCTATTCCCATATAGAACAATTTGCATTTGATATTGAGGCAGCAAAGATGTTTTAATGTATTCTCCTAAAAAATAAAACTGAAAAGCCAGCATAAGCAGAGCGGCAATTCGGTTCAACATGCTTTTTATATTTCGATGTAGTAAGGTTACTGCCATGTAGAAAAAGAAAAAACTAGGGAGCAAAATCGTTAAGAAGTCCATGAAAAGTTCGTTCATTATAAAATGTACCTTCTCGTGATCGTATAGTGGAGTGTTCACTCTCACAGTAGCATGAATTTTACTTGCTATGCAATAACAAAACAGGAGGAAAATATAAGGTGATTTGACGAAGATTTTTAACTATCAATAAAAAGGGGATCGACTATGGAAATTAGAAATATGACTCGGCGTCTTCAGTTTCCTTTTCAAATGAGTATGAGATACAAGCTTATGATTCTAATGGTCATTATCGCTGTGCTGCCGTTAACCTTAGTGACGATTTTCGCCGCAAAGACGACCAAGCACTCGCTAAGTCTGGAAATCATACGTTCCAACGAGTCAAGAATGGACTGGGCTGCGAAATATTTTGATGAAAAATTTGGCCAATTGCATTCAGTGGCGTATTCCCTTCTTATGGATAACAACTTATTTCCGAATACCAATGGTGAAACGATTAGCGCTGGTAACGGTCTGGAGACAGGTAAACCGTATATAGACGAGAAGCTCAGATCTCTCTATGTGGCCAACAACACGAATATTGCCTCAATCTCTCTTTATCTGAATGCTAAACAGCGCCTCTATATCGTGGATAAAGATGCCGTTCGATCAACAGATCAGAGAGTGAATCCCGCTTTGGAAGGGGGAGAATCAGCCAACAACCATCAGACCGTCAATAAGATTGTGAAATCTACACACAATAATTTCAAATTGATACGCAGCATGAATCGGTTTGAAGATCACGAAATTCTTGGCGGCGTGTTTATTGAAGCCAGATGGAATATGATGGATAATGTCATCAACATGATCCATTCGGAGCCCAATAGCGAAGTGCTTGTATTGGATGCGCAGGGAAACCTGATGTACAACCCTTACCCAGTACAAACGATGATGGATCAGGAAATGCTGGAAAAGGCGATACACGGACCAATGGAATCAGGCTTTATTGAATCCAAGCAAGGAATTCTGTTTTATCAGCCTGTTGTGTCGGCCAACTTATGGATCGTGAAATTTATCCCGATTAGTTATGTAAATGAAGGCGCTTCCACAACGCTGAGTTTTAGTTTTTATACAGCTATGGTCTCTACCCTACTGGCGATTATTCTTTCCGTATTAATTGCTTATTTCACGACGAAGCCGATTATTCGATTAACGAGGTCGATGAAAGCCTTGGAGCACTTGAATTTCAACGTGGGTGTCGACAAGGTGAGAAGCGATGAGATTGGTACGCTGGAGAGACGATTTAATTCCATGCTGCTGAAAATTAAAGAGTTGGTTCAAATTGAGTATAAAAGCAAAATTGAGAAGAGGACCGCACAGCTGAAAGCGATGCAGGCACAGATTAATCCTCATTTCCTGTATAATGCGCTGCAATCCATAGGCGGGGTTGCCCTCTCCCGACAAGCACCGGAAATTTATGAGTATGTCAGAGCACTTAGCGAGTTATTTCGTTATACGATCAAAATGAAATCGGATCTGGTCACCGTGGCTGACGAAATCGAACATGTCACGAACTATTTGCAAATTCAAAAATTGCGTTTTCAAGACATGATTCATATTCAGATGGACATCGAAGAGGACTGCGGACATTACGAGCTTCCCAAGTTCATCCTTCAACCTATCGTAGAAAATTGTTTCGTCCATGGTTTGGAAGGAAAGATGGGCCAATGGATCATCGCGATCAGAGTCGAGAAAATGATGGATGACATTGAAATTAGTATTGAAGATAACGGACTAGGCATAGATGAGGCGCGTTTGGAGGACATTCGGCGACAATTAAGCCGCCCAGGGGAGGATCAAGTGATTGGGGAAAGCATGGGCATGAATAACGTGAATTCACGGATTAAGCTTATTTTCGGACAAGAGTACGGGATGTTTGTTACAAGCTCGAAAGGTGCCGGAACGACGGTCAAAGTCGTTATCCCCGCCATTGTTAAAGGAGAGGAGCCTCTACTATGAAAGCTGTCATTATTGATGATGAATTCTGGGTCCGCAACAGTATAAGGCATTTGGCCGATTGGGAGCGACTAGGCATCTCTCAGGTTGAGGAAGCCGAAGATGGGCTTAGCGGCTTAAATATCATAGCGCAGATTCATCCTGAAATCGTCATAACGGATATGAAAATGCGAGGCATGGACGGAGCTCAGCTACTGCAAAAAATAAGTGAAGACTATCCATTCATACGCAAAATTGTCATTAGCGGATTTGATGATTTTACCTATACGAAACAGGCGATTTTATCCAAGGTGGATGAATATTTGATCAAGCCGATCAATCCGGAAGAGCTGAATAGAGCTTTGGAGAAAGCGGTGCGAGAGCTGGGCGTAACACGGGGGATTCATGCGGCTAAACCGCTGGACAAGCAGTTATTAAAGGTCATTACCGAGATGAAGCACACAGTCGCCAGGCATTTTCAAGAGATGAACACAGAGGCGATCAAAAAAAGCTTTAAGCAGTTGGAGCAAGTGTTGAGCGATCAAGAAAGCCTGCAGCCTGGACTGAATAATTCACTCTACAAGCAATTCATGCTGCTATTGGAGGAGCAATGCGCCCTTTCAGGAAGCGAATTAACGTCTGATGCTCAAGCAAGTGTCAGCCATTTTTTTGTTACGGATGATACGAAGATAGTAGAGTGGATCGAGGTGCTGACCACCACATATGTCGGGATTTTGGAAGCTCTCATTCACCAAAGGAAAAACAAAAATCGTATTAATATCGACGAGATTCGGAAGTATCTTGATCTTTCCTATGCCGAGCAAGTGAGTCTGGGGACTATTGCGAACACATTTTTTGTCAGCAAAGAGCATCTATCCCGCGTGTTCAAACAAGAAGTGGGCGTAACCGTCATGGATTACTTGATTGCCAAGAGGATGGAGAAAGCGCTGGAGCTTCTTCAGGACGCCTCTGTATCTATCAAAAGTGCCGCAGAAGCAGTCGGCTATTCCGATCTCACTTATTTTCACCGCATATTCAAAAAAATGACAGGAATGACGCCATCTCAGATGAGGCAGGATGATGAATGAGCTTAAGCCAGTGGAGTGATATCAATATTATCCAATCCGAGATGCTTTTTCTGTCCAATGAATGGTGGCGCTTTCTTAAGTATACTAGGTTCGTAAGCGTTACCATAACAAAGGGGGCGACAAAATGAAGAAAGCATTTGTAATGATAGTTGCTATGGCTCTGCTAGGAAGCACGGTAGCTTGTTCTTCGGGTCAAAGCACACCAAGCGCTGGAGGAAGCAGCAATGCCAAAAGCGAGGGTGCGGCTAAAAAGGTTGAATTAAAAGTATTCCTTGGCGGCTTGGACCGTTTTCGCGATCAATTTGAGAAGTACTTCGCTGAATTTGCTAAAAAAGAAAAGAAAGAGAAAAATATCGAGGTTACGATTAACACCGAGTATCCGGGCTCCGATAATTCCACACAAATTTTAAAAACGCGTCTAGCCACTGGCGACGTACCGGATATTTTCAGTTTGCATGCCGTGAACGACATTCCTGACTATTACAAAGCCGGTTATTTGGACGATTTAACGAAACAACCGCTTTCCCCTAAATTGATTGATGGCATTAAATCACTCGTGACAATTGATAATAAAGTCGTTGCAGTACCTATGGAAAGCTTGGCATGGGGGTATCTTTACAACAAAAAAATCTTTAAAGATTTAGGCATCAAGCCGCCGTCCACTTTGACAGAAATGAAGGCTGTTGTTCAAAAGCTGAATGACAATAAAATCAAGCCGTTTATGCTCAGTTACAAAGAAAGCTGGATTCCTCAGTTGTTCTTGCCTCTGGCCATTGGTGGGTTAGGCAACTCCAGCCACAAGGATTTTGTTGATAAAATGAACAAAAATCAAGGAAGCTTCGCAGAAGTGAAAGAGATGTTCGGAATCATCGATCTTGTGAATAGCAACGGTACTGATCGCGTATTTGAAGTAGGCAACGATGACGGAGCTGCTGATTTCGCTGCCGGCAAAGCCGCTATGTGGGTGCAAGGGCCATGGGATGCTGACAGCCTATTGAAGGCTAATGATAAGTTTGAGTTCGGAGTTGCTCCTCTTCCGATCAATGATGATCCTGCGGCAACACTAATCAACGTATCCGTATCAACTTCTTTAGCGATGGCTTCCCAAGGGAAGAATAAAGAAGTTTCGGCGGATCTGCTGAACTTCATTTTAGATGATCAAGCGTCGAACGATCTGTACCAAGGTTTGAAGTTCAATCCAGTGTCCAAAAACCACACGTTCAAACCGTATCCTTGGGTCGAGGACGCTTCTGTTTTTGTAAACAAAGGGCAGTCGTATAAAGATCCGCAGATTCCAGCTGCCGTGAAAGATGAGTCGGGCAAAGCGCTTCAAGCCTATTTTAACAAGAAAATGTCCGCAGATGATGTTATTAAGGATCTGGACAAAACCTGGAAAGATGCGAATGCGATAGCCAACAAAAAATAAAGATTGGAAGACATGTTGTGCTCTGCCCTGGTCCTCGTAAGATCAAGGCAGAGCACGAGATTTTCCTAAGGAGTGAGCCCACGTGCTGAAACGCCTTGCCAAAGACCATACATCATTGATTTTGTTCGTGCTGCCCGCTTTTATCATGTATGTGATATTTCTGGTTATTCCGATGCTCCAAGGCTCGTATTACAGCTTTACAAATTGGGATGGCTTGAACAAACATTACAGCTTCATTGGGATAGAGAACTTTATTGAAGCTATTCGCGATGATGCGAATTTTCGATCCTCGATTGTATTCACGGCCAAATATGTCTTGTTTGCTGTCGTTTTTCAGAACGCCATCGCGCTGCTGCTTGCCCTCATGATTGAATCGCAAAGCAAAGGAAAAGGGTGGCTTAGAACGATCTTTTTCATGCCAAGCATGTTAAGTATTATCATTAGTACGTTCATGTGGGTATTCGTGTTTACAAAGGTTATGCCTGCCTTGTCCAAGTATGCCGTTTTGAAATTTCTCGATATTTCCTGGTTAGGCGACCCCAACGTTTCGTTTTTCACCATCATGCTCGTTTCCGTTTGGGGCGGTATTGGAACTTTAATGATTATTTACATGTCGGCCATTCAAGGCATTCCCATGCATCTCAAAGAAGCGGCTATTATTGACGGCGCGAAGCCTTATCATATGCTACGATACATTACTCTGCCGTTGATTGCGCATGCGCTCACGATTTGCATCTTTTTAACCTTGAACAACTCGTTTAAAGTGTATGATCTTATCTATGCTTTGACAGGCGGAGGACCTGCCCGGGCAACGCAAGTTATCTCTATGAATATTCTGGAAGAGGCTTATCAGCGCAATTTCCGATACGGATATGCGAGCGCGAAAGCGATTATTCTCTTCCTGATCATACTTGTCATTACGCTAATTCAAGTGTCGGTGATGAAGAAGCGGGAGGTAGAGGCATGAACAAACGGCAGTATTCGGGGCTGTCTCTCTTGCTACTAAGCATCTTGGCTATTTTTTTCCTTTTTCCGATATATATGGCTATTTTGAATTCATTCAAAACACAAGGAGAGATGTACAGCTCCGTTCTAGGCTTACCGGTCAAGCTACACATTGAAAACTATGTGCAGGCCTTTAGCAAAGCTAACATGCTCAAGAGCGGCTGGAATACGATTGTTGTAACCGTAACAGGTATTGTGGTCATCGTGTTATGCAGCTCTTTGGCGGGCTACAAGCTTTCCCGAACGCCTGGAAAGTTGAGCAACGTGATATTCATGTTGTTTGTGTCCTCGATGTTGATTCCTTTTCAGACCATTATGGTGACTTTAACGAAGATGGCAAAATCGCTCGGACTTCAGGGTTCGCCATTTGGTTTGGGCATTGTTTGTGCCGGACTGGGCGTCAGTATGGCCGTGTTTCTGTATCACGGTTTTGTGAAAGGCATTCCACGAGAGCTCGATGAGTCTGCGAAAATGGATGGATGCAGCGAAATAAAAACCTTTTTCATGATCATTTTACCGCTATTGCTGCCGATTACCTTTACGATTGGTATTCTCAATCTGTTGTGGTTGTGGAACGATTTCCTCTTGCCGGTGCTCATGCTGACCGATTTCCGCCAATATACGTTAGTTTTGACCATCAATATGTTCTTCGGCAAGTACAGCCGGGAATGGTCGCTCATTCTGGCCTCTCTGATTTTGTCATCCATTCCGATTGTCATCATATTCGCTTTGTTCCAGCGTTGGATTATCCAAGGGATTACAGATGGTGCTGTAAAAGGATGACGGTATGACAAGAATGATGTATAGGTGTATTGCGAAATTAGTCGAAATTAGTCGAATGGTTTTCGGGAAACCGCCCATATTGGGTGGTTTTTTCGTTTTTTCAGGCCTATTATCCTAAGGGAATCGCGTGTTTTTCCTTGTTTTTACATATTCTTCACATTTTAATCACACTTCTATCATCAATGTCAAATATGGTGAAAGAGAGTATTTGCCCAAATGAAATGAAGCAGACGGAGGTTTCCATCCCATGAGGAAGTACAGTTCACTCAAGAGTACCACAATCATCGCAATCGTTACCGCGATAACCGTCACCATAGCGGGTTGCAGCGCGCCAGCCAGCACCGCTAAACCAGGGGCAAACGGACGAACGGGAACACGTCAGATGACCGTAGAAACACAAGTTGTTAAATTGTCGGACATCGGTGGCGGGCAGGTATTTACAGGCTCGATCACGCCGGCTTTCACTACGAATCTTTCTTCCAAAGTGAATGGCCGCATTACTTCTCTTGATGTGAACATCGGGGATAAAGTGACGGTCGGACAGGCTTTAGCGCACATTGATACCACTACGCTTCAGCAATCTGTCGAGCAGAGCAAAATCGACTACGCTTTAAGTCAAGTACAGTACAACAAAGTGGTGAATGATCAGGCGAACAGTCTGGCTCTAGCTCAGAAAACGCTGGCCGTTCAGCAAGCCGCTTACGAGAAAACCATCAATGATCAGAAGAATGCTGTAGCTCTGGCGCAAACGCAATTAAATAATGCGATTACGACGCAGCAGAATTCGATTGAAACCGCAAAACAAGGGGTTTCCACTGCACAGGTAGGCTTCAGTAAAGCACAAGCTGATGCCGCTACCGCCGTGACTGTCGCCCAGACGAACTTGAATTCACAGTTAGACAGCTTATTAACAACACAGAATAATAATATAGATACTTCTCAATTAAGCGTGCAGCAAGCAGTTGCTGCTTACAATGCCGCTCTTCAGTCTGGTAAAGACGTAGACAGTGCATTCGCTAAGCTGCAAACGACACAGCTTGCCTTGCAGCAAGCGCAGCAGGCGCAGTATAAAGATACACAGTCGGCGCAGCAATCGTTGACGAGCTTGCAAAATGCGCTGTTGACCGCACAAAGCTCGCAATCGGTGCAAGTTGCGCAGGAATCCTTAAATTCGGCGTTATTATCACTTGCTAATACACAAGCGACCGCTGCCGCTCAGCTGGATCTCAGCCGTACTCAGCTGGCGCAGTCACAATCTTCTCAGGATATTTCCAAAAACAGTGCGGAGGCTGCGCTCGAACAATCCAAGCAGCAGTTGAAATCTGCCCAGTCTACGGATTCCTTGGAGGTAAGTGCTGCTCAGCTACAGCAAGCTCAAACTAGGTTGAGTATTTTAAGCGAACAGCTTCAAGATGGTGTGTTGACGAGTCCCGTTGCAGGGATCGTAAGCGCGATTCTGGTTCCAGTCGGACAGAATGCCGGGCAAGCTGCCGTCATGTCGATTTCTACGGTAGATCCATTATTGGCGACCGTTAACGTATCTGAGGCATCCATTGGCAAAATCAAATCCGGCTCACCGATGTCGGTTAAAATTCCAACATTGAATAAATCGTTTGATGGAACTGTGTATACGATTCATCCAACCATGGACGCTACGTCCAAATCTTTCCTGGTCGACATCAAAATTAAAGATGATAACCATGAAGTATTGCCTGGAATGTTTGCAGAATCGTCACTCAAAAGTGAAGGCAAACAATCCATCGTTGTACCTGCAGACGCCGTGCTCAGCCAACCAAGCGGTAATGCGGTATACATTGTGAAAGACGGGAAAGCCTCTAAGGTGCTAGTAAAAGTTGGCGTAATGACCAGTTCATCCTTCGAAATTACCAGCGGGCTGAAAGTTGGAGATGAGCTTGTCGTTAAAGGACAAGAGCTGCTTTCCGATAACGTTCCGGTTCAGATTAATCAACCAGGACAAGAAAATGGAGCAGGCAAAGGCCAGGGACAGGCCGGTCAGGGTCAAGGCAAGGGCGGAGGCCAAGGGCAAGGACAAGGACAAGGACAAGGACAAGGACAAGGACAAGGTGGTCAAGGCCAAGGCCAAGGGCAGGGCCAAAATAGAACTGGCGGCCAAGGTGGTCAAGGCGGCCAGGCTGGCGGTCAAGCTGGTCAAGGACAAGGTCAAAGCCGAAGCGGCGGCCAAGGACAAAACGGACAAGGCACCCCAGGTAAGGGAGCTGACCCATCAGGGGCTAAGCCAACCGGCAACGGCGCTGATGCAGCAGCTCCGAAAGCGGGGGCTGGACAGTGAAATTAGCTAATTTCTCCGTTCATCGTCCTGTCACCATCTTGATGATCATGATTTCACTCGTGATCGTAGGCTCGATCGCAATTCCGCTTCTCCCCGTGGATCTGTACCCGAACCTGGAAATTCCATCGGCAACGGTATCGGTTTCTTGGAGCGGCGCATCGCCGGGACAGATTGAACAACAAATTACGAAACCGATTGAGAATGCGATGGCTACCGTCACAGGAGTCACGAGTATATCCTCAAGCTCTCGTACGGGATCAAGTAACGTTACACTGCAATTTAATTACGGAACGAATATTGATCAGGCAACCCTGACCATGCGGGATAAATTAGATCGCGTCCGAAGGCAGCTTCCTACGGATGCGGATGCCCCCGTCGTTTCACGTGTTGATCCGAACAGTACACCAATCATGACGTTAGCCTTGTATGGTAAAACAGATCTGGTCACACTGCGCGACATTGCTGACAATATTGTGAGTCCTGATGTTCAGCGATCCGATGGCGTTGCATCGGTTGGGGTTACCGGCGGACGTGTCAGACAAATACAAATTCTTGTCGAACCAAGCCGATTGCAGCAATACAATATCTCTTTCAGCACGTTGGTTTCAGCTCTCGGTAATGATAACTCTTCCACTGACGCCGGTCTTGTGAATAAAGGCAGCCAACTGGTGCCTTTGCATATTGATGGAGAATTTAAGTCAACGGCTGATATCGGAAAAGTACAGGTTCAGCTAGGACGTGGACAAACGATCGCGTTAAGCGAACTCGGTACTATTATTGATACTTATCAAGATGTTACGCTTGAAGCGCGCAAAGACGGAGAAGTCAGCGTTTCCCTCTCTGTTCTTAAGCAATCGGATGGAAACACGGTTTCCGTGTCCACCAACATTCAGAACTCGCTTCAAGAAATTCAATCCAAGCTGCCAGAAGGCATGCATATCGCGGTATTGAATGATTCGGCCAAGTTTATTCGCGATTCCTTACGTACCGTTGTTGAGCATACATTGCTTGGAGGCGTGTTCTCGGTCATCATCTTGTTGTTCTTCTTGCGAAGTGTTAGGGCGACGCTCATTATCGGTGTCGTGATCCCGATTTCAATCATAAGCACATTCAGTATGATGTATTTCGGTCATCAGACGATTAACACCATCACGCTCGGGGGCTTGGCGCTTGGTCTTGGTTCACTCGTAGACTTCGCGGTCGTTGTCTTGGAAAGTATTTTCCGTAAACGCCATGAAGGCTTGTCTCCTGAGGAAGCTGCCAAAGTGGGGACAGCCGAGGTAGGTACAGCGGTTATGGCTTCAGCATTGGCCCAAATTGCGGTTTTTGCGCCGACGGCTTTCATTAGCGGCTTAGTTAAACAATTTTTCTGGCCGATGGCATTGGTTGTTTGTTTCTCTCACATAGCCGCATGGTTTGCCGCTGTAACACTAGTGCCAATGCTAGCTGCGAAAATTTTGCGTCGCAAAGTCGATGAAGAGCTGCCAACCGGCAAAAGCCTTAATCCTTTCGTTTGGTTCGGAAGAGGCATGGAGTTTCTCACGAAGCTATACGGAAGGCTGCTGCGGTGGTCTATGCTTCATCGTTGGGTGATTATCTCGGTTACAGTTCTGTTATTCGCTGCCAGCGTGTACTCGGTCCGTTTTGTTGGTAGTGAGTTAACGCCAAAAACAGATCAAGGGCAAGTCAACTTAAATATCAATCTGCCGCAAGGGACAGATTTCGCCGTAACGAATCAAGTTGCTTCTACGCTGGAGACGAGATTGAAAGACGTGCCGGAAATTGATACCGTCTTTACTTCTGTCGGATCCGCCGGTGGCGGAGCCTTTCAATCAGCGTCAACAAATACGGGAAGCATTCAGATTCGATTAAAACCGCTCAGTGAAAGAAAGAAAAGTACCGATCAAGTCGCCGAACAAATCCGCACTCTCACTACGGGCTTTGCAGGAGCGCAAATCGGTGTAAGTGTTCCATCAGGGGTACGTCTGCCAGGTCTTGGCGGTGGCGGTAACTTTGGTGGCGGTGACATTCAAGTTGATTTATCCGGACCGGATTTAGCGGTCTTGCAAAAGCTGGGTGATCTCGTCGCACAGGAAATCACTTCTGTAGATGGCACACGTAACGTGCAAAATACGTTAGATCGTTCGATTCCACAGTTTAATTTAACGATCGATCGTGATGCAGCGGCGCATTACGGCGTTTCGTTAAGAGACGTGATGACCGCATTGCGTACAGCTTATCAAGGAAGTGTGGCTACACAGTTTAAAACCGCTAGCTCGCAAATTTCCGTTCTAGTGAAGTATCCAAATGAATTCACGAATAAGTTGGAGAATTTCAACAATGTGACGATCAATACCGCAAGCGGTACGATTGTCCCTGTTAGTCTCATTGCCAAAGTTGAACCAGGTACAGGACCTGCACAAATTCGCAGACAAGATCAGAACCGTGTGGCGTCGGTGCAAGCTTCCGTATTTGGCGCTTCCGTTGGTGAGGTATCCGCTCTCGTCAAAGAGAAAATTGATGCGATTCAACCACCGGACGGTTACCAAGTTAAAATGGGCGGCCAACAGACTAGTCAGAATGATTCTTTTAAAAGCTTATACTTAGTTCTTATTCTATCCGTTGCTTTGGTGTACATGGTTATGGCTAGCCAATTTGAATCGTTATATGGTCCATTTATTATCATGTTCTCCTTACCGCCAACGTTTATTGGCGGCATACTGGGACTTATCGTCACACATCGAACGATTAATATGAACTCTATCATTGGAATGATCATGCTAATAGGGATTGTCGTTAATAATGCCATTGTATTAATCGATTATACAAACCAATTGCGTGCCAAAGGGATGCCGCTGTTCGATGCTTTAATTGAAGCGGGCAAAGTGCGGTTGCGGCCTATTCTGATGACTACGGCGACAACTGTTCTAGCGATGCTGCCCCTTGTTATCGGCTTTGGGGAAGGTGCGGAGACACAGGCTTCCATGGCAACGGTTGTAGCTTTTGGTTTGACTTTATCCACTTTAGTTACACTTGTATTGGTTCCTGTTGTTTACACATTGCTGGAAGGTTGGAAAAATGGCATTACAAAAAGATTTAAACGCAAACCAACCATTACCCAGGAGCCAGGAACGATCGTTTAGTGATAGAGATCTACGAAGATAGCTTTCTTGATGGAAAGCTTTAAGGAGAAGGAACATGAAAACAGTGAAACGTAACGTTACTTTCTGGCTGCTAGGTTTTCTGCTTTTTAGTTCCTTTACAGCTTTCTCGGTATTTCCCGGGAAAGTTTTTGGGGAAACTGACAGCCCTACTACCACGACATCAGACATGAACACTGCCTCGATTCAGCAAATTCGGGGCGGGAAAGGTTTTACGGTTGTTTTGAAGAAAGACGGTACCGTTTGGACATGGGGAAATAACCTTCGCGGTAAGCTGGGGGGAGGACTGAGCAATCGTAATCAAGCGACACCTATCAGCGGATTGTCGGGTATTACGGCCATTGCGGTTGGTTCGGCTCACTCCTTGGCACTCAAGTCGGACGGCACCGTGTGGTCTTGGGGGGAGAACACCTTCGGCCAGTTGGGCGACGGATCCACGATAGATCGGTCGACACCTGTCCAGGTGGCTAATCTTACTCATGTGACGGCAATTTCCGCAGGTAATTTCCACTCGGTTGCCATCAAGGACGATGGAACAGCTTGGAGCTGGGGAGATAATACGTACGGCCAACTCGGAGATGGTACGAATACGACCCAAAATAAGCCCGTTCAAGTTATCGGCAACATTGCATCTGTTAAAGCGATAGCGAGCGGTGCTTACCATACTTTGGCGCTTGATCAAGACGGCGTTGTATGGGCTTGGGGCGATAATTTCTTTGGCGAGCTTGGTTATGGTTTTGATCAAAACCGTTTGAGTACGCCGATTATGGCTACAAGTGCCAACTGGCATATTACGCAAATTGCTGCCGGATTCGACTACTCATTAGCTCTTAAGGATGACGGTACCGTGTTAACTTGGGGACTGATCGATTCAGACCCAAGCACGATGTATAGCGCTATTACGACGAATACACAGGATGCGCATAAGTTCCCCGTACTTATTACCGGATTGGATCATGTGACTCAAATCATGGCTGGAAGTTCGCATGCAGTGGCATTAAAAGATGATGGCAGCGTGTATGCATGGGGGAACAACACCTCTGGTCAATTAGGCGTAGGGACCGGATTTGATGGGAAAACATGGAGTCAGACGTTTCCCAACCGCATTAATGATCTGCCCGAAATCGCCAACTTAGGGACAGGTTCCAATGACACTTTTGCGATTGATAAAGAGGGTAAGCTTTGGGCATGGGGGAACAACAGTTACAGCCAACTTGGCGACAACACCCTGAACAACCAACCTGCTCCGGTTCAAACGAAAGTGAACGAATGGTTGAATCCTACCGTGCTTAAGCCCGGCGAAGGAACAGTTATCATAAAAACGCCTAAAGATCAGCCCCTTATGGCGAGCGAAAGCAATACATTTATGATCAAAAATAATCAGCTGTTCGGTTGGGGCAGTAACACGTTCGGCCAATTGGGAGACGGAACGCATACGTCCGCCATTTCTCCGAAAGCCATAAGTTTGGACGGGATTGCTGCCATCGAAGGCGGTGATACGCACATGGTTGTCGTTAAGAAGGATGAGACCCTATGGACATGGGGGCAAAACTTCTTCGGTCAATTAGCCGATGGAACAACGACGCCAAGCACGGCACCCGTTCAAGTAAAAGGCTTGAATGGTGTGGTATCCGCGTCAGCTGGAAGCAATCATACTTTGGCCCTGCTTAATAATGGTTCTGTTTGGAGTTTTGGCGACAATACCTATGGACAATTAGGCCATGACGCAACGGCAGCGTCGAACCAAATTATCCAACTATCGAACATTGTAGCTATCGCTTCAGGCGCCAATTTTAACTTAGCCCTAGAAAATACGGGAAAAATATGGGCATGGGGAGATAATACGAATGGACAGCTAGGAGATGGGACGCTTGCCAGTAAGCAGCAGCCTGCACAGATTTATGATCTAGCTGGTGTTATCGCGATTTCGGCGGGCAAGAACTTTGCGCTTGCTCTCAAGGATGACGGTACCGTCTGGGCTTGGGGCTACAACGCCTTCGGACAGTTAGGCAACGGAACAACCGTTAATCAATTGAAGCCAGTTCAAGTGACGACATTGCCTTCCATGAAATCCATACATGCAGGCTCTTATCACAGTCTAGCGATTGCGAAGGACGGGAGTGTTTGGGCTTGGGGCCAAAACCTTTTTGGACAAATCGGCGATGGTACGAAGGCCAATCAGAATAAACCGGTACAAATTAAGGGAATTGCCAAAGCAGATGACGCTGCCGCAGGCGGGACTCATAGCGTAGTGAAAGGAACGGACGGAACCATTTGGACGTGGGGCGGCAATTACACAGGCCAACTGGGGAGCAATTCCTTAGCAAATCGCAATCTGCCGGAGGTTGTTACTGGGTTAAATGCTTCTTTCAATGATTTGGAAGGGCACTGGGCGAAGGAAAATATTCTTCAAGCAGCAGAGCAAGGCATTGTAAATGGCTATAGCGACGGCAGCTTTCTTCCTGATCGTGTCATTACAAGAGGCGAATTTCTGAAGCTTGCCGTTACGGCTATGCATCTGCCTATTGCTTCAGAAAATACAGGCGGAGCCTGGTATCAACCCTACGTTGACGCTGTACAAAAGGCGGGCATTCTGCAAGCAGGGGACCTGCAACAAGGCTGGGATCTTCCGATTACCCGTCAGGAGATTGCAACCGTTGCTCTCCGTGTCATAACCCCGGATTTGCAAAAAGCAAATACCGTCATTGATCCGAGCTTTGTGATGAGCGAAGCTGTGAACAAAGGAATTATAGAAGGTTTAAGCGACGGAAGTTTGGCGCCGAATGAGGCAACGACAAGAGCGCAAGCGGTCGTTGTCGTCGAGCGTGTCGGAAACGTTCTGCAAGGCAAGTAATTCTATCCAGATAGCTAGATAGGAAAATCAGAAAAGATACAGTTGGAACACGAAGAGTAAATCGTACTCTAGTGATCCAGCTGTATTTTTTCGTTTTACACCATAAAGATGAATAGAAAGATTTTCCACCTATCCTACTTTCCATATTTATGTATAATAGAAAGGGAGCTATTTTCCATAAACTAGTTAGGGAGAGATTTATTTGAAAGTGCACACTCGCTATGTAATATCCACTTTACTAGCACTCACGCTTTTGGGAGGAAATGGCCAAGTATTCGCAGCTCAAGCCACCAGTGTTTCGCATTGGCAAACGAAGGAGCTGGACGGTGAGGTCTATGTGAAGGCATCCGACGTTGTCAAAACGCTTGGTGGAAGTGGAGATTACCGCGCTGAAGAGAATGATTTTAGCTATACTTCTGCATCTCGTATAACGGAGGTAGTCAAGAAGGTATCTCCATCCATAGTCGGAATTATTGGCAAGCCGATGAGTGGGAGCCAAGCTTCGTCGGACAACCGTTTTAATTTAGCACATGGCACTGGAATTATTGTTCAATCCGATGGGCTCATTGTTACCAATGCGCATGTAGTTGAAGACATGAAGCAAATTATTGTTGTAACCTCAGACGGGAAGCAATATGCGGGAAAAACGATTCATTTGGATGAAGAAAGCGATCTGGCTGTCGTTCAAATTGACGCAAAAGACCTGCCGGCAGCCACTTTCGCCAAAAGCAGCAATGTTGAGGTCGGTGAACTTGTTGTTGCGATCGGCACGCCGATTACTTTTGCGCTTCGCAACTCCGTTACTTACGGTGTGATTAGCGGGACTGACCGCTCGCTGCATTCAACGTATCGCCTGCTCCAAACCGATGCGGCTATTAATCCGGGCAATAGCGGTGGGGCATTAGTTAATCTGCAGGGTGAGGTTATCGGTATCAATTCGTTGAAGTTATCTGCCGCAGGTATTGATGGACTTGGATTCGCTATACCTTCAGACACAGTCCAATATATTTTGAATCAGTTTATGAAATACGGGAAAGTCAAACGTCCTGCGCTTGGTCTGGAAGTAGAGGAAAGCTGGGCGGCTGTTGTCGGGCTTCCTACAGATGAGCCGCTTAAGGTTTCGCGCGTAGATCCGAATACGTCCGCTGCTGATGCCGGAATTAAAGAAGGCGATGTCCTGTATTCTGTCAATAATTCCAATGTGAAAACATTGGTTGATTTAAATGAGTTATTGAAACAATATTTACCCGGAGACAAGGTTACTTTGACCCTGCAGTCTAACGGAGACATTATCCAAAAGGATATAATCTTGCTGGATGCGACCCAAACCCAATAAACTCGGAAGGTGACAAATGATTAAATTACGCTCTACATACCTGATTTTACTAGCATTTATACTCATCATGATTCAACCGCTCAGCGCTTTTGCCGCTGATACAGAAACGAAGGATCAATCCGTACAGATTCAATTGAAGCTTGGTGAAGATCATATTACGATTAACGATCAATCCATTTCCGTTGAAACTCCTTATGCGAACAATGGCGTGACGCTTGTACCTCTGCGAGTCATCACATCGGCGTTCGGCGCAGCGTTAAGCTGGGCATCTGAAACACAGACGGTAGGACTCACCTATAATGGTACATCCATTTCGTTACAAATCGGCAGCACAACAGCGACAGTCAACGGGAAAGAAGAACAAATCGAAGTTGCGCCCGAGTTGAAAAATGGGACGACCATGGTACCTCTCCGATTCATTTCGGAAAAGTTCGGAGCCAGTGTGAAGTTTGATGAAGCGACTTCAACGATTGCGATCTCGAGCACGCGTGCAGCCGGCACGGATGCGGGAGGTATTGATTCAGATCTAGGAAAGACGCATATCGGCAACAGCTATTATGGCTGGTCGATGAAATATCCGACAGGTTTGGTGAAGAGTTATCAGAGCTTTAAGGAAGATTATGTTTCATTCAATGATGCAAATGGTGAGTACCACATTAACATTTCGGTGAAGTCCGATATGACCGAGAATATGTCGGAGGATGCTCTACTGGACTTGCTGGTGGATGAAACAGATGGTGAACCGCTACTAGAGAAAAAATATGTTTCAAGCGGTGCACATCCATACGCGCTCATTAAATCCAAGGATGATGGTGAACTTTTTGAATATCGCGCTTATCAAAGCGGCGACAAAGTATATATCCTTATTTTCACGATTATCAAGGAAGAAACGGATAAAGTTATAACGAAACATAATGCTTATCAGGATCTATTAAACAGCTTCCAAATGTCATTCGATACAAATGTTAAAACCTTGAAAGACCTTTCGACAGTGAAAGATGGCTTGCGCATGTATACGGATGAAACGTATGGGATTTCCATCAAGATCCCAGCTGACTGGTCGAAATCCGGTAGCAACAGTGAAATGATTCAATTCATTGATCCGAAGAAAAAAAGAAGTATCGGTTACAAAGTGACTTCCAAGTCGGATAGCGATACGCTGCAAAAATGGTCCGATCGCGCTAGTCAAAATTATACGCAGCTATACGCTTCAGCATATAGCAAATCGGAAGCTGCACGAAGTATCGTCGTTGATGGAAATCAGGCGCTTGTGAGCCGATCGTCGAACACATTTGACAACCGCATTTGGGATTCGACGGAGAACGTGTTTCTCATTAAAGGAAATTATAAATACTTTATTGCGATTGATTTTAGCAATAAGGATGATCTTTCCGATAGCTTCATTCAATCCACTTTGCAATCGATTAAAATTGGTAAACCATCCAGTTCGATCGGGACGATTAAAGATAGCTCGGAGAACTTGGATCGTTCGAAAACGAGTGTAGTGAAGAATAAAAATTATAACTACACAATTTCAATTCCTGATTACTGGAAGCTTAATGCAGCCCAAAGCAAAAACGGTAATCTGACGTATTCGTTCGGGATGGGGCATTTTATTTTTCTAGCTGCTGATTCGGAGTTATCTAGTTTAACCACCCAAGAGATAGTAAAGGAGTTTAAGGAAAAGGCTCTGACTCAGTACGGTGGCACCGATGTCAAAGAGACCGTCAACCGGACGGAAACCGTTGACGGTGTTCAAGCGGTGTGGCTAGAATGGGAGTTTAAGGACCTTGTAACGACAATGAGCCTCCTTCAAAAGGACGGTAATTATTATCTGTTCACGGTCGTTTATCCGAAGGCGCTTCAAACGGATTTCTTGCAAAAGCAGATTAAGGATACAATCAAATCCTTCCAAACAACAAAATAAAGCACCAAAAAAGCCGGAGACCATCTCCGGCTTTTTTGTGCTTTTTTTACGCAAACAATTAAATATCATCCGTCAAAACAAGCGTATCCCCGTTAACGGTTCCCTTCAGCTTCAACAACGAAAGATTAACGTAGACCGTGCCGTCATAGGTAAAAGATCCAGTTCCTTTGGAATATTGGCTGTTGGTGGCGAATGAGCCGACAAGCTGGCCATTATAACTTAGCTGCAGCATGGGATCTCCCCAACTAATCGTATAGAAGCTGCTTAAGGTTGACAGAGAGACATAACGCGCTCCGTCCACTTGGATGAGGCCGAATTCTCCCGTGCTTTTTTGGGATTTTTCATCCTCTAAACTGAGAATCACCGTTTTAATTGCTTGATAGCCGCTGCTAGGGTCACCAGGCACTTGCGGTTCAGGTGTTGCGGACGGGGAAGGTGTCGGCGATGGAGTTGGAGTTGGGAGGGCAGGCTGTACCTCCTTTTTCTTTAGCGAAATGCCGAGGTCGGCATCGAAAGAAACATCGTATCCGGTTGCTTCACCAAAAGCACGTACGGGCAAATAAGAAGTACCGTCTACAACGATAGCCGGAGTTGCCAGTGTTTTGCCTTCAATCTGGAAGGGGAAAGCCCCCTGAATTGTTTTTCCTATTAAACTAGTAACTTCTTCTGCATGCGCAGAAAGTGTTGTAGCCAACAGAAATCCGGCGATCCCGCCGATGATATACTTTTTCAAATGATGCACCGCCTATTGGGTAGATTGTCTATGATTAATAATACGCTATGTTGTTTTTGTGCTGCAACTGTATGGCCTTTTGAAATTTACATAAAGTAAATGCAGAATTTATATAATCACCGAACTCCTTTTATATACTTAAATTGCTTGAATATAGGGACTAGGTGGTAGAACATAATGATCAGAAAACGCAACTTGCAAGAATGCCATTCTCTGTACAATTTAATAAATGATCCAGAGGTTTTTCCATATGTTCGTTATAAATGCCAGTCGTATGAAGAATATTTATTCGTCACCAAGCAGTTAATGGTGGAAGAAGAGCAGATGACGTGTATTTCCAGAACGATTCTTAACGAGATCGGACATCCCATTGGTACGATTGATTTATATAACATTGAGAATAAAGCGGGATTCCTGGCGACATGGATTGGAGCTCCTTATTTCGGTCAAGGTTATAATCAACGGGCGAAGGAATCCTTTTTTACGGAGCTCTTCCTTGAACATAGAATTGAAACGGTATTTTTGAAAGTCAGGAAACAAAATATTCGTTCCAAAAAAGCCGTTGAAAAACTGCCGTATGCCAAGTTAGCCAATGATTTAAAGCCGCATGTCTATGCATCTATCAATCCTACTGAACAGATCTATGATTTGTATCAAGTGGAGCGGTCGGACTTTTTAGACGCTAGTGAAGGTATGCAGCATGAGGTTGCGACATAATGAGAGAAATGGGCCGGTACTCCGATGGGGGGCCGGTTTATTCATTTTTGGGGAACTGGCGTCCTCTATTATGGAGACAATGGGTCTGTATCCTCTCTGAGGGGAACTACAGGCTCTTATTTGGCTTTCATGACCCGCAGTTCGCGTCGAATTGGAAAAATAGCGGACTGTAGTTCCCCTCTACCTGTTAAACTGTGCGTTTCCCCAGAAATAGAGGACGCCAGTTCCACTAAGGAAGAATCTTTGCCGGATTCCTGCGGCTCTTCTGATAGAAAATGATTTTACCCCCTACGAATCATGAGATTACCTATCACCCAATCGCCTTCAAAAGGGTTAAAATAGACATATCCATCCCTCAGGGATATAGACTTATATAAAACACGATCACAGGTTTGAAGGGAGTATGTCAATGTTTTGGACTGTTGAGAAATTGCATGCGCGAATCCATGAACTGGAACCATTTCGCTACCGTGATGCGAGGGTTATCGATACTTTTCGAATGAAACACGATGCCGAAGGAGCGATTGGAGCTTATCCGACCGAAGACGGCGAGTGGGGGACTATTCAAATTGGAGATCGCTGGAAAGGGCGCGATGTCTACTATTGGTTAGCTGCGGACCCTGTTATCCCGGCCGAGTGGAAAGGAAAGAAGGTCATCGGCCGATTTAACTTAGGCCAAACGGGTGGAGGAACAAACAGCGGGTTTGAGTCGCTGCTTTTTCTGAACGGGGAGCCGTATCAGGGCGTGGACTCGAATCATGAGGAAGTATTTTTCGCTGAGGAACTAATTGGTTCCACGATCCAGCTTCGCTTCCGCTTATGGTCGGGGTTAGGCGGCTATCAAAGCCACCTTGAAATGGAGAGCAAGCTGGAGATGGCAGCTTTGTGCTGGCTGGATGAAGCATGCGACGATCTATACTACACAGCCAAAGCTTTGCTGGAAACGATTCGCATTCTGGATGAGAATCGTCCGGAACGGCACCAGCTGCTGTCTATGCTGGATCAAGCTTTTCTGCTGCTGGATTGGTCAAGGCCGGGCAGCGATGCTTTTTACAATTCAGTTGCCAGCGCGCAGGAGCAGCTTCAAAATGCGTTGTCAGCGGTGCCCAAGCTGCACTCGGTTGTGGTTCAATGCATCGGGCACACGCATATCGATGTCGCATGGCTCTGGCGTTTGAAGCATACGCGGGAAAAAGCCGCAAGATCTTTTTCGACGGTGCTGCGATTAATGGAGCAGTACCCGGAGTACATTTTCCTACAAACTCAGCCGCAACTGTATGAATACATCAAATCGGATTATCCGGAAATTTATGAACGGATCAAGGAACGTGTGCAGGAAGGACGCTGGGAAGCAGGCGGTGCGATGTGGCTGGAGGCGGATTGCAACTTGGCTTCCGGGGAATCGCTTGTACGGCAGCTTCTGTATGGCACCCAATTTTTCCGTGATGAATTTGGTGTTGCCTGCAATTATTTGTGGTTGCCTGATGTATTTGGATACAGCTGGGCGCTGCCGCAGATTTTGCGAAAGGCCGGTATTGAAACTTTCATGACGACGAAAATCAGTTGGAATCAATACAACCGGATGCCTCATGACACTTTTATGTGGAGGGGGATTGATGGTACCGAAATTTTGACTCATTTCATTACTACGCCGGATCCTGGCTCCAGTGAAGGAGCCTTCTACTATACGTACAACGGAAAAGTGACGCCATCCTCGGTACAAGGGATTTGGGACGCCTATCGTGATAAATCGCTCAATTCCTCTTTACTGTTGGCCTATGGATACGGCGATGGCGGGGGTGGCGTAAACCGGGAAATGCTGGAGATGAGGCGCAGACTGGATCAAATACCTGGTATTCCCGCGGTGAAAACGGGACGCGCCGATACGTATTTCAACGAGTTGCAGCAACAGGTGTCGAACTCAAATTCCTATGTGCACACATGGGATGGTGAATTGTATCTGGAGCTGCATCGCGGCACCTACACCAGTCAAGCTTATAACAAGCTGATGAATCGAAAGCTGGAGCTTTTGTATAGAGAAACCGAATGGATGCAAGTTATGAGCAGCATATTAAATACCACCGCACATGCAGGGACTAGGGAAAGCTCGCTCCTTCTCTATGAAGGTTGGAAGATTATTTTACGCAATCAGTTCCATGACATCATCCCGGGTTCGTCGATTCGAGAGGTCTACGAGGACAGCAGGGTTGAATACGCTGAAGCACGTGCCATTGGTGAGAAGGTGTGGGATCAATCCGTTTCCTATCTAACGGACGGCAAGCAGGGGCGTGAAGTGGTAGTGTTCAACAGTTCGCCTTGGGAGCAAACAGATATCGTAAGCTTGCCGCAAGGAACATCTGCAGAAGAGTGGTTGGATGCTCATCAACGTCCGCTTGAAGTGCAGCGGGTGGATGGGAAGATGTGGGTGAAGGTTGAGAACGTCCCATCGATGGGTTACACAGTGATTCGTCAGGCCGATCAAGCGGACACGTATATGCAAAAGGTTAAGGAGAATCCATTCCAAAAGCTGGATCAGGGGTTAATTACTCCTTTTTACGAAATTGAATGGGATGCTCATGGTCAGATCGAACGACTCTATGATCGCATAGAGAAGCGGGAAATCATCGCTGAGGGTCAACGAGGCAACCGATTTGAGGTGTTTGAAGACAAGCCGAAAGGTCGGCACGAGGCGTGGGATATTGATATTTTTTATACGGAGAAAAAACAGGAAATGACTTGTGTGACTCGGATGGAAGTGACGGACACCGGAGCTTTGGCTGCTATCGTTCGATTCGAATGGTCCTACATGGATTCAACCGTGGTACAAGATATGGTGCTCTACGCGCATAGCCGCAGAATAGATTTCAAAACGCATGTGAATTGGAATGAGCAGCGGAAACTGTTGAAGGTAGCATTTCCTGTGCGCATCCGGGCGACGGAAGCGACCTACGATATTCAATTCGGCAATGTAAAGCGGCCTACGCATTGGAATACGAGTTGGGATTACGCACGGTTCGAGACGGTTGGCCATCAGTGGGCCGATTTGTCCGAACGGGGGTATGGCGTCAGCCTCTTGAATGATTGCAAATACGGCTATGATATCAAAGATCATGTGATGAGACTCACGCTGATCAAGTCCGCGAAGGTTCCTGACCCTACGGCTGACCTTGGCGAGCATCACTTCACATATTCCCTGCTTCCGCATGCCGGCGATTGGTACGATGGTCAAACGATGCAATCCGCATGGTCGCTTAACAATCCATTGTCATCTGCGTCTGGCGCGCCTGATCAAGCATCGTTCAGCCTGTTCCAGCTTTCCTGCGATCATGTCATGATTGATGCAGTCAAACATGCTGAGGGCCAAAACGCGGTCATTATACGCGTACACGAATTCGCAGGTATAAGCGGGCAAGTGGACATTACGAGCGATGTCCGGATTGCGTCCTGGCAGGAATGTGATCTGCTCGAACGCCTGGAAGGCGAACAGCAGCATGACGCTCGAATAAGCGTTCAGATGAAGCCATATGAGATCAAGACATTTATGATCCATTTTAATTAGCATGTAGGCAAATGAGGCCGCGATTTTTCGCGGTCTATTTGCTTTTGCCGTGCATTTGTGTGCATTGGCCATGAATTTACCGCGTATGTACAGCAAATTTCCCGATGTCCTTCCCCTGGGAGGAAGACAGTTGATTTGTCACACGGACATAGTTGGATTACCACTCCCGCCTGTCAGCGCGGTTGTAATATGCTTAATCTACTAATTAAGTCTAAGGAGTAGATCACATATGCGCAAAAGGAACTCCCTTTTCAATTCCTATGTTTTTATTTTTCCAAGTCTGTTTTTAACTTTGGCGTTAGGCATCTATCCGCTTATATGGGCGTTTCGCTATATGTTTTACGATTATCAGGGATATGGCGAAGAGAAATTTATCGGTATCGACAATTTTGCAAGATTGCTGCGCGATACGGAATATTGGCATTCGGTATATAACACTATGATCTATGCAGGTGGCAAGCTGATTATCGTGCTGCCGCTTTCACTGATCCTTGCCGTTATTTTGAACCGGGGGATCAAAGGGAAGGTACTGCTGCGCGCCGTATACTTTATGCCGACGATCATAAGCACTTCCGTTATGGCGATCGTATTTTTCACCATTTTTAATTCGTATAACGGACTGCTCAATCAATTTTTGCTAAAATACGGCTTAATCTCCAAAGCGATTGATTGGCTGGGGCCGGATTACGCCATGTTAACGGTTATTATTATGGCCATCTGGGGCGCGATCGGTAACTATATGCTCCTATTCATTGCCGGATTGCAAGGGATTCCAGATGATTTATATGAGAGTGCATCCATTGATGGAGCGAATGTGGTCCAAAAGTTTTGGTACATTACGATTCCGATGCTCGGACCTGTCTTGCAGATGATCGTTATGCTTGCCATAATCAACTCCCTGAAAGGGTATGAAAGTATTATGGTCATGACCGAGGGAGGACCTTTCGGCAAAACCGATGTCATGTATCTATATGTGTACAAGCTATTTTTCCCAGTCTCGGCTGTTTCTCCGACCGTCCAACAAATTGGCTACGGCAGCGCCGCCGGTTTCGTAACAGCCCTGATCGTCGGGTTAATTACCATTGTTTATTTCGCGATGTCCAAACGATTGAATCAGGATTAACAGAGGAGGGTATACAATGACTACAAGCACGAAATCAGGCGGTTACCTCGGCGGCCGCATTATCGGGCACAGCATCAAATGGATTTTTTTGATCGCAGTCGCCTTTTTCACGATATTCCCTATTATTATGGCGATGCTGGGCTCTGTAAAAACGAATGCTGAATTGACAACCGGCGCTACCCTATTGCCGACTGTCTGGAAGTTTTCCAACTATGCAACAGCCTGGAAGCAGGCTAATTTCGCACAGTTTACGTGGAATAGCCTCTTTATCAGCGTAATCGTGACGATTGGCACGCTGCTCGTTGCAACCATGTCGGCTTATGCGGTGGACAGAACGAGGTTCCCGGGTAAAAAATTGTATGTAGCTCTGCAAGCGAGCACGATGTTTATCTCCATTGGCGCCGTGGTATTGATGCCGCAGTTCAATCTTATGGTTAAACTTGGTTTAAACAAATCCCTTTGGGGCGTCATTCTCATTCTGATTAGTTCCCATGCGGTCATTTACTTTATGTTGATCGGTTTCTTTAAGGCTATACCGAAGGATTTGGACGAAGCGGCTTACATCGACGGCTGTAATTTCTTTACGGTGTATTGGCGAATTATTCTTCCGCTCTTGAGCCCTGCACTAGGCGTCACTGGACTGTTCACGTTCCGCGGCGCTTGGAATGAATATATCTTGCCGCTGGTCTTCACGATGACGAACCCGAAATTGCAAACATTGACGGTTGGGCTGGCTAATTTGCGCTACGGCATTGGCGCCGCGGCCGAGGCACATCTGATGATGGCTGGAGCTTGTTTATCTTTCCTACCCATTCTGGTCGTCTATATATTGGCGAATAAGTCATTTATTCAGGTGACGGCAGGAAGTGTAAAAGGATAATTGTTACAGGAACATACAAAAGAGTTATTTTCCCCCACCTGGAAAGTTGATTTGTCCTTCACGGTCAAAACGGATATAGCGTTATTATGAAAACAGTTACATGAGGCATGGTTCAGACATTTGAAAGAGAAAAACGGGAGGGTTAACAACATGAGTAAAAAAGTAGTAATGAGCGCAATGCTTGGCGTTACACTGGTAGCTTCACTTGCAGCATGCGGTGGACAAACCAATCAACCTACGAATAATAGTGGCAGCGCAAGCAGCGCACCTGCAGCAAGCGGGCAGAAGACGAAGCTTGCCTACTGGACGATTGACCGTCATGACGCTGACTATATGAAGGAAGTTATCAAAAAGTTCAATGAAACCAACAAGGACAACATTGAAGTTGAGATGACGGTGATGGCGGACAACTTTAACCAGTCGGTCGATATTGCTTTTGCCAGTAAACAAGCACCTGATATCTTTCGGACCAACGATTTCCCCGGCTTTGTGAAGAAAGGTTATCTATTGCCCCTGAACGATATGATGACAGAGGATATGAAGAAACGATATAATAATCTACTTGTTGAAGATAGCAATATGGTCGATGGAAAAATTTATTCGCTTCCGAACACAGGGCAATATTGGAGATTAATCTATAACGTTGATCTTTTCAAAAAAGCAGGGATTACGGAACCGCCGAAAACGATTCAGGAAATGGTGGAAGACGCCAAGAAGATTACGGAAGCTGGCAAAGATATCGGAGCTTACGGTTTTGCGGAAAACTTCAAGAATCCAAGCTCTGCCTTCTCACGGATTGCCAACCCTATCGGATCCTTCAGCGGAACGTCCGTGTTGGACGGCTATAATTACAAAACAGGTCAGTACGATTTTGCTGCTTATAAGCCTATTGTTGAGGCGCTTCGCCAAATGAAGCAGGACGGCAGTATGCTGCCTGGTGTTGAATCGCTTGACATTGATCCGCTTCGTGCCCAATTCGCAGCTGGAAAAATCGGTATGTATTTTAACCACTCGGGTGAACCTGCTGTGTATCAAAGCCAATTCCCGACCCAAATTAATTGGAGTGCGGCTCTGCCCCCAACGATTGACGGGAAACAGCAAGGAACTGTAGCCGTTGCGAATACGGGGAATTATATTGGCATCAACAAAGACACTCCGAACAAAGATAAAGCATGGAAATTCTTGGAGTACATCTATAATCTGGACTTCCAAAAGGCATATCATGAAAAAGGTCTTGGCATCTCGATTGTGCCGGATGTGAACGCCACTGCGAATAAGCCGGCTATGCCAGGTATTGAAGGTTTCTTGCCTACGAAGTTCGACGCTTTATATGCAACGACTCCGACTGGCGTAGCAGAAACCAAGGTGGAAGGAACAAAATTAGGGAACGTCATCATTAAATACATGCTTGAGGGCGGAGACTTGGACAAGCTTTTGAGCGATTTGAACACTCGCTATAATGCGGCATTGGACAAAGCGCGTGCCGCGGGAGAAACGAAGATGAAGGCGGATCCGAATTTCGATCCGGGCAAACTGCAGGGTAGTCTTGCCAAATAGGCGCAAAGTTTAATGGATACAATAGGTAAGGGGCGCGCGGCCTAAAGCAGCGCGTCTCTTCCTTATTATTGTGCGGAGAAGGGGGAAACAGCTTGAACAAATGGTATTATCGGCTTTCGCTCCGCCGGAGGTTATGGTTCTTGGTTCTGATATTGACTGTCGTCTCCATCGCAATAACAGGAATGATGTCGTACTGGATTGCCTTTCGATCAACAGAAAGTGAAGCCTTTATTTCCAGTCAGAATACACTCAATAAAACAGCACGCGTGTTTGACGAGAAGCTTAGACACATCATTGTTACGACTTCTTCCATGATGCTCAGCGACCCCTTCAAGAACGCTATGGAAGATGTTGTTTCGAATCATTCGGCTTCCTATTATACGCGTTTATCTTCTTTGCAGACGCCTCTAGGGCAAATGAAACTCATAGAGCCTTCGATTCAGTCCGTTTTAATTTACACACCTGTTGGCGAGATGTATGCCACGAATGATCTTCGTAACGGACAGATTCGTTTCAAAGATACGCTATTCTCCCAATATCTGAACACAACCGAACGTGTCGTATGGCTGGAAGATCACGAGGATCCGCTTTTTTCAGGAAAGTCGAGGGTGATTTCGTTGATCATGAAGCCCGTTACAGAAGCGGACGTTCGTGATGTATATGTTGTCGTTAACGTCAAGGAAGAGGCCATTAGCAAGGTTGTCACAGATGGTTTATTGGATCAAACAAAAAACTATTATCTCATATCAAACAAAGGTGAAACTGTCCTTCCGCTAAGCGGCAATACACCTCCCTTTCAAGGGGATGCTTCTTTTTTAGAGCAGCTGAAGAACCAGGAACGTGGATTTTTCAAGCATGACATCGCTGGTAAAAAGTATTTGGTTAACTATTCGAGGCTGACACTGGCGGACAATTGGACGATGGTCAGCATACAGACGCAGTCGGATTTGCTTCATCAAGTGAATCGCATTAAAACAATCACCCTTTGGATCATGTTATGCTGCGCTATATTGGCTTTCGTGTTATCGAATGTCATCTCGAGCTTTCTCCTGAAGCCGCTCCACAAACTGCAAGGTTTAATGAAGAAAGTGGAACAAAATCAACTCGATGTGCGCTTCACCAGTAAATATGAAGATGAAGTGACGCAGGTCGGTCTGAAGTTTAACCGCATGCTGGAGGAAATTTCTTCGCTGATTGAGGACGTCAAGGAAGCCGAATATGAGAAACGCAAGATGGAGGTCAAAGCGCTTCAGGCGCAAATTGATCCGCACTTTTTGTATAACACATTGAACACGATCATTTGGAAGTCGGAAACGTCTCAAAACCGGGACGTCACGGAGATGATCACGTCACTGTCTCTCTTGTTCCAATTTGGCTTGAACGGCGGGAATGAGATGACCACTTTAGCGAAAGAGATGGATCATGTAAGGCAATATTTAATACTTCAGCAAAAATGTTACGAGGACTTGTTCGAGTATGCGATTGAGTTGACGGACCCGACATTACGGGATGTTCCCGTTTTGAAAATTATTTTGCAACCCTTGGTAGAAAACTCCATCTTGCATGGCTTTCAGAGTATGGATAGGATGGGGAACATTCGGATATCCATCTCCAAATCCGAGTCACATCTCATTCTACTGGTGGGGGACAACGGTGCAGGCATGGATGTCCCATCCGTCGATGCGGATATGCGGAGTGAGCAGACGTTGAAGAAAAGCTACGCACTTCGCAATGTGTATGGGCGACTGCGGCTTTACTACGGCAATAAAGCAGATATTCGTCTGAGCAGCGAGCCTTATGTCTCCACCACGGTGCAACTAACTATCCCATTGACAGGCGAGTGATGAAGCAATGACGACTGAACTTAGAATGTGTGTGATCGACGATATCAAAACCGTCGTACAGGGCATTGCCAATCAAATCGATTGGACGTCTTACGGGGTTTGCATTTCGGGTACTGCGAGCAATGGCGAGCAGGGGATTGAACTGATTAAACAAACGGAGCCGCACATTGTGCTGACGGACATTCGAATGCCCAAAGTAGACGGGCTGGAGATGACCAGACAGATCCTGGCTTGGTTTCCACGAACGAAAATTGTCTTTTTGAGTGGCTATACCGATTTTGAGTACGCGCAGGAGGCGCTTCGCCTAGGTGCGTTTGATTATATTGTCAAACCGTATACTCCGCAGAAGATTATCGATGTTGTGTTGAAGGCGAAGCAGTCCATTGAAGAGGAAATTCATGAAACACAGCGTTATCGGGAAATGGAAAGAAAGCTGCGGGAAAGCTTGCCATTTTTGAGGCAGGAATATTTTCAACTGCTGCTGCAGTTCCGTACGACCCCTGAACAGGCACAAAAGCGTTGGGATTTTCTAAATATTGGACTTGAACGAGAGCGTTTCATTGTGATGTTGACAGAAATCGATCAGTTCAGTGAGCAAACGGATACGCTGCCTGTTCAGGAGGTCGAGCTCATCCGATTTACCGTTCACAATATTTTGGAGGAAAGCTTGAGGGAGCACACCAAAGGTTTCGTTTTTCGAGATCATACGAACCGATTTGTCGCGATATTCAATCCTTCGGATGCTTATCATGCAGACGTCATTGCGGAAAAATGCCGCGAAAATGTCAATAAATACTCCCGATATACGATATCGATTGGGCTTGGAGAAGAAGTGCAGGAGATCCATCAGATCTCGTATTCGTATTCCCAGGCGTTCGCGGCCATCTCCTATAATTTCTATACGGGAGGCAATACCGTTTTCACGTATCGGGATTTAAGCCCGGTCCATCAAACGTTACCTCGCTACTCTCCCGAGAAGGAGAAGGAGCTGTTTTACTGCTTGAGGTCGGGAAATTTGCAAAAAGCGTGCAGCCTTGTAGATGAACTGTTTGAGGAAGCCGTTCATGCCTCGACGCCTCCTGCTCCCGAGGTGGTGAAAGGAATGTGTGATGAGCTGGCTTTTCTAATCAATCGGGTCTTTTCTGAAAAGCTAACGCGCGATGAGATGGAAGGGATTGAACGCTATTTGTACTCCATCAAAAATCTCTCTTCCTATAAGCTGAAGGAACTTCAAGAAAACATTAAGGAATTGTGCAGGCTCGGCTGCGAGTTCATTCAGAAACGCCACGTTGAAGATGTGAATCAAGTAGTTGAGCAAGTCATTGCGCACATTCGGCAGAATGTCTCTTCTAACATGACCGTTAATGATTATGCCAAACTGGTTTATTTGAGTGGTAGTTATTTTGCTAATTTGTTCAAAAAGGTGACGGGGATGACGGTTACCCAATTCGTAACCACGGAGCGGATGGAGCAGACGAAAGCGATGCTGCTTGAAGGAAAGCAGGTTCAAGAGATTGCTCAGGCTCTGGGATATGAAGATAGGCGACATTTCAGTGAATTATTTAAGAAGCATACGGGTATGACACCCTCAGAATTTAAACAGCTGTATATAAAATAAAAATCTAGCAAAAGAGGTGCTTGATATGCGTCAAAAATATTCCTATCTTCCTCCGAAAAACGGGTACCCCGAGTGGAACAATAATCCGGAGATTTTTCAATTGAATCGAATGAAAGCTCATGCGACTTTAATGCCCTATGCCTCGATAGAAGAGGCGCTTAAAGGGGACAGAAGCGCATCCCAATCCGTGGCATCACTAAATGGCATGTGGCAATTCAGCTTTGCCGAAACCCCGGATCAGCGGATTAGAAATTTTTACGAAATGGGCTATGATACCAGCGGCTGGGATACGATTCAAGTTCCTGGGCATTGGCAGCTACAGGGTTACGATTACCCGCAGTACACGAATGTTAGATATCCTTGGGAAGGCAAGGAGGATATCAAGCCCCCTTTTGCACCGACGAAGTATAATCCTGTTGGCTCCTATACACGAACATTTACGGTACCAAGTAATTGGAAGGATTCACCTGTTTATATTAGTTTCCAAGGTGTGGAATCGGCTTTTTACGTCTGGGTGAATGGTGAATTGGTCGGTTACAGCGAAGACTCGTTTACTCCTGCGGAATTTGACCTGACTCCCTATGTACATGAAGGCGAAAACAAATTGGCTGTAGAGGTCTATCGCTGGTGCGATGCCAGTTGGTTGGAGGATCAGGATTTCTGGCGGATGAGCGGGATTTTCCGCGATGTTTACTTGTACAGCACGCCGAGAGTGCATATTTACGATTTCAGTGCTGTGGCGGATTTGGACGACGAATATCGGCACGGCCTTTTGCATATAAAGGCAACGGTGACGAATGCGTTCAGTGAGCATTTAGACAGGCACAGGCTGGAAGTCAGCCTTTATGATCAGGATGGGAATCTTGTACAAGCATCTTTGTCCGCGGACGTAAGGTTGGACGGTGAGAATGAGCAGGAGCTTCATCTTCGCACAATGCTTAATGACCCTATGAAGTGGACGGCTGAGACTCCGAATCTGTACCATTTGGTTCTATCGTTGAAAGATTCATCCGGGGATTTAGTTGAAGCGGTGAGCTGCCGCATCGGATTCCGCAGATTTGAGTTGATCGATGGACTGATGAAGATTAACGGCAAACGTATCGTGTTCAAGGGTGTGAACCGTCACGAGTTTAACTGCGATACAGGCCGCGCCATTCACTATGACGATATGGTTCGCGATATTCAGCTGATGAAAGCCTATAATATCAACGCCGTTCGTACTTCGCATTATCCGAATCATCCGCTTTGGTATGACCTGTGTGATGAATATGGGTTGTATGTCATTGACGAAACCAACCTTGAAACACATGGAAGCTGGAAGAATTTCCAAGAGGAGGAAGGCTGGACAGTCCCTGCGAGCAAACCGGAATGGACGGCCAATGTCTTAGACCGGGCGAATTCCATGCTGCAGCGGGATAAAAATCATCCTTCGATCATCATCTGGTCACTGGGCAATGAGTCATGGGGCGGAGATAACTTTATTAACATGCACGATTTCTTCCGGTCCAACGATCCAACTCGGTTGGTTCACTATGAAGGCGTCACGCGCTGCCGGAAATCTGACGCAGCTTCTGACATGGAAAGCCAAATGTATACACTTCCTGGCAAAGTAGAGGAGTATGCACTTACTAATCCTAAGAAACCTTTTATTTTATGTGAATATAGTCACGCGATGGGGAACTCGAATGGGAATCTCTTTAAATATTGCGAGCTATTTGATAAGTATCCGATTCTCCAAGGCGGCTTCATCTGGGACTGGATTGACCAAGCCATCCGCACGAAAACTTTAGAGGGTACCGAGTATCTGGCCTATGGCGGGGATTTCGGTGATACCCCTAATGATGGCACCTTTTGCGGGAATGGTCTTATTTTCGCAGATCGCAGTGTCACTCCTAAATTAGTTGAAGTGAAGAAATGCTATCAGAATGTGAAGTTTGAGATGATAGATTTGGAGCAATGCCGCATTCGTGTAAAGAACAACTTCCTGTTTACGAACTTAAGTGATTATGATTTGAAATGGGAATTAGCGAAAAATGGTATAAGTGTGGATGAAGGGCACGTTACGCTAGCGGTGGAAGCGGGTGACACGGCAGAGATTACACTTCCTATTGGGCTGCCAATGAACGTGAACGATGGTGAGGAGTGTACATTGACGATTCAATTGCTAGAGAAGGAAGATAGAGCTTGGGCGGATGCCGGGCATGAGGTTGCATTCGAACAGTTTCTGCTGCCCGTTGTGACACAGGCTTTGCCACCTCCAGAGGTTGGGGAGTTGCGTACGGAGGAGTCGGAGACGTCTTTTACAGCGTTTGGTTCCGATTTTAGCGTGACATTCAACAAGTTGACCGGAGATTTGAGTTCCTATTCGTATAAAGGCGTCGAGCTCATGAAAGAAGCTCCGAAGCCAAACTTTTGGCGTGCCAGCATCGACAATGATAAAGGGAATAAGCTCCCGGAACGAAGCAGGACTTGGAAGGAAGCCGGACAGGAGCGTAAGCTTCATGTCATGCATATACATTCCTACGCGGATAAGGTAGAAATAGCGGTTGAGTACATGTTGCCAACGACACACAGCTCGTCTTGCAAATTGTTCTATGTCGTGAGAGGGGACGGCACGATTCAGCTGAGTGAGGAACTGCAGCCTGGTCCTAACCTGCCGGAAATTCCTGAGATCGGCATGCTGCTTCAGCTGGATGCCAGCTTTGAGAACCTGGCATGGTATGGCAGAGGCCCGCATGAGAATCATTGGGACCGTGCGGAAAGCGCAAGGTTGGGGATCTATCAAGGGAAAGTTGCCGACCAGTATGTGCCGTATCTGCGCCCTCAAGAGTGTGGGAACAAAACCGATGTAAGGTGGGCTGAGCTGACCCGTGCCGATGGACTTGGCTTACGGATTGAAGGAGCTAGGGCTGTGGAGCTGAACGCGCTGCCTTACACACCGTCTGAGCTGGAAGCGCACGATCATATGTATAAACTGCCTGCTAGTGACAAAATCGCGCTGCGAGTTAACTACCGGCAAATGGGGGTCGGCGGCGATGATAGCTGGATGTCGAAGACGCATCCGGAGTTTACCCTTTATGCAAACCGCAGTTACGCATATAGCTTTTCTTTTAAAGGTATAACGCACTAATTAAATAGGGGGAAAAGGCAATGGCACTACAAGCATCTATGATTGTCGACAAAGACTTTATTCTCGATGAGGTTGATCCGCGGATTTACGGTTCTTTTATTGAACATTTGGGTCGTGCGGTATATGGAGGCATTTATGAACCTTCCCATCCAACAGCAGATGAATGCGGATTCCGCCGGGATGCCTTGGAAGTTATTCGGAGATTGCAGGTTCCGATTATTCGATACCCTGGCGGGAACTTCGTATCCGGCTACAACTGGGAGGACGGCGTTGGCCCCCAATCGGAGCGCAAACAGAAGCTGGAGCTGGCTTGGTGGACGACAGAAACCAATCAGGTTGGAACGAATGAATTCGCCGATTGGGCTAAGCTTGCGGGTACAGATGTCATGATGGCCGTTAATCTTGGCACGCGTGGTGCAGATGATGCGCGCAACCTGGTGGAATACTGCAACCACCCGTCTGGCTCCTATTGGAGCGACCTCCGAATATCCCATGGCTATAAGGAGCCTCACCGGTTCAAAACATGGTGCTTAGGCAACGAAATGGACGGTCCATGGCAAATCGGCGCCAAGACGGCGGTAGAATATGGCCGCTTGGCCAATGAAACGGCGAAAGTCATGAGATGGGTGGATCCTAATCTTGAGCTTGTCGCGTGCGGGAGCTCCAGCAGCGGCATGGCGACCTTCGCCGATTGGGAAGCTACGGTTTTGGATCTGAGTTATGATCAAGTGGATTTTCTATCCTTGCATACGTATTACAACAATAACGAAAACAATTCGGAGAATTTTCTTGCCCGTTCACTGGATATGGATCAATTCATTAGCACAGTTGCTTCCATCTGTGATTATGTCAAAGCCAAGAAGCGGAGTAAGAAGAAGTTATACCTTTCTTTGGACGAATGGAACGTATGGAATTCGATTGGCACCAGCCGTGCTACGGAGCGCTGGCAGATTGCGCCGGCTGAATTCGAGGACACTTATACCCTGGAGGATGCCCTTGCCGTCGGCTGTTTTCTGATTACTATGCTTAAGCATGCCGATCGGGTAAAAATGGCGTGTATGGCACAATTGATCAATGTCATCGCACCTATTATGACCGAGAACGGCGGGCCTGTTTGGCTGCAAACGACGTATTATCCTTATCTCCATGCTTCTCTTTACGGCAGGGGAAAAGTGCTGCACCCTGTTATCCGATCGCCGAAATATGACTCCAAAGACTATACAGATGTTCCTTTTTTGGAAGCCATCAGTGTTTATAACGAGGAACAGAGTCAAATTACGGTTTTTGCTGTGAATCGTCATTTGAGCGAAACGCTTGATCTGGATATCAATCTTCGCAGCTTCTGCGAAGTTAGGTTAGTTGAGCATTTGGTGCTTGAACATGACGATCTGAAAGCAACCAATACCAAGCTTCATCCGGAAAATGTAATCCCTCATAATCAAGGAACTGCAAGAATGGAAGAAGGGCATGTTCAGGCTAGGCTTTCTAAGAGTTCATGGAATGTGATTCGTTTGGACGTTATAAAGGAATAAATAACAAACAAGGTCAGTCGACGTAATGTCGATTGACCTTGTTTGTATTAGTCGTTTGTGAGAAGGATAGTCAGCCTGCCGGCTTCCACCTGAACGTGACACTCTCCGTTATGGTCGGAGGAATAGGTTGTCTTGTTGTGGGGATTCAAAAGTGCTGATCCAGCTTGGCAGCGGAATGTGTGCGATTGTTCTGTCCCGTTCACTAACAAGTAGAACATGGTTTGTTCATCCCGGAGTATTTTGTACATCCGTATTTCAGGGCAATCGGCATCAGTTGGAAAAGATTGTATGACCAGTGCGGATGCTTCGCGGGTTTTTGGATAGAGCAGAGTCAGATAATCTCGGTTGCAATTAGAGCTGTTATCTCGGCCGCCATCATCACCGCCATCACCGCAACCGCCACCAACGCCAATGCTGCTAATTCGGAAGTGTTCTTGTACGGTCAGGGGATAGGCACCAGATACGGCTCCGTGATCCTTAGATACTGAAATGCCGCTTGGCTCAAGGAAAGTGACTTCCAATTTCATGTCATTTAAGCAATGGGCCGTGATCCGATTGTTCTCTATATCAGACATTGTGCTCATCGCATGCAGATTCCAGATGCTATTGTTCTCACTACGAATACGATCCCAAACCACATAAACATCAACGCCGGCTTTCACATAGGCAAAGTGGCGATGGTAAGTTTCCGCATGGCTATCTGGAATTTTACTCCGAACATAATCGAATTGATTCGAAAAGAAAACTTCCTCACAGAGGCTTTTCAGCGGGCCATTCTGTATGACCCCTGCTTCGTCCATGAATTGAACTACGTTATGCGCATGTCCGTTCACATACCAGTGGCGGTCTCCATTGTAATATCCACCCGTCCCAGGATCCAGGGTCAGCGGGGTACCGTTCGCCCAGATGGAGAAATGCCCCTCATCGTGATGGGCATGATAGGTGAGTGGCGAAGATTCAAAAATGGCATAGTTCTCACGGCCCCACACACCGGCATTTTGGCGGAAAATAATATAGCCCATCCCTGGATAGTGGACGGAAGTCAGCGCAGGAGCTTCTTGAGGAAGCTCTGGCAGTGGGTAGAGAAGTGCGAGAAGGGTACAAGGATAAGCCCCCGTATCGCGAAACACGCCACCCCCATGCTGCCAAGCCCACATCATTTCCCGACTAAGCTGTGAATCTGTTGTGGCATAAAAGGGCGCTGCGTAAGCAAACATACGAAACCACTGGTCGTCAACCGTTGAATCGCCAACAGCAGGAGACAGCAGTTTAGGCTCCGAATCCGGCCCGCCCTGAACGTTATCCTTCGGAGTCACCGTGTCGATTAAGAAGCGGTACATCTTTTTTACCTTGTCTCGTGACCAGTAGTCTACGCCCTTAAGTCGCTGCAGCAGCGTGAAAAATAGAAAGTACCTATGCAGCACAGCGCCATGGTAACGGATATTTTCAGGCCACGCGCCGTCCTGATCTACGACATGCTCCAGCTGCCAATCAACGACAGCACAGGTATGGGCCAGATAGTCATCAGCGAGCTTTTCTTCGGGGAAAATGAGTGCGTAGATCCCGAGGCCAGTAGCGCGGTCCGCGTTCCAGTTGCTCCGCTTGCCTCCCTTTTCATCCGGAAACTGCTCGAGATCGAACCGATAATATGCGGTGTCCATCATCATTTTAGCTATATAACGGAAATTAGCATGGATGTCTGCGCTCTCGTGTGGAAGGATGACACCCGAGTCTGCAATCTGGTCGTATATGACCGATAACACGGCGATGCCCCGTCCTATATGGACGGCTCCGTATGTATCATCATCATGCCAGCCAGTCGCTTTGAAAATATCCATGCCTTGGCACATATCGGGCAGCATGTACAGCATCTTTCGTTTGGCCCGCTCTGCGTACTCCATATTCCCGGTTACCATATAGACGTTTGCATCCGCTCCAGTTGTCTCCAGCAGGGCAGCCCAATTGGTCGGTGTTTTGCGGTTAAAGGAGGGCGAAATATATACCGCATCCACAGGCTGACCGACAGCGTCCTGGAACTCCACTTCGATCGTTACACCGTCATCCGAGAAGTGTTGATCCAATCGAAGATTCGTCTGAATACTGTAGTGCTCCTTGGCATGCACAGGAATCGGATCTGTAATTGACAGTTGCATGTGGTTGTTATTTGACAAGTTCTTTACGTGCAAGCACTGCCCTTGTCCGGGGTTTTCGGAAGGCTGAAGGGAGGCTGAGCTTGTGACGGAGTGCGACGATGCTGCCCATCCGAGTAACCCGTGATCGAACCTGCCGTTCTCTAGCGGAATAGGCAGCCCTTTTTCCGAATGGGTAAGCTGTACTTGGTTGATCCAAACTTCTCCTTTTCCCCGAATATGTAAAGCGAACTTCAGATAGGCAGCGTTCTCCGGCGTTCGGAACACAAAAGGAACGGTTCGGAAAGCATATATCCGTTGAATAGGCAAGGACAATTCCTCATTTGCAAATGTATCCGACAACTTCCATTGCCGCTCATATTCCTGCCGCAATTTAGGCTGCATGAAAACCCGATTGCGAATACTCTCTAGCTGCTCCGCACCGTAGCAGGCGAAAGGACGATTGGCCGTCGCGATCCTAGATTGGTTTGTCATTTCACATACCCCCGAGTGGTTAATGCTTACTTATATAAACACTATATCACCTGCTTTTTTTTAGTGAGGGGGACAATCCATGTTAGGAAGGGGGGCAAATCAACTGAAATGATAACGTGAATTAAAAGCGCTGAACAAAATTATATCTTCACAAACGAACATATATTCGGTATTATAAATATGGTTTATTATTCCAAAATGAATTGGAGACTTCGAATTTCTCAAAATCGTCTGCTTGATGAATTTAAAATAACCCGCCTTCAGTTAGTTGAAATACTGTTAGCTGAAACAGAAGTTGTTTCTAAACATGTTACCGTGAATGGCGTAGATACTTGCCCGCACACCGGCACACCCTATTCTTTGCTTTACATCATTCATGAATTTAATGATCATGATAAGCACCATAAAAATCAAATCTTAGCGGTAATATAATTTTATAAAGCAAACATGTTAAAGGGTGGGGTAAGTGGAGATATATTCTAATTGCCGCAATGGACAAAAACAGAGTCATTGGAAAAGACAATGACATTCCATGGAGAATCCCTAATGACTGGCGGTATGTTAACAAAATAACAAAAGGACATACAATTGTATTGGGGAGAAGGAATTTTGAATCCATTGGAAAGGTACTTCCCGATCGTAGAAATATTATATTAAGTAGAGATACAGAGTTAAGCATAGAAGGATGTGAAATGGCGCATTCCATCCAAGAAGTTTTTGATCTATGCCAGAATGAAGAGAAGATATTCATTTTTGGAGGAGAACAGATTTACAAATTATTTATGCCATATGTTAAAAAAATGTATGTAACAAAAATTCATCATGAGTTTGATGGAGATACCTATTTTCCGGAAATAGATTTTAGTGAATGGAAGGAAGTATCCGTTGAGAAAGGGATAACTGACAGTAAGAATCCTTTCACTTATTTTTTTCATATTTATGATAGAAATTAAGGAGGAGTCAAATATGATTCAATCAATAGTTCATATTGCTCTAGTGGTAAAAGATTATGATGAAGCAATAGACTTTTATACAAAGAAGCTGAACTTCACTTTAGTTGAGGATACCTATCAACCTGAGCAAGATAAACGATGGGTAGTAGTATCCCCGCCAGGTTCAGTTGGCACCACGTTATTGCTTGCGAAAGCATCGAAAGAGGAACAAGATAGGTTTATCGGAAACCAGACGGGTGGTAGGGTTTTTCTGTTTTTAAACACGGATGACTTCTGGAGAGATTATAATGACATGGTGGCAAAAGGAATTGAGTTCGTTAGAGAGCCCAAAGAACAGTCCTATGGAATTGTCGCCGTATTTAAAGATCTATATGGGAACCTATGGGATTTACTTGAGTTAAATGAGGACCATCCTATTCATAAGAGAATAAAATAATTTCCATTGGGGCTACCTGCTAGCGAATAGCGTTAGTTCAAACAAACCAGGAGCAGATCGCCGCGGCAACTGCTCTTTTTGTCATTGAGGATTGTAGGGTCAAACTCAACGAAGGGACGAAGCTTTTAATTTAAAGCCGTTCATACACGTATCCCAAGCTTGGTTAGATCCTCTCCAGTCTTCCCCTTGTGGTAGAAGCACCGAGCTAATTCCACCTAGCCCCCAAGACTCGTAAATCACATCTTTGCTGTCTTTTTGGTGGTTATTCACGATCAGAAGGTGGAATTTTCCATGTTTCAGCCTTTTTAATGCGGCATGCAGCTCTTGTGCTTCCTTTTTTGTAGCATTGGTTCTAATAAAAAGAATGGGTTGACCTTGCATAGTTTTCATAAACCGATCTACGCGTCGATTGAGCTTTTCTTTAAACGCGGGATAAGCATCACGCCATCGCTCCGCAGTGAGATAAAGAGGGAAGTCATGGAAAGATGTAACGCCACTTGCATTATCTCTTATAACAAAGCATTCATAGGTAGTGCCAATGAGTTCAAGCTGGCTAAGTTCCATAAATCCTTTGAAACGATGATTTATCAAACGAACCACTTCCCCTGTCGAATCGGAAATAAACCAATCTAAGGGCCCCGCATATTTTCGTAAGCCTAGTCTTCTAAGCTGATGGGCTGTTTGACATGTAGAACCTAGACTAATGTAGGCCTTATAACCACCTAGGGAATCGCGCGATTTCATAATTTTCACTCCCTTTTCAACAGCCGATCTCCTTCACAATGATGAGTAGAATTAAATTATGCAAAAATTAAATTTCCGCTTGGGCAAACGTGTAGTGCAATCTGTTATTTCACTACCTCAGAACAATAATTGAAAAATGAAGCAGAATATAGACTTATGCCCAAGCAATGATCACGTACCCAGCGTAGATTATACCGTAGTTAAAATTCACTTGAGGGGAATGACTAGATATGAGTGGTGCAAGTTGTGCTGGTTATGGTGTTAACAACGCAGCAGCTGTTCTGGTTCTTTTTATTCTTTTAGTTATTATCTTGATGACTTTTGCAATCTAACCTGACATCGCAAAAAACAAAAAACGGTCTTATCGCGAAATAGAAGCGATACAGACCGTTTTTTTGTCGGTAAAATAATGCTGACAGGTGAGTTGGGTACTGGCTGGAAATATCAAAAAGGCCGCCCTTATTTTTCATCTAAGGATGACCTTTTTATGGTTAATGAAGGTGAAATTTGAGTTGCTGTGGTGGGGTAATATATAAGATTCAACTTTAAAAATAATGCGTGGGCACATGGCTGGAATTTGCACTATTTTTTCGGGATGGTTTAAAAAGGGGATGACCCGAAAATCTTTATTATAAATGCCGGTTATTTATACTCGATTTGGTACATACGTCCAATCAATCATTGCGTAACCAACATATTTTATACCGTAGTGACATTTCACCAGAGGGGAATGAGTACACATGGGAGCAGTAGGTTATGGTGGTAGTTGTGCAGGTTATGGTAACAACGCAGCAGCAATTTTGGTTCTCTTTATTCTTTTGGTAATCATCACATCCGCATTTGTATGGTAATTTCTTAAAATGAAAAAAACGGCCCATTCGCGCAACAGTCGCGAACACGGGCCGTTTTTTCTTATTGTTAAGGGAACCTGGGGCCGTTATTCCTGGCAAAATCGGCCGATTCCACGTGTTCGCGGAACTACAGGGCTCTATTTACCTGCCAATCTCCGTTTTCCCTGCCAAAACGGAGAAATAGCGGACGCTAGTTCACTTCAGCTCTGAGATGGCCACTTTACGGTAAAATAGCGGCCTGTAGTGGCGTTAATTGTAAGTACACGGTAAGGATTCGAATGCTTCTGTGTAATTCTCATTAAATTCTCATTTTTTATTGTTAAAGTCGTTCAATGGGATGATACTGTATAGAAAAACATCTTGATCTTCAAACTACTTGGGGATACATGCACTGGTAAACTTTAACTTATGGATCAGGGAGATAACGATGAAACGAATATTGCTCATTGAAGATGAAAAAAACTTAGTCCGATTTATTCAACTGGAGCTGGAGCATGAATTGTTTGAAGTGCAGGCCGCTTATGATGGGAAAACCGGATTGGAATTAGCGCTTCAAGAAGAGTGGGACTTAATATTGTTGGATCTCATGCTGCCGGGACTTCATGGCATTGAGGTGTGTCGACGGATACGTGCAGCCAAGAAGACACCGATCCTGATGTTGACAGCCAGAGATAGCGTTGTGGATCGTGTATCTGGCTTAGATAGCGGTGCAGATGATTACATGCCAAAACCATTTGCCATTGAAGAATTATTAGCTCGAATAAGAGCTATTTTTCGCCGCACGGAGTTAGAAAGAAACGATACGCATGAAAAGCTTTCTTTTCAGAATATTACTGTCGATGTGGATGCCCGTATTGTATATAAGGATCAACAAATTGTTGCGCTTACGAAACGCGAGTTCGATCTATTAGTTATGTTCATGAAGAACCATAATCTTGTCTTAACACGTGATATGCTTTTGGATCAAGTATGGGGGTATGATTCTTTGGTTGAGACGAATGTTGTTGATGTCTATGTAAGGTATTTGCGAAACAAACTAGGTTATAACGGTGAAACAAATTTAATTCACACCATAAGAGGAATAGGATATGTAATGAGATGATAGAACGTCTAACCATGATGATTCGGCGCCTTCCGATCAAGTGGAAGCTCATGTTTGGAGCTACCGCGTTAATCTTTTTGATATTTGTAACCTATAATTTTGCTCAATACATAGTGCTTAAACAATGGATGCTGAAACAAGAGAAAGATCAAATTCAAGTGAATATGATTCAGCTTGAAGATTATTTTAACGAGAAATTGAATAGGACAGAGACTTTGCAAATTTCAGATAGCCGATCTTATTTAGAGAAGATTATTGGAAAAAATCAAATGATACGCATCCTTGATAAGGAAGGGACTTCATTACTGACTGTTTCAAACCATTTTGATGAGAACTGGGTTTCACGGAAACCAACTAGTTCACAAGAGCTAACCGACATTACCCATCAGGAAGAGCACATTTTAATATACAGGAGTCCACTGATTACCTCTGCCTTTGTTGGGACTATTGAGTTGGCAAGTAATTTGGAAACATTCGATCATTTTAGCGAGACGATTTTGTGGGTAATGGCAGTCGGTGGGGTACTGGCTATTTTTATTAGCGGACTCGGTGGTTTAGCCATTGCGCGGCAGTTCATGCGTCCGATTCGAACGTTGGCATCAACGATGCAGAACGTCCAGGAGAATGGACTTAAGGAACGAGTTGTGCAGATAGAAAATGGGGACGAATTATCTAGTTTAGCGAAACTTTTTAATGAATTGATGGATCAACTGGAAGTTTCTTTTCGTCAACAGAAACAGTTTGTTGAAGATGCTTCCCATGAGCTTCGAACGCCCATAACCATTTTGGAGGGGCATTTATCGCTCTTAGATCGCTGGGGGAAATCCGATCCTGTTGTGCTCGATGAATCACTGTCAGCATCTCTACAAGAGGTTAGGCGTTTGCGAGGTATTGTTCAAGAATTACTGACATTAACGAGAGCAGAGTCTCAATTCTCATATGAAAATAGAGAGCCAAGCCAACTTGAACCTATTATTCATGAGACGATAAAAAGATTGGAGCTACTCCATCCGGATTTTGTATTTGAGCTGAATTTGGTGAAAATTAGAGATGTTTTCATATCAATAAACCCACTGCATATGGAGCAGATTCTCTTAATCATTTTGGATAATGCCGTCAAATACACGAAAGAAAATAAAAGAATCTTAATTGAAGGAACAACATTTAAAAATGAAGTTGAAATAACCATCGCAGATCACGGAGTTGGTATTCCCAAGGAAGATCTGGCGCATGTCTTCGATCGTTTCTACCGTGTGGATAAAGCAAGGAGCCGTGAATTAGCAGGAACTGGACTTGGGTTAAGCATTGCTAAGCGTCTCGTCAATAATTATCAGGGAGAAATAACGGTCAGCAGTCAGGAGAAAGTTGGAACAAAAATAAGTGTGAAGTTTCCAAGGTTGTAAATTTATATTATTATGTTTTCTCATTTTCCTCTCATTTTCATCATGTAAAGTTATTGTAATGTCGTCTTTGCGGCATCTACTATAATTAAAGGATTGATGAACATGAGTTTCGCTCAGTTGGATTATCAGTTGTTTCAAATGGTTAATGGGTTAGGACGCACGATGGATGTTCTAAATCCTGTTATGCGTATGTTTGCTTCTTATGCTGAGTACGTATTTTACATTGGCATAGTGATTTATTGGTTTACTAGGCATCGAATCCAACGTCAAATGGTTGCGCAATCGCTTGTTTCTGCCTGTGTAGCATTTGCATGCAGCGGAATTATCGGACATTTTTTCTATCGAGACCGTCCTTTTGTAACGCATACGGTGCTTCAATTGATTGAACATCCAGCGAATGCTTCATTTCCAAGTGACCATGCAACCGGGGCTTTTGTCATTGCTGCTTCCATTTGGATTTTCCGTAGAAAAGAAGGAATGGTGTGGTTTGTCTTAGCGGCTTGCATTGCATTATCGCGAGTATGGACAGGGGTTCATTACCCATCAGACGTTTTGGCGGGCGCAGTGCTTGGCATAGCTGCCGCGGCTGTTATACATCAATTATTAAGCAGGGTTCCAAAAGCGCAAAATATGCTATTCCAAGTTATTCATTGGTATGAAGTTGTGGAGAACAAAGTTTGGAAGAAGAAACTCGTAAGCGAATATTCAACGAAACTATAAGTCTCTATAAATCCGTTCAAGTGATGAACGGATTTTTATTTTTGAATAAATGGATAGTTAAGAAAGTTTTAAGAATTGGTTCATAAGCGTTTCATTTTTGTTGCCTATGATTTAGTTGTAAGCCCAATACCAAAAAGGAGAGACTTTGAGTGCCACTCAAAGATCCCTCCCTATATTAGGAGGAAATCATGAAAAAAAAGTGGATCATGTTAGGCAGTGTTGTTGGGATTAGTAGCATCGTTATGGTGACAACTGGGTTTAGCGCAATGGCGAGTACATCAGGGTATGAAGCCTATAAATCAGCGCTTAAAAATACCAAAACGGTGCAAAATGTTGCTGTACAAGCAGAAGCGGCTTTACAAGATAATGGAGCAGTGCTTGCTAGTGCGAGTGGAAATTTTAAAGTGAGTCTAGATTCGAAAACAGCAAGCGGAAACGCAGATGTTGCAGTGGGCGGCACACAGCAAGCACTTAGCTTCTATAAGGAAGCAAACCAAACAGTACTTAAATCAGCTGCCAGTGATGTGTATTTCGTGAAACAAGAGAACGAGAAGAAACATAAAACCGAGAATAAGCTGAATGAAACGGAAATTCCTCAGCAGGTTGAAACGGTTATTGATGCGTTAGTCGGGAATCTGAAAGATTATGTAGCTGTTGATACGAAGGATGATGGTTCCAAAGAGATTTCGATACAACTGGATAACGCGCAAATTCCAACTGTAGTCAATGCATTGGCGCCAATCGCTATTAAAGAAGCTACTAAGACCGAACACGACGGCGAAAAAAGTGATGATGGTGTTCAGGCGAATGCCCTACCATTTCAAGAGGATTTTCTGAAAAATGCAGCTCCTCAACTGACCCAAGACATCAAAATTGAACATGTATCGATTAAAGCAACAGTGAATTCAAGTAATTATCTTTCTCATCAAGAAGCGGATCTAACCGTATCAGGCAAAGATGATGCCGGCACCGTACATCAAGTTACACTGCACCTTCAAGCGAATCTATCAGATTATAATCAAACAACACCCGAAACCGTTGATCTTACTGGAAAAACAGTGCAAACATTGAAGCACGATCACCAAGGTAAGCAAAATCAATAAGGGTTTACGCAAGTTAGATGCTCATGCAGACAGGCTTCCCTGTTGAAGCTTGTCTGCTGTTCATGAATGGGGGAACCAAATGGATATCATTTTAGAAACAACTAATCTATGTAAAGAATATGGCAATAAACGCGGAATTCGCGATATGACACTTCGGCTATATGCTGGTGATGTGTATGGTTTGCTCGGGCCAAACGGTGCAGGGAAAACGACATTTTTAAAATTGATAACGGGTTTAATTCGACCGGATCAAGGAACAATTACTTTGTTTAATCATAAAATACCCGAACATTTTGAAGCGGGTATGCAGCATGTAGGCACGATGGTTGAATCGGCGGATTTTCATGATTTTCTTACAGCAAATCAGTATTTAGCACTAGTAGCTCGGTTCTACCCAGCTGTTGTATCGAAACGAATCGAAGAAGTATTGGATCGTGTAGGCTTACTTAAAGTACGCAAAGAAAAAATTAAAGGCTATTCAACAGGGATGAAACAAAAATTAGCGCTTGCCGCGGCTATATTACCTGAGCCGAAACTTGTCATACTAGATGAGCCTACGAATGGATTGGATATTGAAGGAACCGTGATGTTTCGGAAATTAATCAAGCAGTTGTCCACGGAAATGGGAACCTCATTTCTAATTTCGAGCCATATGATTCACGAGTTAGAACAGTTATGTAATCGAGTTGGGATCGTTATAGGGGGGCAGTTGAGAAGAGAAGGATATGTCTCTGACTTATTGCAAAAAAATCAATCCTTGGAGCAATTCTATATCGATGAGCTTCAGCTTCCAAAGGAGGACAACGCGAGTGCATAGATGGCGTGCTGCTTACTTAAATGAACTTTACTTAATGTTTTATCGAAAAAAAGTCGTGATGTTTGCTATTTTTTCAGCTCTATTGCCGATCGTACTCGCCGTTTCACTTCAAGCATTACAGCCTTTTCTTGGACTTTTTGCAGTTAGCCAGTCTTTTCCGATTGAGATGCTTTCGATTTATACGAGCATTTGGATCCCGCTCTTGATTTTAACCATTACAGCTGATTTATTTCCTGGCGAAGTAGGATCCAGAACGATGAAACTTGCTTTACTACGACCCAATTCACGGTTTCAAGTCTATGCAACAAAAGCGGCTGCTCTTGTCACATGTATGGCTGGAATCCTGATTGTACTCGGCATCGTAACCTCTATTTGTAGCTTTTTTGCTGGAACAACATCTAGTTTCACGGAAACATTGGGAATGTTGAAAGCCTATGTTGCTGCTTTTGTTTCTATGGTAGCCATATCGTCCTTGTTTGTATTTGTTTCCCAGTTTTTCAAATCAGCCAGCGGATATATGGTTTTTGCACTCATTCTTTTTGCAGCAGCTAAAAAGCACCCTTCTTGCTGCACAATTTCGCTGCCTTTTCACCAACATCGTATACAGATTGGCATATGTTATGGTTAAGTCCGTCCGTTTCCAATGGTAAATTAGTAACGACTTCACTTTTCCTGCTTTCAAGTTGCATGTTGTTTATGGCACTAGGTTACTATAAATTCGATCGAAAAGAAGTATAAATAAACGGGGTCTGCACATGTCAATTCGTCTAAAATTATTACTTTCCTATGCAGCCATGCTGCTAATTCCACTCGTAATGATGATGATCACAGCCATCTTATTAATCGTAGTATTCCGTGGGGATTTTCAGGGTATTCGCGAACAAGTGAGCTCCGGGGTCGGACTATTCGAGAATCAGAATCTAGAGCATACGTTCAAGGAAATGAAACGAACCTCGGAGAAAAATCCGGCCATGCTTGCCGACCTGACTTATCTGGCAGACATCGATCAAGAACTGCAAAGCAATAACTCAAGGATGATTGTACGAAAAGATAATACGTTTGTGTATGTATCTCCAACCTTAGAAAATTCGGATGTCCTTCAGCAATTGCCGGCATTTAAGCATCCTGGCCATCCGGAACACGAGGATGCCAAACACATTGGGAACAAATTACTGGAGATTAGTTCTTTTGATTTTTATTTTTCTGGCCAGCAGTCGGGAAGTGTCTTTATTATTACGACTGTTAATCCGTTAGTTAATTTTATACAGAAATTTTTCCCGGCTCTTTTTATAACGCTCCTTATTATATTAGTTCTGACGCATAGCTCATTAACTTATTTTGTTTCTAGAAGTATTATTTCACCCCTAAGCAAGTTAAAAAATGCAATGAAAAGGATCCAATCCGGTGATCTGGATTTCCAAGTTCAGATAACAAGCACCGATGAGATCGGGCAGCTCAGTATAGCCTTCGAACAAATGCGCAAGCAACTGAAAGAATCTATTCAAACGCAAGTTCAATATGAAGAAAACCGAAAAGAATTGATTTCTAACATTTCGCACGATATACGAACCCCGCTTACTGCGATTAGAGGTTATATCGATGGACTAGGTGATGGAATTGCGGATACCACGGACAAAAGACAAAAATACATCGAAATCATTTCATCCAAAGCGGAAGAAATGGATCATTTAATCGATGAATTATTTCTTTTTTCTAAACTGGATTTAAAGCGAGTGCCGTTTAACTTTGAAGTCGTCAACTTCTCCAATTTTCTAATGGATTGGTCGGACGAACTTGAATTTGAACTCCATAAAAAAGGCATCCATTATAAGTCAGAGATCGCAGTTGACCAGCAGACACTGGTTTCCATTGATCGAGACAAAATAAGACGTGTTTTTTCTAACATTGTAGACAATTGCTTAAAATATATGAACAAAACGGAGAAATCCATCACTTTGCAAGCAAAGACTGCTGGAACAAGTGTGATTATAGAAATTAGGGATAATGGGGCTGGTGTAGAAGCAGATGCGCTCCCATATATTTTTGATCGCTTCTACAGGGCAGATCCGTCTAGGAATAGCAACAATGGGGGAAGCGGGTTAGGATTAGCGATTTCCAAACAAATGATCGAGGGGCATGGCGGGGCCATTAGCGCACACAGTATGAAAGGCGAATGGACTTCTATTACCATAAAATTACCGCAAAAGTTGCGTAAAGACGGTGGGAATGAATGAAACGGGTACTTATTGTTGAGGATGAACAGCTCATTGCAGAACTTGAACGTGATTATTTGGAGGTAAATGGATATAAGGTCGATATCGCAACTGACGGTGAACAAGGCCTTAAGTTGGGTCTAAGTGGAGAGTTCGACTTAATCATCCTGGATGTCATGCTGCCTTTATTAAATGGATTTGAAGTATGCAAGCAAATTCGTGAGAAATATCAGATTCCAATCTTGATGGTAACCGCCAAAAAAGAGGATATTGATGTTATTCGTGGACTTGGTCTAGGGGCAGATGATTATATTACGAAGCCTTTTAAGCCTGGTGAATTAGTAGCAAGGGTTAAAGCACATTTAGCACGATACGAACGATTAATTGGTACCAAAGAAAATAAAGATGAGATTCGCATTCAGGGACTTTTAATTGATAATAGTTCCCGTCGGGTATTTGTTCATGATCAGGAGATTAATATAACAACCAAAGAATTTGATCTGCTCTATTTTCTAGCTACGAATCCAAATCGAGTATTTAGTAAAGATCACCTATTTGAACGGATTTGGGGATTTGATGCTATGGGAGATGCCCAGACGGTTACGGTCCATATCCGTAAATTAAGAGAAAAAATTGAAGTCGATCCATCCAATTCGCAATACATTGAAACGGTATGGGGAGCAGGTTATCGGTTCCGGTTATAAAAGTATGTGATGAAAGGTGGTAGGCATATGATACCATTTAATCCTCGTGTTTTAATACTTACGGCTAATTATGGGAATGGACATCTCCAGGCTTCCAAAGCATTATTACAGCAATTCAATCAGCAAGGTGTGGAGAACGTGAAGATTGTGAATCTAATGAAGGAAGGCCATCCATGGATCCATTCGATTACATCAACGTTGATTAGCAAAAGCATGAAAGTTTCGCGGCTAGGAATTGACTATTATGGTTGGAGCTATTATTTGACTCGGGAAACCAAAGAAACGGCCTTATTTCAGAAGTCAATGACCTATTTAGGGCAAAAGAAGCTGAAAGAGATTATACACGAAGAACGTCCGGATGTAGTCGTCAATACTTTCCCCTTCGGTGCATCTCCAATCGTTTGTAGTTCCATGGGGATTAAGAATTATACCGTGCTTACGGATTATGCTTTGCATGCAAGTTGGCTTCACCCGAAAGTCGATCGATATTATGTGGCAACGGAAGACTTGAAAAAGCAAATCATTGAAAGAGGAATTAACAAGGACCGAATAGATGTTAGCGGCATTCCGCTCAGACAAGAGTTCGCCAATACGAGGATTCGTGCAAGAAATCAGCAGAAGAAAATCATTCTTATCATGGCCACGGATAGCGGTGTAACAAGTTATATAGAGGAAATGATGCGCACGCTTTTTCTTATAGATAATTGTCAATTGGTCGTTGTTTGTGGTCATAATGAGAAGTTAAAACATAGATTGGAAGTGGAGTTTGCAGCTTATAAGGGGATAACCATTCATGGGTTTGTAGATAATCTTCATGATTGGATGGCACAAGCTAGTTGTATGGTAACGAAAGCAGGCGGATTAACGTTGACAGAGGCCATAGCCTTAAGAGTTCCGGTTTTCATTTATAAGCCTAATGGCGGGCAAGAGAAAGAAAATGCCTTATATTTATCACGCCGCGGCGTAGCTTCAATCTCAAATAAAATCGAAGAACTTTCGAATAGTATTCAACATTTCATTCATCATCCTCAAAAATATGAAGAAATTCGGGATCATATGGAGGAATTACACCGAAATCATGCAGCAGCTCATATCGTAAAAGATATCATGCATCATTGGAATGGCCAATTCATGTTAGCGTCAATTTAGAATGGGGAGGCATGATTCAAATGAAAAGCCAAGCCAAAACCTCCAAGTCCTAAAAAGGGTTGGAGGTTTTCAATTTGGGGATGGTAACGATGACTTCTGTTCCGTTATGCCGATCACTGGCTATTTGAATTGTGCCATGATGCAAACTGACAATACATTTAGCTATGGCTAGACCTAAGCCTGAACCGCCGGTTTGTCTGCTTCGGGATCGATCTACGCGATAGAATCGTTCGAAGACGAAAGGCAATTCTTCTGCGGGAATGCCAATGCCATCATCAACAATGCGTATACAATGATTTGAATCTGTTTGAGAGAGGTAGATCCGGGTGTGATGTTTCATGTATTTCATCGCATTATCCAAAATAATGAAGAGGACTTGTTTCATTTGCGGCCGATCTGCTTCCATCATGATGCTGCTTTCGGTGGGGATAAGTATGAATTCTTTGTCGGAGAGTGGCTGAAGAAGTTGAATGTTCTCTTTACATAGTGTGACAAGATCAAATAAGGAAAGCGTTAATTTAGGTTCGTGGTCGAGTTCAGCCAATTCAAGCAATTGATAAGTAATGTGTTTCATACGCTTGCTCTCGTCATGAACAGCATTAAGAGCTTCCATATGAAGGTCTATGTTTTCAAACCCCCATCTGCGAATGAGAGATGAATAGCCTTCAATAATCGTAAGTGAAGTCTTAAACTCATGTGAGGCATCAGAAATAAACTGCCGCTGTTTCTTCATACTTATCTCGATCCGTTCCATCAAATGATTAAATGTCTCAGATAATTGATAGAGTTCATCCTTTGACTTTCGATTCAAAGGTAGTTTGGTTATCGCAAGACTCGTTTCAATCTCTTTCATCGTCTGAATCATACGGGATAGCGGTAAGAATAACAGTTTGGTCAATAAAAAACTAGCAGATAGAGAGAGCAGCATAGCAGCAAGCGTTACGATGCCAATAATACCAACCAATCGGTATAAGCTTTGGTCAAGCTCTATTGGTTCCGTAATGATTTCTAACGTTCCGATGATTTCTGTTCCTTGGCGAATGGGTGTTCGCACAATCATAACGGTCTGTTCATTAAGTTTTTGCGAATAAGTCACTTGTGTATCCATGTGTTTTGGCGGAATAACGGCTAATTCGTCATTGTTGGCTACTTGGTTTATCACCTTAGAAGAAAGATTAAGTGAGCGAATCATAGAGTGATCGGGTAGATACCTTCTTAATATGCGGTTGTTATCTTCTTGGAGCAATTCCATAGGACTTATTTGTGTAAGCATTTGGTTAGCCGTAAATTGAAGTGATTCGAGCTCTTCCTCTTTTTCATACTGTGCATAAAGATAGTAAATAATGAAGGTAAGCGGTATTAGAATGCTAATTAACCAAAAGAATGAAAGCAGGGAAGCTTTAGTTTTGATTTTCATGTCAATTAGACCTCCAAGAGGTACCCAATACCACGGATGGTTCGAATGTTCGGGTAAGGCGCAAGTAGCTTTTTGCGAATATACCTTATATATACATCCACCAGATTTGAATTTCCTAGGAAATCGTAACCCCATACATCGTTCATGATTTGTTCCCGACTAAGGATTTCATTTTGATGTTCGATCAAATAGACGAGAAGTTCAAATTCTTTTGGTGTAAATTCAATTTTAATATCATTCTGTAATACTTCTCTGGAACGAAGATTCACATTTGTTCCTTTCACCGTATAAATCATGGAGTCATGCTTATTAAGCTCATCATCGGGTTGTTGGAATTGATTTTGGCGGCGTATACAAGCGCGAATCCGAGCAAGCAGCTCTTCCAAGTGAAAAGGTTTCGTTATATAATCCTGGCCCCCCAAATCAAGTCCATTCACAATATCCGCGGGGGTGCCGCAGGCAGTTACCACAATAATGGGAGTTTCTGAATTCTTCTTGCGAAAGGATTTAATAAGCTCAAAACCGTTGTATACAGGAAGCAGAATATCTAAAAGAATGAGGTCCCACTTCTCATTTAATGCTTTTCGTAGTCCTTCTGAGCCATCTGAAGCTAGCTCCACAATATAACCGGCATGTGTGAGTTCTAATTGCAGCAGCCTTGCTATTTTCTCTTCATCTTCGATGACAAGTAATTTATGTGACATGTACAGCTCTCTTTTCAAGGTATTTGAAATTAATCGCCTTACATCTTACATCTTATGTACCTAGAAAGCGGGATGTTCTGGCATAGGAAAAGGACCTCCTTCAGTTGGAGAACTGAAAGAGGTCTTCTGAGCTTTTAAACAAAGCGAGACAGGCTTAGTGAATCACACGACGGGCTGTTTTGTAATTTTTGCTCCACCAGCCAGAGTTCATATCTGAAATCGTAACACCAGGGCTGCCGTAGGTGTGCAAAACCTTTCCATTCCCCATGTAGATACCAACGTGATGAATTGGTGAGTAGAAAAAGACAAGATCACCCGGTTGAAGCTGATTTCTAGCAACAAAAGTTCCTACTTGTGACTGCTGCTTAGAAGAACGGGGCAGATTGATCCCATTTTTGCCATAAACATATTGTGTGAAAGAAGAGCAATCAAACGAGCTGGTGGTGGCTTTTTGAGAACCGAATTTGTACCTGACACCGATATATTGTTTACCAGTTGTAATAATACTATTTGCTTTCCCCGATATCGATGTTGAAGCTGAAGCTGCTGTCGCAGAAACATTGCTTGCAGCATGCGCGGATTGCGGCGCCATCATTAGGTTAGCAGATGCAAATAAGGATACACTAAGTGTAATACCTAATAGCGATTTGCTTAGGCGGTTCGTTTTCATGTTGTTCATGATTGGATATCCCCCTTCAGGATCGTGTTTTAGGTTTTCACCTGAGATAACCTTAACATATCCGGAACTCCCTATAGATTACCAAACATGCGGGAATACCAGGTCCAATGAGGCTTAAAGGACAATTATTAGAAGATCATGAGAATCGGATGAACGGAAATACCTTGACAATCCAAACACAAGATAACTTCATGTTTAAAGAATTCTCTCATGTGATTTTCACATTCCTATGATAGGATCAATTCGAGGCAGGTGAAGAAAGATGAATCATCATTCAATGATCTTGTTAATCACCCATTACGGTTATGCAGGTATTTCTATAGCACTCTTCCTTGGCATTGTTGGCATCCCGTTACCGATCGAGATTATCCTGTTAGGTGCAGGCTATATAGCCGTCAAGACGAATTTACATGTAGGTGGCATTATCGGCTTCGCCTGGCTAGGAGCGAGTGCTGGAATGACAGTTAATTACCTTCTGGGGAAAAGTATAGGGTTGAAGCGGATTAGCAAAGTAACCAAGTGGATTAAGCTCTCTGAAAATAGATTAGAAAATTGGGCAGAGCATTTTAAGAAGCATGGAGCTATCTTACTATTAGTAGGCTTTTATGTGGCTGGTCTTAGACATGCTGCACCGTTCATTGCAGGGGCAATCAAATTGCGGTTCACTAAATTTATAAGTATCTCGTATTTGGGTGCAATGGCCTGGATCTTAGTTATTGTTTTTCTAGGTCAAAAGCTTGGTAAAGCGTGGGACCACATGTTTATGCATTTCCATCATCCAATATGGCTGATTGTCGCGGCTGGTGTAGTCGGTCTTGGTTTGTTAGGAGTTAAAATGATGATACGTCAACAAAAATTGCCCTCTTAAAACGGAAGCAGCTCCAATCCCCTGTTTAAAGAAGGATTGGAGCTGTTGTACGCTGCTCAAGGAACAAGGATTATTTGCGTTTTGCACGGAGGAACCGTCCGTTTGCTCTCGCATACCGCAGGACTTTGAAGAACATTTTTTTATTTTTTAATTGGTTGAAAATAAAAGGGTCAGGCGCTGTGTTGACTTCCAGCACCCACGGTTTTAAATGTTTATCGATTCCAATATCAACACCAATTTCTTTAAATCCGGGATAACTTTTCTGATAGTGCTTTGCAATTCGATACCCTAAATGTCTTAAGCTTTGGATATAATCACTTTTCTGTTGATTCTTTAAATGGGAACCAAGTAATAATTCTAAAGGCAGCGGTTTGCCGCTATTATGAAAGTTCGTTACGATCTTGCGAGGATGAGCAACTCGGCCAATATAACCCGTTGTTTCCCACTTCTTATGAGTGTTTTTTTGAACCATGATACGTGTGTCGAAGATTCGCTTCTGGTGCGTTAAGAGATGAATACCTTGCTGTACAAGATAAGATCTGTTTAACTTGGCTTTGCTTAGAGCAGCGAATAAGCCTTGAAACGTCCCAAATGATTTGGCAATTTTGCCAGCCTGATAACGGTATTTATCATTTTTCTCTACACGAATAACACCTTGTCCGCAAGAACCATTGTTTGGTTTGACATAAACCATTTTATGCTTATTTAGCATTTGAAGAAGGTTCGATTGACTGTAGACTCTTGTTTCCGGTACAAATCTGCGAAGTTCCTTGTTTAATAAGAGCACCTTTGTTTTGACCCATTTGCTGCCAATTGTTCGAGCTCTATTCACCATTTCAGCACCTCTTGTTTAGATATTATTCGAGTTATCATATTCAAATGAAGTTGAGGGACTTGGAGTAGAGTTTAGTTCAAAAATTAAATTTCTTTAATTGATAAGGGGGATTAATTCATTAGTGAATTTGAAGATACAACTTACCTGGGCTTTTTTTATAAGCCTTTTGAGTGCAATTAGTTTTGGAGCCATAGCGCTCTTGGTAACCGATCATAAGGTAGTTCAATTCGACAAGGTGATCATTTCGTTTGTTCAAGGGTTAGAAACACCGCTTTTAACAAGCATTATGAAATTCTTTACCTTCCTAGGAGGGGGATTTCCAGTTGTCGTTGTTACGTTAATCATTTTGTTTTTCTTGTATAAGGTTTTACATCATCGCAGTGAATTGATTCTATTTATAAGCGTTGTCATCGGATCGGTGATTTTAAACGAAACATTAAAGCTTATCTTTAAACGTGCGAGACCAGTATTGCACCGCATCATTGATGCAAATGGTTTTAGTTTTCCAAGTGGGCATTCAATGGCCGCTTTTAGCTTATACGGTGTTGTTGCTTTTTTGCTTTGGCGGCATATTTCAACTGCTCTTGGTCGTAGCGCGTTAATTGTTATTAGTATCATTATGATTATGGCGATAGGAATCAGCAGAATTTATTTGGGCGTACATTATCCAAGCGATGTTCTTGGCGGTTTTCTAGCAAGCGGTAGTTGGTTAGCCATCTCTATTTGGTATTATCAGCGATATCAGGAAAGACGGTATGAAGATATGAAGATATTGGAGGAGTTAAGATGAACTCTCAGCAACATCTAGAAGTAAAACAACCGTGGATTCCTAAGAAAGAACGCATTTGGGTATTTGGTGCGATGGCAGTGTCCACAATCTATCTTATATGGCAGCTTTGGAATCTGTTTCATTTACCATCAACAACATTGCACAGTCGCCTTTTTGAGCGTACATTCAAGGATTATGGCTCCAATGCCCGTATAGCTCTATTCATAGTCGTATCGAATTATGTTTTAGCTTTTATCATTAAACAAGGCATTTTGGGAAAATTCGCTCATCTGAAAAAAGGCTTGGTTGTGCTGCTTCGTATTGTCAAGAAATATCATGTTACAATTGCTATTCTCGCTATCGCACTTATCATACTCCATACGGTTGCTGTGTTTATGTTTGGTTTTAAATGGGATTTCAACAACATTAGCGGGCTGCTTGCATTAATTGTCCTGTTGCCGGTACCGATTTCGGGCTTACTGCGCTATAAAAGACTCGATAAGAAATGGCATTTAAGATGTGGACTAGCGTTTGCTGTGTTATTTTTGATTCATGCATTTTTATAGAAGTTTTTGGGTTGGATACCGCGGAGGAGCTTAAGGGATGGGGTTGCCAGGGGAATCTATGCCTCAGAGCTTATAGACGAAACTTATAATGAGGAAAACATGAAATGCCGCGCGGTTGCGGTATTTTTTTTATTTTAAAATAGATATAGCCTGTAAAATAACAAAAGAGGCGTTCGGATTAACTGATGCCTCTTTTTACTGGTTGACGGAAAAAACACGCATAATGAACCTAAATTATGATCATCTTAGGGCAGATCTTTAGGTACCAGATTAAAAATTTCTTCTGTTTCAAAACTGTCAATAAGCCGATCCAGCCATTTGTAATATCGAATTGCTTCGTCGATTTTATTAATATCTGTTTGCAGAATGCCTTGCAGCGCTGTATCGTCAGGATATAGCTGACTAAGTTGATTAAGCTCAACTTTTGACTTGCGCAAAGAGCTGAGATTGATTTCCAATGCTTTACGCCACTTCAGTGAAAAATAATCGGAGAAAGTTTGGAACCAATCCATTTCTACTTCATAAAGGTCTTTCCGCGACCCTTTCTCCCAAACTTTATTGACCATTTTCAAATCAACCAGCGTACGCACGCCAGTGCTCATGCTGGTTTTACTCATTTCCATGGCTTCTCTCATCTCATCTAGGGTCATGGGCTTGTTTTGGAAAAAAAGCAATCCATATAGATGGCCGATCGATTGAGTTATGCCATAGAGTTCCATATTTTTGCCCATAGATTCAATGATGCGTTTGCGCGCTTTTTGAATAATCAACTCTTGTTCGGAGCTTATATTGTTTAGTTGTTCCATTCCAAGTTCACCCTGCCTTTATGTGTACAACGTTATTGTAAGAAACAATTTCGATAAAGTAAAGAAAGTCATTGAATAGGATGCTGAAGTATGTAGTAGAATTTAAAATGTTTTGTACAGTTTTTTCTGTATAAACAGATTAAACAGAATTTATGGTTGACATAACCCGCTTTTGTTCTTTACACTTAAAAGGCAAGAGGGCATTAACGCATACAGAAAGGAGTGAGCGTGTGGCAATTATTGATGTGCATCAGGTAACCAAGGTATTTGGGCCTGATCCCGAGTCTGTTCTTCCGCTATTGAATAGTAAGGTCTCCAAAGAACAGATTTACAGGGAAACGAAACATACAGTGGGGGTCAACGAAGTCAGCTTTTCCGTAGAACCTGGTGAAATTTTTGTCATTATGGGACTGTCAGGCAGCGGGAAGTCAACACTTGTCCGGCTGCTTAACAGGTTAATTGAACCTACGAAGGGGATCATCAACATTCACGGCAGAAATATTGTCGAGATGAGTGATGAAGAGCTCCGCCATGTTCGGAGAGAAACGATTAGTATGGTATTTCAGAAATTTGCCTTGTTTCCGCATAGAACGGTTGCTCAAAATGTGGAATACGGGCTTGAGATTCAAGGGAAAAGTAAGGCGGAGAAACGAGTAAAGGCCATGGAGGCCTTGAGTCTTGTAGGATTGCAAGAGTGGGCGGACAGTATGCCATCGCAATTAAGCGGCGGTATGCAGCAAAGGGTAGGACTTGCCAGAGCGCTGGCTAACGATCCTGATATTTTATTGATGGATGAGGCCTTTAGTGCACTAGATCCATTAATCCGTAAGGATATGCAGGATGAGCTGTTAGAGTTGCAAGATAAAATGAAGAAAACAATTATTTTTATTACGCATGATTTGGATGAGGCGCTTCGGATCGGTGACCGGATCGCATTGATGAAAGATGGCAGTGTCGTTCAGATTGGGAAGCCGGAAGAGATTATGATGAACCCCGCTAATAAATATGTTGAACGATTTGTCGAGGACGTAGACTTGTCTAAAGTACTGACAGCCTCATCGGTGATGCGAAGGCCAGAAACAGTTGGGCTTGACAGGGGGCCGCGGGTAGCTCTTCAACTTATGCGAGAAAGCGGCATATCGAACTTATTTGTTGTTGATCGTGGGAAAAAACTACTTGGTGTAATCACAGCTGAAGATGCTTCTGAGGCTGTAAGAGTAGGAAGAACACTCGAGGACATCGTTATTCGAAGTGCGCCTACTGTGACGCCGGAGCAAATGCTATATGAGCTATTCGAAATATGTGGTAATTCAAAATATCCGGTAGGCGTTGTTGATGAGAACAATCGTATTATCGGTGTCATTGTTCGCGGTGCCGTTCTAGGAGCACTAGCTGGACAACCTATTGCTAAAGAGGAGGTGCATAAGGATGATTCCCAAGATTCCTCTAGATGAGTGGGTAGAATTTATCGTGGATAAACTGGAAATTAATTTGGCTGTACTATTTCAATTCTTCTCGGTTTGCATTGAGGGATGCGTGAATGCCTTATCTTTTGTTTTCCAAGGTGTTCCGGTTTTATTATTCATCGCAATAATTTGTGCAATAGCCTTTTATTTGGGCCGCTGGTCATTTGCGCTATTTTCAGGGCTAGGTCTTTTATTAATAGATAATTTAGGGTTTTGGAGCCATACGATGGACACCTTAGCGCTTGTTCTGACTTCTGCGTTAATTTCTATCATTATTGGTATTCCAATAGGAGTCTGGTGCGCTCAAAGCAATAAATTTCGTGATGTGATTACGCCATTATTGGATTTTATGCAAACGATGCCTGCTTTTGTGTATTTAATACCAGCTGTAACGTTCTTTGGATTAGGAGTTGTTCCTGGTGTTATTGCTTCTGTGATCTTTGCAGTACCTCCAACAATAAGGCTTACGAATTTAGGAATTCGGCAAGTTGCAGAAGATTTAGTAGAAGCTGCCGATGCATTTGGCTCAACAAGAACACAGAAATTGTTCAAATTGCAATTCCCATTAGCAATGCCGTCGATTATGGCGGGAATTAATCAAACGATTATGCTTTCATTATCAATGGTTGTTATTGCCTCTATGATCGGGGCTCAAGGTATAGGGGCGGATGTCTACCGCGCAGTGACACAGATTAAGACAGGACAAGGGTTCGAGGCGGGCTTATCCATTGTCGTATTAGCCATACTTCTTGATCGAATGAGTCAGTATATTCTGAAAAGAAAGAGGAGCGTGTGAATAAATTGAGGAATAAAATTAAAGCATTAGTGTTGGTAAGTTTGGCTGCAGTAACCGTGATTACAGGTTGCTCCAAACAAGTATCGTCCGAAGGAAACGTTGGAAGCCAGGTGCATCATGAAATCATTGGGATCGACCCAGGAGCGGGATTAATGAAACAAGCTGCCCAGGCGATCAATGATTACGATCTGAAAGGTTGGAAGTTGGTGGAAGGCTCAAGCGCTGCAATGACAGCCGCTCTCGACAAAGCCTATAAAGCTAAGACGCCAATCATTATAACGGGCTGGACACCTCACTGGATGTTTGCCAAATATGAGCTAAAATATTTGAACGATCCTAAAGGTGTGTTTGGAAAGGATGAACAGATTCATACCATTGTGAGGAATAACTTGAAGAAGGATGCTCCTTCGGCTTATACCATGCTGGATAGGTTCGAATGGAGCCCAGAAGAGATGGCCGTCGTAATGTCTGCGATCATCGATGGGAAAAAACCGGAAGAAGCAGCTGTCGCTTGGGTAAAGGATAATGCGGATAAGGTTGATGGTTGGGTAAAAGATCTAGCTCAAGAAAAAAGCAAAAAGCTAAAACTCGCCTATGTCGCATGGGATTCCGAAATTGCGAGCACGAATGTCGTAAAAGCTGTTTTGGAAGAAAAGCTTGGATATAAAGTGGAAATGCTGCAGGTAGAAGCCGGACCGATGTGGGCAGGAATCTCAGATGGAAGTGCGGATGCAATAGTAGCTGCATGGCTGCCAACGACGCATAAAGATTATTTTGATAAGTATAAGGGTAAATTTGAAGATTTGGGGCCGAATCTGAATGGTACTAAACTAGGATTAGTAGTTCCCACATATTTGAATATCAATTCAATTGAGGAACTGAACAGCAAATAAGGAAAAATGAACAAATGAGGACAAAAACATATATGAAATATCAGCCGCGAATTTCGCGGTTTTTTTATTGTATTGTTTTCCATTGATAGACGTCATGATGATGTGTTCTCCGCGGTAATTGAACAATGAATTTTTAAGGATTAACAAATAGAATTTTAATTTGGAATTAATCAAATTCGACCCCATTCATTCCTTTTAATTAATAAGAATATAACTTGAAATGCGTTGGAATAAATAAAAGAGATCCAGTATGATGGCATTATTATATTTCGGGAAGGCAGAAATGAGGAATGTACACATAAATCGAAATTTCGGCATCGTGCTGCATGTGATACTGTTTTATAAAATCACTTTACTATAAAAGGAGAAATAAAAATGATCCTTATAACTGGAGCAAACGGGAAAACTGGTCGTGCAGTCATTAAAGCTTTGCTTTCTAAAGGAGAGCGGATAAGGGCTTTTGTTCGAAGAACCGAACAAATCGAGGACATTAAATCATTAGGTGAGATGGAAGTCGTTACAGGCGATATGCTGGATCAAAATGCTGTAAATGAGGCATTAGTCGGAATTAGGGCTGTATACCACATTTGTTCAGCAATGAATCCCGATGAGGTTCAAATCGGACAAGTAATCATACAAGCGGCTCGCTTGGCAGAAGTTGAACATTTTGTATTCCATTCTGTCATACATCCCGTCATTCAAGAAATGCCGCATCATCAGAAAAAACTTATGGTTGAGGAGCTCCTGGTGAATTCAGGTATCCCATATACGATTATTCAGCCAGGCATATTTATGCAGAATATACTTGAGTCTTGGAAGCTGCTTAGCGAAAAAGGTATCTTTCGACAAAAGTATTTTACGACTCAAGAAACTCGCATCTGTATGATTGACTTAGATGACTTAGCCGAGGCAGCTGCAATCATTCTTACTCGTCCGGGACATACAGGGGCTTCATATGAATTTTCTGGACCTGAAAATTTATCATTGTCTGATATGATAGCAGCAATGGAACAGCATTTTGGCCATGAAATCAAAGTTGAAACTCCGCAAGACGAAATGTTTGCAGCACAATTAAATAGCAATGGCTTAGGAGAATATCAAGTAAATACAATATTAAAGATGTTTCAGCATTATAATGAACATGGATCCATCGGTAATTCTAATGTTTTAACGTGGATATTAGGACGAAAGCCAAATGATTTCTCATCCTTCATTCTTAGAACATTAAAAAGCATGAACTGATACTGGAAGAAAACAAAGTTACACGACCTAATGTAACTCGCAAAGGCTCATTCGTAATAGGAATGAGCTTTTTTGTTTTGCGCTATTGTCACGAGGGGCAATGTATAGCTATTATTCTTGATTACATCAGTTTCTGGTTGATCTAACTGGCGGGTAACATCACCGACGTGCAAAGGAGCCGCGTTACGCTAAGTGGAGTTTACTTCCAATATGTGTGTTATTATTATGGTGAAGAACTACCGATAGAAGACAAAATCTCACAAAACAAGGACTTAGAGGGAAGTGAAATATTTGAAGATAACCTATGAGATAAAGACGTTTGAGGATTTTAAGAAAATACCTTTGATCTCAAAAATCGGAATTTGTACTTTCTGCTTAAGTGTTTTAATTTGTATCTTATTTGTTTTCTTGCGCGTATTGCACATACAGATTGGCAACATAATTTTGAAAGATGAGTATTTTTTTTATTGTGTAGGTATTGGGTTTCTTGGATTTTTTACTGCGATTTTGTTTGATAAAAATCGCAAAAAGAGAACAAAAATTGGAATTAAGGGACCTAATTAAAATAATTAAGAGGTTAAGCTCTAACGAGGAATGGATAAAAAGGCGCCTTTTACAGCGCCTTTTTTTGTTCAATAATTCTGGTAGGTATTTATAATTTCGACAAGAGTATTGAAACAAGTATTCCTAGAATTGAAATCCATACGAAAACTGATTTAAATATATTTTTGATAATCGAGTCCTGACTTTTCAAATCATTACCATGGTTTTCATGCATGGCTAAATCAATGTTCCCCATTGCGTTAGAAGAACCTTTAGAGCCTACTCCTTTAAAAAGTAAGGTCAATATAAGCAGAATTAAAGAAAACATAAAAAGATAATCAGAGATTTGTTGCATTTTATTAACCACCTCCATATTAACAATATTAGCATATTTTAACGTTTTTCATTATATCAAGTGCCTTATTAACCTAAATTATGGTAGTATAAATTGAATCATGGACCAAGCTTTTTGCATCGGAGGGAACATTAAAACAATGGAAATCGAATTAAATTCAGTGTATATAGAGGTTATTAAGGAAGATATAACAAAATCAAAAATGGACTGCATAGTTAATGCAGCAAACACAAGTTTACTCGGTGGTGGTGGTGTGGATGGTGCCATCCACAGAGCAGGCGGTAAGGAGATTCTTATAGAATGCATGAGAATAAGAGAAAAACAAGGAGGATGCCCAGTTGGCGAGGCCGTAATCACTACAGCGGGAAAATTAGATGCAAAATTCGTTATTCATACGGTTGGACCTGTATGGAACAATGGAAAAAGTAATGAGGAAGAGAAACTTAAAAGCTGTTATATAAACACCTTAGATCTTGCTAACCAATATGATATTAAAAGTATCGCGTTCCCCAACATAAGTACAGGTATATATAAATTTCCAAAAAAGAGGGCCGCTGAAATAGCCATTAGCTCATTAAGGGAATTTATTGAAGGAAATAATTACTCTTTTAGAAAAATTCAGTTCGTTTGCTTCGATGATGATAATTATCAGATATATTTAAAAACAATTAAAGGCTTTGTTTAAATTTTGTGTTCTGCAAGTTTGAATTATTCAGTTCCTTTTTAACATTAGGTTGCTCTCATGCTGAAAGAACGCGAAATAGTGATTAGTATTTGAACATTCAATGAACTGGGAACTACAGCTCAACAATCACAAAGAAACGGCGGCCGCGCAAGGTTGCCGTTTTCTCAACTAATGGGTAGATTAGTTTAATAAAATGTAAAAAATAAGCATAGTTTACGGTAGTTATTTAGGGAAATTTTCAACTATAAATGAGATTGAAGATTGGTTAGCGATGGATTCTGAATACAAGGAATACTCTGTTGAAAAGAGTTGTGAATATGAGAATTAATGAGTTTTGGCAATATGTTATGACGAAACTTGTTGCGTCGGGACTTACTTTATTCAGTTTTTGGGCAATATTTTTGATAATTAACGGTTTGGATTTTTATAGTGTCTTTGGAGGAATGAAGGAAGTCTCATTGTTTAATATCCTTTATTTTTACAGTATTCCGTGTTCACTACTCATTGATCTAATCGTGAGGTTTATTTCTTCGAATAAGCGCTTATTTGAAATTCTCCTCTATATCGCTTGTGGCTATGCCTACTTTCCGGGGTTTGCTTACATTCGTGGCGGATCTAGTTTATCTTCTGAAGAGTTGCTCTCCAGTCTCCTTTTTGCAGGAACCTTTGGTGCAATATTTGCTATGATTTTCTATTCATGGACAAGAATTAGTAGAAAAAAATTGACTTTTCAATATCTCTGGGGTGTAGGTATTCCTCTGCTTTTGTTAATTTCTCTGACTATCGTTAACAATCTAAAATTAAATTGGGTTGAAACATACACTGCTGGGACTTATGAAGCGAAATTTGACTTGTTTAATGGATCGAAAGAAATACCAGTTAACGCACGAAAAGGACAGACCCTTATTTTTAAAATTATTTGGGATACTCGCGGTGGTTCATCAACGGGTCAGTATGTATTAAAACCGAGTGGAACATACGCAGGTATGAAAGAAACAATTGAGCATAAGGCATCAGTTAATATTGATGAAGATGGAATATATAAAATTGTTGCAGATGGTGACGGAGGTTTAAAGGGAAGTTTCAAAGTGACATGGGAAATTATTGACTAAAGGGGTGCTAAACTAACGAGGGATTTTTATAATAACAAAAGTTCTTGAGATGTGGGGGATTATGGTAAAGTTTAACGTATGAGAACACATTCGTTAGGAGGGCATTATGTTTCTATCCGAATTAGACCCGCAAGCTCTTGATAAAAAAATGATTAATCGAATAATCTTTGAAGACATGGACGATGATGGGCAAAATGCAGATTTTGTATTAGTATTTGGAAGCATTACAGCCCCTAGAGTGAGGGTTCCTAAGGCTGTAGCACTCTATAAAGCGGGGCGTGCCACTACAATTATCATGTCGGGTGGAACTTCAAAAATTCCCGAAGCCCATGTAATGAGAGATACAGCAATACAAAGCGGTGTTAAAGAGTCAGATATTTGGGTAGAGGATAAATCAACAAATACGAAAGAAAATGTTATCAACACAAGAGAGTTGATTGATGAGCTTTTCGGATTAAGAAAGACCCGAAGAATACTACTTGTTACAAATTACTTTCATTTAAGACGATGTTATCTTACTATGAAGACCTTTATGCCAGATTGGATAGAGTACAGTCTCTGCGGGGTTTTGGACAGTAATACACGTCCAGATAATTGGTGGACCAATGAAAAGGGGCAAATTAGGGTGCTCAATGAAATTGAACGTTTAATTAAATACACAAAAGCAAATGAAATTGTAGATTATAATATTAACTAACCATCTATTCGTGTTCAAGTAACGAGATAGGATAATTCAATACCACTAGGACTGCTAGTCGGGCGACCCTTCGTTACAAAAACGTCCAGAATTCCGTAATGAATTGTAAAATTTAACATACGTGTTATTTTTAGAAGAAAGGCTGTTTAAAAGGGAGCGGTAGTTATATGCAAAAAGTTCAAATTAATATTTATCTGCTCGGTTTAACTACTTTAGCATTCACTGCTTGTACAAGTCACTATCCAACTCATACTAAAACATCAAATTCTACCACTACAACGAGTGAAGCTTCCGATACCACCCCGATAGTCTTAACACCGATAATGACATCAACACCACCACCACCAATATCAACATCGAAGGCTATAACACCAGAACCAGAATTAACACCGGCACCGGCTCCAAATCAAACACAGAGCGGAGGAGTATCTTCATCAACTGCTAGCAAAGATTATACATTGCCGGAGTATTATGCTTACTCTGGCGGTTCACTGCCTGAGGATATCGTAAATCCTATTGAATATAGGGTACAAGTAAAGATCAACGATATGATGCCGGAATTTTCATTCGAAGCATTTGGACAAACCGTTCAAAGTTATCAACTTAGGGATGATAAAAAAATGTATTACTTAAAGGATGGGGTCAATAAAGTCAACAAAATTGTCGTTCAATGTAAGCCCTTATCCTATCAGCAGGAATTACTTTTTGATGAAACGGAGACGCCTAATATTTCTGAAGTTACCTATGGATTCAATTTAAGTGATTGGAATTTCGACGGTTATTCGGATATTAGCTTATGGAAGAATGTAGGCGGCACCTCGCTGAATGAACCGCGTTATTATTGGTTGTGGGATAATGAAAAACATAGGTATGTCGAAAATAATGATCTAGAGGACATTAGCGAGACCGCCTATCTGGAGATAAAGGCCGGGGATCAGCAGCTTACTGCCAACAGCAGAAAAACTAATGGTTATTATCATGAGGATTATGTGTGGCAAGATGGGAAGATTGTGCTGGCAAGAACGGAAGATGCGACATTTGAGGGACCTACTGAATCTACGGGGAAAAGAGGAGTCCATATTATCGTTAAAGAACGAATAGATGGCGTTATGAAAGTGACTAAAGATTATCATAAAGACTAATGCAACTGGCGACGTTTGTATTTTAACGACAAGGCTATCCCACAAAGGATGGTCTAAAACGTGTCGCTTTAGACAGCGCAAGGTACCGTATCACAAGTTGAAATGCGAAGCGATGATCATTGCGCTAACGAGGAATGTTAGTTTAAAACTATCCATAACTCGATACTGCCTGCATGCGCTCTTGTAGATAGCTAAGAACAATAAAAATAGGAGTAAGACCTATGACAATGTTAGATTACATTAAGAAATTCAAATCACTAATAAGAGGCTCTTACATCAACCAAGCTAATGAACTTGATGAAAATAAAGGAGTATTTTTAAAGGAGATTACATTCGAAGTTAAAGCCAATAAAGAGGATTTAGATACTTTCCCTGATGGACTAATCCCTTGGATCAGTATAGAGTCACCAGAAGACGAATTTGCACGATTGAGGAAAAAGAACGAAGTAGTTTTAAATTATAAAAGCATCTATGTAGTCATAGACTACCCATTAAAAAAGCCCAAAGTGTTTGAAATAAATGATTCCAGATTATTAAGATCAGACTTAATTAATCAGATCAGTAATATATATCATAATATTTATCAGGAGGAAGAAGATACGTCCAGCATTAAAACAATTCCAGTGATGGAGAGAGGCAAACTTAAAAACAGGAATGAAACAAACGGCAAATACGGTATCTGGGGGCATGATCTTCGAGATCTAGATTTAGGTTCAGTCAATGTCATTAAAAAAAATAATGGGAAAATTTATTTATACCTTAATATCGAATCTTAAAGAAAAAATAATTGTGAATGCTTTTTTAGAGCATTATTTATCTTAACCGATACGCCATTGAGCTAATTAATCACTTTCATTTCGCGAATTTTTAGTCTCTTTGAAAAACTAACCCTTTTAACTAAGGGTGGAAAGTAGAAAACTCATGAAAATCTTTTTTATGGTAGTGGCAATTATTATGCTAGTAGTAATATGTTTATATTTTCAAAAACGAAATATTAAAAGAAACTTAGTTAGTAATCACAATTTAGCCAAGCTAGATCCCAAATTAATAAATTTTGATTCTAATCCTGATTCTCCAGTTGCTTTTGGTTATAAGTGTCAGTGGTTTGCAGTTAAGACTAACGATACCCAAGCTGTTTTAGATACTATGGAGCTTAAAAATATTCAAATCAGTAATTGGAAAACTGGAATCGAAGGAGCTTACGAAGGATATTATTTTATATCTCCCCCGATTAATGGATGGACTTTAGTGATAAATTCGATAATGCCAGATTTAAGTGGAACAGAACGGCCTAATCCACTAGATGTAATATCTGACTTAAGTTCGAGTTTCGGAGAAGCATATTATTTTGGAACGCATCGAGTTTTTGAGTACCATGCTTGGGCAAAATCAATTAAAGGCAAACTGATTCGTGCCTACGGATACTTAGGTGAGACGGGCGAAACTATTATTAATAAAGGTGAAATTAGTAAAGAAGAACTTGAGAATAATCTTATTTTTACTGATCTAGATGTTGAAGAACCAAAATTGCCAGATGAAGAAAATGTCTTATTTATAGCAAAGGAATGGACTATTGACCCTCAAATGGAAAATCAAAATTATCAGATAGGGACAGGGTTTATTGGCATAAAGTAAGAGTTATCCATGGTTCGTCGGTAAACTGGTGCAGTTGCCAACATTAGCTTCAATAAAGATGCTTTTTTTACAGTTTATTACCTCAAATAAGGCTAATATAAGAGAGGAGATTTTCATGTCGGTAGAACGGGATATCATGATAGATGCCCTGAAAACAATTGTTATTCCAGAATTACGTGAAAAAGGATTTAAAGGCTCCTTTCCGCATTTTCGAAGAATTACAGATAAGAAAATAGATATATTAACATTTCAATTTGATAAATATGGAGGAGGCTTCAGATTAGAAATAGCTGTTTGTTCACCAGAAGGTCTCACTCACGATTGGGGAGAAAAGGTAACTCCAAACAAAGTTACTGCCTATCACTTGAATATTCAAAACAGGAAAACTATTTTAGATAACGGCAATTGGTTTAGATATGACAAAAAAACTTTTTTCGGAAGTGTATACAAAAAAGTTGCTAGTAAGGTATTGAAAAGTTTTAAAAAAGCTGAGGAATATTGGGCTAATGCGGAGTTTCGCCAGTTCAATATTAATAGCAATTAAGGCTAGTCTTGAACTCAAGGATTACGCTAACGGGACACTATAGTGCAATAAGCAGGGAGCAGCACGCCACGCGGCAGATGCTCCTTGTTTTCGTTAAGCTATAGGGCAGTATTCGCCAATCGAATGCAGGTGAAATAGTAGTCTTAGCCGAATAATGAGAATATAACGTTGAACAAGTTGAAGGGTAGAATTATGATCAAAACGATAAGATTTATTTATGCGGTTTGCATAATAACACTATTAGTGGGGTGTCAAAGTATCGTGTCAGAAGATAGTTATTTCAATGATAGCGCTGATCGTCAGAACTTAGAATCCCTTGAACGATCAGGAGTAGATCTTGCCCAAAAGCATAATGTCGATTTTCAAATCGCTATTAGAGATGAAATATCGGGTAAGAAAGTGAAACAAATGATGATGGATAAAAATTTCACTTGTTCTTTAGAAAAAGATTTTGAAGGCAATCAATGGACATGTACATGTTCACAAGAGATGCCATTAGAATTGAATGCAATTGTAGAGATCCAAAAGATGATTAATAAAGAGGCCAAAAAATATGGTGGTTATTCTGATGGTTGGGGTGTTATGGTGAAACCAGCTATTGCTACTAAAAATAAGGAAGTAAACTGACAGGCGAACAAGGCTTTCTGTATGGTAGTACGTTAGGCTAACGGGAAACATTAGTTCCAAACCTAGGAGTGGAGTTAAATATGCTGGATTTAAATAAGTCTTTAGAGGAAATCGATGGGGAAAATTGGGGGGATCCTGACGAGGGAGCCACCGGTTTAATAAGAAAGTGTCTTACATTAAGAAGAAAACCTCTAAAGGACTTTACAAATGATGATCTTACCCGAATGTTATTTCAAAAATTTTCTCTAAATTACCTTGTCCCTATAGCCATTACAAGATTAGTTGATAACCCGTTGAACTCCGGAAATTATTATACGGGAGATCTCTTATGTTCACTACTAAAGGTTAGTCAGGATTTTTGGAACGATAATTTAGAACTAAAAGAAGAATTCGATCTAATTGTATTTCATTTCCTCCAAGCGTATGAGACAATAGCTCCTCTTATAAAGGCTTATCAAGATAAAAACGACTGAAGTGAATACTCCTGGATGTTCGTTTAAATCGGCAGACTCATACCAAGGAGGAATTATTTAAAGGTATGTTTAGTTTTTTTAAGCACAAATTCAAATTTTTCAAGTCTTCACAATCGAGTATTTCGATTGAAGAGCAGCTCGCAAATCTAAGTAAAATAGGTATTACACTCAAAGGGAACATAGAAATCATCGACATTTTAGATTTCAAAATAAGCGATTATGAGGAACGCCCTTACATTCATCTTATTATGTGTATGGGAAGAGAAAGAGACAGCGTCTTAGATTTTATCAGTGATGTATACCCGTCTAACGACGTTTGGTGCTTCGATCGCGAATGTATTGAGGACCATGGGGACTATGTTCAAGTATTAAAACGGATTGCGATTATGGTTGAGCCAGCATTAAGCCTAACCGATATTCAGGATTACGTGAATATTCAAGAAGGTAAGGTGTGGATTGCCTTTAAAGCTAATAGCACGAACTATCGTTATTCGCTTTCCGTGCAAGACGATTGGTTGAGCCCAGAAATCTTCTTGATTTTTTCTGAATTACTTGCTGAGAGAGGTAGCAGTAGAAGATTCTTTTTCGCTGATACCGGTAATGAAATATTAGTCGTACTTATTGAACGGAACCAGTTTCATCAATTAAACAAGTTAATAAATATTTTCACCCCTTCTACCCAAACATAGGTGTTCAGTTTAGTGGATCGTTGAACTAACGGTTAACGATAATTCAACAACAAGTGAGCAGATCGCACGCAGCCGGCAACTGCTCTTTTTTCTTTAATAATACTGGAGGATAAAGGAAATTATTTGAAGAATTAATAAGCTAATGATAAAAGAAACTCCACCAAAGGGCGCAGGGCGGACTTACAGAGGATATGCGTTTGCTAAATAATATTAGGGAAACTTGCTAAACAATCAATAGTTTTAGTCCAAAAATTTTACAGCCAGCTTCGTTTGGGAATGCTGTTACATTCCTTGGTGTTGAATCGAAAGAAGTATATGATTTGCATGTGCGATTGGTGGATACCGTATCTCCGTCACCTGAAATGATCAGTCGTTACTTTGAATTGAATTGTTATCACCCATATTTGACCCAGGGCAAACCTATTTGGGTATGACCGAAACCGAGGTTGAAGAAATGAAGCTGTCAGCGGTTAATGTCCTAGTTCCATTTAGCCAAATGATTCAGCTAAAGTGGTACGTTTGTTAAAAATCAATGGATTGCCGAGAGCGACACCGCGGAAGTTAACCGCACTAGCAACATGTGCCTCCTGAGTAATGTCTGCACCTACAACGAGATGATGTACAGTAATGTTTTCAATGAATTGATTTTGTTTATCTTGCGCTTTAAACTTCATGGTAGAGCGCTCTCCTGGATGATGGAATTAATGGCTTTGACCCGTGTGTACTATCTATCGTAACGAAGCGCTCGTTTTTTTTATCCATCTACAAGAATCTAATTGAATTCGATAGTTGAACCATACCTGAGAGCAGAACCTTCGGCGCTGCTCTTTGTTCCATTGATGTAACGGGAGATTAGCTCAAAAAAAGTTAAAATAACCACCTTTCAAGGAGGAGACCATGTTTATACATAAAATTGATGAGGACTTATCTTTAAAACTAATAGAATTAAGGGATGGAGAGAGGGTATTTGAATTAACAAATAATTCAAGAGGTTATCTAAGAGAATGGCTTCCTTGGCTTGATGCGACAATACAACTAGAAGATACAATAGATTTTATTAAAATATGTCTAAAAAGTTTCGCTGAAAATAAGAGCTTGAATACAGTTATATTATTTAAAGGTAAAATTGTTGGAGTTGCAGGTTACAATAGTATAAATTGGTCAAACAAAACTGCATATATAGGATATTGGCTTGGAGAAGAATTTCAAGGGAATGGAATTATGACCAGGGTGGCTAGTGCATTGACCGATTATGCAATTAGTGAGTTAAACCTAAATAAAGTTGAAATTAGGGCTGCGGTAGAGAATCAGAAAAGTAGGAGTATTCCCGAAAGATTAAACTTCGTAAATGAAGGATGCATTAGGCAAGCAGAATGGTTATATGACCATTATGTAGACCACGTTGTTTATGGAATTTTGGCAGAAGAATGGAACAAAAATAGTCGGAGTTTTGATATTGAAAAATGCAGTGATGGTGATTTAACTAACGGAAATCGATAGTAGAAATTCTTATTATGAACCCAAAGCAGGCAAACAAATGACTATTATAATAGCAAGATCTATTCCATCAATAGTACACCTAATATTAACATTACTATATTTTAAATATATATTTGGATCTAATGGAGAGTATTTAGATTCAAGACTATCTCATGGATTTATAGTGTTATTTCTAACAAATACCATTATCAGTTTGGTTGTTTCTCGAGGTCAGTGGAGGCAGTTGTTAATTTCTCTAATGTCTTTCATTATCTTTTATGTGCTCTATCTGTTTTACATGGTAGCAACTGGTGATCCGAATCGTGATGTTGATGAAAACCCTGCTAATGGATTAGTGTTGATCGGAATCGGTATTCCGTATTCATTTATAAGTCTTTTTATTGGAACAGTTCTAGGAATAATAATAATTAAATTGAAAAAACAAGTTCAAAATATTTACATGAAGAGGAGAGAAAAAAATGACTGAGAGCATAGGAACAGATATATATATTCGGAATGAACGAGAGGCAGAGATTGCGCAACGTTCTGATCGATTAGCAGCCCTCTTCGCGAGTCGTGCGGCACATCATGATACAGAGGGAAGCTTTCCGTTCGACAATTTCGCGGATCTTCGTGAATCAGGTTATTTGCAGCTGACAGTGCCGCGAGCTTACGGCGGAGAGGAAGCGTCGCTGTACGAATTGGTGCTTGCCCAGGAACGACTCGCGAGAGGCGATGGTTCAACAACGCTTGCGGTGGGCTGGCACGTTGGTTTGATGCATCAGCTACGCTTTACGAATGCTTGGCCGGAAACGTTGTACGCACGTTTTTGCCGAGAATCGGTGGAAACAGGTGCGTTGATTAATAATTTGGCGACGGAACGGGCAACAGGGAGTCCGAGTCGGGGGGGAAGACCGGAAACGAAGGCCGTTGCCACAGAGGGCGGATGGCTGATCAGTGGACGCAAAACCTACAGTACTTTGAGTCCTATACTCACATGTTTTACTGTTTCGGCAGCGATTGAGGGCACGGAGGAAACAGGGGATTTTTTCGTGCGTTCCGGATCTGGCGTACGTATAGAAGAAACATGGAACACACTTGGCATGCGCGCTACGGGGAGCCACGATGTGGTGCTTAAAGACGTATTCGTGCCTGATGATCAGCTTATTCACCGTTCGGGAGCACCACGCAAGGAGCGCAAACCCGACGAAGGTGGATGGCTATTGCATATTCCCGCTTGTTATATCGGGATTGCGCATGCGGCTAGAAGCTTTGCGATTAACTACGCGCAGCACTATCGACCGAACAGCTTGAACACACCGATAGCTGAATTACCGAATATTCGACGTCAAATTGGCGAAATGGAAATTGAGCTTGTAACGGCGCGCACGGTACTTTACTCGGTTGCCGATCGATGGGACCGGGAACCTGAACGATGCAAAGCGCTAAAGCCGGAGCTGGGCTTGGCCAAACATGTGGCCACGAATCATGCTATCTCAATTGTAGATACAGCGATGCGTATCGTTGGTGCTGCGAGTTTGTCACGCAGTTTACCGTTGGAGCGGATGTACCGCGACGTGCGTGCAGGGCTGCATAATCCGCCGATGGACGACATTGTGGTTAACGGATTGGCTCAGAGAGCTTTGGATGAAGTGAAACTTATGAATTCATAAAAGCCGATGGCAAAGGGATGTAAATTAAGCCAACCTTCTTCAGCTCCATTGCCAAATCGTCAGGAGGTTATCCGATGAAGGAATCAATTTTTAATTATGATGATGTTTTGAATATTCTGGACACGTTGTTAAAAGAACAATCACGTTTTAATTGGGACAACTTTTATTCTGACAAGGAAAAAGAAGTCCCTTTTTTTGTGAATTTACCTGATGAAAATTTAGTCCAGTATTTTAATCGAGGATATTTAAAGTCAGGAAAAGTGTTGGAACTAGGTTGTGGTCCTGGGAGGAATGCAATTTATTTTGCTGAACAGGGCTGTACAGTTGATGCAGTGGACTTATCCCAAGAGGCTCTTAATTGGGCGAAGCAGCGTGCTGAGAACAAGAATGTCTCAGTTAATTTTATAAAGCAAAATATATTTGAGTTAGATATTGAAGAAGGAACATATGACATTGTCTATGACTCGGGTTGTTTTCACCATATCGCGCCTCATCGAAGGATGAGTTATCTGGAATTGTTGAATAAAGCGCTTAAGCCAAATAGTTTTTTTGCAATAACTTGCTTTAAGGTTGGTGGAGAACTTGGAGGTTCGGATATATCTGATTGGGAAGTGTATAGACTAAGGAGCCTCAGAGGTGGTTTAGGTTACACGGACGAAAAATTAAGAGAAGTATTTAATGGTTTTCAAGTAATCGAATTACGGGATATGCTCGAAATGGAAGCATCAAGTGAAATGTTTGGTATTGCAGGTTTACTTACTGCTTTGTTTAAAAAACAAATAATTTATTGAGCTTACGGTTAACGTTTAGGGAATAAAAGCATATACACCAAATGTATTGCCAAATCAATCGTAAAGAGGTGTTGTTCGTGCAAGTTGATAAGATTATTTTACCCTCATATTGGGGAGCAGATATATCACACAAACACATAAAAAATGATAACACCTCAGTTGCCGTGCTTTTCCCTGGACAGAATTACTCATGTGAATTGCCTCTTCTATACTATACGGGCAAATCAGCATTTGATGCGGGACACGATCTATTACTACTTGAGTATGGCTACCAATCTGCAAGACGAGCATTTGAAGAATCAAATGTCGATAAGGTGATTCAAGAATGCTACAACTCAATAAACCAGGTCATTAACAATTATTTAGATGTCGTTTTTGTAAGCAAGAGTCTTGGAACTTACATTGCTGGAAAAACGGCTGAACTATTTGCAGATAGGAATATAAGACATCTATTTCTAACACCTGTCAGATCATCGATCCCAATAATTGAGAAATTTGGTGGATTAGTTGTATGTGGCACAAACGACAAACTTTTTAATGAGAGTGACATTGAACGAATAGATGAATTTCCAAATACAGATGTAATTAGAATAAAAGATGCTAACCATGCATTAGAGGTTAATGATTTGCTTCAATCTTTGGAGATAATGAAAACTTTAGCGGAGGATTCTAATCGCTTCTTCAAATCAAAATAGCGTCAATGCGGCAGCTCTTTTTCAATAGCAGGACTACTATTAATAGTTCAAACAGGGAGCAGAATGCCGCGGCAACTGCTCCTTTCAAATCTCCTTAATAATACGGATTCATCATTAAGAACACGACAACCCCGGTTAAGCTCACATATAACCAGATCGGCATTGTCCAACGGGCAATTCTACGATGTTTATGCAACTGGTTAGTCCAACCCCATACAAGAGTGAACAAGGCGAGTGGCACGATGATGGCTGCAAGAATGCTGTGAGAGATCAGAATGAAAAAATAGATCGGCCGGATAATCCCTTTACCACCAAACAACGCCGTCTCCGAGGACATGTAATGAAATGTTAAGTAGGAGACAAGAAACAACAATGTTGAAGAGAAGGCAGCCAGAATGAACCCTTTGTGAAGCTTTATGTTCTTCCGTAGGATCGCAATCAATGCGGCAACCAAAAAAATGAATGTGAAGCTGTTCAATACCCCATTGATTCTTGGAAAGATGGTAAGGTCAAAATTTATCTCGCCCTTGTAACCAATCGGTGAGAAGAACAAGAGTAAAATAACGATATTTGCGACTAATGAGATGGTGACAATGGCAGCTGTATAATTTTTATTGCCAGCTTGCCTTGGTACATGGTTATTATTGCTCATTTAATCAAAAATCTCCTTTCCTACCACATGGTAATGGCTTCATTATAAGCCGTTTTGTCGAAGTGTAATCAGCCTTAGATGTCAAAATAGCGAATTCTTATTGACGATTTATAGACTTCGAAAGGTATTGTAGTAATCATGTTGCTAAATGGCAAAAATAAGGTTAGAATATGCATTATTAAAAATTTTAATGCGATATTATTTTTTTTAAGGTGTGTGATGTGATTGGAACATATAAACGACGAACTTGGAGCTTTAAAGCAAATCATTAAAGGAATTGCAACGCAATTCGGGGATAAATGCGAGGTTGTGCTTCATGATTTGACTGGTGATTATGAGCATACAATTGTAGGGATTGAGAACTCCCACATTACTGGAAGAAGAATTGGTGATTGTGGGAGCAATCTGGGCTTGGAAGTTTTGAGAGGTTCTGACAAAGACGGTGATCGTTATAACTATATCACGCAAACGAAAGATGGAAAGATACTTCGATCTACGTCTATTTACCTCAAAAATAATAAAGAGGAGATTATCGGAGCCATTTGCATAAATATGGATATTTCTGATTTGATTATGGCTGAAAAAGCGCTTAAATCGATCACGATGCACAGCATGGAACAAGAAACGGAAGAAGTATTCGTTAATGATGTGAGTGATTTACTGGATTATTTGCTTCAGCAATGCCATAACGAGATAGGGATACCCGTTTCCCATATGGGGAAAGAGGACAAGAAGAAAGCAGTCCAATTTCTCGATAGACGAGGAGCATTTCTAATTAAGAAGGCTGGAGATAAGGTATGCCAGTTTCTGGATATCTCTAAATTTACTCTCTATAACCTACTGGATGAAGTCCGCGTGAAATAAATTGTGCGAAAGCATATGAGTAAAAAAACCAATCAACTTCCCTACGTTGGTTGGTTTTTTTGCATTAACTGAAATTTGAATGGTAAGAAATCTAACATATTTTCGGCGTTTTATAGAATTATTTCGAAAAAATAGATGGTTCATCAAAATTATGTTAAGTCCATGTCATGTAATTTCCTTTTGGAAGGGCTTACTTGAGAAAAAAGCATTGACGGGTTGGTTTTTTTTGACTATATTATAAAAAAGAAAAAAATTAATATAATATAAAAATTTTTAATATTACCTCATGGTGATGAAAATCATAGATAAAGGAGGCACTTGATGGTTCAGCCACTACTATCGGTTGAGAATTTAAAAACCTATTTTGTCAAAGGCGATGTCGAAGTGCATGCAGTTGATGGTATTGATCTCACTATTTATCCTAAACAAATTGTTTGTATTGTTGGGGAATCGGGTTGCGGGAAGAGCATGACGTCTTTATCCATCATGGGGTTGGTTCCAAAACCACATGGTCGTGTGGTAAATGGGCAGATTTGGTTTGGGGGTCAAGATTTACTCGAGTTAACGGAGAATCAACTATCAGCGATTAGGGGAAACGATATTTCGATGATTTTCCAGGAGCCGATGACATCGCTGAATCCGGTGTTGACGATTGGCGATCAGATGTCGGAAGTTCTGCTCAGACACCGTAAAATAACGAAGCAGCAAGCGCTGGAACAGGTCGTTAAAATGCTTGAATTCGTTGGTGTAGCAAGGGCCAAAGAGATTGTAAAGGAATATCCGCATCAATTTTCTGGCGGCATGAGGCAGCGTGTGATGATTGGCATGGCGATGATATGCGAGCCTAAGCTTTTGATTGCTGATGAGCCTACAACGGCTCTGGATGTGACAATACAAGCCCAAGTGCTTGAGCTGATGAAGCGCATGCGTGATGAATTCGATACTTCGGTGATGATGATAACCCATGATTTGGGTGTAGTCGCTGAAATCGCTGATCACGTAGTCGTTATGTATGCGGGCCAAGTGGTTGAGAGTGCATCAGCCGATTCTTTGTTTGAGGATCCGCTTCATCCTTATTCCCAGGCACTATTGAAATCCATCCCATCGCTTGATGAAGAAAAAGAGATGCTGTATTCAATTCCAGGTACGGTACCGGATTCATCAAAGTATCCAATCGGTTGCCGATTCGCAGAACGATGCGAGTGGGCGCAGCTATCCTGTACTCAAAAAATGCCAGAACTGCGCGAAGTGAAGCCCGGCCAGTTCGCTAGGTGTGATCTAATCTAACAGAAAGGATAGATATCATGAGTGATCAGCTATTAGAAGTTTCCAATCTCAAAAAATATTATCCGATCCAAGCTGGACTTATCCGTCGAACAATCGGACATGTGAAGGCCATAGATAATGTTTCCTTTCAAATAGGATATGGCGAAACGCTTGGTATTGTTGGAGAGTCGGGCTGTGGGAAATCGACCTTGGGCCGAATGATTATGCGTGTTCTTGAACCGACGGAAGGAACCATTTTATTCGATCAGCAAGACATCACCAAGATGCAAGGAAAGACACTTCGCCGTACACGTCGAAACTTTCAAATGGTCTTTCAGGATCCTTACGCATCCTTGAATCCTAAGATGATGGTTGCAGATATTATAGCGGAGCCACTGCTGATAAACGACATCATGAACAGGAAAGAAGCATCCGAGAAGGTTAATCAATTAATAGATTTGGTTGGTTTGCGTCAGAAAGATTTGCGGAAATATCCGCATGAGTTCTCCGGTGGGCAACGGCAGCGTATAGGCATTGCACGAGCACTGTCATTAAGCCCTAAGTTAATTGTGGCTGATGAGGCGGTTTCGGCTCTGGATGTATCCATTCAAGCGCAGATTCTTAATCTAATGACGGAATTGAAGAAAGAATTTAATCTTTCTTATATGTTTATTTCGCATAATCTATCCGTAGTCAAGCACATTAGCAATCGCGTTGGTGTCATGTATCTAGGGCATTTGGTGGAGATTGGAGATAAGGATAGCTTGTACCAAGAACCGCTCCATCCCTATACGAAGGCGCTGTTATCTTCTTCACCTCATGCGAAAAGAGGGGTTAAACGGGAAAAAATTATCTTGCAAGGAGAAGTGCCAAGTCCCGCTAATCCCCCGCAAGGTTGCCCGTTCCATACTCGCTGCCCGCAGGTGATGGAGGTTTGTAAATCAGTAAGACCGCAGCTGCAACAAATTGTTCCAGGACATTCCGCAGCTTGTCATTTATACGAAACGGCAGGTGCATCGTTATGAAAGATCAGACGCTTGTAAAAGTGATAGATCCGTTGAATCAACAGACATACAAAGCCTTGCTAAAGAAGACGGCCGATGGGTACCAACTAGATCGCTCGTTCCCGGATCATGCCTCGCAGGAGCCTGAGTTTTATTTGAGCCCAGGATGGATTGATCTCCATACACACGTATACGATGGTGTTGCCAACCTCAGTGTACCCGCTGATGAAGCAGGGATTTATAATGGCGTCCATTTGGTTGTTGATGCAGGAAGTGCTGGGGAAGCGACTTTGCCAGGGCTTCGGAAGTATGTTGCTCCTGCTTTTCAGACGGAAGTGAAGGCGTGGTTAAACATTAGCTCAATTGGGCTGGTTCATCTTCGTGAAGTGGCAACCTTGGATTACATTCATGTAGATAAAACTGTGCAAGCGATCGCAGAGAATCGCGATTTTGTCTGTGGCGTCAAGGTTCGTTCGAGCGGTGCTATTGTTGGATCAATGGGACTCCAACCGCTTCAACTGGCTAAGCTGGCAGCATACGAGGCTGGCGTGCCGGTTATGGTACATATCGGGGAAGCGCCTCCGCTCATTGATGGCGTTTTAGATCTTTTGGACGAAGGAGATGTCATTACCCACTGCTTTCATGGGAAAATCGGACATCCATGGTTAAAAAATGGCAAGCCGGTATTGGCACTCCAGAAAGCCATCGATCGAGGCGTTAAGCTGGATGTGGGACATGGGGCGGCAAGCTTCAATAACGAGATATGCCAGAATGCAATAGCAGCCGGATATGCGCCACATACCATTAGTACGGATGTACATATTCGCAATATTCGAGGTCCGGTTTATGACCTGTCAACAACAATGACCAAGCTGCTGGCATGCGGCATGCCACTTGAGAAGGTGATTGACGCAGTAACGATAGCACCAGCACAGATTTTACAGATGAACAATTGGTGTTCCCTTAATGGAATTCTGGATCGAGCAACGTTATTTGAAGTTGATGGGCAGCGTCCAGAAGGGCGTGATTATCGCGATTCACAAGGCAACTTGCTAGCACCTGAACAGTTCATAAAGCCAACAGCAGTTATACGAGCAGGTCAATTTACAGCGTGCAGGACGTTGTAGGATCAGCAATTTTTATACATCAAACAAGTCCAGTCATGTAAGTATGTAAGCTAATCAATTCAGTGAGACCATTTTAGGAGGAATTATTGTGAAATTAAAGCTTATACTGGCAGTTATGTGCTTGATAACCGTTTTATCGGCTTGTTCGAACTCGAATGGCAGTTCCACGACTCCATCTGACAAAGGATCTGGTACAGTCTCATCCAAACCGGCTAAGGACACGTTAACGGTGGCGCAAGATATCGACGCAGGAACACTGGACCCGCAAAAGCAGGGCAAGATACCGGACATGGGTATTCTGATTAACATGTTTGATACCTTGGTTACACGCGATGAGAATAACAAATTGGCTCCATCACTTGCTACCGAATGGAAAGCGTTGAACGATACGACTTGGGAATTCAAGCTTAGAGAAGGTGTGAAATTTCATGATGGTGAGCCGTTCAACGCAGATGCTGTGAAATTCAGTATCGATCGTCTTAATAATCCTGAAACGAAATCACCGATTGTTGAGCTGAAAACGGTTAAAGAAGTAATTGTAGTGGATGCCAAAACTGTAAAAATTATTACTGATGGTCCTGATCCAATTTTGCCTAATAAAATGACGTTGTTCGGCGGAGCCATGGTTCCCCCACAGTATATTAAGGAAAAAGGCGATGAGAATTTCGCGAAAAATCCTGTCGGTACAGGTCCATTCAAATTTGTTTCCTGGCAAAAAGATAGTCAAGTTACAATGGAAGCCAATGCGGATTACTGGCAAGGAGCCGCCAAATTCAAAAAGCTGGTCTTCAAAATCATTCCGAACCCTTCCAATATGGCTGCAGCAATAAGAGCGGGAGAAGTGGATATTGCATCTGGTATTAAACCCGATGTGGCTACACAGCTGAAAAACCAATCCGATCTTAAAGTCGTATCAAGTCCTGGAATCCGAACATTCTATATTTCATTGGACACGAAAGCAGGACCTTTGGCCAAGAAGGAAGTTCGTCAGGCACTCAACTATGCCATTGATGTGAATACCATGATCAAAACCGTGTTGGATGGTAATGCTGCGCGTGCGTCTACATTAGTCCCTAAGGAGAACTTCGGATACGATCCGGCTATTGCTCCATACGAATATAACATCGAGAAAGCTAAGCAACTGCTGGCGACTGCCGGTTATCCTGATGGTTTCGCAATTACACTGGATGCGGATAATTTGGAAGTAAACAATGTTCAAGTCATTGCGGCACAGCTGGAGAAGATTGGGGTTAAAGTTCAGCTTAACTTGATGGACAGCAAGACCTTGACGGCTAATTTGGTAGCGAAAAAGACCTCACCTATGTATTTTATCGGAAATACAGGATGGACCATGGACGCAATGAGTAATTTTCAGTCCTATCTAAAAAGTGACAGACGTTATAACAGATATGCTAACCCTGACATTGATAAACTCGTCGATGAAGAAGAACAAAGCATAGATCCACAAAAACGACAAGCTGCATTTACCAAGCTGCAAACGATTTTAAAAGAAGATGCACCTTTCATCTATTTATATCAAATCAATGGCCTATACGGAATCCGCAACAATATTGAGTGGAAACCGAATCCGGTCGGCATCTTGTCCATGTACAAAGCATCCATTAAATGATTTGTCTGCTGCGGAGGTGATATCTATTGCTTTCTTATATACTGCGTCGCTGCTTTTATGCCATATTTGTCTTGTTTGGGGTAGCGACGGTCGTATTTCTAATTACAAGGCTGACTGGCGATCCGGTAGCCATCATGCTGACACCGGATGCTACGGCTGAACAGGCACAAGCGCTTCGGCATTCTCTGGGCATGGATAAACCCGTTATTGAGCAATATGGCATTTATCTGTTGAACTTACTTCATTTAAATTTTGGAGTTTCATTGCGCTACGGCGAGCATACGTTACAACTTATTATAGAAAGGATGCCGGCGACGATTCAGCTCGCCGGAGCAGCCTTGCTATTCTCTCTCGTCGTTGCGATCCCTGCCGGAATTATTTCGGCTATAAAACGGGGGACAGTAATAGAGAAAGGTATCATGTCGTTAATTGTTTTTGGTCAGTCCATGCCTGTTTTCTGGGTGGGGATTGTGCTCGTCTTACTGTTCTCCGTTCATTGGAGAATATTCCCGACGGGTGGTATTGGCGGATTCAGCCACATCGTATTACCTGCCTTTGCGCTGGGCATTCATCTCTTGGCACTGGTTGCCAGATTGTTAAGGGCATCGTTGATTGAAGCTCTCGATTCTGATTATATTCGTACGGCCAGAGCCAAAGGTTTGGTTGCCGTGGTTGTCATTTCAAAACATGCTTTACGAAATTGTCTGCTACCAATCATTACGATCGTTGGCTTGGAGATTGGATCTTTATTGGGAGGATCTGTAGTAACAGAGACCGTATTTGCTTGGCCAGGTGTCGGGCAACTGCTGGTGCAATCCATTTATAACCGTGATTATCCGTTGGTTCAGGGAGCAATTATCATTTTGGCCGCTATTTTTGTACTGGTTAATTTAATTGTTGATATCTGTTATTCGCTTGTTGATCCTCGTATCCAATATAAATAGGAGGGATACCTACGTTAAAACGAATAGTGAGTGGGAAATATGGCAGTCTATTTAACTGGTTATCGCTATGCGTGCTTGGCGGCTTTCTCATAATGGCCGTGACCGCAACGAAAATATCACCGCATGATCCGAACGTACAGGATTTATTGATGCGTTTTAAACCTCCTTTCTGGCTTAGTGGCTCCGAAGCTGGCTATTGGCTGGGCACAGATAATATGGGACGGGACTTGTTAAGCCGAATTATATATGGCAGTCAGGTTTCCATCCTTGTAGGTGTAGCAGCCGTAGTGATATCAGGCGTGCTGGGAACGATCATAGGCTTGTTATCTGGATTTTACAGCGCTTTGGATCATCTCATGATGAGGATCGCAGATATCCAATTGGCTTTTCCGACAATTTTATTAGCACTAGCGATCGTGGCTGTCATTGGAGGCGGCTTGAATAATTTGATTATTGTGCTTGGTATTACAGGCTGGGTGCCTTATGCGAGAGTGATTCGTTCAGAGGTTTTGAGCATACGCTCCAGTGATTTCGTCGTCGCAGCGCAAACCATTGGAGTTAGTGACTTTCGCTTGCTGTTTAGGCATATCCTTCCGAATATTTTTTCGCCGGTGATTACCATTGCTACTTTCCAAGTGGCGTCTGCTATTATTGCGGAATCTTCACTGAGTTTTCTTGGACTTGGCGTGCCTGTCAGTGTACCTAGCTGGGGCAACATGTTGAACCAAGGACAATTGTATATGGAATCAGCTTGGTGGATTTCCGTATTTCCGGGCTTGTCCATTATGCTGATTGTATTAGCCATCAATATTTTGGGTGATATTTGGAGAGATAAACTGAATCCGAAAGCCAAAGGGCGCTAAAGAAGTTAAGCAGCATTTTCCTTATAGAAAGTTTTTAGGAGGAAGAAAGCAAATGACTTGGTCTTATGCAACTCATTATTCCTGTGATAATTGCACAGAGAGATTCGAATTAATGCAGCCTTTAAATACATGCCCAAGCTGTGGGGGCTTGCTGGAAATTCAGTATGATTTGGACCGTATGAAGGTTGAATTGCAGCCGAAGTTATTTGATTCTCGCGAACCCTCGATGTGGCGGTGGCATGAATTTTATCCCCTGCAGGACGGTACTAACGTTGTATCAATGGGAGAGGGCGGCACACCGCTGTTACCATCTGTTTACGTTGGAAAGAAGTTAGGGCTGTCCAAGCTCTATTTTAAAAATGATGCGTTGATGCCTACTGGTAGTTTTAAGGATCGTGGCTTTAGCTTGGCGGTCAGTTTTGCCAAAGAGTTGGGGTTATCACGGGGGCTGACTTACAGTTCCGGGAATGCGGGAGCTTCGTTTGCGGCTTATGCAAGCCGGGCGGGGTTAGATGCAACGGTGTTGGTCGAATATTTGGCTAACCCGATCAAGAAAGCGATCATCGGCTTGTACGGGGCTCATACGGCTACTTTACATTTTGAAAGTATGACGGATATTTCTGCGATGCTTGAGCAAGCAGTGAGGGATCTCGGTTTATATCAGTTTGTGAATTTCATCAACCCGACCAGGCACGAAGCGATGAAGAGCTATGCTTATGAAATCAGCCAGGCATTGGGGTGGAAGGCTCCGGATCTGATGATTCACCCCGTAGGTACAGGTGGAGGTATTTGGGGAGCTTGGAAAGGTTTTTGTGAGTTGAAACAACTGGAGTGGATCGACTCGCTGCCCAAAATGGTTGCGGTGCAGCCGAGCGCTACGGGGCCGATTGTCCAGGCGTTCAAGCAGGGAGCAAGACATGCGGAGAAACATGGTGATCCTACTCAAACCATTGCGCAAAGTATTGCGGCTGATGCTCCAATTCAAGGGGGGCGCCGGGTGCTGAATGCTATTTACGATTCAGGCGGATTCGCAGACGTTGTGACGAATGAGGAGATTATCGAAGCGGTTCAATGGCTGGGTAACGAAGGGATTTGTGCTGAACCTGCTTCTGCCGCCTCACTTGCGGTGCTGAAGCGAGCTGTCTCCAATGGCTTTGTTCAGCCAGATGATTGTGTCGTATGTGTGATTACCGGAAGCGGCTTGAAGCAGCCATCTGTCATTCAACAGGCAATAGCGGAATCCCAATTAAAATTGAACGCGAGCTTTGAAGATTTAAACAAACTTTTAACCGAATTATGGAAGGAGACTATAAGGTTGGAGATGATATGGTGCAGCAACCAAGCCCTGTAATTAAAGCCTTAATGACATGTATCTCGCATCCAACTCCAAATCCGCCTGGTGAAGTTGCTGAGGTAGCGGATTGGTTGGAAGAATGGGCGAAGAGCTTCGGTGCACAAGTCGTACGTCAAACGGTTGAACCGGGGAAGGACAATGTCATTATTACGCTGGATTACGGTCCCGGTCCATGCCTCGTTTTTAATACCCATATGGATGTTAATTCTCCCGAGGGACAAGTGTGGTCAACTCCGCCTTTTGAGCCAAGGTTAAGTCTGGATGAGGGAAAGCTCTATGGCGTGGGTGCATGTGATACCAAAGGCAGCTTGGTTAGTATGATGGCAGCTATGGAAAACATCGCAAACGATCCGAGAAACCTGAGCGGTAAGCTAGTTCTTACTGCCGTGATGGGGGAAGAAGCCGGGGGGCTCGGTACGCTGCATTTGGTCCAGCAAGGCATTCAGGCGGATGGTGCGGTTGTAGGCGAGCCTACTGGGTTGGACGTTGCTATTGCGCATAAAGGCACCTATATGCGACGGCTGCGTTTCCTTGGCCGTGCTGCACATTCAGGGCGACCGGAGCTTGGTATTAATGCAATCATCCATTCATCAAAATTTATTGTTGAGTATGAGAAACTGAATACTAAATTGTCTCTTACTCCTCATGCGCTGCTTGGACCGGCCAGTGCGGTAGTAACGATGATTCAGGGAGGAACTCGGCAAAACACGATTCCTAATCAATCGGAAATCATCATTGACCGCAGGTTGATTCCTGGCGAGACGCACGCGGATGCGGATTCCGAGCTTCAAGATATTTTGAATGCATTGAAAATATCGATACCTGAGCTAACGCTAGACCCAATTGACGTAGTGGTAGCTACCATTCCTTCCGAAACATTGGCAACAGAGAGAATCGTTAGTACGGCCCTTGAGGCGGTTGAATATGTCATAGGGAAACCTCAAACTCCATATGGATTCAGGGCGGGCTGTGACATGAGCAAGCTGGTGACAATGGCCGGGATTCCAACGATCATACTGGGACCAGGCAGTTTGGATCAGGCGCATGCCCCAGATGAATTTGTTGAGATTTCTCAGGTTGAACAGGCAGTGCACATTTATGAACGAATTGCCCGACAATTTATAGGCAGGTGATTGAATGAGCAGAATAACTGAGTTTTTGCAGCAGGCCCGTGATGAGAAAGCTTTCTCCGGTGCGGCTTATGCCATTGGAAATTCAGACGGAATTACGGAGCAGGGGACGGTTGGAACGCTCTTTTGGGACGGGCCATCGGTGCAACTGGATAGTATATGGGATCTGGCATCTGTAACCAAACCAATCGCAGTATTACCATTAATGGTGATGCTAGAGCGCGGTGAATGTTATTTGGAAGATGTGATCGCTCATTTTTTGCCCGACTACAAAGATACAAATAAGGCTAACTTGACGCTCCGTCAACTGCTCGCGCATACAAGCGGGATACCCGGACAGCAGCCTTTATATCAGACATCGCCTACGAAAGAGGAACTATTGGCTGCTGTGAGAAATCTTCCGCTGCGCTATGCGCCTGACACCGATGTTGAATACTCCTCACAAGGTTTCATGATCTTGGGGGAAATCATAGAAACGATTGCTGGTGACAGTCTGGATGCCGTGCTTCAGCAGCTGGTATTGGAGCCGATTGGGATGAGTCAGACCCTGTTTAATCCCTGCGCACATTTGCATTCGCGTATTGCCGCAACTGAATATTGTGAGTGGCGTGGCACGACCGTGATCGGAGAAGTTCATGACGAGAATGCAGTCGTGCTGGGAGGCATTGCAGGTCATGCAGGATTGTTCAGCACCGCCGGGGATATGAGCAAGCTTTGCCAAGCGATGCTCCGGTTAGGAGAAACTGCAGAAGGCCGTTTCTTACAGCCAGAGACAGTTCGCCTGATGACTAACAATCAGACATCTTCTTTAAAACTGGCCAGAGGACTTGGATGGCAGGCAAAGGACAGGCATGATTCTCCTGCGGGTGACTTGTTTTCCATGTCTTCCTATGGGCATACCGGTTTCACGGGAACCAGCATATGGATGGATCCGGAAGATGATGTGTTTGCTGTACTTTTGACAAATCGCGTTCATCCTACACGTACCAGCACGGCGATCAAAAGGATTCGCTCCATTTTCCACAACTTGGCTTTTCTGTCGGTAAGAAGTTAGTGTTTATCAAATATACGGAAATTAACGGAGGACAACGATGAGTGTAATTTCGAGCAGATTAAAAGAATTAGGTATTGAGTTGCCAGTTCCAGGTGTACCTGTAGCCCAATATGTGCCAGCTGTAACAGTTAATAATTTGGTCTATACATCAGGTAATGATTGCCGTATGAATGGTAAGCTTATTTTTGAAGGGAAGCTAGGAACGGATTTGACGATTGAACAGGGCCAACTAGCTGCAAGACAAACGATGATTAACCTGTTAGGTGTATTGCAAGCGCATCTAGGTGACTTGGATCGGGTGGAAAAAGTTGTGAAGTTATTGGCCTTTGTCAACAGTGCGAGTGGCTTTGCGGACCAGCCGTATGTCATTAATGGGGCTTCGGAATTGCTGGAGTCTGTTTTTGGTGAAAATGGCAAACATGCCAGATCGGCCATAGGTACGTCTGATTTACCTTTCAACACACCAGTGGAAATTGAGATGATTGTTCAAATTAAATCATAGGATGGAGCTTCTCGCTTAGCGGAGCGAAGGAGACATGAAAAGTCGCATTTGATGCGGCTTTTTTTATTTGCTGCCGTGCGGCCTGGCGTGTCGGCGGGGAGTCTTGGACGAGGCTGAGGCCAAGCTTAGGGGAACAGCAGGGCGCTGATATGAACGAAACCCGCAACTCCTAGCACGGAGTTCCTTTTTTAGGCA
>NZ_WSEM01000020.1:0-357 GCF_009757995.1 Paenibacillus anseongensis
GTTGTCTCCTTCGAGCATTCGCTCCAGTAGGTTGTTATGGTCTTCGCGAGAGGAAGGGGTGATTTGTGCCGACGAAGAACTCGGCGCTCCGACATACCCTAACGGCTTCACCGCTTCTCTTTGCCGTGAGCTCTCTTGCGAGATTTTCTGCTGTCTTTGCTCTTCATACGAACGCATCGTTTTCCTCTCTCCTTTCGGTTCAGCCCTTCCGTAAGCTGTTGCAACAGCCTACGTACTATGGCTTCTGCTGACTCCTGCGGATTCAGCACAACTTCTCAGTTGTGGTTACGAAGTTACTTCGCTTTTTTTTTTTTTTTTCGCAGGCCTCCCCAGATAAGAACGTCATCTTTCTGCCCG
>NZ_WSEM01000020.1:512-107634 GCF_009757995.1 Paenibacillus anseongensis
CAGTTGTGGTTACGAAGTTACTTCGCTTTTTTTTTTTTTCCGCAGGCCTCCACAGATAAGAACGTCATCTTTCTGCCCGCAACCACTGGGGTTTACAGAGTTAGCCTTTGGCGACTTCGGATTTCGCCATGACATGGTGGCTCATCCGACTAACCCTGCCTCTAACCCAGTTCGTGTACCTTGGCTCGTGCATTTGCCTCCAACTTCCTTCGGATTCCACCTCGCGATGGACACCCTTGCTCTTGGCTAACGGTAGGCGTTCGCCAGCCCCCGTTCGGGACTTTCACCCTAGAGATGACGCCCATGCTGGGCGTACATGAAAAAGAGCAATTGCCGTAGCGGCAACTGCTCCTATATCGCTAAACTATAGTTCACCGTTAAATACACACGAGGAATTAGTTAAACTTCGCAATTAGCTTTTTTACTAATTCGGTGGCATCTCTTACTTCACATGACTTTTCCTGTGTAATAAATTTAATACCTTTGGTTGCACTTTGACCCATTCGCGGGATGAAATGTGCGTGGAAATGTGGAACTCCATCGATCGTTACAAGAGAATATACCCGTTCCGCACCAGTGATCTCTTTCAAGATTGAATAGAGTTTCTTAACCAGATATCCATACGTTCTAGCCTCTTCATCAGTCATTTCAGAGAAATCCAGGAAATGTCGTTTTGATTCTATCAATAATTGTCCTAGAACTGATTGCTCAGTAGGAAAATGGCAAACCATCCAGTGCTCATCTTCATAAATATACCCACCAGGTGGTTGGTTAGAAATTCCGTTATGTTTGTCACAAATGAAGCAAGACATGCACATCACCTCCTTCAAATTATTCGTCGGCTACCTTAATTTATCTATCGTTCTTTGTTTTTTAAAATTAGCTTATACTTTTAATTTCTTTCTGCCTATGTAAAGTAAATGAGATGATACTCCTAATACTGATGGATCCCCGGCTATTCTTATAAGTAGTTCAATTAACTTTTCTTTTTCACCTTGGTCGGTCCAATATTGTTTCTGTTCGTTGTTTATTAATGCACCGAGATTTGAAGAACCAATTAAGTCAATCGTTTCGAACCCATGGTTCTCCATGAATGGTTTGATATCTTCAATATTGTAATAATATGCGCCTGTAAAACGACCTTGATCAGTGTGATTAAAAATTCCTTCATCTATGAATTTATTAATGGTATCTATATTATCATTTGGTTTCCAAAATGTCGGGAAGAGCAAGGAAGTAAGTAACATCCTCATTCGACTTTGGAAAGCTACAAAAACGATACCGTTATTCTTTGTCACACGATGCAATTCCCTAACAGCAGCTATTCGATCATTTTCGTTCTGCAAATGATACAAGGGGCCTAACATAAGAGAAGCATCGAAATTTTCATTTGAAATTTCCTTTAAATTAGTAGCATTCAACGAATGGAACCCGCTAAATTTCTCAGTTAATCCCAGCTCATCTGCCTTTTCTTTTGCCATCTCGACTAATTTAGGTGTGATATCAGAGAGGGTCACGTTATATCCTTGTCTTGCTAATTCAAACGAGTATTTTCCTGGTCCCGCGCCATTATCTAAGATAGAGCCAGAATTCGGCAAGTATTTCTTTATATAATGCCAATTAATAGTGAATTCGAGTGGTTCTCTATCTAACCTTCCCCACTCATCAAAACTTGAATAATACTCAATAACATTTTTCATATTTATTCCCTCCTTTTTTAAACACAAAAAACCTATCGCCTCAAAGAGGCGATAGGTTTTACCTTCGCGGTACCACTCTTTTTGATTTGCAACAAGATTTATCACAAATCCTTAGGACCAGATTACGGAGGTTACCCGTTAAGACTTACTAACTTCAGTCTAACCGCTTATGGGTGAGTTGGGGTACCTATACACTGTCTCGCACCAGGCGACAGTTCTCTGGGCAATAGATATTCCTTAATAATCCCAATCATTGCGTTTGAAATATATAATTTTGAATTATTACGCCAGTATATAATCCCAAATAATTCCTGTCAATCTAATATTTAACCATCGATCAAATACCGAAGACAGGGAGCGTTTGCCGGCTGCTGTCGTGTTGTGACAAACTTTCGTTCTGCGTTAGTTCAACAACCAATTTATTAACTGAAATTAAACTATAGATCAACTCCAATTTTTTTAAGTTGCTCTTCCAAATTCCAGCCCTGTGGTTTTGATGGCTTACTACTGAACCAATTAGAACCATAGTCAACCCATCTCTTCCTGTATTGTTCAATTGATTCTGGTTCATTTTTAGCGTCATCATCAAAACCCGCCTGGAACCCACAGCAATCGCAGATGTTAAACATAGGAAGTCCATTTTCCATATACTGAGGCATTTCTAATTGATCCCATCCGCACACTACACATATGTACACTAGAAGTTCTCCTCTATAAACTAACGTTCTTTCATTAAGTTAATCAACCTTGAGTTTTTCGACGGAATCCTTCTTCAAGGATTCGTTTAAGACCTTCAGTCCTCTTTTGAATAAAGGTGATCCAAAAAATCTTGCCCTTATCCGCTAATTCTTCTTGTGAATAGATCCCTACATCATACTTTCCCCAACAACCATCCTTGGTAAGCTTATCCCATCCTAAATAATCAGCATAAAGACGGTTCTCTGAAGGTATTTCTGAACCCATAGAGTGAGATTTAACTAGTTCAGGACAAAGCCACATAGCCGTACAAACGGACAATAGACCACCATGCATTTCATTTAAGCCTTTCAAACCGGCTGCTTCAACTGCCTCATTCCACGCAAGATGACTATTGTGATTTGCGGAAATCACAATAATTTCCGGGTATTTGTAATTGATATGTTTAACAAATGCCCCCTCCCAGTAAGAACCGCCATGTCCGGTGCAGACCAAGAATTTTCTAAATCCTTGTCTTATCAGGTTGCAAACAATATCCTCCAACATAGCTGTTAAGATGTTGGGACTTACAGTAACTGTTCCCTTGAAATTGGCATGTTCTTCGGAGGTATTAAAAGGGATTGTAGGCAACACATAAGCATTCAATTCGTTTCCATATGCGGTCGCATATAACTCAGCTATAAGCGTATCTAAATGCATAGGCAAGTACGGTCCGAATTGTTCCGTAGCCCCAACGGATAGAACAGCTGTATCAATACCACTATTTGAAATTTCCAATGTCGTGTTTTTAAAATTTAGCATTCTTGCACTCCTTAAGAAGATAATTGCTGTACCAGTAAATTGTACCATCAATTAAGCACTAGAGAATGTTTATATAAAAACTTACGTACGACTTGGTATTAACTTCATCTCTCGTTACTTTAATAGACTGAGGCAACAGATCATGTGCCGGATGCCGTAATATCCTTCTCGTTCGAAGAACTGATGAGCTCTTTCACAGGTTGCTTAGAAGCACAATCCAATGACAATTTTTTGACCTATAATATTCCTCGACATGTTGTAAGAGTAGCTGTCCAATATTCTTACCACGGTGATTAGAATCAGCGGCTTCTTTTTCACAGCCATTTAAACGTTTTGTTGTTTTCAATTATTTGTAATATCAAAGAAACTTTTTCCACATGTTATCGTCTGAAGTATATGTCCTTAATACGTGGAGGTGTTTTGGTTGAGATCATTTATATTTGAAGTTTTATTTTTTAAAAATTGCTTTTATAATTTCGGCTAGGTATTTCATTTTCAATAGCCCCAATTAGCGATAACAATTGCTTTGAAGAATGGATAAATAATCAATTCTAATCAGAAAACAAAGACTCACCACTGCTTACAAAATTATTCAATCTGTGCGCTCTGATTCCCTATTCTAGGCAATCCCGCTCCTTTCAAAATAATTAGATTTTTATAAGGATGTGTATTTGTATGAAAAAAAGGATTTTATTTGGACTAGTTGCTTTGATTGGTATCTATCTGTTACCGAGCACTGCACAAGCTGACAATGGTGCTGTGAAAATTCATATTGCTAACTTTCCCATTAAAGTTAATGGGCAGCTTGTTGATAATAAAAAAAGCCGTTTTCCTTTTATCGTTTATAAAGATATTACTTACGCTCCGCTTAATTGGGATACATTACAGGAACTTGAACTTGACTCTGACTGGAGCGAATCTAATGGTTTAACCGTTTACAGAAGCTGTTGTACCTCCCCCTATTGGATGAAAAAAGCATTAGAGAAACAGCCATACACGCAAGAACTTACATTTAATCAATCCACAAATATTACTTACACAGCCCAAGTCAGTCAGTATCCAATCCAAATTTGGGGCGAGCATATTAAAAATGAAGATGAACTGTTCCCCTTTCTGGAGTTTCGCGATGTCACCTATCTACCACTAACCTGGAAATTTGCCCATACACAATTGATGATAGACTTGAAGTGGACTACTGTAGAGGGTCTTTCTATTTGGAGTGGGCAGGATATGGTTATGACACAAATAGTTGATGACGATGATGAAGCGCTTTACATTAGAGCAGGATATTCCGTAGATGCTCCCAGCAAGATGATAAAAGTGTCAAAATCCTTAAAGGAATCTCCAGTATGGCTCGATGACGTGAAGGCGAAAAATATTGAAGACAAGTTAGCCGAAAATGAAATGCCTATAGCAAAAGGTATGAAAGGAACTAGCATCGAGATTGAAAACCAAGAAGGTAAACTATATTACAAAGGCCATCCATTGGGTCAGCTAAAGGAAGAAGAACAGCACATATTAGGAGACACGACACTTCGAATTGAGGGAACTTTGTATCCAATCGATGATAGAAGGCAGCTCATTGCCATCTATTCCTATTTTCCCATTGCTGTTATCGGTCCTCCTCCGAATAGCCGCTTTCAGTTATTTTCAATTATTGATGGTCAAACGCAGGCAGTGACTGACTTCCCCTTCCTACCACAGTTTGTTCAAAAAAATGCGGACGGATCCGTATGGATTGCAAGCGAACGGAGAGCGGCTAGAAAAGGCTACTATCCAGGTTCCGGCAGAATCGCTGTGATGGATCTAAATGGTAACATTCGAGTGGCGAACACAGTTCTAAATCAACAAGATGTTTCCCCATTGGGTTTAACAAGCTCAAGTAATAGTGTAGTTAATGAAGGAGGAAAAATGCTCGTTCGTCTCTATGGAATACCGAATAAAGAAGGCAGCCTTGGAGAAATTGCCCCCTCTATCGTTCAATCGGCTGAAGTGATACAAAATGGCATCTATGAAGTGGACACGAACTTTCATTTACGCAGGCTATCTGGAGCACCTGATGATCAAGAAGAACTATACTTATATAAAGATAAACTTGGAGATGTATATACAATTAACCATTACAGCAACACCATCACCAACTGGACAAAGGATCGTTACAAAACTTGGACTGATCGTGAACTTCTGAACAGATAAAATTCAATTACTGTATGTACTTTTATTGTGAAATAAAGCTTAAACCAATTATCTATGCAGGCAGCACGGATTATGCGAGTTGCCTGCATAGTCCTGCTTATTGACTAAGACATCGTCAGCCTCACTTTGTAGTTTATTTAACCAACTTTCACCTTTAACTTAACAATATAAATTTAAAAGTCTGGTAATAACGGAACATCCATTATAGATATTTTTGAAAAAATCCATAGTTTGTCCAATACTCAATTTTATCTACAATTTCTTTTGTATTCCTACTTTGAAAATATTCTAATGGGTTTTCCCAATTATAATCTTTAATTAAAAATAGTTCATATGTACCGTTCTTATCACTATTTGGATACCAACCCAAGTCGAGAACAAGATTATATTCGTTATTGGTAATTTGTAATAAGCCTTCAACAAAATATGCAGCAAAATCATCACAATTATCAGGTTCGCATTCATAAAAGTTATTAAATTCTACCATCCATCCTCCCAATAATCTTATTGGTTGAATTTCATATGGTTTATTCATAAACTGCACCTCTTTTTATTTCCTACTTCCAAAATCCTGCCATTTATTGCGGAAAAGGCAACCGAGCAATCTGCTCGGTTGCCCTCGTATCTCTGCAGTTACGTTCTACGTCTTGATACAGTCCTAGTTTATTATTAAACAAACGTTTTTCGATTAGTTAATGATTATATCCATTTCATTGTAAAAATAAATTAAATTCTCTTTTGATAATGCAATTTGAATTAATTTATTATCGTAACCATATTTTTTAAATGATGCCAAAATAGATTGTATCCTATCAGTTCTTTTTCGTCTTAAATTCGATTCTAACTGTATTTCTAAAGGCACCGTACGAATTATGTGCTTTCCAAAGTATATTTCCCTAGAATGACTCCATACGAATTGCCCACCTTCCCAAATCCCCTCTCCATCTAACGAATCTGGTATACCAGCAGAATTGGAAATTTGAACAATTTCAACTTTGAAATCTTCTATTAACCAGCAACCCTTTGTCCATGTGAATCCTGAGCCAAAGGTTTGGGTAAATGTTGGTTCTTCTAATGATGATAACCATTTTTCCCCATGAGGAGGCTCACATTTAGACACTAGCGAGAACTCTTTAAATAAGTCTGCAATTTGTTCTACTTCTTCTTTATTTTTTACATAAATATCTACATCACCTGGCGACATCTCACATCCCTGCAAAACGGATCCGACCGAACCAACTAATAACCATTCTAAATTTGATCTTGATTCTAAACATTCACATACCTTTGATAACGCTCTTTCCCACTTAGTCACCTAATTCACCTCATAACAAGACACTCAAAAAGTTAATATGAATTATTAAGATATCATTCTGGGAGTCACCACTTTTTTCCTTCATTCCATTGAATATCTACGGATTTAACTAGACTACCGATTCATGCCGGCAGCCGCGGTGTCATTCTTGAGCTATAGTTCTTTCGTTAGTGCAAAAAAGTTCAATATTACCGTACCCTATTACTCCTCTATTTCAACTAATTCCTCATCATCTCCAATGATTTCAAGCACTGGCTTTGTAAAAGCTTTCTGAACTGAATCTAACGTCAATTCTAAGCCCACTTTGCTCTCACCACTAAGTACATTTTTACCCCAAATCCATGATGTGGGTTTGTCATTTTCATAATAAACTTCGCAAACATCATAAGAAACAAGCCCATTTTTCCAATTTTTTTTAACAACTCTATAATTCCAATAATTATCCAAATAATTCCCCCTGAGGATAGCCCATAAACAAACATAATATGAGTATTGAAGTCAGCATTTATGATTTCATTAGGTGCATACTTTTTAAATTTTCCTTCAAAATAAAATTCTAACTGCCTAAAGTCTTCGTGCGGAAACGGCCTTTTTTGTTTCAATAAAATCTGTGCCACCTCTTAGAGGCACCGATTTATTCGTTGTTTATTTTACACTTTCGAGTAGATCATCCATCTTGAATAAAGAATTAAACTCTAGTCCAGTTTCTTCGAGATTATCTCTTCCCTTTTGATCACGTTCAATGACACAGAGCACATTTTGTACAATTGCACCGACTTCCTTTAGATCAGCTGCACTTAACAGTATTTGACCACCAGTGGTAACAACGTCCTCGATAATACACACTCTTTTCCCTAAAATATTCATACCTTCGGCAAGCTTGCAAGTACCATATTCTTTACCTTTTTTTCGTACGAAGACAACAGGAATTCCTGTTTTAAGTGAAAGTGCAGTTGCAATGGGGATGCCCCCCATTTCTAGACCAGCCAGTACTTCAATTCCTTCAGGAATCAACTCTGATAATTGCTCTGCAATTTGATTTAACAGAGCTGGGTTTGATTCGAATAAATATTTATCAAAGTATTGATTTGAAACTTGACCAGAACGCAGTTTAAACTCCCCTGTTAGGTGTGCCGTTTCATAGATTGCTTTAGCAAGCGCAAACTTCCCCATTTAGCATCCTCCTGTTAGTAAGCTATATGTATATTTTACCATGCCATTATACCACGCAAATCTGCCCGTTACTTGAATGAGCAAAAAGAGGAGATGCCGCGAAGCATGCCCTCAACAATGGTTCCTCGTTAACGTAATGAAATCATACCCTCTACCAAATTCAACAAAATTATCTTAATCGATCACCTTCGGAGTTCCTACAGCCGCAATAACTTACCGTTAAGTCATCCAAACCGAGAAGGACCATTTGACGAGTAATTGGGATCGAACCATAGAATGATCCTTCAGAACGTAGATATGGAAACAATTTTAAAGCTAGCGCCACATACCCTTTTGCATAATTGGATACTGTTTCATCGCTTCCTGCTTGCGTTTGTTTACCCTCTGCATCTTTTCCTTGAGCGCGAATTAAAAAAACAGCAAACTGCTCTTTGGTGACCAACCCACTAGGATTGAAATGATCGATCTCTATACCATCAGTAATACCCGATTCGCGAAGTGCTTCTATAAAAGAAAGCTTGTCTCCATATACGGGATCATCTGACCTCACATCATTGAAACTAGAAATTTTCAATGTATTGTTTATTGTTATTCCTACGGAAAGAGCCACGATCTTCGCGAACTCAGCACGGGTTATCGTTTCATTGACACCGAATCTTTCTTCCGAGATCCCCTGAATTAAGCCTTCATTTAACCATTTGTCTACTTTAGCCTTCGTTTTCTCATCCAAGCCGATAAGGTCTTTGTAATCAGCAGATGTTTTCGCAATAGCGGTATGAGTCTCTGCATTTGCTGTGATTAATGTGAGTACAATACACAAGTAGATAAACAGTGATTTTTTCCGCAATAAAATCCACACCTCTCCAAGATATTTACCTTATATTACCATATTACTTGAATAAGAGGGATTATTTCTATTCTCACTTAAAAGCTTAATAATTTCAGGCATGAAGATATCCTCAATAATGACAGTTTCTAATACCTCACCATGATACTCAATTAATTTTTTATAATCATTACCAGTTGAAGGTAAGAAACTTAGCATAACCCTTAAAAGTCCCTCCGATTTTTTGCTCATAAAATCGAGCTTGCTCGAGAGATATTACTTTACGTACTGCATATTTATGATCACAATTCCAAGATCGGCAAACATATGGCTTATAATCGGAATGAGTATCGAACCCGTACGGTGGCGAATCCATCCCCATATTACACCTGCTGCAAAAATAGGAACCACAGCGACAGCGTTAAGCGGCCAACTGAATACCGGTATTATGACGATCAAATGATAAGAGGCAAACCAAAAAGAAGCCTGAAGCAAATTTTTCACAGAACCAAGGCTTTGTCCGATCCTGTGATATAAGTATCCGCGCCAATAGATTTCTTCTAAAAACGGATTGAGCAGTACCAATATGAGTAGCAATAGTACGGAGTGGTCACCGGAAAAATTCCACTCTTCTAACAAGTATCTCAATCGCTCGATATCGAACAACATGTCTTGCAAATAATAAGCACCAATTAGGAGAGTAACCAGAAAAAAGAGCCCCAAGCTAAGTCCAACTATCATTTGACGGAGGGATGCTGTAAGTCCCCAATCGCCAATCGTACGGGCCAGCCTATTCTTTCGACATACAAGGTAGTCCATAAACGGTATAATACCTATCCAACTGTAAAAGAGCACAAACGTAAGTATTACACTGTGTCCAACATGAATTCCAAGTGCCACTAATACAGATGGGGCTAGTCCTATCACATAGCGGTTCATAATAATCTCCCTATCCGAGAATTTTGCCAAAAATCAGATAGTGATATCATAACGGGAAGAGTTCGCTAAACATAGTACTAACATAGTATAGTACCTGTCTGAAGAAAATAAAGTTATAGATTGGATTTGTTGATTCTACGAGGATTTCTGAATGGCGGCGTGAATACGGTGCTATGTGAAGTACCCTCTATGAAGGAATTGCATTCAAAATCGGTTACAATTCTGTGTTTATTCTGAATCTCTGGATTCGTTTACCGACTTCATATAGTCCCCACAAATTTATTTATATTCACAATAAAAACCTCCCATTAGCCCTATTAAATCTAGGTTTTTCAATGAGAGGTTGTAATCTGTTGTCTTGAACTATTTCTACTATTAATAAATCCGAAATACATCTTCCAAATCCTTCTCCAACAAATCACTTAATTTCTTCGCGGTTGCAGGTCCCACCGACTTCAACGATCTCTCCAGCAAGCTGATATAGGAATGACTTAAACCCGAGTGTTTTGCCAGCTCCCTTTGGGAGTACCCTTTGATTATTCGAGCCTTCACAAACGAATCGGTCTTAGCCATGATCCTCATATCTCTGCTCTCCTCCCCTTTTACATATATCTAAAAAAAACCAATAAGTCTCATTTGAAAATCGGATTATTCATGTCCTTGCTCAAACCTATTAAAAATTCTAAATGCGCTAAGAAAAGAGTAGATTAGTATCTAATCTCATTATTCACGCTCACTTTAGCCTCGAAAACCAATTGTTTACAAAAGTTAACATTCGCTAACAAACTTTATTTTCAAGTAACGCACTTTATTTTCCGGTAACTATCTTTATTTTGCCAGATTATATCATCCCTGCTCTCCTTCTGTTCTCATCTTGTTCCCCTAGTACCTATTATATCACAAAATTTAACTATCGCAACCAAAATTGTTTACTTTAAACAACATTCATCTTGGATATTTCCCACGCGCCGCTCAGTGTACTTACTTTTGTATACATGATATTATTAAAATGTTTACTACTGTTTACTTTTCAAATCGCGAGGGTGAAAATACATGTATTTTTATGATAAATTACGAGATTTGCGTAAATTAAAAGGTTTTACTCTGCGGGAATTAGCTGACCGTTCTGGCGTTTCTGCGGCATACATCTCCCAGTTGGAAAACGGAAATCGCGGCATCCCTTCTCCGGAAGTGTTGATGAAACTCTCCGAAGGACTCAACACGTCGTATTCTGAGCTTATGGACCTCGCCGGATACTTGGAATCATCACCTTCCACAGAGAAATTCCAGAGCAACCCTGTGAATTTACGGAGGTTTCTGCGCGAGAATGAGCTGATGTTCGATGGTTTTCTTTTAACCGATGAAGACAAAGAATGGGTAGAGCGGATGCTGACCGTTTTATTTTGGAAGCAGCGTCAGGAATCAAAACTTGAGGATGGTCAAACGACTCAGGGATAAACAACTAAAAAAGCCCATTTCATCCTATAAGAATGAAACAGACTTTTCCAGATAGTTACTCTACTTTATCCCTATTAGTCTTCATCATCTGACAGACTACCGTTACCGTTGCCGTTTCCATTGCCATTCGTGCCATTTCCATTTCCACTGCCGTTTCCGTTCCCACTACCGTTACCATTTGGTGCTGGTGCCTGCCCGCCGTTACCATTCGGCGCTTTAAAGCCATTGCCGTTCGGTGCCGGCGCTCCATTGCCATTTGGCATTGGTGCCTGTCCTCCGTTACCATTTGGCGCTTTATAACCATTGCCGTTCGGTGCTGGCGTAGGTGCTGCATTGCCATTTGGCATTGGTGTCTGTCCTCCGTTGCCATTCGGCGCTTTAAAACCATTGCCGTTCGGTGCTGGCGTAGGTGCTGCATTGCCATTTGGCATTGGTGTCTGTCCTCCGTTGCCATTCGGCGCTTTAAAACCATTGCCGTTCGGTGCTGGCGTCGGCGCTACTTGGCCTTGGCCACCACCTTGACCTTTGCCGCCTCCACCAAAGCCCTTACCTTCACCCTGGCCTTGACCGCCGCCTTGGCCACCTTGTCCGCCTCCGGTTCCGCCTTGACCTTTTCCACCTCCGCCAAAGCCTCTACCTTCACCATGACCTTGACCGCCGCCTTGGCCACCTTGTCCGCCTCCGGTTCCGCCTTGACCTTTGCCACCTTCGCCAAAGCCTCTACCTTCACCCTGGCCTTGACCGCCGCCTTGGCCACCTTGTCCGCCTCCGGCCCCGCCTTGACCTTTGCCACCTCCGCCAAAGCCTTTACCTTCACCATGACCATGACCACCGCCTTGGCCGCTTCCAGTTCCGCCTTGACCCGCTCCTTTAGCCCTTATATAAGCATATGTGATTGATTCGAGGGTCCGATTATCGACCGCGCCAGTTACGGGAAGTCCGTGTTTTTTCTGAAAATACTTAACTCCCCTAACAGTCACATCATCATAGTATCCGTTAATTTCACCTGAATAGCTGCCCAGTGTCTTCAGCATTCCCTGAATAACATATACGTCAGGACCATGCGCAGGTTTTCCTACTGCCCCTGCCAGGTTTGGCACATACAAGAGAAGCATGACTGACAGTATCGCAACACCAAGATATTTTCCCGCAAACCTAGTGATTTTCGTTCTTTGCTTGTCATTTTCCTTCCATTGTTGCACTAGCAGACACCTTCCTTAAGTTGAAAATTATTTTACCGCGGTAATACTTTTCCCAACTCTCTAGTGCGCTACTTCATTTCTATTATGGGAAATAAGGGTAAACTAACGGTCTTCCAATCCCTTAAGGTAACTGGTCTTTTTCCTGCAATGGAGTTTTCCCAAAAGCAAAAAAAGGACCGGCAAAAGCTGCCAGCCCCTTCCTATCAATCCGCCAACACTATTTAATAGGGTAATCAATCACAACCACATTATCAAGGATACCTTTGAGTGACTGCACAAATTCCTGATGAAGAGGATGGGGACCATATTGCTGTAAAAACTCGCGATCTTGGAAAGTCACCCGCAATCCCAGCGTGTATCCCTGCCTATTCCCCGTTTCTTCCGTCTCATTCACTCCTGCGGTAATTTCAACAATGCCCGGAATCTGGCCTTTGAACGACAGCAATTTCGCTATCAATTCCTGTTCCTTTGACGGAGCTAAAGTCTCCTTAAATTTAAAACAAACCATGTGTTCAAACATCACGTAGATTCAACCTCCTGATTGTAGTTATTCCTACCACAGATTTCATTCTATCATACTTATTTTACCAAGTTGCAATTTGCAAGAAGAACCTTGTTATTGTTAACAAATCTCAGTACGGCCAAACACAATCCTCAGCTCTCATATCTAAAAGAAATCCCCGAAATGTCGTTTTTTCCAACTGATGCATATCCGATCGATCCAGATAATCAATGCGGCAGCATAAGCGCGGCTCCACCCACTGCGTGTTGCCCTCTCTTACCGTGCAGAGCGGTGCAGCCAGCATAAGAAATAATTCCTTATCCGCCGTCGTAATACCCGTTGCCACTACGCCAACCGGTTTATGCCTCACCGTCCTGAAATTCAGCCCGATGATCAGCTCGAAAGGGTCTATTTTATACCCCAAAATTTCCACATGAATCGATTTCACAACCTTGATCTTAAGCCATTCGCTGCTTCGGCTAGCAGGCACATAAGTCGAGCTCTTCCGCTTGCCCACGATTCCTTCCATCTGCCGTTCTTTCATCATTTCGAAAAGCGCCTTCCCCTGCGTCTCCACAAACAACGTCGGCATCAGTACCGGTGTAGCATCAATGGATTCCGATAAACGCTTTTTCCGCTCCACTAAAGGCTCATCTAAATGCTCTCTGTCCGTATACAAAAGGTCAAAAGCAACAAAAGTCACTGGATGCGTATGCACAGCACGGGCTATTTTACCTGATTGACTGATCCGGTCCCGATACATAAAGTCATCAAACGCAGGTATACCATCACGCAGTACAATCCCCTCGCAATCCAAAATGGCAGAAGACGTCCTAATCGCACCTAGCGCATCCTGCAATTCCGGGAATTTGTGTGTGACCGCTCTCCCGCTCCGCGTGTAGGCTTCAATGCGGCTTCCCTGCTTATGGATAAGGATTCGAACGCCATCCCATTTCGGCTCAAAAATAAAGTGTTGATCGTCAAACGGCTCCCCACCAGCACTGACAGCCATTGGTTTGATAGCTGAAAACAACATAAAATCCCCTCCTGTTACCAGTTTGGGGATTTCATTAACGATCTAAACACGGTTTTCTCTCATCTGACTCTCCAACCACGCAAAAGCTTTCGTAAGTTCTTCCTTCGGTACACGGGCATTCCGATCACTGATTTCTGAATATTCTATTTACATTTACTTAGAACAATAAGAAATATTCGTACATAAAATGATCTCATTATAGAATCATTGGAGGATCAAGATGTATTGCATATATCCAAATCAATATCGTGCCACATTTCAACCAAAATGGAATGTAAACTTACAACAAGCTTTAGAATTAGTGAAATCATCTGTACAGGGTGAACGAAACGATGAGTTGTTCTACGATGAACTTATTAAGCTTGCACCAACTGCTGAACAGTCAGCCCTTATTGCCGCCATACGTGATGATGAACGAGGACATAATCAGATGTTTCGTGGTATTTATAAAGATCTTACTGGACAGGAGATCTATGGTGTCAGCAATGAACTATACCCGAAAGTACATTCTTATACTGAAGGATTTAAACAAGCTATCCAAGGTGAGTGGTCTGCAGTTGAGAAATATCGGCTAATATGGTTTGGTCTCCCTCCTGGTATTTATCGTGATACTTTGTATGGCATTATATTAGATGAGCAAAAACATGCAAGTAAATACAACTATTTGCTCACATTGAATCCAAAATAATTGATTTTATCCGAAGTTGCTCTTTTGGGTTCGACCATAAGAAAACCGCCTTCTAAGAAGGCGGTTTTTATTTCCTCGATCTAGCCACCTGATAGGCATTACTAATAAGCAGTCCGATAAATAAGTACATTAGGCCACCAAAAAAAACATAAACACCAACACCTACTATTGCGCTTAGCACACCAAAAATTACTTGATCCTTATTGGAGGCTGGCGAGGTTGGTGGGTCTGTCAGCATAAAGAGAGCAAAGAACAATGAAGCGTTTATAAAAGGCGGTCGAAATGCATCGGCAACTTCTCCGACATGCATGAACCCCATAAGAAGCAATAACAAAAAATATGCACTAAGAAATGAAAAAACTTGTGGGAATTTGTTCACGCGATTTGTAACCAAGTAACCGCCTACCAAAAGGAATCCAATTGTCCACACCGGTAGATCCCCAAATGCTCCCCACCAACTCTGCCCAGTTTGAAAAAAGAGAATAGACAAAAGTAGGCCGAAGGCGGCTGGATTAAATACCGGTTTTTTCTTAAAAACAATAAGGTGTTTAGATAGAATAGCCATGATTACAGTAATAACTATCAAATACCAAGAGGTTGTTGTACTTAAAATTAAGCCTATAATTATCCCTGTTATTACAGAACCATCTGCTAGCCATTTTTTTCTTTTACCTAACAGAAAACAGATCCAATCCATCCCTACTGCTGTAATCAGAGCAATCAAGACATTATAACTTCCTCTTAAATCTGAAGATAATACCTCAGCTATGATTAGAAAGGCTACCAAGCAAATAATAACATAGCTCTTTGGTTTTTTATGCCATGGATGAGTAGACATTTATATCCCTCCAACTCTTTCCACATGTAGCTTGTGTGTAATCAAAATCCCCTTCAATTCCATTTCAATCATCATTTTTTTGCCTTGATCCAACCCATATATACAAATAACCGTTGAGAAGACATCTGCCAACATGGCGTATGGAGCCACAATACTGCAGCTAATCAACTCATGAGGCGATTGCTTGCTGTTCGGGTTAATAATATGATGGATCTCTGCACTGACTTTGCTTTTACGTTCGTAGCCGCCAGATGTACATACCGATTCGTTCGATACTTCAATGGTTTCTATGATATGATCCTTGTGTACTGGATGTTGAATGCCAACTCGCCAAGCTTGGCCCATCTCATCTACCCCACCAGCAAAAAGATCTCCACCAGCATTAATAACGAAGCCCTGAAAACAAGCCAGCGTCCGGGAGGCGATGTCGATAGCAAATCCTTTCGCAACCGCTCCTAAATCAATTACCATTGGTTTATGCAAATACATCGAGCAATCTTGCTCTCGTAAGTCGATATCTCGATAAGTAGCCTTATCTGAAGCTAGATTCGAGCTAATTTTCCCTGTTAAATAATGCTGATTAAATCCATAATCTTCCATTGTTTTACCGATTGTTGGGTCAAATATCCCCTGGGTCCATTCCGCTACTTCCAAAGCAAACTTCAATGGTTGAAATAACCACGAGCTGATCTGAACATGAGTTCTAATCTGTTGAGAAGCCTTCATTAATTCACTATCCGGAGAGAAACGGCTGCATGCAAGTTCCACATTCCGAAATGCTTCAAATGCTTGCTCAATCACCGGCTCGACCTCAGTCACCGAAAGGGAGCTAACGACTTTTATTTCAACGACCGTATCCATAAATAACTTAGTTTTTTTAAAAATACGAACCATTAGACATTCCGCGCTTGTGTAAGTGCATTTTCTATAGCATCTTGAAAAGCTTGTGTACTATACGTTGCGCCTGAAACATTCTGTACTTGAGCGCTTTGTTTTTGTATGACTTCTTCTGGTAATCCAACAACGTCTTTTTCGGAATAATGCATGGCAAAGTGACTGATTTCGACGTCGGTTATTTTATCATTTGTAATGGTCACTTTTACTCCAATGGAACCACGCCGATTACTGCCACTTCCCTCGAAGGTGCCACTCTTATATTGGCTTTTGACCTGGCTGTTAACTGTATGAGTATTGGTTTGAATTTGCTTCTGTGGTTGAGATAGAACAGCTTGGGTTTCTGTCGTTATATATCCAACACTATATATGACGCCAATGGCTGTCGTACAAAGCACAACCCATTTTTTATCCATTTTGGCCATATTCATTCCTCCAACTTACACAAGAAGTACTTGTGATATCCTGCTTTACTTTTCATCTACTTCAATCATGATACATGATGTAAATGAAATTAAACTGAAATTCACTCTGGCTGGAATTCAATTTCGAATAGACTACCTTTCCCTTCTTCACTCGTTACATGAATGTAGGCACTGTGACTGGTCAGGATATCCGCGGCAATAGATAGACCTAATCCAGCGCCACCCAATTCTCGTGAACGTGCTTTGTCTACTCGGTAGAAACGTTCAAATATGCGCGCTAGTTCTTCCTTGGGTATACCAATTCCACTATCAGCAATTTGTAAAGTTGGTCTATCGTCTTGTGAAGTGAGATAAGTGATCGTTACTTGTCCACCAGGTGGTGTATACTTAATCGCATTATCAAGTAAGATATAAACTAACTGCTTGATTTGATCGAGGTTTCCGTGAATGAATGTAAGTTCATGTTCAATTACTGGGGCATCCAACTTTAAAATAATTCCTTTCGCAAGTGCCAGCGGCTGTATCGCCTGATACATTTGATGAGAAACTTGAACTATATTAATCTTATCCATCTTTATCGGAAGTGATTTCGAATCACTGCGGGCTAAAGTTAGTAATGACTCTACAAGTCGGATCATCCTTTTCACCTCATCCTGCAAACTATCTAGGATATGCTGTTCGAACTCTGGTAAGGTGTCCTTGCATTCCTCCAATAATTCAACCGATGAATGAATAACACTCAGTGGTGTCCTTAGCTCATGAGATGCGTTCGTTGTGAACTCAACCTGGCGAGCATAGGATTTTTTAATAGGGACCATTGCTTTGCCAGCAAAGAAATAAGCTAACCAGATTGCAATGGATAATAAAACAACGGTAGAAAGCATGAGGATTAGCCTGATTGTACGTAGAAGCGCTTCATTTGAGGATATGTCTATGGCCATCCAATATACGCCGCCAACGTCATTTAAAATTTGAGAACTGACTAGAAAGGTCTGTCTTTTCCCACTTTCATCTATATAAAACCGTTCACCCTTCTCACGTTTCATTTCATATCGTTGTGACCAATTTAATAGTTGATTGGACATTGAAGTGTAACGACTAGGTGAAATTTGGGTTTTCTGATCCGGACTCACCCAAACAATTAGTTCATCTGAAAGTAGGAATATCCACTCAACATTCTTACGGTCCACTTGTCGAATTCCTTTTGCTTGTTCCTCTACGCGATGCTCCCATTGCTGGGCCATTTTATTTTTGAGATCATCTAATTTCTGAATTTCATTGTGTTGGAGTGTTTTCTGTAGAAGCAGATAAAAAAAAGCAGTGATTAGGATGATGACAACGCCAAGGATACTGCCGAAAAATATCGTCAGTTGCTTTCTTGTTCGCTCGAACATCATTCTCCTCCCTCTACAGCCAAGCGGTAACCAAGTCCACGTACATTTTGTATGATTTTATCTGAAAATGGGTCGTCCAGCTTCTTACGCAGTAATTTAATGGTGGCATCAACTGTATTCAGTGTAATTTCCGCATCTATGCCCCATACTCGGTCACTTAACTGCTCTCTACTTAATATTTGTTTTGGATGCTGTGACATAAAAGACAACAATTGAAATTCGCGGCGTGAAAGAGGAATCGAAACCCCGTTTCTACTTACTTCAAATGTACTCTGGTCAATGACAAGTGTATCGCCAAATATTTTAGTATCCGCTTCCCAGTTCGTTTCCTTTCTACGATATAAGGCATGAAGGCGAGCAATCAATTCCTCAAAATCAAATGGCTTCACCAAGTAATCATCTGCACCGGCATTTAATCCTTGAACGCGGTCAGTAACGGAATCTCGTGCCGTTAGCATAAGGATAGGCGTCCGATTCTTCTTCAATCGGATTTCTTTACACAGTTCAATACCGGTTTTGTGTGGAATCATCCAGTCCAATATATAAATATCGAAGGTGACTCTTTCCATTAAATCCATTGCATACTCCGCATCTAACGCCCACTCCACCTGGTACAGTTGCTTTTTAAGCTTATATTGAATCAGCTCACCAAGCTTCACATCATCTTCAACCAGTAAAATATGCACAGACCTGCCACCAACTTCCTCAGTTTAATCGCTATAAAAAAGCATGAATCAAAAATAACACAGCAAAGGCTAGTCCACATTTTATGCGAAGTTCCATAACCAACCCTTTTTTCAAAGCAGCTAGTTTCGTCCAAATTTGCCATAAAACATAGATTGTGGCTACTCCGTTGTAATATACCCCATCTTTCTGAAAATGAAATGAAAAGCACAAAACCGAAAGTAACCGAGGGTGCCTAACTTACAAGCATTTGGCTGTTTATCGCATAAAGTGTAATCAAGGAAGGAGTGGTTGAATTGATGAAAATCACAATCGCTGCAGTCGGGGATTTGTTGATGAAGAAGCAGATGATCGCCTCAGCTGCCCGGGAAGGAGGATTCGCCCCTATTTTTTCGAAAGTGAAACCCTATCTGCGAAAATCTGATCTAACGATAGGTAATCTTGAGACGACCTTCTCCGGCAAACATTTCCGCGAAAAACCCGGAAAACTGTTGTTTAACTCTCCAGACAAATTCGCTGCTACGCTCCGGGACGTGGGCTTCGATGTAGTAGGCACAGCCAATAACCATTGTATGGACGGGAAACGATCTGGTTTGAGGCGAACATTAAACGTCCTCGATCGACACGGTCTGCGACATACGGGCACGTATCGCTCCGCCGAGGAAGCTGGCCGGAAACTGATTGTTAACGTGAAGGGAATTAAAATCGGAATATTGGCTTATACGAAAGGAACGAATGGGATTCGAGTCCCGGAGCCTTGGTTAGTCAACCGGCTAAACCATAAAAAAATAATAGCGGACGTGCGAAGCTTGAAGAGTCGAACAGATTTTATAATCGCCTGCCTACATTTCGGGAAAGAATTTCGAACTTATCCCGACCGCAACCAGATCCAGCTCATGCAGGTGTTGTTTCATCATGGTGTGAATGTAGTACTGGGAGCGCATCCCCATGTGCTGCATCCGATAAGATTATTTAAGGTGACGGACATCGACGGACTTACTAGAAATCGGGTAGCGGCGTCATCTCTAGGAAATTTCGTATCCACCGAACTTCCTCGGCATACAGCTAGACTGCGAGGAACAATCTTGATGTTAACCTTGACGAAAAATGCCAAAGGGATCACGGATGTGTTGAAAATATCACGTGTGCCAACCCGTATTTTACAAAATGTAGGGAAGAAAAACGTTTATCGGGTTGTACCGGATCGATAGAAAAGTATGAATACTGATGATTGGGGTGAAGGCATGGTTTACTGGAATAACAAGTTAGGCAAATACAAAGCCTTATTAACAAATGAGGAATTAGCTCTTAGTCTGCCACCCACAATTCTTGCAACCGAAGCAAACGTGGAGGGGATGTTGGGAAAATATCGAACCGTTTATCTAAAGCCGAGTAATGGCACCGGAGGCTATGGTATTTTTAAGTTGTCTCGCACGGATAGCCGATATCGGTTGGCGAACGGCACGCGGCACCGTTCATTCGCAACCTTTAAGGGAACGTATCGCGCATTTCAGCATGCCAAAAGGAAGAAAGTCTACTTGGTGCAGAAGGGCATCCCCTTACTCCACTATCACGGACTTCCGTTTGATCTGCGCATTATGATACAGCGAAACCAACACCATAAGTGGGAAGTAACCGGAGTTGTGGGACGATTAGCGAAACCTAATAAGGTCGTGACCAATTTCCATAGCGGGGGTAAGCCGATGCCAGTGGAAAAACTACTTTCCCCTTTTATGTCTAAAAAGGAGCAAGTTTCCTATGTGGAGTCGCTTAAGGTGCTAGGCATTAGGATTAGTAAACATATGAGTGGCATTTTCCCGAAATTTCGTTCATATGGGGTAGATATAGGCATTGATAAAGAAATGAAGCCATGGATCATAGAGGTCAATACACGTCCAGATAAATACATTTTTAATGCCCTTACCGATAAGCGGATGTTTCATAAAATTATACGATACGAAAGATTCACCAAATTAAGTAGATGATGTAATTCAGTTCTGGACAATAGAGGGGCTTTATGCCTGAAAACAACATAAAATCCCCTCCTGTTACCAGTTTGGGGATTTCATTAACGTTCTAAACGCGGTTTTCTATCATCTGACTCTCTAACCATGCAAAAGCTTTTCCAAGCTCATCCTTCGGTACACTAGCATACCGATCACCGATAGAAACCTCATAACAACAGGATGTCTCGTTTATCTCTTTTACATAATGTGTGAGTCCAACCCCAGTTGCCTCATATAAGTTGATTAACAGGGATTCCATTTTCTCTTTTGGCATTTGGATATGTACGTGGAACATATTCGTGACTGGCTGAACAGGGTTCGTAACAATGCCAGGAACCTGATTATACCTAGCAGCAAGTTCTATGGCCCCCTCGTAGTACTGCTCCATTTTATCCACACGCTGCTTGAAATAGTAACTTGCACTAACGATGTACGGGTACAGACTGATTAGGTCGCCGCCGTGACGCCTTTTCCACACTTTAGACTCTTTCGTAAACGTCTCGTCTCCCGCTAAAATAGCGCCGGCAATGCCGCCAATCCCTTTGTAGAACGAAATATACACACTATCAAACAGTTCACAGATTTCGCGTGCAGACTTTTGATAATAAGGAAGAATCTCGTACAGTCTAGCCCCGTCCAGATGTAAGTGGATGCCCCGGCTGCGGCAATAAGATGAGATCTGTGTAAGCTCTTCATAGTCCGGAAGCTGCCCGCCGATTTCCCGCTGTGGCAGTTCCAGCAAGATACAAGCGACATCATCTTTAAGTTGTTGCACATCCTCCAGACGAATTAACCGATCTTTCTCACCAAGTAAAATAGGCTGGATGTGATGAAGTTCCTTTAACCCGTCTTCCTCGTGAATTTCCAGATGGCTGAGCGGGTGATAGGCGACTTTCTTGTTCCCTTTCCGGTCGCACCAGATGCGTAGAGCAATTTGCTGCGCCATAGTTCCACTTGGGAAAAAGACGGCCGATTCTTTTCCAAGAAACGTTGCCATTTCTGCTTGAAAATCCTCAATTAACTTACCATTCCCGTAAGTATCTCCATCCGTAAGGCCATCAACATCTTGCAAGGCGTCTATCAAAACTTGAATATTTCTTTTGCCATGTCCACCCAATGGGTAGCTAGTTTGTTGGAACGCTGCTAATAATGGATTGATTTTGTTCATTTGTATCGTACTCCTTAGTTTGTCATGGCTCACTCTTGGTCTCTGAAGGGCAGTGGATTATAATCAATCTAACACTATTTCGAAAAAGGAGATTCAAACATGAAGGAAATCCTCATCGGTTCCATTGATCAATTTACTGCTTTTCCTGCGGAGGTTGAGCTTGACCGTGATCTATATTTTTTGATGCAGGTAGACGATGACCAGTACACCCTTTACTCAAGTGTTTGCCCTCATGGCGGCTATACCGTGGATCTGATTGACGGAGAGCTGGAATGCCCTCTGCACGGTTGGACGTTTGAAGTGCACACAGGACGTTGTCATAATGTGCCTAGCGCAAGACTCGCCTCCTACAACGTCATCCTTCGTGACAACCAGCTGTTCGCTCAGATGGCATGATCTTACGTATATTTTACCAGCGGTCAAGCTATAATAACAGCTGTTGTTATCAAAAGAACGGCTATTAGGAGGCTGCATGACCGACAAGATGAGTGCGAGCAAGTCCCAGGGAATGAAGTGGTGGCAGTTGACTTTACTCGGAGTCGCCTGCACGATAGGTACCGGTTATTTCCTCGGCTCCGGCATCGCGATTCAAATGGGAGGGGTCTCCGTCCTTTTCATGTTTATTCTCGCAGCTTTCGGCACTTATCTTGTTTACGACGTTCTGGCTAAAATGACGGGCAAGGAACCCGAGCAAGGCTCGTTTCAAACCTACGCCGCCAAGGCTTTCGGACGCTGGGCAGGATTCAGCAGCGGCTGGGTCTATTGGTGCTCAGAGCTATTAATCATGGGAAGTCAGTTAACAGCGCTATCCTTTTTTACCCGCTTCTGGTTCCCTAGGTTCCCGATGTGGGTCTTTGCCACGGCCTATGCGCTCCTGGGACTTGGCGTTATTCTTCTGGGGACGAAAGTTTTTGAACGTGCTGAGCATATTTTTGCCATTATCAAAGTATCCGCCATTGTGATGTTTGTGATTATCGCTGGCGCAGCAGTCTTTGGATTCCTTACAGGGACCTACCCGCCAAAGTTTCCGACTACCAAGCAAGCCTTTCTGCCAAAAGGGGGAGTAGGTATTTGGTCATCCTTCATTTATGCTTTTTATGCGTTTGGCGGCATTGAAATCATGGGCATCATGGCTGCCAGGCTTAAGCGGCCTGAAGAGGCCCCAAAAGCCGGGAACTCGATGATTGTTCTTTTAACCATCATCTATATCGCCTCGTTAGCGCTCGCCTTGACTTTGATCCCTCTGAGCGATCTGCAGGGAAAAGAAAGCCCTTTTCAGGTAGCCTTAGGTTCCTACCAACTCCCGTTTGTTCCTCATGCCTTCAATGCAATATTAATCATTGCGGGGTTTTCAACCATGGTCGCATCCCTGTTTGCGGTTACCACGATTCTTGTCTCACTAGCTCAAGATCACAATGCTCCCGCTATATTTGCTAAACGAACAGAGGGCAAACGCCAAATGCCGTTACCCGCCATCGGATTTACAACTGGCGGAATAACGGCAGCCGTGCTAATGGCCTTATTTCTACCTGAGAAATTGTACGCCTATATCACCACCGCAGCAGGCATCATGCTCCTGATGAATTGGCTCTTCATCCTGCTCTCCTCAGGACGATTGCTTCAGTTATCCTTATGGGGGAAAATCAAAAGATACATAGGCATGTTTCTTATCTTAGCCGCTACCACAGGAACGGCCTTTCACCCGATGAGCAGACCTGGCTTCTGGATCAGCTGCTTGTTCATTGGGGTTATTGGCGTTGTCACTTGGGGGCTCAGCTTCAAATGGAAGGAGCAGCTTCCTAGGAAGCAAACAGGGCATGAAAGGCTTTTAATCCAAAATGCACTCCAAAACCAATCAAGGATAAACCTGAAACGACGGAAATGACCGACAGTCCGCGCGGCGACAGGAATTTGCGAAATACGCTGGCTAACGAAGCCATGATGAGATCCCACAGGATAATCCCCACGAACATGATCCCCGTATACAGCAGCACATGGTTTCTATCATACTTGGCAATGGTTTCAGCTAACACCGATCCATAGATGCCCAGCCAAAATAGGATGGACAAGGGAGAACTGATGGCCATGAGGAATCCGGTAAAAAAGGATTTGGACAACGTTTCTTCCGATTTATAACCTTCCGTTTTCAACTTTCCAGCACCAATGACGCTTTCGATTCCTGTATAGAGTAAAACAAAACATCCAAAAATCCATAGAAATGTCTTCATAAATGGCGTTGTAAGGAAGTGGACAAGACCAAAATAAATGAGAACGATCATGATGACGTCAGCAAGCATGCCGCCTACGCCGATCATCCATGCATGCACAAAGCCACGTTTGATGCCTTTATCCAGCATTGCGGCATTAATAGGGCCGATCGGTGCGGAAAGCGACAACCCCAAAAGTAAAAAACTTAGCATCACATACATTTCAATCACCCATTCGCACTTTATACATACAAGCCTTACGGCTCGTATTATCCTATTCTCGGAATAGGGCTTGTATAACTTTGAACCAGGTTTTGGCAATAAAAAAGTCATTGACCTTCACGCTGCGTAAAGCTGTAGAGTGAAGGTGTCAGGAGGTGAACAGATGGAATACACCGTGCAGAGTCTTGGGAAATTAGCAGGTGTGAGCACTAGAACGCTTCGATATTATGATGAGATTGAACTTCTTAAGCCGGCAAGAATCAATTCCTCCGGATATCGCATCTATGGGCAGGCGGAGGTTGATAGGCTGCAGCAAATTTTATTTTATAGAGAATTAGGTGTGAATCTGGAGCGCATTAAAGACATCATCACAGCACCCACTTTCCATGGAGCCGATGCTCTTAAAGAACATCATGTACAGCTCCTGGACAAAAGAGCGCAGCTGGATGCCTTGATTGCTAATGTGGAGAAAACGATAGCCTTACATGAAGGGAGAATATCCACTATGTCAAATACAGAGAAATTCGAGGGCTTTAAACAACAACTGATCGATGAGAACGAGAATAAGTACGGGAAAGAGATTCGTGAGAAATATGGCGATGAGCAAGTAAATAAATCGAATCACAAAGTGAAAAACATGACGCAAGCTGAGCATGATGAGATTACGAGACTGAGCCATGAAGTCATATCCACACTTGCAGAAGCTTTCAAAACAGGGGATCCGGCCGGAGAAGCCGCCCAAAAAGCCGCGGATTTGCACAAGCAATGGCTATCCTATTACTGGAGCGAATACAGCAAAGAGGCACATGCCGGTCTAGCCCAAATGTATGTGGATGATGAGAGATTTAAGGCTTACTATGATGATAAACAACCAGGAACCGCACAATTTTTGAGAGATGCCATCCGCATTTATACAGGTTTTAGAGAGTAATCGCCCAGTGTACGGGACACTAGCATTTTTTCTATCATATCCTGCAAACATCCAGTTATTTAGAAGAAACTTGAATAGAATAGTATTACACCAGCCAGCCACCAGCAGCCATGTGTATGTCAACCTTCCAAGCCAAAAAAGCACAGGAACCCTTAGGGGCCCTGTGCTTTTTCGGTTATGAGTTGGCTGCTACGCCGCCGCCGGCAGGTTTCACCAGCGCTTTGCTTTCCCATACACGGCTTCTCCACCGCAAATACATAATCAAACCTCGCAACCATTCGTCGCAAGCAAAGGCAATCCATACACCTAGAAGTCCCATGTGCATGTGAATGCCGAGCCAATACGCAAGCGGCACTGCAACGCCCCACATGGAGAGAACACCCATGGCAACCGGAAATCTAGCATCACCCGCCGCACGGAGTGAATTAATAACAACGAGATTAAAAGTCCGTCCAGGCTCCAGAATGACACTTAGCAGTAAAATCCCCGATCCTATCGCAATAATCTCCGGATTATCCGTAAATAATCCAAGCAGCTCTTTGCGGAAGATAGATGCGATACCAACAACTACAAAGGTCAGTAAGAAAGTCATTCTCAGACTGCGAATGAGCTTATGGTACGCTGCCTTAAACTCGCCGGCTCCAACCATATGGCCTACGATAATCTCCGTACCCATACCGATCGCCATACCAAGTGCCATAAAATAATTCGTAATATTCATCACATACACATGAGTGCTTAACGCGACTTGACCAATAATATTTACAAAACTCACAATCATCAAATATTGAGATTGCCATGACAAGTGTTCCCCCGCAGCAGGCAGTCCAATGCTCAAGATTTGCTTCACAATACGTTTATCAAACGAGAGATAGTCCTTGAAACGAATCGGGAACGGAATCCGACGATATAAAATTACAAAAAGGACGATAACTCCAAGTAAACGGCTTACAACCGTGGAGACCGCTGCCCCAGTAACTCCCCACTCAGGGAATCCGAGGTTCCCAAAGATAAGCAGGATGTTCCCAACGACATGGACCACGTTCACGCCTAGCGTCACGTACATCACATCTCTTGTCTGGCCATTGGAACGAAGTACGGAGGATACTGCATACGACAGAGCTTCCACCCATATAAAAGCACTGATCAGGTTCAAGTATTTCTTAGCTATGGCAATCTGGTCAGGAGCCAAGTTCATTAGCTGCATGATCGATTCGCCAAATACGACCAAGACGATGCTGACAGCGATCCCAAATAATAAATTGATGGTTATCGCCAATGCCGAAATGCGACTCGCTTCCTTCGCCCTTCCTGCACCTAAATTCTGGGCTACTGCAACACTCGTTCCGATTCCGACGAAACCAAACATCAGGATGCAGAATACGATAATTTCATTTACTAACCCGACAGCTCCGGTTACTTCATCCGAAATCCGACTGAGCATGAACACATCCGCGGTACCGAGCATCATCCGTAGAACGGAGTCAATGAAGATCGGCCACGTGATGGCGAATAGACTTAGCTTTTTCCATGTTGCTGTTGACTGAGTGTCTATCATTTTCCTCTGTGCTCCTCAATTTTTCAAATGCCTTTAGTTTAGGATACGTAAGCGATTTCAGTCAAATGCTACTAATATCCAACAAAACAACCTTGGATTTTCTCTTTCGAGGAAGTCCAAGGTTGCTCTATGTTTCGAAGCTATTTTACACGAACCCATGCACCGCGATTATCCGCCGATTCAATTTCAGCTTCTGCAATGACAATGCTGTCCATCGTGCTGAAAGGTGTAGCTGTTGCTACGTTTTGTCCGGAAATCAAAGTCTCAACGAAATATTTGAGTTCCTGGTAGTAGCCCATTTCCGCAGAGATCTCAGGTTTGAAGCCAGGACCGTCGTTCAAGTTCACTTTAAGTCCCTCTGCATTGAAAATGATATTACCTTTTTCGAAGTTAACGCGGAACTGCATATCGAAGCCATAATCCCCTTGCAGCGTCCAGTCCGCTTGCGCATTGATGACCTTACCGTCTTCGTACAAATAGTTGGTTGAAACAACATCATACCCGCTGCCCGGCACGACGTTACGAGCCAAAGTGGAGACGGATTCCGGTTTACCGAACAACCAGTTAATCATATCGATGTCATGCACGTGCATGTCGAGAAGAGCTCCGCCGCTTTTGGCATTTTGCAGCAGCCATGGTCCCCAAGTTGGCGTTCCGCCGCCGCGGTAGAAGTACCCAGCGAGAACCTTGCCATACGTTTCGTTCGCAACGGCTTGTTTCAAATACTCGTAGGCTGGCCAGAAGCGCAGGCATTGACCGATCATCAATTGTTTCCCGTTTTGCTCGGCAGCTTCAATCATGTCCTTGCACTCTTCGGCATTCAGTGCCATCGGTTTTTCACACAGAACATGTAGACCTTTATTCAAACATTGAATGGAAATTTCTCGATGCAAAAACGTTGGCAGTGTCATATCTACACAGTCCAGCTGCTCTTTTTCAAGCATATCGGCAACGCTTGTATACTTATTGTAAACGCTGAAGTCAATGCCGGAAGAACCTGTATCGATATTCCCTCCGGATGCATTCCCTTCCAGCTTCTCGATATCAATATCACATAAAGCCACGACTTTAATTGGAACCCCTTCGGCTTCGAGGCGAATATAGTTTTCCAGATGTGTTCTCCCCATAAAACCTAACCCGATTAATCCGATTTTCAACATGGCTTATTTCCTCCCCAGAATTGCGTCCATAGCACCTGATGTATTATAAATGATTTGCTGACCGTGATGTGTATAGCCAGGAATCATCTCAGCGATTACATAATCTTCGTAGCCAATTGATTGCAGCGCCTTCACGACTTCCGGATAGTTCACATCGCCTGCAAGTAAATCAACAAATCCATGCAAACCTCCCGCTGCGCGGCGATAATCTTTGAAATGAACTTTTTTGATACGCTTGTTTAAAATTGTAACCCAGTGCTCCGGGTAACCGGCAAATAAGACATTCCCTACGTCGAAATAGGAACCTACATATGGCGAATTGATTTTATCAATGAAATCTCTCATTTCCAAAGGTGACAACAAGAATTTATTCCAAACATTTTCAATGCCGATGGATACTTTCAAAGATTCCGCAACCGCAGACAACTCACTGAACCCTTCCAGTGCATGATCGTAGGCTTGATCATATGGCACCACTTCAGAGTCCGGAATGAAATCTACGCCAACCGCACCAGGCACAACCAATATCGTGTCTACGCCCAAAATCGCTGCGTTCTCCAGCTGCTTTTTGATAATATCCTTCGCTTTTTGACGCGTCCCGGCATGTCCACTCGTTATAGGGTACGTCCAATATAAACCGCTGGCTAAACTCGTTAATTCAATGCCTTTATCGTCAGCCATCTTGCGGTATTCTTTGATTTCGCTTTCATTGCTTTCAAGACTGAGCTCGCCTGTTTCGTTCAAAGCCAATTCGATACCGTCAAACCCGGCATCCTTCGCGACAGCTATACATTCCTCCACCTTCATGGAGCCTGGAAATGACCAAATATTTATCCCTTTTTTCATCGTTATCGCCTCCGTCTCTTACCTTTATTATAAAAGACGCGGGCCGGATAAGATTTATCCAAAAAGCCGATTTATTTGCACTTTTGCCAAAACGAATATGATAAAATAAGGCTGGGTCCTATCACCACAACGACGCTAAGAAAGGACGGACAGCATGGAATTCCCACGCATACAGCTTCAAGAATCACTAACCATTCAAAATCTCATTTCCTTTCACTATTTTGAGTATGCAAAGGGATATGTGTTTGACGGCGAACAACACGACTTTTGGGAAATTCTATATGTCGACAAAGGTGAGGTCGAGGTTCGGGCCGATGATCACATCCACACGCTTCAGCAAGGGCATATGATTTTTCATAAACCGGAAGAATTCCATACCGTTAGCGTAAAACATGAGCATAAACCGCCTAATCTTATCGTCATTTCCTTCGAATGCGCGTCGGAAGCGATGTCTGATTTTGAAAATAAAATTTTACCGCTGGGCGACCGGGAACGAAATATGCTATCCCTCATCATCCAAGAGGGGTTTCAAGCTTTTCTACCTCCCTTTGATCAGCCTTCTGTGCATCATCTGGAACGGAATCCGGGAGCCCCTTTTGCCAGCGAGCAGTTGATCAAAACATATTTGGAAGCGCTGCTTATCACGTTGATTCGCAATCAAAAGTCGGCCGCTTCAACGATAGATCCAGCCACCAGGATTAAGCAGTCCTCTTTACAAAAAGAAAAAGCCGAACAACGCATCGTTCAGCAAATCATCGCTTATTTAAAGGACAATCTATCGCAATCGTTCACCCAGGATCAGTTGTGCCAAACGTTTCATTTGGGAAAAAGCCGATTGAAGGAGCTTTTCCAGTCACAAATGCAGACCGGTGTGTTAGAAGCGTTCAAATCGCTGAAAATCGAACAAGCCAAAACCTATATCAGAGAAGGCCGGTACAATTTTACGGAAATTGCCGCGATGCTCGGATACGCTAGTATCCATTATTTCTCCAGAGACTTTAAGAAAACAGTGGGGATGTCACCCTCGGATTATGCGAAATCGGTGAAGGCGCGTGTTTAATTTCCTCTCATTATAAAAAGAAATCACAGGGCTCATTGCATTGGACGAATTCCAATGAACACTGTGATTTGAAGGCTTAATTTGCAATCTTATTGGATGAAATCCAATGAGATTGATAAATCGCGGCGCTAATGCGATGAATACGGCCGCTCTATTGGATTTCGTCCAATGAACTGAACAATTTAGATGCGTTACTGGTGTTTTCATTGGATATCATCCAACGTGGCCACCTGCGCTTATCAAAAAAGCACCCATACTGGGTGCTTTTTTAGAATCCATTTTATTTAATGACTTTCAACAAACGTTTTGCTGTACCATTAGCCGTTTCAATGGTTTCATACACATTCACAGTGAATGGATAGCTGAATTGATCCGTTGTAATGTTCGAAGCATCCAACGTCTGTACGCCGCTAATCAATTTATTGTCGCCATTGAAAGCCGCATCTTTGGAGCCAATGACGCGACCCGCGTTATCGACGATCTCGAATCTCAATTTGGAGAAGTTATTGTCTACGACAACATTCTCTTTTTGCTCAATACCCAAATCAAGACGTACTTTGTACGTGTAAGTCAATTGAGGTGTCGTTACCGAGTTAACTGTCACATCATTGAATTTAAGATCAAATGGATACAAGGAAATCGTTGAGTCAGTATCTTCCTGCTGCAGATCCGTTTGCAGTGCTGCAATTGTTGTTGTGTACGGTGAAGCTGCAACAGAATCAAGCAACTTCAAGGAGAAGCTGGTTCCTGTTTCCGATTGCGGTACGATGTAAGAGTAGCTTACGACGTAACTGAGACCCGGGTTCATCATTTGTGTCACATTGGCTTGACGAGCTCCTTGGTACGTTAAACCTTGTGTGCTCACCAATTCCGATGCGAAGGCAGGCAATGCAATTGGCGTTGTGCTCGTGTTCGTTAGTTTGAACTTGGCTACGGCAGTTTTGTAACCCTCGCCTGGGTTTTCATGCAGGTGAAGTTCCATCAAAGAGACTTGTGTGGACTTGTCGACCACTTTCGTCAAGGCATCGAATGCGATCGGTTGACCGATCGTATAAGGAACTGCTGTTGAAGTCCCTTGCTCTTTCGGCCATGCAATAGCCAATTTACCTGTCGCTAATGTCGCCGCATCAGTTCCACCCTTAGGAACATAGTTATCTGTTGACAAGACAACCAAGTCAGACAAGGTCACACCATTTTCAACCGGGATGGCAAAATGAATATATTTTTGCTCGCCGGCTTCCAAGGTGACTGGCTCTACTTCCGCGCGTTTTCCTTCGTAGTTCTTCGTTTCAGACTGTGCATCCATACGGAATGCTGGTACTGTTTCGCGGCCTGTGCCAGGGTTGCTAGCAAGAACAGTAACGACAGCTACACGGCCTGCGGTTGTATTTTGCATGGAAGCTTCAATTGCTGTATAGGTTAATCCGGAGTTAACACCTGGGATCGAGAAGGATTGACCCCAAGCAATGTTAGAAAGACTTTGCAACGCCGCACTTCCCGTTGCACCATACCATACGGAAGTGGTTGGCATTGCAAGCAGCGTTGTTTCCACTTTCGGGTATGAGTAAACGTCAACGTTGACGAAGGATAACTGATCAATTGTACCGATCTCCTTCGTATCAACGGCTGTCATATAAACAAGCTCGCCGATTTCTTTCGGCTGTAAGGACTCTTTATTGGTTCCGCTTGGTTTCAGCGTATAGGACACGCCGGTGGAAGTCTGCACGCGAAGCTCATGCTCAGGCACCCGGTTCTGTGTCACGCCTCCATTGTATAAGCGAACAGTGACAGCAAGCTGTGAACCGGTAGCCGTTGGAGTTACGGCTACACTTTTCACGGCTGCGCGGATGTCACTTGTCAGTCCATAATTAACTGAAGGGCTACTCACTGGCGCTGTTGGCGCAGCATCGGCTGCCCATACGGCGGTGCCGCCTTGCACGATCATGGCGCCAAGCATAATCGCGGTCAGACTGTTTTTCCATGGTCTTTTTTTCATGTATATACGCTCCTCTTTGTGTAGTTTCGCTGCTGGTTTATTTCGCTGCCGGTGTCGCACTCGCGGCTGGGGAAGCACTAGCGCTCTCTACCTTTTGTCCGTCCTTCAATGTGTTTTGTCCGGAAGTGACTAATTTCTCGCCATCTTTGACGCCATCTATTACTTCTTGGAACTCTCCACTGATACGTCCAAGTTTCACTTTACGTTTCACATATTGATCGCCTTGTTCAACAAACACAAACGTATCTGATTCTTCACGAATTACGCTTAACGTTGGAATCGCAACAACTTGTTCTTCGGTTTCCGTCGTTAGCTGCACCATGAATCTGCTACCTGGCTGAAGCTGGTGATCACTGTTTGGAACTTCCAACTCAAGCGTGTATGTTTTGGATGCCGCGCTCATAATCGGAGCTAAATAGCTAATTTTTGCTGTTCCTTTTTTGTCCGGTGTATCTGGATTATAGTAAACCAACTCTTGTTTCCCTTTTACAAGCTGGTAATTGGTTTCCGTAAGCTCCGTTTTGATTTTAATCGGATCAATTTGCTGAACTTGACCGACCTTACCGGCAGCCGCGGAGATCGTTTGTCCAACGACCACATTGAAGTCAGTTAGTACGCCACTGCCCGGTGCCTTAACTTCATAATTCTCCAAGGAGCGCGTCGCATCCTCTAAGGCTAAGCTGGCAGATTCTGCCTGCGTTTGAGCGGAAGAGATCGAATCGGAATTGTCAAAAGCCGACAGCTTGCTTTGCGCTGCTTCCAAATTCATTTGCGCACTGTCCAAAGCTTGCTTCATTTGGTCCACTTGATGTTGAACCGCCGTACCTGCATCAAAATCATTACGCATTTTGTTGTAATCTTGCTGTGCGTTAGTCAAAGCGGTTTGTGCCTTTGTCACATTGTCCGCCATATCCTTGCGGTTGTTCACTTTATTGTCTTTTGCCTGTTGTAAAGATTCTTGAGCGGTTTTTAGAGCCAGCTCATTTTTGCGTTGTGCGGATAAGGCGTCTTTATTATCGATAGTGAATAGCACTTCGCCTTTTTCCACGTATTCTCCGCGTTTTTTCACCACGTTCATAACTTCACCGTTTGCTTTCGAAACAACATCCAGCGTTGTTCCTGCCGCTACATCAGCAACCTGCTCAATGGGATTGCTAATTTTTTGCTTCTTAATAACCTCGGTTTTAACTGCTTTTGGCGCTAACGAAACCGTCGCAGCCCCTTTGGCTCCTGGCGCGGAACAGGCGGACGCTAAGACCGCAGCAGCGGTCAATAGCGCAATTACGCCCATCGAGCGATATTTAAATTTACGTTTTCTCGAACTATCGTTAATCATCTATGTGCCTCCTTATACCTCTATCGTACTTGTGGTTGTGTTTTGGTCATTTTTTTTACGATTGAACATACGACCCATGCGGTTCTTAATGCTTTCAATCAACTCGTACACAATAGGTACGACAACTAGCGTTAGAACCGTAGAGGTAATCAGACCACCGATAACGACAACACCAAGTCCTTTACCGATCAACCCGCCCTCTGCAGAAATACCTAAGGCCAGCGGCACCAAAGCCATAATCGTAGCTCCAGCTGTCATAATAATCGGACGAAGTCTCACTTTCCCTGCTTCGATTAAAGCATGGCGAACCGTGTAGCCTTCATGGCGCAGCTGCTGCGCACGGTCGATTAAGACGATGGCATTCGTGACGACGATACCGATGAGCATGAGGAAACCAATCATAGAAGTAACCGTTAGTGGCTCGTGCGCAATAACGAGTCCGAGCAACCCGCCGATAACCGCAAGCGGTAGAGAGAACAAGATAGCAAATGGTGCACTTGCGTTTCCAAAAGCTAGAACCATGATCAGGTAAACTACGAAGATCGCAGCTCCCATCGCGACGAACAATTGACCGAAGCTCTCATTAACATCGTCGGAAACACCCGTCACTTTCGGTGTTACGCCTTCCGGTAATTCAACATCTTTTAATGCCGCGGTAAGCTTAGCACTTACGCCGGTTTTATTTGAATCATTAATTTTGGCTGATACTTTGACAAGCTGCTGCTGATCTTCACGTGCAAGGGACGCAGCACCTTTCGTTTCGTTAATTTTGGCTATTTCCTTCAACAGAATCGTTGAACCATTTGATCCGGCTAATGGAATGTTGCCCAGTTTCTCAAGCGTGTTTTTATCCGATTTGTCTAACGATACCGTTGTGGTATATGTGATATTATCGAATTTCATATCTCCCAGACTTTGTTTTTGAATCCAGGCGCGTGCTGTATCTCGAACAGATGAGGCGCTTAAGCCATAAGCTCTTACTTTATTCTGATCCACAGCAATCTCTATTTCTGTTTTAGCATCACTTAAGTTATCTTCAATCTCAGAAAGCTCTGGGAAAGTTTGCAGCTTATCTTTAACCATTTTAGCTGCTTTCTCCAGTTGAAGTTGGTCATCGCCTTGCAATGTATAGGCAAAGTCCGTCGAAGAAACGCCGAAGTCACCTTCCATCGATTTTGGCTCAACTTCAGAGCCGGCTGGCAATTCAGAGAGAATATAAGCCTTCATTTCATCTTTTACTTGATTGCCATCTACTTTGTCATTTACTTGAACGAAAATTTGTGATGCATACGGTGTACGCTCATCGTCATTGCCGGCATAACCGACTAAGGATTCCACAAATTTGAAAACAGGCTCGCCAGTTGAGTCTTTCGTATCTAACAAGACTTTTTCGATTTCCTTCGTTTTTGCATCCGTCGCTTCAAAAGAAGTTGAATATGGCAATTTCAGTTGGAAATACATCGTCGTCGCGGCGCTTGATTCAGGCAAGAAGGCGACGGACAAGAATGGAATCGTACTGGCCATTGTCACAACGAGCATCAGCGCTGAGATAAGCAGCGTTTTGATTCTGTTTTTCAAACTCCAAGTCAATACTTTCTCATAGAACGTTGTTAACTTCGTTGGTGCCGACTCATCATGATGAACTTTGCTTGGTTTACTGCGAAGCACAAGCAGCTTAGCCAGCATCGGAATAACCGTTAAAGCAACAATCAAGGAAGAAAGCAACGCACAAGCAATTGTTAAGGCAAAAGGTCTAAAGAATCCGCCGACAACGCCCGTAACCAAAGCGAGTGGTGCGAATACCCCAACCGTTGCAAGGGTGGAGGACGTAATTGCCATTGATACTTGTTTCGTTGCTAGAGCAATAACGGACTCATTACGCTCCTGTGCTTTCTGCAAGGAGGCATATATATTTTCAATAACGACAATCGAGTCATCCACGACCCGGCCTACGGCAATAAAAATACCGCCGAGAGTCATCGTATTGAGCGTTAATCCTAGGGTAGACATTAATAGTAAAGTAATCAAAATGGAAAGTGGAATCGAAACCAGAACAATAAGCGTCATCCGAACATTACGGAGGAAAATCAGGATCATTAAGGATGCCAGAATAGCCCCTACGATACCTTCACGAATTAGTCCTGCAATGGATTCGTTAATTTGGTCTGCGCTATCGTACGTATTCTTGAAAGTAACGTTAGGCAAAGTTGTTTTCCACTCATTAATTTGCTTTTGAATCTCATCGGAGAAATCAACCGCGTTCGCACTGCCTGCTTTGTACAAGATCATCCCAATCGCCGGCTTGCTATCCAGTCGACCGATGAAATCAGATTCCGTAATCGCTTTGACATTTGCAACCTGATCAAGCGTTACGATATCACCTTTTGGCGTTGTAATTTCCAGCTGCTCCAAATCGTACAAACTGGTCAAGTTGCCCGTTACACGCGTCATCTTGTCATTGCCGCTGATTTCTACACTGCCAATCGGACTTTTCGTCGCAGCAGCATTAATCGCATTCGATACCATGCCTGGCGATAAACCATAGACATCAAGCGCGGCAGCATCAAGCTCAATATCCAGCGAGGTGTCTCTGGCGCCGATTACGTCCATATGGTCAATCCCTTTAATTCCTTCAAGAGCTGGCTTGATTTTATCTTTAAAAGATTTATCAAGCTCCGTTTGGCTGATTCCATTATCCGCATAAGCAACTAAGTAGTTGGATGGGAAGGAAGCCGCGCCAAAAGTTGAAGCTTTCGGTGTTCCAGCCGTAGCTGGAAGAGAAACTTCAGCAAGCATATCCTGTACAGCTTGCTTTTTCTTATCTGTGTCTACATTTTGTTTGAACATCAAAATAATCATGGAAAAGTTATCACTTGATGTCGACGTCATCGAATCCAAATCTTCGATATTAGCCAACTTCTTCTCAATGGGTGATGTAATTTCATCCATGACATCCTTTGGTGCACCTGTATACGTAGTCGTTACAGCAACTACCGGAAAAGAAACGTTCGGCATGTTCTCTACTTTAAGCTGCGATGAAGAATACAAGCCGCCTACAAAAAGCATGATCATGATAATGAATAATGCCGAAACATTTTTCATGGAAAAGTATGTGAGTCGATTCATTCCTTTACTCCCCTCATCTAATGATTGTTTCTATAAGATACATTTCAAATATGAACCCAATATGAACAAACGCCAAAAAAGCCTGGAAATAAACTTTCCAAGCTTCCGTGTTCATGATTTCTTCAAGGTATAGGTTAAAATTGGCAAAGTTACTAAAAATCGAGTCCCTTTTCCTTCTTCGCTCCGAACTTCAATCGTGCCTTGGTGGAGGTCTATGATTTTTCTTACAATGGCAAGCCCGAGCCCGCTTCCCGTATCGCGCTGCCTAGCTTGATCTACTTTATAGAACCTTTCGAAAATCCGTCCTTGATCTTCCTCCGAAATCCCAATCCCGTTGTCCTGAACCCAGATCTGAACACGATCTCTTAAGGGGACAAGTTTGACAAAAATATGCCCGCCCACAGGCGTAAATTTGACCGCATTTCCGATCAAGTTCATCCAAACCTGGTTCAATTGATCGGCATCCGCCGAAATTTTCACACGTGGCAATGACAAGTCCATATCAAGCTGTTTCTCAGACCATAATGGCTCATAGAAAACAACAATTCTTCGCAGTTGTTCATCCAAGTCAAACGTAGTTGGGTTAAACGGGTGATGCTCGGATTCGAGCGAAGCCAATTTTAACAAATTGTCACTTAGCCGGGATAACCGATCGCTTTCCCGTTCAATGATTTCCAGGTAACGCAGACGCTCTGACTCATCGATTTCAGACCCACGCAATGCTTTAGAGAAGCCGCGGATCGACGTAAGCGGAGTTTGAAACTCATGCGATACATTCGAAACAAAATCCTGCCGCATCTGCTCAAGCTGCTTCAGTTCGCCAGCCATATGATTGAAGCTGTCAGCCAGCTGTCCCAGCTCGTCCTTCTGATTCACAGCAACATGCACGTTAAAATTCCCACGAGCGAGCCGCTGCGTAGCCACTGTCAATTTCTTCAGCGGATTAACCAAGTATCGCGAAGCAACGAGAATGAGCAGGCTGCCCACGACAAGCACAATAACAAGAACCGTAATAATGGCTGTCTGTACTTGACGACGAGTCGTTTCAGATAAATTCGGATGAATGAAGAGCGCGAATGTCTTCTCACCAAGCACAAGAGGAATGCCAACTTTCATCTCCCCAAGCGGATCTTTGATCAAACCATAATCCAAGCTTTTGAATATGCTGCCGTTCAAAACATAGGCGACTTCTGAGGCGCTGATACGGGGGACTCCCTTTTTATTTAATGAAACTGCCGTCATCGGCTCGCCCTGTTCATTGAAAAGCGTAAAAATGTAATTTTCATTAAACCGATTGCTCTCCGTCACGAACGTATCCAACTGCCTCACTTGCATATCTTCGCTAAGCTTAACGATCTGACTGCCTATGGTGAGCATTTCATCCTGAAATTCGCTCGTTATCAAACTTCTGAAAAATAACGTTGCGAGCGGAAAGGCCACAGACACACTCACGACTACAACGGCCAAGAAAGTCAGCACCACACGGAGGTAGAGCGACTTGATCATGCTTTCACCTCAAGTCTATACCCCAATCCTCGGATCGTGGAAATCCGAAACTCTTCGGTCAGCGGCTCGAAGCGCTCCCGCAACCTTTTGACATGCACATCGATGGTCCGATCATCGCCTTCGTAATCGATCCCCCAGATCTGTTCAATCAACTGGGTTCGCGTGAAAATTTGAGCCGGATAGCTGGCCAGCTTATAAAGCAATTCAAATTCTTTCAAAGGGAGGGACAGTCGTTGATCTGGCAAACGAACTTCAAAGGCCGTTCGGTCAATGACGACATTGCCGACCGAGATAGTCTGCGAAGCGTTAATGCGATAGCGTTTCAGCAATGCTTTGACCCGCATCACCAGCTCCAAAGGGTCAAAAGGTTTCACGAGGTAATCGTCCGTGCCAAGCTGGAACCCTTTCACCTTATGTACGGACTCGCTTTTGGCCGTTACCATGAGCAGAGGCAAGTCTTCGTATCGCGCCCTTAGCTCGCGGCATAATTCCCAACCGTCCATCAGGGGCATCATAATATCCAGGACGACCAAATCCGCCGGGGTCGTTTCGAGCATGCTGAGCGCCTCAACACCATTGCTCGCCTGCGTCACCGTCAAACCTTCTCCAACCAAATAGACACGTATCAGCTCCCTGATGTCCGCATCATCATCCACCACCATGATTCTGGTCACGAATCGCCCTGCCTTTCATTCAGCTATTGAACTACTTACAGATACGGAATCGGATCTTTCGAGCCCGCTTCTTCAAAGCCCTTCAAACGCAGACGGCAGCTATCGCAAACGCCACAGGCTTCAGCTTTTCCGTTGTAGCAAGAAGTCGTCAGCTCATAGGGAACTCCGATTTTCAATCCTTCCTCGATGATTTTCGCTTTCGTCCAATCAATCAGAGGCGTTTCAATCGTGATGCCTTTCCCTTCCACACCAACTTTCGTTGCCAGGGCTATGACTTCTTCCACCTTATGAATAAACTCCGGACGGCAATCCGGGTAACCGCTGTAATCGAGGGCATTCACACCGATGTAGATCGCCTCGGAGCCTGTTACTTCCGCATAAGACGTTGCGATGGAAAGAAAGAGCAAATTACGTCCAGGCACGTAAGTCACCGGGATTTCGGATTCCTCCGCTTCTCCATTCATCACGTTCGGCACATCAATGGTATCGTCCGTTAAGGCGCTGCCGCCAAAATCACGCAGGAAATCAAGCTTAATAATTTTGTGGCGCTGGCTCACGCCATAATGCTCTGCGACTTGCTTCGCATTTTCAATTTCAATTTTGTGGCGCTGTCCATAGTCAAAAGAAATCGGGTACAGGTCGTATCCCGCCTCTTTGGCAATTCCCATGCAAGTGGTACTGTCCAGACCTCCGCTCAGAATAACAACGGCTCTTTTCTTCTTATCGCTGTTCATGCTCATCATGACACCTCATTTTTTCTTATTGTACTGAAAAAAGGGATACCACGGCTGGCGCGCGGCTAAACGCCGCGCATCGCCGGATCCCAAATGATCTTGTGCAGCTGCATATTCAGCTTTACTTTGGAAAGTCCCGCTTCCAGCATATGCTGGACGAGTTTGTGCGGCGGCATCGTCTCCCACACCGGGCTGAACATCGGCAGCGCCTTCGTCGGATACTTCTCCAGCACGTCCACCGCGGTGCGGAAGTCGTGCTCGCTGCCGATCACGAACTTCAGCTCATCCTGCTCGCGCAGCAAGCCGAAGTTGCTGACAATCATCTGCTCCATCTCACCGGAGTCAGGGAGCTTAAAGTCCATAATGTATCGCACCTTCGGCGAGGCAACACGCTCTACAAACATCGCGAGATCGATTGCGCCGTTCGTCTCGATGTGCAGGTCGTCGACCTGCTCCAGCTCGGCGAGCGCCTCGATCAATGCGAGCGACTTCTCGCCGTACAGGAGCGGCTCGCCGCCGGTGAGGCAAATATGCCGGGAGCGGAACGAAGTGACCTTGCTGACAATTTCAGCAATGGTCATGACGTTCTCCGCTTCAGCGGGCGGGTAGCTGTACTTGGTGTCACACCACGTGCAGCGCAGGTTGCAACCAAAAAGACGGACGAAGACCGTCGGGAACCCGGCACGGGTCCCTTCGCCTTCAACCGTCTCGAAGATCTCGACCATCGGAATGCGGATATCTCGCATTACTCTTCCTCCTCCATCATCGAGCGAGTGATGGCCGCGTAGGAGGTCGGCGTCTCCCACAGCCGGATTTCTTCCAGCTTAATGGCTGGGTACAGCTTTTCATCCAGAAGTGCCTGATGAATCTCCTCGTACATCCAAACAACCATATTTTCAGCCGTTGTATTCATAGGGGGCAGCACTTCATTCAAATATTTATGATCCAAGCGATCAATGACGCGTTCTTTTGCAATACGTTTAATATCCCCAAAATCAATTGCGATCCCTCGGCTATCCACCTTACCGCGCATAATAACTTGCAGTTTATAGGTGTGGCCGTGCAGATTTTTACATTTTCCCTCATAACAATGCAAATGATGCGCACTGTCAAACGTAAATTCCTTAGAAATCAAAACGGATTTGTGATGATATTTTAATTGGTTCTCTGTGATGTCACGTCCCAACATTTGCACATCTCTTGGGATTTCATAGCTCATATCTATCACCTCTTAATTATAAAAAAACAGTACTCTACATTATATCATGAAGTGAGCACTTCTCACAATCTATCAACATCTGGCGGATTCCGCCTCCGCTTTTGCGTCCAGTCCAAGTGGCCCCTGATTTCCTGCATCCGCTCGTTTTCATCACGCAAATCCGATTCAATCGTTGCCATCAAACATTCGATTTGATCGATAACCGTCTCCGGCAGATCAACCTCTTCCAATGATTTTACAATATAGAGCAGGCATTGCAGTGTTTCTTCCATGAGGCTTTTTTTCTTGCCTGTCAGGACAACTTCCGATAGAAATACAAGGTGGCTCAACTCTTTTTGCGTCATTTTCAAGAGGGACAACCCCTTTCTTCCTTCCATTATCCAACATTTTCCGACATCACGGAAGACCCCTTGACAACTCTAACTATAACATTTAAGATTACAGTAAATTGTTGTTTTCGAGTTACAATTTTTAATATAATTTCTATAATTTTACAATAATATTATTTTTGGAGGCATTTCAATGAGCACACAAGTACAATCCGCTGTTTTAAAAGTTTTGGAAGACCGTCATTCCGTTAAGCAATATCAAGCAGGGCACCAAATGCCGAAGGCTGATCTTGAGCAGCTCCTTACTTCCACTTCCCAAGCTCCATCTGCATGGAACCTTCAGCACTGGAAGCTGGTTGTTATTGACGATCAAGCCCAAAAAGAGAAATTGCTTCCAATTGCATACGGTCAAAAACAAATCGTTGAGAGCTCCGTAGTTATCGCCGTTCTGGGTGATCTTGAAGCGAACAAAAATGCTGAGCTTGTTTTCGGTCCAGCCGTTGAAGCTGGTCATTTGCCGAAAGAAGTGAAAGACACACTTGTTGCTCAAATCGAAAATGTTTATCAATACCCGCAAGTTGCTCGTGACGAAGCGATTCGCAATGCTTCCCTTGCCGCTATGCAGCTTATGATTGCTGCTAAAGCAATGGGTTATGACACTTGTCCGATGGGCGGATATGACGCGGCGAAATTCGTTGAAGCATTCAACGTTCCTGCTCGTTACGTACCTGTTATGCTAATCAGTGTTGGTTTGGCGGCTACTCCAGCTCGTCCATCCGGCCGTTTGTCCCTAGATCAAATTACTGTTTCCAACACATTCTAATCCAATAAAAAAAGGCATGGCTCTCCTAGCAAAATGGGAGTTCATGCCTTTTCTTTTTTCTCCAAGGTCAATGCAATTGATCGGTCTCGAACCAAATTTCATCAATCAATTTATTCCGATACAGCATGGACACATTGAAGGTTTCGTACTCTTTTTCCTTATCCAACTCTTCCAACAACAAAGCCGCAATCAGCTCACGATCATCGGAATCTCCCGGCTCCCTGAAGTCAATAAAACCGGTTAACTGCCGGGAACTAATATCCACCGTTGCCGTCCCGATCGGAAGACCGCCGTACGATTGCTGATAAATTTCATACGTCAACGTATCCCCGTCATCCCTGGCCAAAATAATCGTATAATCCTCTGGATTCGGCGGAATTAATGATTCTTCCCTAATATCATCTACAAGCTCCAATAAATCGATGTGAGTTAGCTCTACAGTGTCAATCATTTCACCATCAAAAATCATATTGAAAATGAACGTATCCGTTTCATCTTCATCGTAATCGGCTACAACCAATTCCGTCACCGTGTCCATTTCTTCATCAAAAGGATCAAATTGCCAGGTGACTTCCCCAATCACATCTGAACCGTACACGTGCGTGATAACTTCAGCAACCAATTCCGATTCTTTATCGTATACATGATATTCCACTCGGTTTCTATACTCACCAACATTGACAAGCTCGTACCCCAATTGCTGCCTGCGCTGCTCAATCATGTGCAAACTTTCGGGTCCGTTCGTTCCCTCGATATCATCAAATCTGGTTTCATCATCGTTCACCCATTCATAATCAGCGTCATCATCATCCAAATAGTAATTAGTTGTTCGGTTATCGTCTTCCTCCATCACTGGCCCAATGGCATGGTCGGTCGCGATCACAAAATCATAATCACTATAGCTGACTACTACTTCGCATTCCGTAATATCCAGTGCATCAATGACATTCTGAATATACGACTGGACAAATTCATAGACACTTTCTTTGTCCTCTTGTGCAATGGACTGCCGCTCCAGATGAATCGAGCCTTTAAGTCGATCCGATTCCCTGTAGACTAGCGTTAACGTACCGACAAACTCCCCATTGTACATCATATCGCAGACTTCTCCGCCTGCTGTTTTCAGGTCGGGTCTAAGCATCATATCGGCCACGACTTTCTTCGCCTCCTCTACAGATCTAATAATTCTTCTGTAGATTGTCCCAATATCGTCCAAAATATGAGTATACAGGATAAACGTCTATACACTTCTGCCCTTTACTTCATATGCTATCCTATAGAGTCAAAAGGGAGGGATTCTGACATGTCTGCTGGATACAATAGCGTAGGTGCAATCTTGGTTCTTTTCATTTTGCTGGTTATCATCACTAGCGCATTTGTTCTTTAATTTTTGATTAACTAAAAAGGCTGTCCCTTCATCTTCATGAGGGGGGACAGCCTTTTTTTTATTCGCTTTGTTGATTTAAACGCTTCCGTTCGGCATCGATGGCGGCGAGTTTCTTGCTTATTAAACCAGCCGTTTGCGGATACTGCTTCAATGTTTGCTTATATATCGCCTTGGCGGCTGATGGTTTTCCAGCTCTTTGCGCGATTTCTGCAAGGGCTAGATCCACCTTCCATTCCCCTATTTCATGTTCGGGCGAAACCATATGACGGAAAGAGTGGAAGGCTTCTCTCGCTCTTCTCATCCCTGCTTCCGCTTCTGTATACAGCTGATCCGCTTGCTTTATACGGACTTGAGCAATCATGTAATGGGCATCCGGAAAGTCGGGATGATGGCTTAAAGCCTTCGTACTGTACATCAGCGCATGTTCCCATTCTTTCCGATGATAACTTATTTCCATCAAATATTTATACACATCAAGCAACCTGCCAAAAAGGGGTTGAGCTAATGCTCTGCGTTCCGCCTCAAGAAGCGCTTCTATGGCTTCCAGTTCTTTGCCTGCCCCGATCAGATCACGTCCTAGATAAAACCAAGCCGCGGGATCATCAGGCCCCTCCTGAACCATCCTATACAGTAACTTCAGGTTCCGTTCGATTTTCTGCTTGTTCTTCATGACCGATGGTTCATATCCATCATGCAGCACTCTTACTTTTACCTTAAAACGTTGTGCTTCGAGATTATAGACGCCGGATTGTGTGCCCACCTGTTCATGAACCCTTCCCCAGTACTTCAGGCCTTTTCCTAAAGGGAATAAACGAGCTTGTGAAAAATTATGATTGATATGATTTTGGATGGAGTTGATTTGCCATAAACATAATATGGCGGGAATTGCCGTTTGGTGATAAAGACCAGCCGCTTCGCGTATAGCATTCACATCTTCTTTTACCAAATGCTCATCCGCATCCATCCAAAATACCCAATCCGACTTCATGTGTCGAAGACCTTCATTTCTCGCGGCGGCAAAATCATCCACCCAAACAAAAGGAATAATCGTGACATTCGGATATTGCGAAGCAAGTTCAGCAGTCCTGTCCGTAGAGCAATCAATAAGAACAATCTCATCAACTGCTCCTTGCAGCGAATCCAAACAACGCTCAATCGTGTTTTCCATGTTGTACGTGATTATTCCGGCAGACACCGTTACTTTTCTTACATGAAGAAGTCCCTCAATATCTACCCTTTCATCACCAGCAGGGATTTCTTTGAGTGCATCTAGTACCGGCACCACCCAAGTCGCTTCAGGATCGAGCAGCCAAGCACGATAAAACGCTTTGGTCGATGCGCTCCCATAGCCTTGATGCATGAGAGCTTCCCCAAGATACACCCAGTTTTGCGCTGCTAATGAATTAGCCCGAATGTGCTCTTTGGCCGCGAGCTCCGCTTCTTTGTAATTCCTCTGTTTTAAAAGTTCACTGACCGATGGTTTCATTTGTTTCATCATCAATTAGGCTGGTCCATATGAGGTATAGGGGATTTTATATACAACTTTGCCATTCTCTAAGGTAAGGACAACCGTCGTGCTTGTATTTGGAGGCAAATTGTCACCTTGAACATATACGCTGCATCCATGTTGAATCGTAAAATGATAATCAGAATCTGTTGAGGAAACTGTCACATCTTCCCCTTTACTCTGCCAATCGAATAATTTGTCTGGAAAAATAGTATAATGAGAATCATCTCGGTTCCGCGGAGCAATATTGATTCGATCTACATAGGTATGATGATTGACTACATCCTTGGCAATGATCGTGAAATTGTTAGGTGCTTGTTGTTCTTCGTTTGTAACACCATTAGCTGCATCTTTAGACGCTGTAAAAGACAACTTGTTTCCTTCAGTCAAATCAATTCCATATGTAATCGATGTGATTGAAGGATTCTCATGATACACGGAATATTGAACAGAAGCCCCCGCCTCTTGCGGAAACATTTGATTTAAGTCAAATTCCAAGGTGCTGTTTTCATATAAAAAGCTCTTGGATAATTCATTTTCATACAAATCGTAATTCTCTTTCACTACAAAACAGATGGATTCTTGCTCGCTATCTGCCTTCATATGTTTGAATTTATAGATGCCGTTAAGCGGTGATAACGTAACATGAGTTCCGTCTATGCTGGGTAAACTACCAAATCCCTCGCTAATATTTATAATTTCCATATCAATATAGGAACTGTCGTCTACATTATTGAAATAATTGTGCATATCCAGGGTGATAGAAGCACGTTCCTCTATATCAAATCGTTCCGAAGGCCGTACAAGAATGGGAACTGTCCCTGAAACAACACCACCCTCGTTGTCATAAACAACTACAGGGAGATACACGGGCTCACTTGTTGCTTGAAGTGGAGTCAGAGTTTGTCCATACTCCGTATTATTGACTCGTATGTATTCGTTTCCTGAAGTTGCGAAAACAACATGCAAATATGAATTCTCATTGAATTCATTCGACTCATCGTCGGGATCTTCGTAAAACTGATGAATATCAAAAGATAGCGGACTTTCACCATAAGAATTAACATCCACATCGACACCAGAAAAAGCCTCAAACGGCGTCACATTCATTTTTGGCACAGGAATTTGATTCCCAGGTTGACTATATGGATCGTCTTTCTTGATTGTTGGTGAAGCAAGATCGATATGTCCCATCAGTTCTTCAATCTTTGATTTTTCTGAATACTGAGACGGGAAATTCTGTAGCACGGAAACAACATTTTTAATATTAAAATTTGGCCCCGTCCCGCTTCCGGAACTTGGTACGATAATTACATTAAAGGTGTCGTCGAAAGTCGCTTCACTCTCATAAGGGGTTACCGTTACCGTAAATGTGGCAAGTCCAGTCGGAGAATTTGTTACTAGCGGGTTCGCGTTTATTTCTAAAATGCCGTAACGCAACAAACTTTGGTTTACAGTCGCCAGCGTGGAAGTATTATTAATCTGGAACTCCCTACCCGCATAGTAGAGGGTGTGCAAATTGATATATGTTTTCCCGCCCTCAGGAATAACAATCGTCTGCAGCTTATCGTGGTTTAAAATCGGAATTTCCGTCTCCACATTTGCCGCAGCAGGCACAGTCAAGAATGGCACGGCAATCATCGCCGTACTGGCAATGGCCCCTACCAGTTTCTTTTTTCTACTAAAACTCCTCTGTTCTTTCCCCATAATGACACCACCGTCGTCTAGTTTATTTCCCTCATTCTACCATAGCCTGGTAATCGGAAGAACCCCTGAAACGACAAAAATCCCCAAAAATCGAGGATTTTATAGGAAATTTATCTTATAAACAATATTTTAATAGGGCTTTATGCACACCTTCATCATTATTCGATGCGGTTACCGCATCCGCGGCTTCCTTCACCCCGTTCGGTGAATTTTCTACCGCGATACCAAGTCCGGCAAACTCCATCATTTCCAAATCATTATAATAATTGCCAATGGCCATAATTTCGCTCGGATCGATCTCTAAGGATGCAGCTAAAGCCTTCAACGCATTTCCTTTATTCGCTTTGGCGCTCATCACATCGATGAATAAATCACCGCTTCGAATCATCCGCAAATGTCCATACAGCTGCTGTTCGTCCCATTCCTGTTGAACACGATCCAGGATCTCCGGGTTACTAAAAAGCGTAAATTTCACTATCGGCAAACCTAACTCAGATACATCCGTTACGAGTTTGGGACTAACCAGAAACTTGGTGTACATCTCTTTTTCGTATTCGCCAATTCGCTCGATGTACATATTGAAAGATGTGCAAACATCGAAATGGATGCCCTCTCTCCTTACGTAATCCAACATGGGGGCAATTTCCGGCAGCGTAAAAGAAAACTCATTCACTAACGATTTCCCTCGTTCGTCTGCATGAACCGTCGCGGCTCCGTTATGGGTAATCATCGTTCCTTCTAATCCAAGCTGCTGCAGGATAGGCAGCGTGCTGTCAGGAGCTCTTCCTGTACACAAGACGATATGTGCCCCTTGATCATGCACTTCCTGAATCGTTTCAATCGTCTGCTCGGTTAATTCATGATCGTCATTCAAAAGCGTTCCATCAACATCCAATGCAATTAAACGATAGTTCACGGTCTTCTCGCTCCCTTAGTCATAGCCTTTTTATCGCTAATTGTATCATAGGATAGCTTGGGATTCACCGTTTCATACAAAAAGCAGCTATCCGAAGATAACTGCTGCTTAGCATTTATTGAACCCTGTGAACACCTACGGATTTATTGACATTGCCGATAATATTTACGTGAATATCTTCTGTTTTTATCACCCCATTGCGATATCGTATTCGAAAATGAATGGTTTGCAAGCCTTCCGGCAATCCCTCCGAGAATGACTGAAATTTGGCATCGAAAATTTCACCCCAAAAAGATGTGGCATCCCCTGCTGCCGGACTTAAACGCTCGGATACATAAAGCAATTTACCGTCTAACCCTGTAGTATCAATCCATGCCGTAACTTCGTCTACAGGCGCCGGCGAGCTTTGACTAGATACCACAAAAATTTCACCGGAGTAAAAATCCTTCGGCGCCGCCACTGTTTGGTGACCGCTTTTCTCATGTAAAATCAGCCAATTGTTCGTATAAGTCACATCGGAGTGAATAGTTAATGGAGCCGCTGTAATCATTTTGACAATCGAGTTCGTAAGCCGTCCATCTGACACAGTAAGTGTCACTTTATAAACACCGGGAGTTAGGAACTTATGGCTAAACGTTGGTGAGGAAAAGAAAACTTCCGTTCCGTTGGGCTGCTCCAATTTCCATGCATAGCTCAGAGAATCCCCATCAGGATCATAAGAGGAATTCATGCTTTGAACCACATCACCTTCCCAGACCGGCTTAGGAGTCCAGTCAAACTGAGCAACAGGAGCGCGATTAATGTAGAACCAAGTTGGTGTTGAATAATCAGACCAAACAATGCCATCGAAAACTCTTATTATGACACGCAGCTTTTGGGCAGGAGGAAGATCGCGATTGACTTGCCAACTTCCTAGACTTGAATTTGCACCTTGGTAAAATTGCCCAGAATCCAGAACCATTACATCATTAGCCTCATTCGTAATTAGCAGCTGAAAGTAAGTGAACGTTGTTCCTGGATCAGGATCCGTTTGTGTCCATTGAAACGTAGGTCGAAGTTCATCGTATATCGTAGGCGCAGCTTGCGTCCCATTAGGTATTGTCATCGTCACGTTGGGAGGTCTGTTCAAAGTGAACCATCCCGAATTGGACCACTCGGACCAGTACTTGCCGTCATTTACACGAACCTGAACTTGAAATGGGCCTGATAAGCCTTCAAGATCTGACAGGTCAAATTGTTCAATCGGATGAACCGTCCATGAACTGCTCGTCGTTCCGTACTTGCAACTTCGCCATGCTCCCGAATTACTATTATAGCTGCACGAATAAGCGTAGCTGCCTCCTCGAATGGCTTGATTCGTAAGCCCATTTTCGCTGTATGTGACCTGATTCCCATTATCATCAAGGATTCTATACTGGAAGCTATTATATTGAGTTGGAATGTCTGGATCCGATTGATTCCAAGAAGGTGCGAGTAAGCCACTTAATATCGGAGTAGGGGTAGATTGTGTTCCATTGGGGAAAGTCAATACAGCAGAAGGCGGGTATCCCTTGCTAAAATATTTCTCCGACCACTGCGACCACATCCCTTTTTCATCCTGTACACGTATTCTCACCTTGTAAACTCTATTATCCTGTAAAGTCATCGGAGCTGTGTAGCTTAAACCAACCGCCGTTCCTTCGCTTTTTAGATTACTATTCATAAAAAGAGTTGGAGTAAATTGATTTACCCATCGATATTGCGGATTACTATAATAATCGTAGTAGTAATATTGAACATCGATTTCAGACTTTACAATGTAACTATCCGCATCAAAATCAACAGCGTTCCAAGTAAACAGCGGGTTTGATGATGCCGCCCCGGATGGATGATTAAAGTCGCTACTTACAGGGTTCGTTATATCTACAAAAGGAGCATGATTTGCAGGCGGAGCGTCTAACCAGATATACGCCTCTCCCCAGTCTGACCAAGCATTGTACTCATCTTTTACAGCTACCCTGAACGTATATAACCCAACTTCTTTGACACGATCGATAAGCCCGGGAACTGTAGTACCGTCCGGAAGAATGTATTCGTATCTACGATCAAGGATCCCTTTGGTTAAGGCATAGTTAATTCCCGCAGCTTCTGTAGAGTAGTTTGTGGAACTTAACCAACGATCCGGATCATAGCTTTGTGAGTCATCACAGGTCACTTTATAGTACAGATCTTGACTGCAAGATATCTTACTGATTGGTTTGCGATGAATCAAAACATTTCTCGAATAAGGATCCGACTCAGAGACGTAATCGGCAAAAGTTACATTAGGATACATATAGCCTAGTGGTGCAGGATCATCAACGCCAATATAGGAAAGTGTATAAATACCAACTTTATCAAGTATTTTCGTTGGAGCACCCATTAAGGTCTGGCCATGATAACTGGACAAGCCGCTTTTTCCATCGCCAGCATCCAGAAATTTCACCGAATTCGTGTGCTCATATTTCCATTTGTCTTTAACAATCAGATGCGGATCGTTCTCTGGGTCCTCATAAGTTGTCCCGTACGTCAATTCTTCCCCAGCTATTCCTATATCGCTTATTATCGTATTATCAACGATGGGTATTTTCACATAAACGTTACGCAAATGAGAACCAAAGCCACCGATAAAAGCTCCATAAGTCCCCGAAGTGAACGTAGAGTCTGATGTTTCAAAAATGGGAAACTGACCTAATCTAACCTTCAATTTCGATCCTCTAACGGAAACTTTAAGATTTACAAAATCTGTCGTGTTCAAATTAATAGGACTGCTTCTCAGGACTGTACGATCCCCGTTCACTATTTTGCTAAGAGAAATCCAATTTGATGTCAGTTCCAGCCTATACATATTTTTATTGTTCTTCGCCCTAAAAATAAACCCCGACGGTGAATTCAAGCTGTAATTCAAATTCGTTTGCATAAAGTCGAAAGAATAGTCTGCATCGCTTATTTCCGTGTCTTTCTTTAAAACTTGGCCCACCTCAGAAGAGGCATACAATTTGGGACTGGCAACGGCTCCTTTTATCGTGTAAAAATAATACTTGTTAAATGAACCTGAAGAATCTTCATCATAACTTGAGACGTAACTGCCAACACTACAGCTGCCACAAGATTCCCATACAAAATTATACCTTCGGAGCTTGTGATATCGTTCCTGGAGCATAAGATAGTATTCACCGTCAGCCCCGAATCCTGATGAGGCAATCGTAAACTGCCTATTCTCATATAAAAATTGTTCATTGCTTGAGTAGTCCTTGGGACGCAAATTTGCCGTCGTGAAGTCTGCAATTTTTGTGGCAAATTTATCAGCGACTGTTATTTTATTAAACCCATCTACGATGTACACATAGCCGTCTTCAGAAACATCCCATTTTACTTGCACGATCGAGCTTGTTGTACGATCTGAGCCTTCTCCTCGAATGACACTGCCGTCACGGGATTGGCTGCTATCGTCTCGATTGACCGTACTGATATCTAATCGCTTCGTAATACCCGTTTGTTTGTTATGCGAAGTCAGATAATTGGTATAAATCCCTCTGTAAGCTGAGTTACTGCCACTATTTGAATAGCTGGAATTACTATAAGTGCTCTTATATTCTTGATGCACATAAACGGCTACCTCGGTATCTTCATATATAGCTGCATTTCCTGAGTTTGGCCTTGTAATTGTTGCCGAAGGTACTTCAAAACCAGTTTCCACATCATACCAACGAGAAAGATCACCGCCACCACAATAAGAGCAGTAATTAGGATTAAAAAGTACATAAGGTATTTTTATTTTCGTGCCATCATCATTAATCTCCATGTTATTTGCATTGCCAATGTGATTAGGCTGTGTTGGCAGAGCAAAAAAACCAGTAACCGAAGAACTGTTACTCTCGAAGCTTTTCACCCACGAAACCTGACCAGATGCATTTTTCCTCGTATAGTCGCACCACCAATGATAAACATCGTCATCACTTGAGTAGTTTTCAAAATAATATTTGCAGGATAAACTGTAGCTGCCTCCTTTGGCGTCAAATGTTAAATAATTACCCGTATTGCTTGCTGTCGGCGGGTCAACACCACTGAGTTGAGTAGTTGTAGGTTGACCGTTCGGACTTCCTTGCCAATCAATCTTTTGCACCGTGTAGGGGATTGCACCGCGAACAGCCACTCCGCTTCTATTACCTAAATATTGAGTGCCATACAAAGGTGGCATGCTAAAACTGCTTCCCACATCAAGTCCAACGGTCGCTATAGCGCTAGTAAAAATCAAATTACTGGCAGGCGCTTTATAAGGCGACTTTCCAAAATGAGAAGTGAAACCTTTCGTAATAGGGTTGTACGTGAAAGCAATATCCTTTGTTTTATGTAAATTCGCATTTGTAAGTGTCGAACCTTCCCACTGATCCCCGAACGCCATTAACAATTCGTTCTCAGTTGCGGTTTGAAACAAAGGTGGTTCGGGATTTGCACTAGTTACCGTGAATGCGACCTCAGGCGAGTCATTTTTGATATCGATCACAAAAGATTTCGTGTCAGTTAGCCCCCAGTCTTCCTTGGTTTTAACGGTAAGTTTATACTTCCCTATCTTCGCAGCCGGCAGCTGTGCCGTTCCACCTACTGCAATAGGTAGATTGAGTGGCATGTGATCATTAAAAATTCCATCATTATTACTGTCGTAGACATAGTTAATCGTAGTTTCAACAATGACATCCCCATCAGGGCTAAATGAAATATCTCGAAATGGAATGTTTCCACGAACCGCGAAAAGCGGAAGGTTAATGACGGCTACAGGAGGTTTATCCTCGACGACATGGATATTTTTGATCGCTTTATTTTCCGGTAAACTTCGTACGCCATAGTTATCTTTGACTTCGAGAGTAACGGTTTCCATACCGACATTAGGATAAACTGAAAGATTATTCGTCCAAAAATACTCCGTAATTGTCCTGTTCTTAGCCGGTCGGCTGCAAGCGCCATTGATGGCATTAGGCGGAAGCGGTCGATTTTGCACGACACGATTCGGAACATTTATGCAAGGGACTGGCTCCGGACGCATGATTGTTATTGTCGCTTCCTTTTGCGTACAGGCTCCTTTGTCATCGCACATTTTTGCCGAAATTGAATGATCTCCGGCTGTTGATGCCGTAAGCCATGTCAGTTTATCCTCTCCTTTTAAATAGCCCATGGAAGGAAAACTTTTGATCCAAGGACTTGAGCTGTTCGCGAACAACCACTCAAAAGAAACGGAATCATCATCAGGATCATAATGATTCGGCGCAATTTCTGGCAGCAATCGTACATTCAGCTTGTCCCCAACTACCGCTTCTGACAGGGATGTGCGAGTATAATAGTCGTTGTCCGGAAACCACCCGATTTCGAACTGTGGCGGTCTATTGGGAGGCTTAGGACCTACTGTAAATTTCCCTTCATAAAAATAAGAAGTTCCTCCACAACTATCCTCAAGTTGGTAAGCAATATCGACTTGCCCACTTTGCATGTTGCCAGGATAGCCAATAAAACCCATCATCCCATAAGCAAAAATAGACATATCATTCACTGAGGTACTTCCTAGTGTACTCCAACCATATTGAACGTCTTCCCCGGTTGCTTGGGATAAAATAAAACGTCCTCTAACCGGTGTACAACTGGACGGAATTGTCCAATCCGCTTTTATCATGTTGGAATCTTTCCATGTAATCGTAGGCTTGTCTGCCGAGGTTTTTCCGGAGTAGCCACCGCCTTTAGGCGCGCAGCTAGCTTGTGGGGTAACAATCTGGGAAAGCGTATTATTCGTGGAAGAGGTTTCTGAGATATCGTCATTAGCATCTACCGTTAACGTAATGCTCTTTATACTGTTGAAGGTGTAGGGGACTGTCTCGGTTTTGCTCTCTCCTGGCGGAAGTCCTGCCGTGTAAGTAAAGGTCTTGAACACTGCGCCGTCAGCCGCTACTGTTACTTTAAATGTGCTTCCATTGGGGATAGCCACACCAGCGTTTTTGAACTTGATAGTGAGGTTCGTGCTTGCACCCGAGAGGACACAACTGCCGGCGTCGATCGATATTGCGGCTAGATCGGGTTTGTTTGGTGGGGTATAGGTGACTTCGATGTAGGTTTGGTATTTGTAGGTTTCTCCTTTCCATAGGCCTATGGCGTACATGTAATAATTTCGGAGCAGACCGTAAGGAGGCGTTTGGCCACCTGTTATTGCGTCCTGTTCTTCGTAGTAAAATGAGTCTACTGAATTATCTAGAGGCAACATCGTTCTGATCATGCCTTTGCCGTCTGTTTTTCCTTTACCGTAAGATAAAGGGAGGGCTTGGGAAGCTGGATGTTGTTTAGCATCAATGATCGTTATACTGTTCTGTAATAACTTGTCACCATCAGTTATTTCAGGTGATCCATCATTTAAAACTACAGAAGACTCATTGATAAACCAACGATTTGGACGATCAACTTCATAAGCAGTTGTTACCGCCCATCCCTCCTTACCAAAGTCTTTCACTATATCTCCACTTGCTGGTGCATCAATTCTCCCAGATATTTTATATTGGTTTGAATCATAGCTATAACGTAAATCGGGTCCATTATTTGAACCTCCAAAATCTCGATAGTTGAACGAATTAAATGTGTATCTGTATCTCCCAATATTAGGTATTAGTCCAGGGTATGGTGAAGGTATTCCTGATTTCCCATCAAATTCTACAACTGGCGTATTCTCTCCCTTATGTTCCCAAACTTTTCCTATAGGTTGTCTATATATTTGATGTCCTGGCTTTGTTTCTGTCATTCCAAAAACTGATACACTTTGACCGCTTATATTGGTAATATTTATTCTAGTTCCAATAAAACAATTTGAACATAACATTATAGATCCATTATTAATAATTTTTAGAGAAGTAATTTCACCATTTATATTAGAAAATATTTCCTCATTTATTTGTTTAATTGATGATGCCGAATATTGTGCATTTACAATTGAATCTTTAAACTGTCCCTTCTCATAATCATAATAAAGTATCTTAGAACCGGAAGCTTCAGAAGGGAGTTCTACAAATGGTAGCATCAAATGATAAAATGTAAGAAATAGCAAAACTCTATAAAAGAATTTTCGAATGATATCCCCCCCCTTATGGCTTTGCAATTCCGACTTCATTTCCTATAACATCAAGAGTTAATCCCGTTCTAGAATGATCTTTCATTACCCCATAAGCTACATTCCCTACATATGTTCCTGGGACAGCGAATCTTATAACTCTAATTAAACCTTCTTTAGCAAGATGTAAAGGTCCAGTCTGATCATACAATGTAAGATACTGATAGCCACCTAAACTAAAACTATCATCAGCTGTCTCATCCACCTCCACAGTGAATTTAGCCATCACCACAAAATCCCTCTGTTTATCCACTCTAGAATTCCAATGCGAAGTATCAATATACTCCATATTAGGATCATTCTCGTCAGACGGGTCAGCTATGATTACCTGGTTTAACGTAACAACTGCTCCCTGACCTGCACTCCAAGAGTTTCCTATGTTTTTCGCCTTCAACCCCAACATAGTCCCCACATTACTCCCAGTTTCAGCAATCTCAGCCGCACTCGCCGCGTACTTATCAACCGACAGTTTCTCTCCATTCTTGGCAGCAAGAATCCGCTCAATGATCGTAATCGCCTGAGCACGCGTACTAGTCCCATACACGTCCAGATCTGTCCTACTTACGCCATGAATTAGCCCCATTTTCGTAGAATCAACCATAGATCCTTTCAATGTCTTATCGACACTTCGCACGCTCAAAATAGACATCTCATACCTTTGCAGTGGCTCATTGTACCGTTCTGGAAACTCAGCAGGAATAATTCCCTGCGACTTCAAAAGATCCACATAGGGCTGAAACCACCCATCCCCATCAACTTTGTTGACCTTCTCCCCTGTAGCCACCGCCACCATTTTAATAAACTCAGCACGACTAATTGGGGCATCAGGTTTAAAAGTGCCATCCTCGTAACCGTCAACGTACTTCTTTTGAACGGCATTTTGAATAGAAGATTCTGCCCAATGCTGGTATGTGTCTTTGAATTGCGTAGCGCTCTGTGCAGAAGAATTCATGACATCATAGCCAACAGATATTGCACAAAGTACTGTCATTCCTAATACAGAAAATCTTTTTCTCATAAATAACCCCTCTCTCATCACTAACAGGATACAAATTTGGTAGTAAAATCCTATAAAACAACATAAAAAACCACCCTGCCATCGCAATGAACGAAACTCAACGATGACATGGGCGGTTCTTCCGCGCGAAATATTTGTATTACTCCAAAAATACCATATACTAGTATTTTTGTAAATCACTAATTTTGAAGCTCGTGGGCATTTCTCAGAGCAGTAAGCTCCTCGTCCGTTAACTCTCTCACTTGGCCTAATGCTAGGTTTGGATCCAAAGCAAGCGGGCCCATGGAAATGCGTTTTAAGTAGGCAACTTTCTTGCCTACGGCTTGAAACATGCGTTTCACCTGATGAAACTTACCTTCCATAATCGTTAACTCAATCTCGGAAAGCACTCCACTAGCTTCGTTACCGACACTCAGAATTTTTAAGATGCCCGGCAGCGTCTCATACCCATCGTCCAAGGTCACTCCATGCGAAAATGCCTCGATATCCTCATCAGTAACCTCCCACTCGACCTTAGCAAAATAAGTCTTAGAGACGTGCTTACGTGGAGAAAGCAGGTTGTGAGCTAGCTTTCCGTCATTGGTAAGCAAGAGAAAACCTTCGGTATCCTTATCTAATCGACCTACTGGAAAAACTTCAAACGGCGCATATGCCGCGTCCAATAAATCCACTACGGTACGATCACGATTGTCCTCAGTAGCGGAAACTACGCCCTGCGGTTTATTCATCATCAGGTAAACGAACTCCCTGTAACGCACGGTTTCACCGTTTACCTGGATAATGTCCTTATCGGGATTGACCTGCATCCCGCTGTCTTTGATTTTAGCGCCGTTCACATAAATTGCGCCTTCTTTAGCAAGTCGCTTGAGTTCAGAGCGCGAACCGATGCCCACATGGGCGAGTATTTTATCGAGCCTTTGTGTTTGTTTCATGACCGCTTAGGTCCACCTCCAGCCGGGCGGGTATTCGTTTTTGAGCATCCCGTCGATCCATTTGCCCCAGCCGACGGGATGTTCGTCAATGCAGACAAGGCAGTAGCCTTTGGCTGCCTTGGTCACTTCCGGGTCGCGGATAATCTCGCTCTCCGCGACTTCGAGCGTCTCGCCCTTCAGGTACCGAAGGGCTCGCTCGTCGCTCGAAGCCAAGCTCAGCGCTCGCTTGGCTTCGCGCAAACGCAGTCCCATGGCTAACGCATGGGACGGCTCAAATCGGCCGCGGTGCAGCGCGCCGATGTACCAACCGGGCCGCACGACTTTCAGTCCGTGCAGCTCCGGCAAACCCGCCGGCGACGCATACGCGTGCTCGCCGTAACAGACCAGCCGCAAAGCGGCGAAAGGCTCGCTGCGCAGCAGCTCGTCTTCGAACGCCTGAAGCGGCTCCAAGCTCACGCGGGACTCCGTCCCCGCGCGGCCCTTCCCACGCAGCGCGTCACGACCGCTGCGCCCCGCTCCTGCACCCGCTCTTACGCTCACTCCGACTTCCGCCTTTACACTCGCTCCGGCTTCCGCCCTTACGCTCTCTCCGACTTCCGCCCTTCCCCCGACTCTAGCTTCCGCCCCAACACCACTTCTCAACACAGCAACATAATGCCCCTCACCGCGCAAACGATGCGGCCAAAGCCGCGCAGTCCCTGCGACCGCTTCCCGAGCCTGAGCCGAATAAGTCTCCTCACACCAAGGTGCACGCAGCCAATCCGGCTGTCCATGGTCGAAACGGTCAATCGGCACCACGTCAAACGCAGGATGTTTGTCCAAAAACTCCGCAATCTGCGCCTCATTCTCCTCCGGTGAGAACGTACAGGTCGAGTACACAATGGTTCCGCCAGGTGCTAGCATTTGCGCCGCTTGTCCAAGTAATTCCCTCTGCATTGCGGCAAATTCCTGCACAGAATGGCGCTCCCACTGCTGCATCATATCCTCTTCCTTGCGGAACATGCCTTCCCCCGAACAAGGGGCGTCTATTAATATTTTATCGAAATAGCCTTGAAACACATTCAGCATTCGCTCCGGCCGTTCATTCAAAACAACGGCATTCCTAACGCCAAAAAGCTCTAAATTTTTGACCAAAGCCTTCACCCGGTCCGAGTGGTTGTCATTCACGACAAGCACTCCCTCGCCCTGAAGTTTGGCTGCAATCTGAGTAGACTTCCCGCCGGGGGCTGCACACAAATCGAGCACTTTTTCGCCAGGCTGAACCTGAAGCAGCTCTACTGGCGCCATGGCGCTAGGCTCTTGAATATAATAAAGGCCTGCATGATAATACGGATGCTTGCCAGGACGTTCTCCTTCTTCATAGTAAAACCCTTCGGACGCCCATGGCACGGGTTCCAATGCGAAAGGACTTTTATCCAGAAAATCCGCTTTCGTAATTTTACTTGTATTTACCCTCAAACCATAAGATCTTGCTTGGTCGTAAGAGGCCATAAAGCGTTCAAATTCGTCTTCCCCTAATAAATCAATCATTTTATCCCTAAATAAGGGAGGCAGCTGCTTCGTCATCCGACATCTTCTCTTTCCTCTTTTATCTTCGCTATTATAGCTGAACTGTCACGAAACAGCCAATTATTTTCAAAATCTGAACAGGATATGCTATACTTTTTATCGAAATTAATAGTTAGTATACAAGACAAGATGAGGTGCATGAAATGAAGAAGTTGCTTATTTATCTAGGCATTGTCGTTATTTTATTCGGGGGTTTATATTTCGTTAATCAACAGTCTACCAAATCATCGGATCAAGCCAATGCCGGAAATCCTTACGGTGTTGCGGCATCCAAGCTAAATCCCGAAACGGTGAAACAATTAAACGATCCGAACTACCAGAACCTGATTCTGCCTAAAGATCTCGATCAAAGGCTGAAAAACAAAGAAACCTTTTTTCAGTATTACTATGCATCCACTTGCCCGCACTGCAAAATAACGACTCCTGTCCTTGTTCCTATTGAAAAAGAGCTCGGTATTGATGTCAAACAGTTCAATTTGGAAGAATTCAAAGACGGTTGGGAGAAATACAAAGTTGACTCCACACCGACCCTTATTTACTACAAAGACGGTAAAGAAGTGGATCGAATCGTTGGCGGTGTTCCAGAAACCGGCGCAACAGGCGGTAATACACCTGAAATGTTTAAAGCTTTTTTCCAGAAATACAAAGGTTAATAGGTACGGTAAAAGCAGCGGATAACGCTGCTTTTTTTCATTTTAATGGCTGCCTGTCTTTTTTCGAATCATAGCTAGGCCTAAGAGTAATAAAGGGATGACGAGCCCAAACGTCCCCGAGTAAAAGAGCCATATTTTAGAAGCAAACTTAATGAAATAGGCGACATTCGGGTAGGCGACGACCGAAAGTACAACTAAAGTCATTCCCAAAGGAATATAGAGCTGCCGGATTTCATTCAATTTAAAAATCTCGCCCAAGGTCACGGCAGACGCATATAAGCATAACGTTAGCTTAAAGTAGATGGTAATGAACCAAATCCCCGCCATGACAACCTCAAGACGTTCAAGGAAGTTGCCAATCGATATTCTTCTGGCTAAGGAGAAGCTGGGATACATTTGGACTGAAGTTAAGTCGTCCCCTAACACAAGAATTGAAAGAAGCGAGATGATAACAATTAAGGAGCCTCCGATGGACACTCCTGCAAGAAACGCTTTTCCCAGCTTTTTGGTTTGATTGACGAAAGGTAGAATCATTAAAAAAACAACCAGTTCCAAATAAGGAGTACCAATCAGGGGAAGGGAAGCACGTACAATCGGTTTGAAGCCATACCCGAGTATCGGCAATATATTGTTTACTTTCATTTGCGTCGGCAGCAGGATGAACATGAGGAAGAAAAAGAGCAGCACCCATGGCAGGAAGATTTCCGATGTACGCGTAAAGGTTTCCAGTCCGTTTCGAATGCCCAAAATGACGATCGCCAAAAAGAAGATATGCGTAAATTGCAGCGGTGTATCCACAAGGACTTGGGTTGAAATAAAATCACCCAAATTACGAAGCACCAACGCGGCTAGAATGAAAAAAAAGCAGAAATAGAGCAAGCCGACGGCTTTCCCCACCCATTTTCCCATTAACTCCTCACAGTATTTAACCAGTGTTTGCTGAGGAAAACGTTGACCAAGGGCCAGATATAGGATAACAAGCAGCAGACCTGCTAGGAGTCCTAGAATGGCAGCAATCCAAGCATCCTGTTTGGCATCATAGGCAAGTCCCGAAGGAGCGATGAGGATAGCGCTGCCAATCGTAAATAAAATAGTCAATATCGTAAACTGGTGAACGCCTATCCTACCCTTCTCAAACATGTAACTCACCTCTATTTTAGAATGCCAAAAACAAATCGACTGACCGGTTGATAGACATATGTAATCCATTCCATCGGATTCGGAAGCTTTACTCTCTCAAATTGCAGAATGCAAAGCACAGATCCTATGATTAAAAGCGATAAAAATACCCAGATTTCCGCAATTTGTTGTTTGCGCATTAGCTGCGGGAGCTCAATCAACCCCGCGAGAGTCGCAATGATCAAAACCGAGACGATAACTCCCATGTCTTCACTCCTCTTCGCGGCGCATTATGATAGAGTTATTCGTTGTGCCTAGACGGCGTATGTGTAAATCTGCGGAGATATTTACTTGAAGCTTGGCGAATTCATTCTGCCAATCGGGCTCCATTTCTTTCCACAACTTAGGGGACACATCTTCAATCACCTCACCAAAACCGAAGATATCCGCTTTATTTTCCTTTGCTTTATTAATGGAGGCATACATCACTTTTTTCAGGGCTTTGGTAGCGGTTTCTTCAAGTTCATGGATCGTTTCCGGTTTCAACAAATCGATGTCACACTGAACTTCACTGACATTTTCCTCTAAAATGACATGCAAATTGATTTCCGGCTTCCCGTTTTTCACCACTCCTTTCATCTTGGTTTTTGAACGAATAATTTCTACGGTTAACGTTCCGCCTTTGGGACATTCCAAATGCCCCATCGTGCTTTTAACGTTACCAACAATATAGTTGTAACCTTTGCTCTCATCCTCGTTAAGCCAATCAACCAATTTATCTTGCTTAAACAGGGCTAGCCCGGTGTACTGCAAGTTCGTGATTGGTTTCGTTTCCGCTAGAGACGATTTGGATCTTCCCTTCTTGGGATCCCCCTCAATTCGAATACCGGTTAACACCGATTCGGTCGTCGGCTCACTAAGCTTCGTGATGAACTGATCGATACGAACACTGACCGTTGGTGCCCAAGCCTTCTCTGAAGTTTCTAACGTCTTGAACATTTTGTTCGCTGGAATCCTCTCAATTGGTGTCAATATTTGCAGCACTTTGGAGGCTGTCGTACCTCGGGCAACAATGAGGTAGAAATCAGATCGGATTTCATGATCTCTGGTGATGCCATCCAGCACTTTAGCAACCCCTTCACGCGCAAGTTCCTCGCCGATTACGATAATGCGCAAATGGGATGCGAATAATTTACGCGGAGCTGAGGTTGTTAATTTCCTTGCCGCTTCCAGAATTGAAATTCCTCTTGCTGACAGAGTTGTGATAGGCGTGCTGTAACCTGCCCCTTTTTTCGATGCTACCTCATTAGGGTTCACAATTTGTACAGTTACCAAGTATTCGTCTCCGCTTTTATCCAAGCCCACGCCAACCGTAATGGCCAAATCATTTAATTCATGCCGATCCCAACACCCTGAGAGCACAAGACCAAGTAAGCTTAGCGTACACAGAATACGACCTAATCTTTTCATGGGCTGATCCCCCTTTATCTTCGTTTTGGTTTGGTAGTCGGGGCATTGTTTTCGCGGATCATATTCTTCTGGTTAATAAATCGGGGTCTGGAGAAAAGGCTCCATTGCGGCAATCTGAGAATGGTGTCCTTCTGATCATCCATGACGAACGGAGCCATCGGAGACATGTATGGAACCCCGAAGGAACGCAGGGAGCATAGATGTTGAACCATCGCGATTAAGCCAACGGTAATGCCGAATAGGCCAAAAGTAGCCGCAAATATCATCAAAACAAACCGGATAATGCGGATTGGAATCCCCATACTGAAAGCAGGAATAACAAAGTTTGCGATCGCTGTAATTGCTACGACAATAACCATAGCCGGTGAAACCAATCCAGCATCCACGGCTCCTTGCCCAATAACAAGCGCACCTACGATAGATACTGCTTGGCCTACCGTTTTCGGCAGTCGAACGCCGGCTTCACGCAGGATTTCAAACGTCACTTCCATCAATAACGCTTCCACAAAGGCAGGAAAAGGAATACCTTCCCGCTGCGCCGCTAAATTAAATAATAGTGAGCTGGGCAGGAGCTCTTGGTGAAATGTGGTCATCGCGATATAAAACGAGGGAGCCATCAAAGAGATGAAAAAACACACATATCGCAGCATGCGAATCAATGTTGCAAATTCAGCCCGTTGATAATAGTCCTCTGAAGATTGAAAAAACTGCGTAAAAAAAACGGGAGCTTCGAGCACAAAGGGGGTTCCATCCACCAAAATGGCGACGCGCCCCTCCAATAAGCCGGAAGCAATCACATCCGGACGCTCGGTATTGTAGACCGTTGGAAACGGCGTGAACGTTTCATCCTGAATCAGTTCCTCAATATTGCCGCTTTCAAGGATACCATCAATATCAATGCGTTCAAGCCGTTGCCGTACCTCAGCTACAATTTTGTCATTTACAATCCCTTTGATGTACATCATCGAAACTGTTGTTTGCGTAACTCTACCTATTGTCATGCTTTCCAGCCACAAATTCGGGCTCTTGATACGCTTACGAATAAGAGAAATGTTCGTGCCTATCGACTCAGTAAAACCATCACGTGGTCCTCTTACAACAGACTGTGTGGTCGGCTCCTCTACCGATCGCTGTTGTTCTGAAGCTGTATTCACGGATAATACCTGTGTATAACTATCGACAAAAATGACGGTTTCGCCTGACAAAATCCGATAACATACTTCTTGGTAGCCATGGATCGCTCGGACTTCCCCTAAGGTCTGAAGAACATTCGTCATTAAATCAGGCAGCTCATAGAACCCCGTTTCCAAAGCTTCCACGATTTCAGCCGATTTGGCGGTCAAGCCGTTCATGATATCCTGAAATAAGTTTTTGTCCACCATCTGCTCAAGAAAGGCGAAACCAACTTTGATGTTGGCATCCAGTTCCAGATACATTTCACCCGTCTTAAGATCGTCGCTGTTGCCAAACGTCGCTGTGATTTGTTCGATATTCAATTGGCTGTCGCTAAGGAGGCTTATGTGTGAAAGAGGATCCTCGTGCTCCTGGGAGCGCGTGCTTGGAATTCTTTTATGATTGAATAGTTGATGTAGCGTCTTGGACCAAAACATGTTATCTCGCCACCACCAAGTTCTTTTTAAAATCCATTCATCTTGTGGGAAGTTTTCCCTTCCACGCTCAAAATTATGTATGAAGGACCGAGACAATGGAAAAAGGACCTCTGCCACCCTAAGGGGAGAAGTCCTTCAATTTGTTGCTTCAATTATTTTCAACTGCTTGCACTTGTATAATGCCGCAAGGCGAATTTCCATAAAATGCGTGTCAGCGTCAAACAAATAGCTGCAATCGCCACACTCGAGGCAACTTGCCAAGGGCTGATACGTCCAATTAGCGCGGAAGCAGGAAAGGTTGTGATAAAAGCAATCGGAAATATATACGTTAACGTGAAGCGTAAAAAACCTTTATACACAGAAACCGGAAACCTTGCCGTTTCAAAAAATGAGCTGAATAAATAAGATAAGTTATCTACTTTCACAGCCCAGAATGAAAACATCATCATTCCCATCCATAGCGAATAAACGACGACAAGAGCTGCTAGAAATACAATAGTAAACTGGATCATCTCGACGAAACTTGGTACAGCATTAAGCTGCCAAAGTGCATAAGCAACTAAACCAAATCCGAGCACAACGTCAGATAAGCGCCAGAAAACAAGATGCCTGAAACTAATATAAAACTGGCTATCAACCGGCTTTGTCAGAACAAAGTCCAGTGTCCCTTTGCGAATATGATTAACAAGTCGCGACATATTAGGCTGCAGGATAAATTCGATAAAACCATGCACCGCATTGAATATGCCGAGCAAGACAAGCACTTCATAGAAATCCCAACCACCAATTTCCTGTGTCCGATAAAAATATAATTGCACGGTCAGGATCGCCATCACCAGCCAAAATATCGTTGATAACATATTCGCTGCAAAATTAGCGCGATACTCAAACTCCTCCACCAAACACGCACGCATAAACTCGCGAAATAGCCGAACATATTTCATCTCAGGCTCCCTCCCATCCTCATCCGCCTACAGCGCCATATTTCTTAATCCCTTTTCTCCACAGCAATCGAAATGTTACGAATAGCAGGATGAGCCATGCAAGTTGGATCGCGAAGTTCTGAAGGATTGCAGGAGACCCTACCTCGATTTTACCGACCAGAAGTTCTACAGGGAAACCAACAGTACCGTAGAAGGGCAACCAAGCAGCAACCTTTTCTACCCATGAGGGAAACATGCTTAGAGGCGCGATTCGACCTGCAAGAAAGAGATGAAAGCCCTCGTAAAGGCTGTAGATCGCCGTGGCACGATTCGTCCAAAAGGCAAACAGGCCAAACTCAAAGCCGATCAGAAAACGAATGGCTGAGGACACCACGATTGCGCATAAAAAAAGTAGAATTATTTCCAAGGAAATAGTCAGCCTTAATATAGGGAACAAAGCTGCGGCAATCACCCACGCCGGGATTAAAAGAAACGCGAAAAACAGTTTGTATACGAGATTTTGCGAGATGCTCCAATGCACAGGGTGGAAAGGGCGTACTAGTTTTGATGACAAAGATCCATCTTGAATACTGGCGTCTAACTCCCATACATCCCAAGTGCTCGTTAATCGGTCAACGACAAGAACACCAAGAAAATACACCATATAATCATGAGCATCATACCCGCCAATAGCTTGATTGTTGCTAATAGACAGCCACACCGCCATAGAGACAAGGGGCTGTATAAAAGCTCCGACCATCCAGATCAGCGACTCACTGCGGTACGCAAACATCACCGCCCACTCCACGCGAAGCAAGACGCGATATTTTTGCCAAAATAGTGCTAATCCCTTCATGCTCCGGCGCTTCCCCCTTCGGTCCTTGCCTTAAATGCTTGAGCAATCACCGATTCCATGGATGGATCCTCGATCGTTAAATCCAATACATTCAGCTTGGATAAAAGCCTTGCCGAAAGCTCCGAAACTTGCTCTCTCGGTACATCCACTTCAAGATCCGGAAACATATAGCTGACTATCGTTCCCATCCCGTGGACAACATCCTCAAGCTCTCGCTCATGCGCACGTTGAGTCAATTGAAGACGAATACGCTTGTTAGGCGCGTACTTGTCTATCAACTGATGGATTGCCCCGTCATATAACAGACGGCCTTTGCCGATGACTAGCACGCGCTCGCACAAAGCGGTAACATCGGCCATGTAATGGCTGGTGAGCAGAATAGTCGCTTTATATTTGCGGCTGTAATCCTGAATGAACCGGCGCATGACTTCCTGCATATTCACGTCCAGCCCAATCGTCGGCTCATCGAGAAACACGATTTTGGGCCGGTGCAGAAGCGCAGCAGCCAGCTCACATTTCATTCTCTCTCCTAGCGAGAGCTGCCTAACCGGCTTGCGGATAACTTCTTCCAGCTCAAGAAGCTGTACCAAGTCCCCCAAGGTCTCATCGTAGATGTGATCCGGTATTTCGTAGATAACTTTGTTAACGAGAAACGTTTCTGCTGCGGGAAGATCCCAAATCAGCTGGCTTTTCTGCCCCATGACCAGAGAAATCTGCTTCTTGAACTCTTTCTTATGCTGAAATGGAACAAAACCGCCGACATTCACTTCACCACCTGAAGGATGCAGCAGTCCAGTGAGGACTTTCATCGTTGTTGTTTTGCCAGCCCCGTTCGGTCCAAGAAAGGCGACGATTTCTCCCTCAGGGATGAAGAAGGATACATCATCGACAGCTTTAACCGTGCGAAATTTTCGGTGGAACAAACTTTTAAGCGAAGCGAGGAAGCCCGGCTCCCGTTCGTGCACATGATACCATTTGCTCAGCTTTCGAACCTCAATCATGGCCTTCCTCCTCATGCTGGGGTGGATGCTGTTTCATTTCAACCAGAAGATCACGTAATTCCGGGTCTATGAGATGAATGGTTAGATCATACGGAGCGAAGGGTTCTTCTTTAATCCGGTGCAGCTTCGATACATAGATGTTACTTTCTTCGATCAATCTTCCTAAATCGATACCAAGAGAATCCTTCGGGTAAGGAGCCAACTTATCCAAACCTGCGCTAAAAAGCTTAATGGAACCGCTTACGTTTCCATTCGCATGATGATAAAGGCCCACTGCAATCTGCAGTAGACCTTGATATAGAGGGCTCCGGCCTTCTTCCAGCCAAAGCTCCTCCATCACTTCATGGCATTCGAAATAATCGCGCAGCTCGTTAAAATAATATAAGTAAGCTACATATAATCGATCGTAATCAGCCATAGATCAGTTTTGATCTCCTTTTTTCGCTCGGGCGATTGCGGCCTCAAGATCGGAAGACAAGTCGCTTAAACCGTCCTCCGTTTCCCAAATTTCGTTGAATCTTAACTGAAATTGCGCTGCTTCCCGAACTCTGTGATAGAAATACAGTTCCTGTATGTTGCTGAGCACTTTATTGACTAAATTCGAGTTATCCTCAAACATTTTCTGCGATTCAACGATTTCCCCGCGAATGCTGGACATTTCCTGATCCAACAGGTAAGCCGCCTCTGCCGCCTTGCTCAAACGAGCCCTAACATCAGCTGGCAATTGCTCTTTATATTTATAATTCAAGGAATGTTCGATTGTCGCCCAGAAATTCATGGCAAGGGTTCGAATCTGCACCTCGGCTAGTATTCGCTTCATTCCTAATGCCGTTTGTACCGGATACTCAATAATGATATGAAAGCTTCGATATCCGCTTGGTTTCTTATTAGTAATGTAATCTTTCTCGTAGACAATACTCATATCCTGCCTGCTGCGAATGAGTTCTGCTAGACGTTCGATGTCCGCAACAAACTGACACATAATCCGAATACCGGCAATGTCCTCAATGCCGGATTCCAATTGATCCATCGGTACGTTCAATCGCTTCGCTTTTTCCAACATGCTGGATATTTTCTTAACGCGGCCTGTTACGAATTCAATGGGGGCATATTCTTCCCTGCTTTTGAGTTCGCCGCGCAGCGTTTTAAATTTTACCTTCAACTCTTCTACCGCTTGTTCGTAAGGCAGGAGAAATTTTTTCCAGTCTCGTCCATCCATTGATTTTTCCTCCATTCCGAATGAAGTCAGTTGTGATCTGCACCGATTGCCTGGGAAATATGAGTATACCCATCTTTTTTGAGTAAATCTTGAAGTCCACGATTAATGTTCGTAAGAATGCCTGGACCTTCATAGATTAAGCCTGTATAAACTTCAACCAAGCTCGCGCCGGCACGAATTTTGTCATAAGCGTCTTTCGCCGTAAATATCCCGCCAGCCCCAATGATCGGAAGCTTGCCTTCCGTCAGTTGGTAGACGCGTCGAATGACCTCCGTGGAACGCTGTGTGAGCGGACTTCCACTAAGCCCGCCAGCTTGCGAACGGTTCGCATGCACGAGTCCTGCTCTGCTCAGCGTCGTGTTCGTCGCAATGATTCCGGATACTCCGCTGTCCTTGATCGTGTGCACGGTCAATTCCAACTCATCATCCGTAAGATCCGGCGCTATTTTCACAAGAACGGGCTTACCTGCATCGCCATTCTTTTTCTGTTGAAGCTGCATTTCGGCCGTAACCGCATCAAGCAATCGCTTCAAATCATTCCCATGCTGTAAATTACGCAAGTCCGGCGTATTTGGTGAGCTAATATTGACGACAAAGAAGTCGCCGTATGTATATAACTCGCGGATGCAAGCCCGATAATCCTCTTCGGCCTGCTCATTTGGAGTCGTTTTGTTTTTGCCGATATTGATGGCAACTGGGATATCACGCTTGCCTGTCTGTTGCAGGTTGTACGCCATCTCGTCCGTCCCAACATTGTTAAACCCCATCCGATTGATTAGCGCCTTGTCCTCGGGTAAACGAAATAACCGCGGCAGCTCATTGCCTGGTTGCGGCTTGGGAGTAATCGTACCAACCTCCATGAATCCAAAACCTAACTGAGAGAAGCCTTTAACCGCTTTTGCATTTTTGTCTAATCCTGCGGCCAAACCAACCGGATTGGCAAACTCCAGTCCCCATATACGCTGGTTCATAAGTGGAGAGTTCTGCACTCCGTACATGGATTTAAGTAATTGCGCTCCGCCTGGGAAACGAGTTACCGCACTTAGACCGTCAATGGTCAGATGATGCGCCTTCTCAGGGTCCATTCGAAACAAAATCGGTTTGGCTAACTTCTTATACAGCATGTCCTATGCACTCCGTTCTCTAATGACTCTAACAGTCAGTTTAGCTGACAATGTCCAATTATGCAATCCGAAGTAAGGCATAAACTTATTTTTTCAAACAAAAAATCCCTGCTCCATGAAGGTTGCAAGGGAATAGATTTCACAGCCAAACTCTATACTTCCGAGCGCAGAAGCAGCCGTTCCAAATGCATAGTAAGATAACCGGTTTCGTCGTCCGGCACTTCCAATTGAAGTGCATCGCTGAGCATAAGCGACAGGACCTTTGCCTTCACATAGGTGTCCCCGTACTCTTCTTTGATTTTATCCAACAGTGTATTTTGAAGAGTCTTTTTTTGTTTAACCCGCTCAATGACACCTTTCAAATGACTGATGAAACGCAAAGTGGAGAAGGAGTCATCGAAGTTAAAGCCTAACTCTTTGGCCGATTCAATCGTTTTCGATACGATTCTGACAACCGCCAAGGAATCCGAAGCCTGCTCCTTTTTGCGCGCGCTATTAAAGTGCATCGTCAAAAAAGCGACCTCATCCTCCGGCAATTTGACATCAAGATGATCGTTGAGGAATTCGACTGACTTCTTGGCGACTTTGTACTCCTCCGGGTACAGATAACCAATTTCATAAGCAAAGGGATTCGTGATGAAAATGCCTCGTTTCTGCCGCTCAACTGCAAAATTGATATGGTCTACTAAGGAGGCATGAATCGTCTCCGAGAAATCACCTTCCAGCATGCTTTGCGCGTAAGCGATAACCTCTTCGGTGATCCCGATAATTTTCACATCAACGGCGTTAAGAATTTGTTCGTAATTCCTGAGCACCTCTGAGGTATGCAAGAGGAATTCTTGCGTGATTTCCGCTTCATCTATCGGCATGCCCGGTGTCTTTTTAAAGCCGATCCCCTTACCGAAAGCTATCGAGTTTTTCCCTGATGTCAAATGCGCCATCACCACATTGTGTGAGAGTACATGAATGATCGTCCGTTCAATCATAAGACACCTCCCTTTCTTTGTTTCGGGGTTCCCCTCTTAAGTCACCTTCTGGGGATATTTAGGCTTGTCCTGATTTGTCTTTATGCATGTGAAGCATGGGTTTAATACTTTCTCGAATTTGCTCGGACTCCGTTCCGAATACAACGTGTACATTCCCTTTTCCAAGCCGGATAACGCCTATCGCGCCGAGCTCCTTGAGTTCATTGTCCAACACAAGCTTCTCTTCATTAACCAATAAGCGAAGTCGCGTAATGCAAGCGTCAATTGAAATGATGTTGGAAGGACCACCGATATGTTTTAAAATGCGGGTTGGACGATCTTCTTTCGTCTCAATTAACGGACTTGCTTCCTCCGTTTCTACCTCTGCCGTTTCATCACGAGCGGATACTTTGATCGGGAAGAAATACAGATAAACCCGGAACGTTACATAATAGAGAAGAAAGTAACCTACACCAACAATAAGAATGAGATAAGGGTTCGTGGAGATATGCCAATTCAGCACAAAGTCAATGAAGCCTGCTGAAAAACCAAAGCCCATTTTGACTTGAAGCACATTCATAAGCAGCATCGAAATACCCGTTAAGCAAGCGTGGATGACATATAAGCCAGGAGCAACGAACATAAAGGCAAACTCGATCGGCTCCGTCACCCCTGTTAGAAAGCTGGTCAAACCGGCGCTTAGTAAAACGGGGACAACCAATGGTTTATTGACCGTTGGTGAACTTTTAATCAAAGCCAAGGCTGCTGCCGGAAGTCCGAACATAATCACGGGATAAAATCCTGTCATAAACATTCCCGCTTCCGGATCGCCTGCGAAAAATCTGGAGATATCGCCATGTACGATTTTGCCCGTTGCTGTGCTGTAATCTCCTATTTGGAACCATGCGATATTATTAATAATGTGATGCAAGCCAGTAGGAATCAGCAGACGATTCATCACCCCATAGATGAGCACGCCGATATTTCCATTATCAACAATCCATAATCCGATAACGCTAATTGATTTTTGTACCGGTGGCCAGATGGAGCCCATCAGCAGCCCTAGAAAAACCATAACCATCGCTGTTAGCAAAGGTACAAAACGTTTCCCGCCAAAAAAACCTAACGCCTTAGGCAGCTGTATATGCTGAAACCGATTAAAAAGAGAGGCAGACAGGATGCCGACAAGCATCCCTCCGAGGACCCCCATATCCAAGCGTTCAGCCGAGTCCGTACCTGTATGGAAAAGCTGCAAAACATTATTAAACACGAGATACCCTACTGTTGCCGCCAATGCCGCGACGCCATCTCCGGACGTCAATCCGATGGCAATGCCGATCGCAAAGATTAAGGGTAAGTTATCAAAAATCGCGCTTCCGCCTGACTCAAAAATATGAGCCACCTGCATGAGAAAAGGATCACTGAACGTCATTTTGCCTATACGCAATAGAATGGATGCCGCCGGCAGCACCGCAATCGGAATCATTAAGGAACGTCCCATTTTTTGCAAAAGATACATCGATCTCATTCTGTCTCACCTATTAAGCCCACAAGTTTGGCCGTTTCTTGTTTGCTCTTTCCTATCCCAATTATAGTAGAAAGAACACCCTCCCGAAAGGATAAAATCCTCTAGGATAAGGTGTTTTTTCTATGCAACAGTTTGCTGTTATTTCACCGCTCCCGCCGTGATCCCGCTTGCGATTTGGCGTTGGAAGATGATATACACAATCAGGGTTGGGAGGGTCGTAATCAGAAGACCTGCGAACAACGGCCCCCACTCCACACGATACTGCATTTCCGCTTGCATAACGGCTAGACCGATTGGAAGTGTATACTTCGTTGGCTCATTCGTTAAAACAACGCCCAAGAAATATTCGTTCCAGTTATTGAGCATATTCGTAATCATAACCGTAATCAGTCCCGGCTGTGACAACGGCAGCATGACTCGGAAGAAGGTACCGTAATGTGAAGTCCCGTCAATGATAGCGGCTTCTTCAATTTCTTTGGGCAGCGATTTGTAGAATCCGACCAGCAAGAAAATCCCGAATGGCAGGTTAAGCGCTGCGTACACAAGAATTAACCCCAGCCACGTATTGATCAACTGCAAATCATTGAGCAAGAAGAACAGTGGGATCAAAGCCAACGCGAAAGGAATCATCATCGATGAGATATAAATCGTAAAAATAATTTTATTTCCTTTAAAATCATACCTCGCTAAAATATACGCCGTCATCGCCGCAAGAATCATGCCGAGCAGGGTGCTTCCTGCCGTGACAATAATGGAATTCAGAAAATAAGTGCTGAAGTTATATTTGCTCCATACATAGGAGAAGTTTGACCATAAAAGTGGATATTTCGGCAGCGCCCAAGGGGCGTTCAAGAAAAATTGCTCATTATTTTTGAGTGCGTCGAGCAGTGTCCATAACAAAGGATACAGGACGGCAACGCCCCAAATCAGAAGAATGATCCAGACAATCGATTTGGCTAACGGATTTTTAATCTCCATAAGATGGTTCCCCCTCCTTCAGAATCTTTCTTTTTCTAAGATGACCTTAATGCATTTCGATGGTTTCCTGGCGCATAACGCGCTGCAGAATAAGAGTTGTGATCAGTGAGACGATCAGGATCATCACACCGATGGCCGCTCCATAACCGAAATGATACTGTTGAAAAGCCATCCGATACAGGTAAGATCCCATCACTTGGGTTGTATTGTCAGGCTGCCCGCCGTTCGTCATGAGCTGAACAATGACAAAGGAACCGTTGAGCGTTGTGATTACAATGTTAACAACCGAAACTTTAATTTGCTCCCAGATGAGCGGCATCGTAATGTTGCGGAATTGCGACCATTGACCGGCTCCATCTATATTAGCTGCTTCGTAATAGGAAGCAGGAATATTCACGATTGCAGCAATCATCAAGATCATATAGAAACCGATACCAGCCCAGATCGTAGGCGGCAGTAACATCCAAATCGTATGCTGGGGAAAACCTAACCAAGTAATATCAACCTTTTCACCTGTAAATAGCGACAGGAAAGCATTCAGGAATCCAATTTGCGGATTGTAGATGAAGTTCCAGAGTACGCCGATAACAACGACTGAGATGACATTCGGGATAAAAAAGATAGCTCGGAAAAATCCGGATCCTCTTACTCTGAAGCGTGTCAAAGCGACTGCAAAGAACGTGGCCAGAATCATAATGCCAATCACTTTACCAACGACTAAGAAATAATCATTCCCGATGGCTGTCAGGATAATTGGGTCTTTAAATATCTCTTTGAAATTGTCAAAACCGATAAACGTGCTGTTTTCCGACATTCCTGACCAATCATAGAATGACTTCTGCAAGGCCTGTATAACAGGGTAGATCGTGAACACACAGAAGAATAAAAAAGTCGGAATGATGAATGAAGCGATGAACATATTCCTTTTCCACACTTTTGACTTGGCCTTCATTCTATCCTCACCGTCCTATCATTAAAATGGCGGAGAACGCCTAGGGCACTTAGCCTTATTTGTTCTCCGCACTGCCTCATTCCGTTGCTATTTCTTCTGCTTGGCGACGACATCGGTTACACGTTTTACCCACTCTTCAGGGGTAATGGTTCCGATTGTCAAAGCAACACTCGCATCTTGCATAGCTTTGTCAACGTCAGCTGCGAAGGAAACCGTAGGTACGACCACTGTGTCCGGTGAAGACAAGAATTTGGCAGCGTCTTTAACGAAGTTAGGTGCTTTGGAGGAAGAGATGTCACCTTTAATGTTAGAAGGAGCACCGCTCAGCTCAGCCCATTGGGAAGCTTGCGTTTTGGAGAATACGAACTGCATGAATGCTTTTGCAGCATCTTTGTTTTTCGCTTTTTTCGCGATGGCAAATGTCGCTGTGGACGTGTTCGCTACCACTTTTCCACCTTTATCTTGCGTGATGGAAGGGATGAATCCGAAGTCGAAGGAAGCTGGAACGTCTTTCGCCATTTCGTTTGGCAGCCATAGACCGTTCGGGATGAATGCGTCTTTGTGCTGCAGGAACAAGGATTGGGAATCCGTGTGATTGATTTGAACGGATGCTTTGTCGATGAAGCCTTTATCACGCAATTGAACGATTTTGTTCAAACCTTTGATGATGGCAGGGTTTTTCCAAGCTTCCAGATTGTTTGTGGACATGTCTTGAAGCAATTTATAGTCATTGTTATTAGCCGATACGATGGCAGGTAATAGTACAGCACCATTGATGTAATAAGGGTATTTACCAGTGTGAATGAAAGGATTAATGCCAGCGGCTTTAATTTTATCGCTTACTGCCAGGAAATCTTCAAAGTCTTTTGGCTCTGCCCAAGCTTTTTCTTTGAATAGGGCTTTATCGTAGAAAATTCCCCATGAGCTCATAACGAAAGGAACGTTATAGATTTTACCGTCGAACTCTTGTGGCTTTTGTGCTAGCAAATCAATAATTTTATCGCCGTCAACGTTTTTCGCGTCTTTGATCCAATCTGTCAAATCTTCAAGTTGACCGTCTGTCACCATTTGGCGATCGAACAATTCAGGTCCATCGATATATACGAAATCAGGTGGGTTACCAGCGATCCAACGGGGTTTCATTTGTTCGTTGATTTTTGGTCCCGCACTTTCTTTAATTTTCAGATCCGGGTTTGCCGCTTGGAAATCAGCAATAACTTTCTTCCACCATTTGTCGCCGTATCCGCCAACAAAGTATTGGATTTCAAAATCACCTGTTAGTTTTTTTGCTGCTGCCGCAGTAGGCGCAGCGCTTGCAGCGGCTGTGGCTGCGGGTGCTGTTGAAGCAGCGGGTTTAGTCGTTTCTGCCGGAGCGGCGGTTTTACCACAACCTGCTGCTACAAGTACCATAGATGCAGCGAGGCCCATTGTTGACCATTTTTTCATGTTCATGTGTTCATCTTCTCCCTTTTTTAATAAATCTGTTTGATTATTCTGGAGTAGCGAATTCCCGTTGTCCTGTCCATCCGACGTTTGTACGACCAACCCCTTTCAGCAATCCGTTATTGAAAAAAAATAAAAGGGCATAGTTATAGAAGAAGACTTGCTTTCTTCTAATAACTAATGCCCTTACGGTAACATGTTATTAAAACTAACATATTCAATTGTTTTTGTCGCTCTGTGTTATTAAATCTTACAATATAATGACATGATCGTCAATACCTGTTACAAAAATTTCCTTGTGACTACTATATTCTATGATAGACCCATCTTGTGATATGATAGATCATATCGTTTAATCCTAAGTAAAGGGTGATTCCTATGTCCAAACGTAAACCAACAGCCGTTAATCGTAGAGTCAAAGAGGAAGTCAATAAGAAAGCCATCATTTGGACAGGCGCCATTTTGCTCGTTGTCATTATTGGCATGACATTACTGCTCATTTTGGACAAATGATTACAACTGAAATGATTGAATTTATCACATTTTGAATTGTAATCGCTTTCTTATTGATTGTCAATACAAATCCTCAGCGTCTTGTATAAACAACAAATAACCCCGTCTGAATCTGGTTCAGGCGGGGTTTACTTCGATCATTCATAAGGCTGACAAGACATGGTTAATCTAGCCACTTATACTTCTTGCCTGGATTGCTGTCATTCGTCTGCAACGGCAGTCCGAAGGATTGATTTGGTTTCCCTCTCCCAGCTCCACTGCCAGTGGCCCCCGCTCCCGCTCCTACTCCTTCGCTTGAACTCGGATCAGGCAGTATCCCCTTGCCAATCGTCACTTTCGTTTGATGTGTCACCATATCATAGAGTTCTTCAACGTCTGCCTGCTGCATCCGCACACAACCGTGAGACTCATCTTTGCCGATGCTGGAAGGCTTGTTCGTCCCGTGAATAGCATACAGCGTATCGGATAACGTCATACCTCGGCTCCCGAATTCACCATTCGATTTACCGTTTGGGTTGCGCACCTTTTCGCTGATGATAAAATCACCCTGAGGCGTTTTCTCGCCGCCTAACCCGACAGGATAGCTGCGAATGATCTTATCTCCGCTAACCAAGGCAAGAAGATGCTTATCCGTGTCAATCATGATGCTGAGCGGTTCACGCAAAGGATCGCTTGATGTTTTAGGCTGCGAGCTGCTCGGCACAGCCGCCTCTTTGCCCTCGGGACCAGGCTGAGCTCGTTCCTCCGCTTGCTTCGTCCCCTGAGCCTGCCCAGGTGTGGCAGGAGTGGCTTTCAACATCTTGAGCGTTTGTGGAAACAGCTCCTTCATCTCCGGCGTAAGCCCCGGAAGCAAATTGTCCGGGTAGGGCTTGGCCAGCTGATCAGGCGCCTCAGGCAGCGAACCCGTTTTCGCTTGATAAGCCTTCATTGCACTCTGCAGCACTATCGCCTGTTCACGTTCCTTCATCCATTGCTCAATGACGGGAACAACCGCTGCGCTGTCAGCAACTTGGCATGAGCATATCTGCGACTGATAGTACTTCAAAGCAGACGAACTCCCGCCGCCGCCATCTGACGTCACACTTAACAGCGGACTCACCGATCTGTTCCACTCGATCCATTTGCCATCTGCACTTCGCGGCGCTTGCATAATAACAGATTCTCCGGCGCTCAAGCTGGAAGTAGCAAGGACCTGCTGAAGCCTTCTCCCCCAATCCCCTTCCGAGAAATATAACTTCGTCCCTGGTCCTGGCACTTCTCCTTGTATTTGAGCGGTTTGAACCTCAGCATTAGCATTCGCGTTTTTGCCAAGTGCTGTCTTTGCAGTTTCACTGGGCACACCGCCATTCGCAGAGTCTATCGCGGCTGGAACTGCCAAAAGCAGCAAAAGAACCAAAAGCGGCATCCATTTCCCTTTATTCCTCACCCGGTTCGAACTCTCTGCCCCCTTGGCGTCCCTAGAAGCGGTAGATGGATCAATAGGAAGCGGTCCTTCAATCGTTATTTTTTGACGCTCAAAAGCCTCATAAATCTCGCCAGCTTGCGCAAAACAGTAGGCAGCCTTGCCTTCTTTCCCTTGCGCCGCATATTCTCGCCCCAATAAATACCAAGCCATTTTATGATCAGGATGCTCTTTGACATATTTCTTAAGATACAGCGGATCTTCGATCGGATTATGTTGGAAGAATCGTTCCAACTGATCTTGGCGATGATTATTTTTCACCTCGGATACCTCCCCCGCACGAACTTCGAGACTAACTCTCTCAAATTTATCGGCAGATGAAGCTTGGAGTTGAAGCTTAAATTAAAAACGAGCCCAACAAGGTTCCCCTCGCCAGGCTCGCTTATTTATTTCACAAATGATTTTGTGCGTAAAATCGCGGTATGCGTCGCTTCATCCCACTGCACATCCAAACCGATTTGTTCCGCGAAGAAACGAATCGGCACATACGTCCTATCTTGCTTCACATAAGGCGATACATCCGTAGATTGCTTCGCATCCGCTTGTCCAGCTTGTTTAAGCACAACGCCAGTTTCACCAATGGTTAGCTCCACAGTCGTGGTTCCTTTATTTAACTGCACAATCTTTTTGCCCGCTTGTTCTGCATACTTAACTTCGAAACCAAATGTTTCACTGATTGCTCGAACCGGAACCATCGTCCGTCCATCCTGAAGCTCAGGCTGAGCATCGAAAGCAATCACTTTATCGCCATGTACGACATTAATTCCTTGGCTGGCTAAATTATCCGGTAAATGATACGGCGTTATTTTACGGATTTTATTGTTCGAAGCATCTGCAACGATCATATTCCCTTGAGCTGTGACAACGACATCACTAGGATTATAAAATTCAGCCGCCCGCTCAACCCCATCCGTCTCACCTGTTTGCACCGTGCCGGATATCGTCGTCACCTTACCGTCCAATAAATAACGAATCGCATGATTTAAGCTGTCCGCTATCAAAACTCCGCCTTCTGAAGTCACGGCGAGTCCTTTCGGAAAATCGAACTTAGCTTTTGATGCTTCACCATCAGCGAAGTCGCCGCCAGCATACAGCTCATTTTTATCATAAATCGTATTATTGCTTAAAAGTGCCGTAGATCCAGCTACTGTCTTTACGGTGCCAGCTTGCAAATCGATGTACCTTATGCGTTGATTGCCCGTGTCGCTCACATACAGATTTCCTTTGCTGTCCAGAGCAAGACCGGAAGGCTCATTGAACTTTGCTTCAGTTAAACTACCGTCTTGGTACTCACCGGCAAATGACGCCTCTCCGGGACGTACCAGAATTGCACGAGTAGAAGCTGCATTCAGTGTTGATACAGTGCCGTCTGTAGAAATTTTACGAATCACATGATTCAGCGAATCCGCTACGTATACAATCCCATCAGCCGTTACCGCAACATCACTCGGATGGTAGAAACTCGCGTCCGCTCCTTTGCCGTCCTTCTTACCCGGAACACCGTTTCCTGCAAGCGTGGTAACTTGTCCGTTCGTGTCCACTTTCCGGACGGCGTTATTCGCAGAGTCAGCTACGTACACATTCCCTTTACCATCAACGGCCAACCCTGATGGTGCATTAAAAAATGCTTCAGAGGCTTTGCCATCCAGGAGTCCTCCCATTGGAAATCCTTGGCTGTTCGTCGTAACAACAACCTCCGGTCCTGCGAACGTCGTAACTTTGCCTCCCGAAACCTTACGAATAAGATGATTGCGAGTATCGGCAATCAGAATGCTGCCGTCAGGCAGTTGAAGAACACTGCCCGGCGCACGAAATGCGGCACTTAAGGCATCGCCGTTCACATCTTCAAAATCCCCAATTCCGGCGAACGTCGTAACATCCGCTAGAATTTGGCCATTGCTTGAACGCAGCGCATCTGCGGACAGGCCCGCCGCCCATGCGGACGACCCTCCAAGTAAAGTCGCAGCCGCAAACGTGGAAATAAGCATATATTTTAAGGGTTTCATAGGTTTCTCCTTTAATAATTCGATTAAACACCCGTATGGAGATCTAGTGTTACCGGTTGAATGCTCGATTCAACAATCGGGATAGTTTGAACGGACGTTCCATTTTTCCGTACAATGACAATTTTCCCAACACTAATTTCTTGATGCCCATAGCCTTGCAACGGAATTGTCACTAGCTTTTGAAGCTCAGAAACTTTGATATTGCCTGCATCCCCATAACCCGTGACCGTGTAAACCAGTTCTTTTTGACCGTTACCCTCATATTCTTTGATATGATCGACATAATTGGTACTGTTTTCCCGCCCAAAAATAGTTCCATTTACAGGCAGCATATCATCGCTGTAATAAGTATTTGTACCATAGAACAAATGGACTTCTACGCCATAAATATCATTAGATTCAACGAAGTTTTTCAAATTAATATCCAAGTTGTATGTATTCGGACTTGGACTTGTCTCGTTTAATGTCGCTGTTAAACTCACAGCCGGCACTGGCGTATTAGGTGTTCCCGGATCAGGATTACCTGGATTTGTGTTTCCACCGGAACTTCCTCCGGAATTCGAACCTTCACCGGTCGGTGGTGTCACTGGTTTAACGGCTTCCGATGCCTTCAACTTCGCCAATGCATCCGCTTTAGCCTTTTCCTCGGCGGCTTTCGTAGCTGCCTCCAGCTTTTTCTTCTGCTCTTCCAGCAGTTTAAGCTGCGCCTCCAGCTGCTTCTTGAGCTCAGCTTGCTTTTTTTCCTGTTCGAGCTTCTTTTTCAATTTCTCAGCTTCAAGCTTCTTCAGAAGTTCTTGTTTTTGTTTCTCTTTTTCAGCGTCAACACCCGCCGTTTTATCCAAATCCTTCACTTTGCTCAAATCTAATTTCTTGTTTTCCTCAGAAATCTTTTTATTGGCGTCTGCAATCACTTTATCCATCGAAGATTGATCCAATTTCTTTTCACCCAGTGCTTTTTTCGCAATGTTTCCGATTAAATTATCGAAGTTTTGTTTCACTTTCTCGAGCTCATCCGTGTTCTTCACGACTAAATTCTCATCATCGGTTACGTTGCCTTCAGCAAGCTCCTTTGCTTTCTTGGCGATGAATCCCTCATTTTCTTTATCGATTTCCGCTTTGTTCAAAATGAACTCTTTGATAACTTCAGGCGACGCCTGCTTAACGAAATCATCCAGATCAAGGAAATCCACTTTCAATGCCAATTCCTCAGTTTCATCTCTACCATCAAGTGAAATTTGTTGTGTAGGATACAAGTAAGTAACGGCTGTTTTCTGCTCAGAATCCTCGCCCGTTGTTACCGTAGAAGCAGATACTTTACCTGCCCCAACCGCCATTTTGATGGCACCTGTCACCGGATCAACCATCACATAGAACTGCGTTCCCCGGACACCCATGACGGCAGTCGGTGTTTCAACTTCAAATTCATCATTGGAACCGGCTAATGATTTCACTTTAACCCATAAGGAACCTGCCCATACTTTGAGCTTGGACTTCTTGTTTCCATCCGAAGTATTGAGGTCGGACACATTGATTTCCGCATTTTCCCCCAAGGTTACATCCGCATCTCCGTTGCTTAAATTAAGCGTTACAGACGAGCTCGCACCCGTATAAACGGTATCCCCTTGATTTAAACTCATGCTCTCATAAGCATCGTATGTTTTGGAGCCTCCGCCTTTTTTGACCGTTACTTCTCCTGATAAGGCCGATACCACAGCAACCCTAACCGTTTTGGCATCTACAGGCTTAACAAGCAGCACGGAGATCAAACTAAATATCAAACTTAAGCTTAAACATAATGAGACAAATGATTTCTTGGACATCCCCACACCAGCTTCCTCCCTAGTTTCCAACTTTACAGATTCCCGATTACTTCATATACTGCTACGGGTTTTTCTTTCCCTTTAACTTTGATTTCACCGATAGACGCAATTTCAAAAAGGTCTTTGACCCGCTCATACGTCTGCTCACTAATGAGAATTTGCCCTGGTTTTGCATTCGATTCCAGACGTGCTGACAAATTCACGGTATCTCCGATCGCCGTATAGTCCAGACGAAGGTCTTCAGAGCCAATGTTCCCTACTACAGCAGGTCCGCTATTGATGCCCAGACCGAATTTCACGCCGATGCCGTACTTCTCGATCAACTTCTGTTCAAGCACATTCGCCTGCGACTTCATTTCGATCGCTGCGCGAACAGCCATTTCCGGGTGATTGTCATATTCAATAGGAGCGCCGAACATCGCCATTACACCATCACCTATGAACTTATCAAGCGTTCCATTGAATTTGAAAATCGCCTTCGTACATACATCCAAATATTCGTTCAAAACTTGAATGACTTGTTCGGGCTCTAACCGTTCTGACATTGGCGTAAACCCGCGAATATCAACGAAAATCAGAGATATATCCTTGCGGCTTCCCCCGAGCTTGACATCTTCTCCAGATTGCAACAGCTCGTCTACTACCGACTTTGAAACAAATCTGCCGAAGATCCCTGTTACCCGATTGCGCTCTTTGCGCTCATCCAGGTAATGACTTACCAAAGACCATATGTATATAGTGACTAAAGCAAATTGCGGATAAACGAGTGGCGCAAAAGTCGAACCCGCAATATAAAAGGCTAACCACACGCCTCCATAAACCACGAACATGGCAATGAAAATAAATAGGGCGGTTTTCCCTTTGAATCTCTCAAATAAGTAAATCGCTAGTACAGAAATAAGTAGAATAAGACCAATTCCTACAGGTGTACTTGCGTCTTTATAAAATTTGCTTTCCAACAAAGTTTGGATCATATTGGCATGGATTTCGATTCCAAACATTTTGACAGAACTGATCGGCGTAGGATATTCGTCCTGCATTGCCGTCACGAAAGGCCCAACCAATACAATGCTGCCTTGCAGAGGCAAAGGACTTTTGCTATTCAAAACATCCACAAATGACAGCATCTCGTAACCGGTAGTAGCATCCACCTTCTGCCTGGGCAGTGTGAAAAACTCCGTCGTTACCTGATTTCTTTCATTCGTCGGCAAAACGGCACTGCCGCGTTTCCATTCTCCCGTCGCCTCATCTCTCTTAACCTTCTCATTGTCGTCAAGAACGAGATTGGCAAGGGCAACGCTGAAAGCTGGTATGAAAGTCCCATTCTCATCCGGTAATCCAACCGGGAGCTTTCGGGCTTTTCCATCTTTATCGACAAACACATTAATATGCGCCATCTGCTGCTTATTAGTAGTTAAGGTTGTCGTTGGGTAGTCAACTCTCTCAGGCACAAGATCTCCTGCTTGCTGCTGTTTGGAGGGGTAATTGATTTGAACGGGCAGGATAACATTATGATATTTGGCCAGCACATCAGCCAATGCCTTATCGTCTGCGGGGTTTTTGGAAGGTTCAGCTAAGACCACGTCTATGCCGATTGCAGCTGCGCCGGATTGCTCCAGCTTCTCTATCAATTGTGCGTAGGTTGTTCGGTCCCACGGGAATTTCCCGATTGCTTTTAACGATTTCTCATCAATCTTGACAATTTTGATCCGATCCTCAGGTTGGCGTTCTTCCACTGATTTGGCTTTACGCAACACATCTTGAAGGGGACCCTCAATAAAATAAAATAACCCGCTTGAGTTCACCGTGTAGAAATATGCCGACAACAGCATCAACACAAGTCCCGCTGCCAACGTATTGATCCATTTCTTTTTACCCATAAGAGCCTCCCCATGCATACTAGATTCATTGTAAGATGGAGGAAACTAATTGGCAATGAATTGTTACAAAAAAATACAAATTGTAGCAGAAAAAAAGCCCGATCCCTTTGCAGGAACCGAGCTTTTTCGACATATTGTGGAACGCGCCACAAGTTGGGTTATGATTAGTTAAAAGGTGAATCCGCAACTTTGATGGAATCAGTTGGGCAGCCATCTTGTGCATCCTGTAGATCATCGAACAGATCTTCTGGGATTTCAGTTACCCCTTTGTTGCCATCTCCATCAAAAATCACTTCTGCCAAGCCCTCATCATCGTAATCATAGATGTCTGGTGCTGTAGCTCCGCAAGCGCCACAAGCAATACAAGTATCTTTATCAACGAATGTATACTTTGCCATAGTTTAACTCCTCCTCATTTTATCCTCATTGTAAAATATAATATAAATGAGGACAAAGTTCAAACCTTAAAATTGTTCTGCCTTAAAATACCTTTCAACAAAGTCTGCGAGAGCAACAATGTCATTCAAATCAAGCTTTGGCAGGGTTGAGAACCGAGAATCCAGCGTCTCCATATCCGTTGCAATCGCTATAGGCTCGTGTTCTAGAGCTTGAATAATTTCACTCTGCTCTATTGTACGAAAGACAGCGATCTTTGGATGCTTTTCCCGCTTAAATCCTTCAACAAAAACATAATCCATGTGAGCATAAGCGTTGATTTGTTCTTGCAAGTCAGGCTTGCATTTTTTCTCATAGACATGAATAGAATCAGTAGAGATTGTTACGACAGCTTCCGCACCGGATTGCGCAAAAATTGTAGAATCTGCCCCGGATGCTTCCTTATAGTGTCCATGTGCATCATGTTTCAATACAGCGATCTGTTTGCCGCGGCGTTTCATTTCAATGACCAGTTTAGCAATCAAGGTCGTTTTGCCGCTGCCGGAATATCCGGCAAAACCGATACAATGTGCCATAATCCCCTCACTTCTCCTCTTCCTTATGAAGCGGATTATTTTTCAAATGATCCATCTGCAAGGAAGTCCCCCTTGACTTATGATTTCTAATAAAAGCAGAAGGGTCGTCACTCATCATACCAGCGGTCAGAATCGCGTTCTCGCCAAACTTATCTCGAAGTCCATCCATGATTTTATTTAAATTTTCGCGTTTTGGCTGCTTCTCGTAATCAAATAAATCAAGCTGCACGAACGTCTCTTCTTTGCTTGTTAGATTTTGCAAGGTAATCCCCAACAACCGGACCGGCTTGCCGTCCTCCCATTGATGATCGTACAGTTGGCAGGAAGTTCTGTAGATATCATCCATGTGCTCCGTCGGCGTAGGCAAAGTAACGGATCTCGTAATCGTCCTCATGTCCGGATCACGAATGGTGATTTGAATCGTGGATGTCATCAATTCCTGCTTCCGAAGCCTTCTGGCCACCTGATCTGCAAGATTCAAGAAAACGCGGTGAATCTCTTTTCTTTCTATATAGTCCCGAGGCAGCGTTGTCGTATGGCCGATAGATTTGCTTTGCTCTTGCTCAGGGTTAACCGGCGAGTTATCGATCCCATTCGCCGAACGCTTTAGATGTGGGCCCATAACGCCAAAATGCTTGCTTAGCAGTAACTCGTCGCCCTCCGCCAGTTGCCCGAGTGTGAAGATGCCCAGCTTTGTCAGCTTATCAGCCGTTTTTTTGCCGATGCCATATAAATAGTTGCACGGTTTATCCCATAAGACAGTAGGCACGTCCCGCAGGCGCAGAACAGAGATGCCATTCGGTTTTTTCATATCCGAGCCCATTTTAGCTAATAATTTATTTGGTGCAACGCCAATGGAGCAGGGCAGTTGCAGCTCCTTCATAATCCTTTGCTGGATTGTCCCGGCAATCTCAAGCGGGGTACCGAACTGTTTGGATCCGGTAATATCTACAAAACACTCGTCAATCGACATGGATTCGACCATGGGGGAATAGCTGTAAGCGATTTGCATAAAACGTCTTGAAAAACTGCGATACAATTCAAAGTCAGGCCGGATAAGCATCAAATCAGGGCATATTTTCAACGCCTGTCCGACTTGCATGCCTGTTTTAATCCCCATCGATCGGGCCACATAAGAGGAAGTTACAATGATCCCTCTGCGGAGCTCCACGCTTCCGGCAACTGCAATGGGTTTCCCTCTATATATGTCTGGCTCGACAGCCTCATGGACGGAACAATAAAATGCATTCATATCGATATGCAAAATAACTCTGCCTTGCTTGGGATAGTGATGCTCGACCGTCGTCATTTCACAACCCCTTCCATATTCAAAAAACTAGATGAAAGTCATTTTCAGCATACAAAAAAATATGGGTTCAAGCAAACGCATTTTTGAGTTATGATGTCTTTACCCGTAATATTATGTTATAATCGTAAATTATACATTAGCGCTTTAAAGCAAGCATATTAACCTACACATACGTATCCAAGTCATTTTTGCTAGCTTTTGAAGGAGGAACCCATGCCAACATCAGTCAAAATCTTCGACACTACCCTAAGAGACGGAACTCAAGGAGAAGGCATCAGCTTATCTGTTGAGGATAAAATTAAAATTGCCCGGAAGCTCGATGAGCTTGGGGTTCATTATATTGAAGGCGGATGGCCGGGCAGCAACAGCAAAGACATCGAATTCTTTGAGCGTGTCCGCGACATGAAGTTCACCAACGCCAAGATTACCGCCTTCGGAAGCACAAGGCGCAAAGATTCCCTTGCTTCAGACGACATTAATCTGAACAGACTTGTTGAATCAGGTGCGCAGGTAGCAACCATCTTCGGGAAGTCCTGGGACTTCCATGTGCATACAGCGATTCAAACGACACTCGAAGAAAACCTGGCCATGATCTATGACTCCGTACTTTTTTTGAAAAGCTCCGGATTAGAAGTCATTTATGATGCAGAGCATTTCTTTGACGGTTACAAAAACAACCCTGAATATGCTTTGCAAACGATCAAAAAAGCCCAAGATGCCGGTGCAGACTGGATCGTATTGTGTGATACCAATGGAGGTTCGCTCCCTGGTGAAGTAACCGCAATCGTAACCGCTGTGAAGCAGCATGTATCAACGCCTGTTGGCATTCATGCGCATAACGACTGCGAGTTAGGTGTGGCTAACAGCCTCGCTGCCGTTCAAGCTGGTGCCAGACAGATTCAAGGTACGATTAACGGCTATGGCGAGCGCTGCGGGAATGCGAACTTAAGCTCGATTATCCCTAACCTTCAATTGAAGCTGGGATACGACGTTATCACTGAGGAACAATTGAAAACATTAACACCGGTTTCCAGGTATATCAGCGAAATTGCCAACATGCATATGCCGATCAATCAACCTTATGTCGGTAACGCTGCATTCGCCCACAAAGGTGGTATTCACGTATCTGCGATTCTGAAAGACGCAAGTACGTATGAGCACACGAAACCAGAGCTCGTCGGCAACAAACAGCGCGTCCTTGTCTCAGAGCTTGCCGGCCAAAGCAATGTACTTGTCAAAGCGCAAGAGCTGAACTTAGACTTCGATAAAGAGCCACAGAAAACCAAACAAGTGATCGAGAAGATTAAAGATCTCGAACATCAAGGCTACCAGTTCGAGGGAGCAGATGCGACACTTGAGTTACTGCTGCGTGAAGCATTTGAAGGGCTTGAAGAGATTTTCACTTTAGAATCATTTAAAATGCTTGTTGAGAAATCCGCGAACCAATCTGTCGTATCGGAAGCCATCGTCAAGGTTAAAGTGCATGGCGAGACAATCTACACAGCGGCGGAAGGAAACGGTCCCGTTAACGCCTTGGACAACGCTTTACGCAAAGCGCTTATCCAATATTACCCGGATATCAAGAATATCCACCTATCCGATTATAAAGTCCGTGTCCTTGACGAGAAAGACGCAACAGCCGGTAAAGTGCGCGTCCTGATGGAAACGACAGACTTTAACACGACATGGAACACGCTAGGGGTTTCCAGTAATATCATCGAAGCCAGCTGGTATGCGCTTGTGGACAGCTTGCGTTATGCGCTGATCTCCAGACAACGTGTTGAGCCGGCCAACAAAGAGCAAAACGAGCGACTTGGCTTGATCAATCACTAAGACTATACACAGACAAAAGCTGCAAATTGGCCCCCTGAGGCTAACTTGCAGCTTTTTTTATCATCCCTTGATGAGACCCGCTATCTTCTTATCCAACTCTTTTGGCGAAAGCACGTGAATGACTTCACGGACCACGCCATTTTTATCAATCAGAAAACTCGTTGGAATTGCAACAACCCGATACGCATCCGCGTTCGTCCCCTGCTTGTCCAACAGCACAGGGAAAGGGTATTTATACGTTTCCACGAACTTTTTGATATTCTCCATTTTATCCCCAGGCGTCACATTCACCGCATACAAATCAAACTGTCCTTCGTATTTGTTATATACATTCACCAGATCCGGCGCTTCTTCCTCACACGGACCACACCAGGATGCCCAGAAATTAACGAGCAAAGGCTTCTCGCGCGGACCACCAATCGTGTACGCCTTTCCATCAAGCCCAGTCAAGGTAAACGCAGGGGCAAGGAAATTCACCTGAGGCGCTTGTTCAGTTGGCATTAAGGTCTGTTTATTCTTATGCTGGGCGTTTTGATAAATAGCTATCCCGGCTAACACTACGACCAATACGATTACAAATACATTCTTCTTCAAAAATGTGTTCACCTCCATTGTCTATATTATCTCCAATTCAGCCTAATTTCCAACATCGGCAAATCAACAAAGTATGCTTTCCCCATTTACGGGAAAAGTAAGTCTACCAATTGCTCTGAAAGGAATAATCAAAGTGAACAAAGTTGCAACATCCAACACCAGGACCAAAAACAGATTTAGTGACCATGCCAGCAACGGCTCAAACAACACATCGAATAACAAATCAAACAGCAAATCCAAAGATAAGTCAAGCAAAGGCTCCATATGGGAATACATTGCGTTAGCAACAATTCCTTTGGTTCTCGTCTTAGGGAATTCCATGCTAGTCCCTATTTTACCTGATCTACAGGAAAAGATGGGCATCTCCCGCTTCCAAAGCTCCCTTGTCATTACACTATTCTCGATTGCAGCAGGCGTCATTATTCCGGTATCCGGCTACTTGTCAGATCGCTTTACGCGGAAATCCGTCATCATTCCATCGCTTATCGTGTACGGGGCAGCTGGTGTTCTGGCAGGCTTCGGGGCTGTTTGGCACTCTTACCCCATCCTGATCATCGCACGCGCCATACAAGGCCTTGGAGCCGCCGGTACAGCCCCTATAGCCATGGCATTAGTTGGCGATCTATACAAAGGCGGAGATGCAAGCAAGGCTCTAGGGCTTATAGAAGCTTCCAATGGAGCAGGCAAGGTGGTCAGTCCAATATTAGGTTCATTACTTGCCATAATCGTCTGGTTTGCCCCTTTTTTCGCATTTCCGATCTTTTGTGTATTAGCATTGCTGGCTGTTATTTTCATGATTAAAGAACCTCCGAACGAGAAAAAAGCAGAACCTCTAGGCACCTATTTAAAACAAATCAGAGATATCCTGCAAGAAAAAGGGCGTTGGCTTATTCCTGCCTTTTTCGCCGGTTCGATCACTTTATTCATTCTGTTCGGCGTGCTCTTTTATTTATCTCAAATATTGGAGGAAAAACCCTACAGCATCGAAGGAGTCCGCAAAGGGCTCGTATTGGCCGTCCCCCTGCTTTGCATGGTCATAACCTCGTACACAACCGGCGCCAAAATCAAACAAAATGGCACATTGATGCGATGGTTAATGAATATCGGACTGATTCTGATGACAGTCTCCTTAACATTAGCAATCTTTCTCAATACGAACCTGTATGTGTTCATAGGACTTCTGTCGCTTAGCGGAATAGGCACAGGACTCCTGCTCCCATGTTTAAACACCATGATCACCGGCTCTGTGGAACGCGATCAGCGCGGGATGATCACGTCTTTGTACAACAGCCTTCGCTTTATCGGCGTCGCATTCGGTCCGCCATTATTCGGATGGCTCATGAACATGTCACATAAAACCTTGTTCATAACAGTAGCCTCAATGGCTCTCCTGATGTTAGCGCTCGTCTTTTTCTGCATCAAACCGAATGAAGAACTGAAAGGAAAAGCATGATATACTAGCCTCAATCTTAGTCGCATTTTAAGGTGGGGGCGCCAATGGTCGTATATTTTAAAAAAGAACTCTTCAATCAGCTGCTGCATTTCAGCCAGCAAACGATGCCGGAGGAAGCATGCGGCCTCATTTTAGGCAAATCTACGAGCTCAAATGAAGAGCTTCTAGCCTCTTCTTTTGTTCCCATGCGGAATTGCTCCACCCATCCTCGAATTCATTTCGAGTTGGACCCGGCGGAGATGATTCCCTATCTAACAAATAACCAAAATCCTGTGATGGGCTTATTCCACTCACATCCAACAGCTTCCGCGGTTCCATCCGCCGCGGACCTGCAAACCCTTTGGCATACGATTCCTACTCATTGGATCCTCTCTTTGACGAACCCAGATAACCCTGAGTTAATGGTTTATCAAATAAAAAAAGCCTCATTGACCGGTTATCACAAACTCGCGTTTGTAATCGGTCAATGATGGCTTAAGAGGGCGTATAGATCACCCAGCGTATCGACGTTTCTCGCTTTGATCTCCTCCATGAATCGGGACCACAGCTCTGCTGTCATCAAAGAATCCTCTAGGGCATGGTGACGCTGAGTAACCGGTATATCATAAGCATGAAGCAATGAATCCAAGCTTAAATTTTTCCTTTTTGGCATCAGCCACTTCGCAATCATCATCGTATCCAATACACGATGCGACAAACTGACCTTAGAGGTTCGCCAGAGCGCAGAATTCAGAAAATTTTTATCGTGCCCGGTTGCATGAGCTACCAAAATTCGTTGTTGGACAAATTCCAGAAAATCACTCAAAACGCCGATCAATTCAGGGGCATCTGCTACCATTTCATTCGTAATCCCTGTCAATTCAATGATGTCTTCTGGGATTTTACGTTTCGGATTTACCATACTATAGAAAGTATGATCTCTCTGAACTTCACCGCCAATAACGGAGACACCGCCGAACGAAATAATTTCATCACCATTATAAGGAGAAAATCCTGTCGTTTCCAAATCAAAAACTACAATTTCCATCGAGTGCAGCGGTATTTCAAACAGGGAATCCTTCCGCTGTTCTTTTAACATGGAGCGAATAAAAGCCATCTGCTGGGCACTTTGCACATCAAACATAGAGGTTATAGCCGGTGTCAGCCCCCCCATTTTGTACAACTGCCACATACGTCCGCCAGGCCGCATATCTTTCATCCCAACTCACCTCTCCAACACAAGAAAAATGCATTCCGATTCATCTAACCCTTTTCTCTCTCTATGTGTGAAACAATCGACCTTTTGACATACTTCTGCAGCTCAATCCCAGCACGTAAACATTGTTTCAATTCCTGTTTGACTTCCTTAGTTAATTGATCGGCGGCCAGCCTCCCGCGAGTTGTGTACATCTCATTTTCCAATTGGAAGGGCGTCAAATCCCTGAGCTTAAGTGCTACGCAGAATGCCTCTAACCACTCATCAGCTAATTGATCTGGTATAAAACCACTTTCCTTTAGGAACTTTATCCTTTGCAACGTGGATGAGTGCATGATTCCAGCTTGAATAGCGAGTAGGCGTACACCATTCACGATAGGAATATAAGCGCCATATTTGATATCAAAACCACCAGCATCTTCGCCGTACCTCTCCGTAATCAACTGGCCAAAGACACCTAACGATATTTTGTGGTGGAGCGTATTCGACAATAAATAGTTCAGAATGCCCGAGTTCTCTCGAACATAAGTTAAAAACGTATCCTTCAGTTGATCGACCAAATTTTGCGATCCGTATATACACCGCATATCCGCCATGATGAGCAGGTAACGGATATTTTCCCACTCCGGTTCCCGCAGCCATTCCAGCATCATTTGAGTATATTCCGATAACGGCTTACGCCATTGTATATTGCTAGAAACAACATTGCCTTCACACGGCGGGTACCCTAACGCGTCTAGACCTTCCAAGATGCAATCAACCAATTTAATGAAGTATTCTTCTACTTTTTCTTTTGGATGCTGGTCGCTTTCCGCATATACAAGCCCGTTGTCCTGATCACTCCAAAGCGTTTGTTCACTACGCCCTCCGCTTCCATACAGGATAAAAGCATACGGCACAGGCGGTTTCCCAAAGCCTTCATCTTCTAAAATGTGTTCAGCAAGCTCGATCGTTCTCTGTATAAAAGCATCGTGAACAGCGTTCACTTTTCGTCCTAATTCCGGTGTATGAGAGAAAAGGAGATGCTCCCGAAACATCTCATGCACCTGATCTCTGGTTATTCGCATCTCATCGAACTGTTCCGATAGATAGATACGCTCCAGGATCTGTTCCATTGAGAGATGTTTCATGTTGCATCCCCTTTGCCCAAGTAAAAAGTTATGTGATATTAAACGGACACGCCGTTTTGAGCTGCTTTTTTCATTTGCTCTGGGTAACCGTATGAACCATGTTCAGACAAGTCCAGACCAATGATTTCTTCTTCTTCTGTTACACGCAGACCAACTGTAGCTTTAAGAATTCCTAAGATAATGAAGGATAAAACAAGTACGAATGCCAATGCTCCGAAAACGCCAAGCGCTTGAATACCTAGTTGGTGCAAACCGCCGCCGTAGAATAACCCCGCGCCACCGACACCAACTTTAGCCGAAAGATCAGGAGTAGCGAACAGACCCGTGGAAAGCGTACCCCAGATTCCAGCGATACCATGTACAGAGAAAGCGTAGATCGGATCGTCGATACCAGCTTTTTCAAACCATTGCGCCGTGAAGAAAGTTACAATACCTGCTACCGCACCGATAACAATCGCAGCCCAAGTATCTACGAACGCACACGCTGCTGTAATTGCAACAAGTGCTGCAAGTACACCGTTCAACATGCTTGGAATATCCGCTTTACCAAAGTACATCCAGGAAATGATCAGTGCAGCAACACCACCAGCCGCAGCAGCCATGTTCGTTGTCAATGCGATGTAACCGAAGAATCCATCCCCCATTGCACTTAGCGTACTACCTGGGTTGAATCCAAACCAACCGATCCAAAGAATGATAACACCGAGAACAGACAACACTTGGTTATGACCAGGAATCAGATTTGGCGTTTTATCTTTATTATATTTGCCAATCCGTGGTTTTAACAAGATCGTAGCTACCAGAGCTGCTGTCGCACCTTGTAAGTGAACGACTGTTGAACCCGCGAAATCTTGCATACCAAGCTTACTCAACCAGCCGCCACCCCATACCCAGTGAGCAACGATTGGATAAATCACGACAGTGAACAAAATTCCGAAGATAAAGTAAACAGGAAGCTTCGCTCTTTCAGCGAATCCACCCCATGCAATCGCCAAGGATACACCTGCGAAAGCCAGTTGGAATAAGAATTTGATTCCGATCGGCACGTCAGAAGCAGATAACGCCCCGAATGCCGCTGTAGCTTGATCTTCCAAGCCTGTAACGAAGAACCCTGTTGTTCCGAAGAAGGCATTGCCATCACCGAAGGCGAAACCGAAGCCAACAGCCCAGAATGCAATGGCACATAGTCCGAAGGTTAAGATTGTTTTACCGGCTACGTGACCGGCATTTTTCATTCTAGTCGACCCTGCTTCTAATAAGGCGAAACCAGCTTGCATGAAGATAACTAAAATTGCGGCTAACATGACCCAAACGGCATCGATTGCACTTTGCAATTGGGGAACTGTCGCTTCATCTGCAGCAAATGCGAGAGTAGGGAACAGCAGGGCCATGACACCAAAAGCTAACAACAACTTCTTAACCATACGACCACTTCCTTTAATGTTAGATTAAATAACATGTAATGAAACTCTTAATGTCATTATATACAGGTTATATGGGTTTGACAATAGGATTTTCTCTAAAAAAATGAAAAAAACGAAAAATAACCTGACATCGAACAGGCATAATTCGTGTTTTCATTAATTTTTTGTGAAAAATGTGAAGATTCCTATCTTTGAACCCTTGTCAGGTATGATAGCATAAGCATCACGTTTGACTGTACGGTTTGTAATCAGGTATCATTATTATATAGAAGGAATTTATTATATGACATTGGAGTAGAGGTGAATGAAACATGGAAAATGAGAAGCTATATAAAATCGGGGAACTTGCCAAACTTGCCGATGTTAGTTCTCGAACCATTGATTACTACACCAAGCTTAACTTGATCGAGCCCGAGAAAAGATCCGATACGAACTACCGACTTTATAGCGATGAAACTTTGAATCGACTTAAACGTATTGAAACTATGAAGAACGAGAAATATACCCTAGAGGAGATCAAAGCAAACTTACAGCAATGGAGCAAGGTATCCCAAGATGACACAGTGAGAGATAAGCTGACATCAATTCAGCTTCATCTTGAACAGTTAATGAAGGAAGCCAAAGAACTTGGGCCTATTATCCAACAGTTGAAGCCAAATCAGCTCAAAAAGCTCTATCGCATTCTAACGCAACCAACTGCAGCATGCATTGAAGCATTAATTGTTCTTCTAGGTAAAAATCCGTTCTCATAACGAATTACGGAGGCATGTGAAATGTTATTTTTTCACCCAATGGATTTTCTCATTATTATTGCATTCGCTCTTTCTTTGTGGGCTTCGTTCAGAGTTCGTGGAACATTCAACAAATGGTCTAGTGTCCCTGTCTATTCAGGCATGACAGGTGCCCAGGCCGCACGTCGGATGCTGGATGCCAATGGGCTCTATGATGTCCCTGTTGAAGCCGTACGAGGCACCTTAACAGACCATTACGACCCGACGGCTAGAGTTGTTCGATTATCAGAGCCTGTCTACTATGAAAGCTCCATATCAGCCGTTTCCGTCGCCTGTCACGAAGTTGGGCATGCGATTCAGCACAAAGTACATTATCCTATGCTCGTTGCAAGACATTACATGTTCCCCGTCGTAAATTTTGCATCTGGCGTAGCTCCACTTTTAATATTAGCGGGGTTCTTGTTCCAACAGATTCCATGGCTTCTCGGTCTGGGCATTATCTTTTTCGCAGCAGCCGTCGCCTTCCAACTGGTTACCTTGCCGGTTGAATTCAACGCTAGCTCCAGAGCCCGCGATTTGATGGTTTCCGAGGGATTCATCTCCAATCAGGAAGAACGCGGGGTAGCCAAGGTCCTTAATGCAGCAGCACTTACTTATGTCGCGGCAGCGTTAATCTCCGTGCTAGAGCTACTGAAATATATCATGATATTTACAGGTCGTAACAACGACGATTAATACAAAAAGCTCTCCATGGCGTTGCAGCGTAAGCAGCACACGGGAGAGCTTTTATTATTGGAAATATTCTTGCAGAAAGCGTCTGAACACTTCAGCTACTAACGGAAGCTTTTCACCTTTCCGGCTTATCAAACCTACTGTACGCGTTACTTGCGGATCGGTAACACGGATTTTGGCAGGCTGCATCTGGCCGCCTTCAATCAGCGCCATCGCAGGCAGCAAGCTGACCCCCATCCCCGCGGCAACGAGACCACGAATCGTATCCGTCTCTTCTCCCTCGAATTCGATTTTCGGGACGAAACCGGCCTTCAAACACGCCTCCATGACAATAGAACGCAGCGTATACTCTTCACTAAACATAACAAAGTTCTCATGTTTCAATTGCTCAAGACGAATCGACGTATAATCAGCCAGGATATGATTGGCCGGAATAATCGCATATAATTCTTCCGTCAGCAGTAATTCACCTGTCACATGCTCATGGGACTCTGGAAATGGCGAAATAAAAGCGAGGTCGATCTCACCTTTCGTAACATCTCGAATCAAAGACGTATACGTCCCTTGGCGAAGCCGAAATTTCACATTGGGATGATCCTTCTTAAAAGAGGCAACGACAGCTGGGAGTAAATTAATAACTAAGCTGTGCGGGAAACCAATACGAATTTCCCCTGCCTCCGGATCAAGAAATTCATGCATCTCACCAACGGCGCGCTCCAGATCCGTCAGTATCCCTTCGATGCGGCTTAAAAATAAATGACCAACCGAAGTCAGTTGCAGGTTACGCCCTTTTTGAACAAATAAATTCACGCCAAGCTCTTCTTCTAACAGATGGATTTGGCGGCTAACAGCGGACTGAGCCACATGCATTTCTTCTGCAGCTTGCGTCACGTGCTGTTTCCTTGCAACTTTCACAAAATACTGCAATTGTCTTAATTCCACTTGGATGAATCCCCCGACTTTTCTTACAGGATTACGAATCTGTCAACATTTTATGCATTTAAATTATAGCCTCACAGCTTCAATTGGACAACCTAACTTCAAAAAGCTTATAATGAAAAAGTTGTTAAATTGCATGGAAATCAAAGGAGGAACTGTTCAAATGGCTCAAGACCGTACTGGTGTTGCTACAATCAAAGGCAATCCGATCACCTTGGTGGGACCTGAAATTAAAGTAGGTGACAAAGCACCTAACTTCACTGTGAACAAAGACTTGATGACACAAGTAACCTTGGCAGATTATGCTGGTAAAGTAAAGCTGATCAGCGTAGTTCCATCCTTGGACACTGGTGTTTGTGACGCACAAACTCGCCGCTTCAATGAAGAAGCAGCTGGCCTAGGTGACAATGTCACTGTACTGACAATTAGCGTTGATCTTCCTTTCGCACAATCCCGTTGGTGCGGAGCAGCTGGAATCGACAAAGTCATCACATTGTCCGATTACAAAACAAAATCCTTCGGTGAAGCATATGGCGTATTGATCAAAGAGCTTCAACTTGATATGCGTTCAATCTTCGTTATCGACGCTAACGATACTGTTCAATACGTGGAATACCTGGGCGAAATGACAGCTCACCCTAACTACGAAGCAGCTGTAGCAGCTGTTAAAAAATTAATTTAATAGAAACAAATAAAACAGCAAGGAGGCCAAGCTTCCCTGCTGTTTTTATTATCCTTCAATTTTATATTGAGCTAGTTTACGGTCTAATTGTTTGTAAATATCTATAATCGTACGGTAGTTGGAACCAAGGTCCCCCATCGAGCCGCGGGATGCAGAATAAATATCCACTGCCGTTTTCACGGGATTAATCGCGAACAGTGTCAAAGTAACATCCTGTGTTCTGCCTGTCATTGTTCTACGTTCTGCGAGAATTTCGCCTACACTTTGGACTTCATGGAGCAGCTTATAACCCGGTGTCTTCTTCAAAACTGCCGTAACCTCTTCCCATACCTGCTCTTTGGGAAGCTTATAATACCTTGTTTTCAGCAAAGGATCTTTGGCTTTATCTCCGGTCGTTTCGTGACTGCGAAGTAATCCGATTAAAGTTCTCTTAAGCAAAAGCCTTTTCCCCCTTCAATGAAGTGCATTTAGACCGCTTGCCTTCTCTACACTGCTCTCTATATTACCACTGTTTGGGGATAAGAAAAAGAGGGAAAATGAAATCGGTAGGATTACTCCACAGTCATTTAGACAGATTTACTCATTAATTTCCAAAAAAGGTACTATAAAGCAAATAGGCATTTAGAGCTGCAATTAAGACCGCTACGATCCAACTAAGCACAATCATCCACTTTGGTGTGATAAGTTCACCCATTTTTTTACGGTCAGAAGTAAACTTCACTAGCGGAATGACAGCAAAGGAAAGCTGTAATGACAAAATGACTTGACTTAGAATGAGCAAATCCGTAGCGCCACTTTCTCCATAGATGCCAATCACGATGACCGCTGGAATAATTGCAATCATACGGGTGATCAAACGGCGAAGCCATGGTGAAAGACGGATATTCAGAAAGCCTTCCATGACGATTTGTCCGGCTAATGTCCCTGTGAGCGTTGAATTTTGCCCTGAAGCTAGCAACGCAACAGCAAACAATACACTCGCGGCGCCAGTACCTAACATAGGCCCCAGCAGATGATAGGCATCCTGTATTTCAGCTACTTCTTTGCCGGCTGAGTGAAAAGCTGCCGCAGAAAGAATAAGAATAGCCGCATTGACGAACAAGGCTAACATTAAAGCTATTGTAGAGTCAATCGTTGCGAATTTAATAGCCTCGCGTTTACCTTGAATAGTCGGTTCAATTTTACGTGTTTGAACGATGGATGAATGCAAATATAAATTATGAGGCATAACCGTCGCCCCAAGAATACCAAGAGCAATATATAACATAGCAGGATTGGTTACAATTTCAGTTGTCGGAATGAATCCCGCTGCTACAGCCGCGAAGTCAGGTTGAGAAAAGATGAGTTCCATGACAAAACAAAAAGTAATAAGTGCCATCAAGGAGATAACCATGGCTTCAATGTAACGAAAACCTCTTTTTTGAAGCATCAATACTAAAAGAACGTCTATCGATGTTAATATAACACCATAAATTAAGGGAATACCGAATAACAAGTTCAAGGCAATCGCTGCGCCAATGACTTCCGCTAAATCACAGGCTGCAATCGCTAATTCACATAGAATCCATAATGCGAACGATACAGGCTTACTGTAATGATCCCGACAAGCTTGCGCTAAGTCACGTCCTGTTACGATGCCCAAACGACCGGCCAAGGCCTGCAAGAGTATAGCCATCAGGTTCGAAATTAAGATCACTGACAAAAGGGTGTATCCAAACTTGGAACCTCCCGCTAAGTCCGTCGCCCAGTTCCCAGGATCCATATACCCAACCGCGACCAGGTAGCCGGGGCCTACGAATGCAAGCAATTTACGCATGAAGCCTGCCTTCTTGGGTACTCGCATACTTTGATGAACTTCAGGCAAACTCGGCATCGAGGATTTACCTTTCCAGCCTTCACCTTCATGCTCAGCTTCTTTATATGCTATTGACATAGATATCTCCTTCTTTCGTAAGACCAATAATGTTGTCCTAAGGAAACATTTTATTTAGAATTATACTATATAAACCCATACTATGCTATAGGCAAACACTTATGTGCATACGAAATAAATTTTCCCATGGGAAAAACCAACAATGAGGAGTTAATTTCACAATGAATATTCGTCCAATCGCCAATGATTTAGAATTGAAAGCAGCTCATAATATTGAAATGACCGTGTACACAAAAGAGTCCGCTGCATCGTGGGATGCTTTTCAGATGAGGATGGAAGTGTTCGGGCGCTATTTTCTCGTAGCTGAATCCGATTCAAGTTCTGAGCAGCTAATTGTTGGTGTAGCCAATGGTGTGCAATTGAATCATTGCGACCTCTCGGATGAGAGCATTAAACAGAGTGTTGATTATGATCCTAACGGCCGTTATTTTTGTCTGCTGACGATCGCCGTACATCCTGATTACCAACGGCAAGGCATTGCCGCTAATCTCCTCCAAGAAATAATACGGAAAACCAAAGATGATGGTTTAAAAGGCATTATTTTAATGTGTGAAAAACATTTGATTTCATTCTATGAAAGAAATGGATTTCGGTACATTGGCCCATCGGCATCGGAGCATGGCGGAGTCCAGTGGTATGAAATGAATTTGATATGGCAATAGACGAAAAAAATCTCATCAAAAGAAGGATTTTTATGTTTTCGTCCGAATAATATAGATGATCCATCTTTGTATATTTATTAAACAAACAAAGATAATGAAAGACTAATTCTATTTTCAACAAAGGGTGAATGCATATGTCGTATTTTATGGGGTTAGATTTAGGAACTTCTGCAGTTAAATGTATTCTTGTAGATGACTCAGGTAACGTCGTTGGAAGCTATAGCGTTGAGTATCCACTTCAGCAGCCGCATCCCGGTTGGGCAGAGCAGCATCCTGAGGACTGGTGGAACGCCACTGTCGAGGGTATCCGCGCGCTCTTAACGAAAACAAACATCCCTGGCAGCGATGTTGCAGGTATTGGCTTTTCCGGCCAGATGCACGGGTCGGTCTTCCTTGACGAGGTGCAGCAGGTCATCCGACCTGCGCTGCTCTGGTGTGACCAGCGCACGGCCGAGCAGTGCGCTTACATCGAGTCGACCGTCGGCGAAGCCGAACTCGGCCGACTTACAGGCAATCGGGCGCTGACCGGCTTCACCGCGCCTAAGGTCATTTGGCTCCGGCAGCATGAGCCGGAGAACTACGCGCGCGTTCGGCATCTGCTGCTGCCGAAGGACTACGTCAGGCTGCGCCTGACGGGCGCGTTCGGCATGGACATGGCCGACGCAAGCGGCACGCTGCTGCTGGACGTCGCACACCGCAGCTGGTCGCAAACCGTCGCCGAGCGGTTGGAGATCCCGCTCGAGTGGCTGCCGCCGCTCTTTGAGTCCGGCGACGTAGCCGGCCATCTGCTGCCGGAAGCAGCCAGCCTGACTGGCCTAACCGCAGGCACGCCGATCGTAGCCGGCGGCGGAGACCAAGCATGCGGCGCCGTTGGTGTTGGCGTCGTCCGCCAAGGCATCGCGTCGGTGGCGCTCGGCACTTCCGGTGTCGTCTTCGTTCACGACGACACGTATCAAGTGGATGAAGCGTACCGGCTTCATTCCTTCTGTCACGGCGTGCCTGGCAAATGGCACCGCATGGGTGTTATGCTGGCGGCCGGCGGCTCGTTCCAGTGGTGGCGCAATCACTTCGCGCACGAAGAGCTCGAGCGCGCGCAGCAGGAAGGCAAAGACGTCTACGAGATCTTGACGTCTGAGGCGTCCACCGCTCCCTTAGGCAGCGAAGGCTTGCTGTTCCTGCCTTACTTGTCCGGGGAGCGGACGCCGCACCCAGACCCCAAAGCCCGCGGCGCCTTCATCGGCCTGAATCTCAGACACGGCAAAGCGCATCTGACCCGCGCCGTTCTTGAAGGCATTACGTTCGGGCTGCGCGACTCTCTTCAACTAATCAGGGAGTCCGGCGTCGAGGTGACCGAACTTCGCGTGAACGGCGGCGGTGCTAGAAGCCCGTTCTGGCGTCAAATGATTGCTGACATCTTCGGTATCCCTGTTGTCACCGTTAACTCTACAGACGGCCCTGCTTATGGCGCTGCCATCATGGCTGCTTCAGGAGTCCTTGGAGAGGACATCACTTCGCTTTGTGAGAAATGGATCCAAGTCACAGATCGCGTAGAGCCGAATATAGATAATCAAAATAAATATGAAGCTTATTATCAAATTTACCGTGGCCTATACGGCACACTTCAAAATACTTTCCACCAATTAAGCGACCTTGCCGGTCAATCCTAATATTGTGTAAGAACTAAAAAAGCGGTTGAACAGGAAACCTTCCTGATCAACCGCTTTATTTGTACGTATTTATAAGTATGAAGACGCAAAGAAACCCGCCTATGCCGTCCGGTTTTTGTGCTTCAAACCCGCTCTCGCAGGTGGGTGTCCGCAGAAGTGTATTTGAGGTCCCCTTTCGAGGGCATGTCAGCCACACTTCGATTTAGGTCTCCCTAGAAACAGTCATTGGTTTAAAACAACTTAAAACCGTTACGTACATCGCAGGATTCTTTTGTAGTTCTTATTATAGTGCTGTACCGGCTGATAATCAACTGGTAGCTTTATTCTCTATTCTTTTCGTCATTTTTATGCAGACTAACCGCAGAATTTCTAGTTTCTGTTTCTTCTTCAACCAAATCTTCCGAGTTAGCTTCTGCTTCAGCCTCAGCTTCTTCAAGCTTCTGCTGCTCTTTCTCTTCGAGTTCCTGCTGCTTAATTTGCAATTTCGTGAAACTGCGATTAAACTGCCAGAATGAAAAGGTTGCCATAATGCTTCCCATGAAGAACACTACAAGGAAGAAATTAAACTTCGTAACACAAATGTAAAAAATAGCTCCATTACAAAGCAGCAATACGATGGAGTTGATTGGATTTCCAATTGAAATCAAGACGGAATTTTTCAAAATCTGAAAGATCTTCATATGCAGGTGAACCATGATGGAAAAGAAATTAAATAAGGAAATGATCATGATGACCGTGAATGCAATGAACAAAACGGCCAATATTTTGAGCGAACTTCCTTGTTTTAAGTAAAAGAAGTAATTCACGCTAATGATGACGAAGATGAGAACAAAGAAAATACCGCCGACCATACTTTGCACGTAATTTTCTTTATATCCGCGAAAAAAAGTTTTCAGCAGAGGCACATCTTCTTCTCCAGTAACCCATTTCCTAGCAACTGCGAACATGGCAGTAGTCGCCGGGAATAAAGTAAACGGTGCCAAAATTGCGATGATCGGTAACATGGCTTTCAGCCCATCAGGAGAGGGACTAACCAAACCCATAAAACCAAAAAAGAAAACCGGAATTGAACACAAAATCCATAAAAGATTGATCACCGATAAACGCATGATCCATTCTGATATTTTGTAAAGTCCTCCCATTACTCCTCTAAACTCCAAACCCGCTTCCTCCTTAGCGTTTCCTTCAGGAAACTTTCTACGTTGATAGTCCATAAGTCATCAAAAAGCTTGTCTAGCCAACCTTGGTTTAATTATAGCCTATTTTTGAACATTAAGGTAGACGTCTAGTCATACTAGGTTCTTCAACGATTGAAAAAAGGCGAAGATCCTCCAGGATCTCCGCCTTTTTTTTGTGGGTGTAACCCCTTATTTATTTACCAAAGTGTCTTCGCTTTTACGAGGAGCTCTGGAACGATCGCGGTTGCCCGGATTGTTGCTTCCGTATTCACGGTTTCTGGAAGAGGAGCTGCGTCCTTCTCCGCCTTCTCTGTTTGAACCGTAATCTCTGCCGCCATCTTTACGCGGGTAACGGGAGTTGGAGCTGCCGGAACCGGAGCCGTATCCGCCACCTTGGCGACGATCTCCTGAACCGGAACCATATCCGCCACCAACGCGTCGGCCTGAGCTGCGCACGTCGAATTTTTTCTTTCTAGCACGGATTGGATCTTCCGGAGTCAACTCGATATTCAGTTCTTTTTTGTCGCCTGTCAAAAGCTTCATAGCTGCTGCTAGCAAGTTGACAGAATCATATTGCTCAAGCATTTGGATAGCCAAACCTTTGAATTCGAATTGTGCATCATTTTGAAGCACATCAAGAATACGCTCAGCTGTCATTTTTTGCTTGCCTTCGATCGCTTCTGCCAAGCTAGGCAATGGCTTTTTGCTAATTTTATGACGAGTAACTTTCTCGATGAAGTGCAAGTGATCGATTTCTCTTGGTGTTACGAACGTCCAAGCTGTACCTTCTTTACCAGCACGTCCTGTACGACCGATACGGTGAACGTAGCTTTCCGGATCTTGCGGAAGGTCAAAGTTGATAACATGCGTTACGCCGGACACGTCAAGTCCACGAGCCGCTACATCCGTAGCAACGAGCACGTCGATGCTTCCGTCACGGAATTTTCTCATCACATTATCACGTTGATTTTGGGACAAATCACCGTGTAAACCTTCTGCAGCATAACCTCTTTTTTGTAGAGCTTCCGCTAATTCATCAACGCGGCGTTTCGTACGTCCGAAGATGATGGCCAGTTCCGGAGCTTCCATATCAAGCAAGCGGCTTAATGCTTCGAATTTTTGTTTTTCGTGCAATTCGATATACGCTTGATCAATCAGCGGCGCGCTGACTTGTTTCGGGATCACCGATACATGCTCAGGATTACGCAGGAACTGCTGCGCCAATCTCTGGATGTTCGTTGGCATCGTTGCTGAGAACAGCATCGTGTGGCGCTCTTCCGGAACAAGCTTCAAGATGGATTGGATATCATCCATGAAGCCCATGTCAAGCATTTCATCTGCTTCATCCAAGATAACCGTTTGAACATCATCAAGTTTAATCGTTTTGCGATTAATGTGGTCAAGTAAACGACCAGGCGTACCGATAATGATTTGAGGTTTCTTTTTAAGTGCACGAATTTGTTTTACAATATCCTGTCCACCATAAATAGGTAAGGAACGAATGCCTTTGAAACGGCCGAGTTTCTCAATCTCTTCCGCAACCTGGATGGCAAGTTCCCGTGTTGGACACATAATAAGAGCGGAAATACGCTCTTCTTTCATATTAATTTTGTGGATAAGCGGGATACCGAAAGCTGCTGTTTTACCAGTACCGGTTTGTGCTTGACCGATCAAATCTCGGCCTTCCATGGCTAACGGAATCGTTTTTTCTTGAATCGGTGTGGATTCTTCAAACCCCATCTCCGTTACCGCACGTAGAATCGCCGGCTCTAAACCAAACTCCTGAAATGTTTTCAAATAAATTCAATCTCCTTTTGTACAGGGCAGGCTAATGCCTTGTATCTTTTTTACCCTTAAGTACGACTTCCTATCCGTGTCTATAGTTTCTTGGTGGATAACATTTCGATTCATCATCTTCCATGATCCAATGGGCCGCCCTTAAGAACATCTAAAGTATTATAGCACAAGTTATATGCACAATGCCAGAGGCTGCTTTCATGAGCATATCAAATGATGAGAACGAAACCTTAAGCATAAGCTAAACGTATTACAGGTAAGAACAACATTCGGAACAGAGGAGAGTTTTCAATGTCCATATTTAAACGTGTAAGCAACATTTTGCGAAGCCAGAAACAAATACCGGAAACAACCCCTGCCGGCAACCCGCTTGAAGACGCCAAAGTTGGGGATATTGTAAATGTAGACTTAGAGGAATACGTCATATCCGGTAAAGTCGTTTATTTTGACCGCGGTTTTGCTCCGCATCGCTACGCCTATTATTTGCAAAGCGGCAGAAATATTCAGTGTCTGATTGTGGAAAAAGGACGAACCTATGATTGCTTCCTATGCAGCTTTGTTGAAGGAGCACTTGATGATCCCAATGATGTCCCGACACGGCTTGAACTAGATGACGATTTGACGTTCGACTTGGAGTTTCATCGTAATGATGTTACGCGGACAGAAGGAAATACCGATTTCCGAAGTGGTGATGATGTCATCTTCTGGCGCTACTTCGGCCCTGATCGCAGATTCTTCTTCCTTCAATGGCAAGATGGCAAGTTTATCGCCGCCGAAGGGGAGCGCACGCCGGGGAATCAGATTAAATTTTTGAAATCGACGCATTAATTCACCTGTGATATCATTAGTCATACCCCAAAAGGAGGGTTTACTGTAAAGTGAAAAGATGGACCTCATGGCTTTCCTTCCTATTGATCATCGCCCTTCTGACCGGGTGTGGCGCTGATGCCGTACGATATATTAAAGATGAGTACCCGCTTGTCAGTGTAGAAGGCAAAGGCACTAACCTTTCTAAAGTATATTTGGTTGAAGGGAAAAATGTCCCTGCTGTTGCAACTGAACTAGCCGCGAAAGAGTCACCGAAAGAAAAGAGCAAGGAATCAGAAGATCAAATGTTCCTTGTTTATAGCGATAAAGTCATTAACATTCAGAAAGATCCGAATGAGAGCAAGAACACCCTGGTTCAGGTAGATAGTATTGAATATGCAAAAACGCATTATGATTCTTCCTTCTTACAAGGTTTTTTGACAGCGGCCTTACTGCAGAACCTCTTCGGAGGAAGCTGGTTCAATAATAAAGGATCTTACGATTATCGGGGTTATACGAAGACACCGACCTATAATGCAGGCTCTGGCAAAGCTACTACGCCAACTACCGATACCTCCAAGGATAAGAAACCGACTACGTCGGATCGAACGGGAACTTTCAAGAGCGGGACGGCAAATCCCAGCTCAGGCAGCTCCTCTACGTCTCGTAAAAACGACGGGTCAACGCCTAGTAAGGTAACGAAGCCTTCAACCAGTAAGCCAAGCACATCAAAGAAAACCGGCTCCTTCAAAAGGCGCTAGTCACTTGGGAAAAGCTGTTGTCCACGAATTGGACACAGCTTTTTTATTTCTGTTTATTTTAATTAAACAATGGTTAAATAATGATTGAAGTTTTGAAAGAATGAATTATACTTGCATTATGCTGCATACTATTTTAGAGGTGATTTTTTTTGAAAAAAGCGCTGGATGCCATCATCATTTTAGTTGGCGCTCTGCTTGTCGCGGTTGGCTTCAACATGTTTCTCATCCCTCACCAGCTGCTTAGCGGCGGGGTGTCGGGATTCGCGATGATTATCGGGTATTTTACGAACTGGAACATCGGCTTATTATATTTAATTTTTAACCTGCCCCTCATGATATGGGGAATGATTGTGATCGGCCGCAGATTCATTATGATCAGCGTTGCATCTGTCATTTTAACCTCGTGGCTGATGCAGATCCTGCCTACGAGTTATGTGGCGCAGGAGCCTATTCTTGGCGCAGTGTTCGGCGGCGTATTGATCGGGATCGGAAGCGGTATCACCTTAAGGATTGGCGGTTCCACCGGCGGCTTTGATATTGTTGGCTTGATTTTAACCCGCAAATTTGATTTTCCACTGGGTACGATTATCTCCGGTATGAACGGTATCGTAATTGTCGCTCTCGGTTATTTTAAAAATAATTGGGACCTCGCCCTCTTCTCCATGTTAGCCATCTATATCTGTGGGAAAGTCGTCGATACGGTACATATTCGCCATGTTAAGGTGACGGCGTTCATCGTTACGAAACAGAAGGATGAGTTGACTCATGAGCTGCTGCAGCTTCCCAGAGGCGTCACACTAGTAAAAACAGAAGGCGCTTATACGAAACAACAACATGATATGCTCATGACCGTCACAACTCGCTATGAGCTCGCTGAGCTAAAACGAATTATTAAGAAGATAGATCCAAAAGCGTTCGTAAATATCGTTGAAACCGTTGGTGTCGTTGGCGAATTCCGCAAGCTGAAGTCGTAAATCGTGTAACCAGCCTCTTTCATCCAGATTAAATTGTGTTATAATGATTGTAATTTCATATAGTTCTGGTTTCATCGTGAGTGGTTCAGGCGTAGTTCTTATTCTAATCTTATGATTGGAAGGGTGATGCTTGTGGAAACAGTCAAATTATCCAGGATTGTAATGAAATTAACACCCGAGTTGTACCCCTTCTTAACCAGCTGTGAGCTGGACTCTGAGATCGTCCTTCGGTTTGGTATCGAGGCGCTCGAGGCAGAAGACGTCATGGAGATTATTCAATTCAGCATTTCGGAACATCATAAAGACGCCCTTTATCATTAAGGGGCGTCTTTTTCTGCTAATGCACATTTTTTTACAACATTGTTATTCAGTTTGTAATAATTAGGCTATATAGGTTATTATAATAACATGATATAATAGTGCATAAAGATAAATTATTGGAGGTGTCTAGCATGGGAGCATTATCTCCTTGGCACATCATCTTAATCGCAATTGTTGCCCTTCTCTTGTTCGGGCCTAATAAACTGCCTGAACTTGGCAGAGGTTTTGGCAAAATGTTTCGTGAATTCAAGGATGCAACGAGTGGAAACGGCGGTAACAATTCAACGGATGATCAGCCTGTACCGGTTCGTAAAGAGATCAATCCTGCTGAAGTAACGAAAACAGAGACAGGTCAAATAAACAAATAATAAAAAGCACCCGGTAATATTTTTCTACAGGGTGCTTTTATTTTTTTAACTCCTGCTGCGCATAACGGTCTGTGTTCCTAGGAACATCACCGCCGCGATAGCCGACATGACGGTCGCGAACACGTACATGCTGGCGCCTCCCCACTGTTCACTTAACCAGCCCCCTATGGAACCTCCGATGATTCCTGCAAGCCCCATGAACACCATGGCAAGTATGGATTGTCCTGTTGATCCGAACTGCTCCGGCAGCAATCGAACGACATATTGTACGGCGACAATCCATAACACGGCGAAGGTGAGCATTTGTGTCACCTGTAGGCCGATTAACACCCAAGGGTCGGTAATCACTGAATAAAGAATCCAACGGATTGTATAAATAATCGCAACAATTCCAAGAATGGTCAGCTCATGATAACGATGGATGTAGCGATTAATTAAGGCAAATACAGGAATTTCGCTGCAGGCCGCAATCGCCCATGCCCAGCTTACCATCGAATCCGTGGCACCCAATTTATTGAGATATAAGCCCAGTAGTGCATCATTCATGCGATGCGGGATTGAAATAATCAAGATCATTAACATAAACCATAGGAAGCTTTTACTTTTAAAAATAATGCTAATAGCACTTAGGGTAATACGTTGGCCGTTGCTCTTCTCATCCTTAATAAAGGCTAGAAGCAGAAATGGAAATATCCACAATACCCAATAAAAATAAGGCATTTTGGCTACCCCGCCCAATTGATCCAGCAGCAGCCCCGAAATTAGTGCAACCCCCGAGAAACCAATGGAGCCCCACACCCGAACTGAGCCATAAGACATTCCACGAACAGCCGTTGACTTCACGACCAAATTATCAATGAGTGGGATCGATGGCAGCAAAAAGAAATAAAGCAGAAGGATGAAGCCTAATGTAAGTCCGAATCCACTCGTTAAAAAAAGCCCAATGCTGCCTAATAAGGATAGCACCCACAACAAAAATACGATATTTTTCACGGAATTAAATCTATCGCTTACATAGCCCCAAAAGGGTTGAGCGAATATCGAGATAAAGGGGCCAATCATCATTAACAGTCCAATTTCTGCTGCTGTGTAGCCTTTCGCTTGCAAATATAAGGGTAAATAGGGCATTAAGATTGCGCTTGAAGCATAGTAAAAAAAGTTAACTCCCGACAAAGATACAATTTGCTTATCAAGTTTCAACAACGACTACCTTCTTTCTACAACTCTCAACAAATTTCCTCTGTGCGGAGCTTGCTGCTTGCTTTATAATAAAGCAGAGAACAAGATTGGAGAGGACTTATACATCATGGAAATTTTACTTGCTTCACTTGCCCTGATTTGGGGCAATGTTACTGCCGCTAACCCTGACGCAAGCTTCGAGCAGCTCGTACAAGCATCTTTGGACGCTAAAAATGCCGTAGCAATCGTTCAACCAGCCCCTACAAACGATCCAACTGATCCTCTCGCCCCAGTAAACAAACTAGACCCGCAAAAAGACGCACCCAAGGTTAAAGGTATCTATGCGACTGCGCATAGCGCAGGAGGTTCCCGTCTCAATACACTTGTAAAATTAATGGACGACACGGAACTGAACGCAATGGTTATCGACGTCAAAGACGATTGGGGTTACATCACGTGGGAAACAGGCAATCCAGAGCTGGACGCAATGGGTACCACCCAGAAAATCATTGGCAATATGCCCAGTCTCATGACTACGCTTAATGAACATAACATTTATCCCATTGCACGCATCGTAGTTTTCAAAGACACCGTTCTTGCCAAAAAGAAACCGGAACTCTCTTTCGTTAACCCTGACGGCACGGTTTGGGGCAATGGCAAAAATCCGCCGGACAGCTTCGTAAATCCATATAACAAAGAAGTATGGGATTACAATATTGCTGTCGCCAAAGAAGCCGTCAAAGCCGGTTTCAAAGAAATTCAGTTCGACTACGTCCGCTTTCCGGAAGGCTTCGAGAAAAGAGCAGACACACTTAAATACACCAAAGATGATCGTCCTCGCATCGATGCTGTAGCTTCTTTCGTCAAATATGCCAAAGAACAATTGCAGCCGCTTGGTGTACGTGTTTCCGTTGATATTTTCGGATATGCCGCATCGGTTCCGGCAGCTGAAGGGATTGGACAAGATTTCGAGAAAATTTCTCAAAATGTCGATGTCATTTCCCCGATGATTTATCCGAGTCATTATAGTACGGGCTGGTTTGGCGCTAAAGTACCAGATGCCGCTCCTTATGTGACAATTAACGGTGCATCGAAGG
>NZ_WSEM01000020.1:107703-553491 GCF_009757995.1 Paenibacillus anseongensis
TCAAGATTTCACCGCCTCATGGGTACAGGGTTACATTAAATACGGTCCACATGAGGTACAAGAACAAATTCGCGCACTGAAAGATAATGGCGTAGACGAATTCTTGCTTTGGAATGCTAATAACAACTACACACCTAATGTTAGTTATTAATCAAGGAAACACCCTGAGGCTATGTACCTCAGGGTGTTTTATCGTATAATCAAGAATATGTTACCAGATTTGATGCCAAGCTGTACACAAAAAGTTACACAAAAGCGAATAGCAATAACAAGAGATACTCTGAAGGAGTTGAAGTAATGAAAATTGTCGCCATTACGGATATGGATCTGTCCTTGATGCAGGAGCAGATGCCGCAAGATCTAAAGGACCGCACCCAGTTCCAATGGTTTAGATCTTCAAAAGATGCTCAAGAACATATTGCTGATGCTGAAGTCATCATTACAGCTGGCCGGATTAATCCGGAATACGCTACCAGAGAAAAAGCCCCTAAACTCAAATGGATGCAAACCTTATCCGCCGGGGTGGACAAGCTGCCGTTACAGGAGTTGGCAGATCGCCAAATCCCGCTGACTAACGCACGCGGAGTACATACGATTCAAATGAGTGAGTTCACGCTCAGTCTTATGCTTCAGTGGGTGCGTAAATCCAACAAGCTGTATGAATGCCAGCAACAGAAAGAATGGTATCAACGCATCTCCGTCGGCGAGCTTGCCGGTAAAACGCTAGGCATTGTTGGGGCCGGCGCCATTGGTGAAGCCGTCGCCCGCAAAGCGAAAGCTTTTGATATGTCGGTCATCGGTTTAAATCGCTCAGGTACTCCACAGCCTGGTTATGATCAAACGCTCAGCGGCGATGAAGGGCTTCGCAGTCTGCTCGCCCAAAGCGATTTCGTTGTTCTGCTTCTTCCTAGCACTCCGAAAACACGGGGTTTAATTACGAAAGAACATTTAAGCCTAATGAAGCCAAGCGGCTTTCTGATCAATCTGGCTCGAGGCGATGTGATTGATGAAGGCGCATTGACGCTTATGCTCCAGGAAGGCAAGCTCGCCGGAGCAGCGCTCGATGTTTTCGAGCAAGAACCTTTGCCAGCGACTTCTCCCCTCTGGAGTATGGCGAACGTAATCGTCACTCCGCATATTGCAGGTTCATCCTCGCATTATACAGAGCGTGTAGCTGCTATCTTTTATCATAATTTGCGTGCGCTCTTGGATGGTGGAGAAATGATGAACTTGGTGAACATTCACGAAGGCTATTAAACCATTAACGCACCTTCATCTAGCGGAATTGCTTCCGAAAGATAAGGTGCGTTTTATCGTTTTATTTAGCAGTTATCCCTGCTAAACCTCTCATATAGGGACGAAGAGCCGCAGGAAGATAGATCGAGCCATCCGCTTGTTGATGGTTTTCAAGTAGGGGAATCAGAATACGCGGTGTGGCTACAGCTGTATTGTTCAGTGTGTAACAGTAGTGCAGTTCACCATTCTGATCCCGGTAACGCAGTCCGCTGCGGCGTGCTTGAAAATCAAGCAGGCTTGACGACGAGTGCGTCTCGCCATAGGCATTACGGCTTGGCATCCATGTTTCGATATCGTACTGCTTATAGTTTTTGGCCCCCATATCACCGGCGCACACGGCAACGATTCGATATGGCAGCTCCAACAGATCCAGAATGTCTTCCGCATTTCTCGTGATCTGCTCCAACATGAGATCCGCCGTCTCCGAATCATTTTTGCAAATAATGACCTGCTCAACCTTCGCAAATTGATGAACGCGATATAATCCACGCACATCCCTACCCGCCGAACCAGCCTCCTTACGAAAGCAATTCGATACGGCTGCCAGTTGAACAGCGCCTTTCGAGAGATCTACAATTTCATTCGCATAGTACGAAACAAGCGGGCCTTCCGAAGTACCTGCTAACCATTTGTTCTCATCCTGCAGCTCATAGGTTTGATCCTTGCCTGCCGGAAAGAACGCTGCGTTCACCAGTGTTTCTTCACGAACCATTAACGGTACATCCATGACCGTAAAACCACGATCCGTTAACAAATCAATGGCCAGCTGTTGAACCGCCCGGTGTAAATACAATCCCATACCTTTGAGGTAATAATTGCGGGTTCCCGCTACTTTTACACCTCTTGGTATATCTAGAATGTCTAGATCTTCCCCGATTTGCAGATGATCGCGAGGCTCGAAAGGAAATGATGTTGGCTCTCTTACGATTTTCAAGACGACATTGTCTTGATCCGTAGCGCCTTCAGGTGTGTCAGGCGAAGCAAGATTCGGCACTGCCAGCATGAGCACTTTAAACCTTTCCTCATAATGCGCAAGCTCCTCTTCGTCCGCTGCCAGGCTTACATTCCAGCTGCGAACCTGCTCCTTCAGCTTATCAGCCTCCGCTCGGTTCTTCTCAGCCATTAACGTTGCAATTTGTGCAGTAGCTCGATTACGCTCTGCTCGAAGCAAATCAACACGATGCTGCATCTGCCTCTTTTTCTCTTCTACTTCGAGAAGCTCCTCCAAGGGACATGCTATTCCCTTTTGCTTGGCAGCTTCTTTGACCTGATCTTGATTGTTGCGAATCCATTTGATATCCAACATTTTCTGTCACCGCTTCCTTTTCAATTATGAGAAAAAGACAAAAAACGCCCCTGTCCGAATTGGGACGAGGAGCGTTCTGCTCGCGGTGCCACCCAACTTGATGACGGCAATATCTTGCCATCATCCGCTTGGTTCCGCGATAACGGGCGGTGCCGGTTTACTTAGAGAGAGTCGATGCTTATTCAGTCATCAGCCGTTCCGATCATAAACGTCTCCGAGTTGGATGCTCTTCATAGACATAATGTCGCTTTGTACGTTGTTCGCTATTATAGACGAAGTAAATCCTCAGGTCAATAGGCTCTCTGCTTATTGAGCTTATTGGGATAAACGACTTGCCAATTCATATAGCTCAGTGTTGAATTCACGCTTCGTATTAACAACTAAGTCGATATCCGTAGCAACTAATTCGCCTTTGATAACACCGCAAGCTTTGGAAGAATCGCCTTCCATCAGTCTGCGAACGGCAAAATCACCAAGACGGCTTGCCAAGATACGGTCGTTATGCGTTGGTGTTCCACCACGCTGGATGTGACCTAGAACGGTAACACGCGGTTCAATTCCGACTACCTCATTGATTTGTTTCGCAACTCCTTCGCCAGTACCTGCTCCTTCAGCGATCAGGATAATACTGTGACGTTTGCCATGAGAGAAGTTGTCTTTCATACGGTTAGCCACTTCGCAGATGTCAACTTCAACCTCTGGAACGATGATGGTTTCCGCACCGCTGGCTAATCCCGCATAAAGCGCAATTTCTCCACAGTGACGGCCCATAACTTCTACAACGGATGAACGCTCGTGGGAAGTCATGGTGTCGCGAAGCTTATTAATCGCGTCCACGACGATACTTACCGCTGTATCGAAACCGATCGTAAAGTCTGTAAACGGAATGTCATTGTCGATTGTCCCTGGCAGACCCATCGTTTTGATACCCAGTTTACTTAGTTTGTTGGCCCCTTGGTAGGACCCGTCCCCACCGATAACAACCAAGCCGTCAATCCCACGTTTACGCAGGTTATCCGCCCCGATTTGTTGGCCTTCCGGAGTCAAAAATTCTTTGCAACGAGCTGTCTGCAGGATCGTTCCGCCACGTTGAATGATATCTCCAACGCTTCTAAGATCCATTTTGCGAATATCATCGTTGATTAAACCATGATAGCCACGTTGCACGGCATAAACTTCAAGTCCATGGAACAATGCGCTTCTGACAACCGCACGAACCGCTGCATTCATTCCCTGGGAGTCTCCACCGCTTGTTAAAACTGCAATTGATTTTACTGCTGACATTTCAATTTCCTCCTTCAAATTCTTGTGAATGACATTCATGATGTCGTACGGATATACATGCTATTTAGCCAGAAAAACAACCGGGTTAACGGACTATTTTTCATAAGACGCTTGGATATGTTTTTTACTTGCTGTTGTCCATTCACTTTAGGGTCTGACAAATACAGAGCGAGCAAACCTTCGATTATCATACGATGAAATCGCGGATGTTCCAAGAACAAAATTTTGCTGCGCGCTTCCTGCACGATAAATGCAATCCTCTCAACCGTGTCCTCCATAGAGCTATAATAGCTGCAGAAGTTCAGGTCTCCACCAAGAACATCTTCTTCCTGATCAATTAAATAATCAAGCAAGATATGCAGCCCACAAACGTAAGGAAAATACGCCTCGCGAATCGCCTCCACCTGCTTGTCATTCAACTGCGTATCGCATGCCGCCAAGAACAGCATAAACATCCCTAAAGTCGACCCCGTAGCTGCCGCAAATTCATTCCAATCAATCTGGCGATAACGCTGATGGTGAAGTTTCCACCACTGTTGAAGCTCGGGTTCTCGCATATCTTTGCGGATATGCTTGTACACTTGCAAATCGCAGTATAAACCAACGAAATCCCGTACCTGATCCGCGACTTGTCCATAAGACGGCAGCAAATCGATACAGGATTGGCACTTCAGAACAAGATCCCTCAAGTAATTGCCGTCCTCTTTCTCCTGTCTGTACGCGTAATAATCATGCAGAGGTTTGGAAGGATCAACGGCATCAAGCATCGATTGATGCAATTGTCGGAAATCTTGAGGATCTAAGGAAGTACTGCGATCGCATAAATTATCTAGATAATCACTAATCGTCTGAAAAGCAACGATTAGTGGTATTAGTACATGACGCATCGACAAATTGGCAGCCGCATAGACGGCGCCGCCCTGACAATGAAACTTCTTCGTTGCTATGCTGGCTAAAGCTTGCGTACGCAGTTCAGTATCTGGAATGTTCTCCGCTTTTGTTTTCCAAATGGAAAGCTGTTCGCCTACATCCGGTAAAATGTACCGATAAACCCTGAGCATTAACCGGAGTGGGCCTTGCGGAACCTTCGTACTACTTCTGTCCAATTGCTTCAAGCAGACTTCCTCCACAACTTTGTTCATAGCAATATTGCAGCAGCAACTGCATTTCATAACGTTGGATATGTCTCAGCCAGCTATCGACTGTTGAATTTTGAACCAGGGATACCTGAAGTTCCACCACGTCAATAAAAACACATGGGTTCCATACAGGAGAAGTAATCAACACTTCCAGCTTCTGGCGCAACGCCTCGTTGTCTAGATCCGCCAAGTCTTTCACACTTAAATAATCTCTAACGCAGGCAATTAAATTCGAAAAAATAGGATGATGACCGACGTCATTAAACCAATATTTCGCATTGCTATAATCGCCTTCCATCCGGTGCATAAGAGCATGCCAATAGCTGCCTGTCGCATTTGTAATTTCCTGGGCAATATCGTGCGACTTGTCGAGACTTTCATTCAGTAAATAAAGACCCGCTTTGATAGCCAATCCATACATCTCTTGCTCTGGATTCCCTTGGCTCATAGTAACAGGTAACATCGCTTCAATGTTCGCATCCATGGCTAAATCCCATTCTTCAATTGGATATAAGGCAGGCAGATGCTCCAAGAGCGGCTTCGCAATAGCTTCCAGCCAGTCTGTACCATCTTTATTGCTATGCATGCCAGTCACTCTCCCTTTCATTAGACGAACTTAATGGTGGGTCTTCGCTTCCAAATCCTGATTAATCCGGAACCAAAGGTGAAGATCATTTATAATCGATGCCAAATCAGCAATTTCGGAATTCAAACGACAGGAAGTTATAAAATCATCTTCTTGATCCAACTGGTTTTGTTTACGAATAATAACGCTCTCCAGATTCATGATTCGATCGGGGATGACTCCTCGAATTTGTTCCCATTGAAACAGGATTTCAACGCGCACATCAGAGGGGTAAGAATCCCAATCTTGTTCTAAAGCCGGCGTCTCGATACCAAGTCTGGCATTGTATTGAAAATAGCAGCTCATTCTTCTGAATTACCTCCTTGCAGTAAAAACATGCTGCAATAGTTCAAGAAACATTCTACCTTTAAATGTATCACTTCAAACCTTTGGTTTCCAGTTAAAATTGTATGTCAACAATATTTCATTTTCTGGTATACTTAAATAACGTTTTTAGAAGGGACAAATTGGTTAGGAGAGATACAGAAATGACCGCTTCAGCTGTGAAAAGAACGATCTCATGGAATCAGCTTATCTCCTTTTTTCTCCCCCTCGGACTTTCCGCAACGTTAGTTACCCTCTCCCACGTTATCATTAACAGCACACTTGCCCGGGCTGATAATCCCGAATTGGTCATTGCCAGCTATGCGCTGCCACTAAGTTTGTTAGGCATAACCGAGAGACCCGCTGTTCTGCTAAGACAAGCTTGTTCTACCCTCGTCAGGGACCGCATCTCATTTCGAGCCATGGCAGCAGTTAGCTCTTATGTATTTGCTTGTATCATCCTTCTTGGTCTCATTATATGCTACACCCCGGTCGGAGAGTGGGTATTTCTTTACTTCTTTGGCGTCGAACCCGAGTTATTGGACTCTACGATCAGTGTTTATCGTATTTTAATGTACGTTAGCATTTTTTCCGGACTGCGGTGTTTATTCCATGGCATTATTATTTTTAATATGCGGACCAAATGGTTAACCATCGGCATGGGTGTTCGAATTGTCGCTATGTATTTATTATCATTATATTTTATCACAACTGACAATGTCTCTAGCGGGCGAGTTGGCGCTATTATTTTTCTAATGGGCATGGTCATTGAAGCTTTAGTAGCCATCTGGGAAGGCACCAGTCTGCTAAAAAAAGTTATTCCTGAGAAGGTGCCCGGCCATCCCGTTGAAACCAAGAAGCAAATTTTCAGCTTCTATAAGCCTCTCTTGTACTCATCTATCATCGCCGTCATCATCGGACCTTCTATTAATGCAGTCTTAGGAAAAACAACGCACATCCACCTTGCCATATCTTCTTTTGCGATTGCCGGCTCTTTGACGCAGCTGGTTTTAAGTTTTTTCTCTTATATTCATCAAATCGTGCTGAACTTTTATCGCAAAGATGCAAAATCCGTGCTGCGGTTTGTCTTTGTTCTTAGCTTTATTCCCGGAACTCTCATCGCTATTCTTGCTTATACACCTCTTGGGCCTTGGTTTATGTCCCATGTGATGGGTGTTAATGCTGAACTCATGCGAGCCAGTTTGCATGCTATGCGTATCTTTATGATTATGACATTAGTATTCCCTTGGCTGGATTATATGAACGGAATTATCATGCTCAGAGGACAAACGAAAATAATGGTTTTCTCGCAATCGGCAAATGCTACGATCACGGTCTTAACCCTTTTCATCTCCATTTGGGCAGTACCCAATTGGAATGGAATGATTGGCGCATTAGCACAATCCATTGGCACGTTGGCCGAATTGCTGGTTGTGGTTTACGTGCTCAAACGCACAGCCGAAGAAGCGCAGCCAACCCTATCTCCAAAAAATTTGTAGCGAAAACGAGTGATAACCAACTATGAGTACGTCTAATCTTATAAAGTCACAACATCGCCTGCTTCGATTGTTCACATTCTCCTTTTTTATGACAATGGGCATCGTCGTCACTTTTTTCCCCCTGTATTTTGATTACAAAGGATATTCCAAGCTTCAAATTGGTTTGCTTTATGCCATTGGGCCGCTGATTGGAATCGCAACAAATTTATTGTGGGGTTTCTTGAGCGACCGTTTTCAAACCGTCAAAAAAATCATGATCATACTGATCATCGGCCAGCTCATCACGGCCATCTTAGTGTTTACTGCGGGATGGTTTTCCCTGCTGTACATTTGTTTAGCGATGTTTTTCTTCTTTCAACAGCCGGTTAATTCGCTCAATGACAGCCAACTTATGTTGAGCATTCGGGCAAGCGGCAAAAGCTACGCCTCTTTTCGTGTGTGGGGCTCCATCGGATTCGCTGTGTCGGCCGGAGGCTTTGGTTTGCTGCTTAGACATTACGGTACAGGCCTCACGCCAATTCTGTGTCTGTTCACCATTACATGCACGTTAATCCTTGTTTTCTTCTTAAAGGACGCGCGTCAGAGCGGCAAAAAAATGGCTTTAGGCGGCATGCTGAGCATTCTGCGTTCGAAGAAGTTTGTCTGGTTCTTAACCTTGGTCATCATTATGTCAGTCTCTCACCGTTTTAACGATGGCTTCCTAGCCCTCTATATGCGGCAGCTCGGCGCCCCTGACTCTGTGATTGGTTACGCTTGGATGGCTTCCGCACTAAGTGAAATCCCCATGTTCTTCTTTCTAAGCAAACATGGGCATCGGTTCAAAGAATTGCCGCTTCTGGCATTTGCGGCAATTATTTACGCTTTGCGCTTTTTCATTATGGGATCTATCCATAATCCCGTTTGGATCATCGGCGTTCAGTTGCTGCATAGCCTAACATTTGGCGTATTCCTCATAACGGCCAATCGTTATTTGAGCCAAATTATACCCGATGAATACCGCTCGTCCGGGCAAGCGATTTTTGCTGTGGCTTGGTCAAGCATCGCTGGATTAATCAGCGGCATGTTGGGCGGCTGGATCTATGACGCTCTGGGGGGAAGCACGGTTTACGTCATTGCCGGCTGTTTATCCATCGTGGCAGCAATCGGTTTCCTTGCTACGCATCTATTCCAAAACGATGAGCGTTTGCCGGGCAGCAGATAGTTTTTTTATTGAAGGGAATGATTACGTGTTAGCCATTGAACGGTTATCTCACAGTTTCCGCACTGGGCAAGAGGATACCCCCGTTCTGCATGAACTAAGTTTCCGGGTAGAGCAAGGCGAAATGGTCGCTTTGCTCGGGAGCTCAGGCTCCGGGAAATCGACACTGCTAAATTTAATGGCGGGCTTAATGAAGCCCACTCGAGGTAGTATTAGCATCGCAGGACAGGCGATTGAGAAAATGAGCGAAAACCGCTTGGCGGAATTTCGAAGGACGCATATCGGCTTCATTTTCCAATCTTATGAATTAATAGCACATTTAACCGTACGCGAAAACGTTGAGCTGCCCCTCGTCTTTCAAAGTGTAGCTGCCTCAGAACGCAAACAACGAGCCATGGCGCTTCTGCAACAAGTGGGTATCGGTGATAAATCGGATTTATTTCCTTCACAGTTATCCGGCGGACAGCAGCAGCGTGTCAGTATCGCTCGTTCCCTCATTACGAAACCTGCCATCGTTTTTGCTGACGAACCTACTGGTAATCTAGATACGAAGACGGAAGCCGAGATCATTGATTTACTCATTGATTTAAATGAGAATTCGGGCATCACCTTCGTGATCGTTACTCACGAACACGAAGTAGCGCGCCGTACGCGGCGGATTTTACAGCTTCGCGACGGATACTTGCTGGAAGGTAATGAGCAGGACGGTGAGACCGGATGAAGCTTAAAGATTACGTTCGACTTGGCTGGGACCAACTGCAGCGGCGCAAAGTCGTCACAGCCTTATGTACCGTAGGAATCGCCATCGGTTCGGCTTCCATTATGGTGGCGCTCGGCTTCGGAGAATCCATTCAGCATTACAGCCAGAAACAAATGAGCTTTTATCTCAAAACAGATGAAATTACAATTACAGAGCAGAATAATGACCCGAACAGCCAGCCCAAACTCACAACAAGCAAGCTCGAACTCATTCGTACTTTTCCACATGTGAAATCCGTTGCTAGTTTTCAAGACTTAGGACAATTCAGCTTCACGGTTGATGATGGCAAACAAAGTTACCTTCATCTCATTGCAACTGAACTAAGCGCGCTGGAAGATTTCGACTCCAAATTTGGGCAAGGCGGCGCTACGAACCAAGACAACCACATTGTGCTCAATTACGGGGCAACCCTCGGTGTTATGGATTCCAAGACGATAGAGACCAGAAATAAGCTGATGCAGCAAAATCCAACCAAGGAGCAAGCTGAAACTTACCGTCAAATGGGCGCAATTCCTTATCCACTTTATCAAAAGCAATTGTTGCTCAAAGCAAATAATTACGAAGACCAATCTGGAAGGAATTCGGGTACAAGCTTGGCTGAACCAAGAGAAGTGACATTGCGGGTTACTGGCATTCTGAAAAAACCGGATGGTTTGCCTGACTCCATGCTGCAAGGGAACAAAACGGCTTACGTATCCCCGCAAACCGGCCAGAAAATTTTGGAAGCACTGAACAAGTCAGCCCAAAACGATCGCGTTCAATATTCGGAAGTCAAAGTGAAAATTGATAATAGCGTCAACGTCAAACAAGTGGATGAGTGGATAAAGAAACTCCAGCTCAACACGCAAACCAATTTATATCAAGAGGACCGGATGAAAGGCGAATTCGTTATCGTACGGTTGCTGCTCACGGGTGTCGGTCTTTTCGTGCTATTCGTAGCCTCGATTTCCATTGTAGTAGCTATGACGATGTCCACGCATCAACGCCGGAGACAGATTGGCATCATGAAGGTGCTGGGAGCGAATTTAAAACAAATCCGCAACATGTTTATCGTGGAATCATCGCTATTAGGCATGTTAGGCGGCCTGGTAGGTATACTGCTTTCCTATTGGGTTATATGGGGAATCAATCTTATCATCATCCGATTCGGATCTAATTCCGGAGAGCCCGCTGAAATTTTATTCATTTCCTTTTGGATTCTTCCAGTCGGCATGTTTTTCGCTGTGATGACCGGCGTTCTATCAGGGCTATACCCCGCTATTAAAGCATCGCGCACGGACGCGTTGACAGCTATTAAACGAGAATAGGAGTTTGCCTAGCATGAGGAAAAAGAAAACATGGATGCTGCTAATCACAGCGCTCTTGATCTGCGGAATTAGCGGCTTTTTATACATATCCAGCCATCCCCAAGCCATGAAGAGAGCAAATACGGACAACACCGTCTCTCCCAGCGCATTGCAATTTAAAGTAACCAAAGAGGACCTGGTCAACAGTGTTGAAGTAAAAGGAAAGTCGTCCTACGAGAAGGAAACCCGAGTCTATGCACCGTTTGGTGGTGAAATTAAAGCATGGCAGATCGCTGACGGGGCTCAAGTTAAAAAGGGACAGCTGCTGTTCGAACTTGACGCCACACCGCTGAAAAGTGAAATTGCAGCTCTGCAATCCAATTTAAAAAAGCAGAAGCTCGAGGCTGATCTTGCGAACTTCAAAGCAGCAGGACCGGAAGGAGAAACAACCAACACTCCTGTTGGCGCTGTTAGTGAGGATGATTCCAGATCTCGATTTGCTGCTTCCGAAGGACGCAGAATCCAGGAGCAGTTGAATCAGGTCAACGATGAGTCCATTCAATTGCAGCTGGCAAAAAAGCAAGAAAAAGTGGAGCAGGCCGCTTTTGTTTCACCTGAGGACGGCATCTTCTTATTCGAGGATTCCGCCAAAATCCCCAAGTCTGTCGAGGAAAGCGTACGAATCGGTAAAATCGTGGATTTGACGAAGCTGCAGCTCGTTTGTACCGTTGGCGAGTTTGACGTTTTCCGGATTAAACCAGGAATGTCCGTCCAAGTCAAAGTTGAAGCGCTGAAACAGAAAAAGCTGCAAGGAAAGGTTGAGAAGGTTTCCAAATTTGCCAAAACCGGCACGGATCAAGGTTCGGCTTCCGCGCAATTCGAGGTAACGATTTCGCTAGAACCGGATGAGCAGCTTATCGCAGGGCTCAGTCTTTCCGGCACAATTGAGACTGAGAAAAAAAGTGGAACAACGGTCGTCCCCACGCTTGCTGTGAATCATGAGAAAGATATTTACTACGTTATGTTGCAGACCCCGCAAGGCACAGAACGCCGTGAAATTGAGATCGGCTTGGAAACACCTGAGAAAACGGAGGTCCTCAAGGGGCTCCAAGAGGGAGATACGGTTGTGCTGCAGTGACAACTGTTTTATACTATACTCTTAGGACCAAGTAATAATGATGACGAAAATGATGCAGCAAAGGCAGGTAATTGTTTTATATGAATTATGAGGATTTTAAATCTATTGTGTTAGAGCGCCGCAGCGTTCGGAATTTTACAGAGCAGGAAGTCGCGACCGAAGATATTCGTGAAATTATCGACTGTGCCCGCTATGCGCCAAGCGATACGAACTCCCAGACATGGAAGTTTATTGCGATACGAAATACGGAAAAGATTAAACATATCGAACAACTAACCTGGGATCAGCTTCATCTCAGGGCGTCTGAAGCCGAGCAGAAAGGTCTTTCCCGAGAAGCACGCCTTCTTGTGAAGTCGTTCGGACCTTATGCTACTGCGTTTTCCAACGCTCCAGTGCTGATCATTTGCTTAGCAACACCGTACGAGTCGAAGTTCCGTGAGCGGATTTTTGATCCGATTGAGCTTGTTGAGGATGCTGTGTGGGCGGAAGAGGGCATCAAGAGCTCCTGCTTAGCCTCGCAGAATCTGATGCTTGCCGCGCATGCCAGAGGTCTCGCGACATGTCCGATGACGGGCCCCGTTTTGCTGGCCCAAGATCAAATTCGCGAATATCTGAACATTCCGGAAGAATGTCAGATCAATATGGTCATTTCCCTTGGTCATCCGAAGGACCGCCCGGGCAAATTGGCCCGCAAAGAAATTGATGATATTCTTCAAATCATCGACTAAGATGAAGGAGCTGCCGCATTCGCGGACAGCTTCTTTTTCTTATATGCGAGCACGCCAACATGCCAAAATTACCATCACAAACATTATAACGTTATATTTACTTAAATAAATCGATGTGCTATTCTAACATTATAACGTTATATTCAATTATACAATTTAGAACCTTCTCCTACATATTAGGAGAGCTTAGAAGGAAGACTTAGTGAAAGCGTTCATAATTCGATTTATGGAAAAAGGTGATAGGCATGCAGGAGCGGTTCGTCCTACACAATGTTAAGCAAGTAAACGGAGAATTTCTGGATATTGTCATTGAAGGCGGAAAAATTGCGGAGTTAACGAGTCCCGGCCAAGGACAAGGAAAACAGATCGTTGACTATTCAGGTGCCTATGTTTCAAGCGGCTGGATTGATATGCACGTTCATGCCTTCCCTGCCTTTGATCCCTATGGCGATGAAATCGATGAAATCGGCGTCAAACAAGGTGTTACAACAATTGTTGATGCCGGAAGCTGTGGAGCTGACCGTATCGCCGAACTAGCAGCAAGCAGACAAAATGCTTTAACGAACTTGTTTGCTTTTTTGAACATTTCGCATATCGGTTTACAAAGGATTGACGAATTATCCGATATGTCATGGATTAACCAAGAGAAGGTTGTTGATGCAGTCAGGAACTATGAAGACTTCATCGTCGGTTTGAAAGCAAGAATTAGCAAAAGTGTTGTTCGCGATTCCGGCATTGAGCCCTTGCGTGCTGCACGTGCGCTTTCAGCAGCGACCGGTCTTTCTTTAATGGTTCATATCGGTTCTGGACCGCCGAGCATTGAAGAAGTTGTTTCGCTTTTGGAAAAGAAAGATATCATTACCCATTATTTGAATGGGAAGGCTAATAATCTTTTTGATGACAGCGGCAAACCTCTGCAAGTCCTTACGAAAGCAATTGAAAGAGGCGTTCATCTGGACGTCGGCCACGGTACAGCCAGCTTTTCATTCAAAGTCGCCGAAGCCGCGAAAAAGCATCACATCGGTTTGGACACGATCTCAACGGATATTTATCGTGGGAATCGTTTGAAAGGGCCTGTTTTTAGTATGTCCAATGTGCTGACGAAATTTCTGTATCTGGGCTATACGCTTGAGGAAGTCATTGCTGCGGTGACTACGCATGCTGCAAATTGGCTGAACAAACCGGAGCTTGGCCGCATTCAAGTTGGAGATACAGCAAATCTCACTCTGTTTACCGTTCAGAATGAAAAGGTTCAACTCACGGACTCTGAAGGAGACACACGTACGGCGGAACAAACAATTCAATCTAAAGGAGTAGTTGTAAATGGCGCTCTCATTAAATGCTAAATACGGTCTTAAACGTGTCATCAATGCCAGTGGACGTATGAGTATTCTCGGGGTATCCGCTCCGACCGACACCGTTATGGAAGCCATGAAACATGGTGGTCAAAATTACGTTGAAATTGCAGATCTTGTAGATAAAGCCGGCGACTACATCGCCAAAATTCTTGGTTCCGAAGCTGCCGTTGTCGTTAACTCGGCATCCAGCGGCATCGCGCTTTCTGTGGCAGCCGTAGTAACCCAAGGGAATCGTCGAGCAAGCGAGCGGCTGCATCAGGACCCTATTGCCAAACGTGATATCATCATTCTCAAAGGTCACAACGTACAATACGGCGCTCCTGTTGAAACCATGGTTTACCTTGGTGGCGGCAGACTCGTCGAAGTAGGCTATGCCAATGAAGGGAAAGCCGAGCATATTGAAGACGCGATAAACGAAAATACGGCCGCTATTCTTTATGTGAAATCTCATCATGCCGTCCAAAAAAACATGATTTCCGTTGAAGAAGTATGGGATATTGCGCAGCGAAATAACGTACCGCTCATCGTAGATGCGGCTGCGGAAGAAGATATTCAAAAGTATGTGAAATACTCCGATTTAGCCATTTACAGCGGGTCCAAAGCCATTGAAGGCCCTACATCAGGTATTGTCGGCGGCAAACGCACCTATATTGAGTGGCTTAAAGTTCAACTGCACGGCATTGGCCGAAGCATGAAAGTCGGCAAGGAAACTTCCTTCGGCTTGCTTCAAGCACTTGATGAGTATGGCGTTAAAGCAGACAAAAGCGAGCAAGAAAAAGCAGCTTTGCAAGTACTAATGCCGCTTAGCGAATTAAAAGGCATTAAAGTGACGATTGTTCAAGACGAAGCAGGCCGCGCTATTTTCCGCGGACGCATTCAAATTGATCCTGAGCAAGCCGGAACGACAGCGAAAGAAGTCGTAAATGGGCTTCGCGAAGGTGAAATCGCCATCTATACACGCGATTATGGCGTGAGACAAGGCTATTTTGATATCGATCCACGTCCGCTTCAAGGCGATGACATTGAGGTTATCGCTGCTCAAATACGCAAATTAGCAGGAGGTCAATAATATGTCCAACATGGCAAAAAGATTGTATAAAGGCCGCGCAGCGCTAAACGTGCTCGCTAACTCCGTTGAAAACGCAAAAGAAGTTTTCGAAGCAGCCGAAGGTTACGTGCTTGTCGGCGTTCTTTCGAAAGACTACCCAACCGTTGAGACAGCCGTTGCCGCAATGAAAGAATACGGCAAAGCGATTGACGAAGCCGTATCTATCGGTCTTGGCGCTGGCGACAATCGTCAAGCCGCTGTCGTTGCTGCGATTGCTAAGCATTATCCGGGCACTCACATCAACCAGGTGTTCCCTGCAGTCGGTGCAACACGCGCCAATCTTGGCGAGCAAGACAGCTGGATCAACAGCTTGGTCTCTCCTACTGGCCGCGTCGGCTATGTTAACATCTCAACAGGTCCTGTAAGCGCGGCTCAACCTGAGCATGCCATCGTACCTGTTAAAACCGCTATCGCGCTTGTTCGCGACATGGGCGGGAATGCCCTCAAGTACTTCCCGATGAACGGCTTGAGCCGTGAAGACGAACTTCGTGCCGTTGCACAAGCTTGCGGCGAAGAAGGTTTTGCTCTTGAGCCAACTGGCGGCATCGACATGGAAAACTTTGAAACAATCCTGCGTATCGCGTTGAAAGCGAAAGTTCCACAAGTTATCCCTCACGTGTACTCATCAATCATTGACAAAGCTACAGGAAAAACAAATACATCCGATGTACGCGAACTGCTCAGCATCATGAAGAAGCTGGTTGATCAACATGGCTAAGCGAATTGCTGCTTTTGGAGAGGTTATGATGCGCCTGCAGGTGCCAGGTTATGAACTCTTGTCTCAAGCCAGCTCGCTTAACTACACGTTCTCTGGTACAGGGGTGAATATCAGCTCCGCGCTTGCTCGCTTCGGGCATTCCGGGTTCCTGATCTCCAGATTGCCGTCCAACCCAGTAGGAGATGCTGCAGAAGCTTACTTACGTAAACTAGGCATCAACTCCTCGATGATTACTCGCGGCGGCAACTATGTCGGCATGTATTTTTTAGAAAATGGTTTCGGTGCGCGGCCCAGCCGCGTCACGTATTCCAACCGGCAGGAAAGCAGTTTCAACACGGCTCCAGAAAACACTTATAATTTTGCTGAAATTGCTAAAAATATCGATATGATCCATTTCTGCGGGATTACTCTCGCCATGAATGACAATGTGCGCCAGCATATGAAGGCCTTGGCCAAACAAGTCAAAGCTAACGGGGGCACGGTTGTTTTCGATTGCAATTATCGTCCGGCCCATTGGGGCGAAGGCGGTTACGCGAAAGCAAAACCTCATTACGAGGACATGCTGCAACTTGCTGACATTGTCATGATGAATGAGAAAGATGCCATTTATATCCTGGGCATGCATACCGATCAAACCGAACGTCAAGATCAACTGATGGACCTGATTCCAGCCGTTGCAGACAAATATCAGATCGCTGTCATTGCAGGAACGCATCGTCATATCAACAGTGACAACACCCATTCACTACGTGGATTTATTTATAAAAATCAGGCATTCACCTTTTCTAATCTCCTCACATTTTCTATCTATGATAGAATTGGTGCTGGAGATGCCTACACAAGCGGTATCGTACATGGGGAAATCCAAGGATTTTCACCTGACAAGACAGTCGGCTTTGCAGCTGCCGCCGGCATGCTCGCGCATACCATTGTTGGCGATACGCCTATGTCATCGGAAAGCGATATCCTGCGTGCGATGACGGAAGTTGTGGGCGATGTAGAAAGGTAGTGAACGTTTAGGTGAACTTATCCCGTAATAAACGCCCTTTATATTTACAAATCATGAATATCCTAAAGGATCGCATCTTGCATGGTGTGTATCCTTTGGGTACTAATATTCCATCTGAACCTCAGTTGGAGCAGGAATTCAATGTTAGCAAGATCACCGTTCGAAATGCCATCAAAGAGCTGGCACAAGAGGGATATTTGGAAAAAGGCAGCGGCAAAGGAACCAAAGTCATTCGAAATGCTTCCCTGTCCAAGCTGTCCAAATGGAAACGGTTCACAGAAGTGCTGGTTGAAGAAGGCCACCAAATTCACAAGCAATTGTTGCGCGCTGAAATTGTTTCGAATACACCTGGAACATTGCCTTATCAGCTGTTTGGAGAGCGGTGTTTCTATATCGAACGCCTATATCACTTAGATGACAGACCCTATATTCACTATTCCCACTATCTCTCCCTGCAAATGTCCACGATCGAACTCACGGACTTGAACGAGCAATCCTTGTACGAGCTTCTTGAAGATCACGGCATTGCCTTAGAGAAATATCGGGATGAATTTGCTGCTGTCACCGCTTCTTCCCATGTGGAGGACATGCTGCAGGTGAAACCAGGCACGCCCTTACTGAACAGATTACGATATTCCTATGATGAACAAGGTACTCTGATCGAATTCAGCGCAGGGCATTACAGCACCGAAATGCACAATTATGTAGTTAATTACGATACTTAGGAATACTGGCATCAGCTTGATTCCTTTTCTCGTCGACACCTTGATAACGCTTACTAACTTCTTGAGAAGAGGGATTCCACATGAATATGTATCTACTGATCGTTACCCTGCTTGCTATTGTCATTGTTATTCTCGGCGTAGCCTGGTGGAAATGGCATGCCTTTATTTCTTTAACCGTTGCGAGCTTGTTCCTGGCGCTTATGGCGGGTCTTTCTATGGATAAAATCGTTGGCGCATATGAAACCGGCGTCGGCGCTGTTCTAGGGCATCTAGTTGGCATTTTGGCATTAGGTACAATTTTGGGTAAAATGATGTCTGATTCCGGGGCAGGCACCCAAGTCGCCAATTTCTTTATCCGCGTGTTTGGCGAAAAACGTTTGCCATGGGCCATGCTGCTGTCCGGTTTTATTATCGGGATCCCTGTATTTTTTGACGTCGGGATCGTTATGCTCCTGCCGCTTGTGATCTCCATTCACAAATCGACGAAGCAAAATATTTTACTCATCGGATTACCGGTTATCGCTGGTTTGTCTATTGTTCATGGTCTGGTGCCGCCTCACCCTGGTGCTATGACAGCGATTGGCATTTACAAAGCGGATATTGGCAAAGTGCTGATCTACTCCCTGATTATTGCGATTCCGGCTGCGATCATTGCAGGCCCTCTGTTTGCCAAATGGGTAAATAAACGTGTTGTTCCTCAGAATGAACCTGAGCTTCTCGATTCAAGCACTGAGCCTGAAAAATTACCAGGCGCCGGCATTTCCTTTTTCATTATTTTACTGCCTGTTTTATTGATGGTTTTGTCTGTCATTGCACCCTACCTGCCTGTCCCAAGCGGATTTATGAAATTCCTTGCTTTTATCGGAAACTCCGTGATCGCGCTGCTCATTTCTTGTTTCGCTGCCTTCTACTTCTTGGGCATTCGCCAAGGTATGAGTAAAAGTTATATCAGCAAGCTGTCGCACGATTGCCTGCTCCCTGTTGCTTCGATTATTTTGATTATCGGTGCCGGCGGTGGATTCAAACAAATCCTTATCGCCAGCGGCGTTGGTACCTCTATTGCGCAAATGGCCGAAAATATTTCTCTGTCTCCTATCGTACTAGCTTTCATGGTAGCCGGATTAATTCGTGTCGCAACCGGCTCAGCGACGGTCGCTTTAACAACAGCCGCGGGTATCGTTTCTCCCATTGTTGAGCATATGTCCGGCGTTAACTTGGAACTGCTTGTTATTGCCACAGGCGCAGGTTCGCTGATGCTTTCCCATGTCAATGATGCAGGCTTCTGGATGGTTAAGGAATACCTTGGATTAACCGTCAAAGAAACGTTCAAAACGTGGACTGTCCTAGAAACACTTCTTTCCTTCATTGCGTTCGGAACCGTGCTGATTATTGATATCTTCGTTTAAATATAAAAGCCTGTGCACTTCCCTGCAGGATGTGTACAGGCCTTACCTACAGCAAAAAAGACAGCCCCACAGGGGACTGTCTCTGTTGTTTGTGCTATGACACTCTATTTATAAGTGGGGACTCCCAATTTCTTATAATTTTGTGACGTTAGCTGCTTGAGGACCACGGTTGCCTTGAGTAATGTCGAACTCAACGGATTGGCCTTCTTCTAATGTTTTGAATCCTTCGCCCTGAATTGCGGAGAAGTGAACGAATACATCGTCGCCTCCATCAACAGAAATGAAACCGTAGCCTTTTTCTGCGTTGAACCATTTAACTGTACCTTTCAAGTGAACAACCTCCTAAAAATATCGCCATCTATGACGAATAAGGAAATTATACCATCAGATCTGGGATAAATCAACGCATAAAAAGCGCTGGACACGCTAAAATTTGTTGATGTACCAACGTTTTCCTCTATGCGAAGCACCTCTTAATTATGCTTAAATATTGATGAGAATTTGGTAAAAAAGGTAGGCTTGCCTCTCTTTTTTCTACCAAATGCCCCTCGTTTGTCAATTCATTTATTAAATCAGGCAGTCTGCCATATTCCTCTGTTCGAAAACTGAGCAATGGATAGATTCTCACTTCACCGCCAGGCTTCGCGACGCGAAGCAGCTCCCGCAACGCTTTCAGATGAAAGGCATAGTCGAACTGCTCCTCATACAGAAACAGAAAGTGGCTGCACAACACAAGATCAAAGGAATCTTGTTCAAAAGGCAGCACCGGAAGACAAGCCACATGATACCTTGCCATGCCACCATGGCTTGAGAAGTCCTCTACGAACCGTTCTAGGCCCTTTATGCGTCCTGCCGTATGATTTTGAAGCGAACCATAAAACGACCAGTCATAGACGTCCTGGAGCTTCTCCATCTTGGCGGCAACAAGCCCGATTTCTTGCCTGCCGTGTTGATCTATCTCCTCCGATGATTTCTCGTACAGAGGATCAACCGCTTCTGCGACAATACCAAGCTGCCTTGCTTCTACCGTGAAGGAAGACGCACCGCCGGCCACATCCAGAACCCGTTTGCCTTGCAATTGTTCCAACTGCAGCATAAACATTTTCTCATACTCTGCGTACGATCTTGAGGTCATTGCGACCCCAACTTGCTCATAAATACGCTTTTGCTCCACGCTCATCTCTCCTCAGCTCATCTTTTCCGGGCAACAACCCGTCTCATAACCCGTTTCCCTCTGGAAAGGATTAGGAGAATATTACCATGGGCAACGGTCTATGGCAATAGGGTTTTCTTTGATGTCCTGTTTGGAAATCAAGCCTATTTATGATACGATTGCATATATCTTTAAGCTTACTACAGAAACGAGGAACAACCGTGTCAAAACAACCTTTCAAGAAACATACGATCTACAAAAAAGATAAATGGAACATGCTGAATGTGGAAGTCCAAGGAACCAAAATTGTGCTGACAGAGATCTCCGACCAGTGGGGTGAAGAGTGTCACACGTTTATCGGGCGGCCAGCGATGCTTCACTGGGCTAATGAACGATTTGCTAAGGATAAGTTCGATGGTACCGAAGAAGAATGGCAAGCGATTATGGACGCATTCAGAGAAGTATAAACTCATTAGACCAAATGCCTTGACTTTCATTCTCTATCTTTTTATAATCAAGTTATAAGTTCATACGTAATACTCCAAAGGGGAGTAGCTGATACAGTAAAGTCGTCAATTCGGATCCTCATCAGATCCCGGCTTTATTGGCAACGACTATCGTTGTTAGCAAGACCTTTGCCAAATTTTTGGTGAAGGTCTTTTTTGATGAATTAGAGCCTTCACCGGTCGTCGGTGCTGGGCTCTATTTTTTTCAAAAAAAATTGCTAAAGGAGTGGTCGTTGTGGAATGGTTATCAGCAGGTTTTTTCGTTTCATTACTCAGTATTATCCTCATTGATTTGGTACTTGCAGGAGATAACGCGATCGTTATCGGTATGGCGGCACGTAATTTGAAAAAGGAAACACAAAAGAAAGTCATCCTTTGGGGAACGGTAGGCGCCATCGTTATTCGGGCACTTGCGACCTTGATCGTCGTCACGCTTTTGAAAATTCCCGGTCTTCTCTTAGCGGGCGGCATATTGCTCCTCTGGATCTCGTATAAGCTGCTCAGCGAAAAGAAAAATCACGAACAAGTTCAAGCGAAGAGCAGCATGTGGGCTGCCATTCGCACGATTATTATTGCCGACGCCGTGATGGGTCTGGATAACGTTATTGCTGTCGCTGGCGCCGCTCATGGAAATTTCCTGCTCGTCATCATCGGTTTGCTGGTCAGTGTTCCTATCGTGGTCTGGGGCAGCACCTTGTTCATCAAATGGATTGAAACTTATCCATGGATCATGTACATCGGCGCAGGCGTGCTCGCATTAACGGCAGGTAAAATGATTACCGGCGAGAAGTTCCTCTCCCCTTATTTCGCTTCAAATCCGCTCGGCAAATGGCTGCTTATCGGACTGCTCATCATCATCGTGCTTGCCGCAGGCAAATGGTCCAAAATGGTCGGCTACCTCGTGGAAGTCGGAGACCGCGGACAGTTAAAACTGCCTAAAGAATTAAGCGATGAAGCTCAAATTGCTCCGGAAGATCGTTTTACAGTGAAGATGGATTCCCGAGGCAAGTTAATTCTGGTGAAGACAGAAGAGGATGAAAATCCCGATGAAACGATGCAGCATGCCGGCTGAAAAAGGAGTTTGCCTACAAGCAGCGAAAGTTACTATCATGCAGTAATTAGCAAGTGTCATATTCTATAGGGATAAGGATGATTCACCAATGACCGAATCCGGTTCTATACTCACATTTATTCTTGTATCCTTCTGCCTAGCCATCATTTTGATTATGAAAAAAGACAGCCTTCCTGCCCAAATGAAACGATATCTCGCATTATTGGCAATCGTCATGGTCTCGTTTTCGTTTGTACTCATCTTGATCAGCTTCTTTGGCGCCGGAAAGTAAATTTACTTCCTTCCAGCTTTTTCTTATAATCATAATTGAGTGGGTTAACGGTCATACTAGGTGAAAACCATGAAGTGGGTTTAAATCAAGAATCCCCCACATGGGTATAAGCCGGGAGCGTGACCGTAATGCGCTGGATCTATGTAACTGCAGCAATGGGACTTCTCCTTAGCTCTGTCCCAGCAGCTGATTTGCATGCGAAGGAAAACCGTTTACCCCAAACTCAAAACAAGGACAGGAGGGCTCCCATGGCTCAACTATTGGAACGCAAACAAGTACCTGCCGAGCACCGTTGGAATCTGGAAGATTTATTTGCCGATACGAAGGCTTGGGAAAAAGAATTTCAGGATGTTAAAGGCTCGATCAGCAAAATCAGCGCCTTCCAAGGAAAACTTAACGACGCCGCTGCCGTCAAGCAATGTTTCCAGTTGGAAGATGAGGTCTCTCTGAAGACTGAAAGACTTTATGTGTATGCCAACATGAAACATCATGAAGATACAGCAGAGCCTACTTTCCAGGCCTTATCCGATAAATCGAAAAAAATCAGTGTCGAAGTGGGCGAAGCTCTTTCCTTCATTTCGCCGGAAATTTTAAGTTTATCCGATGAAAAACTGCAGCAATTGGTCAATGATCCTTCTTTATCTTTTTATAAAGACACGCTCGAAGAAATGATTCGCCAGAAGCCGCACACGCTTTCCAAAGAACAAGAAGCGCTTTTGGCTCAAGCAGGCAATATGGCGGGTGCGCCTAGCACGATCTTCGGCATGCTGAACAACGCCGATTTGAAGTTCCCTAAAGTGAAGAACGAAAAAGGCGAGGAAGTTGAGCTCACCCACGGAAGCTACATTCAATTCCTGGAGAACCGTGATCCGGAAGTTCGAAAAAATGCCTTCCATGCCGTTTACGAAACTTACCGCAACAACAAGAACACAATTGGCGCTACGCTCAGCGCGAATATTAATAAAAACATTTTTTATGCCAAAGCGCGTCACTATCCTTCCGTTCTGGAATCGACCCTTTTCGGCGATAACATTAAGAAGGAAGTCTACACGAACTTAATTTCCACCATTCACGACTCTCTGCCTGAGCTGCAGCGTTATTTGAAGCTTCGTAAAAAGCTGCTGAAAGTCGATGAATTACATATGTATGACCTCTTTGCTCCACTGGTTGAAGAGTTCAAAATGGATATCACCTACCAGCAAGCCAAAGAAGAAATCAAGAAAAGCCTCGCACCGCTTGGCGAAAATTACTTGAAAATTCTTCAAGACGGCTTCGACAACCACTGGATCGACGTTTATGAGAACAAGAATAAGCGTAACGGCGCGTACAGCTGGGGTGCCTATGGCACACATCCTTATGTGCTGCTCAACCATAAAGACAATTTAAACAGCATGTTCACGCTGACACACGAAATGGGTCATGCCATCCATTCCTATTTGTCCGATGAAAATCAAGAATACCGCTATGCTCAGTATACGATTTTCCTTGCAGAGGTCGCTTCTACCTTGAACGAGGCGCTCCTCATGGACTATTTATTGAAACGCGTGACGGATCCAAAAGAGAAGCTCTATCTGCTGACTTATTATGCGGATCAATTCCGTACTACGGTATTCCGTCAAACGATGTTTGCCGAGTTCGAAATGATTACCCATGAGAAATCGGAGCAAGGCGAGTCGCTTACGCCTCAAGAGTTCAGCGAAATCTACTACGGCTTGAATAAGCTGTACCATGGCAATGACATGGTTGTGGATCAAGATATTGAGATGGAGTGGGCGCGTATTCCTCACTTCTATAACAGCTTTTATGTCTACAAATACGCAACTGGCTTCTCTGCAGCAACCAGCTTTGCTAAGCAAATCTTGGATGAAGGCCAGCCAGCCGTTGACCGTTACTTGGGCTTCCTGAAAAGCGGCGGCAGCGACTACTCGCTGAACATCCTGAAAAAAGCCGGCGTTGACATGTCGACACCGGAGCCGATCAAGCAAGCCATGAGCGTCTTCAGCTCTTTGCTCGATCAGATGGAAGAGCTTACGAAGTAAGTGAACGAGTGAGGTTGGAGGCCCGAGCCTCCAACCTCTTCTCCATGGAAAGGATGAATGTTGGATGAAGATGCAATGGATTCTGATCTGCGCATTATTATTCGCCCTCCTCACTGCCGTTTTTGCGGTTGTGAATGTCGAACCGGTGCAAGTAAATTTCATATTTGCCCAAACATCCACGCCACTCATTCTCGTTATTTTAACCTCCACTTTATTGGGCGGTCTAATTGTCGGCCTCTTCGGAATGGTTCGTCAGTACAAGCTGAATCGTAAAGTCAAGCACTTGGAAAAGCAGCTGCAAGACGCCGTCTTGCCTCCAGCCGCGCAGCCTGTGAGAGAAACAGCTGGTGAGGCTTCGCCTACCGTGCATTAAAGTTAAAAAAGTGCAGCAAATCTATTGAATTCGAAAATTCATAAATTTGCTGCACTTTTTTTATAGCTGCGTCGATATAAGTAATAATACGTAGCACACTACGCCTCCAACCAGCGAGGAGAGTGCATTTACCCGATCATTGGTCATGAAGGGGAAACCGCGTATTTGCTTCGCATTTTGACCACAGTGAACTTCTTTCTCAATTGTTTTCCCGCATACCGTACACTGATACATCACCTGCCAAGTTGCCCCTAACCATGAATCAGCTAAGGAACCGAGCAAACCTGAGAGGGCACCGAATAGAATTAATACAGGAATTGCTACTGTTTCGTAGTCCATATCGCCGATGGTGCTGAACCAACCGCTGAGCCATCCAATGAAAGCTCCTCCCACCACAGAAGCCAGCACGCCAATCGTACTAATGCCACCTGATGTTCCAGCTGGAACGCGCTTGCCATTAAGAATCGACCTCGGCTCAGATGAGCTCATTCCGCCAATTTCCGTGGCCCACGTGTCCGCTGTGACGGTTGCCATCACGCCAACGAACAACACCCACCAAACAGGATCAGGCCAAATCGCATTGCCTATACACAGTAATAAACCCAAACCGCCGTTAGCCGCAACTTGTCCGGCATCGCGCCTTCCGCCTTTGGCATAACCGCTTTCCGCAGCGGCTTTGCGCTGATGCTTAAGCTTCGACAACACGCTCGAAGAAATAAAAAAGGCGATCAGTGTCCCAAACCAAGCTAAACTGCCAAATACAAACATCAAGGTTCCAAGAATAACCGCAGAAATCAAACCTGATACAGAGAGGGATCCTCTCCAGTAGGCAGCGCCTGCAATAAGCAAACTGCCGGCTAAACCCCAAATCCATTCCATTTGAACACCTCAATTTCCAACTATTATTGTAGCATAGCACAGTCCTGGGAATCATCCCGAGCGAACCCTGCTATTTTTCGACAAAATCATTCATTTCTCGTAAGATTCTAGCAGGAAGTTAACCTTTTTACGAGAATAATATGGTAAGATAATTTCCGAAAGCTAGGAGGCTGCCATGGATAACGACCAGATCACAACTAGATCCCAGATAAAAAATGACTTGGATCCGCAAGAAATGCTGCGCGTTATTTTTGATTATGCAGCCAAAATTGCCAATGAACGAGTACTCGAGAATGTCCTTATGTTGATGGCGGATATGGGCCGGGAAATGATTGTCTCTGATCGCTGTACGGTTTGGTTGCTGGATAAGAGCAAGAACGAGCTCTGGTCCAAAGTGGCTCATGGACTCGATGAGATTCGTATCCCAAGCACGGCAGGACTTGTCGGTTATGCGGTCACACATGATAAAGCTGTATTTATTGATGACGCCTACACGAATGAACCATATAAAACCTACTTGCTTAATGGCGCACTGCGAACGGATCAGCAAACAGGCTACCGCACGAAAGCCTTGATGGTTATTCCGTTCCGCGACAGTCAGGGCGAAATCATGGGCGCTTACCAGGCCATTAATAAACTAACGGAATGCCAGCAATTTTCAGATAAAGATATGGAATATTTAACACTGGCCTCCTCTTATGCGGGCAAATCTTTAGAATCGGCGCTGTTAACCAATGAGATTGAAGCAACCCAGAAAGAAATTATTTTCCGTATGGGCGAAATTGGCGAGAGCCGGTCCAAAGAAACCGGGAACCACGTCAAGCGTGTAGCCGAGTATTCCTATATCCTTGCACGTGGATTAGGCATGAGTAAGGAAGAATCGGAACTTCTCAAAATTGCTTCACCCATGCATGATATCGGCAAGGTAGCGATTCCCGACAGTGTGCTCAACAAACCGGGCAAATTGACCGATGAAGAGTTCAAATTAATGCAAAATCACACGGTAATCGGGTACAACCTGCTCAAAAATTCCAACCGTCACATTCTCAAAACGGCGGCGGTGGTCGCCTATGAGCATCACGAGAAATGGAATGGTCGCGGATATCCCAGAGGAATCAAAGGTGAAGACATTCACATCTACGGTCGTATTACCGCGATTGCTGACGTTTTCGATGCGCTTGGCAGTGAGCGTGTCTACAAAAAAGCGTGGGAACTAGATCGCATCTTACAGCTTTTCACCGAAGAGCGGGGCGAACATTTTGACCCCCAAGTTGTTGATGTCTTTTTTGAACAATTACCGGCGATCCTTCACGCACGTGAACAATATGCCGATAGTGCGTTGGAGGACTCGGCAGATGGACAATAAAAAGGGCAAATCTCTCGGTCAACGATGACCGTAAGAGACTGCCCTTTTTGTTTTATACGTGAATGGTTACTGCCCCGAATACCTCTTCGCCCCATGTTAATTCCAAGAGATCGCCATTATTTACAGGTCCAACGCCCTCAGGAGTTCCCGTGTAAATGATATCGCCTACGCCCAGCCCGTAATGCTTAGCGATGTAATCGATGATCGTTTGCAAATCAAAAATCATATTGCTGATGTTGCCGTTTTGAACGACTTGTCCATTCTGGCGAAGCTGGAAGTTCTCTTCCGTCAGTTTGGAAGCTCCCGGGAACGGGCGGAATTCCGTCAGTGGCGCTGACTTCAGGAATCCTTTGGCCGGCAGCCAAGGTTGGCCTTTTTTCTTAATAACAGACTGTACGTCTCTTAGCGTAAAATCGATGCCAAGCGCATACTTGTCAACAATTTCATCAACCTGAATGCCTTCATGATAAGGCTTCGCAATATGCAGCACTAATTCAGCTTCAAAGTGAATTTCGCCTTGATCACCTGGAAGCTTCAGCTCCCCGCCACTCATATCCGCCAAGGCATGCGTTGGTTTGGTAAAAATCATCGGCTGATCCGGAACATCATTCCCCAGCTCGGCAGCGTGTGCCCGGTAATTGCGTCCTACACAATAAATATTTCGAATATCTGTCATGTCGTTAACTCCTCACATTATTTCTTGCTAACATTACCTTCGGCATCAACTTTGGACCCAATCGAAATTTGGCTTAATCGCTGGAACAGCTTGGAGCCGTCTTCCGAATTCATAGGTGTAGGAAGTGCGAATTTGCTTAAAATAGGGACAAGATGAATATTGCACGATTTATCTTTCGAGCAGGACGCTTCCAAGATAACCGTTTCCCATGTCTTTGAAACATCGTTTGTTGTAAATATAAAATTGCCTAAGCTATATGCGATCCATTTGCCTTTGTACTGCTCAAAACCTTGTAACACATGTGGATGGCCGCCAACAACCAAATCTGCGCCGGCATCAATATAACGGTGTGCCAAATCCGTCTGATACTTATCTGGATTGTCGCTTCGTTCAACGCCCCAATGTGCAACAACAACGACAAGATCAGCACTCTCTTTCGCTTTTTGAATGGCTTCGACTGGCGGCTTGTAATTGTAAGTTTCCGCTACCCCGATGCGCCCGGGACCTGCTTTCCAAGAGGCCTCCGGAACAACACGGCTAAAGCCGAAGAAGGCGATTTTCATGCCGTTTTTTTCCATTATGACAGGCTGATAGGCTTCATTCAAATCATTGCCCGCTCCCATTCGCTTAATACCCTCTTGATCCAGCGCATTCATCGTATCCTGCAAACCATCAGGGCCATAATCCATGACATGGTTATTTGCTAAATTAACAAGATCAATGCCAGCATCCTTAAGTGGAGGTAAAGCCAAAGGCGATGAGCGGTAAACGTAATCCTTTTTCTGTTCCGTACCTTTAGTTGTTATAGGTGTTTCCAAATTCGCGATGGTGAAATCCGGTTTGGTCAAATAGTCTTTTACATTCGTATAAGGATAATCATAGCCTTTTTGTTTCAAAATATCTTCTACCTTAGAGGCTAGCATCACATCGCCAACAAAAGTGAGATTCACTTGTCCGCTACTGCCTGCCTGCTTGTCCGAAACTTCCGGTGATGACGACGGTACGATTGCGTTTGCTGTAGCTGCAGGACTTGGCTGACTACTTGCGGCATTCGTCGGTTGAGGCGAGTTTACGGACACCGATGGTAAAGATGCCTCTTGTTCTTCGGTAGTTTTGCTATTCGACGTCCAATAGGATGCACCAATTCCAATCGCGAAACAAGCAACGGCAGCCAAAGTGAGTCCTCCGATCATTTTCAGCGGAGTTTTCTTCTGAGGCGCGCGTACTACCTTCACTTTACGGTGACGCTCTACTCTGGATTCCATTCAAAACCTTCCCCTTTCCCCCACAAATTATAGCAGAAGAATCTAGCATTGGGTAATAGTCAAGGACACTCATTTTCAGAATGGAATCCGTATGATATAACAGAAGCAATGAGATTTACACTTGAGACCAGTACGGAAAGGAATTCATCGTTTTGGAAAAAATAGCGATTATTTCAGATATCCATGGAAATTTGCCTGCACTTGAAGCCGTATTTGCTGATATCAAATTGCGAGGCATTGAGCGAATCTATTGCTTAGGCGATCTCGTTGGCAAAGGACCTGATTCGGCAGCCGTTGTTGACACGATACAAAGAACCTGCGAGGTTGTCATACAGGGAAATTGGGACTTAGGCATCAATAGGCCGCAAGACCAACCGGCAGGCATTTGGCAGCAGCAGCAGTTAGGGCCTGAAAGGCTTGCTTATTTGGCAGAGCTGCCATTCTCCGTTGATTTTTACCTTAGCGGCAAACTGTTCCGTTTATTTCATGCTTCCTCACAAAGCGTTTACCATCGTGTTAAGCGTAAATCTTCCAAAAAAGAACGTCTGGCACTGTTTCAAAATACAGAAATGACCGGTGCGGCTCCTAACGGAAAGCTGCCCGATATTGTTGGCTACGGGGATATTCACATCCCTTTTTTGATTACGATGAAAAACCCTTCAGAAAAGAGCGTTGCAACGAGTTCCGACAGCGGTCTAATGCTCTTTAACGTGGGCAGTGTAGGCATTCCCTATGATGGTATTCCACAAGCCTGTTACTGTGTTCTGGAGGGCAATATGAATAGTCAGTTACAAGCAGGATTTTCTCTACAATATGTACGCGTACCGTATGATATCGACTATGCCATCAGCAGAGCTCATGCTGTGCATATGCCAGAAACTGAGCGCTATGCGCTTGAGATTTCAACGGGGCTGGTTCACAAGTAAGGGATTGAACAAAAATTTATTATGGAAATTAATTCCACTACATGCTAATATAGGTTCATCATTGAAAGCGAGGATGCCCTCCATGAAGCTGAACTGGCCCAAAATTGCTTTTATCGTTATATGTGCGGAGATTTTGCTAATTTACTGGAATGGGATGAGCGCTACGCCTTTCAAGAAACAGCAAAATGTACATCCTATATCCACGCTGCAACCCGCTCAACCTGTTTCACAGGTAGAAGAGAAAGCACCTTGGCAAATGAACGAATTTAAATTTTTTCAAGTGCATCAGTTAACTTCTTAAGATAAACCTTCTATGCCAAAGGGAAAAGGGCTACCCGGAATGTCTTTTCAGACCATTCAGGTAGCCCTAACTATGTACGCCTTATTTCACCCGAGCTAGTGCTAGACCGTCATAGGCTGGTAGAATTGTGCTCTCCAAACGCGGGTCCTCAGCAATGAGCTTATTAAAGCTGCGCATCGCTTGCACGGAGGTTTTGGTTTGGCCAGGGTCAACCACTTTGCCCCTCATCAGCGTATTATCGCCTGCAATGATGGCCCCTGGATTCGCTAATTGAATGGCAAGCTCCAAATAGTTTGGATAGTTCACTTTGTCCGCATCGATAAAAAAGAAATCAAAACGCTCCCCTTGCGCAAGCAGCTCGTTGAGATGCGTCAACGCTTCGCCAATACGATACTCGACGAACTGGCCCAGACCTGCGTCGGCCACATTTTGTTTGGCTACATCGGCGAATTCCTGTTTCAACTCAAGCGAGATCAGCTTACCGCCTTCTTGCAGCCCTCTAGCCAGGCAAATCCCGCTATAGCCGCCTAATGCTCCTATTTCCAGTACCTTTTTTGCGCCAATCATCGTCACTAGCATCGTAAGCAGTCTGCCGTAGCCCGGGGCGATTGAGATTTCTGGCATATTATTGGTTCGTATAACTTCCTTCACCCGCTCAAGCACGGGATCATCCGCATATAAACCTTCCATATAGCTTTCAGCTGTTAGGGTTTCCATGTTATTCCTCCTAAGAGTTTGCCGTTTCGTTTGTAAGTATATCTTATTTGTCCTATACTTGTTAATTGTATGAGTTTTATGAACGAAGCACAACCCGGATGGAAGGAATCTAAACATGCCACAATCTATTGAACTAATTGCAACTTGCCCAATGGGACTTGAAGCTATCGTTGCTCGCGAAGTCCGCGACCTCGGTTATACCGAGGTTACCGTTGAGAACGGCCGCGTACGCTTCATGGGAGACGAGCTTGCCATCTGCCGAGCCAATCTATGGTTACGGACAGCAGACCGGATTCTCGTGCTTATGGGCCAGTTTAAAGCTCTGACCTTTGATGAGCTTTTTGAAGGCACTAAAGCACTCGCTTGGCCCGACTGGATTCCGAACGATGCCGAATTCCCTGTGCAAGGGCGTTCCCATAAGTCACAACTTTCCAGCGTCCCCGCCTGCCAAGGCATCGTAAAAAAAGCTGTCGTCGAGAAGCTGAAACTTCAATACGGCACCGAATGGTTCCCCGAGAACGGGGCGCGTTACGTAATTGAAGTGGCGCTTCTGAACGATATCGCGACACTCACGATCGACACCACAGGCCCAAGCTTGCACAAGCGCGGGTATCGCAAGCTCGTGACCGAAGCGCCGCTGAAGGAGACCATGGCCGCGGCCATGATCTTGCTCAGCCGCTGGAGCGTCGATCGGCCGCTCTACGACCCGTTCTGCGGGTCGGGAACCATCCCGATCGAAGCCGCCATGATCGGCTGGAATATCGCGCCAGGCCTGCGGCGCAGCTTCCCCAGCGAGGCGTGGGGCAATGTACCGCGCAAGCTCTGGGACAAAGCGCGCGACGAAGCGTTCGACGCGGTCCGCGATAATGTGCCGCTGCACATCATCGGCAGCGACATTGACCCGTCTGCCATCGCAGTGGCAGAAGCCGCCGCGAAGTCGGCCGGGCTGACGAAACAGTTCCAGCTTCGCGTGGAACCGGTAGCCAAAGCCCGCCCGCGCGGCGACTATGGCTGTTTGATCACCAATCCGCCATATGGAGAGCGGCTTGGTGAAGCCAAAGATGTCGAGGTCGCGCTGCGCGAGCTCGGGGCTCTTACAGCTCCAATGCCTTCGTGGAGCATGTTTATTCTCAGCCCGAGCACACAGCTCGAGCATTATATGAACCGCCGCGCTGATAAGAAGCGCAAGTTGTTTAACGGACGGATTGAGTGCAACCTTTATCAATATCTTGGGCCTTTTCCTCCGCGTAGGTAGGAACCAAATCAAACAGCGGCGCTGTGACTTGGATTTAAAGTCGTAGTCGCCGCTGTTTGATTTGAATTAGCGCTTTCCATTATTTGAGTCTCTCTTCTTTTGGTGTGGAGTCAATGAAAAAATTATCATTTAAAGTTGAGATCACTGCTATAAATAATTTCTGTTGTAATTCTTTTATTTGCGTTGAATCATGTATAAAACTAAATTGCTTATTTACCTCGAAGTAGAAATGAAAAAGTTTATACGAGAGGCTTCGAGAAATAACCTTTTGACCACTCAATAGATCTTTTAATTTCTCTAAGTATACGAACATTTCTAAAAAATCATCAGACAATATTTCTTTTTTCGCTCTTAGTGGAGGAAGAATTTTTATTATTTTTTTCCCTATTAAATCCTCCAAAATCTCTAACTGATCACCCAAATAGTCCCCTCCCATATCGTGAGAATTCCCAACAATATTATATCCATATTTTAACATACGAATAATAACCTGTAATATAGCAAAACAAAATGTACAAGTATCTATGGCCTTTTCCTCCACGGAGGTAGGAACTTAGATAACATTATAAATGGCAGCTGAGGCTTTACATCTCGTCTTAACTGCCATTATTTTTAGATGACTTTTACTGGTCTCGTCAACGCTCGGCACTGTCTAGAGCGGGTCGCCAAGCCAGCGCTTACGCTAACGGACACAGGAGCCTTTATTCGGCCTGAAATCGCCGATTTAGATTTCTAACGGACACCAACGCTGCTATTCGGCTACTTTGGAGGCAATTAGGCCGCGAAATGGGCAAATAAGAGCTCTCGTGTCCGTTAGGCGCGAAACCATATGAATTTCAGCGCAATAACGGCGCTGGTGTCCGTTAGCTCAGCTTACTTCGCAATAGCAATGCACGAAATGAAACAGAGGTAGCTGAGTTCCTTACATCTCAGCTACCTCTGTCTTTTTATAAGTAATGCATGGTCACTTCGCTTCTAACAAACAATCTCGCATTGACACCAGTTTGCCCAATTCCTTTAGATATGTAGTAAGCCCCATATTGCTGTTTATGTAATCCCTTGTAAATCCCCATTCTAGGCAGCTTACCTGCGTTTTTGATATGAAAGAAAAATGGAATATTAAATTGTTTACCGTGAAGATGCCCAGCCATTAAATAATCGAATTCTTTATTCAAGTGTAGCACGATGTTAGGATCGTGGGTAATAATGAGTTTCGTTCTGCGATCATCAACAGCTCGAAAAGCAGCCTTAATGTCACTTTTATCAGAATCGAAATCATCAATGCCAATTAGTTCAAATTGTTCTAAATGCAACGACTCATTCCTTAACAAACGAAGCCCATATTTTCTTAAAAGCTTGACAAGATCTTTGACATTTTTCTGCTGATAATCATGGTTTCCAAGAACACAAAAAATGGGCACGTTACAAATCGCCATTGCTCTTAGGTATTCTTCTAATTTAGGAAGCATTTTTCGATATTTGGTAAAATCACCCGTAATAAATATATAATCCGGTTTTTCATCATGAATAATAGCGGCTATTTTCGCTGGGCGAATTCTTAATCTTTCAACATGCATGTCACTAATTTGCAGAATTCTCACATTTAGATTAAGAGGATATCTTATCCGCTCAATTTTTAGCCATTGTGTCGGCAAGATAAAGATTATGTAGCAAATAAGTAGAACTAAGAATACATAAAGGCCGTTCAATAAAATTCCTTCCAAGCGCATCCTCCTCTCCAAAAATGGGACCTCATACAGTTGGGATAAATAAGGTTTATATACTAAGTTTTATTATAGGGTTAATACATTAATGCCACATGAGTATAAGAGTTCAATTTTGTTGTCTGATTTGGATACTGTAGCCTGAAAATATGAACCAACCATTGGAGCTGCTTTTTATACTTTCGATTTATAAGTAAATTCAATTTTTTCATCAATCAAATAATAATACTCATATAGTTGTATTGTCCGGGTTTTTATTCTATTTTTAGTAGCAATTTGTGTATCTACATAACCCTGAGTACCTAACAAAGGTCCTTTCTCATCTGACAAATTAATGAAGTGTTCTGAAAACTCTATTTCATTTGTTTGATACTGTACCCAGCCTCTTTGTGCTTTGATTAAGGATTCTTTGTCCTCTGCATTTAACTTGGTTAGAAGTTTTTCATAAATGTTATTTAATTCTTGATCCCAGATCCTGGTATATTTTGCTTCTAACTCAACCCAATTGGAAGTATTAAAGTCCGTTGAGTTTTGAAATTCATTATTTTCTTTTGCGTAATCCTTATCAATGGGGTTATCTCTAATAACTTTGGAAAACTGACGTTCCGGTTGATTTGATAAATAATCACTATAAACTTTGGTATCTATTGATTCTGACTCGACATCGATACTCTTGCTATTCGTACTTTTATCGATTAGAACGGTACTTTCAGTCCCTGCACTTTTAATTGGAGCACTATCTACAATATCTTTAGCTGGAGTATCACTACAGGAAGTTAAAATAACAAGCAAAAAACTGGATACAATTAATCTGTTCATTGGAGAATCCCTCCATCTACTTTCGTTCTCTTCTATTAGACGAGTAATCTTATATTTCGTTTATTTACCCAATGTTTTATCGTGTGAACCAACAAAAAAATCCCCCAACCGCTAATCCGACCCTGTTCAGTCGAGCGTTTGAGGGATTTATTTTTTCATCAAAAGCCAAATGATTATGGCCCAAAGCGGAATAGAAAGCACGATACTCCACATGCATCCTATAGCAAAGCCTAATTTTGCTTTTTGTTCATTGTTTGATACATCATCGTTCGGCATGTTCCACCAACTCTAACGGGAGTCCATCTGGGTCTGCAAAAAACGTATACCGATCACCTGTTATGGGATCAATTCGTACCGGTTCAACCGCAATTCCCTTGCTCTCTAGTTCTTTGACGCTTTCGTCCATATTTCCAACGACAAAAGCCAAGTGTCGAAGTCCTCGCGCTTCCGGCTTATCCACTCTTAAGGGAGGATTAGGGAACGAAAACAATTCAATCTGCTGCTCTGTTTCTCCTATGCGCAAATCCAGTTTGTAGGAATCACGGTCTGCCCGGTACAACTCATTTACGATCGTCATTCCTAGTAAATCAACATAGAAATGCTTCGACTGTTCGTAATTCGAGCTAATTATGGCCACATGATGAATGCGATCGATTTTCACTAACACGCCTCCCCACTCCGTAAATAAACCGCAATCCGGGAATTCCCCATCCTGCGGCTCGTTTCTTATTTTATCCGTCTAATCTCATCGTTTCAACAATTTTCTTCAAAATATTCTCTGCTTGCGCATATTCTACCTGACACGTGCCTGCTGCGTGGTGACCGCCTCCGCCATTTTGGAGCATCAAAGTCCCGATGTTCGTTTGCGAAGTGCGATTCACAATGCTGTGCCCGCAGGCAAATACACAATTTTGTTTATTACGTCCGTCCACGATCCAAATGGATACATTCTGCTCCGGATAAAGCGCGTACACCATGAAACGGTTGCCAGGATAGATGGTTTCCACGTCCCGAAGATCCGTAATGATCACGTTTCCTTCTGTATACGTATGTTTTGCAAGCATTTCACGGTATAGAGCGTCTAATTCATAATACCGTTCTACCCGCTCCTTAACGTCAGGAAGCTCCATAATTTGATCGACCGTCATCACCGCGCAGTGATCCACTAGCTCTTCCATTAGCTGATAATTACTAATTCGGTAGTCCCGATAACGTCCTAAACCTGTACGGGCATCCATGATGAAGGACAATAAATCCCAGCCCTTTGGGTTCAAAATATCTTCTTTACTGAACTGAGCCGCATCCGCTTTATCTACGCCTTGCATAATATCGTCAATATCACCGAAGGTTTCTTGCCCTCCGTAATAATCATAAACGACACGTGCTGCGCTTGGTGCAATACGGGTTTCCCCTTTGAACGCTACCTTCTCGCCCATCCGTTCAAGTTCACTGGAGTGATGGTCAAACCATAATCCACAACCCGCAACATAAGGCACATTCGCCAAAATATCGTTCTCGGTAACCTCGATCAGACCATCCTGCATATCTTTGGGATGAACGAATTTCATGTCATCGACCATGTTTAGCTTTTTGAAAAGCATTGCGCATACTAAACCGTCAAAATCCGAACGCGTAATTAATCGCATAACGCAAATCCCCCTACGAAGTTAGTACTTAAGAACTATGTATGATTATGTGTATCATTATATCAGCACCTGTCGATTTGTGACAATCATTTTGTCAGTAGAGCTTTTGGGATAAAAAAAAAAACAGTTCGCCTAGATGGGCTGAACCGTTCTTAATTTGGACGTCAAAATTTGGTAGAGTCTAGTCATAAATGCTTCAATTTGCGGCATCGGGGGCATTTTCACAGAAAGCTTAACTTCGCCTTTCCAGTAGAAAATTAAAATGCTGTTGCTTCTCCCCTGAAACATTTCAACATCCCAACACGTCTCATTAAGTGCGTACTCTTCTAAATTAATCATTAGCTTCGGTCCATCCGAGGATGGCACCAAACGGGCAACATGATTGCCGCAAAGTGATGTTACTTTTTGCTCTTCATGTAAATCAGACTGCATGCTGCTTGGTCCTCCTTTTATCCATAGTCTATGAAAGTTATGACAGAGAAAAACCCCACCATAGTGTACCGATCGGAGGGGATCTAAGTTGAATACCCAATCGTTCGGCAGCTGGCTGGCAACGAGTCCGTTTATGAACAAGGTAGCCCCTTTAGCTTTGCGTCACTGACTTTCGTCAGTTTTGCCATTGTCGAGATGTGTTGTGAATTCTTTTACAAGAAATAACTACACTCTCAAGAATAAGGGATGTTGTTTTGAAATCGTATAGTTCGCAAGAACTAATTTTGCAATATCTATCAAAAAACTTCTTTTTTCGACCTATTTTTGGGCAGTGCTTGTAGATTATTGGCGCCCTTCCAGTAAAAGAGAGATCCCGCAAGGGTCACAAAGGCGATGACCAGATACAGTGTAGTGCCTCCATACGCTACGAGCAGAAAGCCACCAACCCAAGGTCCCATAAAATGACCTACGTTGGTTAACGTTTGTGCTCCAAAATAAGTACCGCGCATATGTTCCGGCGCCAGTTTATCAATCAGCATATTGGCCGCGGGGTAATTTAATATTTCGCCAAGTGTAAAAATCGCCATGGAAATAATCATGGGAACTAACGAATGCGAAAATGCAAAGCCGATATCGCCTAACGCAAACATCAAATTGCCAATAATAATCGCTACAAGCGGCGAGTATTTATCAGAAATACGCGTAAGCGGTATTTGCATCGCAATAACCACAATGGCATTGACACTCATGAGGACAGCAAACATTTTCACACCTTCAGTGAAATTCTGCTCCAAATATTGCGATAGTGTCACCATGACTTGCGAGTAGCCGATAGCCCCTATAATTCCGCCAAGAATATAATAGCGAAACGTGACATCACGTTGAATGACCCACAATGCGGAGACAAACGTAACAGGTTGTTTTTTCTCCCCTTCTATTTGCTTAATACCAAAAACGATAAGGAGAACGTAGAGTGTAACCGCGTAGATAAAATATACGATTCCAGTCAATAGAAACGGCAGTGCCCCATCCATCGTTGCAAAAAATGCACCCAATAAAGGTCCTACAGCAACACCAACATTGATGGCCATGTATCTCATTGAAAACACACTGAGTCGCTTGGCCGGCTCGGTCAAATCCGCCATCAAAGCTTGCGAGACCGGTTCGTAAAAGGAGCGGCATAAGCCATTAAGCATGTTCAGCATCATAAACAATACTGGTAATTTCACGATACTGAAACCTACAAACACAACCGCCCATCCAAAAAGTGCAGCGAGCATGATGATGCGTCGGCCGAATCGGTCCGATAAGTTGCCCCCGATAAAACCTCCGACTGTTCCTGCCAAGGCTCCCATTCCAATTACGACCCCAATCATTACCGCGCTCATCGACGTATGTTTAGCCAAGTAAATCGCCAGAAAAGGCAGACTCATGGAAGACGCCGCTCTGGCCATGACCGTTCCCAAAATTAACGTATGTACAATCGGATGATACGAACCAAGAAAACCACGTAATCGATTCATCTGTCAGAACTCCTCTCGCTGCTAATTTACCAAAGGTTAAGAAATGAGATCAAGAACCCATTATACACGAAAAACGGTAGTTCGTGTCCTTAATTATATTTTTTTGTCGAATAAAAAAAGGACTCCCCGAAATCGAGCGGGGGCCCAGTTTTAACCATGTTTTGTGGCACCACGTGCCCATCGTATTAAGTTGTCAAAAGGAAGAATCGTCAACTCATCAGGAAAGTTATAGGTCTCACTGCAAACCGCGACATGATACGGTTTATTGCCGCTCAGCGTTTCCAATAGATAGGTTTTGCAAAAATAGCATTTATACTCATAGAAAGTTACGGCTTCACTGGCCGAGAATTCATGAAATGATACCTTCGCAAAAGGATAACCGAGGCCAACGCCTATCAATTTGACGAAGCTTTCTTTCATCGCCCAACGCTCGCAAAGGAACGCTTCCCGAGAAGAAATAGCACGATATTCCCTCTGTTCTGAAGGAGAGAGTATACAAGCCTCCAACTTGAATATACGGGAGTCTTGCTTTTCAACATCAATTCCTACTTCACAGGAAGCAAAAACAATCGCTACCCACTCCCCGGAATGAGAAATATTAAAAGCAAGATCTGGCCAGTCTCTTAATGATGGCTTACCTAATGGGCTGTATAAGACACTAGGCCTTCTATTCTCTTCCCTGTGCAGCTCATGACGCAGCACATATTGAAGTAAAATGTCTCCAACGATCATTCTTTGCTGTTGATTTTTTTGCAAACAATTTTCAATTTTCGTCCTTCTTGCTTCATCAAGATGTGAATGAAACAGCTGCCAACTATCAACTGCCGTGTGACGACAAATCCTCGTAGCCATAATCTTCAATTGCATAGTGATCCCCATATTGTGAAATCATGTGACTGATATATTTAGCATCTCGGTGTACCCAGCCGATTAAGGATGATCCTCGAGAAGACTGCCAAGGCAGACCTACAAAATATAACCCGGGAATTGACGTAGTTCCCCGCTCATGAATGATCATTTGCTTATCATTAAAAATTTCAGGAATTTGAAGCCAAGGATAATCAGACCGAAACCCGGTAGCCCATATAATCGTTCCCGCTACAAGAGAGGAGCCGTCAGCAAAAAAAATCAGTTTATCGCTCATATCAGTCGTTCTTGCCAATAACTTAACTCTTCCATTACTGATGGCGTTCCTTAGTTCAAAACCGTATAGCGGATCTTTCTTTTTAACAAATCTTCGGCCCACCCATGACTCTGGACTCTTTCGCAGAAGCCCAACCCTCTCATACCACCAAAATAAGCTTCTACCGAGAAAACGGTAGGGTAAGTATTGGATGTCATGCCCCACAGACAGGTAAACGGTCCTCTTCTGAGCGATTTCAAGCGCTATTTGCGCACCGGAATTTCCCCCACCGATCACAAGTACTTCTCCCTGTTGCGGCAGCATGCCAGGATTATTGTAATCTTTGGTGTGTACTTGAAACACTTCTGAACTTAGTGAGTGTGCAATCTGAGGAATAAATGGAGTTTGAAAGGGACCTGCTGCCACAACGATTTGTTTGGCTAACCATGTACCTTTATTGGTCGTTACGAGGAAACTCCCCAATTGATAGGTTAGTTTTGTTACCTCTGTTTCTAGTTGAATCGGAATGGCGAACTTCTCTTGATACTGCTTTAAATAAGCGGCCATCTCATCCTTAGTTGGATAGCCCCATGGATCTCCCTCTAGTGGTAACCCGGGCAAGCTGCTATACATACGAGGGGTAAATAACGTTAAAGAGTCATATCTGCTGCTCCACGAATATCCCACTTTATCACTTTGATCCAATACAACGAACTCCCGCTGCTCAGCACTTAAATAATAACCTGTCGATAGACCAGCTTGCCCACCGCCAATCACGACTATATCCACTTTTTTCAATGCTTCTCCCCCAATTAACAAAAACAAGTGATGCCGTTCGACTCCGACTCATTTTTACCCAAAGGCTTCCAGCACGAATGATGATTCCACGGGTATCCAGGAAGCATATGAGATTGTTTCTTTCGGTCTGACCACTCAGGTACTATAAGACCTTTCATAAACAATTGACCTTGTAATTGAAGCTTCCCGAGCTCATCGCTGCAGTTGCAAATCAGCATGGATTCATCTTTTCGCGGGAACCAGACGGGTGCAGATGATAAGCATAACACAACGTCCCCACGTGCAATTTTCGTCTCGGCTCTCATTGTACTGTTATAATTCCCTCGGACTAGCCGTTCAATGGCTACCGGTAACGACAATTGTCCTTCAACGACCATAGCGGTTAACTCGCCAACTCCTTCACCAAGGCAACTGAGCGGCCGTACTCCCCAACTTCGCAACATCTCAGCATGTGCAAATTGTTTCGCGAAAGTCCGCCATTCACCGAGACCATGCACCGACTCTGAAGCCATTTGAAGAAATAATTGACTCACTACAAAATAAGATTGTTGATAAATCACATCGCCATTCGTCATTTCCTCGCTTACATTGCCATTCCTCGTGTCGTGCTCAGGAAAGTAGTACACCACCCCGGGTAGTTTAGATAGCACATGACCATAGCCTTTATACGGAAGATTGCTGTCTATTGCACTCGTATACTCTTCCAACGCTTCCAGCAATGTCTCCTTGGACGTTGCTGCAATAGCAAGTCTATGTTCATGATGTTTCCTGCCCTTCAGCAAAGTGGAACAAATTGCATGAAGATCAGTTTGACTCGTGTGCTTCAGCCGATCCACATATTGTTGAGCCAAAACCGATAAACCATCTCTCCGCGAAGCAGACAGTGCGAATAGAAACGGAGAACTTTCCGATTCCCCTGGCAATCGATGAGTTGGCCTCCCAAGCACAATGTGCGCATTGGTCCCGCCAAACCCGAAAGAGCTAACGCCAGCATAAACATCGTTCCCGGATCGCAATTTCACACTTTGTGTAGGTACCACAAATGGAAAGCTCTCCTGCGGAATCTCAGGATTCCATTCCTGAAAATGCAAGTTTGCCGGAACGATTCCGTGCTTCATGATCAAGGCACATTTAATGAGTCCAGCTATCCCTGCCGCTGACTCCAAGTGTCCTATGTTGCTCTTCACTGAACCTAGATAAACAATATCGTCAATAACTTTGTCTTGAGAAAGCACTTTTCCCAGTGCTTTAACTTCAATGGGATCACCTAGATAAGTACCTGTTCCATGTGCTTCAATGTAGCCAATTTGATGAGGCCGAATACCTGCATTCTCATATGCCAGCTCGAGCAACATCTCCTGCGAGGCTTGATTTGGCGCTGTAATCCCGTTACTTCGGCCGTCTTGATTGACAGCACTTCCCGGAATAACTGCATACACTTCATCGCCATCCCCAAGAGCTTTGGATAACGGTTTAAGCACTATGATTCCGCATCCTTCTCCCCGCACGTATCCATCTGCCAGTGTATCAAAGGTTTTACAGCGATCATTTGCTGCAAGCATACCTGCCTTACTTAGGCTTGATGTGACCGTATTGGAAAGAATAACATTCACACCGCCGGCAATGGCCTGTTGGCTTTCCCCTGTCCATATGCTGCAGCAAGCTTGATGCACAGCAACTAATGATGAGGAACAGGCTGTATCAATCGCCATGCTTGGTCCTTGAAGGCCTAGAAAATAAGATAATCGATTTGCCGCTATACATAGGGCACTACCAACGACCGAATGAATATGCAAGTCCTCCGAAGTCTCAAGTTCCCGCCTTCCGTAGTCACTATTGGAAATTCCAATAAAAACACCGCTTTTCGTGTTGGCCCATGAATCCGGAGAAATTCCAGCATCCATCAGCGCATCCCAGGCCACCTCCAATAGCAAACGTTGCTGCGGATCCATACGGATCGCTTCCCGGTATGATACATGAAAGAAGGGATAGTCAAAGCCATCAATCTGATCGAGATAGCCTCCTTGCCTTTCCACTTTCATTTCACCCAGTTGCTCACGGTAATCCGGGTATTGGCTGACTGCATCTCCGCCCTGGAGCAGAAGCTCCCAAAACTCCGCGCTGCCAGATGCGTTAGGAAAGCGGCAGCCAATGCCAACAATCGCAATTGGTTCACGTCGATCTGGTTTTTCTAGCGAAGCGGCAGGTTCCAGATTGAGTTTCTGTGCTTCTGTATTTCCCTCCAAATATTGAGACAACTCGTATAAACTCGGAAAGTCCCAAAAAATGGTTGGAGATACAGGTATATTTAGCACTGCACTTAACTCACCTGAGAGAATCATCGTCTTGGATGAATCAAGACCGTAAGAGCTGAAAGGTTTATGAATATCAATTTCCTCCAGCTTTCGGTCAACCAGTTTCGCAATTTCATTTCTTAGCCAATGCATCACTTCAATTGACATCATCCCTGTATTCCTCCGATTCGGCTAGTCAACTTCGTTGGAGTTCGCCTGTTTCATACCATTTTTTCGTCAAAGCACGTTGAATTTTGCCGCTGGATGTTTTGGGAATCGTCCCTGTCCGTATCAAAATAAGATCGTTCAGGTGAATCTCACATTGCTCCCATAAGATTCTCTGGGCTGCCGCTAACACTTCGCTTTGTAACTGCGCGCTTTTCCCGCCAACATCCTCTTGTTCCTTGCTGCGACTCCTGTATTCGCGGTTGAGTTCTGCAACAACGACGATTTCTTCACTACCATCCGGACATTGCCGTTGAAAAGCAGCAAGATACTCTTTGCGTACGGCTGGATGACAATTTTGCACGGACAACTCGATATCCTGCGGATATAAATTGCGTCCATTGACAATCAAAACATCTTTGATTCTACCTGTAATATAAAGTTCATTGTCTTGAATAAAACCTAAATCTCCTGTACGCAGGAATTGTTCACCTGGGAAATGAACCAACTCGCCATGAAAGGATCGCTGCGTTGCCTCCTCATTCGCCCAATAGCCTTTAGCAACACTAGGCCCGCTCACCCAAATTTCTCCAACCGTCCCTTCGTTGCATAATAAGCCATCCTTATGGTTGACGATAACGGTACGTTGTTCGGGAACTACAAGGCCGCATGCCACAACTGCCCGAGCATTCTGAGAATTTTCAGCAACAAGTACAACTTGATCCATCTCCAGTTGATTGACATCCACCCATAATGCTGTATATGTCTGTTCCTGCTTATAGCCAGAGACGTAAAGAGTGCCTTCAGCTAAACCATAGGATGGCGCAAAGCTGGTTGCTTGAAACCCGTACGGGACAAAGGTACTAATAAATTTGTCCAATGTTCCTTTTCTAACTGGCTCAGCGCCGTTAAAAGCTAGTGCCCAACTACTGAGGTCAATATCTCCGTCTACTTCCGGATTAAATTTCTCAGCACACAGCTCATAGGCAAAGTTAGGCGCACCACTGTAAGTTGCGTGGTATTTCGTAATTGCCCTCAACCACCGTACTGGCTTTTGCATAAAACTGACCGGTGACATATATACAAGTTCACAACCTAAATATAAAGACATCAGCAATTGCCCAATCAATCCCATATCATGATAAGCAGGAAGCCAATTCACAATGCGAGTCGTTTCTGAGAGTTGAAAATACTTCGCAATTAAAGACATATTTTGCATCAAATTGCCATGGCTGACCATGACCCCTTTAGGATCTGATGTAGAACCCGATGTATATTGTAAGAAAGCGAGATCATCAATCACACAAGGCTTACAGAAAAAACTGCCGCTTGAAACCAGATGATCCGTCGCCATATATTCCAATTGTGAAAGCAACGAATTTTCCTCAGCACTTGATAATACATCTATAATCAATTTATCTGTAGATAACGCGATCTTGGTATTCGAATTATGAATAATCGCATCCAGTCTCGGTGTAGGACGCCTCATATGCGGAGGGTATGCCGGAATTGGAATAACTCCGGCATATAGACATCCCATAAATCCACAAATAAACTCCAATCCCGGAGGATACAGCAGCAGTGCCGTCTTATATTGACTTCCACGTCTATGAAGAGCTGCCGCAATAGTCATTGCTCGTTTGTTCAACTCAGCCGATGTCACACTTACTTCATGGTTTTCGCCATCAACCAAGTACGTGTACATCTTAAGATCAGGCGAAATTAATGCCCGATACTGCAGCAAATCCACGAGATTTGAATGAATGGTTGCTTTCATAATGCCGCTTTCCATAAACTCCCCCGCTCTTTCTATGAATTGGAAGATGCCATTAGATCGTATACATAAGTAGTCAGTGTATCGACGGATTGAAAATGATGGCGCAACTGATGAAGTTTCGTTCGATCAATAGGCACTCCGAATTGTTGTTCAATGCCCCCGGCAATGTAAAAGGCTTCAACGGATTCCAAACACAATCCCTCACCGAACAAAGGCGCATGATCTACGATATCTTCTGGAGAAACCCCCTTTAACTCCAAGTTTTCAATAATAATTTTTTGTTTAATCAGTTTCGCTATTTCTGCTTTGTCATAAACCTGTGTTTTTTTATCCATAGGGCCCACCTTTCCATATCGACTATTGGCTTGGCATACAGTGTAAGAAATGAGCTAATGAACGCTCCATACTTTGTAAGAAATACTGGATATCCGATTCTTCTGTAAATAATCCCATGCTAATGCGCACTGAGGAACGAATCTCCTTTTCGTCCAACCCCATTTCTTGTAAAACATAGGAGAGTTTCTTCTCATGATTTGAACTGCAAGCCGAACCTACAGAAATTGCAATACCGGAGATTTGGTCTAAATAAGCGGCTAAGGCTTCACCACGTATACCTGGAATTGCAATGTTTAAGGTATTAGCCAATGTGCGGGCTGGATCCAAGGTCCCGTTAACTCTTAGATTCGGAGCAAGTATGCTAAGTTGATTAACTAAAAGTCGCTTGTAAGCTGTCATCCTGCCATACAAGTGTTCCATCTCCGTTCGAGCTACTCGGCATGCTTCTGCTGCTCCAAGCAGTGCAATAACATTTTCCGTACCACTTCTCAGACCTTGCTCTTGTCCACCTCCGTGAATAAGCGGTTCAAGCAAATGCGCTTTATTCACATACAACCCTCCAACTCCCTTGGGACCATACAACTTATGAATGGAAAAAGATAAAGCGTCGACCCCCAATTCTTCCACATGGGTTGGAATTTTCCCGAATGCCTGAACGGCATCTGTGTGAACGAAGATCCCCTTTGATCTGGCTGCTGCAGCTATTTCCCGAATGGGTTGAATCATTCCAGTTTCATTATTGGCAAGCATAATACTTATCAATTTGGTATCCGGTCGGATTGCATTCAGTACGATCTCCGGCGAAATTGTGCCTTGCTCATCAACAGGGACAAACGTAACATCGCCACCTGCAAAACGGCACCAATATCGCAGCGTTTCCCGGATAGACGGATGCTCAATGACAGATGAAATGACATGAAAACGCGTCCCTGCCCACCGACTTAAATACCCTTTAATGACCCAGTTATTGCTTTCACTTCCACCTGAAGTCATATAAAGTTCACTAGGCTCACATTTCAATAAAGCGGCAATTTGCTCGCGTGCTGAATGTAGCGCGACTTTGGCATTTCTGCCAACACTGTGAATACTTGAAGGGTTGCCGTAAGTTTCTAATGCTTTCGTCATCACTTCTTGTACAAGAGGATGGAGTGGCGTCGTTGAATTATAATCAAAATAACGACTTATCACGGCTTGCACCCTCACGTTCATGAAAAGAATCGAATAGTTCATCCAGGATATCAAGGCAATGCTTTTGGTTAGGTTCCAGTTCACCCAGCATTTCTGCATGGCCTGCCCTAGTCATACCTGCTAATTCGTCGATTGCTTTGCCCTGTACACATTCACTAAAAATACTAGCTGTTGCGATGGAGGTGGCACAGCCATATGCTTTATATTTAATTTCCTTTATTCTACTTTCATGAAAATTCACACAAACATGTATCGTATCTCCGCAAATCGGATTTCCGATTCGGAATTCCAAATCAGGATGAATAATTTCGCCAATGTTTCTAGGATTCATAAAATGATCAGAAATAATTGCATTGTACATGTTCTACTACTCTCCTTTTTGTTAGGTTGAGTATCCCTTTATCCAATAGGGCATTGTGTAATTCTTGCTTCTCGATCGGACATGAATTTCTCCAAATTAATTGCACAGCAGCCAACTTCTGCCCCTTTGATGCGGTACATATAGTTCACGACCTGTCCATTCCTTCCGCAAGAACATGGATTTGGGTCCAAGTACACAAGATCATCCGTCAGAATAAAGCCTGGATAAGACAATGAGGTAGGATCATACACAACCAAACGTCCTGGCTCGCCATGCGTCACTTCCTGTTCTAACTTATCCAGATTGCGAATGGAAAAATGAACCCAAGGAGGAACATGTTTGGCATGATGCTCACATTCAATCGCCATGAAATTCGTTTCGACTAATCCGAACATATCTCGTACTTGCCCCTGATGGACGCCAAATATTCTAGCCATTCGTTCACGGAACTTAGACTGGTCAATTTCCCTTCCTGTAAAACTTCTCCAGCCTCCTAGGGTTATAATTTGTGTCTGCTTGTCGAGGTGAATGTGCATCTGATGCTCCTCGATATAAGCAGCTAACCTTTCGACTAAGAAGGGCGGACCGATAATATGACGGGTGTGCACATGCTGCCAATCCTTCAACTGATGTATAACTGCCTCTGCGTCAAATGCATGCCCGCTGATAAAAAATCGGTTCGAATCCAATAATCCTGAGAACATATTAATCAGCTTTACCAGTCCCATCTCAGGCATTTCCTCAGCTGATGGCGCTAAATAAACGGCCGCTCCCCCAAAAAATCCAAACATCTCGCGGAACATGGAGAAAATGCTGAGCACACTGCGGGTTAGTGTTTGCTCATCCCTCCGGGAAATACTAGGGATTCCACTAGTCCCCGTACTTCTCAACTCATGCTCTAATTCATGAATCGGTTTCGTTAATAGCAAATGAGCATTAACGTCCTTAAATTTCCCAATACCAATAGCTGGAATTGAAGCGACATCCTCGATACATTGAAAATCCGTCAATGCCACTCCTTTCTCTTTACAAATTTTGTTATAAAGTGCATTATGCATATAGTGATACTGGAAGCTTTGTTTAATCAATTCTAGTTTCATCTCGTTTTGCGACTCAGCCGGCAATTGATAAATGGACTTAATAGAAGCAATAACGCTGCCGACAGGATCTATCCCCAACCTCACCGAACTTTCAAAAAACTCACGATACGTAGACATGTTCAGCCCCCTTAGTTTTGGGTTACCGTCTCATTCTTTTTGCTCAAAAGCAGAAGTGAAAACATGAAACCAATAGCTAAAACAGCACCACTAAGATATGCATGTTGAAAAGCCTCCGGCCTAAATGCCTCAGTCGTACCCGTAGATTCAGCAGTGATTCCCAAAGTAACTGAAACGAATAGCGCAATTCCAAGTGCTCCTCCAAGATTACGAAACATAGCGAAGGTACCCGAGGCTATATTCAGTTGCTCTTCCGGAATGGAGATGGTGCTTAGCGTAAGGCTGGCAATAGCTAAAATTCCTATCCCAATTCCTGCTAAAGCTAAGCTCACAACAAACATTCTTATTGAAGATTGCAGATGAACTGTTCCAAGGAGGAGAAAACTAAGAATGGTAATGCCATATCCGATTGTTAGAGGAATTCGACTACCGATTTTATCGATTAATTTACCAATGAATGGCGCGATGAGCAGTAAACTAACCGATAACGGCGTCATCAAAATGGAAGCTTTCAGTGTGCTGAAATGAAAAATGCGAGTTAAAAACAGCGGGGAGATCATCATCGTTCCCATTAAAAGGAGACCGCCTAATGTATTCGACAGGAGACCAGCCAAGTACTGACGGTTACTGAATATAGTGAGATCTAATAAAGGGTTTGCACGTTTTGACTGGATCCATACGAATCCACACATCGTGATTACAGCGATTGCGATTTGCCACATGACTCCCTGGCTTAACCAACCAGAGTCCGTCACCTGTAAGAATCCATTAATAAAGCAGAATAAACCCAAACTAAGTAATAAAGTACCCCACCAATCAAGTTTACCGGGTAGCAAATGGTCTTGATAAGACTTTAAAGCATTTCTCTGTAGAAAAAGTGCAAAGAGGACGACAGGAACGTTCATGTAAAATACCCATTGCCAACCAAGCGCTCCCGTTATCAAACCGCCAAGGCTAGGCCCGATAGCAATTGCCAGTGCGCCAACCGCACTCCAAATTCCCATAGCGGCTCCTACTTTTTCTTTCGGGACGATTGACCGAACAAGACTCATGCTTGCGGGGATCGCCATTGCACCACTAATTCCTTGCAGGGTTCTTGCTGCAATTAGTAACGAAGCATTTGGTGCGAAAGCGCACAGCAACGAGCTCACCATGAATAGTATCAAACCTAATGAAAACAGCCGCTTTTTCCCGTAGAGGTCAGCCAACTTCCCCATAAATATAAGTAAAATTGCTACAGTCATTGTGTAGGCATTCATCACCCATGCAGCCGTTTTTAATGAGATGGCGAATTGTTCAATCATCGTTGGCAGGGCTATATTTACAATCGTACTGTCGAGAAAGATGACAAACAACCCAAGACTTATCACAGTTACCTGATACATCCCTGATGCTGTGGAGGGAGCACCTTTTAATTCAAGTTGCATCCGTTACTCACCCTTCCATCCTGATGTAAGTAATCAACCATCCTTGCATGCAAATTCCAGAGCCAAAGATGGTTGAATTGCTGCCCACAAACCGAATTACTTCATTTCGATCGTTTACGCACCATGCTTATGACGAAAAATGCGCAGCAACAAACAAGCAAACATCCTACAACAACCATCGTTAACGTAGACACTGTATGCCTCCTTTCTTATATGTAGCATTATTGAAGTAATACTAATTCTGGGCTACTGCGTCCGAATGATAATCAAAGGCGTTGAGTGCGTTAATGCCATGAGTCAGGACGTAGCCTGCATTCGCAACACCGCCGACCAGCAGCCCTTCCATTAATTCCTCCGCTGTCCCGCCTAACTCCTTGAATTTCCGCGTATGGTTGTCAATGCTATAAGCACAGCCATTCACATGTGCGATGACAACAGCAATTAACTGTTTCGTTTTGGCATCGATAGCGCCATCCGCCATGGCAGTGGACTGGAATTGTTCGAAAGCCGCAAACGTCTCCGGACGAGTTTCCTTAACCTGCGGCAGCTTGCTTGCGTTGCTCGTTGCATAAAGCTCGTTAGAAACGAGATCATGCATGGTATTCCATGCGTTCACGCTATGAAATAACACCGTTTCAGCGTTCACAGCCCCTGCCACAAGAATAGCTTCTACTACCTCTTCTACAGAGCCTTCCAACTTTTTGAATTTGCCCGTGTGAACATCAATACAGTAAGGACATCCCGTAACATGCGTGACAGCAACAGCAATCAATTCTTTCGTTCTCGACGTAATGGCCTTCTCGCCAAAAGCCTCACCCATAAACTGAAAAAATGCTTTGGAACCTTGTGGCACAATTTCTTGCAGTTCCGCTACTCTTCTCAAATTGCTGCGTTCATACAATGAATTAGAATTTTTATTATTCATTTCCAATTTCCTCCATTTCCTTGATTTGAATATTATGATATCTAACTTATTTTTAGCTGTCAACAATTAAATATTTCGACATTATTATGTTAAATTTTCATTTTTATCTATAAAGAAAGCCCGAAATCCGTTATAATGATCCCAAACATGAAATCAACGACTCTGAATATCATTTAGATATCTAACTATATATCCAAAAAAAGACTGCAATACAACCTATTTTACCAGTCCACTCACCCTTGAAAATTACTGTCAACACGCTTCATCCAATGCAGCATCAAGGCGATTTCCTGATCGGAAAATCCTTGGCGAATCATCTTTTCTCCCTCTTCGACAATAGCTAAACAAGCCTCTTTAATGGAGGAGCCCTTATCCGTCAAATAAATACGATTGATACGGGTATCCAACTTGTCTGGTACACGATTGATCATCCCTCTATCTTCTAACCCACGAAGAAGGAAGGTCATGGAAGCCGGTTGAATGCCTAAAATATGCACCATATCTTTTTGGGTTCGTCCCTCTTCTTCCCATAGAATCATAAGGACACCTAGCTGAGAGTTCGTGACACCCTGTTCCTCCAGCATTTGATCCAAATAATTGCAGGCATTGCGATAATTCTTCTTTAACCAGAATCCAATTGATCCATGCAGTGTAGCGTTCATGTTGGTTCTCCCTTTACAAGTTGCTTGTGTTATATTGCCATTATATACGATCACCTCTCTGATGAACATATGACAAGCTAGTATACTTAGTACTGGCCTTTGGACATTTTCCTTTTCGCAATCCAATACGAAATCCAGCCAGCCGTATAACAGATGAGACAGCCAAAGAATTTTGGCTTTAGAATTGATTTTTGAAGATTAACCGGGCATGATTTCATTCTTCAACCTCCTTCCTCATTATTTAGTTAGATATCTAAACATATAGTATGCCACCAAAAATTGAATGTCAATAATTCCCACAAAACAAAGAGCACTTCCATAAAGAAAGTGCCCTTAGAATCTCACAAATCACTGGCAGGAATCGAAAGCCATGGGCGTTCTCGCTGCCATTTCACTTCAACCTCCGTCTCAAAGAAAGAGGACAAACCTTCACTAGTCAGTACATGGCGCGACAGCCCTTTTGCGAATACCTCACCACGACGAATCAATAAGGTTTGATTAAAAACAGGTAAAATTTCTTCAATATGGTGCGTTACGAATATTAATGTCGGAGCATCCGGTTCCTTGGCTAGTTCTTGGATGCTGGACAGCAATGCTTCCCGAGAAAGGAAGTCTAATCCGTTCGTTGCTTCATCCAGAATCAGCAGCTTAGGAGAGGCCATTAATGCACGTGCAATTAATAGTTTTTGCTTTTCACCCTGAGAGCACGATTGATAAGTCCGGTCGTATAAATGCATACAATTCAGCCGCTGCATATGCGCTTTGGCCTGCTCGAAGTCTTCCGTACTCGGTTTCTCATATAGCCCGATTGAAGCATGTTTACCGCTTATTACGACATTTTGTGTTTTATCGGAGGCATACAACTTCTCCTGGAGGGATGAGCTTACCCAACCAATCATTTTACGCAAATCTCTTAAATCTACCGTTCCAAACGGATGGCCGAGTACAGCCATTTGTCCTTGGCTCGGCCAGATATAACCATTGATCATATTCAATATGGTCGTCTTGCCTGAACCGTTCAGCCCCAGTACGGCCCAGTGTTCATTTTTGGATACCTGCCAATTCACTTCATTCAGAATCGTTTTGTTATCTCTATACCAGGAGACGTTATTCATTTCAATAATCGATGGCATTCGGTTTCACCTCGTGATCAATTAAGCTTTAACAACATTTTGTGGTAGTTCAATTTGTGTCATATTTAATTTTTTATCCGATGGCAGGAAAGCGGCCAATAGCCCGATTAGCGGCAAGAATGCGCAGATTTTAATGACAAACGAGATGCTGGTAGCATCCGCAAGTGTACCCAGCACGGCTGAACCGATCCCGCCTAATCCAAAAGCCAAGCCAAAGAATAAACCGGATACCGTCCCGACTTTGCCTGGCAGAAGTTCCTGCGCATAAACGACAATGACGGAGAAGCCGGATAACAAAATGAATCCAATGCATGCACACAACACGCCCGCCCAAAATAAGTTGGCATATGGCAAAAGCAGTGAAAACGGAGCCGTTCCCAGAATGGAAAACCAGATCATGTTACGTCTTCCGAACCGATCCGCCAGCGGACCGCCCATGAACGTACCGACTGCTCCAGCAGCAAGCAAAGTGAATATGAATAGCTGCGCTTTTTCAACGGAAAGTTGATTGTGTTCGATTAAGTAAAATGCGTAAAAACCCGTCATGCTTGCCACATAAACAAACTTGGAAAACAAGAGCATGATCAAAATCGAAATGGCATAGGTAACTGTCTTGCGCGGCAGAGGCTGTTTACTGACAGAAGCTTTACTTGAAGCTGCTGAGCGGCTGCTGCCCGCTTTACCATACCATTTGGCTACGAAAAACTGAACAACGATCGCTGCAGCAGCGACAAACGAAAACCAAATAATGCCGAATTGGCCGAATGGAACGAAAATCAGCGCTGTAAAAATAGGAGCAAGCGCCTGCCCGATATTACCGCCTGTTTGGAAAATCGACTGCGCCAAGCCTCGACGAGGTCCGGCAGCCAAGTAGGCAACACGCGATGCCTCTGGATGAAGCACGGAAGATCCGAGACCAACCAGCACAACAGCTCCAAGCACCTGAACAAACGAAGACGCTACAGCAAGCAAAATCACGCCTAATAACGAGAAAAATACGCCTGCGGGCAACAAAAACGGCTTTGGCTTTTTATCTGTGTACAAACCAATTAAAGGTTGAAATAAGGACGCTGTTACGTTTAGCGTAAAAGCAATCCATCCGATTTGAGTAAAGCTCAACTGCAGCGAATTATGAAGAATCGGGAAAACGGCAGGTATAACGGATTGAATGGCGTCATTCAATAAGTGAACCAGGGAGATGGAGAATAAAATCGCATAAACCGTATGATTGCGTACTGAACTGGAATCTGACACTGTTACTAACCCCTTTCATCATATCATCTGATGTTTAAAGACGTAGGAGAGTCAAGCTACTCCTGGTTTACAAACTGTTTAAGCTGTGTGACCGTTTCATCCAGATTTTTCATGGTCCAATACTCGGCTTCCGCGACATCCTTGTCTTTGATAGCTTTGTACATATTCTCATGAAAAAGATGATGAGGATCTTGCAACGTCACGATCAATTTCTGTGATGCTTCAAAAAGTGCCGATGTGAAGGATCGATACAGGTCGATGACAACACTATTTTTGCTGGCAACAGCGATCGATAGATGAAATTTCACATCTTCACGCAAATACGTGTCTGTATCGCCTTTCTCCAATGCTTCGTAACGTTGATCCAACGCACTTCGCATTTGCTCAAGATCGTTCTCGTCGCGGCGCTCAGCAGCCAATCTGGAGATTTCTAACTCAAGCATCCTTCTGACCTCGTAAACCTCCAGAATCTGTGCTCTACGGAGCCTGTGATCCAGCGGTTCCTGCATGGCCGACTGCGCCTTCAGAAAAGTACCGAAGCCCTGTTTCTTCTCAAGCAAACCAGCGTGAACAAGGACGCGGACCGCTTCACGGATCGTTGATCGTCCCACGGCGAACTGCTGCATCAATTCCGGTTCCGTAGGAATCTTATCCCCAGGTTTTATTTCTCCTTCTGAAATCTTCTTCTGCAGTTGATTCACTACATCGTCTACCAACTTTGGACGGTTCAGCGGTTGGAAAGACATTTTCGAATTCATCTGATCATCTCCTGTTTGAACATGAGTATAGCATAGGGCGTCTGAATTTTTCCAGTCTAAATTTTAGCATGCCCTTGCATACGAAAAACACTTCCCTGATTTTTTCGAGGAAAGTGTTTTTAACCTCTAACTCGAACCGCAGCTGGAACTTGAACAGGAGGAACTTGAGCATGAGGAGCTTGAGGAACCTGAGGAGTCTGATGAACAAGAAGAACTGCCTCCCCCTTGATCTCCAGAGTTATCGCAGCTTCCTGCAGAACTTCCGCAGCCCGAAGAAGAACAGCTGCTATGTTTGTCACGCTGAGATTCCGGGGAATTCTCCGGGAAATTCGTATTCATCTCATCGGCATAGCTTTGTGGGCTTTGGATGGAGAAGAACATCATAGCGCCTGCCAGATAGAGCATGGAGTTCGGATTAGTTGTGGAATAATCCCACCCCGTATCCTCGAGACGGCGGCTTTCGGCAGCCTTATTAGCTTCCAGAATGGCTTGCTCAACCAAGATGCGAATCGTTTGTGCAACCTCGGGATATCGGTCTGCCTGCTCCATATTGAACAAACTTCGGGCAATCGCATCCACATTGCCTTCACGAAGCAGTTCTGTACGGTCGGGATCCAAGGCATTGCGGAAAAATCCGTTCCAGCAGCGCTTGCTGCTCGGCGCAAATTCGAACAAATGAGCATACACCCAATCAAACCAAGCACGTTCTCCAGGCATCATCTTCGGTTCACGTTCAGGGGAGTGATGGATAACACCGCCTGCAAACTGTTCTCCAAAACGCTGATATTCCCTTGTGAACATTAACATTTCGTGCCATAAGTCATCGATTTCACTGCTAAACATCGGAGTTGATTTCATAACGAGACTCATGACAAAATAACGCTTTAATTCAAACCATTTGCAAGCATATTCGTCTTCTGTCATACGTGGATGTTCGGTTTTTACACGATATTGAATTCTTTCTGCATAGTCAGCAGGAATTGAACTGTTTAACTTCGTAACAATGCGATCTAACGGAATACCTTCAAGCAGCCCCAGACCATTAGGCAGTTCGGACGCCCGATAGACGGACTTAGCTTTACCAAGTCGACTGCGCTTTGGCGGTTTAGATGATTTTCCAAATAAGAAATGAAACATAGGCATCCCTCCTTTCCCAATATACCATTTGCTTCCTAATCCATGTCAATGAAGATATTGGCTTTCGGCAGCCTGCTTAGATGACATGCAAATTTTGTAAATGATATAATAGCTAGGAGGAGGTGTTCATCGATGAAAATTGCGGTAACCGGCGGAAGCGGCTTTATCGGAAGTCGTTTAATTGCCTATTGCCAACAGCACGGCCATGAAATGATCACGATTTCCCGCTCTTCCCAAGCCGTCGTACAAGGTGCGCGCACAGTCACATGGGCAGAATTGCAAGATGCCCCTGAGAAGCTTGAAGGACTGGACGCCATCGTAAATTTAGCCGGCGAATCGATTAATCAGCGCTGGACGGCTGCGGCTAAACAGCGCATCTTGGAGTCCCGCATGAAGGCAGCTCAGCAAGTGGCGCAGCTTGTGGAACGTATGGACAAGAAACCTAAGGTCGTCGTCAACGCTTCCGGTATGTCTATTTATGGCACGTCGGAGACGGCAACTTTCGATGAGCGCAGCCCGCACCATACGATGGATTTCTTATCGAGTGTCGTGGACAAATGGGAACAAGCCGCAGATCAAATAAAAGGCCCGCGAATCGTCAAAGTTCGCGTTGGACTTGTGCTCGACGGGAAAGAAGGCGCATTTCCAAAGATGGCTTTCCCTTATAAGCTTGGAGTTGGCGGACCTATCGGGAGCGGCAAACAATGGCTGTCTTGGATTCACATTGAAGACATGGTAAGATTGATCGATTTCTGTATACAAAACGAGGAAATCAGCGGACCTGTCAATGCGACAGCGCCAAATCCTGTCACAAACAAGCAGTTCGGGGCGCAGCTGGCCCAAGCTCTTCACAGACCGAATCTGTTTCCTCTCCCTGCTTTTGTCATGAAGCTAGCTTTCGGCGAATTATCTACACTGCTTCTGGAAGGCCAGAAGGTGCTGCCGCATGTCCTGCTCCAACATGGCTTTCATTTTACATATCGTTCCGTTGACAAAGCGTTGGCGGATATCGTGAACAACTAAAATAACTGTGAAAAGGTGATTCTTTTGACCGTTCATCAATTTTCAGCCCGGACGATCCGCGGTGAAGAAAAATCGCTTGCCGACTACAAAGGACAAGTGCTGCTCATTGTTAATACCGCAACCAAGTGCGGATTTGCCCCTCAATTTACGGGACTGCAGGAGCTTCATGATACATATAAAGATCAGGGTTTTAGCGTACTGGGCTTTCCATGCAACCAATTCAGAGATCAAGAGCCCGGAAACGATACAGAGGTTGAGCAGGCGTGCCAAATCAATTTTGGCGTGAACTTCCCTTTGTTCTCCAAGATTGATGTCAACGGCGCTGACACCCATCCACTTTACCGCTACTTGAAGCAGCAGGCTTCCGGTTTGCTCGGCTCCAGCATCAAATGGAATTTCACCAAATTTCTCGTGGATCAAAACGGTAACGTCATTAAAAGATTCTCACCAACCACAACGCCGCGTAAAATTGAAAGCCAAATTCGCCAACTGCTCGCAAATACCACCGTTCATGCTTAACATATAAAAAAAACCGCCAGGGCATCGATCGCCCCGACGGTTCTTTTTATTTCACGTATTTTTTAGCCTTTTCGATTGCTTCGTCTTCTGTTGCTCCTGTCACATAGCGGCCATTAATGAATATAAAAGCAAAACGAGAACAAGGACCGCAATACGATTTGCAGGCAACTTTGACTTCAGCATCAGGTGCAATGACTTTAATTTTTGAAAGTGCAGATTTCACCTTCATATGTTTGCATTTATCACAAATGCGAATATCATTGCGCATTAGTGATCTCCGTTGTTCCCCTTGCTTGGGTTCGTAATCATGAAACCTTCTTCTGGCGTGTAGAAGTAGTCAATACGGATACCGTCAAGCAATGGTTCGTTTCCATCCAGCAAAACATCAATGCCTTTGTCCGTGCTGACAACGACATCATTGGCAGATTTATCGTCAAGACCCAAGCCATAGTGAGCGTGGTCGCCATGTTTATGAGTCACTTGTACTCGAACCAATAGACCTTTGTTTTCTTCTTTATCAAGCTCCAATTGAAGTACTTTCGCTGCATTACGAGAAATTTTGACGTTCATATGTACACATCTCCTGAAACAATAATTTTATTTCTTATTGTAAAGAATCTAAGGCACGAAATCAACCTTTGACAGCATCCGACTTAAAAAGTGATTTACAAATACCCCAATCGGGCTGCTATTGCTAATTGCCTTCACGAACTTTAAAATACATAGTAGTGGAACTATTTTATCCTAAATTCAAGCTGGTAACTTACTTACTTCATGGATAGTTATGTACATTCCAAAATGGAAAGGACGCGTTTCTGAATGTCAACTCTTGAAAATGAAAAAGTCGCCCCGCTCAGCAACTATGTTCCTAAAGTACCGAAAGTCATTGAATGCTCCATTGAACGTACACTTGAAGTCATCGGTGGCAAATGGGCCTTCCTCGTGCTTCGGGAACTGTTTTGCGGTACGAAGCGTTTCGGCGAACTGCAGCGTCAAGTAACTGGAATCAGCCCCAAATCTCTAACCGATATTCTCCGTCATCTGGAGGATCACGGTGTTTTAGAGCGGACGGCATATCCAACTGTCCCTGTTACCGTTGAGTATACCTTGACACCGAAAGGCCAGGATTTGCATCAAATATTAAAAGAAATGAAGCTATGGTCCGCAAAATGGACATAATGATTGAATAACAGCTGAGGAGTTGGACTTACGTGATTACCATTAAAACAAAAGAACAAATCGAAAAAATGGGCAGAGCTGGACGCATTCTAGCCGATTGTCATAAAGAAATTGCCAAAATGATTCGCCCTGGCATCACCTCCTGGGAAATCGACCAATTCGTCGAGGGCTTTTTGGCGAAGCACGGCGCTACACCGGAACAAAAGGGCTATCACGGCTATCCTTACGCTACTTGCGCATCCGTTAACGATGTGATCTGCCACGGATTTCCAAAGAAAGAGGCCTTGAACGACGGCGATATCGTCACCATCGATATGGTTGTTCGCATTGACGGCTGGTTGGCGGACTCCGCTTGGTCCTACGCCGTTGGGAACATCTCTCCGATTGCGGAGAAATTGCTTCAAGTAACTAAAGAGTCGCTGTACAAAGGCATTGAGCAAGCGATTCCAGGCAACCGCATCGGCGATGTTTCTCACGCGATTCAAGTGTATGCGGAATCACAAGGTTTCTCCGTCGTCAGAGATTTTATCGGACACGGCATCGGCTCCGAAATGCATGAAGAACCGCAAGTTCCGCATTACGGACCAGCAGGCAAAGGGCCGCGCATTAAAGAAGGCATGGTGTTCACCATTGAACCGATGCTAAATGTCGGCAAATATCATTCCAAAGTAGATAGCGACGGGTGGACAGCAAGAACGTACGACGGCAGTCTGTCTGCACAATATGAACACACGATTGCGATTACGAGCCAAGGTCCGGTTATTTTGACGGAACAATAAACAATTAACATTTAAGCCCGGAGGAACATGCATGATTTCTTTTTACAAGAAATATTGGAGAACTGCTTTTGACATTGCTCTCATTGTTCTAACCGTCTACCTCTTCATGCTGTTGTTCAGCTATTTGTATCGCATCGCGACACCTATCTTTCTGGCTCTGATCATTTTCATGATGATCGAGCCTTTTGCTAGGTTTCTGAACCGGAAAGGGATGCGAAAGTCGATTGCATCAGCGATCTCGACGCTCCTCTTCGTCCTGATCATCTTGGGCGCGCTGGCGGGCGCCGCCGTTATTTTCACAAGCCAGATCATGAGCCTTGTCGATAAAGTAGACGATTACCAAGCCGTTTTTAATGACCAAATCATACATAAAATTAGCGAACTAAATAATCGCTTCCAAACATTGCCCCCTGATGTCATTGTGAAAATTAAAGAATATGCCGGACAATTTGCAGGTAATGCCTCAAAATTCATTATTACTTTCTTATCCGGACTAGTAGCCTCGCTGACTTCCTTTTCCACCTTCATGTTCAACTTCATTGTCGGAATCATTTTGGCCTACTTCCTCAGCATAGAAATCGACTCTTGGAAACGCCTTGCCAGTGAGAAAACACCAAGAACGTTTAAATCGGTATTTTTCTTTCTAAAGGAAAATGTCGTGAAGGGGATTGTCTCTTACGTAAAAGCCCAATTTAAGCTGATTTCCCTAACGTTTATCGTCGTTTTTGTTGCTTTGCTTCTGCTCGACGTCAATAATGCTTTCTCTATCTCCCTGCTCTCGGCTATTTTCGATGTTTTGCCGCTGCTAGGTGTCTCCACTTTGTTCATTCCGTGGATCATTTATTTGTTTATCGTGGGTCAGACAACACTTGCGATCTGGTTAAGCGCGCTGCTGCTTGTCGTTATCCTTGTCAGACAAATCATGGAACCCAAAATTACAGGGGAATCCCTGGGCGTGTCGGCCTTTACGACGTTAGCCTTTATGATCGTGTCCCTTTCATTGTTTGGCGTTGCGGGAGTCATCCTGTCGCCTGTTTTAATCATTTTGCTCAAAGCTCTGTATACACAAGGCTATTTCCATCGCTGGATACGCCAGCCTGAGGATGAATATGCACAGGGCAATCTTCCTACGAGTGGTCCATAAACTTAAAAGCCCATCCTTCCTTTCTGGAAAGATGAGCTTTTTTCGTATTATACGCGATACATACTGCGGTACACCGATGGAGCCATCCCCATTTTTTGTGTAAACACGCGACTCAAGTAAAAACCGTTTTCAAAACCGCATTTTCCTGCGATTGCATCTAACGTCAAAGTCGACCCTTCCAGTAAATGGCGCGCTCTGGTTAAACGCAATTCATTTAGAAATTCAGAAGGTGTTTGCGAGAAAGCTCTGCGAAACCTTCGCGTAAGCTGCACGGGAGTCAGCCCCAGGCTCTCTGCCAAATCCGACATGGATAAACTTCCGTACGCATGATCCGTTACATATTTGCGTGCCTTTTCCATCAGACTGTCTGTTTCTGTAGTAAGGTCCTCTCTGAGCTCTCGTTCAATTGCGACTAATCGAAACATATCGCTGAGCATGTGCTGCTTATGCAGCGTGCTCTCTTCATCCCACCCCGGAAGCTCCTTCAAATAATGATAATTTGAGGCTAATCTCTCGATATCCTTAATGACGAGTTTGCCTCTCCAGCTGGTTGCTTCCTCTGAACTTGGTTCCGACAGCCAAACAAACTGCAGAAAATGAAACGACAATGGCTCCAGCGTCCTCCTTCGAAAACCAACATGGGGCGGGCAAATAACAAAATCGCCAAATCCCGCTTCCCCTTTGTGCTCTCCGATTCCATAAACAAATCTGCCTTCCTCCACAGCAAATAACGTCCAGCAAGGATACGTGTCCTCGTTATACATAAACTCATCTTTACGATGCCAGTAAACATGCGAAATAAGTTTCACCGCTACATCACGAAAAGCCATACCCGCACCCTCTTTAAGTGAAATAAAGTATATGCTCATTGTAACTGACTGCATGTTCAATAGGAATATAATCTTTTACAATGAAATCAAAGATATTCTATCAACTAGTGAGGTGCTGGTCATGAAACACGAAATCGTTACATCCGACATCACCGTTGTCGGCGGAGGTTTAGCCGGCGTGTGTGCCGCGATCGCTGCAGCCAGATTAGGTCAAACCGTTTCCCTTGTTCAAAATCGTCCTGTTCTAGGTGGTAATTCCAGTAGTGAAGTACGCGTGTGGGTTTGCGGAGCTACTTCCCACGGGCTTCATCGGTATGCGCGTGAAACCGGTATCATGGGGGAAATGTTCGTTGAGAATCAATACCGCAATATCGATGGAAATCCCTATCTATGGGATCTGATTGTACTCGAAAAAGTTAAAGCCGAGAAAAATATTACTCTCTTCTTGAATACGGACGTTCATGAAGTTGATGCAGACGGAGACGAAACTTCCCGGACCATCCGATCCGTTACAGGCTGGATGATGGGGTCGGAACGCCGTATCCGCTTCGACAGCCGTGTCTATCTCGACTGCACAGGCGACGGGCTTGTCGGTTTTCTGGCAGGTGCGAAATTCCGTATTGGCCGTGAAGCACAGGAGGAGTTTAATGAAGAATGGGCTCCTCTCGTCCCGGATGATATTACACTAGGCAGCACTCTGCTCTTCTACACCAAAGATGCCGGCCGACCTGTGAAGTACATCCCGCCTAGTTTCGCCAAAGACATTACGCAGACCACAATTCCGATGAAACGGGTTATTCGCAGCGGCGATAATGGTTGCGCTTACTGGTGGATTGAGTGGGGCGGCGAACTGGATACGGTTCATGATAACGAAAGAATCCGTGATGAACTGTCTTCCGTGATTTACGGGATTTGGGATTATATTAAAAATTCCGGTAAATTCGAAGCGGATAACCTTACACTCGAATGGATCGGTTCGGTTCCGGGCAAACGGGAATACCGTCGTTTCGTAGGGGACTACGTGCTGAATCAAAACGATGTCATCGCACAGGAGCTGTTCGAAGACCGCGTCGCCTTCGGAGGCTGGTCAATTGACCTGCATCCACCGCAAGGCATGTACGCCACGGCGAAGGGCTCCAAGCATATGCATGTGGACGGCAGCTACCACATTCCGTTCCGTTCCCTCTATTCGGTCAATACGACGAATATGCTTATGGCTGGGCGCAATATCAGCGCGTCCCACGTCGCTTTCGGCACGACACGCGTCATGGCGACTTGTGCCGTCATCGGCGAAGCCGCAGGAACGGGCGCTGCCCTTTGCGCAGCGAAAGGTATTTCCCCTCGCGAGCTGCACGGCAGCCATCTGAGCGAGCTGCAGCAAACGCTGCTGCGGCAGGATGCCTCCGTGCTCGGGATCAAAAACGCCGACGCAGCCGACCTTGTGCTAGGCGCGACCTTGACAGCGTCCAGCACCTTGAGCCAGCTGGCCGTAGAGAAATCCGCATCGGTGTTCCCGCTTGCGGATAGTGTGGCGCTTCTTGTGCCTGTAGATCCACATATCGAAGGCTTGGAACTGCTGCTTGACGCCTCGGAGGCTACGCAACTCTCTGTGGAGCTGTGGAGCACAGGGAAGCCGCAGAACTACGTCCCGCACACACAGGTAACAGCCGTTCAAGTAGCGGTCCCGCAAGGATCTGGACAGTGGATCCAAGTTCCGTTAAGCTGGCATCCGGATACCGCTCAAAATGCTTTTATTATTCTACGCAGCAATCCTGCACTATCGGTCCATAAGTCCGACCAGCTGCAATCCGGCGTCCTTGGGCTCAAGCATAAAGATAATAGCAATGCCGCAGATTATGGCGACACGACACCGAACCAGCCTGTCGTTGATTGGACGCCTGGCGAGTTCAACCGCAAGCCGATCTGCTTCCGGCTGCTCTCACCTACTTCGGCTTACTCTCCGGATAAAGCGGCTAATGGCTTTAAACGGCCATACGGCGGCCCGAACATGTGGTCTTCCGCTCATCTGCAAGCTGGTAAGCCGGAGTGGCTTGAAGTCAGCTGGCCGAATGCCGTGCCAATCCGCAGCGTACAGTTGACCTTGAATGATGACGTCCATGAGGATTTAATTAATTTGCATCATCATCGGACAGCATTCGAGATTATTCCTGAGTTGGTTAAAGACTACAAACTCCAGGCCTTTGTTGGAGGGGAATGGAAAACTGTCGCTGAAGAATGTAATAATCACACTCGCCTTCATACTCATACATTCCTTGAGACCGTTGTAACCAGCCGCTTACGCTTGCTAGTGGAATCAACAAACGGAGCTGAGCGAGCTGAAATCGTAGAAATTCGCTGCTACAGTTAGTCTCATAAGCACGCTTAATGGCCTAGCAAATGCTGCCGTTTCGCGTGCTTTTTTCTTTGGTGGCCGACATCGTTTCCGACATTCTTTTTCTATAAATAGGTCTTAATAACCCTTGTTTAACCTTACATGATATGTTATATTAAAAGTGCGACAAATCAAGGTTTCCTCTTCAAAAAGTTGACATAGGAGTGATGGAAATGGAACAAAATTCTATTCAAATTCGTCAAGGTGAAGAGATTATTTATGTAGAAATGACTGTTAAGGAAGCGCTTGCATTAACAGGTGCGAAGTTCAACTTAAACCACAAATTAGAGCGAGATGCCATCAAGAAGGTAAAACAACGCCTCGAAGATAAACTGCTTCCTCCTAACCATTAATTGCACTCTACCATCTTCGCATACAGCCCAACGAACGATTACCATCGTGCGTTGGGTTTTTATTTTCCTCTTGGTACCACTGTATCAAAATCAACCAACTGCTTATAATAATCACGCGCTTCTCAACAACGATATTCAAGGAGGACCAGCCATGTCAGCAGATCATAAACAGCAAGGACAATCCCGCAAAAATACAACGACGAAAACGCATGATCAGAAAAGCAATAAAGGGCACAAGTAAATAAAGAAAAGTCCATGCCTCTCTTGCTTTAGGCGTGGACTTTTTTTCGTTAATTGATTTTTCTTCTTGTTAAAATACAGGGAACCCCTCTACCTACAGCCCCAGGTTGAGCCATATGCTCCAAATAACGAAGTCCTCTTGTACATTGTGTTTTACAAACCGCACACGTAGACGACTCCACTATTCTCATCGTGTACTGCTCTCTGGAAGATACTATTTTCTTCTTAGCAACTTTGCCTTTGCCTTTAGGTGGTGCCATAACCTCGCCTCCCAACCGTCTACTTACTCCAGTATATGAAGTCTGGACAGAACGGTTCTTGAGGGACAAGGTTATGTTCCTGATCTTGTCTAGCGGTTAACGGTTTGTAAATCCAGCGCAGTCAGCAGGATCGGGACGATCTCTCCATACAATTCGGCGAAGGCTTCCACGGGCAGCGGATTGACACCATAACCCAACTCGACGGTAAATCCAGGCCTGCGGAATTGTTGAATGAACCAATCCTTATACCCTGCATCGCTATCGGTTAATTTCACGGCTTCATAACCGCTGACAACCGCTAATTGGTCGGCAAATGACTCGGATTCCGGAGGTTCATACCCCCGGTAATTCCAATAAATCTCTCTACCTTGCGTATGCAGGGCAACAACGAGCTCAAACGGGTGGCATTCTGTAAAACGCGCAAGCGCGGCAGTCTCCGGCTCCGATAGCGGCGTCTCACCGCCATAATCCCGCGGCCCCGGCCCCAACTGCCCCCTGCGCTCAGCCTCTTCTTCCCAATGGGCAGGGAACTGGTCATTAAGGTCTACGCCCCTTATATTCGCTTTCCAGCTGCTAAAATCAGGCTGATCTCCGTTCAACTCCAGCAGATTGGCTTGGTAGGGATGATCAGGTCCGATGCCATTAAGCACAAGTTCTACACCGTCAGGATTCACCATCGGAACAACCCATAAGGAGTACTCGGAAAGCAGGCGTCTGGTGTTTCTGCCCTGCCAAGCCGTTCCTCTGGCATAGGAACAAGCGAGATCCTCTACGAACTGCATAACAAGCGGGGTCGTAATCCATTCATTTGCATGGATCGCTGCGTTGACATGGAGCTCTCTGGCTCCCTGGCCGATGCGCAGCGCAGGTATGCCTTTTCCCATCACACTTTCTCCTATAACTTCGACATGCAGGAAAGGATAAATCCTGCCAAGCCGATTCAATTCATCACACAACGTCCCATACCCGTAACCCAACATACGACCACCTCACAGCTCTTTGATCTCCTACGTAGGTTATGAATATGCCTTCTCCATTAGAAACATGCGGCGTAACAAAGTTAAGTTGTTGCACACTTCCTACAATGAAAAATGGCCTATTTCAATGAAATAGAGCCCTGTAGTTCCTCGTTGAGGAGAAAGGAATCGTTGAAGGCGTTAATTTCCCTCCGTAGTTTAGCTTGTTAAGAGACCAGTAGGAGCGAAGTTTGGAGTGGAGAACACCCAACGCCGATAATAATTCATCGTTACTGAGACAATTGGCGGAGGGGCATCCTCATAGGAGAGATAATTGGGCTAGCAGGCCCCTTTGAGGAACTACAAGGCGCTATTCTAAAAAATTAAGCCCGTTTCCGCGATCAGTCAAGCGGAACTACAAGGTTTTATTTGACCGCCTAATCCCGTTTTCTTCAAGAAAACGAACAAATAGAGGATGTCAGTTCCCCTCCACGCGAAGAAGAGCTTATTTCGATGAAATAGAGCCCTGTAGTTCTCTTCCAGGGAGGAACCGCTGCCGCTGGAGCGATAGCAGCAAATTTCATGGGGTGGTGTCCGAGTTGCGACTGTGACAGTCTATGTTGTATTTTGCGCAACCATTTGGCCGTAAAGGGGCCTCACTTCGCATCTATATTGCACTTCATACAACGATTGTTGCATTTAAATCGCTTACAATTCACCTTTTGCAACAAATGGTTGTATGATGTGCAACGAAAGACCGCAATCGCGGTCTGACCACACCATTCCGTTGTATGTAATGCAACGTAGCCCTTCAACTTGCTGCACAACTATCTTTACAACGATAAATATTTGTTTGAGTAGATTCGATTCCATACTTAGATTTTAACAAAAAAAAGTTGAGCTTTCGCTCAACCCAGAACAACTCTTTTCTTTAAAAACAGACCCCTGAGGGTCTATTCAAAAAATAGTTGGTACCTGCCAAACGACAGGTGTAATGGCTATCTGATCTTTGAGCCAGCTTTCCGTTATGCGCTTAAATAACGTAGGTTCTCCACTGCAAAAAAATTGGTGAATCGGCAATATCCCCGATGTTTCCATCCGATCGCGATGGTACAAAATCGTGCTGATTTCTCTTGCCGTTTCATCGGCAGATGAAATCAAGGTGACGTCCGGTCCCATCACCCGGGAGATCGGCTCCATCAAAAACGGATAATGCGTACATCCCAATATTAAACAATCAATGGGCTTGTCGATCAACGGCTGAAGCGACTGCGCCACAATCTCCTGCTCTTGCTCTCTTCCAAAAAGCCCCTTTTCTACGAAAGGCGCCAAAAGCGGGCAAGACTCGCTGTACACCTGTATGCCCGGCGAGATTAACCTTAAGGCATGTTCGTAGGCCTTGCTTTTGATCGTACCTTCCGTGCCGATCACCCCGACGATCCCGGTTCGCGTGTGCTTGATTGCGGCTCGTGCGCCTGGCGAGATAACACCCAACACTGGTATCGAGACGCGCTCTCGAATATCTTCTATGGCAACCGCCGTTGCCGTATTGCATGCAATCACAATCATTTTAGGGTTAAATTGAATTAAATAATCTACAATTTGCCGGGTAAATGTACGTACTTCTACAGCTGATCGCGGTCCATAAGGACTTCGAGCCGTATCACCGAAATAGATGACTTTTTCCTGCGGCAGCTGCCTCATGAGTTCTTTTACTACAGTTAATCCTCCGACTCCGGAGTCCAGTACGGCTATCGCTTGCTGCACACCTATCCGCTTCCTTTGCCGGTTAATGAATTTCAAAGGCTACATGGATAGAATATGAACGTACAAGCTGAAAGGTACCTAGGCTTACAACACTGATTCTTGGTGGTCGGTCACCTATTTTTTTGGCTGCAAATCATTCACAAGTGCGAATTCGTAGCCCTTCTTCTTGATTTCCTTGCAGATGCGCGCGAGCGCCTGCATGTTTTCCAAAGATCCCTGATGCATCAAAATAACATTGCCATCATGCAAATTATTCATGATATCGTTGTACGGATCCTCGGCCCCATTCTCCCGCGGTTCCCAATCGCGCATAGCCGTCGACCAAAAGACAGACGTATACCCCATGCTCGATACTAAACTCAAATTATGCATATTGTAGTGACCGTAAGGGAAGCGAAAGTATTTCTCGACCTCTTTACCGGTTATCTTCTTATATAAGGCTTCAAAATCCGTAATTTCCTTGCGAATTTGGTCATCGCTCAGCTCATTGAAATCTTTGTGCGTCATCGTATGATTAGCTACAAAATGACCGTCTGCCACAACTCTTTTCAAATAATCCGGGTTAGACTTGATATTGTTCCCTGAGATGAAAAAGTTCGCTTTCACTCCGTTTTCCTTCAAGGATTTTAGCATTAAATCCACTTCAATCAGCGGGCCTCCCGCATCAATCGTTAGATAAACCTTTTTCCCGGTCCCAACCCAAACGGCTTTCTGATCAGCGGTAAATGATTTCGTTTCTTTCGGAAAATCAGGAACCTGCCCGGTTTTCTTCTTCATGTAATACCAGGAGTAGGGGGTCTTGTCCCCTGCGACTGGCTTTGTTTTGGTAGCGTCGGTTGCCGGCTTTGCGGATGCTGCAGGGCTAGGGGCAGTCGTAGGATGCGGAGTAGCGCTCGGAACTACGGTCTGTTTGGGAGTAGCTATGGGCTTTGCTGTTGGTTTAGGAGTTGGAGTTGAAGTTGGCGTAGGCTCCGCTGCTTTGGTGGTTGCTTGCGGACTTGGTGTCGTTACAGCTTCGGCAGCAGGAGAGAACAGGCTTTTGTCTGCACAACCGACCAATGTTGCGCTTAAAAGGATCAGCAGTGCAGCACTTTTGGTAATAGATGTCATTGTAGCACCTCGCATGATGGAATACGTTCAGTACTCCTTTCGACAGTGCTAGACAAATTACCTGCCTATTTTTGGAACATGGTGTTATTTCGTAGCTCGGTATGTCAAATATTGGAGAATAGTGATCAAAATAAAAGCCGTTCCGGCTAGCATAGGAATGGTGATAAAACCAAGCCAGTTCAAGTAATCTACATCACATGGAATCGGCCCGCAACCAGTCGCGGATTCGTGAAAAACCCCGGATTGAAGCAAAACGTGATAAACGGAAATACAGGCTCCCCAAATCGTGAGGGGTAATACATAAATCGTCAGCTTGTAGTCTCTGCGCACAGCAGCGATCCCCAGAATGATGGCCAGCGGATACATGAGAATACGTTGATACCAACATAGTTTGCAAGGTATAAAATGCATAATTTCCGAGAAATACAAGCTTCCTAATGTGGCAATTAAAGCAATCAGCCATGATAGGTGCATACCGTTTTCTCTTAAGAATTTTTTTGACATTTGTGCTCGTCCTCCCTTTCCCCATATTATAGAAAAATATAGGAGGGAAGTCTAACATTTTGGGTCAGGTTGCAAAAAAACCAAGCAGGCACTTCCCAACCTGCTTGGCTCTAATCATACCGAAAAACTGTACTCAACTTCGATCGTTTGTTTCACCAGGCCGCGCCACTGCTCCACCGGAACGATGTCGACAACCGCTTTGATCGGGATGCTTGCAAAGTCCAGCTTCGGCACGGCCTCCAGCTTCATCCGGTTGGTGACCAGCCGGTCAAGCCAACCGGAATACACCCGCTCCATCTGCTGCAGCCGATAGATGGCCGTCTCAAAATCCTTGCGTGCGGCATTCACCGAACCGATCACGCATTTGTTCTCCAGCACCATGCTCTGATTGAGCATGTCGGAGGAAATCTCCAGCTTGCGGTCAGCTGGCGTAACCCCGAGCAGCGCCAGCACGCCATTCGGCGCTAGCACAGCCATAGCCTCGAAGGCCAGCGGGCTGAAGCCCGTGCATTCAAGCACAAAATCTATCGGCTTACCGAGTCCCTCCGCGTAAGCCGTCAAACCGCCGTCTTCGTCCGCCGTTTGATACACGCCCCCGCAGTCCTTAACAAGCTGCGCTTGTAGGCTATCCTGCGGGGATCTCGACCAAACGTACACGTCCAAACCGAGCAGCCTGCACGTTATAGCAGCAAGCAGCCCTAAAGGGCCTGAGCCAAGGACAAGCGCTGTCTTCGGCTCCCAGATCAGCCGCTGCTGTACGCGCAGCACCTGATCCCACACTTTCTCTACAATACTCTGCGGCTCAACCAGAACGCCGTGCTCGAGCAGATCCGTAGGAACTTGTACGAGATAACGTCCGTCTTCTCTGTAATATTCGGAGAGAAAACCGTGGGCGCCTTTGATACCACGCTCCACAAATTCCCCGGTTTGACAGAAGTCTGAGTGACCGTTCCGGCAATTGACACAGCTTTGATTCCGGCAGGGCCGCCGGACAATGGCGGTCACGAGATCTCCTGCTTGGAATCCGCTCTCTGCGCCAGCTTCAGCAACAACCCCTAAAGATTCATGACCTGTCGTCAAGTCGTCCTCACCTTGCGGAGGAACACCGTATTTTTCCTGTAAAATTTCCTTATCCGTGCCGTCTAAACCTACTGCCAATACCTTGACAATAACCTCTTGCGGATGAGAAATCACGGGATCATCCACGGTTTCCAGAGCAATCGAAGGGTTACCTTGTCGCAGTTGTTTGACGCGAATCGCTCTCATCTCATCATCTCCTCCCAACTATTGAACAATTGGCTCCAACACTTTGTCTTCACTGGCATCCGCCGCTTGTTTGGTTCCTGTCGAGGTCATTTTTTTTAGTTTAGATAAATACTCTTGCGTAACTTTGATAAAAGAAGCGTGTGACCATGTTAAAGGCGAAACGGAAAGCGGCGCGCCTGTGAACGGATGTACCTGCTCCGCCATTGTGCCTGAGGGCAGCGCATGGTGTATTGCCCAGAACATCAGATTTTCCGCTTCTTGCAAATCTTCAATCACTTTTGCCGAGGCCACCAGCCATTCCGCATACCATAGCGTACAGATAAACCACGGATTGCCTGGCACCTTAGCGACATCATTCGTCACCTGATGGTAGTAGTCATTTTCATATCTGGCGATGCCGCCGATATCCGTATGTACCCACAATTTCTCTTTTAGAATCTTCATCGTCGCCACGAGCCTCGGATCCTCCAGCTCGAACAAGCCAAAATCGAATAACCCGTACATACTCATATCCATCGTATAGTCAGGCACATATTTATTTTCACCATAACTCCAATATAAAGCTCGCAAAAAGCGATTCTGATCAGCCGCAAACAACTGCTGTTCGGCAGCCTTTTTTACCTGATCCGCGATATCGGCATAATAAACGGCACGCGCTTTATCCTGGTGATAATCAGCGAAACGAGCGGCAGCAACCAGACCCGCATAGACAGAGGCAACGGTAAAGGCTAGCACACCATAGCGCTCTTCCCAAAGATCGTAGGAGGGCAGCGGAAGCCCGGATGCATCCCGATAATGAACGAGAAAGTCCGCAGCGGGTTTCACAAATTTCTCATAATCTTCACGGGAACGCTCTATCGTGCCTGCCAGCTTGTGATGATGCCACAACGTATACAGAACGAGTGCTGTTTCATCCTCTTGAATGGCCAGCTGCTTTTTCCCCTGACCGTCCACCCATGGGTGCCAGCTTGAGCCTACGGAGCTATCGGGGTTGTATTTGTGCATGAGATACCCTTCAGGCGTCAATACTTTTATGCAAAAATCAAAAAATTTCCTGGACAGATCATAATACCCGGCCCGGTCTAAGGCATGAGATACCAGTGCCCCGTCCCGCGGCCACATGTAGGAGTAGGTATCTTTGGCAAACTTCAAAATATCCGAGTCATTTGCTGCAATAATCGCGCCACGATTGTCAACATTCGTTCTAGTGATCAACAGGCATCTTTTGTAAAAGGAAGCCAATTCCGGCTTCAGCAAGCTAAGCTGATGAGCATCCTGGTTGACCCATCTTACCCAGTGATCATGGGTGCGCTGCAGCAAAGCTTGTGGCGACTCTGTGCGCAGCAAGCTTTCCAATCGCTCGACCTCCTGCTTCGTATGGCCGAAACAAACCCAGAACCACGCTTCTTTCGAGCTTTTGGGAGGCAGCATCATCGTCAACTCTAGCGTCCCGTCAACAGAACCCTGCGCAATCGGATTTCCCCCTAAATGGCCGTCTTCCGCATCACGCCATGTGCCTTCAAGGCCATGTATGCCTTTCTGCCCCGTTGCATAACCGCTGGGATACGGCTTATCGACATCTGGAGATAAACCCGACAACGACATATAACGATGCCCTTTATAAAACAGAAGCGAATTCAACTCCGGGTCAAAATAAATGGTATCGCCGACACCGTTGCCATAGATTTGCAAATCCAAATGAAAGTAAAGTTTGATCTCTCTTTCCTCATCAAAATGGTTTTCCATCATTATTTTGCGTAAAAAAATATTTTGTTGAACATCTACACCATCTCGAATAATGAAGCTTAATCCCAATCTCTCATGGGCGCATTCAACGTTCGTAACCAGCGAATCTTCTAGGTATTTCAGCTTTTTCGAAACTTCCGGATGGTCGATCCAGAAGAAATCTCGCGCACACCAAATACCAAAATGTGAAAGATGATCGCTAGATTGATTCTCTTGACCTACTAAAGGGTAATACATGTCACGAATATTATAAGCAGCGTCAAAATTAATGAGTACATTCCCGTTCCCAATGGGTAAATCTCTTGCCATGCGATCAGCCTCTTTCCATGATGATGCTACTAATTTTCCAATCGCCAAGCATAAATATGCACGCTGCCCACATGGCAGGGACTTCAGGGAAATAGCACCAATTCAAGCGTAAACATTTTCATTTCCACCAAACTCATTTACAATTAAACAATATGGAGGGATTCATCACTATGAAGCAATTAGAAGGATTCGGTAAATTTTTGGAAAGCTTACGGGGCAAAATGTCCCTGCGCGAAGCAGCTAACAAAAGCGGACTTTCACACGCCTACATCAGAGATTTGGAACTGGAGCGCAATCGCTCGACCAATGAAAAAATCAACCCATCGCCTGTTACGTTAAAAAAGCTGTCGGATGCCTACAACATTCCATACACCGATTTAATGGAGAAAGCTGGCTACCTCGAGAACGAGAGTGAGCAAGCAAGCAGCAAAGAAGCCTTGCAGGAACCGGTTTCCATGAACGATACATTATTTATTGAAGTCAGCTCGAAAGAAATGATTTATCATACCCGTTTTGAACGTATCAGCCAAGCTGTAAATTCGTTGCTTGATTTCAGTCTTTTCTTGGATAAGCTCGAAGAAATGGGCTTTAAAAAGATGGATACCGACCTTTTCGTCAATATGAATCATGTGCAAAAATATATTGAAAAAGAAGGTAAACTTTATTTTGACACGCTCGGCATTTCAAAATTTGTTGTTATTGCCGCCATCCGACAAAAGAAGTACCACGATCTCATTATTCGCAGCGTAGCCCGGAATACGGGAATGGGCTTGGAATTTCATTACGAGCGTCCTTCCGCAGCAGATTCATTGCTGTCTTCAGTAAAGCGCCCAATCTAATACGAATTGTTAAAAAGGAGTAAAGTTCATGAAGAATGAAACTTTACTCCTTTTTTTTCGTCTATCTATAAAGGTTGATTGCATTGATTTTTTGGTAGAGAGGGTTGGTAAAGAAATCATGGCTGTTCAACAGACCGCCTCCACGCAATCTCGACTAGCGAGAAAGAACAGAAAACGTTCTGTGGGCATGCGTTTTTTTCTGTATACGATTTTTAGTTTTGTCCTTCTTTCTATTCTGTCTTTATGTTGGTTTTTCCTTACAGCGTCAGGTACGACTGTTCGGCTCATGATGGCCGATACTTTGATTACAACCCAGCATCGCGATTGGGCCAAATATTTAATTGGCTCCGAGGAATTGCAGAAGCGCGTAGAAGCTTATTGGAAGAAGTTTGACGAAATGGGCGATGAGAAAGATAAAGGCATCGTACAGATTGAGCCTGTAAGTTCTACAGCCCCGACGGCGGCCGTCAAGAAGGAGCTCGTCACCATTGAACCCATTTCAGGGACGAATTTCAAAGGACAGCTTGTCACCATTTCGGATCCAAAGAAGCTTCGCATTGCTGTTCCTGATAAAGTGGGCAAAGGCGAGAAAGTATCCTCCATGGTCAAAAGAACGGGAGCGATCCTCGGCGTTAACGGCGGAGGTTTCATCGACCCGAACTGGGAGGGGAACGGATTCCAACCGGAAGGCATCGTCATGTCCGGGGGCAAAATCTTTTACAATGACAAAGGCATGAACGGCACTGTGCAAGTGGTTGGCATCGATAAAGAAGGCCGTATGATCGCCGGCAAATATAAAGTCTCCGAGCTGGTAGCGATGGGTGTTCAGGAAGCCGTTTCCTTTTCCCCGCGGTTCATTGTCAACGGAGTTGGACAAATCAAAAGCCAAGCGGACGGCTGGGGGATTGCTCCGCGTACCAGCATGGCGCAAACGAAAGACGGCTCCATTCTATTCGCTGTCATCGACGGCAGGCAGACACACAGCATAGGAGCAACACTGTACGATATTCAGGAGATTTTCCTGGCGCATGGCGCTGTCACAGCCGCTAATTTAGACGGTGGAGCTTCTACCGTTCTTGTGCATAATAATGCCATCATCAACAAGCCATCCAGTGAATACGGGGAGAGGTATCTCCCTACGGCATGGCTGGTCTTCGAACATCCGGAAACGGCTCCCATCAAAAACGTATGGGAAGGCTTGGATATTCGCAAGATTGATCCATCGAAGTGGTAAAGGCAAAAAGCAGCAAGCTCGAATTCATGAGCTTGCTGCTTTTTTGTTTTATATTAGCGATTTCCTAGGATGACTAAATCTTCTGCGGCTTCAGATGTTTCAACATCATCCTGCAATTCCACATCGTCAATCTTGGACTCTTTCCAGGAACGAACCGTGCCCACCACATTTGTTGCTGTGTCTTTTGCTTTGCCTACGAAATCAGATGTTGTGGTGCTAACGGATTTTGCAACCTCTTGCGTTTTTTGCGAGACCGAAGTTGCCAGTTGAACCGTCTTGTCGCTAACGGCTTTGGCATTCTCGGCAATGTCGCTTCTAAGCTCGCGTCCGGATTTCGGTGCGAACAGCAGAGCTGTCGCTGCGCCCAGTAAACCTCCAACAATCGCACCGATGAGAAGATCTTTACCTTTTTTTTCGCTTGCCATGTGAAATCCACTCCTTAATGGTCTGATTTGGCTTTCCGATTCGCCTGCCACCTCTGCCACAGCTCATACCCCGTCGTTGCCCACTCCATGACGTCCTCTATCCGCTTCTGGTGGGTATGTACAACCCTTTCCGCACCGTGAAGCGAATCACTCATCATGCGTGCACCTTTGCGAAGGACCGAAGCGACATCCCCTATAGCTGCTCCAGTCTTCTCGATGGAATGAACGGTTGACTCTAACGCCAGCACTTGCAAGTGCACCTCTTCGGTCAGCTGCCCCGCTTTGTTCAGCAATTGCTCAGCTTCCCCTGCTGCTTTGGCTACATGCTGTTCCGTTTCAGCGACCGTATCGCTAAGTTGTTGTAACAGCCTTTTTGCAGTAATCAGCATGCGAACGGCAAAAACGACGAGCACAATAAAAGCGACAGCCGAACTAACTGCACTAATCTCCATCCAAGTCATGACGAGCACCTCCCGAGTCTGCAAACTGCGTTGATCGATGGCGGCTTCTAGACGAATGCCTATGAATTACTACAGTATAGGTAGGAGCAGCTTGTTTTGACACAAAAAAACTGGAAAAATTTCAGGGACCTGTCATAATGAAAAGCAAATCGAACTTTGAACAACTGGAGGATCCACATGAATCGAGAGCAAGGATTGAAGGAAATTGAACGAACGCGCATTATCGCCATTGTTCGTGGCGTGAAAGAAGCTCACATTTTTTCCGTAGCGGAAGCACTCTTGAAGGGCGGAGTTACCGTTATGGAGGTGACGCTCAACACACCTGGCGCTTTGACGATGATTAGCGAGTTGCAGGCGAAGTTGGGCGAACAAATGTATATTGGCGCTGGCACCGTACTCGATGTAGAGGATGCGCAAAAAGCTGTACAAGCAGGCGCCGCTTTTCTGGTAACGCCGAATTTGGACGAGGACGTCATTCGTTATGCGAGCCGTGAGGGAGTTCCGATTTTCCCAGGAGCGATGACACCGACCGAGGTCGTCAAAGCATGGAAAGCAGGCGCTACAGCGATTAAAATTTTCCCGAGCGCGAGCCTGGGTCTCTCCTATATCAAGGAATTGATGGGACCGCTTGACCATATTCCAATGATGGCTGTTGGCGGCGTTACCGAAGAGAACATTAAACAATTTCTGGACCTGGGCTGCTACGGGCTTGGTATCGGCGGTTCGCTTATTAATTTAAAAGAAATCGAAGCCGGCCGCTTCGAGTGGGTGACAGACAAGGCTGCCCGGCTTATTGCGGCTTCGCGTTAAGTGCTGGACTGGTAGGAGAGGGGAATCAGTTGCTAATTTGATTCTTTCCTGCGCGGTTTGGGGACGGACGGAATGTGTCCGTTAGAATTGGCCGGCACGTACACTTAAGGTGGTTCCCTCTTGCTTCGGGGCCGCCGAGAGGTCCGGATTGGCTGGACGGGGCTGAACGCAACGGATCAGTACAAGATGAGACTGAACGGAGCTGAACGAGTGCCTACCAGATAGGCAACGTTAGTAGTGATCGCACGGTGTACCAACGATGCCCGACCGTCTAACGGACACAGCGGCCCTTATTCGGCGAAATTTAGCCGTTTTGAAAATCTAACGGACTCCAGCGCCGCTATTTGCTTGTTTCAGCCATGATTTCGCCCCGAAATCGCTAAATAAGGGTTCCTGTGTCCGTTAGAAATTAAACAGTGCAATTTTCACGATAATAGCGTCTGTGGAGTCCGTTAAAATTGTCAGGCGAGCGCGCGTAAGGTGGTTTCCTTTCCCATGCGACGGAACTGTAAGAAGAGTGTAGTTGCCCAGCAGCTATAAGAGATTGGTAGCGTTGACAAAGTTAGCAACCACAAGAAAAGGCTGTCCCAGAAGTATTCTACCTCCGGGACAGCCTTATTTATTTTTTACTAATGATATAGACGCACTTGTTCGCGCCTTTGGCTAAACATTCAGTGCGCTCCACGTTGGCGTCCAGCAAATTTCGGAACAAAGCAAGCTCACATTGGCAGGCCTGACCGAACGTATTCGCCACCTGGGAGATCGGGCAATTATGCTCGCTGAATGTATAGGCGTCGGCATCTGTCTGCGCCCAATCGACCATATACCCGTTTTCGTTCTGGATATGCGCTAATTCAGCTACGCGCTCTTCCAAGTTCTTATCCACCATGCGCGGCTGGTAGCGAGACTCAAGCTTATCCTGTCTGCCTTCAAAAAGCCGCTCTATCTTCTCATGCCCTTGATCTTCAAGTAACTCATCCAGTAAATCGAGTGTCAATTGCATATATTTCTTGGGAAATAATTCATCTGCCTTGGGAGCTAATGTGTAAACATTCGTAGGTCTCCCCATCGCCTGCCTGACAAGCTTCGTTTCGAGCAGATCGTCCTTTTCCATAGAATGAATATGCCGCCTGACGGCCATCTCTGTAATTCCGAGCTGTTTGGACATCTCTTGAACACTGAGAGGTCCCCCAGTTTTGAGCATGGAAAGAATCACTTTGCGTGTGGATGTCTCAAGTGTTTGATTCATTAGCTCACCTACCCTCGGAACAATCATTATGCTTCATTTTACAGCATCATATCGAAGTTGTAAATTAAGAAACATCTATGTATGTTATTCCAATTCACTCTTGATAAATGCCCTAACACTCGCAGCAAACTCTTCAAATGCCGCAGGAAGCTTAGGCAATACGGGATGCAGCGCTTGACGGTTCCAGTCCACAAAATCTTGCACGAGCGGCTTTCTCAGCTTCACAAGCTCAAGCAACGTAGCTGTCAATGATTCGGAATAGGCACCTTCGCCGTGTACAATTTCTACGATATCCTCGTAGCTGCTCGCATCTCTTAATATAAATGCGTCGATCAACAAGCTGCCCACATCGGTCACGGTTTCGATAGCCAAGTGGAGTACCCGCTCCTGAGCCAGCTGCCAAACGAGGCCGTTATCGCCTTGCTCCCACTGCTGCTCCAATTGTTTGACTGCATCGGTCAAATCCGAAAGAAATTGAATACGCGCATCAATCTGTTCATGATTAATAAAATACATCTGTCTATCTCCGTCCTCTTTTTCGCCATTTCGTCCAAATCAACATTGCAAAAAAAGTAATGATAACCAGGAAAATTAACAATACCGCTTGCATGAGATATTCGTAACTCATGTACTATCACCCTCTTGACTTTCGCTGTTTTCACTTCTATATAGTGTATCGCGCTAGCTGTAGAGCGTCAAGCAAGCACTCTTGCTGCAAAAGACTAGCTCATCTTACTGTGATTTTGGAAACCATATTGTTACTTTGGACTAAATACTTGACGCGCAAACCTCCTTACAATAAAAGAGATGTCACACATATCGGAAACAGAATTTGAAGCTTTCATTATAGGAGGAACTCTCGTGGGTATGAAAATAGGGATTGTTGGGGCTGGCCAATTCTCACAATGCTTCGTACAGCTGTTTCAAGCTCATCCTTATGTGGATGAGGTTGTTTTGGCGGAATTGCACGAGGATCGCCGCGAAAAATTTGCAAAAGCTTTTTCTCTCAAACAGACTTACGCTTCATTGGAGGAGTTGCTAAGCAGCGATGTGGATGCCGTTGCAATTTTTACACAAAGACATCTACATGGCCCTCAAACCATACAAGCTCTGCAGGCTGGCAAACATGTCTATTGTGCTGTGCCGATGGCGCAAAGCTTAGAGGAAATATCCGCCATTATCCAGGAAGTGCAGCGGTCCGGATTAATCTACATGACTGGGGAGACAAGTTACTACTACCCCTCTACGGTTTACTGCCGGGATCAATTCAAAGCGGGCCACTTCGGCAACTTTGTCTACGGTGAAGCTCAGTATTTGCATGATATGACGCATGGGTTTTACGATGCTTTCAAATATTCGGGCGGGAAGGATTGGAAGCAAGTGGCCGGCATTCCGCCGATGTATTATCCGACGCATTCCGTCTCTATGGTTCTGTCTGTTACCGGAGCTAAGGCAACCAAGGTATCCTGTTTGGGCTATGTCGACCAGCATGAGGATCGGATTTTTCGGGAAGGGGCTAACCTATGGGACAATACCTTCAGCAATCAGAGCGCTTTAGTGCGTACCTCAGATGGCGGAATGATGCGACTCAATGAGTTCCGACGCGTAGGCTGGGGAGGGAACAACAGCGTATATATGAGCATGTTCGGAACAAACGGCAGCTATGAGGAGCATGCGGGTGGTTCTGCGTGGACTTCTCTGAAATGGGGGGCGGTCGAGAATCTGACACCACAGCTTGCCTGCAAGGATCGGTATGTACATGTGAGCGATGCCAATATGAATCAAACGCTGCAAAACGATTTCCATGCCAGCCTTGCCAAGGTGCATCACAGCTTCCGTCTGCCGCATACCTTTGAGGGGCTTCCTAACGGGCACTTCGGCTCGCATCAATTCCTTGTTGATGATTATTTGAAAGCCATATACACGAAAAAATTGCCGCCAAATAACGCTTGGCGGGCGGCAGATTACTTGGCGCCAGGGTTGGTTGCTCATGAATCCTCCAAACGGGAAGGTGAAATGTTGGACGTCCCTGATTTCGGGTCTCCTCCATCCGAGTGGCAGCTGCTGGATCCAGACAGTTTTGTTGCTTATCGCGATTAATTGATGTGTATTGTCCTCCTTTTTCATTCATGTTACATTGGACAAAGTGAAAAAAGGAGAAGAATACCGTCATGCCGTCAAGACCCAAATTACCCGAGATCGACCTCATTCGCGCAATCGCCATCATCGCCGTCGTGCTTATTCACAGCACATCGGGCGCTACGCTGCTTCCCATCGGGAGCGGCTCGCAAACCATCTTTTTCATCCTGAACAAAGCCAGTTTATTCACCGTGCCGCTATTCATTTGGATCAGTGGCGTCGTGCTTTTTTATACGTATTATGATCGATGGGGCCCAGGAATGTCGCATGTTTTCTGGACAAAACGACTGCAAAGAATCCTGATTCCTTATGTACTGTGTTCTCTTTTCTATTATTTGTTTAACCAATTTATGTTTCATGGAACCGTTCGTTTTGACATGATTTACTTCATCAAACTGCTTATTTCGGGGAATGCCAGCTATCATCTCTATTATATGGTCATCATTGTTCAGTTCTACCTTTTGTTCCCGCTTCTGATCACGATGGTGAGGCGGTCAACTACGGTTCGCCGAGCGCTAATTCCGATAGGTATCGTTGTTCAAGCCGGAGCCTATTTTATCCATCATGAGGTGTATCCTTTGCCGGAATATGCCTCGCTTTTTGTCAGCTACACCGCGCTTTTCGCCTTTGGAGCTTTCGTGGGCATTCATTATTCGGCTATTGCTGCCTGGTCGGAACGTTACAGACACTTAACGGGAAGCATTATGTGCCTTGCAGGAGCCACATTCGTGGGAATGCTTCTTCTGCATCAGTATGGTCGGGCGAGCATCGGCAATAGTTGGTTTGAACTGGCGCTCCTCGTGTATTGCATGGCGGTTCCACTATGGGCCGTCCAATGGTCGCTAAGGCGTCTAGCCGCTAGCCCGAAGCTTAGCATTGTACTCACCGCATTAGGAGCCGCTTCTTTCGGCATCTATCTTGTGCATCCTGCGCTTCTTACGCTCTGGGGGCGCCTCACGCCGAACCAGGATCAGATCTGGCTCTATGATCTGCACACCATCGCCGCATTTTTCATCGGCGTGCTCGGCTCTTGGCTGCTCATACGAATGTACGCAGCTATGAAAAAAGGTTCCGCTTAACAGCGGAACCTTTTCATTTGAAGCGAGCGAGCATGGCCCAGCGACGCTGCTGTCTGCGGCTGTATCGCGGCAAGCCGCGGTAAATGTCCAGCGCTTCGCGGTACGTTGCTTTCGCATCATTGCTGCGCCCAAGCTGCTGATACAGCAAGCCAAGGCGGTAATACGCCTCAACCGAAGAGGAGTGCAGATCACGAAACTGCTCGATAAGCTGCGCAGCCCTTTCGGGTGCAACAGGCGCTAAAGCTTCCCCTAGGCGTAAATAGGCCTCGCCATATTTAACCCTCGGATTCAGCTCTACCGCTTGGAGCATGAAGCTCTCTCCTTTTTTCAAATCCCCCAGCTTCAGATAACAAAGTCCGATTTCGTAATGTACATCTGCGGAATCTTCCATAATGGGCAGCGCTTGTTCCAAGTAAGGAAGCGCTTCTTGGAATTTATTACGCTGCAGCAAGTTCCTTGCAAGCTCCAGCTTTGCAGACGTATGATGCGGGTTCGCATGCAATTCCGTTCGTAGCCTAGACGCCCTGCGCCTTAATTGAAATGGCTTAAAAATATTCGGCGTTAATCCGATAAATCTTCTATCTAACACATATAAAATGATTAATAGAATAAGAAGTGCAAGAAATGGATTGCCGACAAGTCGCCATAACAGGCCAAAAGCAAGAAATTTAAGCAGCAAAGTGATACCTCCTTTCAACTTCCTTATACTACCATAATATGAGGACTTTGGTCATCTCTTCCATAAAAAAAGCTTCCGTCCTATGACTAGCATATGAATGGAGGCTTCTTATGAATACTGATTCGAGATTTATTTCAAGCAATGCTATAATAAAAAGAAAAAGGGAGTTTCGATATGAACGAGGATCCACGCAAGGCCATATGGCTAAAAAGAAAACAGCTCGGCAGAAACAAATATTTAGTGAATTTCGGCCTTCTCCCCTGGGGTGTTGGGCTTACCGCCTTATTTAGCATCATTGAATTACTAAACACGCATGAGATTAGCTTAGTTTGGGTGCCTATTCGTTTAGTTTTGTTCTTTTTTATTGGTTTTTTCGTTGCGAATGGTCGCTGGATGGCGATGGAAAACCGTTACGAGCCTAGAAGTCGACGACCTTAACGGTCGTTTTTTTATTTGGTAGGAACAAAAAATTAATGCAAGTAGGTTTGGTCCTCCACATCTTCCGTATGAAATAAGGCTGCTGTGCGACTAAGTTGAAAATGCTCTTTCAACTCTTCGCGAATAGAGCCGAAAGCAAGGATTTCCTCTTCAAATTCTTCGCGTTTCCCCCATTTTTTCGATTCATGGGATTTCGTTCCGAACAACTCTTTGGAAACGTCTTCATAGGCATTGTGCAAATGATTATCATACCAATCAATTTCACGGGACAAGTTTTTGCGGTACACGTGACTCATCTCGAATTGACTCCCTTTGGTCGACGAGAACTCAGCAACCAACGTACCTGAGATACCTTCAGCGATGACTTCGACATCTGCGCACCACACATCGTGACGTTCAAGAAATCGAACAAGATTAGCCTCTTTTATTTTGCCCATACCCATGCCCTCCTGGTCAATTATGATTGTTACCAAGAGTATTTCCAGATAAGCCAAGATTTATCAAGTACTAGGCGTGAACCATATTTTCCGAAAATCAACCCAGCCCAAATCGTTAATACATACGCCTTTGATCGAATCATGATAGGTCGTTTGCTGAGAGCGGTGAAGAACGAACAAAAATGTTTTCTCCTCCTGAAGCACCTCAACCACCTCATGAAGTCTCTTAATCCTTTCGTCCCGGGATGCAATCGTGAGAATACGGTCGATTTCCGCATCGATCCATCCCATACGTTCCGGACTTAAGTGAGCCCGAACATAGCTGTTGCACTGTTTCAGCGTCTGAATAATATGAAGATCGTACTCACTCTCCAGACAAATGTGATAAAAAATGAGATCGGCCTCGTGAATCGTGTTCAGCTGCATCATTTCCCCCATGCCTCGGGTGGTGAGCTCGATGCGTATTCCAGCTTTGGCACACTGCGCACCAATCCACTGGGCATCTTCACTGTTATTGCTGTAGATGTACATTTGAATCGGCTCGCCGTTGTACCCCATCTCCTCAAGCAGGCGTTTCGCCTCCTCCACATCGGTGCGGTACTCTGCTGACGTACGTTTGAGATTCATCGTTGGCAAAAAAGAGCTGGCCGGCGCTTCCCTGAAGCCTCCAAGCTGTTCAATCATCCTTTCCCGATCGATGACCAAATCAATCGCCTTGCGAAAGTTCAGATGGCGTTGCGGCCCCATTTTGCCCTCATTAAACGTTAGCAAGCTGCAGCCCAGAATCGACTGCTCAATTTGATGCCATTCGGCATCTTTGCCGACGGCACCGGCCGGTTTACGGGAATTCGTATGATCGCACAACACCTGCACCATATCCCAGCTAGGTCCAACCTCGGACAGTTCATGCGGCAGCAGCCAAATTTCCAATTGATCCAGATGCGGCCTGACCCCAAAATAGCCGTCAAATGCCCGAAGCTTACAGATGTAATCATCATTTCGCTCCAGTTTGAACGGCCCGGTCCCTATCGGCATTCTTCCGAATATATTTTCGTTATCCCTGCAAATCTCCTCCGGCACGATCGCTAAAGAAGTATGTGCCAGCTGCTGCAGAAAAAGCTCATTGGGCTGCTTCAGTTCAATCGCAATAGCGCTTCGATTCAGCACCCGCATATTCTCGATGCTTTCCGTCATCCACCCTTGACAAGCCTTTGCGCCAAGTTCCTTGACTCTGGACAGCGAGTAATACACGTCGTTCGCCGTCATTTCTCTGCCATGATGAAACAGGACGCCTTTTCGCAAATAAAACGTATAGTGAAGACCGTCCTCACTTTTCTCCCAATAATGTGCCAAATGCGGCTCAGCTACCATCGTACCGGGATTGTACAGAACGAGCGTGTCAAAAATTTGATTCATCAAATGCGTGTCAAAAGCAAAAAAAGAAAAAGCCGGATCCAGCGATACCAGCCATTTGTACACTGGGAAACGGAGCGTATCCCTGGAGCACTCCGCTTGAACAACCGCGCGATAGCCGAAGTAGCTGAACAGCCAATCAACAAAAGAGTCCTGTAACGACTCTCCCCTGCCCAATTGGTGGATGAGTTCGATCGTTCCACGATAATCCCCTTGTGCCGCCAGTTCCATCGCCTGTTGGGACACCATGTCCTCCGCCGAAACCAGAAACGTCAGCTCGGATACGTTCCCTCGGCCTCTTCCGGGCTTCCAGGAAATCCAGTCCTGCTCCATCATTTTTTTCAGCAAAATCTTCACATTCCGTGTCGTACAATACATTCTTTCGGATAATTCTTCTAACGTAATAGGCTGCGGTTCATGCTCTATGTCATGGGCAAAGCTCGCTCGCAACTCCAAAAAATGAGATAACAGCTGCATGATCCACCTCCTTCTCCAAAAGGGGAAATTGTTAAAGTGAATTATACACTTTTTGTTCCCCTTATTCTAGATGTAAACTGGATCTAACAGGAAAAGAAAGGAAGGTGAATCGAATCATGCAACCATCCAACTTATATGTATCTGAGAAATTAATGCAGTGGCAGCAGCACGAATTGGAAGTCGAAGCTCGCGAGCTTTGGAAATTCAAATCCATCAAAAAAAGAAAAGTGTATATGATGATTACAAGTTTGTTCTTCTTCGTCTAATCGCAGCGCGGATCCCGAGAACCGCCAGCACCAAGAAAACAGCCAATAGTGCTCCTATGGAATCGACGACCACGTCAATCGCATGACCTGTGCGGCCTTCAATAAACGTTTGATGCCATTCATCGGTCACTGCATACAAAATCGAAATGATAAAGGAGGTGAGCAGTGCCATGTTTACTTGTACTCGTTTCGCAAGTAAGGCCAAGATCCAGAGCAGGGTAAGTAAAGCGAACTCGCTTACGTGCCCTGCTTTTCTTATGAAGAATTCGATAACGCCGGCGGGGTCCTGCCATGACAGTTTTTGCCCATCGTAGGTGAATGCCAAATACGGGGAGTAATTTAACAGAGGAGATCCACTAAGCTTTGATTCTAAAAGCGGACGCAGTGTCTGCTGCTGATAGGTCTGCCCTGACTTAAAAAAAATAAAGGCCATCCAGAGGACGGCAGCAATTGTAAATACATAAAAGTAAACCTTAGAAGAAGATTGCGTCATGAAGAAACCATCCCTCTACGAATTCATTTTCTTGCGAATGCTAAATAGCGCAAAAAACTCGATGACCATCAAATTCACCGCCGACACCCCATAAAACGCCATCCCAAACATCATGCGGAACGGATCCTCCGTCACTGATTTCCACCAAAATGCTGCAGCTAAAGTCAAAACAATATTTAAGGCTGTCGTTATCCAGAAAGAGAATCCGAGCCGGTTCGTTTTCCGCATTAACCACACGCCGATCACAAATGGCAATATAAAAGCTATTCCCAAGTAAACCCAATACAAAACCCCGTTTGACACTCTTTCGTCACTCCTACACGATCAACTAGTTTCTGTTACTAGGTTAGCATGAAAATGTGAATGAAAACAACGTTTGGCACCGTTTGCAACAGAAACGTCGCAGGCATAAAAGACAATATGAAATATCTGCACAAAGGGCTTGCCTGCTGCAAATATTTCATGTATAATACGAAAAGTCGACGTTGATACACGTCATTTCGGGGCCTTAGCTCAGCTGGGAGAGCGCATCGCTGGCAGCGATGAGGTCAGGGGTTCGATCCCCCTAGGCTCCATAATAGAAAAACCGCGGTCCTTCGGGATCGCGTTTTTTTGTATGGAGCTGTGGGGAGAGAACCCCGCTGGGTTCGTCCGCGCGGACGGAACGGATGAGTTGACTTCGTAGCTTTGATTCGAGTGTAGGAGCACGGCGTTTGAAGCTTCCGCTAGGCTTGGCCTCGTCGAGTTTGCTTCGTCAGCTATTTAAATCGAGATTCATACATCCCCCTAGGCTCCATACAATTAAAAAACTCGATCCCTTGGGATCGAGTTTTTTTGTATGGACCATGGGGGTGAGAACCCCCGAGGGTTCGCCCGCGCGGACGAACGGATGCGTTGACTTCGTAGCTTTGCTTCGAGTGTAGGAGCACGGCGTTTGAATCTTCCGCTAGGCTTGGCCTCGTCGAGTTTGCTTCGTCAGCCATTTAAATCGAGATTCATACATCCCAAGCATCACAACCATTTCGGTTGTGGTGCTTCTTTCTTTTGGAGCCGTGGAGAGAGAACCCCGCTGGCTTTGGCCCCGACAAGTGATAGCTCACATACTTCATTATAGATATGATTTCGGGACAACATTTGAGGTTTTCCTCGGCCATCGCAATTACCTCCTTTTCGGTCTGGAAAATTTTCCAAATGCTCATCTAGGTTAATTGAGAGCACTGGTTTACCGCGGTCGCCAGTCAGCATTAATCCCTTAACTCCACAGTAAATTATCGAACCCATCTAAACTATTTAAGGTTTCTCCCCCAATTCGAATCTTGCAGGTTTTATTGAAAATAAATAGCCTTTTATCTTTAAGCCTGGATTCCCTTGGGAATGGAGACAAATGGTCAGTCGAATCGTATGTACCCCTTAAACTAATGAGTATCTTCTTAAAACAAACGTCGATTGTAAATCGCTAGATACAACTTCTTTTTTTAGCAAATTTTTATCTTTTTCGACAAGATTCCCGTTTACCACGAGACTTTAGTAACTGTAAAATTAATGGTAATTAGGTGCAATGACACTGCAACTGCTGTCATGAGTGGATGATGAGATTCATCTTTAAAATGATTTTTTCTAAAAGGCTCATCTAGTAATTTGGCAGGCACTTTAAAGAAAATAACGCAAGGGAGGAATATTTCTATGTTATTTATAGGTGGAATTCACGGTGTGGGGAAAACTTATTTTTGTAATAAGTTATCTGTGTACTATAGCATCGAACATTACTCAGCAAGTAGTTTGATTTCCGAGGAAAAGAAAGAATTATTGGCTAAAGACAAGCGTGTTGACCAAATTGATAGGAACCAAGATCTACTTCTTATGGCTTTGAACAGAAAGGTAAAATTGCAAGAACGTTTTTTGCTGGACGGTCACTTTTGTCTGCTTAATAAAGTTGGAGAGATATCTCAAATTCCTTTTGAGACGTTTTCGGCACTTTCTCCAAAAGGGATAATCGTCTTGACTGATTCAATTGATACAGTCTCAGAGAGATTGCAAGCCAGGGACGGCCGGTCATATGAGAAATCTCTTTTAAACTCCTTCCAGAAAGACGAAGTAAATTACGCAGAAACTATTGCAAGTCGTTTAAATGTTCCTTTTTTAGTATACGACTCTTCAGATAAACCTGAGATATACCACGATTTTTTAAGTTTATTAGGATATCAAAAGTAATACAAATACTTAAACAGAAGGGGATATTGACTATGAGTGGTCTTTTAGAAAAAAAGAAATTTGATAAAATTAGATTGGATGATCCGTTTTTTAATTCATTAAAAGAAGACTACCCTGGATTTGATGTATGGTTCAACAAAAAGAAGGATGAGGAAGCTTATATAACATATGAAAATGGTGAGATTCAAGGCTTTTTATATTTAAAAAGAGAGAAGGGTCTGTTGGACGACGTAACTCCAGTGATAGAAGGTGAAGTTATTCTCAAAATCGGTACTTTCAAAATAAATCCACATGGCACTAGGTTAGGTGAACGCTTTATAAAAAAGGCGCTTGATTATGCCCTCTCCATTAAGGCTGAATTGTGCTATGTTACTATTTTCGAAAAGCATACAGCATTAGTACTTTTGCTAGAAAGATACGGTTTTTCAAGGCAAGGTTCTAAACCATCAAACAATGAACTTGTGCTAGTTAAAAACATGAAAATACTAACCGGCGACATATTAGATGATTATCCATTGATTAATACAAAAGGTAATGGAAAATTCCTACTCTCTATATACCCTCAATACCACACTAACATGTTCCCCGATTCAATTTTACATACTGAAAATTTGAACATACTTGAGGATGTATCTTATACAAATAGTATTCATAAAGTATATGTCTGTCGTATGAAAGGAGTATCTGAAGCGGCACGTGGAGATGTTTTTGCGATCTATCGTACCAAGACAGAAGGCCAGAACGCGGAATACACTTCTGTTGTTTCTTCTATTTGCGTTGTTGAAGAAATTCGAAAGCAAACTAGCTTTACAGATTTTGAACAATTCTTTAATTACGCAACAACATATAGTATTTTTGATCGAAAAGATTTACAATATTGGTATGAAAAAGGCGGTTGTTTTACCATCAAGATGACCTACAACGCTGCTCTCAGCAAAAGACTGATCCGAAAAAAACTTATCGAAGAAATAGGACTCGATAGAAATGCTTATCCGGGATTTGTCCGTCTTACTGACGAACAATTTAATCGAATTCTAAAAGAAGGTGAAGTACTTGAAGGTATTGTTGTCGATTAAACCTGAGTTTGTTGAACAAATCATCAAAGGTAACAAGAAGTTTGAATATCGCAAACGCATCTTTAAGAAACAAGTTGAATCTGTAGTGATTTACTCCACTATGCCGGTTGGGAAAATCATTGGAGAGTTTACCATTGATAAAATAATAAACGATTCCCCCGATGTTATTTGGGACCTAACGAATCGATACTCAGGAATTTCAGAGATTTTCTTTAGGGATTACTTCATTGATAAAATTGAAGGATTTGCCATTGAAATTAAAGAATTTCGAGAATATGAAACTCCTATCGAACCACAAGACATTTTTAAAGGTTTTGTAGCTCCACAATCTTACCGTTATATTGATGATGCAGAGTTAAGAATACTTACCAAGATTTCATAACAAAAATACCTTGTACATTCTAGGTGCAAGGTATGAGAACCCAGGTGGGTTCGCCCGCACGGACGGAACGGATGTGTAGACTTCGTAGCTTTGCTTCGAGTATAGGAGCACGGCATCTGAATCTACCGCTAGGCTTAAGCTCGTCGAGTTTGCTTCGTCAGCTATTTAAATAGAGATTCATACATCCCCCTAGGCTCCATTTTAGAAAAAACCTTGTATATCAAGGGTTTTCTATTTTTATCAGACAGTGCAAAAGCAACAAAGAAAAAGCTACCAAGGAGAATATCCCTGACAGCAGTAAGTTAATGAGCTTGAGTTAATTTTTTAAGTCCTCGATTAATATCCCGGTAAGCTCAGAGACCAATTTCAAATCCATGCCCTTTGCGAGCATTTTGGATGCAACCTCAAGTTTTCCCTTTCTTTCGCCTTCTTCTCTTGCTCCCTCTATAGACGAAGCCTTGTCATGCAAAGCCTTTTGTCTCATTTCATAAAACCGTCGCGCTTCTGTGTCTTGACTAGGGAATTCCAAAACAATCAACGCTTTGCCGAGTTCAGGTTCCTGCATTTTCAGCACCTCCCAATTATCTGTATTATCACTTATTGGTAAAGGTAACCAATTTAACAATCCGCCAGAAACGGCGCTCTGTTGATGATTCAATTTTGACAGCTCAAGAAAGTGTAATTCAAGATCGACTGTTAATGAAATGCCACTATTATCTTCCCGTAAAATGAAATATGTTATGACATCTGTCATTTGGAATGATGGAGAAGTTTAGAATATTAATTGTGACACACTTAATTAAATTCTTATATGGTTGCCCTTCCGCAAGCTGCCTAGCGTATTGCTTATTCCAATAATACAACGTTCGCTTCTCGTTGTCATAGCGGTTAAATAGCTACAATTGGATATTAATTAGCTTGCCCTTTACGGTTTTAGCTTGAATGTCATATCTGTCCGTTACTATTTTTCTCTTTTTAGATCAAATGATAACTGTAAATTCAATTCTACGCACTGATGTTTGCTTTTTTGCAAGACTTGATAAAGCCTAATTACATACTCCAGCCTCCGCTAGTTTTTTTCATACAATAATTATCTAAACTTAATCTTGGTTTAATCTTAATTCGTTACTCTAAAGACCACCCCACTGTTAGAGCATAAAGAAAATTGGACTTACAGCCCTAGAAAGCTGTAGGTCTAATTTTCATTTTCAAGAAAAAGCCGCTCAATCACTCCGCGCTCACATCCCCCCCCCTCTCACGACCACTATTTCCTCGGAAAGCTTTAATTTCGATCCCGAAGCAAATCTTTTTTATTTTTTAAATAAACAATCCGATTGAAAAAATTGCTTTTTATCAGAGCACATTTATCATCCCAAACATACAATTTATAGGTGAATGTCATCAAATAAGGCTTGAAGCAGTCCATACTGCATGAAATCGGAGATGAAATGATGGATAGAAAGAAAGCAAAATTGACCGCGAAAATCATACGCCCAGCGGATGCATCGCATGATGATAAGCGCAGGAACGCAGACAATACTAATCGATCGGCGAAATACTGGGGTTCTCCAGTTCGAATGAGGACTTCAGGAATTTACCGAGGCAAGGGAATAACTAAAAGATACAACACAGTTTTTTTCAATAGTGATAAAAATCCCGACCAGACCATATATCAAGACGATCGCAGTATACTTAATCAACCGATTGGGCCGAGTGCCAACAATTTAATTGGTCAGGGAACAAAAGTTCATCCCAAAGGGAGTATCACCGATGTTCCGGGTGTCCTAGTGGGGCATGCTGAGGATAAAAGCGGTCGTACTGGTTGTACGGTTATTTTATATCCTGAGGGCGCGGTTCCCGGCGTGGATGTTAGAGGCGGCTTTCCGGGTACGGAGCAGACAGATGCTATTAAACCTGGTACTTCAACGGACCTCATCCAGGGGGTTCTTCTTACTGGCGGCAGCAACTTCGGCCTTGCGGCAACAGCAGGGGTTGTGAACTGGCTTGCAGAGCATGGATATGGTACTCCGACAAATGTTGGACCACTTCCTACCGTACCTGCGGCTGTTATTTTTGACCTTTATTATGCGAAAGCCTCCCGCAGACCTGACGCACAGCTGGGCTACAAGGCAGCAAAAGCTGCAAAGGCCGGTACCGTGGCGCAAGGTAGTGTTGGTGCTGGAGCAGGTGCGACAGTAGGGAAAATTTATGGTACGCCAATGAAAGGTGGAGTTGGAACCGCCTCTTGGCAAATCCCGGGCGGGCCTATCGTAGCTGCTATTGTAGTAGTTAATGCTCTTGGAGATATTTGGGATCATGATCATATCATAGCCGGGGCGCTCAAACGTAATGGTAAATTCGTTAACCAAACCAGGGCAATTCTTGAAGGAATCCCCCCTATGCCGAGCTCGATCCAGAACAGGAGCACAACCATCGCTGTTATCGCAACCACTGCCAAACTAGACAAAGCTGAGGCAGGGAGGGTAGCGACACTCGCCCATGACGGAATGGCGCGAGCGATTTCACCGGTGCATATTCAAGCCGATGGGGATACTGTATTCTGTATAGCTACCAGAACCGATACTAGCGGACTTATAGGGAATGCTGCCGTGACCGCAGTCGGAACAGTGGCAGCGGTAGTACTTGAGCAGGCTATCGTTAGGGGAGTAATGGCAGCCCAAGCAGAAATTAAACATCAACAAAGTACAAAGTGAAATGATGTTTCTCCCCCGTATGATTCACCCAAAGCCATATAAAATTCCACTTAGCACTGCCTCCATATAAATTGAGTTATTTCTCATTCGCAAACTGTTGGTTCATACAGTACGTTTTTGGGATAGTGAAACTGACTACACTGAGAGGGCGCATCGCTGACAGCGATGCGCCCTAGGCTTTCGCCCATGCGAACGGAATAGATACGTTGACCTCACAGCTTTGCGTCGAGTGTAGGAGCACAGCATCTGAATTTACCGCTAAAATAAAAATCCGCGTGATACCCTCGAATATATATCGTTTTTCAGATAAAATATCGATATAACTAACGAGGAGGAAATGACTTGCCCACTACTCGACCAAGTTCAGATCTAAGAAATCATTACAACGAGATCTCCGAGTTTTGCCATAAATTTGATGAACCTTTCTGCATTACGAAAAATGGCTAAGGTGATCTTGTTGTGATGAGTATTGAAAGATACGAAAAAATAGTTGGTAAATTCGAGCTATATAAACTGCTGGATGAAGGTATAAAAGCTTTGAAAAAGCAGAAAGTACGACCTTTTCGTGAAGCACTCGCAGACATCCAGAAAGGTATTTCAGAGTGAGTTTAATGCCCTTACAATGATCCGGAGTCTTAAAGAAAAAATGAAATGGAGCAGCTTGCTCCGAACGATTAAAGCTCATCTTTTCGGATCATAATGGATGTATTACAAACATGGATGGTCATACTCATGGATACGATACTCCTTTGGTCCGCTTGGATCGTTACTGCGATTCTTCTGTTAATTTTTATCAACCGAAAAAACCTGATGCAAGCCATTCTAAGCTTTTTATTTATGCAAGTACCTTCCTGGTTGTTCGGAGCTTTAGTTGTCGAAGGCGGATTAATCGAGTATCCTGTCGGCATTCTACAAATGGCTTACAAAGCGAGTTTTACTTTTGAGTTTTTCATCTTGCCAGCTGTGAGTGCCATTTTTAACGTCTATTTCCCTAAGCAAAAATCATGGCTTGTTAAAACAATTTATACCCTTAGTTTTCCCACGGTAATTACAATAACTGAAGTCATTTTAGAGACTCATACCGAATTAATCAAATACATACATTGGACTTGGTACTTGAGCTACCTCACATTAACGATTACTTTATTAATTTCTTACTGGTTTTACCTCTGGTTTTTTAAAAAAATCAAAGAAAAATACCAGTAACTAAAACGAAAAAACACAGCATCCTCCCCGAAAGGAGAATGCGGCATCTCTATCATTTTCGACTCCATACAGACCAAGGCGTTCTAACTTGCGCATCCCACACCGCCAACGGTAATGGAAATGAAGCCATACGCCCTCCGCAAATGTCTCAAAAAAATGCCACGAAATCATCGACGGCCGGATCCAATGGTCGGTGATGGTCGGTTACCAAAAATCGGGCGTAGTCCATATTTTCGATTTACAACCCTTTTTCAAAAAATAACGGACACCAGAGCCATTAATAGACCGATAAAAGACCTAATTGCATGCAAAAGTCGCAAATAACTGCATTAAACGGTTTCCTCAACCGGGCGAGTTCTCCACTTCAATTGGCTTTTCGCTCTCTTAGACGTGTAGCGAAATTTCCGCCCTAATATCAGCACTAATGCCCGCAAGTCTACCATGGGATAATTTGTAAAAATAGTGACACTCACACCGGTTCATCTATCCAACCTTTTCCAACTAGATTTGAATCTAATATATAGTGGAAAGGTGGAGGATATAGGATGAACTTACAAGAGCTCAGCCGAACAACGTATGATTTAGTTGCAAGCTTGGGTCAAAACTGTGACCCGGCAGGTCACCTTAGAAGACACAAGTTAAGGAAATTTTCGATGCCTTTGGATTGGGTTATTTCTACATCGCTTACAGATGTAAATAGGTTACTAGCTAATAAATTCCAAGGATTTATGGACCTCTCAAACTTGCGAGTCATAGAGGGCAGTTCACAGTATGTCGATGAATTTGCAGCCGTTGTTCAGAAAGCCCCCTCTTATTTCATCCAAGACACGCACTATAATGTGACCTCCGTTCATGACTTTCCAATTATTCCAAATGAAAGTTGGTACTACACTTATCATGTTTATAAAGCGAAATTGAATTTGCGCATTCGACGGTTCCTAGAAGAATCCGCAGAATCCAACTCCTCACTTTTTGTTAGACTCCTTGCCACCTATGACCAAGCGGCCGAATTGCAAACTGTTTTGCGCAAAATTACCAATGGTGATTTCAAAATACTTATCGTTAATCCTATCGCGAATTTAGAGCGAGTTACCGAGTTAGATTGGGGATTGGATCATGTCTGTGTGGTCCAAATTCCAAGCACGAACAACTTGAAAGAATGGGATTATATTTTAAATGGACTTAAAATAAGACTGTAAGCTGGCGATCTTGCTAACCCGCGTCCCTTTTGGATCGCGGTTTTTTTGATTACTCTGCATGACCGCCTTGCGCCACGCCATGCGCCCTCGCCCCCATGCCTTTGTTGTACTCCGTACAACATAAAACAGCTTTATCCCCCACTACCTCGCTCTTCATTGCACAAACTACAATGAATTCAATCAAAATAGCATGAAAACCGCGCTATTCAGCCTTACTCGTTGTACTTCGTACAACGTAGAAGGCGGCAACAGCCGATCCAAGGCCTTAATATTGCATAAAATGCAACATAGAAATTGCAGCGGCCATTGCTAGCGTCTAGCATTGGATGAAATCCAATGCTACTTACATCCACAGCACGTCCGTGCCGTGCAAATCGCCAACTGAAACTCTCTATCTAGCAAGCTATGATTGATCTCACAGACCTGCTAGATTATAATACAAGCTTGGAATGCTACACTAAACTAAAGGAATTGATGACATGCTTACAAATAGCCCTGAATATTGGATTTCTAAACTTGAACTCGAAGCTCATCCCGAGGGCGGTTATTATAAACGTACTTTTCAAGCGGAAGAAAAAATTACGGATCAAGAGTTGTCCGTCGAATTCAACGGCTCACGACTGCTTTATACGAGCATCTACTTTCTCCTGCAATCGCACGATGTCTCGCATTTCCATCGCTTGAAATCGGATGAGTTATGGTATTTTCACGCCGGAAGCCCACTTACGATTCATGTCATTCACGAGGATGGCACGTATGAGGAAGTTAAGCTAGGCCTTCATTTAGAAAATGGCGAAACCCCACAATATTTGGTGCCAAAAAACTGTATTTTCGGATCCTCGGTCATGGAAAAAAATACGTTTTCGCTTGTCGGATGCATGGTAGCGCCTGGATTTGATTTTCAGGATTTCGAACTATTTTCCCAGGATGAGCTGCTTAAGCTGTACCCGCAACACAAGGATGTTATCAAAAAGTTAGCCTATGAACTGCTTCCTGTTTAAAAGGAGGCGCGATCAACACGTCGATCTGACGTGTTTTTTATTTTTGGCGATATTTGTTGTAAAATGACAGTATCAAATAAGACCTTTGGGGAAGCTATCCGATTGGAGAAAATCATGATCTATCAAAATTTAGAAGAATGCCTCATCGATTTAGAGAAAAACGGACATTTGGTTCGCATTCATGAAGAAGTCGATCCTGAGCTTGAGATGGCCGCCATTCACATGAAAGTACATGCTGCCGGAGGCCCGGCCTTGTTATTCGAGAATGTAAAAGGATCGAAGTTTCGCGCAGTATCCAACCTTTTTGGCACGGTTGAGCGCAGCAAATATATTTTTCGTCATACGTGGGAAGGCGTACAGCAGGTCATTTCTTTGCGAAGCGATCCTATGAAGGCCATGAAAAGCCCTTTGAAACATTTCGGAACAGGGCTCGCTGCATGGAAAGCACTGCCGCTCCAAGTATCCGGCGGACTGCCGGCTTCTTTCGAAGAGGTCAGCATTGCTGATCTTCCTCTCATTCGACACTGGCCGGAAGATGGCGGTGCCTTCGTCACGTTGCCTCAGGTCTATTCGGAAGATCCGGAGAAACCGGGCATTATGAATTCCAATCTGGGGATGTATCGGATTCAACTGAGCGGAAACGAGTACGAATTGAATAAGGAGATTGGCCTGCATTATCAAATTCATCGCGGCATCGGCGTGCACCAGGATAAAGCAACCAAGAAGGGGCTTCCTCTGAAAGTAAGCATTTTTATCGGTGGGCCTCCGGCCCATACGTTGTCAGCCGTTATGCCTTTGCCGGAAGGCATGAGTGAAATCACCTTTGCCGGCTTGCTTTCGGGGCGCCGCTTCCGCTACAGCTATATCGATGGATATTGCATTAGCCATGATGCTGATTTTGTTATCACAGGCGAAATATATCCGGGTGAAACGAAGCCGGAAGGCCCTTTTGGCGATCATTTGGGTTATTACAGCCTCACGCATCCTTTTCCACTCATGAGAGTGCATAAAGTATACACCAAGAAAGATGCAGTCTTTCCATTCACCGTCGTTGGCAGGCCGCCTCAAGAGGATACGGCGTTCGGCGCTTTGATTCATGAACTAACTGGGGATGCGATCAAGCAAGAAATTCCTGGTGTCAAAGAAGTTCATGCCGTCGATGCAGCGGGCGTGCATCCCTTGCTTTTTGCAATCGGAAGTGAAAGGTACACCCCTTATCAACAAGTCAAACAACCGGCGGAGCTGCTCACAATTGCCAATCGCATTCTAGGAACGGGGCAAGTGAGCTTGGCCAAATATTTGTTCATTACGGCGGAAGAGAGCCAGCCTCTGGATTCGCATGATGTCGAGCATTTTTTAACGTACATTTTAGCTAGAATGGATCTTCATCGCGATCTTCATTTTCATACTAATACGACCATCGATACGCTCGATTACTCGGGTACTGGGCTCAATAGCGGAAGTAAGGTTGTTTTTGCGGCCGTTGGGGATGTAAAAAGAGAATTGTGCACCCAGGTGCCTGAGGTTTTCAATGACATCAAAGGAATTGAGCACGCTCATCTGGTCATGCCGGGAATCGTCGCCATTCAGGTTTCTGAATTTAAAAGTTATGACGATACGCAAAAGGAAATGAGCGAATTATGCGAGGCCATCGCGGCAAAAGGCCCGCTCCCGACTTGTCCGCTCCTCATCGTCTGCGATGACAGCCAATTTATAAGCGAGTCCATAGACAATTTCGTTTGGGGCACTTTTACGCGCAGCAACCCGTCCCATGATATTCATGGCGTGAACAGTTATTATGAGAATAAACATTGGGCTTGCGATAATATCGTCATCGATGCCCGAATCAAACCGCACCAGGCGCCTCCTTTAATACCGGATCCAACCGTTGAGACGAACATTATGCGATTCTTCGCCGATGGCGCAAGTTTAAACGGCTTACACAAGTAAGACCGTCGCAGCATTAAGCAGCATCACGACCAATCAGGTTGTGGTGCTGTTTCTATTTGGAGCTCAGTGGGCAAAGGAAAAGCATGGACACCGTCGAACATACCAAGGATACACGATTTCGTCGTCCTTTAAGACGAACGCGTTTAACAAAACCCTATCAAAGCGCTGCAAGGATGGCGTAGAACGGTGGTTACCAATCCATGTCTCAGACACTTTTATATACGAAACTGCATATCCCCCCTCCGCGGCCTAAATTGGTTCTTCGCACCTCCCTGATAGAAAAGCTGAATGGAGGCCTGCACCGCAAGCTGACCCTCCTCTCGGCCTCGGCGGGGTTTGGTAAAACCCAATTAGTAAGCCAGTGGCTTACAACGTGCAAACGGCCTGTCGCATGGGTGTCCATCGATGAGGGCGATAACGATTCTTCACGTTTCCTGTCTTACCTAGCGGCAGCACTTCAGAGCATTGGAGCGAATATGGAGGAAGGCTTGTTTCGTGCACTCCAATCTCCACATCCTCCGCCCGCAGCGTCGGTTCTCATTCTGCTGATCAATGAAGTCAGCAGTATGCCGCACCCATTCGTCCTCGTGCTTGATGACTACCACCTCATTGATGCCGACCCGGTCCACGATGCGCTCATCTTTCTGATTGAGCACCTGCCGCCGCAGATGCATCTGGTTATCACTACGCGAGAAGATCCGCCCCTTCCGCTAGCCCGGCTGCGTGCACGCGGACAATTGACAGAGCTGCGCGCCGCCGACTTACGTTTCACCCTTTCGGAAGCTGCTGCTTTCCTCAACCAGACGATGGGGCTGAACCTGTCACCAGATAATATCGCCCTGCTGGAATCGCGCACGGAGGGCTGGATAACCGGCCTGCAATTAGCCGCCATTTCCATGGAAGGGCTTCATGATGCCACCAGCTTCATCAAGTCTTTTACCGGCAGCCACCGATTCGTTCTTGACTATTTGGTTGAAGAGGTTCTGCATAAGCAATCGGAAAGGGTCCAGACCTTCTTGCTGCACACATCGATTCTCGACCGCTTCTGCGCTCCTTTGTGTGATGCCGTTATGCGCCTCGCTCCCTCGTCTTCCAGTGAAGAAACGTTGAAACAGCTTGAGCTGGCCAACCTTTTTCTGGTTCCGTTATCACCATCTCTTTGCTGAGTTACTGCGGAAGCGGCTGCAGCAAAACGCCGCATTCACTGCATCATCCAGCGAAGATACCGAAGCTGAATTGCATCTTCGTGCGAGCAGCTGGTACGAGGAAAATGGTCTCGAGCTTGAAGCTTTTCACCATGCTGCCGCCGCGAAGCATATAGATCGCGCTGCTCGTCTAGTCGAAGGCAACGGGATGCCGCTGCATTATCGCGGTATGATGACCCCAGTATTACATTGGCTGGCCTCGCTGCCCACGAATGTTCTGGAAGCCAGACCTTCTTTGTTAGTGATCTATGCCTCGGCTTTAGTCTTTACGGGGCAAAACAGCAGCGTAGAACACAAATTGGTCACTGCAGAAAAAGCACTAAAAAAAGTCAAACTAGACGACAAAGCGCTTGATCTTGCCGGACACATCGCCTCCATAAGAGCTATGTTGGCGATCCCCCAATATCAAAGTGACATCATCCTCACCCAGTCACTCCGTGCTTTAGAGTTGCTGCACCCTGACCATTTGCCCGTTCGTGCTGCAGCCACTTGGACGCTCGGTTTTGCTTATCAGCTTCTAGGAGACCGCGCCGCAGCAAGCCGGGCGTATAGAGAAGTCAACTCATTCGGACAATCGACTTCATCCGTCATGATTACGATTGCTGCAACAACGGGCCTTGGCAGCATACAAGAAGCAGACAGCCAGCTTCATCTGGCTGTGGAGTCTTACGAGCGCGCGATCGAGTTAGCAGGCGTCCCTCCTCTCCCGGCGGCTTGCGAAGCACATCTGGGACTCGCTCGTATACACTACGAATGGAACGAGTCGGATGCCGCTGAACGGCACGGACAACAAAGCCTCCAATTAGCGAAGCAGGTAGAAAGCGTAGACACCTACGCTCTCTGTGAACTGTTTTTCACGCGGCTCAGGCTTGCCCAGGGGGATGTCGCCGGTGCCGCCGCTTGTTTAGCCAAAGCAGATCAGCACATCCGTAAGATAAACTTGGTATCGCGGGAACCCGATGTAGCTGCTATGCAAGTGCTTTTACTGCTCCATCAGGGCGATCTGACGGGAGCTGCTAGGCTGGCCCATTCTCAGAAGCTCCCCTTCAGCCAGGCTCGCGTACATTTAGCCCTAGGCGATGCGCCAGCCGCACTGGCCTTGTTGGAGCCGCTACGACAGCACGCCATTAAAAGCAGATCAATAGATGAACAGCTTAAAGGAATGGCGCTGCAAGTGGCTGTGCTCTATGCTAACGGGGACAAGCCAAAAGCTGCTAAACTGCTTGTTGAAGGACTAAAGCTGGCAGAGCCTGGCGGTTACATTCGGCTTTTTGTTGACGAAGGGATTCCAATCGCAGAGCTGGTTCCCGAAGCAGATCCGCATGGAATCAAGAAGGACTACCTGATTAAATTACTAGCATCAGCCGAAATTGTGGAACATTTTCACGCTGACAACTCTTGTTTGCATCCTGCTCCTCCGCTTATACAGAACTTAATTGAACCATTAAGCGTACGCGAGTTAAAGGTGCTTGAACTTATTGCCATGGGACTCTCCAACCGTGAGATTAGTGAGCGGCTTTTCGTCGCTTTGAGCACGGTAAAAGGGCACAATCAACGCATCTTTGACAAGCTCCAAGTCAAAAGGCGTACCGAAGCGATTGCCCGCGCCCGCGAGCTAGGTCTTTTCCGATAAAACAATACTTTAGTATCTACACAGGGATACCTGCATGTAGCTATATTGTTTGTAGATGAAGCAAGCGGCACATCCGGCTTATACGGGTGCGGCCGAATCCGCGAGATCTCGGAGGGAGTGCTTATGAAAGCAATCATAACTACAAAATATGGATCACCCGATGTCCTTCAGCTTAAAGAGGTTGATAAACCTATTCCAAAGGACCATGAAATATTGATCAAAATCCATGCGACCGTCGTCACGCCAGCAGACTGCGCTTTTCGAAAAGCCGACCCTTTCATGACAAGGCTGTTCAGCGGTCTGACGAAACCCAACTGCATACCGGGATTTGAGCTGGCCGGGGAAATTGAGGAAGTGGGCGGTGGGGTAACTCTTTTTAAAAAAGGGGACCAGATATTTGGAACGGCCGGCACTGGTTTCGGCGCACATGCTGAATACAAATGCCTGCCGGAAACCGGCGTGGTAGCCACTAAACCGGCAAACATGACCTATGCCGACGCCGTTGCTGTCTGTGATGGAGCCTTAACGGCCTTGTCCTTCCTTAGAGACATTGGCAAAATTCAGCGCGGACAACAAATCCTTATCAATGGCGCTTCTGGAGCGGTTGGTGCTTATGGGGTACAGCTTGCCAAGTACTTCGGGGCGGAAGTTACTGGAGTGTGCAGTCAAGTGAATATGAGTTTGGTCAAATCGCTAGGTGCCGACCACGTCATTGATTATACCAAAATGGACTTTTCTAAAACCGGCCATACCTACGATATTATTTTTGATGCTGTGGGAAAAAGTTCATTTGCACGCTGCAAAAGCTCGCTTAAGCAAAATGGCATCTACCTTTCAGCGGTCCCTTCACTCGCTATTTTGCTTCAGATGGCGTGGACATCAACGTTTGGCGGGAAAAGAGCATACTTTGCAGCAACAGGGCTCAAGCAAAAGAAAGAAAACCTCACCTTTCTCAAAGAGCTTGCCGAAGCTGAGAACATTAAATCCGTCATAGACAGGCGCTATTCCTTGGAACAAATAGCCGAGGCGCACCGATACGTGGATACCGGGCATAAAAAAGGCAATGTTGTCATTACGCTGGGATAAAACGAATGGAATCCTGAATTAACCATAAAGAAAAACAATAAAAACTTAAAAATATCCCTGTTCTCCCTTCAATAAATATGGTAGATTGATTGTATCATCCGTTGGAGGTACTCACTTTGAAAGCAGTCACCGAGAAGCTCATCAAGCAGCATCAACACTATTCGTCTGATAACCCCAGTGAGCTTAAAGATTATGGTTCAATCTATGATCATATGCTTTATTACTTCACAAGCGTGCTAGGAATTGATGAGCAGCAAGCTTTGTATACCATACAAGATTTTAAATCGGATCTTTCCTGTGACGTACTTAAAAATATCGTGCAATCCAAGGTGAATTTGTAAACTTGGGTTCACTTTTCACCGCGGCACGAAAAAGTTCAGCTGCAAAATTCCTTCCCTTGAGGTTATACCTCGAGGGATTTTTTTAATTTAACATCCATCTACCCGAACTAGCACAATTCTTTTTCGTTTACGGCAAATTCTTTGATCTTTTGAAACGCTTTCAAGTTCTGTGGCATGATCGGAATCATCCGTTGTATGATAGAGATAGTTCTCCCTACTAGGAAAATACAGGAATGGTGACGGCCATGAATCTATTGCGAAGTCCCTTCAAAACACTGCGCGGGAAAATACTTATTTCCTTATTTGTTCTCATCATTTTACCCGTCGTCATCATTCTTTACCGTTTCTACAATTCCTCTGAGCTTATTGTCCAGATGCAGCTCAATCAATCTAACCAAGCCGCGGTTGCCCAAAAAGCAGATAGGATGAACGATTTGGCCGTTCGTATTATTAAAGCCTCCAGCCTTATTATCAACGATCCGGAAACTGAAAAATTCCTTCGAGAGCCTGCTGATTGGTCCGATAATTACAGCTCTTTCATTAAACTGACCAGCTTGCAAAAAAAACTGTCCAACGTGAAAGATCTGCTGCTCGACAGCGATGCTTACTTGGGCCTCTATGACAACCGCGGCTTTACACACACCACCTGGTCAGCGGTCACCAAGACGGATATTGCCTCCTATCGCAAGGAAAGCTGGTATCAACCCACCCTGCAGCTTGGCGGCTCTCCCTACTGGTCAGTGCCCTACACGCTGCGCACAGCGGCCAGCAGCCAAGACCTCGTTGTCATGACCAGACAAGTTAATGGCGAATATACGAGCAATTACGGAATTTTCATGATCGGGGTTCCGATCCCGATATTTTTCTATAACGCGCAGGAGCTGCGCCAGCAGCAGGAATCCGGCGTCATCTCATTTCTGTTAGATCAGGACCAGAAGCTTTTGCTCGGCGACAGTTCGTCGAGTCATTTTAAAGCCTCAGAGTCACTTCAAGACATGCACAAAAACGCAAGCGGCATTCAAAAAATAACGTTGGACGGCCAGGATTACCTCGTAAATGACGCCTATGTCCCCCAGCTTGGCTGGCGGCTGGTCCAACTGATGAATCAAAAGGATTTTGCCACACAGCTAAGCCGTGAGAAAGATAAGTCCATCAGTTGGATCATCGCTTGGTTTTTCTTATTTGCGATCGCTTTCATCATACTAATGCTTCGCGTGACAAGTCCTTTCAAGCAGCTCGCGAAGTCGATGAACAAGGTCGGAAAAGGCGAATTTAATACGATGGTCACGATAAAAGGCGAAGATGAAATCGCCGTCTTGGGCAGTAATTTCAACAAAATGGTCAGCCATCTGCAGCATTTAATCGAAAATTTATACGATGAGGAGCAGCGCAAGCAGAAGGCGCAGTTTCAAGCGCTTCAAGCGCAAATCAATCCTCACTTTCTGCTGAATACGCTCAATTCCATTAAGTGGATGGCGATTCTCTCGGGCGCAGAACACGTCAGCGAAATGATTACGAAGCTGGGCAAGCTGCTGGGCTTCACTATGCGCAACGAACAGGAATTCGTGACGCTCCGTGAAGAGCTGGACTACATTCAGGTCTACCTCTCCTTGCAGGAAATTCGTTATCATGACCAAATCAAATTCTCTTTTGATATTCCGGAATCGCTGCTCGACTGTGAAATGTTGAAATTTACGCTTCAGCCGGCTATTGAGAATAGCATTATACACGGCAACCACTTTCCGCTAATCATCGAGCTCCAAGCGATGGAAGTCGCCGGCAAGCTGCACATCCTTCTGCAAGATAATGGTGTGGGCATGAGCTTGGAGAAAATCCAACAAGTGGAGAAGGAACTTCATCAACCCCACGTCAAGTTCAGCGGCATCGGCATTCGGAATGTGAATGAACGAATCAAGCTGCATTTCGGCGCACAATACGGCATACACATCGCCAGCTCTCCGAACGAAGGTGTTCGATTGACATTGATACTGCCACTTAACAGGAGGGAGCCTCATGATGCGCATTCTGATCGTAGATGATGAGATTTTGGTACGTATTGGGTTAAAAACGATTATTCCTATGAATAACGAGGAATTCCAAGTGATCGGCGAAGCAGCGAGCGGCCTGGAAGCTTTGGCGATTCTGGAAAATCATCCTTGCGAAATCGTGCTTACGGATATCCGCATGCCGGACATGGACGGACTGGAGCTGCTCCAAATCATCCGAGAACGCTGGCCAGCCATGAAATGCCTCATTCTATCAAATCATAGCGATTTTGCTTATGTACAAAAGGCCCTGCGTCTTGGGGCTACAGAATACATAACGAAACTGGAAATTCAACCTTCCGAGCTTATGCAAAAGCTTCGTGCTATTAAGGAACAGCTTCAGATTGAGAAGCAAGGCCAAACCGCCTACACAAAGCTGGAGCAAAAAGTGAATCAATACAGCAGCGAAGTAAAGGAGAAGCGGCTGCGTGAGCTCGTGCTGGGTCATTCCTCCCGCAGGGAAATCGAACAGGAATTCATTGAATTTCAACTGGAGCCTTTCCCTGCTCCTCTGTCCGCGATTGCGATTCAGATCGAATCTTATGAGGAACTAACGCATAACAACCGATTTCAAAGCGATCGGCTTCTGACCTATACGGTCAAGAATGTGCTCAGCGAGATTTTAAAAAAATATGGCAATGGAGAATTGCTCGAGATCGGCGGCGGCAAATTTTGCGTGCTCATCGGCCAATTGAACCCTGCAGTCCTGCAGGAAATGCAAAACGCGGTGCATACTTTCCTGAAAATTTCCATCTCCTGCGGAGTTTCACCGCCACTAGAGGATCCATATCTGCTTCAGCAAGCCTATGAGAAGGCGGATTATTCGCTTAACTATCGGTTTTATTTCGGACGCTCGTGCATCGTTGCCTACCACCAGATTCCCCCTGCTGCGCACCGACAATCTGAACCTTGGGACGAAGAGGACTTACGCAAACGAATTGACGAACAGGATGCCTCTGGACTTAGGCAGCAACTGAAGGACTGGACGCAAGAGCTGCTAGGTAAAAAAGACGTACCGCCGCTTATGCTGCGCGAGACGTGGCTCAGTCTGCTGCATATGTTTTCACGCAGTCTTAAAGCGGATGGCAACGATATTTATTCCGTGACACTTCACGAGAATCAATACCCGTATCATGTGATCCGGAACGCGGAAACGCTTCAGGAATTGGCGGATTGGTTCGTCGGCTGGATTCCTGTCTTTATGGATTACAAGAGGCAGCATGGCAAAGAAAAGCTGCGTCCCGAGATTCAAACCGTCATGCGCATCATTACGGATCAGTATAATTTGCCGATGAAAGTAGCGGATTTGGCGTGCAAAGTCGGTTACACCGAAAATTACTTGAGCAATTTATTTAAAAAGGAGACCGGCAAAACGATCACGGATTACATCACCAACGTTCGGATGAAAACGGCTAGAGAGCTGCTCAAAAATCCCGATTACAAAATATTCGAAATCTCGGAGAAAATCGGCTACGCCGACCCGAATCATTTCAGCCGCAGCTTTAAACAACTCGAAGGTATGTATCCTACCGAATTCCGCAAATTGTATTTCGGCGGGCGAACATCATAGAATAATGCTTAACTTGAAAAGAATCGTGCGTGTCTTTTTCTGGAGGATTCCAATACGATTGAATTACCAAAAGAAAAGGGGATGAACACATGAAGAAACTTTTTGGAGTAAGTGCATCGCTCGCCCTGTCTGTAAGCGTTTTCGTGGCTGGTTGCGCTAAAACCGATGTTGCACCCACAGCTTCCGCCACTGTAGCACCAGCAGCAGCAACAACAGCTGCCGCAGCTCCGACGCCGGAAGCCCAGAAGCCGGTTTCACTGAAGTTCTGGGGAGGCGTCCCGCCCGAAAGCGGTCCGCAAGAAGCCGTCGACAATTGGAATAAAGCTAACCCGAACATTAAGGTTGAATATATTCGTTATGTGAATGACGATCCCGGTAACTTGAAGCTTGAGACTGCTCTGCTCTCCAATACCGACGCACCGGACATCTATATGAACTACGGCGATGATAAAATGACGAAGCGCCAAGCCGCCGGCATGGCAGAACCTCTCGATGATCTGATTGCCAAAGCGGGCTTTGACGTGGAAGGGATTATCGGCAGCGCCAACATCAAGAAATTTGCCGACGGCAAATATTATTATCTGCCTGCCAACAAGAACGTCGGTGCCGTCCTTTTCAATAAAAAGGCACTAGACGAAGCCGGCGAGAAGCTGCCAACCGCCTGGACCTGGGATGACTTCAGCGCCCTTGCAGCGAAGCTCAACAAAGGCGAGCGTAAAGGCACAATGCTTGATCCCGCCTTGTCCACCTTCGGGGAAATTGTCCTGCAAACCGGCAAAGCCAAAGACTCCTTCATCGCGGACGACGGTACGTCCAACTTCAACAGCCCCGCTCTTAAGAAAGGTTTGGAGCTGCAGCAAAGCTTGGAAAGCAAAGGCATCATGATGAAATATTCCGAAGCCGTCGCCGGTAAAATTACGGTGCAGAACGAGCTGCTGACGGGTAAAGCGGCTATGACGCCTTCTCAAATCTATATCATCCGTTATATCAAAGATACGAAAAGCTTCCCTCACGATTTCAAAGTAGCTTTCGCTCCGTATCCGCAATTCACAGCCGGCGGCAACGTGAACCCTGGAGGCGGTATGGGCGACTATATGTCCATTAACAAAAACAGTAAAAACAAAGAAGCCGCCATGAAATTCATTTCCTGGTACCTGCAAGAAGGCAACATGTCGATGGTTCCCGGTGGTCGTATCCCGACGAATAAAAAAGCCGATGCCGGCAAAATCGCTTCTATTCTGATCGGTGACGCCAAAGATTTAATCGATGAAGATTCCTTGAAAGCATTGCTCGCTGGAAGCTACACATTCCCAACAGCTTACAATGTACCTGTCCCTACAGAACTGAAAGCCATCTACAAGGACGAAATGGAGAAATATTTACTCGGCGTCCAACCGATTGATAAAACGCTCGAAACGATGAAAACCCGCTCCGATGCAACGATCAAAGGCGCCAAAAAATAAGCTCGTGCTGCCATCGAAGCTGTCCCCAAACGTCATCCAATGACCTAGGGACAGCTTTTTCATAAAGTAAGCCTAACCCATGAAACGAAAGGATGACTCGCCCATGAGACCATTCTGGCAAACCGCGAAATTCAGGGAAAATCTCGCCGGTTACCTGTTCATTTTACCCAATCTTACCGGGTATCTCGCGTTTATTTTATTGCCCATTCTATTCAGTCTGTATCTGGTCTTCGTGGATTGGGAGTACCTCAAAGGCTTCGCCGGCATCACATGGGTGGGCTTCGATAATTTCAAAGCGCTTCCAAGTGATCCGAAATTTCTTAAATCGCTGCAAAATAATACCGTGTTTACCTTAGTCAGCGTACCGGCCTCCATCGTAATCGGCTTGTTCATGGCCGTGATTCTAAACAAATATGTATTTTTCAAAAATACGTTGCGGCTGCTGATTTTTCTACCTTACGTCTCTTCCCTGGTTGCGGTCTCCGTCATTTGGAGCATCATGTACCGTGCAACGAACGGACCCATCAACCAGTTCCTGTTATCGATCGGCATCGAACATCCGCCAGGCTGGCTATCCAGTCCCAAATCCGCGCTTTTTGCCATTATTATCATGTCCGTATGGGTCACAATCGGTTATGCCATGGTCATTTACTTGGCAGGCCTGCAAGGCATTTCTAAAGATTTGTACGAAGCAGCTGAGATTGACGGCGCCTCCATGATGCGGCAGTTTTTCCAAATCACCGTTCCCATGCTAACACCAACCACATTTCTTATTGCCATTACGCTCATCATTTGGTCTTTCCAGGTATTCGGTCCTGTCGCTGTTATGACGCAAGGAGGTCCGATCGACTCAACGATGGTGCTGTCCTATCACATTTATCTGCTGGCTTTCCGTTTCTATAAAATGGGTTATGCGGCTGCGGTCTCGTGGGTCCTGTTCACCATTATCTTCATCATTACGCTCATCCAGTGGCAAAGCCAAAAGCGTTGGCAGGATCACTTCTAGGAAGAAAGGAGAACCATCATGGAAATGGAAACTACCTATCCGGTGCAATCCACCCAACAAAAAACGCGTGCTAAAAACAAGCAGCTGCCCTGGGTTATCAAAGCCATCATTACCGTCGTATTGGCAGCCTTCGCGCTAATCATGATACTGCCCTATATCTGGATGATCTCTACCTCTTTTAAAATCAATGGCGAAGTTTTCAAGTATCCGATTGATTGGATTCCAAAGACCTGGCATTTTGAAAATTACAAGCAAGTGTGGACGGGGCCTAACCCTTTTTATCTGTTCTATTTGAACTCCATTAAAATTACTGGGATTACAGTTGCAGGCAACTTACTCACGAGTGCAATGGCTGGCTATGCCTTCGCCAAAATCCGCTTCAAAGGCCGCAACTTTCTGTTCCTGCTCTATCTATCAACGATGATGATTCCAAGCCAAGTGCTACTCCTTCCGCGCTTTATCCTGTTCGATTCGATGAAGCTGATCAACACGCATTATTCGCTTATTTTGCCAGGTTTGTTTACGGTATTTGGCACATTTTTGATGAGACAGTTCTTCAGCACGCTTCCCAATGAACTGCTCGAGGCAGCACGTGTAGACGGAGCCGGATATTGGCGCACCTTCTGGCAAATTTCATTGCCGCTGATCAAACCTGCCATCGTCACTCTGCTCATCCTCTCCTTCACTTCACACTGGAATGAATACGAAGGTCCGCTTATTTACCTCAGAGACAAACATCTCTTTACGATTCCACTGGGGTTAACCAGCTACGTCGAAGAGTTCGGGACCAATTATGTCCTTACCATGGCTGCTTCGGTATCCGCTCTGCTGCCGCTTCTCATCGTCGTCATCGTCTGTCAGAAATGGTTCGTTGAGGGCTTCGCCAGCTCAGGGTTGAAGGGTTAGCAGGCAGCTTTTCGGTGAGGCGACGAGCTGGAAGGCACCGGGCGGGAAGGTACTGACCGGAAGAGAACTGCCGGAAGGCAACTGCCGGAAGGACAACTGCCGGAAGGCAACTGCCAGAAGGACAACTGTCTGAAGGGCAACTGCCTGAAGGGCAACTGCCTGAAGGGCAACTGCCTAAAGGGCAACTGCCTGAAGGGCAACTGCCGGAAGGGCAACTGCCGGAAGGACAACTGCCTGAAGGGCAACTGCCTGAAGGGCAACTGCCGGAAGGCAACTGCCTGAAGGGCAACTGCCTGAAGGGCTCCCCCTTGGCCATGCTATCCAGAAGTTGGATGGGTTTGGCCAAACAAGGGGGGCTTTTGTCCTCGTTGGATGATTTCCAATGAACTGGCTTTATTAGCAGGCCAAACACACCTTTCGTTGGACGAAATCCAACGTACTCCGCGTAAAGCCCCCATTACTGCCTTCAATTCTATCTCTGTCTTGGATTTCATCCAATGAGATTGCCGTTTCAGCAGCCGAAACCATACTTTCATAGGAATACGTCCAACGAAGGTGCCAATTCAAACGTGCTATCAGGCGAATCCGCTCTATTTATCCATACACCCGAACTTCCACCACTTCCGCACTCGGACTCCCGTTCGTCGACTCGACGATCAGCCGCAATCGTACAGCAGAAACGTTGCTTGCCAACTCATGTCTCCGCGTCCGCCTCCGATTGTTCGTCTCACGCAGCAGAACAACCCACGCCCCGTCCACATAAGCCTCAATCCGGTAGTCTTTCACCAATTCCGGCATGACGTCACAGGACGTCCTGAACGCATGCAAATTAATCAAATCCTGATTCACATTGTCATTGAAAGTCACCTGCACCCGCTTAATCTCCTTCGGCGCCTCCCATGTCAGCTCAAGCCACTCTTCCCTGCCTGCTGCCATCCTCTCCGACATCCACAGATGCGGCCCGCCGTAAGGACGCAGGTAGCCATCCGTCACACGCTCCGCCGAGAAAGCGGTTGTCGCTTCCGGTGCTCGGAAACAGATCGGCTTACGATCCAAGCCGCCCTTCATGCTCCACAGCACAACCGGCTGCTCCGGCTGATGATCCTCCAGCTTCGGATCAACAATCGGCTTCGCACCCTTTACGAATGCGATCGTCCCTGTTACCGGCTCATCCGCATGGTAAACAGTAACGTGCTCGTTCGCCTTGACAATGACGAACGCGTTCTGCTCCACCTCCGGCTGCCAACTCAGCTCAAAAGCCACCCACTGCCGCTCACCGGCCGCAACACGTGCTGATGCCGCCGCAATCAAGCTCTTCGGCACGTAGTTCTCAGCGCGTCCCGTATCCCACAGCTCTACAGTCATCGTCGTAGCCTCCGAGACATCCGCCAGAAGCTCAAAGCCCCGCAGCGCCGGAGCCACTGGGAATAGCACAGCCACGTCCGTGTCCAAGCGCCTGGGCTCCACAGCCCGCTCCACGCCCACCTGGCGTAACGTACTCGACGCCGTTACCTGGGCACGGCGGGCCAGATCCGCTTCATCTTCGCTGCGCAGGCCGATGATCGAAGCATCCTGACGCAGCAACGCCATCTGCAGCTCCTTCAGATGCTTCTGATGCAGCTCGCGCGGCATCACCTGCTTTTGCACGCACAGGGCTGCCCCCGTCCCTGCCGCCTCTCCAAGGACGGCGCACGTGGCCATGACTCGCGTCGTCCCGAACGCAACATGCGAAGCGCTGATATTGCGTCCCGCCATCAACAGGTTGCTGACATTCACCGAGTACAGCGAACGAAACGGAATATGGTAGACGCCATCGGCATGCAAGTGCTTAGATCCACTTTCCGCAGCGTACATGCCCTGCGGGGGATGCAAATCAATCGACCACCCGCCGAAGGCGATGCGGTCCTCAAAAGGCGTCTGCGCCATAATGTCGTTTTGAGTCAGCACATAATCGCCGACAAATCGCCGGTACTCCCTTTTTCCAGGTAAAGCCCCCACCCATTCGAGCGTCATCTGCTGCGCTTCAAAGTTGCCGGAGTTCTTAATATAGTCCCAAATTCCGTAGATAACCGACCATAGCTCATCACGAATCTTTTCATTTTCATGCACAGTGTCCAGCTCGCCGCCCCACTCAATCCACCAATAATGACAGCCCGAATCTCCGCTGCGTATAACTCTTTTGATCGGTATCGATGTTTTCGTAATATCTTTGGCAAAAGTCGGAGGATGGAATTTAACAGGATGGCCTGCATCTTTCGTGTAAAATAAAATCGTACTGCCCAGCGTAATCCCGTCCGCCACCTCCGGCGCCCAATCCTCGCCATGCTCCGCTCTCGCTTCCCGTCCAATCCGATACTTCGCACCAGCCAGAAACCCGATGAGCCCATCCCCTGTGCAATCCAGAAACACTTCGCTTTCGAAACGAATTTTTCGCTCAGAACCCATCATCCAGCCCGTAACACTGCGGATCTTCCGATGATCCTCATCACCATCAGCTTCCACCTCATGAACGTCCGTGTTGAGAAAAAGCTGAATACGATTCTCGGCGCGCACCGCTTCGAGCACCGTCAAATCCCATAAATACGGATTGCCGTCCATATTCTGAAATTGGTTTTCGACGAACAGCTCCCCCATAATGCCTGTTTCCCGCGCATAGCGGTTGACTCCATGCCCAGTCGCGCCACAGACCCAAACACGCACCTCGCTGGAGGAATTTCCGCCTAATACAGGCCGATTCTGGACGAGCGTAACCGTTTGCCCAAGCCTTGCCGCAGCAATGGCAGCACACACACCGGATAACCCGCCGCCAATGACGGAGATATCCGTTTTTACGAGTTCCTCTTTCATTCACTTTTCCCCCTCAACGCTCGCTTATATCCTCATTTTAATGCATAGTAAACGCTTTACTCCATGCACGCAAACAACAAAAACATATACAAAATTTCATCCCTGTCTATCTTGCTTCTAAGGTTTCGTATATGCTAATCATGTGGGACAAATTGGCAGAAGCGAGGGACAAATCGTGCGCATACGCGAGATAACAAGCACGAAACCGGAAGTGATCAGCCATGTTTACTGGAAGGAGAAAGCCGCCTTTCAAGTTCATGTGGACATCAACGACTTCTGGGTGGTATTTGGCGTGGAAGATGGCAGTTTCACTTATCGCATCGGTCCGCACGAAGGCACAGCTTCTTTCGGTGATCTCGTGTTTTGTCCGCCTGGTGTTGCTTTTCAGAGAGAAATGGTCCATCCCTCGTCTTTTCACGTTTTTTTGCTGCGATGGGTCCTTGAAGAGAACGGAGCCTTGGTTACGGAGGACAACATCCCTGCCGGCAAAGTAACAGTCCAGGATCTGCATCGGCTGACATCTACTTATACGTATTTGCGAAAGTGGACGGAGGTTCATACAGATACCTCCACTGCTTTGCGTCATCACTATGTGACGGATATTTGGATGCAGGTTGTGGAAGAATGGCTGTCAGATTCACGTGAACCATCAGGTGAGGACATCCTTGTGCAGAAAGCCATTGCCTACATGCTGGAGCATGCAGCATCCTCGTTCAATTTGAAACGGCTCGCCATGGAGCTGGGGCTAACACAGGTGCAGTTCACGCGGAGATTCAAAAAAACGACCGGCATGGCGCCGCTGGATTACCTCACTTCTTTGCGATTGCAGAAGGTACAGAAACTTTTACTCGATAGCGACTTGACGTTGCAGCAAATTGCGGGGCTATGCGGGTTCGAGAATGAATTCTACTTGAGCCGTGTGTTTAAAAAGCGCATGCGTATTACCCCTTCGCATTACCGCAAGCTGCATCGGTTATGAACCCTTTTTAGCGGAAACAATGGATATAAAGAGAAAGGTGTGAACTTATTGAACGTTCTTCTATTCGGAGCAACCGGCATGGTAGGGCAATCTGTGCTGCGTGAATGTCTCCTGGATCCTCGGATCAAGAGAGTAGTAACAATCGGGCGAAATGCTACTGGCCAGCAGCACCCGAAACTCAGCGAGCTCGTGCATGCGAATTTACTGGATTTATCAGCCTTGGAGGGGGAACTTTCCGGATTTGATGCTTGCTTCTTCTGCCTGGGCGTCTCTTCTGCGGCTATGAGCGAGGAGAAATATACAGCGATAACGTATGATTTAACGATGAGTGTGGCAAAAACGTTAGTGAGATTGAACCCCGCCATGACGTTCACCTATGTGACCGGAGCCGGCACGGATAGCTCTGAGCGAGGGCGCAGCATGTGGGCCCGGATCAAAGGCAAAACAGAAAATGACCTGCTCAAGCTGCCTTTTAAAGCGGCGTATATGTTCAGACCTGGAGGCATTCTGCCCCTGCATGGCGTTAGATCCAAAACGAAGCTATATCAAGCCGTATATACGATCATGAAACCTTTTTACCCGCTGCTGGAAAAATGGTTCCCGAATTCGGTGACGACCTCGGAAAAGGTTGGCCGCGCCATGATTGAAGCCGCTATTAACGGTTATCCCAAGCCAATCATTGAGAGCAGTGATTTGAATCGTTTCTAACTCATCACGCAAGAAAAAGGACTCCTCGCGGAGTCCTTTTCGACGGTGACAAATTGATGGTACTTTTGCCTTGAAACCTACTTCGCTCGGTAACTACCTCATCACATTCCTGCAGTTTTTAGCTACATTAATGGCCTGCGGCACATCTCCTCGCTTTACGGTAGATTCAACAACAACTTCCCTGGTATTTCGTCTACATTGTATGCGACACAACACCTCTCTGAATCACCGTCGAAAATTAGTATGTCCGATCTCCCTTATCTTATACAAAGCATCTCAAAATGATTGACGAATATATATGCTAAGAATATAATTGCTATAGCAACTAATTTTCGAGAGGAGGTTTGTGTTATGCAGATGGATCATTCCCTGGGGTTTATTCTGAATCATGCCGGGCGCCGCATGACACAGCTTTTGGGCTCTCAATTTCAGCCCTACGATATGACGACGGAACAGTGGGTCGTGCTTCATCGTCTGGCGTGCGAGGACGGGATTACCCAGAAACTGCTCGCTATTCGAGCGGAGAAGGATCAAACGAATATTACACGAATCCTCGACCAATTGGAGCGCAAAGGAATGATTGAACGCCGCGCTAATGAAGCTGATCGCCGTTCCTTTCTGACGTTCATTACGGATCAGGGCAGAGCGATGAATGACATTCTCACCCCGATTGAGCAGAAGGTCATCGCTTCACTGCTTAGCGGCTTTACGGAGGAACAGGCTTCCCTGCTCAAGTCGCTGCTCATACAAATCACCCAAGAAGCCAATGCACGCATTAAGGAAGTGGAGGAATCACAGTGAGTACCGAGACCGATCAGAAATTGTGGAATCGCGATTTTGTTGCTGTATGTCTCAGCAGCTTTTTTTTATTCATGACGTTTTATATTCTAGCCGTAACTTTGCCAATCTTTGTCACCGATACGTTGCATGCCGGGCAGCAGCAAATTGGCCTGGTGATGACAATCTTTATTATCTCAACCGTTATTTTACGTCCGTTAACCGGCAAGTGGATGGATGAATGGAATCGGAAGAAGATCATCTCCTTCGCCCTTGCCCTGTTTATGATTTGCACCGCGATGTATCCGTTTATCCATCAGTACGGTGTCTTGCTAGGCGTACGGTTCCTGCATGGCATCGGCTTTGGGATGGCTACAACAGCCGCGGGCGCTGTAGCCATTGATCTTGTGCCGGATCGCCGCAAGGGCGAAGGCATCGGCTATTTCAGCCTGTTCATGAGCTTGGCCATGGTTGTCGGACCGTTTCTCGGTTTAACCATTATGCAATCTAACAATAATGCTCTCCTATTTGGCGTCTGTATCGTGTTCGCTGTTCTATCCCTTCTATTCGGGTTATCCCTCCGCATTCCCCAGCGCGTTGTGCAGGCATCCGTGAAACCGGAAAAGGGCTGGAGAAAATTCATCGAGCCGCGGGCGATCCCGATTTCCCTGACAGGCAGCGTGCTCGCTTTCTCCTATGGTGCCATCACAACGTTTCTGTCCGTTTATGCCAAAGCGAACGGATTGGAGAAATACGCCAGCTACTTCTTCATGGTTTTCGCTTTGATGATTGTCATTTCCAGACCGTTTACCGGCAAATGGTTCGACCGTTCAGGACCTAACGGCTTGGTTTACCCAGGCGTTGTTTTGTTCACGCTGGGGATGATTGGCCTCAGCCTGACATCTTCCGCCGTGCCCTTTTTAGTGGCCGGCGGACTGCTGGGACTTGGCTTCGGCGCCATGCTTCCGAGCTTCCAGACCATCGCGATTCAAGCGGCGCCAGCTCACCGCAGAGGACTTGCCACCGGCACGTATTTCTTGCTCTTCGATACCGGCTATGGGATCGGCTCGTACGTGCTTGGCCTCGTCGCATCCAAAACCGACTATCATACGATGTACTTCGTGGCAGGCATCGTTGTTGCATGTTCGTCACTGTTGTATTACGGCCTGCATCACCGGAAATCGAGTGTCGCCCTGAAATCCGGTACAGCGGCTTCTATGAAATAAACAAACGCCGTTTCTCACTAACACTTCTGAGTGGTAGAGAGGGACGGCGTTTTTATCATTTTCACAGGAATTTAACTGGGAATAGCAATTGACATTGAATTAACGGAATGATATAAAAATAATGTGTAGCACTCAAGTAGAGAGAGTGCTAATATTGAACTATTGTTACATATCGAAAGGAGATTTATCCGTGGAAAAGAAACAGTTTCAGGCTGAGTCCAAAAGACTATTAGAAATGATGATTAACTCCATTTACACGCAAAGAGAAATCTTCTTGAGAGAGCTTATCTCCAATTCCAGCGATGCCATTGATAAAATTTACTACAAAGCACTCACAGACGACTCATTGGTATTTGACAAAGACAGTTACTTTATTAAAGTCATTGCAGACAAAACGAACAGAACATTAACAATCCGCGATACCGGTATCGGGATGACGAAAGAAGATTTGGAGAACAATTTAGGGATCATTGCGAAAAGCGGTTCTCTTGCGTTCAAAAAAGAAAACGAAGCCAAAGACGGCCACAATATCATCGGCCAATTCGGCGTAGGCTTCTACTCCGCGTTCATGGTAGCGGATGTTGTTACGGTGACAAGTAAAGCGCTTGGCAGCGACACAGCTTACAAATGGGAGTCCACTGGCGCTGATGGGTATACCATCGAAACAGCCGAGAAAGATTCCGTTGGTACAGAAATCGTACTGCAAATCAAAGCGAATACCGAAGATGACAACTACGACGAATATTTGGACGAGTACCGCCTGAAAGCGATCATCAAAAAATATTCCGACTTCATTCGTTATCCGATCAAAATGGACGTTGCCGGCAAAAGACCCAAAGAAGGCACGGAAAATGAATTCGAAGATTATCAAGAAGAGCAGCAGCTTAACAGCATGGTGCCTATCTGGAGAAAAAATAAAAGCGAACTAACGCCTGAGGATTATGAGAAGTTCTATCATGAGAAGCATTACGGCTTCGATAAGCCGCTTAAGCATATTCATGTTAGCGCGGACGGGGCTGTTGTCTACCAAGCGATCCTTTTTGTTCCGGAAAGCATGCCTTTCGACTACTATTCCAAGGAATATGAAAAAGGTTTGGAGCTATATGCCAATGGCGTTTTGATCATGAACAAATGCGCGGACCTGCTGCCTGACTATTTCAGCTTCGTGAAAGGGATGGTCGATTCCGAAAGCTTGTCTCTGAACATTTCCAGAGAGATGTTGCAGCATGATCGTCAATTAAAGCTGATTGCCAAAAACATTCAAAGCAAAATCAAAGGCCAACTTCAATCCATGCTGAAGGATGAAAGAGAGAAATACGAAACCTTCTACAAAGCGTTTGGCCGTCAGCTCAAATTCGGCGTCTACAGCGACTACGGCACCCATAAAGACGTTCTGCAGGACCTGTTGATGTTCCACTCCTCCAAGGAGAAAAAGCTCGTTACACTCGACGAATACATCGCGAGAATGCCGGAAGATCAGAAGTTCATCTACTATGCATCCGGGGAATCCATGGAGCGCATCGATAAGCTTCCACAAACGGAGCTTGTTACGGATAAAGGCTATGAAATCTTGTATTTCACCGACGATATCGACGAGTTCGCAATCAAAATGATCATGACTTACAAGGAAAAAGAATTCAAATCGGTTTCCAGCGGCGATCTCGGCATTGAAGCGGATGATAAATCCGAAACCGAAGCGGAAACAAACGATAACAAAGAGCTTTTCGAATACATGACCAGCTTATTGTCCGGTAAAGTTACGAACGTCAAGGCATCCAAACGACTCAAAAAGCATCCGGTTTGCCTGTCTACAGACGGTGACGTGACCATCGAGATGGAAAAAATCTTGAATGCGATGCCGAATAATCCGAATGTGAAAGCCGAAAAAGTGCTTGAAATCAACATGAACCATGAGGTATTCGGCTCGTTGAAGGACGCTTTCGAAAAAGACAAAGAGAAGCTGAACCTTTACACAGCCCTCTTGTACAACCAAGCTCTCCTCATCGAAGGCTTGCCGCTTCAAGATCCGGTTGAGTTCACGAATGATATCTGTAAAATCATGGTGTAATCCATGATCAAGAGCACTGCCGCCGCTATGGCTGCAGTGCTCTTTCTTGTCATCAGGAATGCTCATCAAGCCTAATCATTGGCTGCGCGGCTCTATCCTCACTCCGATTATTGGCCTCCATATTCGAATACACATAAGCCAATAATCGATCTTGATCAATTCCTAACGAATTGGCTACCTTCATAATATCTAATTCATAAGAAAAGCCTGGAATTTGATTGGATTTGACGGACATATGCTTCAACCATCCTTCGAATAGATGTAATAATTGGAAATAATGTGATATAGTTTTCTTACAAGCATTAATCGGCACGACAAAGGCAAAACCACTGAAAAGTGGTGACGCAAAGCTATAGGGACTAATTTGGCTTGATTTACATGTCCAAAATGTCAGCCAGCTGCCAAGACCGCCTCCGTCCGATTAATGTAGAAATGACTAGGAGGAGCTGATAAGGATGGAGAAGATTGTGTTGAATGGGAACATGAGCTTGGATGTGGAAAACTTGATTGCTAACCTGCATCTACCGGAAAGTGATATTTTGAACATGTTCTCCTTTAAGTTTAATAACAACCTGCTTACCCCCGAGGAATCAATTCGTTTTATTCAATTTCTTAGGAGTGAACTGGACAAACGTACCCAATAACAGAATTATGCACGAACGCCCACAAAAATGCAGTCGGTTGGTGTCTATAGAATTATTTTTTTTAAAATCGAAGGAAATCGCGTCATGATAGCTTTTTAAGAATAAACATAGCAAAAAGACAACGGGAATCCCGCTGTCTTTTTCTTATTTTTTGTCAGATTTAAGGTTTAAAGTTTAGTGGATTGAAACATTTTTTTATACATGCTCATTCAATATGCTAGTATCCAAGAATTTCCAAATAAACGACATATACTATACTAGATTACTAGATTAGTCCTTGAACTGAGGATAGAAAGGGAGAATGACGATGAGTTCAGGCTTGATTACCTTGCATTTGACTGCAACCAGTACGGTTTCGGGGACCATTACTACAACGACCACCACGACCATTACGCCATTGGTCAAACGCTTCACAGCCACTGTCGTCATAGGCAACATTCTCTCTGGTGTAACCACCATTCCCTCCACCAGCTTCAAGGATGACTCCGGCGCGAATTTGCCCGCTAATGGTCTTACCGTTCCAGGCAGCAATGGATACTACAATGTATTCGTGAATGGCACTCTCATCGCAGGAGGTCTCACGACGCTAACAACGGCCAGTCTGGCTATTAACAACGCCCTTACGATTGGCGTTACAGTCGTCTTAGAGACGCTCTCCTTTACGGCTACCTCGTCTTCTACTTCAACAACAAATAATTTAGTAGTCACTACTCTAATTCATTCTATCTAACAAATAAAAGCCGATCTGAAGACGTTCAAGCGAACGAATCAGAACCGGCTTTCTTTATTTGTCCCGGAGTAGGCCGGGATCATGCTTTCCCAATATTTGCGTTAACTCTTTGAGGAACATGTTAATGTCCTTGAATTGCCGGTAAACGGAGGCGAAGCGAATGTAAGCCACTTCATCGACTGGGTACAATTGCTCCATGACGATTTCGCCAATGCCTAAACTGTCTACTTCCGCATGAGCCGTCGTGCGAAGCTGCATCTCAACTTCGGATACGAGCATCTCGAGTCTCTCCATGGACACCGGACGTTTCTCACAAGCGCGTATTAAGCCTCTTAAAATTTTCTCACGACTAAATTCTTCCCTGCTGCCATCTTTTTTAATCACAATAAGCGGAGTTTCTTCCACCATCTCAAAGGTGGTAAATCTTCGGGCGCATTTCTCACATTCCCGGCGACGGCGGATCGATTTGTTTTCATTAGCTGAACGTGAGTCAAGCACTTTCGTACCGGAATAATCACAGAACGGACACTTCATTCGCTATCTCTCCTTTCTCTTCTATCTGATGGATTACCATATGTTACATGTCATGAACAAGGAAGAAGTGCGCACAATACTAGTACCAACCGACAAGGAGGTGAACAGACATGAGCGCAGGAAACAGCAACACACTAGTTGTTCCTCAAGCTAACGCAGCGTTGGATCAGTTGAAATACGAAGTAGCCCAAGAACTTGGTATCTCTATCCCACAAGATGGATACTACGGTAACATGGCTACTCGTGACACTGGTGCCATCGGTGGTCACATTACTCGTCGCCTGGTGCAAATCGCAGAACAATCTTTGGCTGGTCAATTCAAGTAATCTTGAGATGAAGTAGCCGCTGAATCTGCAAACGGGAAGCATTGGACTTTCTTTAAGCCCCCACAAAGGAGCTAGTCCAATGCTTCTTTGTTATGTAAAGTCATCATTGCTCATTCTTCCATTGTTCGGAGTAAAGCTTGGTGTATTTCTCATAATAATAAATAACTCGCTGAACATAATGACGCGTTTCGCCGAATGGAATTTGGTCAATGCGTTCTTGTGAACCGTCCCATACGTTCGTTTGCTTCCATTTATTCACATTCCCTTGTCCGGCATTGTAAGCTGCAATCGCATAAATTAAATTTCCATTGTAATGCTTGTTCAGCCAGCTTAAATACCAAGAACCGAGATTAATGTTCACATCCGCTTTTAACAAATCTTCCTGGGTGTGTGGTCCTAAATTGGTGGACTCCACAATCCAATCTGCCGTGTCTGGCATCAACTGCATAAGTCCCAGAGCACCTTTTCTTGATTCCAAATGATGCTTATAGTTCGTCTCCACCCTGATGATGGCCGCAATGAGAAAAGGGTCTATATTGTGCTTCGCCGCACTTTGCTTGATTTCCTGCTCAAAATAAATGGGATACAACTTTCTTCCTATAAAATCGCTGTTCATAAAGAGGACTAGAACGAAACAAACGAGTAAAAGGGCAAACACTCGTTTTTTGCGCAAAAACTTCATGAAAGCCCCTTCCCTAGCCAAAACCGTTCGACCGAAGATAAGGTATCTTCCCAGGTTCCGCTGTTGTCGATCACGATATCCGCTAATTTGCGTTTTTCTTCTATCGACATTTGCGCGTTGATTCGGTTGTTGGCCGCGCTTTCCGTTAAGTTGTCTCTTCGCATTAAACGTTCCACCTGAATGTGAGGAGGCACATACACAACCAGAACCTCTTCGAACATAAAAGATAGATCCGATTCAAACAATAAAGGAATATCGACGACAACCAGTTTGTCAGGAAATTGCTTCTCATACGCTTCCATCTGTTCTCTGATCATCTTGCGAATAGGCGGATGCAAGATGTGTTCTAGTTGTTTACGGGCATCCGTATTTCCAAAAACGATCTCACCCAGCTTTTTACGGTGCAGTGAGCCGTCTTCCTGAATGACCGCTTGTCCAAAATGCGCAGCAACCTGTTCGAGAACAGGGCTGCCGGGCTGGACAACATCGCGCGCGATTTGATCTGCATCTACTAATAGAGCGCCGCGGCTAACCAGCATGGCGCTAACTGTGCTTTTGCCGCAAGCGATTCCTCCTGTTAACCCGATATTCATAGGCAAATCTCTCCTAAATGTATTCCTGTTACTACAGCATTTTCAATAAACCCATAAGAATAAGTACACATCCCGGAAGAATAGATAACTTCTTCATCCACGTCATTTCCGCATAACGAAAGCCAATGCGCAAGCCTAGTGCAATAAACGAACCGCTCGAAATAGAAATCACGGATGCCGTTAACAAAGGAACAAAACCAATTAATGCAGCGCCAATCCCCGCTCCAAATGCGTCCAATGAAAGGGCTAGCCCTAGCAAAGTAGCCTCGGAAGCTGAAATATTACCCGATTTATCCACATCAGCGATGGATGGTGTACGCAAAATTTGAATAACCAAACCAAAACGCTTGAGTTCAATATTCAGGATTTCCTTCGTCCTTTGGAGCGTATCGAGTGTGGCAGGCTCATTGCCGGAAGGTGGAATACTGCTCAGAGATATCTGGTCGTCAGATGACTTGGCTGTCTCTTGGAGATCCTGCGATTTCTGTTGTCTCTGTTGGTAAAGCGCCCAAATGCCAATCCCGATCAGGATGAGTGCACCGATCCGTTTGGCAAACTCGGGAGACATAAAGGAAGACATCAGGACACCAATTTGCATCGAGCTATAAATAATGATACCAGACCAAAGGGATATAATACCAATAGACAGAAATGGGATTCGAATTTTGCGTAATCCGTACATGACGCCAACGCCGAAACCGTCCAATGAAACTGCGAAAGCCAGAACCAGCAAAGAAAGCACCGGAAGCATAATACCCCTCCTAAGAGTTTTACCACTGACGACAATAAGCTGGATAGCAGCACATCATCTGGGCTAAGTACTCCATATCATATGGGAAGGGCGCGCTTCACGTGCCTATTTCTCAGACTTCTTTATGATTCTCTTTCGCTTTAACGGTTGACAGGTTGGACAAATGTGCGTTCCGCGACCGCCCACCACGGTTTTGTAGATTTCGCTGCCGCATGTTTTGCAGCTTTGCGACTGTCTGCCATAAATGTTCAGCTGATGCTGGAATAAGCCGATTTCACCTTGGCCGTTTACATACGATTTGATGGAAGATCCCCCCACCTCAACGGAATCGCTCAACGTACGAATAATCGCCTCATGCAGCAGCATGAGCTCCTTCTTGCTGAGCGACGATGCCTCGCGTTCCGGATGGATACCGGCAAGGAAAAGGGACTCGTCTACATAAATATTACCGATGCCGACAATATATTCTTGATTCAGGAGCAGCGGCTTAATCTTCGTCTTTTTGTGGGCGATCCGGTCCCGGAAAGCTTCCAATGTGAAGGCCTCATCCAGCGGCTCCAAACCAAGTTTATGCAGCGGCGGCTGTGTAAGCTCTTCCCCTCTCGGGAACAAATGCATAGTGCCAAATTGTCTTACATCCTTGTACCGCAGCTCGCTGCCGTCGGTAAACCGAAATAACACATGCGTATGAGACTCCAGCGGATCTTCCGTGCTGTACAGGCCATAGCGGCCTTCCATCCGCAGATGAGAGACCATGACGTAATCCGTTAAAACAAATCGTAAAAACTTGCCTCTGCGCTCAATCGTTTCGATCTGCTGCCCTTGCAGCAGCACTTCAAACATCTGAATATCATCAGGTTTCTGTATAATGCGGGGCAGTCTGACCTGAACCTGCTCGATCGTTTTACCGGTGATCAGATTGTTCAGTGTGCGCTTGACCGTCTCGACTTCGGGTAGTTCAGGCACGGATGTTCACCTCTTTTGAATTTGTTCAGCTTCCTTACTTGGCGTCATACCAAGTAAGGCCATAATCGACGTCCGCACTCAGCGGCACGTCCAGTTTCAATGCCCCTGCCATAACTTCCGGCACCAGGCGGCGCATCGTCTCGAGCTCCTCTTCCGGGACCTCGAAGACGAGCTCATCGTGTACTTGAAGCAGCATGCGGCTCTTCAAGCCCTCTTTCTTCAAGCGGGCATCCATCTGCACCATTGCAAGCTTAATGATGTCTGCCGCCGTACCCTGAATCGGCGTATTCATTGCGGTACGCTCCGCAAAGGAGCGAAGGTTGAAGTTCGAATGTGTAATCTCCGGCAAATACCGGCGGCGCTGCAGCAGCGTCGTCACGTAGCCGTCTCTGCGCGCATCCTTCACGATATCGTCCATATATTTGCGTACGCCTTGGAAGACAGCAAAATATTGTTCAATGAACTGTGCTGCATCCCGGCGAGTAATGTCCAAGTTCTGAGACAAGCCATAGTCGCTGATCCCGTAAACGATCCCGAAGTTAACGGCTTTGGCCTGACGACGCATATTCGCATCGACGGCGCTCTCTTCCACCCCGAAGACGTCCATCGCCGTCTTCGTGTGGATGTCCATATTCTGAAGGAAAGCTTCCTTCAGCTTCTCATCCTGCGAGATGTGCGCCAGCACGCGCAGCTCGATCTGCGAGTAATCCGCAGCGAGAATGTACCATCCAGGCTCGGATGGCACGAACACTTTGCGGATCTTCCGGCCCTCCTCCAGACGAATCGGAATGTTCTGGAGGTTCGGGAACTGGCTGCTGAGCCGTCCTGTGGCGGCAATGGTCTGCCGGTAATAGGTATGCACCTTACCGGTCTCCGGGCGCACCTCTTTCAGCAGCCCTTCAACGTACGTCGATTGCAGCTTCGCCAGCTGACGGTAGTTCAAGATCTGCCCGACCACTTCGTTGTAGGGCGCGAGGCGCTCCAGCACCTCAGCATCGGTCGAGTAGCCGGTTTTGGTCTTCTTCCAAGCTGGCAGCCCCAGCTTCTCGAATAGAATCTCGCCAAGCTGCTTCGGCGAGTTGATGTTGAACTCGACGCCGGCGAGCTTGTAAATACTGGACATAATCGTGTCCAGTTTATTGACGAGCTCCACGCCGAGCGCTTTAAGCCCTTCGGCATCTACGGCGATGCCGCGCAGCTCCATCTCCGCCAGCACGCTGGCCAGCGGCTGCTCCAGTTCATAGAAGAGCTGATGCATCTCGCCCTTCTCCAGCTCTTCCGCGAGCACCGGCACCAGGCGCGCGGTTGCCATTGCTTTGCGTCCCAAGTGGTCGCTAAGCGCCGTTAGCTCCGGCAGGCGGAATTTCGCGCCTTTGCCGAACACGTCTTCGTCTGCCTTCAGACCCGGCAGGCTGTATTTCGCCGATAAGCCGCTCAACGTCAGATTCGACTCCGTTGGGTCGAGCAGGTAAGCGGCGAGCAAGACGTCGAAATCCACGCCTTTGAGCGCGATGCCCTGCCAAGCCAAAGCGAGAATCGAGCGATGCAGATCGAAGAGCTGCTTCTTCTTCGAATCATCCGCCAGCCATGCCCGCAGCGGCTCGCCTGCTTCCCCGCTTAGCAGCTGGATAGGTACATAATAAGAGGTATTCGTCTCCCCCTCGTGAGTAAACCAAACCACGCCGACATTAACGGCTTGATGTGGATTTTCACCGACAGCTTCCACATGGATCGTCCCGCTGTCGCTTAATTTGCCAACTAACTCACCCACATTGGCTTCCGTAACAACAACCGCTTCCATGCTTTCAACAATTTGTCCTTCCGCTTCCAAGTCCACAACGCCGAAATCCATTTTCTCCAGCAAGGATTTAAATTCCAGCTTACGGAACATGCCAGCCAAGGCTTGTCCGTCAAATCCATCGTAACGGAACGTATCCCACTCGGTTTCCATCGGCACTTCGCGGAAAATCGTCGCGAGCTCTTTACTCATAATCGCGTCTTTCGCGTGCTCCTCGACCTTTTCTTTCATCTTGCCCTTCAGGCTGGCTGTATTCGCAAGCACTTCTTCAACAGTGCCGAATTCATGAAGCATCTTGAGCGCAGTCTTCTCTCCAACTCCCGGAATGCCGGGGATGTTATCTGACGTATCACCCATGAGTCCCTTTAGATCAATAATCTGCGCTGGTGTAAGACCGTACTTCTCCTTGATCTCAGCCGGGTTGTATAGCTCAACTTCCGTAATTCCTTTGCGTGTTATCGCAACTGTAACGTGATCGGAAGCGAGCTGCAGCATATCCTTGTCTCCCGAGACAAGCAGCACTTTCTCGCCTTTGGCGTCTGCGGCTTTGGTCAGCGTGCCGATGATGTCGTCAGCTTCATAGCCGGACAGCTCAAACTGCGGAATTTTGAACGCTTGCAACAGTTCTTTGATCAGCGGAAATTGTTCGGAAAGCTCCGACGGCGTTTTGGCCCGTCCACCCTTGTATTCGGTATATTCTTTATGTCGAAACGTAATCTTCCCGGCATCAAAAGCAACAAGAAAATGCGTCGGCTTTTCTTCTTCTATTAATTTAAGCAGCATCGTTGTAAAACCATAAACGGCATTCGTGTGCAATCCGCTAGAATTGCTGAGAAGCGGTAAAGCATAGAAAGCTCTGTTTGCAATCGAGTTACCATCAATAATAATAAGCTTATCCATAAGTTCACACCCCGTTTTTAGACATACTTCCTTCATCATAGCATACGAAATTAAAATAAAAAAACGCTAGCGCACATAAACATGTAAGGAATCCAATAATCGATGTTCCGGTCTTCAAAAGGAGGTTCTCCGAATGAGCCCTTTTTTCTCACCAACACGTAAAAAGGTTATATTTTTCGATATGAATAATACGATTCTGGATCGCAGACAATGCTTTGACTCTGCATTCCTTGAGGTCATGAATGACTACACGGCGAGGTGGGAGCCGGACGAAACTCTCTTCACTGCCCAAGATGTTCTTCAGAGTTATAAAATGGAGTGGAGCCGGCACCGCAAAGCACCGGTGCGCAGCCCTCTATCGCCGGATGAGCTTCGGCACATTTGTTTGCGCAAGGCGCTGCACCCTCTGCCCGTGAATGTGAGCACGGCTTTTACCCGAGCTTTTTTCGAGCAGGTCGAGGAGCAAGAGGATCATTTTGTTGCGCTTTTTCCCGGCGTAGAGGACACGCTCGAAGCGTTATCCCAGAATTATAAGCTGGCCATAATCAGCAACGGAAACCGCAGAAGATTGCAGAGCAATTTGGATAAATTGAAGCTGACCCGGTGGATTACCGAGGATCGCTTATTCAGCTCGGAGAAGGACGGTCCGCGTAAACCGCACCCCGCTATATTTGAGAGGGCTCTGAAGACCATGAACGCGGCTTCAAGCCAAAGTGTGATGGTTGGCAATTCGTGGCGCAATGACGTGGTAGGAGCCGCGTCCAGCGGTCTGGACGCTATCTGGATACATCCCGGGAATATGAAGAAAATTTCCGAACGGCGAATCGGCAAACAGAAGGTCGTTATCATCCGTTCATTTAAACAGTTGATCTACACCTTCTAACGTGTTCACCCTATATTTTGGAAATAATAAATGCTGCCTGGATACGCCTTGGCTTTCTTCTTGAGAACAGCCGCGGTTTGTGAAATATGTTCAAGTGAAATGGGAGATTCACAGATGCAAACGACTAATGACAGCGACAGTGTGACTCCCTCGCTTTTGACCTTATTGCCGCTACGGTCCCATACATACTCCCATTCCTCATCTTCATAGAACATCTGCACGCCCATTTCGAACCTGCGAATCATTTCCTGGCACAGAAGCTCTGGCTCATCCGTAGAAGAAATCGCGATAAAATCATCGCCTCCCACATGCCCCACGAAATCAAGCGGTGTCCCGCAAACCGAAATCGCCTGCTGCATAATGTCAGCGGTATATTGAATCAGTTGATCCCCTTTTTGAAAACCGAACCTATCATTGAACCATTTGAAATAGTCCAGATCCGCATAAACGACGTGGAATGGCTTACTTTCATGAATCCGTTTATTCAATTCCCTATTGATTTGCAAATTCCCTGGCAAGCCCGTTAATGGATTCGCCACTCGAGCGGACTCCATCCGGACATTCGTTATGCTCTCTAGAATGGCTCTGATTGAAGCAATGCCAGCCATCTTTCCGTTGCTTGTAATGATGACAAGGTCATATAAATGATGAATCGACCGCGAGGTTGCCATCTGTGACACCTGCTCGACGGAAATAAACTCGTCCACAATGAGCGGCGAGTCGTCCATAATATTGTCAATCGTCCGGTTCCAAAACAAAGAGAACGCATATTGTCCCGCCAACTGCTGGAACAAGCGATCTCTCATCATAAGGCCGACCGGTTCTTCTTCACTAACGATGACAGCTCCCACTGATTCCTGGTTTTTTTTGAAATAGTCCGCCACTTCCGAAATAGGCGCTTTCTTATCGAACACTTTCACCGGTGTTTTGAGATCGCCAATGGCCCAGGTCATATGTCCTCCTTGTACTTTGCGCTGCTGCCAAATCAACATCTTCAAGCTTTCCTGAATCGTTGCAGGATCCGCCTGTGGTCTGCCCAGCAAAAAACCTTGGGCATAGTGCACCCCAAGCCTCGCCAATTTGGTCAGTTCATCGACATGTTCAATGCCCTCAGCGATCAAAGAGATGTTCATTTTTTGCGCAAAAGTAACAAATGTCTCCAATATGTACTCTTTGACTTTATTGATATGGATATCCTGGATGAGAGACCGGTCGATCTTGATAAAATCCGGTTGAAGCTCAGCAATAGCTTGCATAGACGAGTATCCGGCCCCGGCATCATCGATTGCAATCCGATAACCTTGTTTCCGGTAATGCGCCAATATTTTTTGAGCCAAAGAGAAATCTTCAATGGAGGTTCTTTCTGTTATTTCAAAAACAACGTTGTTTGGACGAAGCCCGTATTTCTGTAAAATTTCCAGCGTTTTCCCCGGAACGAACCCTGGATCATACAACACATGCGAAGAAATATTAATAAAAAGCAATTGCTGCGGATGCTCCAAAATTGAACCCTGAATCGCTTTCTCCCGTGCCAACTGTTCAAGCTTGTACAACTCACCGTGCTGCTCTGCGAATTGAAACATGGTTAGCGGCGAGTGAAAGTTACTATCTTTGGGACCACGAATTAGTGCTTCGTACCCCATTACTAGACCATCTTGCATAGAAACAATAGGCTGATAGACAGAATAAATGGAACCTTTTTCAATGATATCGTAAAATTGGAGGAGCTCTTCTGACTGAATACCCATGTCCATCATCCCTTGCGTCATTTAAGTTTATTATCAGTCTATCAAACCAAATGTCAGGCTTTATTATCAATATGTAAAATGTGTGTAAAGAGTTCAAATAAAAAAGAGGGAATTGCCTTTTCGCCACGAAAAAATAGAAGGACGATTGCTAGGTGCGTACAAAGGCTTGTACAAGCACGGAAAGGATTTGAAATGGAACAACAAGTCAAAATCTTGGCGGTAGATGACCGCTACGAGAACTTGCTGGCTCTCAATAGCATTCTGGCCTCTTCCCACTATGACGTGATTTCGCTGCAATCGGGTGAGGAAGTTCTTCGATATTTATTAAAGGAACCCGCCGATCATATTGCTGTCATTCTCATGGATGTTCAAATGCCTGGGCTTAGCGGCTTTGAAACGGTTGAGCTGATCAAGCAGCGCAAAGCCTGTCAGGATATTCCGATCATCTTCTTAACCGCCCTCAGCACATCCATTGAGCATGTTCTAAAAGGATATCATGTGGGCTCCATTGATTACTTGTTCAAGCCTGTTCATCCCGAAATGCTGCGCATGAAAGTCGATGCTTTCGTCAATATGCATTTGGGACATCAAAAAATCAAATTTCAAAGCGAGCTGCTTCACAAACGGACGCTTGATCTCGAAGAGACGAATCGTAAACTGGCTGAAGCCGAGGAGAAACTGAAGCAGCAGAATTCACTTCTAGAACAATGGGTCGAAGAACGGACTACGGAACTAGTAGATGCCCATGAGAAGCTGCTGAAGTCTCAGGACCATTTTCAGAAAATGTTCATGCTCTCCCCTTCCTTGATGGCCATTCGCCGTCTGCCGGATCTTACTTATATCGAAATAAATGAAAGCTGGAAGCAATATACGGGATATGGTGACGAAATCATCGGGACCAATATGGATTTATTACGAGCGGATTCCGGGGAATCTATCAGCTGCGATGAGGTTATTCATAACTGCAAGGTAAAGTATGAAACCAAATCCAAAGAGACACGGACGGCACTTCTCTCTACGGAGATCATCGATATTGAAAATGAAAGCTGCTTGCTTCAGGTAGCCGTTGACATTACGGAAAGCTTGCGCTTTGAGACGGAAATGGCTCGTCTTGCTCAGCTGAATCTAGTTGGGGAAATGGCGGCTGGCATCGCCCATGAAATTCGCAATCCGATGACGACGATCCGCGGCTTTCTGCAATTGTTTCGTGAAAACGATCGCAATATGCAAAAAGAATATATCCCAATTATGCTTGAGGAGCTGGATCGCGCCAACGAAATTATTACCGAATATTTGTCGCTGGCCAAAAACAAACAATCCCATCAACAGCCGGATCAAATCAACCGGATCATTGAAATGCTCCTTCCACTCATCCAAGCTGAAGCTGTCATGTCAGGCAAACACGTTCAGTTCCAATTCGTCGATTGCCCGGTTATTCACCTGGATGATAAAGAGATGCGGCAGCTTATTCTCAATATGTGCATGAATGGGCTTGAAGCCATGACGATTGGCGGAACGCTTACGATCCAAACTTTCGAAGAGAACGGCTATGTTGTCTTGCTCATTTCGGACGAGGGGACAGGCATTGATGAGAAGCATCTGGAGAAGCTTGGGCGCCCATTCTTCACCACGAAGGATGAAGGCACAGGTCTTGGTTTAGCCATTTGCTACAGCATCGCTGCAAGGCACCGTGCATCGATTGAGGTCCAATCCAGCTCGGAGGGGACAACCTTTCTTATTCGCTTCCCTATTCCTGAATGAGCCGCGGCTGCGAATCCCTTCGTGGCACATGGCATCAAAAAAAGACCGTAAACCAAGCGAATTCCGCTTCGTTGTACGGTCTTTTTTGTCCTTATTACACGTTCAAGTCTTTACGCTTCCCAGTCACCATATAAATGACGCCTTCACCAATATTGGTCGTGTGATCCGCTACCCGCTCCAGGAAGTGGGCAACCAGCAGTAAATGTGTCAGCTGGCGATTGCGGTTGTAATCGGAATTCATCATTCCCATCAGCTCTGTCATGACCGTGCTGTACATTTTATCAACACGATCATCCTTTTCAGCTAATGCCGCCGCACGATGTACATCGCGCTCAGTGTAGGACAGAAGGCTTTCCTGCAGCATCTCGATGGCGATATTCGCCATTTGCGGAATCGTCTCGAGAGGCTTCACAAGCTCCTCTCCGGCGAAGCGGATCGTAATTTTCGCGATGTCTACCGCATGATCAGCAATACGCTCCAAGTCAATCGCAATTTTGAGTGCTGTGCCGATAATGCGCAAATCACTTGCCATCGGCTGCTGCAAAGCAATGAGACGCAGCGACAGTTCATCAATCCTTGTTAAATAATCATCGATTTGATCGTCATTGTTAATTACTTGCTGCGCGGCTTTTTCATTGAGCGTTGCCAGAGAATTAACGGAAGTAAGAATCAATTCCTTAACGCTTTCCCCCATCTCAAGCAATTCTTTTTGCAGCAAAGTTAATGATTGATGAAACCCGGGTCTTGCATCCATGTACGTTGCCCCTTCCAGTAGTGTTAACCGAATCTTCCTGTGATGTAATCTTCAGTACGTTGATCGTTCGGATTTGTAAAGATTTTATCGGTTTTGTCAGTTTCGACTAAATACCCATTCAAGAAAAAGGAGGTCATATCGGAAATCCTAGCTGCTTGCTGCATGTTGTGAGTTACGATAATGATTGTATATTTGTCTTTCAGGGTTTGTGTAAGCTCTTCAACCTTCAACGTTGAAATTGGGTCTAAGGCAGACGTAGGTTCATCCATCAACAGAACATCCGGCTCTACGGCAAGCAAACGAGCGATACATAAACGCTGCTGCTGTCCACCAGACAATCCAAGTGCGGATTTGTTCAACCGATCCTTAACTTCATCCCATAATGCGGCTTGTACAAGGCTGCGTTCTACGATTTCATCAAGCAAGGCTTTTTTCTTGATTCCGTGAATGCGCGGGCCATAAGCAATATTGTCATAAATACTCATCGGGAACGGATTCGGGCGTTGAAACACCATGCCTACACGTTTACGCAAAGAAACGACATCTGAATCAGAACCATAAATGTTATGGCCGTCTACTGCGACATTTCCCGTAATACGAACACTGTCAATCAAGTCATTCATACGGTTCAAAGTACGCAGGAACGTTGATTTCCCACAGCCTGAAGGTCCAATCAATGCCGCAATACTTCCTTTTTCAATCGTTAGGTCAATATCGTGAAGCGCGTGATTTTCTCCGTAGAATAAGTTCAATTTATCTGCTTTAATCTTTGTTTTCGTCATGGTTGAAGTCGACATTGTTTATTTCCCCCCGGAAAGTCTTTTTTGTAAGATTCGGCTTGGTATGCTGACCAACAGGTTAAAGATAAGTACAACGATCAGAAGCAGCGCGGCACTTCCTTTGGCAATGTCTTTCGCATCCGGCACAAGCGCTTCAGCACCTACATACCATAGATGAACAGATAACGTTTCACCCATGTTCAGCGGGTTGAAATCCGGGAAGAAACGGGAAACCGATAACCCGGCTGTGTAAATAAGAATGGCGGATTCACCTAACGCACGACCTGCAATCAGCGTGATTCCAGTGATCAAACTAGGCAGAGCTGCTGGAATTAGAACTTTGCGGATAGCCTGCCACTTAGTTGACCCCAACGCCAAGCTTGCTTCCCAATAGGACTCCGGAACCGTGCGGATCGATTCTTCCGTAACCCTGACCATAACAGGTAAATTCAACAGGGCTACCGTCGCCGCGCCGCCGAGAATGGAAAACTTCAGCCCGAGCAAATTGGCGAAAAGCAAGAATCCAAACAATCCAAAAACGATGGAAGGTACAGAAGACAAAGCCTCAACGGATATACGGACAAGATCCGTAAACCAATTCTTTTGTGCATAAATCGCTAAGTAAATGCCTGAGAACAATCCGATTGGAATGGAAATCAGGAGAGATAAGATCAAGACATAGAAAGAGTTGAACAATTGAGGCCCAACGCCCCCGCCGGCTTTAATTTCTTCCGGCTTTCCGAAGATGAAATGCCAGGACAGATGAGGAATGCCATCTCCCAAAATCCGAAAGAGAAACCAAGCCAAAATCCCTATGATAAGAATGCCTGACGCCCAAAAATATACCGTCGCAATCCGGTCCGTTGATTTACTTGTCATTTCACTTCACTCCTTTTTGCAACAATACGAATGATGATAATTAAGGATAAGGAGATCACAAGTAAAAGCAGCGCCATCATGTACAACGCATTGTTCCAAGTTGATCCGTAATTTGTATTCCCCATGTCTTTCACGATTGCTGTTGTTAATACCGTTGTAGAATCCAGCAATGATTTAGGCATTTGAGGTGAGTTACCAATAACCATAAATACAGCCATGGTTTCTCCAATTGCACGGCCCATCCCAAGAATAATTGCCGTTAAAATACCCGGTCTAGCTGCTGGCAGCAGCACGCGCCACATCGTTTGCCAGCGTGTTGCTCCAAGCGCAAGAGATGCTTCCTCCAGACGGCTAGGAAGCGCTCGGATCGCGTCCTCAGAGATGGAGAGAATGGTTGGTAGAATCATAATTGCTAATATGATAGAAGCAGGCAGAATGCCGTAAGCGACATCGCCGGTTATTTTGCCTATGGCAGGAACAATGACTGTCATCCCGATCAAACCGTAGACAACTGAGGGAATCCCTACGAATAAATCAGTCGCTGGGCGCATGATTTCGCGCATCCATTTTGGCGCAATTTTGGCCATGAATAACGCGCCGGACAAAGCCAGCGGTACGGAGAAAACGACGGAAACAAGCGTCATCAGCAAGGTGCTGTATAAGAAAGGAAACGCTCCGAATTTATTCGAGCCTGGCGTCCAGTCCGTCGAGAAGAAAAACTCCAAAGGACTTACACCCTGAAACGTCTTGATCCCTTGCATACCTACGAAAACAATGATGGAGAAAATAATCGCCGATACAAGTGCAGCACTAAGGACAAATACCCAGCGCATGATGCTGTCTTGTCTATGTTGTCCTCGGGTCCACTTGGAAACAATTGGACGGCTTTTGCTGTCTGAACTCGCATTTGATAGTTTGTCTGCTACGGAATTCACTGGGTTAATCCCCCTTTATTTAATACCACATGCCCTAACATGTCATACTGTTATGATAGGACATGAATGTCATTGCATCGTTAATGAATTGTAAAGGCAATGTAAAAGTTTATTGATTTAGGCACTCACACAGCAAAAAGAGCGCCCGCATGATGCGAACGCCCTAGATGAGAGAACTACTTATTTTTTAAGCAAATCAGCTGGCAAGAATTTCAAGTCACGAACTTGTTTACCTTGGAATTCTTTTGTGGACATATACTCGATGAAAGCTTTAGCTGGATCTTTTGCTTCACCTTTTGTATACATGTGCTCAACACCAAACAGTTTGTAAGTGCCGTTTTTGATGTTATCTTCGGAGAAAGCTACGCCGTCGATTTTCAATGCTTTAACTGTATCATCGATGTAAGGAGTATCTACATAACCGATGGAACCGGATTGACCAACAACAGCTGTTTTCATAGCACCGCTGTTTTCTTGTGTAATACCGTCTTTCGTGAAGTCTTTACCATCAAGAATGATCGTTTTTACAAGCGTACGGGAACCGGAGCTATCTGGACGGTGTACAAGAACGATTTTCGCATCGTTACCGCCAACATCTTTCCAGTTAGTGATTTTACCCATGTAAATATCAGCAGCTTGTTGTTTTGTTACGTTGTCTACTTTAACGTCTTTGTTTACGATGAATGCGAATGGAGCAATTGCTACTTGGTGGTCAACAAGACCTTTATCTTTATATTCAGCGCCTGGCTCAACGTCGGAGTTACCGATATCGGAAGTGCCGTCAGCTACGTTTTTAATTCCTGTGCCTGAACCACCAGCTGTAACGTTGATCGTTACTTTTGGGTTCTTTTCCATAAACTCAGTTGCCGCTTGTTTAACTAGCGGAAGCAATGCGCTTGAACCGGAAGCCGTGATTGTACCAGTAAGTTCTGTTTTAGGTGTATCAGAAGGCTTTGCAGACGCTGTAGCAGCTGTTGTTGCAGCAGGTGTAGCGGAAGCGCCATTTGTTTTTGTTTCTGTTTTTGCTCCGCATCCAACCAATGACCCCATCATTAATACCGCGGATAGTGTTAATGTAATTCCTTTTTTCGACATGAACTTGAACATAGTCAGCATGTCCTCCTTTTATTTTATGTTGCTTCTCTTGTTAGTTTCGATTTCCTTGTTTGTTCCTCGCAACTAACTTACAAATACATCGTAACAATCGAATGTAAAATCCAAACCCATGAAACGTAAACGTAATGTAAAACTTTTTCATAGGACTTTTGATAGAGTTGTATGGTTAATTTTACATCTTATTTACACAGTTCGACGCTTTAGTTAATAGAAGTCTCCTATATTTATAAGTAGAAACAAGAAACGCGTCATATCTTGTCTATTTATGGGGGGATGAATGTGAGCCGATTATTTTTCTTCAACATGACCATGCGTGCCAAATTAATCGTCAGTTTCAGTGGGGTGCTCTTGATTTTTCTGGCTGTTGCTTATTTCAATCTTCATCAGGTTAGTCAAATCAAACAACATATGAACGATCAGAATGACAAGGTCGAACTCAAAGTAATGGCTTTGGAACTAAAGGAAATGGTCCAAGACATGAACATTATTGCGTCAGGATTGGAGATTTCGAAGAAACCCGAATACATATTTAAGTACAATGCCAAACGCCAGCCTTTCAATGATTATATTAAAAAAATAGGAGATACCGCCTCTACGCCTGATCAGCTGAAATGGCGCAGCCAATTAATCCAAGCCTCTGTTGACTACATTAATAACTTTGATTCTGCCGCCAAAATGATACAAGTTAATAATGGTACGAGCACTAAGGATTTAGAAATCAACCTGATGTATCTCTATAATGAGTCTCAGGATCTGAAAACTGTGATCTTTGATCTAGTCGATAAGTTCTATTTGACCTATGCGGAGTCGGCTGATCAAGCCATCGTGTCCTCCACCAAAGCTTTGGACAGCACGAGTCTGGTTATGATGTACGCATCTATCATTGTGCTTGTGATTACAGTTTTAATTGCTTTCTTCTTGATTCGTTCTTTCATCCGGCCGATTCAAAAACTGCAAAAAGCCGTTTCGCTTATCGCGGCAGGAGATTTAACACATACGATCAATGCCACATCCAAAGATGAGCTGGGTCAACTCAGCCAAAGCTTCGATCATATGATTCGCCAGGTGCGCCATATGCTTTATGCTACGAAGCAAATCGCCTCTTCTTTAAGCGATCACTCGCATGAATTTCATCGTTTCTCCCAGCTTACGGCGTCGGCAAACACGGACATCTTGAAAGCGATCAATGAAATTTCACACGGGGCCGATGAGCAGGCCATTCAAACCGAGTCCAGCTCCCTGATCATTACAGAGCTGGAAGCGGAGATTCGGGACATTACCGCCTATACATATGAATTGATAAAAGCAAGTGATGAGGCCGCAGCGGGTACACTGCAAGGCACAGGTTATGTTCGTGCGCTGAAGGCATCGTCCGAGCAGTCGCAAGAGGTGCTGCATAAAGTCGATGCAGCCATGCAGACCTTAGCCGCCAGCTCGAAGCAGATTGGCGCCATCACACGTTCGATTACGGAGATATCGACGCAAACGAACGTCCTGGCCCTGAACGCCGCGATTGAAGCGGCCAGGGCCGGCGTGCACGGCCGCGGCTTCTCCGTGATCGCGGATGAGGTTCGTCAGCTGTCGCAGCAGACGAACGATTCGTCCAAGACGATCAGCGGCATTACGCAGGCGCTGCAGAAACAAATCCAAGAGCTGCAAAGCTCGCTCTTGGAAGCAAAAGATTCTGCGGTTACCCAGAATCATCGTGTTGCGGACACGCTCAGCTCTTTCGAGAGCATCGAGCATTCCATGACCGGCATCAAGGAGCAGATTGAGCACATTCATTTGAAAATAGAGCAGGCGCGTTCCAAGAACGATCAGCTTGTTGGCTCCGTTCAGTTCGTGGCGGCGATTGCCCAAGAAACCGCGGCCGGTGTAGAGGAAGTCAACTCCACTTCCATCCAGCAGGATGCGTCCATCCGCCGCATTGCCGAAGAGTCCGATGACATTCTCGCGTTGGCTGACCGATTATTCGCAGAGATTAGCAAGTTCCAGATCATTGAAACCGATGAAGAAATGGCGAATGGTCAGGATAGCGCGGATAAGGGTCATACTCCTGGCGATGAAGATGCGGAAGGTCATAGTGATATTGACGGTGACGGACACAGCCCTGAGCATATTGAAGCAGACTTCACAGTGGCTAAAGAGGAAGTAACCACGATTTCGGACGATGCCGCTCATGCGAAGGAAGCGAAAGAAGTTAAGGAAGCTGAAGCCAATACAAAGACAGCGGAGGCAAATTCGAAGGATAAAAAAGAGCCCGTACTTATTGGATAACCTGCAAAGTTGAAAATAGAGGCTCTCCCTCAGTCACTCGATGACTTGTGGGAGAGCCTCTTTTAATGCACGAAACGCCCTTCTTTCGGCATTGCAACTTCGTTGAAATGGTCAGCCAAATTCGCCAATTGACTCGTCAGTTCCTCCCCGCGCATCGGTGTGCCATGTCCGGTCACTGCCAGGCTCGGGTGAAGTTCATTCAATTTCTTGACGGAGGCTGCCGCAGCTTCCCAATCAGTTGTAAAATACTTCGGCGGACCACTGATTTCCTGCGTTTGAAGAAGCACGCGGTAGAGCGACTCTTGTTTTACAGTGACAAAAGCATCACCAGCGATTAGTGAGCGGTCTTTTTCCCGGAAAAGCGAAATATGGCCTGGCGTATGGCCCGGTGTATGTATCCACTGCCAATCAGGCAGACCTGGAATGGAACCACCCTCCTGTAACGCCTTCACATGATCCCCGAGGTTGATGCCATGATTCGGAAACAACGGAGAAAGCTCACTCATGAGTCCCCCGTTCACCGTTGAATCCCCTTCCGGGTAATTCGCTTTTCCTGTTAAATACGGGATTTCCTGCTCATGCGCGTATACAGGCACATCCCAATGTTCAAGCAGTTCTGCAAGCGCACCCACATGATCAAAATGTCCATGGGTCAAAATAATGCCCTGCGGCTTCGTCATTGTCCCAAAACGCGCCTCCGCCAACTGAATGATGTTGTCCGCGGAATGTGGCATCCCAGCGTCGACCAGAAACCAAGTCTTCGATTTACTGGTTGGATTGCCGATCAAACATATATTAACGAACTGAATGCAGTAGCAGTACATATCGATGCTCACTTCGTGGCCTTCCCCGCTTGATACCGTCGTTAACGGGATATGTGTATGCTCGTAGGTTGACTCCATTCGTCTTGCCCCTTTTCAGATGGATTTCTATTATCATCTCCTTTACCGATTCGGATTATCTGAACAAACATAAGAAAGACCAACCTGCTTTAACTTTTAGCGCAGGTTGGTCTTTTGGCTTAAATTTGTTGCGGAAGTTTTCTAATAATTTCTATCTTCCGGATGCGGTTGGCATCCCTCTCCCGCACGATAAAGGTCAAATCCTCATAATCCCATGGCTCGCCTTTTTCCAGCTCAGGTTGCTTGCTATACAGCCACCCGCCAATCGAATCGACTTCCTCATGATCCAGTTTCGAGTCAAGATAATGATTCACTTCATTGACTAGCGCGGTTCCTTTGATTAAAAATCTGTTGTCATCCAGCGTTTCAATATCGCGCTTCTCGTCCTTATCAAATTCGTCCCGAATCTCACCGACGATCTCCTCAAGGATGTCCTCAATGGTGATTAATCCGGCAGTACCGCCGTACTCATCCAATAACAACGCGATATGCACCTGTTCTTGCTGCATTTTTTTCAATAGCTGTTTGATGGGCATGACATCAGGCACGGTCATGACAGGCTGCAGTAACTCGGTAAAATCACAATTAGGATTGTTATCATAACTCAAGAAAAACTGTTTGGTATTCACGATACCAATAATATCATCCTTACTCTCTTTGGCCACAGGAAAACGGGTATATTGTTCTCGTTTAATGATCTCCAAATTCTCTTTCAACGATTTGTTAGCGTATAAGCAGACCATGTCGGTCCGCGGAACCATGATTTCACGAGCCAACAACTCATCAAATGTAAAAATTCGATCTGTGTAGCCGTATTCTGTTTTATTAATTTTGCCGCTTTGGTAACTTTCCTGAAGAATTAGGCGAATCTCTTCCTCGGAGTGGGCTTCTTCATGTTCGCTGGCCGGCTTCATACCGAGCAATTTGATCATGCCATTCGCAGACCCATTAAGCAGCCAAATAAATGGGTACATGATTTTGTGGAAAATAACAATAATAGGTGCTGTTAGCACTGCGATTTGCTCAGCTTTTTGAATGGCAAGCGACTTTGGCGCAAGTTCACCCAGAACAACATGAAGATATGTCATCAAAACAAAAGCGATACCGAAAGATAAGATGTGTGACAAGCTGTCACTTATGGTTAATAGTTCGAATAAGGGGTGCAGCAATTTCTCTACGGTCGGCTCCCCTAACCAACCAAGACCGAGAGCTGTGATTGTAATCCCCAGTTGGCAGGCGGACAAGTAAGCATCTAGATTTGTTGTTACCTTCTGCACGGCAAGCGCGTTCTTGCTACCTTCAAGTACCATCTGTTCAACACGGCTGGGACGGAGCTTAATGATTGCAAATTCGGTAGCCACGAAAAAAGCGGTTAATAATATGAGCAAAGCAATTAAAAATAGATTCAACACCATGGCAACTCATCCTTTACGAAATGAATTATTCTTATAAACAGTTCTTATGAACTATTCTAATATAATATGATGAAACAAACAAAGTTCGTTTTAAGCCATAATCGATTATTTTTTACTTTATTGGGGGAAATCGTTGGCAGATGCCGGCCTTCTCATGAAATCTTTCCTTTTGACATGGCCTAAACCGTATTTTATTATAAGTTCATATGAACTGTTCAATCACAGACGAGGTGATGTCAATATGGAAACATTAACTTTTAGACGCAAAGATATGGCTGATTTAATGTTGTCTTTGAGTGGTCATCTAGAGAAATCACCTCTGGCTATCCTGCAAGACACATGGCGAATCCAGCATGAAAATGATTTGGAGCAGGGAAAATCCATGTCTGCCTTTCTTTCAACGACGCTTCCTCCATTAATTGAGAAAATGATCAAGTCGGCGATAAAGCCGGCTTTCTCCTTAAGCGACATCGTTGCACTTGGTACTCAAGTAGAGTTTACACAATTTAGTGTTACCTCTATTCAGAACTGGGTGAAACGTGATTTCAAAGAACTGATCGGACTTCCGGAGGATGGGAAGAAATATTCCCTTCAACAAGTCGCTTTGTTTTTTATCATCGAGGACCTGCGTTCTTCGTTGGACTATGACTCCATTCGCAAATTGTTCCATATATTATTTAGTTCCACATCCTACAGCTGCGCAGAACAAACCATTACTCCTCTTAAGTTTTATTCGATCTATTCGGAGCTGTACGAAGTATTGGATGCTCGTTACAGAAATTACGTGGGAAATAGCCAGGATTTCATCTCCAAGTGGGATCAAATGTTGGATGAGGCGGCACATGAGTACGCCGTTTCACATTGCCCGCATGCGAATGCCAAGGAGCAGGAGATGCTCAAAAATGCCATTCATGTCGCTATCATTTCCGTACATTCGTCTAGTTTTAACTCTTTGGCAAGACGATATGTGAACGGCATGGTATTTCTGCACAGTTTTAAATAATAATAGACAAAAAAGGCCAAGAACCATTCACCGGTTCTTGGCCTTTCTCTGTAAAACGTTATTTCGCAATCTCATCCGTTGCCTTAATGTTGCGCAGAATACTTACTTCAACCCTGCGATTCTGGGCGCGGCCTTCTGTTGTATCATTCGAGGCAATGGGGCGATACTCACCGTATCCGACTGAAGAGTACGAGGAAGGGTCGATTTTACCATTATTCAATAAGAGTTTCATAAAATTAACGGACCGTTTGGCACTCAGATCCCAGTTTGTTTCAAAATCCGCGCGGTGAATCGGGATATTATCCGTGTGCCCTCCCACCTCAACCTGATAGCCCGGGTAATTCGCCAGCATGCCTGCGATGGAAACAGCCAGCTTCTGAGAATCTTGCTTCATGGTCGCAGAGCCCGAGTCGAACAGTGCACGATCACTAATGGTAATCGTCAGTTTCTCGTTATCCAGCTTCGTCGTTAGCTGCTCGTTCAACTGATTTTCTTTGATGAAGGCATCCATGCTTTTCTTCAGTTCTTCCAGATCCTTTTCTTCCTTTTGCAACTTCGCGGCCAGTTGACTGTCCGTATGACTCGGCTCCTTCGGCGGCGGGTTCTGATTCTTGTTATTGTTCCGGGTAGAGCTCGCCGCGTCGTCAATCGGGATCAAATTAGATACCGCGAATGGCGCTTCTCCACCCGTAAACGCATTATTCAAGGACCTCATAATCGAGTTATACTTCTTCGAATCCAACTGGCTGGATGCAAATAGAATGATAAAAAGAGCTAGAAGCAAAGTAAGCAAATCCGCATAGGGAATAAGCCAGGATTCATCAACGTGTTCTTCATGGTCCTCATGCTTCTTCTTTTTACTCACTGAGCGGCTTCCCCTTTCGCCTCTTCGTCATACGATGCGCGGTCGCTGTTCGCTACGAAGATCATCATTTTTTGCTTCACAGAGTTGGCCGATACACCGGACTGAATGGATAGTAAACCTTCGACGATCATGAGTTTGATTTCAACTTCCTTCTTCGACTTCTGTTTCAGCTTGTTCGCGAAGGGGTGAAAAATAACATAACCAAGGAAAATACCAAACATCGTAGCAACGAACGCAGCGGAAATCAAATGCCCCAGCTTCTCTACTTCGCTTAAGTTCCCAAGGGCAGCAATCAAACCTACAACGGCGCCAAGAACGCCAAGTGTTGGTGCATATGTACCGGCTTGCGTAAAAATTCCCGCATATTTCTTATGTCTTGCTTCCATTTCGGCAATATCCTCAAGCAGAACATCGCGTACGAAATCAGGATCATTCCCATCAATAATGAGGCGCATCCCGCTTTTCATAAAAGGATCCGACAGCTCTTCCGCTTGCTTTTCCAGGGAAAGAAGGCCCTCACGGCGTGTGATGGATACCCATTCGATAAATGTATTGATCAGTTCTTTTTTAGGCATTAATTTTTGTTCGGTAAAAATAATTTTCAATAAGGTCGGAATCTTTTTTATTTCCTCTAAAGAAAACGCGATAAACAAGGCTGAAGCGGTTCCTCCGAAAATAATAAGCGCAGCCGCGGGGTTTAAAAGCGCCACCAAACTTGCCCCTTTTAACACCATGCCCACACCAATCGATATAAGCGCTAAAACAATTCCAATTAAAGATGATTTCTCCATATGCCGACACCCTCTTTTCTCTAGTCATAAAAGCCATGTAGCATGCATTCCATAATTCGACAAAAATACTGTCTTTGTACATAATGATAGGTTTATTTGCTATAAATTACAATCATTTTCGAGAGATAAATAGGACTATAGTCATGTATTTTTTGTGAAGTTCAAAGGGGAATGACGAAATCTGGCGTCTCTCTCTTACCTAATTTATACTTAAGGAGAGAATACTCCTGCTAAAATCGATATCAGCAAAATCTGAAGCAAGTTGGTATGATCTGGCAGCCTTTGTGGAAACGATAGAAAAGAAACAAGCAATCTTCATACATAAGGAGAGATGAACGTGGAGAAACGAATGTTCGGCCGGACAGGGCAGCAATTTCCACTGCTCAGCTTTGGCGCACAACGCATCGTAGACGAGCATAACTGTACGGAAGATGAGGCTATTGCGATCGTGAATCGCGCGATTGACGAAGGCATCACTTATTTCGATACGGCGCCGAGTTATTCGAAAGGCCAATCAGAAGAAAGACTCGGCAAAGCTTTAGCGCTCCATGGCCGCAGAAACGATGTCTGGATTGCGACCAAAACAAACGACCGCACGAGAGACGGTTCTTTGAAGCTGCTCGAAGAGAGCCTGAAAAGACTGCAAACCGACCATGTGGAAGAATGGCGCCTGCACAATATCATGACAATGGAAGAGCTGGACAAATGCTTTGCCAAAGGCGGTGCGTTGGAAGCGCTGATTGAAGCAAAAGACCAAGGCTTGATCAAGCATATCTCGATCAGCGGACACACGAATCCTCGTGTACAGCTCGAAGCCATCGACCGGTACCCGTTCGATAGCGCGCTTGTGGCTCTTTCCGCCGCCGACCACCTCGTATACAGCTTCGCGCATGAATTCCTGCCGAAAGCGAATGAGAAAGGCATTGCCGTGATCGGCATGAAAGTGATGGCGCTTGGCAAGCTTGCTCCGTGGTACGAGAAGGCCTTGCAATACACGTTCTCTCTACCGATTTCCACGTCAATCGTTGGCATGGAGTCGATGGAGCAGCTGGAGCAGAACCTGGCTATCGCCAAGAGCTTCAAACCTATGACGGACCTTGAGCAGTTGTCCTTCTTGAAAGAGATCATGCATCTGGCTAATCCGGATGTACTGCGTTGGAAATCAACCGACTGGGTGTCGGGGGAATGGTACGTTCGTTAGAAGGCGCACAAGGATAAATGCTTTCGTCATCCTTCTAGGGTAGATGCGAAGCAAAAGTAAAGGAGCTAAGCGGCTTGAATGCGCTTAGCTCCTTTGCTTTTTGCGTCAATCGTTATGAAAGTGAAAACCCCCGCTTCATGACTTACGCAGTGGAAACGGGAACTACAGGGCGTTATTTATGCCAAGTACGCTGATTTTTGAGTCGGGGAGGAGCTGTGGGGTCTTATTTGCGATTAAAAACCTATATGAACCCCAATTTTGAACAAATAGAGGCCCCTAGTTCCCTCTCGCTGGCAAAAGTGTCGATTTTCAGGGAATAGGGGCTCGTAGTTCCCATAAACAACTCCCCACCCGTACAATGTTCACTTGCCGGTATAGGTTCACGATACCTCATTCAATAATGAGTGCATAAACGATCCCGGGACCATGTACCCCAATGGTCAAATCGTTTTCGATATCGGCTGACCGGCTCGGGCCTGATATGAAATGAATGCCGGCCGGCCGCTCGCCTAAGGCAAGCTCGTCGAAAGGCCGCAGAACCTCGCCAAGCTTCGTCCGCAGACGCTCCACAGGGATGATCGCGATGAACGTCGTCGGGAGCAGACTAACGCTTCGGCCTCGCGTAGCGTCGGACGTGACGACTAGCGAGCCCGTGTAAGCGACCGCATGCTCGACAGCCACGATCCCAATATCTGCGCCGGCAGCCTTGGCGACCAGCTCATCTTTGGCCTCAGCAGTAGCGCCTTGCGCATTCCAAACGGTGATGTTCGTTTCCGTGCCGGCCGATAGGCTAGCGCGCAACGTTTCCAGCTCAGGCTGATCCTGCATGATTAGATTTTTGGCCTGCGTTTTAGCGATAAAATCCGTGATAAAAGCTTGCGCTTCTGCCATGCCCGACAACCGGAAGGTGTGTCCGCCTGCTTTTTGCCAGTTCGCCATGAAGAGCTGAATCCGCTCCTCCAGCGGGAGGTTTACCTCCTCCCAAAAAGCTGGAGCCCCCTTCATCGGATGTGCCGGAGCGCTCTGCAGCGGCTTGGCTCGGCCGAGGCGCGTCGAAATATTAGCGAAGAAGGATTCCTGCTTCTTGAGCGCTTCTTCGTGCAATTGCTGCAGAAATGCCGGATCTGATTTAGCCATGATGATGTCCTCCTTCGCCGTTTTTGCGATCAGCCACCAGTTTCTCCATACGTGCTTTCATGACGGCGTCAAGCTCAGGGAACGTGCCTTCCAACTCCTGCTCGATGTCCTTCCACGACTCGCGGAATGTCTTGCTCGCCATACTTGGCGCATACCGGTAGGAGTTCCAGCCTTTGAGCGGGCCAATCCGCGCTTTGATATGGCCATCCCGAACGAGCAGCTTTTGCCCGACGCGACCGAGCTTAATGAGCGCCTTTACCCTTTTGGCATCGGACATGAGGAAGTTAAAGCCTTTCATCCCCACTTTCTCCGCTAAATCCGTCGACCCCCGCTCTACTTTGCGTTGGCGGAGATAAACGAGCATATCGTGCAGCGGGATTTTGACCGGACAAGCCTCATAACACGCCCCGCAGAGGCTGGAGGCGTTTGCGATGTCGTCCCACTGGTCGACATTTTTGTTCAAAGCTGGCGTAAGCACAGCGCCGATCGGTCCGCTGTAGACGCCGCCGTAGGCATGACCGCCGATATGGCGGTACACCGGGCAGGCGTTCAAGCAAGCGCCGCAGCGAATGCAATTCAGCAACTCCTGGAATTGCGGATCTCCTAGCTGCAGAGATCGGCCATTATCGAGGATGATGATATGCATCTCCTCGGGGCCATCGCCGTCCTGCTTGCGCTGCGGACCGGAAATAACGGACATATACACTGTCAGTTTCTGTCCGGTTGCAGAGCGAGGCAGCAGCGTCGCCATGACCTCGAGATCATCCAGCGTAGGAATGATGCGTTCCATTCCCATGTAGGTGATCTGTGTCTTCGGAATCGTGCTAACCATCCGCGCATTGCCTTCATTTTCAAAGAGCACCATCGAACCTGTTTCGGCAATGGCAAAATTACAGCCCGTCATCCCGATGTCAGCTTCAAGGAATTTCTCCCTCAGTTTTCTGCGTACGTATCCGGCCAAAATCCCCGTATCGGGCTCAAGCTTCTCTCCTGCGTCTTCAGACAGCAGATCAGCGATCTGGTACCGGTTTTTGTGAATCGCCGGGATAATGATATGCGACGGTGTTTCGCCAGCCAGTTGAATGATATATTCACCAAGGTCCGTCTCAATCGCTTCTACGCCGATTTGCTCCAGCGCTCGGTTGATGTGCAGCTCCTCGGAAACCATCGACTTGGATTTCACGGCGCTTTTCGCCTTCTTGTGCTCGGCAATCTGCATCGTTATCTTAACCGCGTCCGCCGCATCAGCAGCGAAATGGACGTGCACCCCTTGTGCCCTTGCATTTTCAACAAATTTGCCAAGGTAGTAATCGAGATGCGCGATCGTATGCAGCCGAATTTCTCGTCCGCGTTCGCGCCACTCTTCCCAATTGCCATGCTCGGCGGCCGCAGCCAGCTTCCCGTTCTTCAATCGTTCCGTCGTAAATTTCACCGCATTGCGCAAAAAATCGTTGTTCAGCGCAATTTTGGATCTTTCCTTCACCGTCCCGCCAGGTTTATGCTCGCTCATGGGCAAGTTTCACTCCCTCAGCCAATAATTCCGCCAGATGCATCACCTTGACAGGTTTTCCTCGAAACGATAAATTACCGGCAATATTCATTAAACAGCCCATATCGAGCCCGACGAGCACTTCGGCTTCCGTCTCCAAGACGTGGTCGGATTTCTCGGACACCATTGCCCCGGATATATCGCACATTTTCACCGCAAAAGTACCGCCAAATCCGCAGCAATCCTCGGCATGAGGAAGCGGCAGCAGTTCCATGCCGCGAACATGCTGCATCAGCTGCATCGGTTCAGCCTTAACCCCCAACAGCCGGCTGCCATGGCAGGACGGATGGTAGGTCACTTTGTGCGGGAATACGGCTCCCACGTCCGTAACCCCTAACACTTGCACGAGGAACTGCGTGAACTCATAGGTTTTCTCAACGAGCCGATTCGCGCGTGCTAGATTAACAGGGTCATTTTCAAAAAGCTTCGGATAATAATGGTGAATCATGCTCGTGCAGGAACCCGAAGGCGATATGACAAAATCGCTGTCTTCAAAAGCCTCCAGCAGGGTCATGGCGGAGCCTCGCGCCTCATCCCAATAACCGCTGTTGAACGCGGGTTGGCCGCAGCAGGTTTGCTTCGCCGGGAAGTCTAGCTTGACTCCGTATTTTGCAAGTAAATGAACGATAGACTCGCCAACCTTGGGATAGACAAGATCGCTGAGGCACGTTATGAACATCGATACTTTCATGTTGCAGCTGACTCCCTTCCTGCATCGTTCCCCCCACAGAGGCAGGTGGTTATACAAAAAACCATCCTCAGTACGAAAGCGAACATACTGGAGATGGAAGGAACAATGTCTTCTACTCTTTATCTAATTGGATGACGTGAACCCCTTTCTCCCGAATACGGTCCACGTCCTCCTTATTGGTTTGTCCGTCTGTGATCACATGCTTGATTTCAGGCCACGCTGCGACTTGCGTCAAAGACTGCATCCCGAATTTACTGTGATCGGCTAGCAGGTATGTTTCATCCGCAATGGAGATCATTTTGCGCTTAATAAGCGCTTGTAGCTCATTCGATTCGCTGATGCCGCGTTGAATATGAACCCCTTTGCAAGAAAGGAATAGCTTATGAACGTGGTACATGTCCAATGATCTCTCTGCTAGTGGTCCTACATAGGACAACGATTTGGGCGAGAGAAGTCCTCCCGTAGAAATCACTTGGATCTTCTCCTTGCCGCTAACCTCGAGCGCGACTTTCATCGAATTCGTAAGGATGGTCAGCTGCATATCCGGAATCAATTTGGCCATATACCAAGCCGTTGTGCTCGCATCCAAAATAATGCGGTCACCTTCGCGAATATGCGATACCGCTTCCTTCGCGATAGCGTTCTTGAAATCGGCGTGCTCCGTTTCCCTTTCCAGGAAAGGCACTTCCGACTGCGCTTCTTTCACGCTTACGGCGCCGCCATGGCTGCGCATCAGCTTGCCTTCGCTTTCCAATCGATCCAAATCTCTTCGAATCGTCTCTTCCGTCACTTGACACAGCTCGCTGAGCTCCGTCACACGAATGCTTCCTCTTTCATTCACTAACTGAACGATTCTCTGCCATCTTTCCGCTACCAGCATCGTCTTCCCTCATTTCATCCTCGATCGGGACGCCACCTGACAAAATGTTGCATACGCCGCCTGCCAACCCGCAGCATCCTCGGGGATGTACGTTTTGACCGGAAACGAATTCCGAATCAGCTTCCTGGCTTCGCGCAAATTCGCGATATACCCTAATGCTATCCATTGTACTACAAGGTTTCCTAAGGCACTACCCTCGACAGGACCTGCCCAAACCTCGCGCCCTGTAGCGCTCGCAGTGAATTGGCAAAGCAGCTCATTCTGAATGCCGCCGCCAACAATGTGAAGTCCAGGGTACGTAACACCCGTAAGCTGCTCGGTCCATTCCAGAACAAACCGATATTTGAATGCCAGGCTTTCTAAAATGCAGCGCGCGATTTCGCCTTCGGATTGAGGTACAGCCTGCTGCGTATCCCGGCAATATTGCTGAATTTGCTTCGGCATATGCTGCGGATTAAGAAACATGTCGTCATCAGGATCGATGAAGGATTGGAAAGGTTTCGCTTGCTCAGCAAGCTTGACGAGATCGGCAAAGCTGAGGTTTTTGCCTTCTTTATCCCACGTCCGTTTACACTCTTGGATCAGCCACAAGCCCATAATGTTCTTCAGCAAACGGTTCGTGCCATACACGCCGCCTTCGTTCGTGAAGTTCCAAGCCAACGCCTGCTCCGTTAAGACAGGTTCCTTCGTTTCTGTCCCCAACAGAGACCAAGTGCCGCAGCTTAGGAAGGCAAAATGATCGTCCAGTGCAGGAACAGCGACAACGGCGGAAGCCGTGTCATGCTCGCCTACGGCAATGACAGGAATTGAAGCAACATCAAGATCCTCGCAGATATCTTCAGTTAAGGCACCTACCCGCGTACCCGAAGGTACTGGATTGAGCAATAAACCAGCCGGAAGATCAAGCTGCTCGAGAAGCTCCGCATCCCACGCCTTCGTTGTGGCATTCAAGAGCTGAGTCGTCGTAGCGTTCGTGAATTCACTATGCTTTTCCCCAGTTAAGAAATAACGGAGCAAATCTGGAATCATCAACAACGTTTCAGCGCGTTCCAATAGTTCCGCATTTCTTTCCTTGATTGCAGCAAGTTGAAAAATCGAATTGAATTGCAGAAATTGGAGCCCCGTTTTGGCATAAAGCTTTTCGCGTCCAACTTTTGCAAACACCTTTTCCATCGCATGGTCCGTCTGGTGGTCACGGTAATGATAAGGATTGCCCAGCAGCTCGCCGTTTTTGGAAAGCAGACCGAAATCTACCGCCCAAGAATCGATTGCCAAACTCTCGATATCCGTATAACCTAGCTGCTTCGTCTGTAAAATCCCTTGTTTCAACTCATGAAACAAGCGCAATATGTCCCAGTGAAGATGGTCGCCCACCTTCACTGGATCATTCGGAAAGCGGTGAATTTCCTCGATCGTCACTTGGCCCGCTTCAGAATCAAGGCGTCCGACGATCGCTCTGCCGCTGCTTGCTCCCAAATCAAAGGCCAGAACGCTTGAGGGTTTACTCACCAGCTCGCACCGCCTTTGCCGCGAACATTAATGCTTTCGTCGTAGCCGCTTTCCAGGTAAGCTTTCATCGGATCAACCGGAACGCCGATTTCTTCGCGAACGGCTTGCAGCAGCGGTGTCACGTCGAATTCGAACGCTTTACGAACCGCGTCTTCAGCACCAAGAACGTCTTGACGCTCTTGAGCGTCTTTCACTTCGTCCAGGTTGATGAGCAGCGCTTTTGCGTATTGTGTTTGAACGTTCAGCACAGAACGCAGCATCGCAGGGATTTTGCGCTCGATGTTATGGCTTTGATCGATCATATACGCAATGTTGTTTGCAGCTTGGCGGATTTGCGGGTTTTTATCGTTCGCCGCATCAATGATTTGGTAGAAAATCAGGAACAATTCGTATGGATTCACGGAGCCTACGATCAAATCGTCATCCCCATATTTGCGGGAGTTAAAGTGGAAGCCGCCGAGTTTATTTTCATCTAACAAATAAGTCACGATATGCTCAATGTTGGTGCCTTGCGGGTGATGGCCTGTGTCTACAAGCACTTCCGCTTGAGGACCCAACTTGTTCGCCATGTTGAACGCCATGCCCCAATCCGCCAAATCCGTGTGGTAGAAGGCAGGCTCATAGAATTTGTATTCAATCAACATGCGCATGTTTGGCGTCATTGCGTTGTACATCTCTTTGAGCGATTCATACATCCATGCTTTGCGAGCGCGAATGTCAACTTGGCCTGGGTAGTTGGAACCGTCTGCGAACCAGAGGCTCAGAACATCAGAGCCAACGGTTTTGGCGATGTCCACGCACTCCAGCAAGTGATCCGTCGCTTTGCGGCGAATTGCAGCGTTCGAATTCGTCACGCTCCCGAAGATATAATCATCTTCTTGGAATAGATTCGGGTTCACAGCGCCGATGGAAACGCCTAAATCTGCTGCATGCTGCTTCAATTTTGCGTAATCGTCCACTTTGTCCCAAGGAATGTGGATCGCCACCGACGGGCAAGCACCCGTCAGTTTATGAACCTGCGCAGCATCTTCGAATTTCTCAAAAGGATTACGCGGCACACCGTTTTGTTTGTACACTTTGAAGCGAGTTCCAGAATCCCCGTAGCCCCAGGATGGAGTTTCTACTTTGAGGGCCTTCAGCTTGGCTTTTACAGTAGCCAGATCAATACCTCTACTTGCTTGCTGCTCTTCAAACAGTGCATATGCTTTATCACTCATCGGATAATAGCCTCCTTTTGGGTATGAAACGGATTAGCGGGTGAAAGCAGCTGGAACGCCGCCGTCAACGGTTATCATGCAGCCTGTTGTTTTCTCAGCTTTGGAAGATGAGAAGTACACGATGGCTTCCGCAACGTCTTTCGGGAAAATGTTAACAAGCAAAGTCGTTCTTTTGCGGTAATGCTCTTCCAGTTGGTCCGGTTCGATGCCGTAAGCCGCAGCGCGCTCATTACGCCAGTTGGAATTCCAGATCGCGGAACCTTGCAGAATCGCATCCGGCAATACGGAGTTCACACGAATACCGTACTCGCCGCCTTCTGCTGCGATGCAACGCGCCAAGTGAATTTCAGCGGCTTTTGCTGTTGAATAAGCAGAAGCATTTTTACCTGCAAATACCGAGTTTTTGGAGCCGACGAATACCATGCTGCCGCCGACATTTTGTTTTTTCATAATTTTAAAAGCTTCTCTAGCGACCAGGAAATATCCTGTGCTGAGCACGTTCATGTTCAAGTTCCACTCTTTGAGGGATGTTTCATCAAAAGGACTCGATGTCGCAAGACCCGCGTTATTTACGATAACATCGATACCGCCGTAGCTAAGGATCGAATCGCGGTAAGCCGCTTCTACCTCTTCTTCTTTCGTTACATCCATTTTCACTGCAATGGCTCTGTTCTCGCCATATTGCTCGTTCAGCTCGGCCGCTAATTTTTGTGCGCCTTCCAAATTCAAGTCAGCCAACACAACGTGCGCACCTTCTTTGAGGAATTGACGAGCCGTTACGCTGCCGATTCCGCCTGCGCCGCCAGTGATGAAAGCAATTTTCCGGGAGAATTCCGCTTCTGCAGGGGCAAGTGTCAATTTGTATAACTCAAGCGGCCAGTATTCCACGTTGTAAGATTCATTTTCGCTCAAGGAAACGAAAGTTCCAAGTGCTGTTGCGCCTCTCATCACGGAGATGGCACGGTGGTAAAGCGCGCCGCTGACTTGCGCCATAGCCCAGCTTTTGCCTGTGTTAATCATCCCGATTCCTGGGATCAAAATAACGCGTGGAGCCGTTTCGAAAATAACGTCGCCTTCATTTTTGTTGCGTTCGAAGTACGCTTTGTACTCTTCTTTGTAAGCGGCAATGCCGGCCTGCAAAGCTTCCGTCAGGGAAACGGCATCACGGGAATTCGGATTCCAGTCGATGTACAGCGGCTTCATTTTTGTATGAACCAAGTGGTCCGGACAAGCTGCACCTACTTGAGACAAGACAGCTGCATCTTTGCTGTTAACGAATTTCAAGACATCGGCCGCGCTGTCAACTGTCAGGATCATTTTCTTCTCTTTGCTTACTGCACCGCGAACCGTTGGCAGCACTTGCGCCAAAATATCGTTGCGCTCGGAATCGGACAGAGACTCATATTTGGAGCCGCCGTACAGGTTGTCCTCCTGAACTCGCGCTTCGATAAAGCTTGCAGCTTCATTGATGATGGCAAGTGTTTTGAGGTAGCTCTCCTCGGACGTTTCGCCCCAAGTAACCAGACCGTGCTTCTCCATCAACACTAGCTCAGCTTTTGGATTGTTTCTTACGCCTTCTGCGATCATTTTGGACAATGTGAAGCCAGGACGGACATAAGGTACCCATACGAAGCGGTCACCGTAGATTTCTTTCGCCAGCTCACGGCCATTGTGTGCGCAGCATAGCGAGATAATCGCATCCGGATGCGTGTGATCCACATGTTTGAACGGTAAGAACGCATGCAAAAGCGTTTCAATGGAAGCACGCGGATGCTTGCTGTCGATCATGCAGTTCACCAAGTACGCAACCATTTCCTCGTCGGACATTTCGTCTCTTTCGTACAAAGGACGGATGTCTTCCATCCGAAGACCTGTGAAATTCTTTGCTTTCATCGTCGCAAGGTCGGAACCGCTTCCTTTGACCCACATGACTTCAACATCACGGCCACGGAAATCCTTCTCGATGGTTTTGTACGAAGTGTTGCCCCCGCCCCAGTTTGCAACAGCACGATCTGTTCCTAGTAAATTGGAGCGGTAAACCAATTCCTCCACGCCTTTTGAAACGTTGCTCGCCTTTTCTGCTTCCCACAAATTCGCAACCATAAGTACCCTCCTAAGTATAGGGATCTCTGAGCGCCGCCCAAAGTCTCTCCTCTTCACATCCCATGATGTGTTTTGTTTTTGATGGATTCATCGTATCACATCTTTGTTTATTTTTGAATCATTATTTTTATTTTTGTTTTTCTTTGCACCAGGTAGACTTGTGGCATGGCTGGCGCTTGCTCGGAAAACATCATAAAAAGCCTGGCGGCAATGCTCCTCTAGGCTTTCGTATTAGCTACTTTTCAATCCTGCCACCTCGTCTGCCGAAAACAAGTCAAAAAAAGCCTGGCGGTATGCTCCGCCAGACTTTCTATTAGCTACTTTTCTAACCTGCCACCATCGCATCACGATATCTCCACACAGCCACCTGCCACTTTATCTTAAGGGAACTCCAGTCCCTTATTTGGAGAAAAACACGCTTTTTCTCCCTGATCGGGAACTACAGGGTCTTATCTAGCTTCCATTTCACGAATCTCGGGTGATAACAACAAAATAATGGTCCGTAGTTCCCCTCGGAGGTGGAAAATGTACGGTTTCTGCTAAATAGAACCCTGTAGTTCCCCAAGTGCAGATCCACCTGAGTTTTCATTGGACGAATTCCAATGAACGTTCACTTTTTGCCGTAGAATCGGCAATCGCATTGGACAAAATCCAGTGAGTTCACCACTTCGCCGCTGTTTCCACCGCTGTTTCCACGGCTTCAAGAATGCTCTCGTTGGAATTCATCCAACAAGAACTCCATTTGGACCAACAAAAACGCCATTTCATTGGATTTCATCCAGTAGAATAGAAACTATTCTCCTGCATGCTCCGCACAGTCCCAATCACTGCACTCGCACCAATCGTCCTCCCGATCGGGCCTTCCCTTCCCAATTCACCAAAAAGATACCCACACAAATAAAAGCACCACCCAAACCGACATACCAAGCGACCTTCTCTCCAAGCAGCAGCCAGCTGGAGAGCAGCCCAAACACGGGCACCAGGAACAGAAACGCGCTTGTTTTGGCCGGATCTCCGCTGCGAAGCAAATAAAGCCATAGGCAAAATTGGACAATCGATCCCATGATGATAAGCCAGAGCAGCACGACTACGGACACAGTCGTAAAGGTGAAATGCGGATGTTCCGACAGCGCGCCGAGAAAAAGGAGCGCAATGCCTCCCGCAAGCATTTGATACGCGACCAGCACCATCATGTCGAACTCGGCTCCCCACTGTTTAATAAGCAGTGTAGATGCGGCAAAAAATATGGCGCCAAGGAAACCGATCAACATGCCTGCCTGAAAGTTCAGTTGTAATCCGAAGGTAACGACGACTCCGATAAAACCAAGGGCTACACCGAGCCATTGCCGCCCTCGATATTTGGCTCCTGTGAGGAAAGTGCCTAACACGATCACCAGCAGTGGGTTCGTACAAGTAATGATGGAAGACTCGCCTGAGCTAATCCAGTGCATGCTGTAGTAGGCGCAGCCCATCACACCTGCTGATTGCAATAAGCCGATCAAGCCCGCTTTTCCCCACATTTTCAATTTTGTAGGCTGTGGCTTCTTCCTTACAATGATCGCTAGGATACCTCCCGCCAGAACAAAGCGCAGACCCATCAAAAAGAACGGCGTCGAATATTCCAGCCCGACTTTGCCTACAGGAAATGCGACTCCCATAACAAAGGTCGTGACAATAATGAGTGTAATATATTTCATTTTGCTCATCATAAAAACCTCCATATCAATAAGATGATCTCATTGTATAGGAGGCTCGGAATTATGTATAATGATTACTATAGATACTTGAAATCATAAATAGTGATAGCAAAAACATTCAAAAACACGCACAGGAGGTTCACAACGATGGAAAGCTCAGATTTGCGAGTGTTCCAAATGGTGGCCCGAGAAGGCTCCGTTACCAAAGCAGCGGGACGTCTCGGTTATGTACAATCCAACATTACGGCCCGGATTCAACAATTGGAATCTGAGCTGCAAACGGTCCTCTTTGCCCGGCATAATCGAGGCATGTCCTTAACTTCTAGCGGCAAAACGTTGCTAACCTATGCGGATAAAATCGTCGGTCTACTGGATGAGGCGGTCGTGGCGTTATCTTCATCAGGCGAACCCAGCGGTCCACTATTGATTGGTTCCACACAGACTGCTGCAGCGGTCCGTCTTCCCAAACTTTTTGCCTCTTATTATGCGCAGCATTCGAATGTGCAGCTCTCGTTAACAACAGGACACACGCAATTTCTAATTGAAAAAGTTCTCCACTATGAGCTGGACGGCGCATTCATCGGTTGTTCCTGTACGCACCCTGATCTGCAGTCCATTCAGGCGTATGAAGAAGAATTGGTCGTCGCAGCGGGTCCTGGCGTTGCCAGCCTTCAGGAAGCCTTGACGAAGCCAGTTCTTGTTTTCACCACAGGCTGCTCCTATCGCGACGTTCTGGATCAGTGGCTGCAGTCCATTGGCATCACACAACCGATCATGATGGAATTTGGTATGCTGGAAGCCATTATTGGCGGTATTTCCGCAGGATTAGGCATCTCGCTTATGCCAAAGGCCGTCATACAGAAGCATGAAGAGGAAGGGTTAATCCGCACTTTTGCAATTCCTCAGCATTACCGTTTTATCAAAACGGAATTTATCATGCGCAAGGATGCTTTTATAAGCAGCTCATTAAGCGCTTTTGTCGGTATGCTGCCGGGAGCCGTGGAGGCGTAAGCAGCAAGCCCCTCAAATTTCTTCATAATCAGTAGGCTCATTTGGATGCAAGGTGTCCATATCTCCCCACGGATCGCCTTGCTCCATATCCTGTTCATCTTCGGCGACATTTTGGAGATCGCTGGCGTTAATTGTGATAATGGGATAATCGTGATGAGCCGCTACCTGAGCAGCTTGCTGTTTCATGAACTTCGGAGACCCTTCTGTATCCTCATCATAAACAAGAAGAATACCGTCCGAATTGCGCAGCAAGAACTTGTCCCGCTCCTTAAACTGCCAAGGGCCCTCATATTTCGTTTTTGTGATGCTATTGACGTAATTCGCCCGAGTTATAACGCTCGTATAGCTATTCTTTTTCTCGTCGCTCCACTTCTCTTCTTGCTCCAAAAAAGGCGTGATAATAGCCAATTTGAGCTCTGGATAGGTGCTTGCTCTAAGGTCAAGAACGGCCTCCGCTGCCCACAGCTCGACGCCCCACCCGCCGCTTACAACAACCCATTCAAGTCCCTCTTCAATCAGCGGAGTGAGCCTCTTTTGGATCGCTTTTTTAATAATCGAAATGCCTGGATGTTTTAATGAAAAAATGCCTAGCTCTGATGCTTTATATCCTGTCACTAATATTCTTTTCAAAAGAAGCACACCACCTTGATAACTCTTCCTACAGGGTAGCATAGAAAGATAACGATAGAAAGCAAAAAGAGCCGCCGGTTAACAACCGGACAGCTCTCTGCGCATAGCCTCAACAAGCCAAGGATAAGCCTGGCTCCCATTCACTTCATGCTTGCCTTCGTACAAATGGAATCCCAACCGCTCAGCCGCACCGGCTTTCGTGTACTCGGCCTTCAATTGCTCGATCGCCACTTCCGTCGTAGCTATCGGGAAAATCCGATCCTGCCGACCGGAAGCAATGAACAACGATCGTGGCGCAATCAGCCCCATCAAGTCAGGGAGCTCCGCATAAGCCAATACGCCTGGCAAGTAGTTGTCAATACAGTGCCGAAGATGCATAATACTACCCTTAAACGTATTCCCAAAAGCGCATAACACCGTAGCCTTGACGCGTTCATCCAGCGCAGCCAGGTAAGAAGCAACTAATGCGCCACCCGAGAAGCCAAAGCAGCCTACGCTGTCACCTTCAACATCTTCGCGTGTCAGCAGATAGTCAATGGCCCACTGCGCTTCATGCACACGCAGCCCCGCCAGCGATATGCCGTACAGCAGCAGATGAGAAGCGAGTGCCTGGCAAGAGGAGTTGCCGACTTTCCCGTCCTTCAGCTCCTCCGCCAATCGACGATCGCCGAAACCGATAATTTCCGGCACCATCACGATAAAGCCGCGTTTCACTAATTCAAGGGCATAATTGCCGTGAGAATCCGGTTCTCCGGTATTTTCGCTGCCATCCGCATGCATACCGGAAATCTGCCTGCTGCCGTAGCCATGCCCATGCAGGGCAAGGACGGCGGTTGAACGCTCCTTTTTACCCTTGGGAATTAGCACGTAAGCAGGGACACGGAATCCCGCCACCGTTCCAAATTCGATTCGTTCCTGAATATGATGATCCCGTTCGATACGCTCGAGAAGAACAGGGCGAAGCTCATCCTTCGTCATCAGCCCTATGTCCAAAGAACTGGCCAGCCCTTGCTTAAGCCTTTCCCGGGTCTGTTCAGCACTCTCTTCCCCCATCTGCGCCAGACGTTTCTGCTCGTAGGAGAGATAAAGATTCTCCATAATAGCATCTGGATTCCACATACAGTCACCTCACCCTCATTTGTTAAAAAGTGACCAGCTTATCTACAGCCACAGGTTGTCCTGTGCGTAGGGAAATGTTACCTGCGATACCAGTAAGGATGGACATTGCGCCATCTACATGCGAAGCAGCTCTTTGGAAGCGATCGTCAGATGCTTTTTCGAAAATATCCCGCAGCAGCACAGGGTCTCCGCCGCCGTGACCGCCAACGCCTTCTTCGATTTGAACCTGATAAGGCGCTGCGAACATTGGGAAAACTTTGATTGTTTTCTCCTTCAAAGCACCTTCGTCTTCTTTTTTGCCTCCGGAATTCACGTAGGATTGCTCAACGACTCTCATTTCAATACGGCCTTTACTGCCGTTAATATGCACATTGAAGCCTTCCCATGGCATATAGGCGTTCAAAGAGTATGTCAGAATCGCTTTATTTTTGTAGCGGACCATAACGCCCATTGTGTCTTCGATGCTAATACCGTCGCCGAAAACGCTTTGATCGCGCTGATAGCCGTCTTCATGCTCCGCGTTTAAATATAAGCCTTTGAGGTGCTCGTTTTTGTCCAAATGTAGTGCAAAAGGATCGTCCTTCGCATTTTCGTTGCCAGTCGCGCGTTGGTAGAACTTGGTTTCGCCGCGTTTCTCAGCATTTTCTCTACCATAGAACATCAATCCGCCCATTGCATATACAGTTTCAGGACGTGTTCCCAACCAGAAATTCACGAGATCGAAATGATGCGTCGATTTGTGCACAAGCAAACCGCCGCCATTGCGTTTATCCCGGTGCCATCTGCGGAAATAGTCTGCTCCATGCTGGGTGTTAAGCAGCCACTCGAAATGCACGGAATGCACGTCACCAATTGTTCCATCCATGATCAGCTCGCGGATTTTCGTATTGTGCGGGGCATAACGGTAGTTGAAAGTTACGCGAAGCTGACGTCCTGTCCGCTTGATAGCATCTAGAATCTCTTGACATTTCTCTTCATCCACCGTCATCGGTTTCTCCGAAATGACATCGCAACCCATCTCCATCGCTTTAATAATGTAGGTGTGATGCGTGCGATCAACGGAAGTTACAATGACATAATCCGGCTTCTCTCTGCGGATCATCTCTTCGAATTCATGCGCTTTATAAGTAGGCACAGCCTTGTATTCGTATTTTTTTTGCAGCAAACCGTTTGTAAAGTCCATTCTCGTTTGATTGATATCACAGATTGCAACAAGCTCAGATGTATCTTGGAAATCCCTTACAATAGCGCCATAGAAAAATTCAGCACGTCCTCCGGTGCCAACGACTGCATAACGTTTTTTCATAACCGGTAAGCCCCTCTCGAGAATAAGTTTTCTTACCTCAAGATTAATACAATATTTGCTGTGTTTCTAATCAAATCTTATCTAATGTCTTTCAATCCTTGCATATTTTGCTATAATAACAGTACATTTAGTTTGATTTGAACGAAGAGGTGTCCGTTGTGATCCAATATGAAATCGAAAGACTGCGCAGAGATCGGCCCTACTCCATGCAGGTGAATCATTTCCATGATCATTATGAAATCTACTATTTGCTGAGTGGCAAACGCTACTACTTTATACAAGACCGTTCGTATCTCATTCAAGAGGGCGACCTCGTTCTTATCGATAAAAATCAACTGCACAAAACGCGAAATGCTGATGCGGAGGCTCATGAGCGTATCTTGCTCAGCTTCGATGATCGATGGATTCGCTCCATTGGGGAAGATGCTTCCGAGCATCTGCTTGTGCCTTTTGTGCAAAAACAGCATGTATTCTCTCTGAGCGGTACGAATCGTACCCTGGTTGAGAATCTGCTGTTTCAACTGCTCCGGGAGCAGCAGCAGGCGCTAGGCGGTTGGCAATTAAACAGTCGCGCGCTGTTTACGCAGCTGTTGATCTTCTGCTCGCGCATGACGGATAGGATCAGCACCGCTCAAAGTCACGCGCAAGCGCACAATCCCAAAATATTTGAGATTGTGGCTTATATCAACGAGCATTACCGGAATCGGCTGACGCTGGCTTCGATCTCGGAGACCTTTTATATTAGTCCCAGCTATTTTTGCCGCTCTTTTAAAGAAACGACGGGCTTCTCGTTCGTTGAGTATTTGAACAATGTGCGGATCCGGGAAGCTCAGCGGCTGCTAAGAGAAACCAAGCTGAAGGTGATTCACATTGCGGAGCAATCGGGCTTCGATAGCGTCGCCCATTTTGGCCGCGTGTTTAAGCAGGTCACCTCGCAGACGCCGCTTGAGTGCCGGAAGCTGATGCGGCTGAGCCAGTAGTTGGTGGCCGTGACAACTTTAAGGGAACTACGGGTCGCTAATTTGCCCAAAATCGCCAATTGGCAGATCCAAGGGAACTACCGGCCTCTATTTTGATGTTTTCAGCCGGATTTCACGTTCAAGACGAGAAATAAGACCCTGTAGTTCCCATTTGCCCCGAAAACAGCCCGTTTCACCGAAATAGAGGATCATAGTTCCCTTTCAGCTTACGGTCGCGGCCGGGGAGGGATTTGCTACTGGTGACTGAGGCGGTAATGTTACTGATTATAGCTACTGGTGACTGATCGCGGTAATGTTACTCGTTATGGTTACTGGTGACTAATGGCGGTAATGTTACTCGTTATAGCTACTTGGTGACTGATCGCGGTAATGTTACTCGTTATAGCTACTTGGTGACTGATCGCGGTAATGTTATTCGTTATAACTACTTGGTGACTGATCGCGGTGATGTTACTCGTTATGGCTACTGTTGACTGATCGCGGTAATGTTATTCGTTATAGCTACTTGGTGACTGATGGTGGTAATGTTACTCGTTATGGTTACTGGTGACTAATGGCGGTAATGTTACTCGTTATAGCTACTGGTGATGATGATGCTAGTGGTAGTGGCTGATGACAGGTGACTAAGAACTAAGGTCTAATGTATTGTTTAATGTTCTACGCTCGATGTTCAATGCTCAGCACATCCCCTCGCTCACAATCCGCGGCTCCCTGCCCGCGGTCGCTCACCACCGGTCACCCGGCAGCGCGACCAAACAAAATAAAGCCCCCACAAGTATCAACAAGTGGAGGCCTTTTCTTTTTAAAATCCGAAATATTGCTTCGCGTTATCGTAGGAAATACCTTGAACCAACTGCTTGAGCAGCTGTTCGTCATTCGGGAACTCGCCATCTTCAACCCATTCGCCAATCATGTTGCACAGGATTCTGCGGAAATAATCATGTCTCGTGTACGACAAGAAGCTTCTGGAGTCGGTTAGCATGCCGACGAAACGGCCAAGCAATCCGAAATTGCCAAGCGATTTCATCTGCGAAACCATGCCGTCTTTCGTATCGTTGAACCACCAAGCGGCTCCAAGCTGAATTTTGCCTGGGATTCCGTCGCCCTGGAAGCTGCCCATCAGCGAAGCAAGAATTTCATTATCACGCGCGTTCAATGAGTAAAGAATAGTTCTTGGCAGCGAATCTGCAACAGCCAGGGAGGACAGCAAACCAGTAAGCGCGCTCGCTACAGGGCTATCGTTAATGGAGTCGAAACCTGTATCCGGCCCAAGTTTGGCAAAAGCTTGTCCATTGTTGTTACGGGATGCGTTGATGTGGTACTGCATCGCCCAGTCGAGCTTTTTATAAACGCCGCCGAGGAACAGTAAAGTGAAAGCTTTATATTTTTTCTCATCTTCCAAGCTAACTGCATTGCCAGCCAAGGCCGATTTGAAAATTTGTTCAACTTCTTCTTTGGTCGCCACCCCAAAAGGCACGTAATCCAAAGCATGGTCAGACACTTTACAGCCTACGGAATTAAAGAATTCCGCTCTGCTCTCAAGTCCCGCAAGCAGATCGTCGTAAGACGAAATCGTGATGCCTGCCGCTTTTTCCAATTGAGCGATCCAAGGAAGGAACGTAGCTCGGTTAATTTCGAGCGCTTTGTCAGGACGGTAAGACGGCAGTACTTGCGTGTTGAAATCTTTGATTTCTTTGATTTTGATATGATATTCCAAGGAATCAACCGGATCGTCCGTTGTGCAGATGACCGTTACTTTGGAATTCGTGATCAGGTCTCTGGCGCGTGAACCGCCTTCAGCCAGCTTCGCGTTCACTTTTTCCCAGATAGCAGGTGCGTTCTGCTCGTTAATCAAGTCATTCACACCAAAAAACGTGCGAAGCTCCATGTGAGACCAGTGGTACAGCGGGTTACCGATCGCCATTGGCAGCGTACCTGCCCAAGCAACGAAACGGTCATAATCGCTAGCTTCTCCAGTCACTTTATTCTCTTCAACGCCGTTAGCGCGCATCATTCTCCACTTATAGTGGTCACCGTAAAGCCACGCTTCCGTAATGTTATTGAATTGTTTATTTTCATAAATCTCTTTAGGGCTCAAGTGGCAGTGATAGTCAATAATCGGCAGATCTTTGGCGTATTCGTGGAACAAATGAACAGCGGTTTGATTCGTAAGTAGGAAGTTTTCATCTAAAAACGTTTTCATAAAGCAAATTTCCACCTTTCTCGACCTGAATGATCTGCCCTTATTTTAGCCGAAGGTGGAAGCGAAGTCTTGTGATTTTTTGCTTTAATTTTGCGAAATATGCATATATTGACCTCTCAAAGTCTATGGATTCGAATTCTCGGCATCTGCACCCGCCGTTATTTCTTCCGGTATCGTCTTGGAAGCGCCTGGAACATGCCGCGGTTTATGATTAATTAACTCCGACGAGTAAATGCTGACATAGACCCGGCCGGGCAAAGCCTGCGCTCTGATCAGGATCGGCTGATTATAGTTGTTTTTGAAGCTAAAATCCGGTCCCCCCCAGTTCACCGTCGCGTCTCTCCCTGAAGGTACGTAGGGCACAGATCTGCTGTGAGAGTACCTTTCGACAATTGTTAGGCCAGCCCGGTCCACCGCATTAAAAAGGGTCGAGGAGGTTTGACAAATGCCACCGCCAATCCCTTCAGAAAATTCTCCCCTCACAATGACTTTCGCCGGCATATAACCTCTTCCACGCGTACGAACGCCAACCACCCGGTTAAAAGAGAACGTTTCATTCGGGAGAACCACGTAGTTGTTAATAGCCTGAGTAGCAAGCTTAATATTCGTAAAGCGGTGCTTATTATTTGAATTAAAATACGTCACATAATAGCCGATTGGATGTACGCGGATGCTAGCCAGCAGTTCACTATCTACTTTCGGATATATAGGCAGCGTGGGAACATCAAATTTCATAGGTCCCTCACTGTAAAACTGCTTGTAAAACTGTTCCACAAAAGCACGCCGATTCAACTGTGCTCCTGGAATTTCCTTCACAATCCCTCCCGCATCGCTAATTGTCGCATTCACGGGTTTCCGGTACGCTTTCTTCTCCATTTCGGTCATGAGACGGTCTAATCGCTCGTTATTCACCAACGGCACGTCAACATAATCAAGTCGGTAAGCCTCACGCTGCACATTCGCTTGAATTTGAGAACTTCCATCCTTGGTTGTTTGATCCGCCATTTCATTCATTTGCATTAAAAGCATGAGACCTGCAATCCATCCCTGCATCATCTAATCAATCACCCCTCCCCTATTGTAAACAATTGAAAATTTTCCATACCAAATAACTCAATTCCTGACTGGAATGTAAAAAAGAATGCAAAAAAGGACCGCCCCCGACCAAATGATTGGCCTAAGGAACAGTCCCTTGCTTGTAAGATTATAGCATCGCCTTAATGCGGATAAGCGGCTTCGAATTCATTCCCGCATGGTCCTCCGCTTGGGTTATTTTCCAGATCGATGGTCTCACCGTTTTGGCGGTACAAAGGGCAATAATAATGACTAATGTGCGTAGCGGATTCGTTGGCATAATGGCAGATGAACGCTCGGCGGAAGCGATCTTTCGTTTTGTTGCGGTACGATCCATGGATCAGATTGCCGTTAAAAAACAGCACGTCGCCTCGTTCCATGACGACCGGCATTGCCTTTTCGTCTTTTGGTGGCTTTACATAATGCGTGGTAAACGATTCTTTGGCATCGGCAAGATCGGGGCAAGAAAGATCCAGCGTATTCGTCTTGGGAACGACGAGCAGACCGCCGTTTTCCTCATCAGCAGCATCTATCGCTGTCCAAGCGGCAATACAGTTGCCTGGCTCAACTTGCAGGTAGAAGTTATCCTGATGCAGCGCTTGGCCGCGGGAGCCCGGCGGTTTGTAATAGAACATGCTCTGTGCAGCAAGTGCTTCCTCTTCATACAAATCAGCTAACACCTCCATCACTGGCTGGTGCAGCATATACTTCCTAGCAGTCTCGTTAAAACGGTGCGGATGCATCACCCGCGGATAACGCTTAAGAGGGTCCGATCCATCTCCCTGCAAGTCAGGTTCGAAATGTCCGGGTACCGCCTGCATCGAAATCTCTTCAAATGTAGCATCAATTTCCGCCAAATGATCCGCAGAAAATAAACCTTTTACGATCAAATACCCTTCCCGTTCAAAATGCTGTTTTTGCTCCTCCGTCAGTTTAAGCAATGTGTTCGCCATCTTGTCTTCCCTCCAAGTTATCTGTTGTTTTCCATGTATTCAGCATATCGAATAATGCGTATTGGCAGAAGTAAGAATGCTGCTAATAAATCCTACAATCCTGCTATTTTCTGATATACTCAGTTTAATAGCAGTCATCAGTGCTCAGGAAGGAACGATGTTCATGAATGCGGAAGCAAACACATTTTTGGCAGGGCACTTCAATGAATCGGATTCCTACTTCACCATCCGCCCTGAAGGGCGCAACGATTGGCTTCTCTGCTTCACGCTAGGCGGCGAAGGCTACTTCAAACTTGGCGGAAATGAAAGACGCTGCCGGGCGGGGGATCTCACACTGCTTGCTCCAGGAACTCCGCAGCATTATGGGACAAGGAAAAATCATCATTGGGAGTTTGTTTGGGCCCATTTTCCCTCCATCCTCGCAGAGACGAATCTGCTGCCTAAGGAAGAGCAGCTTTTCCTCGCCATTGAAAGTGAGTCGCTCCGGGAACGCATCTATCAAGCTTTCGCGCGTATTCTGCAGGATTCCAGAGAACGCGGGGAATACTGGTTTGAGCTGATCCTTTCTTCCTTGCGGGAAATCCTGCTTATCATGGCGCAGAAAACAAGCCGTAAAATGGACCCTCGTATTGAAGAGGTCCTCCATCTCTTGTCCCAACAAATGCGCGAACCCGTCCGCATCGAAGAATTAGCTCAGCGCGTCGGACTCTCTCCATCGCGGCTTGCCCATCTTTTTAAAGCCAGCACAGGGTATTCCATCATTGATTCTGTGAACCGCATGCGAATTCAACAGGCCGCTCTCTTGCTTGAACATACGCAGCGAAGCGCCTCAGATGTTTGTTATGACGTCGGTTTTCAGAACTATAATCACTTCACCAATCAATTCCGCAAATGGCATGGCACGAACCCTAGCACTTTTATGAAGGAACGACGGTAAAAATTATTTGACAGTTCATAAACTCCACGATAAACTGCAAGCAAGCTATAGAAAAAAGGAGGATTTCTATGACCTTTGAACGTAATCTTGATAAGTATGCGGAACTGATCGTCCGCGTGGGTGTGAATATCCAATCCGGGCAAACGCTGTGGATTAATGCTCCCATTCTCCATCCGGCTCTTGTACGCCTCATCTCTCGGAAAGCTTATGAAGCAGGAGCCAAACACGTACATATAGAATGGCAAGATGAAATCAGCACTCAAATTAAATATATGCATGCACCAGAAGAAGCTTTTCACGAGTATCCCACTTGGCGCGCTCAAGCACTTAACGATTTAGCGGAAAATAACGGCGCTTATTTATTAATTGATGCCGCAGATCCCGAGCTGCTGAAGGACGTCGATCCAGCACGTATTTCCGCATTTTCCAAAGCGGCTGGGCCTATGTTGATAAAATGGAGAGAAAGCATGTCCTCCTATCTCATGACCTGGTCGATTGCCGCAGCACCTACCCCTGCCTGGGCCTCCAAGGTATTCCCGAACTTGGATGAAGATGCGGCCATGGCTGCCCTGTGGGAGGCGATCTTCAAAGCAACGCGCGTCGATCAAGACAACCCTGTGCAGACTTGGCACGAGCATAACGCTACGCTGCGCAGCAAAAGAGAACAGCTCAACGAGAAGCAGTTCCATAAAATTCATTACCGTGCCCCGGGCACAGAGCTGACGGTCGAACTGCCGAAAAACCATATTTGGCGCGGTGGATCGGCTACGAACGGAACGGGAGGTTTCGATTTCAATCCGAATATCCCGACGGAAGAGGTGTTTATTTCACCGAATCGCCTAGGGACACAAGGTACGGTGCGCAGTTCGAAGCCGTTAAGTTATCAAGGGAATTTGATCGACAACTTTACAATCACCTTCGATAACGGACGTGTTGTCGATTACAAAGCTGAGGTAGGGTTTGAGTCCCTGAAAGCGATGATCGAAATGGATGAAGGCGCCCATTATTTAGGCGAAATCGCGCTTGTTCCTCATGATTCACCGATTTCCAATTCGAATCTGATCTTTTTCAATACCCTTTTTGATGAAAATGCCTCCAATCATTTGGCCTTGGGAAGAGCTTTTCCTACCTGTGTGGAGGGTGGGCCTGCCATGTCCAAGGATGAGCAGTTGGCAGCAGGGCTTAACGTCAGCCTGATTCATGTCGATTTCATGGTCGGTTCGGCCGACATGGATATTGACGGCGAGCATGTGGACGGCCGAGTGGAACCTATTTTCCGCAAAGGCAACTGGGCATTTTAAATTAGACAAAAGAGACCTTCTAATCCCGCAATAGGTGTGGAGCGGAAGGTTCTTTTTTCATATAGTATAGGAGCATTGGTTTTTACCAAATTGGGAATGTTAGTCAGAAGGTAGACGGAATTTCTTGCACCCCATCCAAACAAGAGGAGTTGATCGTATGAGTACCAAACCGACGATTGCTGCGATTAGCGTGCCATTTGATCTTGGAGCAGGCCGACGCGGGGCTAGTAAAGGACCTAAAGCTATTTTCCAGGCAGGCTTGTTGCGGGGCTTGCAGCAAATGAATATGACGATTCAGCAAGTGCCGGAGATACGCCTTCCGAACGATACAGCAGCTCCTCTTCCACCTGAGGTGGATAAAAAAAATTTAAAATATTTAGCAGAAGTCATCGACATAAATACTCGCTTGGCTGAGCAAGTTTCTAAGGCAGCAGAACAAGGCCAGTTCCCCCTCGTAATCGGCGGCGATCATAGCATTGCCATCGGGACATTGGCAGGTTTATCCGGGCATTATACGAATTTGGGTGTCATATGGATTGATGCGCATTCGGATTTAAATACAGCGGACACGAGCCCGTCCGGCAATATTCACGGCATGTCGCTCGCGATCAGCCTTGGGATGGGGCATCCTCTGCTAACCGGCATTAAAGGGGCTCAAGCCAAGGTGAAGCCGGAAAATATCGTCCTTATCGGTTCGCGTTCTCTGGATGAAGGCGAGAAAAAGCTGATCCGTTCACTCGGCATCAGATGCTATACCATGCATGATATCGATCGCAAAGGGATGGCAACTGTCATGCAGGATGCCATCGCATATATAAGCGGCAAAACTGACGGCGTCCATGTTAGTTTTGATGTTGATTCCTTAGACCCGCTTGAAGCGCCAGGAACCGGTACAGCGGTCAAAGGCGGACTCCAATTCCGCGAAGCCCATCTCGCCGTCGAGATGCTGCATGAAGCAGGCATCGTCACATCCGCGGAATTCGTTGAAGTCAATCCGCTGCTCGACGATAATAACAAAACTTCGCACCTGGCGGTCGGCCTCATTAGTTCCTTGCTGGGGAAACAAATTCTATAGCCGAAGCCCGATTTGAAACCCGTATCCTTCACTAGGAATACGGGTTTTTGTGCTTGTTGCAAGCAGGTTTAATTGGTAAAATATAGATGACTTACAAGACGGACACAGGATTGGAGATTGCATGAAAACGATAAATCACTGGGTTTTGCAGCTTTTACTCGCACTGCTTTCCTTATCCACGATTGGCATCTACCTGATCTTCAAAAACCAAACGTATTTTGAATTCCTGAATTGGAATCTATTCCTTGCCTGGATCCCCAATTTCTTTGCCTTGTTGGCTTATTTGTTACATTTGCGCCGACCTTCGGTTGCCGTCCAACTACTCACCTTCATCTTTGGACTAGCCTGGCTTTTATTCCTGCCGAATGCCCCGTATATCATCACCGATTTCATCCATTTAACACTGTTGAAAGACTTATACATAACCAAAAAAGCCTGGAGCATGAGCTTTTGGAATGATTTTTTCACCATTTTTTTATATGCGTGGAATGGCTTATTACTTGGCTGCAGCTCCATGTATATGATTCATCTCATTTTGATGAAGCATTGGGGCCACATCCTCTCATGGTTCCTCATGATCCTAACCTCGCTGCTAAGCGGATATGGCATCCTTTTGGGCAGAGAATATCGATTGAACAGCTGGGATGCTCTGTTGAGTCTGGATATCGTGGACACCCTACAAAAGAGTATACACAAAGAAGCAATTATTTTCTGCGTGCTAGTCGGCTTTGTCATCCTTGCCATGTACGCAACTTTCTATTTGCTTATCAATGGCATAGGCAGCTCCAAGGTTGCTGTATATAAAAGATAACGAAAACGCCCCCAGCCCATCATTTCGATGAGTTGAGGGCGTTTTATTCACTCCAGCCTGGCTTAGTCGGCAGGATGCAGCAGTCTTTCGCCGGCAATGCCCGGCGTCGTCATCTGAATCGGATTGAGGATTTCTTCAATCTCCTCCGTAGTCAGCAATCCGCGCTCCAGAATCAGCTCTTTCAGCGTCATGCCTGTGCGCACGGCCTCTTTAACCAGCTGCGCGGCTACCTCATAGCCCAGATGCGGATTCAAAGCCGTAACGATGCCGAAGCTTTGCTCGACATAAGTGCGGCATCGGTCGCGGTCCGCTTCCAGACCTTCAATCGCGAAGCGCTCGAAGACATCCGCCGCGTTGCGCAATATTTTGAGCGATTGCAGTAAGTTAAACGCAAGTACAGGGCCCATGACGTTAAGCTCGAACTGGCCTGCTTCACATGCCAAGCAAATCGTATGGTCGTTCCCAATCACCTGGAAGGCCACCTGGTTTACAACCTCCGGCATAACAGGGTTCACCTTGCCCGGCATGATCGAGGACCCTGGTTGTCTTGGCGGCAATTTCAGCTCCCCTAGACCTGCACGCGGACCTGAAGCCATCAGACGAATATCGTTGCATATTTTGGACAGATTCACGGCACAAACCTTCAAAGATGCTGAGAGTTCTGTATAAGCATCCATGTTTTGCGTGCCGTCAACCAAATGTTCGGCATTCTCAACCGGGATTCCGCACTCATCTTTCAAATGAAACATCACGCGATTGACATACTCCGTCTTCGCATTCAGCCCCGTCCCTACGGCAGTTGCTCCCATGTTCACCGTCAAAAGACCCGATGAAGCTTGGCGAATCCGATTAATATCACGCTGCAAGACACGTGCATAGGCGCCGAATTCTTGTCCAAGACGAATCGGAACAGCATCCTGAAGATGCGTTCTTCCCATTTTTATCACATCATCAAATTCTTTTTCTTTCTTGGCAAAAGCGCTCTGCAGCGAGATCATCGTCTCGATTAATTGTTGGGATAAGCGGTATGCGGCTATCTTGATCGCCGTAGGAATGACGTCATTCGTCGACTGCGACATATTCACATGATTATTTGGATTACAGTGAAAGTAACTGCCTTTCTCCTCACCCATCAACTCCAGCGTCCGATTGGCCAGTACTTCATTCATATTCATATTAATTGAAGTTCCAGCTCCCCCTTGGATAGAGTCTACGATGAACTGATCCAAAAGTTTGCCCGCTCTAACTTCTTCAGCTGCTTTTACCAAGTGCTCAGCAATCTTCTTAGGCAACATATGGGTTTCCATATTCGCCAGAGCTGCCGCTCGCTTTACTTCTGCTAACGCCGTTATAAGTTCTGCATGAATTTTTACGCCTGTAATTGGAAAATTTTCAAGGGCACGCATCGTTTGGATGCCGTAATAGGCCTCGGCTGGAACTTGCTTTTCACCTAAAAAATCTTTTTCAATGCGAATACTCATCGTACACACCGTTCCTTTTTCATTAAAGTAACTGCTCGTTCGCGAAGTAGGTGCTCTAACAGCATCCATCAGGGGATGATTTTAATTGACCACCGTAATGTAAAGTGGTTATCAGAACTATTCGCGCCTTCCTGCTCATATTCCTGCAATATCTGACACGCCTTGTAATAAATTTATGCGAAAATGAAAGCATTTTCATAATTCGAAATGTTTTAGTATTCTTCAAATAATATTACCTTTCTCTACTAATATATGCTCGCAGGCGGCCGATGCAAGGACATTCCCAGAAAATACGCTGCCCGAATATTGAACGATCTTAGACTTATGCCCGTACATGAGCAACGTTATAACCAGAAGAATACAATAGATTACAAGCTCGCATTATGCGACAATACAAGTATCAAAACACGTTTGGCCAGGTTGCACTCCAAGGAGGAATACTTATGGACACAAAAAGTTCTTTGATCATTGAAAAGACAGAAAAGTACGGAGCCCATAATTACCATCCACTGCCTATCGTCATTTCCAAAGCGGAAGGCGTGTGGGTCGAGGATCCAGCCGGCAACCGCTTCATGGATATGCTTAGCGCATACTCAGCTTTGAATCAAGGGCATCGTCATCCCCATATCTTGAAAGCGCTCCATGAACAAGCTGAGAAGGTCACCTTGACTTCAAGAGCTTTTCACAGCGAAACACTCGGAACTTTTTATGAAAAATTAGCGAATTACACTAATAAACCGATGGTTTTGCCGATGAACACCGGTGCCGAAGCGGTCGAAACGGCGGTCAAAGCGATCCGCCGCTGGGGCTACGACGTCAAAGGGATTCCGGAAGATCAAGCGGAAATTATCGTCTGTGAAGGGAATTTCCATGGGCGCACGGTGACGGTCACTTCCTTCTCGTCATCGCCGGAGTACAAGCGCGGCTTCGGGCCTTTCACGCCGGGCTTCCGCATCATCCCTTACGGGGATGTGGAGGCGCTTCGGGCGGCCATCGGACCGCATACAGCCGGGTTTTTGTTCGAGCCGATTCAGGGCGAAGCCGGCATCGTGATCCCGCAGGACGGTTACCTGCGGGAATGTTATGAGCTATGCCAAGCGAATCGCGTGCTTTTCGTCGCGGACGAAATCCAGACCGGATTCGGCCGTACGGGCCGCCGCTTCGCCACGGACTGGGAAGGCGTCACGCCGAACCTGTACATCATGGGCAAAGCCCTCGGCGGCGGTGTCTTTCCGATCTCGGCCGTAGCCGGAGATCGGGAGGTCCTTGAGGTGTTCGAGCCCGGGTCCCACGGCTCCACCTTCGGTGGGAACCCGCTCGGCTGCGCCGTCGCGATCGCGGCGCTGGAAGTGATCGAAGACGAGCGGCTCGCAGAGCGCTCGGATGAGCTTGGGGCTTATTTCCTGAAGCGGCTTCAGGAAATTCAATCGCCGCTGATCGCGGAGATTCGCGGACGCGGGCTGTTCATTGGTATTGACCTTAAGGTCCCGGCCCGCCCCTTCTGCGAACAGCTGAAGGAGAAGGGACTGTTGTGCAAGGAGACACACGAGCACATTATTCGCTTTGCTCCTCCGTTAACCATTACGCGGGAGGAGCTGGATTGGGCTTGGCAGCATGTGCATGATGTGCTGACTGGCGCTTAAGCTTAAACTGAAGCTGATTATCGTCGAGGAAATCAACCATTGTGGAACTACAGGGCGTTATTGGAGCGAATTTAGCCAATTTTTCGTGTGAAGCGGAACTACACGGTCTTAATTGACTCGAATTGGCCTCTTTCCAGCCCATGATGCTGGAATAGCGGACCACAGTTCCCGCATAGCTGCCAATAGCCGCAATTCTTGTTATATAGCGGCCAATAGTTCTGCTAAATAAAAAGCTCCGCTTCCCGTAAGAGAAGTCGGAGCTTTTGTTATTTTTTCACAAACACGAGCGTCCCAAAACGCTGCGGAATATGGAAATTGACTGCACCGGTCGGAGACCAGGCCCAATAATGCCGCGTGCCTTCCGTATCGTCATCGATCCGGTATACATTCCAGCCCCACTCGGCACCATGCCGCGGAACTTGCGCTTGCTCCTGCCCCTCCCTTAAATCGGCAAAAGGAATTCGCAGCTCGTAATGCTTCCAGCCCTCTGCCCCATCGGAGACAGACGTACGTAAGCCCTTAGCGTCCCAAGCCACATCCACTTTTTTATTCCCGTCAAGGTTGTTGTGAATCAACGCATCGAATTCAACGCCCCGCGGGCTCAGTTCGAATTCGTAGTAAACTTTGCCCGTACCCATGGGGTCAAGGAACACTTCCACGACGTCCTCCTCATAGATCGGATCATCACGGCGTTCCATCGTCGCCACAGTATGATCGTCCTCACACTCAAACCGGACATGCAAGGCCTCCTCAGTCCAGCATGCCCGAAACTGCGTTTCCAAACGAGGCGTGGCTCCGGTTACAACATCGTACAGCCTCTCCGGGGTAATTTTATCCCAAGGAATACGTATTTTTTCATCAGCTATGTATTGGCATTCGTATCTCATTCCGGCTTGTTCCTCACTTTGCTATTTATCTTTGTAACCAATATTAATATCTTCTTACATCGATGCCAATAGGTAAAAGTGTGAGAGTGTGCCATTAACAAAATAAAACCGCCTATCGGCGGTAAAATTGTTCATATCCTCTTTTTATAAACCCTCATGGCAAAAATATAGGCCACTAGCATAATTCCGACGCACCACGCAAGCGCAATCCATATATCATTATTCAAAGGCTGGCCTGACAACAAAGCGCGGATAGCTTCTACAATCGAGGTCACGGGTTGATTTTCTGCGAAGATACGAACGATGGTCGGCATGGACTCGGTTGGTACAAAAGCCGAGCTGATGAACGGCAGGAAGATAATCGGATAGGAGAAGGCGCTGGCGCCATCGACGCTTTTTGCGGACAGGCCAGCTATTGCTGCGACCCAAGTTAAGGCCAACGTAAAGAGGGCGAGTATCCCGGCAACGGCAAGCCACGGCAGTAAGCCGGCAGAGGAACGAAAGCCCATAAGCAGCGAGACGAGAAGGATGACGACAACGGAGATCGCGTTGGATACCAGCGAAGTTATGACATGCCCCCACAGTAAGGTGGAGCGGGCAATCGGCATGGTGTGAAACCTCTCGAAGATGCCCCGCTGCACATCGATAAATAATCGGTAAGCCGTGTAGGACACCCCGCTGGCAATAGCAATTAATAAGATACCGGGCAAAAGGTAATTCACATAGTTATCCGTTCCAGTTTGAATGGCACCGCCTAACACATAAACGAACAGCAGCATCATCGCGATCGGCATAATGGTCACCGTGACGATCGTGTCCATGCTGCGGAAAATATGGCGCATGGAGCGTCCCAGCATGACGCTGATATCGCTGAAAAAATGATTTTTTACCGTCTCCATTTTACTTCTCCTCCTTTTTGCCGACGATAGCCAGGAAAATCTCCTCAAGTGTCGGCTGCTTCTCCACATATTCCACCTTAGTGGATGGGAATAGCTTTTTGAGATCCGAGAGTGTGCCACTGGCGATAATCTTGCCCTCATGCAAAATGGCAATTCGATCAGCTAGCTGCTCAGCCTCCTCCAAATACTGCGTGGTGAGGAGTACTGTCGTGCCACCATCCGCAAGCTCCTTAACGATTTTCCAAACTTCGATGCGCGCTTCGGGATCAAGCCCTGTGGTTGGTTCATCAAGGAAAATGATCTGGGGTTTTCCCACAAGGCTTAAGGCAATATCCAGCCTGCGTCGCATCCCCCCGGAATAAGTAGCCACTCTGCGGTCAGCCGCGTCGGTCAGGCCGAAGCGCCTGAGCAAGTCATCCGCAACCTGTCGCGGATCCTTGAGATATCGCAGCTTCGCAATCATGATCAGATTTTCACGGCCCGTCAAAATTTCATCCACCGCGGCAAACTGCCCGGTCAAACTGATCACCTGCCGTACACGATCTGGTTTTGATGCGACATCGAGTCCGCCAACGGCGACGGATCCGCCATCCGGTTTGAGCAGTGTCGTAAGGATTTTGACCACCGTTGTTTTGCCGGCGCCGTTGGAGCCAAGGAGGGCGAATATGCTGCCCTTTTCCACCTCAAAATCTACACCCTTCAGCACTTGATGTTCCTTATAGGATTTCGTCAATCCTTTTACTTGAATGGGTTTGCTATGCATGGTCTGCATCAGAATCCCTCCCTTCCTTTAAATGACTGTCACTTTTGACAAATTGGCTTCCATCCCTTTAAGCGCGGCATAAGTCAGTTTATCCATCGTGGCGCCGTCAAAGATGATGCTTTGGATAGCCCTGTAATACTTCTTAGACAAGGTGAATCCCGATAAGAAAGACACATTTTTGAGTGTTGCGTTTCTGAACGAAACACCGTTTAAGGCTGCTTTGTCAAATTTAACGCTGATAAACGTCTGCCCATCAAAACATTGTCCAGTCAGATCCGTGTACTTGAAATCAACCCCATCAAATGAACAACCTTCAAAAACGGTTTTTCTAAGATCGGTCATCGTTAACGTCACGTCGGTCAATCTTGATCCTGTAAAATGGGCTCCTTCAAGTCCCGACTTGCTGAAATTGGTTCGAACAAGGATCGCGTTACGGAAGCTTGCATTTGTCAGGTCAAGTGTGGATAAGCTGCAGTCCGTCAGGTTTGCGCGGTCAAAATTGGCTTCTCTTACGTCGCTGCTTTTAAACGTGCTGCCTGTCAAATCCGCCCCTGCAAAGTCAGAACCGCGCAACGCACTGCCTTTGAACTGTCCTTTGTGGGCCGTAACGCCTGCAAAGTCGCTATTAGCCAAATTGCTTGCGCTGAAGTTAATCAGCACTTGCCGTTCCAATGAACGAGAGAGATTGGCAACCTCCAAGATCGTTTCCTCGATATCTCCGATACTCTCGATTGTCATCTTTAATGCGGTTTCATCGTCCTTACCAGCTGCTTTCAGTTCTCTGTAGCGTTCCTGCAAATCCGAGTGCAGGTCCGCCTTTAATTCATTAACGCTTTTTACCCCATCGTATGGCGTGAAAACACCGTTCAAATAGTTCGTCAATTTCGTATTCATCGTATCAATCTCCTTATAATAAATTTTCTAACACGCGTTTGGCATATTCCCAGTTGTTGAAGTTGCGGACATAAGTTGCTTTGCCCTTTTCCGTAATCCTGAAGTACTTGCGACTTCCGCCTTGCGTTTCATCGCCCCAATACCACTCGATATCCAAGTCGGCCTCGAGCCGGCGAAAACTAGAGTACATCGTCGCTTCCTTAAGTTCGTATTCGCCCCCTGAGCGCTCGGCGCTCGGTTATCAGCTTAACAACCTCATAACCGTAGCGATCAGCTTCAGACAAGAGCCTTAAAATCATCGTATCCGTATGTCCGCGAAACAGGTCGGATGTGATCTTGTTCTCGCTCATGTCATCACCTCCATATCTGCATAATAAAGCATACTACTATGACTGTCAAGGTACTATTTTAAATTAAATACCTTGCCTAGGATAATTTCATGCAAACATGAAAAAAGGCCTATTTCGATGAAATAGAGCCCTGTAGTTCTGCGTTGGGGAGAAAGGAATCGTTGGAGGAGTTAATTTCCCCTCCGTAGTTTAGCTTGTTAAGAGCCCAGTAGGAGCGAATTTTGGGGGTGGGAACACGTAACGCTGCTAAAAATTCAGCGTTACTGAGACATTTGGCGGAGGGTGTAACCTCATACGAGAGGTAAGTTGGCTAGCAGGCCACCTTGAGGAACTGCAGGGAGGAACCGTCCAAGCGATACCTGCAAATTTTTTGCGGTGAGGTCCGAATTGCGACTGTGACAACCTATGTTGTATTTTGTGCAACCATTTGGCCGTATATGGCCTCACTTCGCCTCCTATATTGCACTTAATACAACGATTGGTGCGTTTAAACCGCTTACATCACATCTTTTGCAACAATTGGTTGTATTATATGCAACGAAAGACCGCAATCGCGGTCTGACCACACCATTACGTTGTATATAATGCAACGTAGAACGTAGCTCGTAGCTCCCAGCTCCGGCCCAGCTCCCAGCGTGCGGTGTGGCGTCGCATGACGGTCGTCAAACATATGCCTTCGACTTTGCTGCACAGCCGTCCGTCTCTACATCCCCTCATCCTCCGCGCCTTGTTTAACCGTGGGAGTCCCAGCTGCTCCCCCAACGAACATCCATAGCGTAAGCAGTTATCACTTTGGCAGCGCCCTAACAACAAAAAAGCAGCATTCCCAATTTCTCGAGAATACTGCTCCCTTTCAAGACCAAATCAACTTTTATAAGCAATATTTATATCATACTCTTTATCCAGATAACTAGAAATCTGATCACGCGCTTCCGACTTAACGTCAAGCAACCAATCAGCATCAAGTCGATCCACAGTTTCCATTCGGATGTTCTCGTATTTCGTTTTGGCTTTCTCTTTTTGCTTCACTAGATTTCTTGTAAACATGAAAAAACTGATCAAAGCCAGCAGGGAAGCCGATAATCTTTTGTCCGAAACAAGCAAATCAAGAATGACCATAGCATTACCACCCGAAACTAATAAAACCTTATGATAGAAGGATATTGTGAAATATAACAGCAACGCGGCAGTTACAATGAGGAATATCCATTGCGTCTTCTTCAGTCTGTCCCATTCTTTCTTTCTCTTTTTCAGTTTTTCTATCAACACTAAGGTATCATTACTTAGATTTAGATCAGGCTGCTTCATCCGCATTCCCCCTCACTAACCATCGTATGCTTGTTCACCGTTAATCTTGCAAGAAAAAAAGACCGAAAGCATCACTCTAAGAGCGTTGTCGAAGATGCTTTGGTCTTGAATATTCGTGTTTTAGAAACGTTTTTTCCCTACCAGGAATTTTTTGTTTCCTTTTTTTGCAGTTACAGGCACGTGCTTATAGCTGCGGATCATCGGATTTTTGCAGAGCGGGCAGCTTGGTAAAGCTTCCGTAACGAATTCTTTGCGAACCCATGCTTTACAATCTGCCTCTTTACATTTCCAAATTTCAATCTGTTCGACTTCTGGTTTCTGTTCTTCCGTAACGGTACTCGTTGATGTAGACATTTTCAGCATGTTCTCCCTGTTTCGTAGATTAGACTACTTATTATTATACAGATCCAATTTAATATCAAGTCTTTCCCGTGTTCAAAATTATTTACCGATGGTAGAATGGGTAAAGCAGCTACAAATTAGACACACAATGAAGGCAGGAATCTCGCATGACGAATTTGCTACAAGAATGGAAGTCTCAGTTTCAGGGATACAGCCGAAATATTTTGCTGTTCTTTTGCTTCAACTTTGTTTGGAATTTAGGTTTGGGTATGTTCGGACTCGTTTATAACCTGTATGTCAAAAGTCTTGGCTATGAGCAAACGACTGTCGGCAGCATCGTAGGCATGACTTCACTGGCAGCAGCCATCATTCTTATTCCCGCAGGTATTATGAATGACCGATTCGGACCGAAGCGCGTCATTACGTTTGGTCTTGTTTTCACCATTATCGCATTGACGGTGCGCTCTTTATTCGAGGTTGAAGCAGGCATGCTCGTTTCATCCTTCTTCGGAGGCATGGCACTTGCCGTTGTTTCGGCGACCATTCTGCCTTTTATGGCTAACAATTCCACGCCACAGCAGCGTGTGCATTTGTTCAGTTTCAATATGGCCCTTGTGATGATTGCCAATGTTGTAGGTATCGCGCTCGGCGGCCTGTTATGTGACTTTTTTCAATTCGTCATCGGTTTAGAGGAAATTTTAAGTTTACGTTTCACATTATTACTTGGCGTTGTGTTCGCTGCGCTTGGCATCATCCCTGTGGCTTTGTTCGAAAAAAGCGAGCAGGAAATTCAGCCGCGGAGGGAACCGCTCAATTGGAAGCGTTCGTGGCACTCACACAAATCTTCTCTTCAAGTCATCGGCATCTTCTGCGTGCTCGGCTTGCTGTCCGCGATCGGCGGGGGAATGATTGTCCCGTACTTGAATGTATATTTCGAGGATCGATTTGAAGCTTCCAAGTCTGCAATCGGCATTGTTGTTGCCTTAGGACAAGGAGCAACGGCAATTGCCTTCCTTATTGGTCCAATGATTGTGAAGAGATTCGGGGAAGTCAGGTCCGTTGTGTATTTGCAGCTCTGTTCCATCCCATTTCTCCTCCTGACGGCTTTCTCCGCTAATTTCTACTTATCCTCCGGCGGTTATTTGTTCCGACAGGCTTTGATGAACGCGGCGAACCCTTTTTACAACTCGGTCAAAATGAGCTACGTCGACCGCTCGCTCCGCGGACTAGCCTCATCTTCCGGAGAAGCGGTTTTCAACTTAGGTTGGTTCTTGGCGGCTCCGATTAGTACAGGCCTGGTATTCCGCCATGGCGCCTATTACGGTTACGCTTATGCCTTTTGTATTACAGCCGTCGTTTACGTGGTGATCTCTTATTTCTTTTATTTCTTTTTCGGGAAAAATCGGTTCAAACCGGTTGAAGAGTCTCAGTAAAGGAAGAGAAAAAGTTTCGCATAGATCACGGATAAAAATTGGTTCTTTTCTATCGTTGACTTCAGCGATGGAAAGGAAATACAATGAAATGAGAGCGCATTCATAGAATCGCATTGAACTCGTTTTCTATTCCGATTTTGATTGTGAGGAGATTGCTAGTATGAAGAATAAAATCATCTTTAATGGACAAAGTATTGTCTTAACGTGGATGATCTCCTATATTGTTATTCTCCTTTTACCTGTCGTCATCGGTTTACTTGTGTATGTGGAATCCAATAAAACGTTGAAGGATGAAATTCAACAAGCCAATGATTCCCTATTGAAGCAGGTTCGTGAAGTCATGGATAACCAATTCAAAGCGATGGAACAGCTCAATTTTGAGATCACTTGGAATGTGAACATGCAGGAGCTGCTCTACTCGAATAAATATGAAGCCTTTCCCAAAGAATATCGCTATGATATTTCTCAAATCGCACGTAATCTATCGATGTACAAAACCTCCTATCCGCTGATTGACTCTTTCTATGTCTATTTGTATAAGGATCAATCCGTTATTCTCCCAACTACGGTCAGACCAAGCGCTTTTGCCTATCAAACCTTGCATATGAGCGATGAATTTTCTTTTGCATCTTGGCAAGAAATTATGACTCGTCCCAACTTCAAAGGGTTTATTCCCATGACCCGAATCGGTGACGATAACATGCTGCGCAAAACGGTGGCCTATATCAGCACCTACCCGATGGAACACAATCAGCCGCTTGCTACGAACGTCATCATGGTCGATCAGTCTCGCATTCTTGGCGCTATTCAAAATATGGAGATTTTCAATAAAGGCCACGTCTTTATATTGAATAATGAGAATCAGATTCTGGCTTCCAATTCGGCCCATGCGCTTCCCAGCGATTTCCCATACGACAAATTAATAAACACGCCAAACTTCTATTTCTCCGGCTCTGATCATGAGAAATATGAGGTTTTTAACATTCAGTCCCCTATTTCCAAATTAAAATATGTATCCATCATGCCGAGTACGATTTATTGGCAAAAGGCTGCTCACATCCGCAATTTGACGTATATGAGTATGGCGATTTCGCTGCTTGGCGGCGGCATTCTAACTTTCTTCTTTTTACGGCGCAACTATAATCCCGTCCGGCGCCTTGTCCATGCATTTTCCAAAAAAATGACCCTTGCCTCAGGCCAGCGCTATAACGAGTTTCATTTCATCCAGGAAGCAGTCGACAGCACCTTGCTTGAGATGGCTGATTTCAAAAGCAAAATGGAACAGCAGCGGCACATGGTCCGCTCTCATTTCCTTGAAAAGCTATTAAAAGGAAAGCTGGACCGGCACATGCCGATTGCCGAAGCCCTGACGACTTTTGATATGAAGCTGGATCGTAAAGACTTTGCCGTTATGCTGTTTGTTGTTGATCAAAGCGCGCCGTTCTTCGAACGGATTACCCATACGTCCGATGAGGATAAGTGGAAGCTGCTGCATTTCATTATTATGAATGTTGTGGAAGAGCTGACATCCAAGCGACATCGCGGCTATGCCACGGAGATTGACGATTCGATTGCCTGCTTAGTCAATTTAACGTCGGAAGAAGATGCTAACGGTAAGGAGGAACTGCTGCGCATCGCCAAAGAAACCCAACTTTTCCTCTCAACGACCTATAACATTCATTTGACGATATCGATCAGCAGCATACATGAGAAAATTTCAAATGTGCCTCAAGCTTTCTTGGAAGCGCTGGATTCTATGGCCTACAAGCTGGTCATGGGCGGACATGAAATTCTCGCTTATGATGATTTGCAAGCTAACCGTGCCTGTGAGCCGGTTTCCGGCTACTATTACCCACCGCAAATTGAACAACAGTTCCTGTACGCCGTGAAATCGGGTGAATTGGAAGAAGCGAAGAGCATTCTTGCCGAGATTATGAACAAAAATTTTGAAATCCGCGGGATTTCCGTCTCCTTAACCAAATGCCTAATGTTAGGCTTGGTTACGACCATGATGAAGAGCATTAGTGAAACCGGAGACATTCAGGAAAGCTTCTTCATCCGCAATCCCAAGCTGGTCGACCGGCTTTTAAACAGCATAACCGTCCCGGAAATGAATCTGTATTTGAATGAAATGCTAGAGCAAATCTGCACATATACAGCGGCCAAACGGCAGGTAGCCATCTCGCAAACGCGGCAAAAAGCCTTGCAGGAGCTGGTCGAAGAAATTTCTGTTTATATCGAAAATAATTACTCCGATGCCAACTTGAATGTGACCATGATCGGCAGCCATTTTGACCGCAAAGCCACTTACTTGTCGAAGCTCTTCAAAGATTATGTGGGAGAAGGTCTCCTGGATCGCATCAATAAAGTCAGGATCGACAAATCCAAGCAGCTTCTGAAGAGCCAAGAGCAATCGGTCGGCGATGCCGCGAACGGAGTGGGGTTCAACGATATTAATGCCTTTATCCGTGTATTCAAAAAAGTCGAAGGTATCACGCCGGGAAAATACAAAGAACTGATTGAAAAATAGATGTTTTGGGCAGCCAATGGGCTGTCCGCTCCTTTTTATAGGCCTATTTTGGCTATTTTGAAGACCCGATTGGATATTTTGTAGAGCATGCTACAACAATTCGAGAAGCAATTGGACAATTTGCAGATGGCTGTATTGTAAGCGTTATCATATAGTAAAGGTGTGACAGAGAGCACCTCGTACATTTGCACAAAATGAAGTAGCGTCTGCGAAGCCAGGTTGTCTGGCGAAAAACTTAGTTACTCTTAGGAGGTCAATCTATGCAAAAAAACAGAAAAAAAATGTTCACCGTGCTTGTTGCAACAACGTTAATGGGAAGCCTGACTGTCGCTTGTTCTTCATCGAACACGCCGAGTACAGACGCTAGTCCGAAAGCGACTGCCGGAGGAACAACCGCTCCTGCGGCTGCCGCCCCTGCTTCGTACCCGCTCAAAACAGATAAGACTCTGACGTACTGGGGCGAACTGCCCGGCAACGTGACAGGGGTTAAAGCGGCTCACGCTGACATTCCCTTCTTCCAAGAATGGCAGAAAAAGACCGGTGTTCCATTAAAGTTCCTTGCACCTCCTACCAACCAAGCTTCGCAAGCATTGAACGTTTTGTTAGCATCAGGCGATCTTCCAGATATGATCGAATTTGACTGGCAAGGGGCGTTCCCTGGCGGTCCTGAAAAAGCGATCAAAGACGGCTACATTTTGAAATTGAATGATACGATTGATAAATTTGCACCTAACTTGAAGAAATATCTCAAAGAACATCCTGAGATCGACAAACAAGTAAAAACCGATAACGGCAGCTACTATTCCTTCCCGTTCATTCGCGGCGATGATTACTTGCGTGTCTATCAAGGTCCGATTATCCGCAAAGACTGGCTCGATGAACTAGGTCTGCCGATTCCAGAGACGATTGACGATTGGTATACGACATTGAAAGCCTTCAAAGAGAAGAAAGGCGCTACAGCTGCCTTCTCCGTTGTCAGTGTGCCTAGACCGTTTAATGAGTTAGGAAACGGTGCTTTCGCAGGTGCTTATGGCGTGACGCGTGATTTCTATATTGACAATGGCACGATTAAATTTGGTCCGGCTGAAAAAGGCTACAAAGACTTCTTGGCTACCATGCACAAATGGTATGAAGAAGGTTTGATTGATAAGAACTTCGCAACAGCGGACGGCAAAGCTTTGGATGCGAATATGGCTTCCGGCGCAACTGGCGTTACCGTCAATAATGCAGGCGGCGGTATCGGTAAATGGCAGCCGCTGATTACGGCGAAAGATCCGAAAGGCGTGCTCGTTGCAGCGCCATATCCGGTACTCAAAAAAGGCGATATCGCGATGTACGGCCAGAAAGATCCATCCTTCTCGCCAGGCGGCATGGTTGCGATCACAGCTTCTTCCAAAAATATTGAGACGGCTGCTAAGCTTCTTGACTATGGTTACTCCGAAGAAGGTCATAATTACTTCAACTTCGGCACCGAAGGCGTTTCCTACAAAATGGAAAATGGATACCCGAAATATACGGACTTGCTCATGAAAAATCCGGATAAATTAGCACCGGCACAGGCTCTGTCCTTGTATGTACGCGGTAACTACAATGGTCCATTCGTTCAAGATAAACGTTACATCGAGCAGTATTTGGCATTGCAAACGCAACGCGATGCCGTTACAACTTGGCAAAAAACAGATGTAGATAAACACAAACTGCCGCCAGTCACGGCTACACCGGAAGAAAGTACAGAGTTGGCCAAAATCATGACTGACGTCAACACGTTAGTTGATGAAATGACGCTTAAAATCATTCTGGGCACTGAGCCTGTCGATTCCTTTGACAAATACCAAGAGAAATTCAAGTCTGTTAAACTGAGCCGTGCGCTTGAAATCAAGAAAGCATCCTTGGATCGTTTCAACAAAAGATAGATAACAGGCCAGGGGGAGGGCAATCGCCCTCCCTGCTTTACTAGAACTTCGCGGCGAAAGGAGAGATTTCATGCGCAAAGCAGGACAAGCAACGTTCCAAGTACGTTTCAAGCGTGATTTTTTGCTCAACAAATATTTGTACCTGATGATGGTTCCCGTGCTGGCCTACTACATTGTCTTCCATTATGCGCCGATGTATGGAGCTCTGATCGCTTTTAAAGAGTACACCCCGATTAAAGGTATTTTGGGCAGCTCATGGGTCGGCTTCCAGCACTTCAATGATTTCTTCAGTTCCTATTATTTCTGGCGAATTCTCAAAAACACGGTTATTATCTCACTTTACTCTTTATGTTTTGAGTTTCCTGCACCTATTATTTTGGCGATTCTGATCAATGAGTTGGCGAATAAAAGGTTTCAGCGTTTCGTACAAACCGTTACGTACATGCCTTATTTCATCTCCCTCATCGTAATCGCCGGGATGATCAAAGATTTTACGAATAATGGCGGCTTAATTAATAACTTTCTGACGCACTTTGGCGCCAGTGATACGGCGATGCTGCAGAAGCCTGAGATGTTTCGGACGATCTATATTTTATCGGAAATTTGGCAGAAAATCGGATGGGAGTCTATCATTTATTTAGCGGCTCTCATGGGAATTGATCAGGAGCAGTATGAAGCGGCGAAAATGGACGGGGCCAACAAAATCAAGCAGATTTGGCATATTACCCTCCCGGGTATTCTACCGACCATCGCGATCATGTTCATTCTGCGCATGGGGAATCTACTAAACGTTGGTTTCGAGAAAATTATTTTGCTGTATAACCCCAGCACGTACGATACGGCTGATGTCATTTCCTCCTTCGTTTATCGAAAAGGATTAATTGAATTCGGCTGGAGCTACAGCTCAGCGGTCGGTTTGTTCAATTCCGTCATCAATCTGGCTTTACTCATTGCAGCAAATAAAATCAGTAAAAAAGTCAGTCAAAGCAGCTTATGGTGAGGAAGGAGGGACTGAAGTGAAAACCAGCTACTCAGACAAAGTATTTACTACGGTCAACCACATTGTATTGCTTTTACTCGTTGTTATTACGTTGTATCCACTTCTCTACGTCACCTTCGCTTCCATCAGTGATGCAGGGCAGTTGATTACCCACAAAGGGTTTTTGTTCAAGCCTTTAGGTTTCAGCATTGAAGCTTACAAAAGCGTATTTAAAAACCCTGCTATTCTCAAAGGTTACCAAAACACACTTTTTATCCTCGTATTCGGGGTCATTACCAACCTCATCGTTACGTCCTTAGGGGCGTATGTGCTTTCGCGTAAAAATGTGATGTGGAACAATGTGTTTATCTTCATCGTTGTCGTTACGATGTTTTTCAGCGGCGGTCTCATTCCGCTCTACTTGGTGGTCAAAGGCGTGGGCTTAATCGACTCCTTGTGGGCTACGATTCTACCTTTTGCCGTTAACACTTTCAATTTGATCATCATGCGTACAGCCTTCATGGCCGTACCTGAAAGCCTTGAGGAATCTGCGAAAATGGACGGGGCCAATCACTTCGTCATTTTATTCCGCATTATTATCCCGCTCTCCATGCCGGTTATTGCTGTTATGATTCTCTATTATGCCGTTGAGAAATGGAATGGCTGGTTCTATGCCTCCATCTTCCTGAAGGATCGAGACCTGTATCCGCTTCAGCTCACGTTAAGGGAAATTCTAATTTCGAATAACACCGACTCCATGTCAACCGGTGCCAATGCAGCCGATCAATTTCAAATTGGGGAAACGATCAAATATGCAACGATCATGGTAGCTTCCGTGCCCATTCTTATTCTGTATCCATTCGTGCAAAAGTATTTCGTCAAAGGCGTCATGATTGGCGCTGTCAAAGGGTAAAATCACTGTACTTATGCGCCGTTCACCTACTTCGTAGAGTGCGGCGTTTTTGTTTTTTCGTTTACTTTTTGAAAGCTTTAGGCAACAGCAGTTTCTTGTGTAAAACTTGGCCATACACTATAGGACAGCAGTGCTCATTTGAGAGGAGAGGCCTACATGAAAGTTGATCTGGGATGCGGCGAGCATAAACATAGGCATTTTTTTGGAATTGATCGTGTTGGCGGCCCGGAAGTGGACATGGTTTGCGATATCAATGACGGAATTCCGCTGCCCAATCATTCCGTTGAATTTGTCATGGCCAGCCGCAGTCTGCCTTATGTAAACGATCTCCTGGCTGTCATGTCCGAGCTGTACCGGATTTGTGTCCACAAAGCGATCGTCTGTATCTTATCTCCGTACGCCCATCATTTTCGCCATATGTCCAATCCCCATCTTAAGCAAAAATTTGATGAATATACGCCTCGTTATTTCACCAATCATTTCCAACAGCCCCCAGGCAGTCCCCTCAGCCCCAATGTCCCCAGCTATACTGGCAGTTCTGTGCCATTTGATTTCCGGCTGTTGAAGATGGAGTTTTTTTATGAATCTCCCTTTAGCCCCCCGCTGTATGATCAGGATGAATTGGACTTGTTGCTCCAGCTTCAGCCGAATGTCGTGAGTGAGATTATGTATCAATTCGTTGTTGTCAAAAAAGAGCTCTCTGCCGACGAATGGCTATGGATGTGCAATCAGCAATACCGTGAACCTCAGTGGGCCGAAGCGTTAAGACAGCCTGCCCCGACTATAGTTGTGGAATCCGCCGCACCGGAAACACCTATGCCGTTTAATCCTCCAGCTCCGGACTTCTATGTCCATAAGCCTGTTAAATCAACCAAAACCATCCCCCGCAGCCCCAAAAAGAAGCCCCTCTAAATTTGACATCATAATAAAACTTTATATTTTCTGATCATGTTTTCTAATTCGCATCATACCATGTAACCATCGGCCTAAATTCACCAACCACCACAGCGAACTTCCTTCAGCTATCTAACGAACGTTCAAAATCTAGGGGGTGACGATCATAGCTCTCGTCGTCAGGTCCACACTCAACGCGACTGGCGCGATCACGTTCACCGGAAACACACTTGGCTTAAGTCGCTCCGATACGGCAGGCCAACCGGGAACACAAGACAGCATCGGTGCTTTCACAACGGTGAATACCGCGCTGAAATTCGGAACGTATCCCGCAGGTACGACCAATCTCTACACCTCGAACAACTCAGCTGCCATTCTCACAATCCCTGCCGGAAGTACCGTGCTTTATGCAGAGCTGATCTGGGGCGGATCTTATATTAACGGCACTGTTGATCTGAGCGCTGTGATCAACAATCCGGTTTCGTTTACGACACCTGCAGCAACGTTTAGCATCACGCCTGATAATGCAACGAAAAATGAGTTTAACTTGGGCAGTGGTGCATTCGGCTATGTGCGCACAGCCAATGTCACGAATCAGGTGCAGCAAGGGATGGGCGGTACTTACACCGTAGGAAGCGTGCCTGGTACGATTGTCATTACCGGCGATCCGACAGCGAACCATTGCGGTTGGACACTCGCCGTTATCTACCAGAATACGAGCCTCCCTTTCCGAAACATGTCTTTGCGCGTCGGTGCCGTACTCGTACAGTCTACCTCTCCTCCTGTGAACACGACCATTACCGGATTTGCTACACCGGTAACAGGGACATTAGGCGGTAGAGCGCTGTTCAGTGCTCAGGAAGGTGATGCTAACCGTACGGGCGATCAGGCGTTATTCGGGCCTACAACGGCATCACTCGTCGCGTTATCCGGACCCAATAACTTTGCCGCTAACTTTTTTGCTTCCCAGATCAATAACGATGCAGGACAGCTTAACACCACAGGGACGTTCGGCTCACTCAACCAAATCAACGGAGCTCCCGGATCGAACATTAGCGGAGGCCGCCAAGGCTGGGACATTACGAACGTTGATGTCTCCGCACGGTTAACGAACAATCAATCCTCCGCCATCCTGCAATTAACAACCTCCGGGGATGCATATGTTGTCAATGCAAACGCCATTCAAGTTGATATTAACGCACCCAAAATTAGTGTGACCAAAAGCGCCAATGTAACCGGTGCGGTCGTAGGCGATACCATCACCTACACGGTAACGACCACCAACTCAGGGACGGCCAGCGCCGCCAGCATCGTATTGTCCGATGCCTTGCCAGCCGGTTCAACCTTCGTGCCAGGCAGTGTCATCGTAGCAGGCGTATCACAGCCAACCTACGATATTACAACAGGTGCGCCCCTTGGCTCCCTGGCCTTCGGCTCATCTATCACCGTATCTTATAGAGCTACGGTCACAAGTCTCCCGGATCCACAATCGCTGGCGAATACGGCGAATGCCGCCTTCACTTTCCAAAGCGTTGCAGGCGGTAATGTGATTTCAGGGGTCATTCCATCAAATACGGTGTCAACAACCGTTTATTCACCGAAGATTGCGATTGTGAAATCCGCAAGTACGGCGAACGGTTCTGTCGGGAGCACGGTAACCTATACCCTGCAGATTGCGAATACCGGGAATAGAAGTGCCGTCATGACCGTTACCGATAACATACCGGCGGGAACATCTTTCGTTACGAACAGCTTCAAAGTTAACGGAGTCACAGTTCCTGGCGCCAATCCGGTCACAGGTGTAAACATTGGCACTGTAGCAGCCGGCGGCACGTCAACGGTCACCTTTGATGTACTGATTAATTCCCTACCGTCTCCGCCGCAGCTCGTGAATACAGCGAATAGTACATACACGTTTCAACCGCCTGACGGTCGCACGATCTCGGGAACCGCCGGCTCCAATACCGTGACCATTCCCGTCCGTTTGCCAAGCGTCGGGGCTGTCAAAAGTGTTAATGTTGTCGATGCGGTTGTCGGAGATACCTTTACATACAGTACGGTGATTACGAATTCAGGGGTAGAAAGTGTGACGAATGTCATTCTCACGGATGCCATTCCCCAAGGCGCGACATTTGTAACCGGCACTGTCGTCGTTGGAGGAAGTTCGAGGCCAAGTGCAGTCCCTGGCGGCGGCATCGCCGTAGGTACCATAACGGCAGGCAACTCCGTGACCGTCACCTTCCAGGTCAATGTCGTTTCTTTACCCGCTTCTGGTCAATTGAGCAACCAAGCTTCTATCTCTTACAGCTCCGGCACTTTTACCGGAACAACCTTAACGAATACGATTACGACACCCGTGTTTCAAGCTGTTGTCTCTGTGACCAAGAGTGTGAATAGCACAAATGTCACCGTTGGGGCAACGCTGACCTACACGCTTCTGGTTCGCAATCAAGGTAATATCGCTGTTCAACCAACGGTCGTGGATACCATCTCGCCATCCACGACGTTTGTGATAGGCAGTGTTACAATAAATGGCGTTTCCAGTCCAAGCGCTAATCCTGCGCTTGGCATTCCGGTAGGATCTATTCCGCCTTCCGGCACAAGTGAAATCAAGTTTCAAGTCGTCGTGCAGAACCTGCCGTCTCCGCCAAGACTTCAAAATCAAGCAACGGCAAATTACACGTACCAACCGCCGGACGGACGCACGCTAAATGGCAGTGCCGTGTCAAATACGACGGATATTCCCGTATCCGCCCCCAATGTTGCCGTAACCAAATCCGTTAATCTAGCGTATGCAGCACTCGGTGAAACACTGATTTACACGCTCAACATTACGAACAGCAGCGTTGTTCAAGTAAGCAGCGTCACCCTGCAGGATTCTCTGCCGGCCGGGGTTACGTTCCAAGCCGGAAGCGTGACGATAGACGGTGTGCCAAGATCTTCAGCGGACCCGAATACCGGCTTCTCGGTGGGTAACATTGCGGCCGGCGCCACCACACAGGTTATTTTCCGGGCAACTGTCACTTCGGTTCCCACGCCAGCGCAGGCTGAGAATCATGCCAGTGTAAGCTTTAACTCCGGCGTTTTCTCCGGAGCGGCTTTCTCGAACAGCGTCATCACGCAAATTCAGCAGCCCATCTTATCCATTGTCAAAAGCTCCAACCTGACGCTGGCCGTTCTCGGCGATATTGTCGTTTACAAATTGGAGGTGGGCAATAGCGGCAGTTCTCCTGCCAATGTGACGTTAACGGATAACATTCCCGCAGGCACGACGTTTATCGTGAATAGCGTTATCATCAATGACGCCCCTCTGCCAGGCGTTGATCCTGTGAGCGGTATTCCGCTCGGCACGCTTGATGTGGGTGCAAAAAAAACCGTTACATTTGAAGCGACGGTAACTTCCCTGCCGACTCCGCAGCAATTGGTCGATCAGGCGAGCGCCTCCTACACCTTTACACTCTCAGATGGCCGAACGCTCTCTGGTTCCGGTCTTTCAAACACAGTAACCATACCTGTTTCAGCTCCTGACGTGAAAGTGATGACCACCAGCAATGTCAGCTCTGCCGTACAAGGAGATACCGTCACCTATACCATCGTCATTACCAATCAAGGCATCGAGAACGTCAACAATGTAATACTTACGAGCATTGCCGATCCGAGCACTTCATTTATTCCCGGAAGCGTCAAGGTGAACGGCACATCGCTGCCGAATGCCAATCCGTCGACCGGTATTCCAATCGGTACCCTGGCGCCTAACAGCCCGGCTACCGTGACTTTTGAGGTGAAAATCACAATGCCAACACCACAAATCATTAACCAATCTTCGGTCAGCTTCACATCGGGAACCTTCTCAGGCTCATCATCCTCCAACGATGTCATAACTCCCGTTACCCAACCGAATATCACGGCTGTTAAGACAGCCAACACGACCAGCGCAACTGTCGGCGACACGGTTCTATACAGCATCGTTGTGTCCAACACAGGCAACCTGGCAGGGAATGTTATTGTCACCGATACGATTCCTGCTGGAACCTCTTATGTAGCGAATAGTGCGCAAGTCGATGGGATGCCTCAGCCGGGCTCAGATCCCGTTGCAGGGATTAATGCCGGTTCCATCGCGCCAGGTACCTTTAAGACAGTAACCTTTTCGGTCTTAATTGAAACTTTGCCCAGCCCGCAAACAATCAGCAACATTGCTACGGCTACATACACGTTCACCCCGCCGGATGGCCGTATCATCACTCGTTCGGTTACATCAAATACCGTTACGTTCCCTGTTTCTTCGCCAAACGTAACCGTATCGAAAAGCACGACTTCTACGGCTTTAACCATAGGCGATACCATTACGTACAGCACGTCCATCATGAATAGCGGGATCGCCCCTGTCAACAATGTCATATTCACGGATCAAATTCCTGCAGGGGGCACATTTGTTCCTGGCAGTGTGGTCATCATTGGCGCTCCTCCGCCGGTTGTTCCTCCGAACCCGGCCACAGGCGTTCAGTTAGGCACGATTGCGGTCGGAGCAACGGTCACGGTGCTTTTCAACGTGCTCGTTACCTCTGTGCCGACTCCAGCACAATTAACGAACCAATCTGCCGTAACTTTCACATCAGGCGCGCTCTCAAGCACAACCTTCTCGAATCCGATAACAACACCTGTTTACCAACCTGTCATTGGTGTTCTAAAAGCCGGAAGCACTTCGAATGCAACGGTCGGGGACACCATCGTATACACGTTGAATGTTTCTAACACAGGTAACTATGCAGCTTCAGCCATCCTGACAGATACAATCCCAGCCGGCACCTCCTTTCAACCAAACAGCGTGTTCGTTGGAACGACGCCCGCTCCGGGAGCAGATCCTTCAACTGGGATTGATATCGGTTCCGTACAGCCAGGTGCCACGATTCCTGTCTCTTTTTCAGTCGTAATCGACAGCCTACCAAATCCACAGGTGCTATCCAACACCGGAACGGCTGCTTATTCGTTCACTCTGCCGGACGGCCGACCGTTCAACCGTTCCGCCACGTCGAATACCGTCACGATTTCCGTATCTTCGCCTGACGTCAAAGTGACGAAGAGCACAACCGTAACGGATGCCGTCGTAGGTGATATTCTTCCTTATACAATTGTCATTACGAATAACGGGATTGCGCCGGTTAACAATGTTGTTTTCTCGGATCCGATCCCATCCGGTTTAGCGTTTATTCCAGGCAGCGTCGTTATTGTCGGAGCGCCAACACCACCTGTGCCGCCAAATCCAATATCCGGGATTGCGCTTGGTACCATCGCGGCAGGCGGAACGGTTACCATCACGTTCAATGTCAGAGTCGTTGCTCTGCCTAATCCAGCACAGTTAAGCAACCAAGGTATCGTCAGCTTTACCTCCGGCGCCCTTTCGGCGGTTGCTTTCTCCAACACCATTACAACACCGGTTTATCAACCAATTCTTGCTGCAGCCAAATCGGCGAACTCCACCAATGCCACAATTGGCGATCTCATTATTTATACGGTAAATGTCAGTAATACTGGCAACTATGCAGCTAGCGTCAACTTAGTCGATCCAATTCCTAGTGGCGCTACTTTCCAACAGAACTCTGTTGTACTTAACGGAATCACCCAGCCAGGAGCTGACCCTACTACAGGCATTCCATTCACTGCACAACCCGGTGTTACTAACACGGTAACCTTTGCTGTTGTCATTACTTCGCTGCCGAATCCGCAAGTACTAACGAATACAGCTACGGCGAACTTCAGCTTTAGTCCGCCAGATGGCAGGGTGATTACAGGCTCAACGAATTCCAATACCGTAACCATCCCGGTATCCGCTCCGAATGTCACGGTTGGGAAATTGACAACCGCTACTGATGCCGTAGTCGGGGATACGATCACTTATTTCGCTAACGTGAGCAATAACGGCATTGCGGCCATCAACAGTGTTCAATTCTTTGATCAGCTTCCTAGTTCCACAAGCTTCGTTCCAGGCAGCGTTACGATCGATGGCACTCCGGCACTCACCGCTGATCCAACCAAAGGCATATCGCTTGGCACAATTCAGCCAGGCATATCCGTTGCCGTTTCTTTCAAAGTCACCGTTAACACCTTGCCGACATCTGGACTCCTTACGAATCAATCGTCCGTCAGCTTTACGAGCGGCGCCTTTGCCGCATCCGCCTTCTCCAACACCGTCATCGTGCCGGTCTATCAGCCGATTATCGCTGTCATCAAGAGCGCAAATACAACCAATGCTACTGTCGGCGATACGGTCGTTTACACGCTTACGCTTCACAATTCCGGGAATCTGCCTGCGGTTGCAACTGTCTTCGACACCATTCCGGCAGGAGCCGAATTTGTCCCTAATAGCGTAATTGTCGACGGTCAACTTCAGCCTGGCGCTAATCCAGCTACCGGTATCAATGCTGGAACAATTCCTCCGGGCGATACGATTACTGTGAAAATATCGTTGGCCGTCACCGTAGAATCCTTGCCGTCTCCACAGCAATTAGTGAACACAGCAACCGCCAATTACACCTATTCGCCGCCAGATGGTCGGGTACTGTCAGGTTCCGTTGCTTCCAACACGCTCGTGATTCCAGTATCCTCACCAAACGTTTCAGTAGTGAAAAGCTCCGATGTAATTGACGCAATCGTTGGCGATACGATTACGTACACAGTAATTGTCACCAATAACGGTATAGAAGCAGTCAATAATGTTGTTCTAACGGATCCAATCCCAACTGGAACTGTATTTGTCACAGATAGTGTAACGGTGAATGGCAGCGCTAGACCAGGCCAAAATCCAAGTACTGGCGTTCCACTCAACACCATTGCTGCAGGAGCATCTGTTACCGTTACTTTCGAGGTGACGGTCGTATGACGGCCGAATCCCAACCTCCCAAACATTTAATTAATCAATCTGTCGTCCGTTTCAGTTCAGGTAATTTGACTAGCCACGCCTATTCCAACACCGTAGATACCCCAGTGGTTGGTCCTGTCATTACGATTCGAAAAAGGGCGAATACTTCTGAAGCCGTGCTCGGTCAAGTCGTGACTTACACCTTGACAATAGCCAATAAGGGTAACTTGGATGCACAAGTTACCCTTTTTGACACCATGCCGGACGGGACTTCGCTAGTTCCTAACAGTGTCATCGTGGATGGCGTTCCCATGCCCATGGCCAAACCCGACAAGGGCATCTATGTGGGGACCATTCATATCGGCCAGCACATAGAAGTAAACTTCCAAGTGGTTATACTTCATCCATCTTCACAACTAAAAAATCAAGCAACAGCAACCTATACCTTCCATACAGCAGGAGGTAGATCAGCAACAGGGAGCTCAAAATCAAATACCGTCATCATTCCTTTCGAGGAAACGAAAATCAGCTTTAAGAAACACGCGGATAAACCTTATACTTTTGTCGGCGATACAGTCACCTTTCTATTCACCATCAAAAATGAAGGAAGCTATACGATTAACAAAATGCTTTTTATAGATCGACTGCCAACCAGCGTTCGTTTCGTTGCAGGCAGCGTAAAAATCGGGCATACTTCCTACCCGTCGGCAAATCCCGCGGATGGCATTTCACTGAGCGAACTGCCCGCGCATGAGACCCTTTCTCTACAGTTCCAAGTCACCGTTACTCATGCCCCCTCATCGGGACGCATCGTGAATGACGCGGAGCTTGTCTTACACCTCAGAGACCACAAGCAAAAAATGACATCCAACTCTATTTCATTGGAGGTTTACGATCCTGCGATTTCGGTTGTCGAGTCCGTCCTGCAGCCAAAGGCTACTCTGGGCGATACCTTGACCTACTCCTTAATCGTTGCAAACAAAGGCAACATTGCGGCCGAAATTTGGCTGTCCGACTTCATCCCTGAGGGCAGTTCCTACGTACTGGGAAGCTTGACAGTGAATGGAACTCCTTATGGCAATTCACTGTTATCCAGCTCTGTTTATGTCGGACAATTGCCGGCAAAAAACCAAATGGCAGTCACATTCCAAGTTACGGTCAACGCCGTTGCAATTTCCGCCGAACAGACCGAGCTAACCAGCCATACCGACGTGTTATTTAATTTCCGTCTGCCGGATGATCGAGTTGTCTCCGATCATGTGCTGTCCAATACGGTAAGTGTCGAATTGCTGCGGCCGATTGTAACCATCGTAATCTTTGCAAATCCTTTAATTGCCGAGCCTGAATCCACGGTCCATTACAGGATCCAAGTATCCAATTCAGGCAATCTTGCTGCAGGCAGCGTGTTTCTTCACGATTGGATTTCTCCCTTGACTACGTTGAACGCCGGTACCCTGCGAATCAATGGCACTCCCATGAACCAAATCCTGAGTTCATCTCAGCCTTTATCGCTTGGAGTCATCCTGCCTCAAGCCACATCCGAAATCACCTATTCTGCGACAGTAGTTCATAGACCGAATGCCAAACGCATTTCGCTAAGAGCATCTGCCAAATATGTGTATCAAGTAAATGACCCGGTTCATACGGGAACGGCATTGTCCAATGAAGTTGTTATTCGAATCGAGGAGGCGGAAGAATAAAAAAGCCGGGGCAACTATCTGCCCCGACTTTTTTATTTACGGTCATTGATCGCTTTAATCAGTTCAACCGGAATTTTCGGTTTCCGATCATACGTGAGCAAACCGTTAATTTCTTGTTCCACATCCGTTAATTGCGTATAGCAATAGCCTTGAACAACACCGGAGTTCAGAAGCGGACGAATGACGGCGCGCAGCTTTTGCTCGTAATCTTCATCGTTTTCTGCACCTGAGTAACCCCAGCCTTCCCACTCGCTTTTCTTATAAGCGATCCCGCCAAACTCAGTAACCAGAATCGGCTGATTCTCATAGGGGAAACCTTCGACAAACAGGCGGCGATTAGCCGGCATCGCATGAACGGCTTTCTCCTTGGTGCTGTAACGCTCTGTCAAGACCTCTTCCCGCCACTCATAATCGTGAATCGCGAACAAATCCGTTTTTACCAATTCCCAACCGTCATTCGAAATAACAGGACGCATTGAATCAATCGATTTGGTCAAATGATACATCGTCAACGCGTGCTGCTGCTGCCTTTTATCGATCTGGATATTGGGAACCCCCCAGCTCTCATTCAAAGGCACCCATGCAATAATCGATGGATGGTTGTAATCGCGATCGACAGAGGCTTGCCACTCTTTCGTAAACCGTTCTACATACTTTTCCGTGTACTCGTAAGCGTTAGCCGCTTCGCTCCAGACAACAAGTCCGAGTTGATCGCACCAGTACAGAAATCTAGGATCTTCCAGCTTCTGATGCTTACGTGCTCCGTTAAAGCCCATCGCTTTCGTCAGTTCCACATCCTGTTTGATCGCCTCATCACTCGGCGGCGTCAAGTTTCCATCCGGGAAATAACCTTGGTCCAGTACCATTTTCAGGAAATAAGGACGGTTGTTAAGACAAAGCTTACCATTCTCGATCGACACTTTACGCATCCCGAAATAGCTCGTCACCTGATCAACAGGTTGTTCATCAACCAGCAGTGTGAACTTCACGTCGTACAAATTCGGACGTTCCGGCGTCCACCAACCACCAAGTCCATGATCATTAAAATCATTCAGACGAACCGCTCTTGTCCCCACGCTGTCTTTCAACAAATATGTGTCCTCAGAAACAAGATTTCCTTTAAAAGAAATTTCAACCTTCACCTGCTGCTTCTCATGCGCTTTGGCGGCTTCAATGAAAAATTGCAATTCCACCTGCTTATTATCAATGTCCGGCGTAATTCTCACTTTATCTAAAAATGCATCGGCGCTTACCGCTTCCATCCATACGGTTTGCCAAATACCCGTTGTTCTCGTATAGAAAATGCTCGCTGAATCGGAGAGCCAGTATTGCTTCCCTCTAGGCAGCGTCACGTCTGTGCTGTAATCAACAGCCTTAACTACTAACTTATTCGTACCTGACTGAAGAGCATCGGTAATGTCCGCGTGAAACGGCGTATGCCCGCCTTCATGCGTAGCAACCAAAGTGCCGTTCACCCAAACGGACGCCTCATAATCAACAGCTCCAAAGTGGAGCAAAATCCGCTTATTTGCAAAGGAATCCGGAATCGCCAAATCTCTGCGATACCAAACAACATCATGAAAATCATTGCTGCCAATACCGCTTAATTTACTTTGAAAAGCGAAAGGCACTTGGATCCTTTTGGATAACGCCTTGTTCCCTAAATGCCACTTCTCTTTGCTGCCTACGCGGTCATCATCAAATTCAAATTCCCATTCGCCATTCAGGTTCATCCAGCTGTCTCGTACAAATTGTGGCCTTGGGTAATCTGCTCGGGGTTGATTCGTCATGGGTAACGCTACCTCCATAAAGTTAATTAATAAGTTAATTAAATAAGTCCATTGCAACTAAGACTATTATCATCCCAAGCTCATTTTCTGTCAATACATGTTATTCAATTAACTTGCAAGTTATTTTAAGTGAATGAGTGGCGTGCACATGACCTCCTCAGTCATGCGTATGATACATGAGTCCTTACCAATTTTACATGAGAACTGAGGGGGGCGGGTGTGCGCCGGTGCGGCACGGGTGGCGAGGGCGGCGGGCAGCGGTGCGACGGGGGCGGTGAGTGCGGCAAGTGTGGCGAGTGCCGCGGGGGCGACGAGTATGGCGGGTATGATGGGTATGATGGGTATGACAAGTGTATCGGGTGCTACGGGTGCAGCATGTGTCAGGTACACCAGTGTGCAGCGGGTGTAGGAGTACTGCGGGATAACCGTGCGAGTAGCGTGACATTCTACCGAAATCCTGCTAAGGGTTCGCTCAAGGGAACTGGAGGCCTCTATTTGAAGAGAAACACGTTGTTTCCTCTCTGAATGAGAACTACAGGACCTTATTCAGCCGTCATGCAATGTTTTTTGCAGGAAGTTGGCGAAATAGCGCCCTGTAGTTCTCCTGACACCTACAACATGCCCCCTTTCAGAAAAATAGCGCCCCGTGGTTCCCCAATAATTCCCTAACACGCCAACATAGCGCATGAAAAAAGGACGACACCGGAGAAGTCCCCTGCATCGTCCTCTTTCCTTAATCCATGTAACCGGCTAATCCATGTTTCATTAAGTAGGCCATTTCCGCTTCCAAAATGGTGTCCACCGCGAGCTCCGTCAATTTCACATCCGGCCTGCTCAGAATATGATCGATCAAATCGTCGCTGTCGATGTCCACTTCCCCTTTGGAACTTTGTTCAGCCTTCAAAATATACGCTTTCTCATATTTCAGCACGAGCTGAATTTGTTTGGCATCTGCTTTTGATTTTTCTACGATAAATTGGATAAGCTCTTGTTCGTTTAATTCCTTACTCATGACGGTTCATCTCCTAATGTCCTATTCGTGTCTATGACTATTGTAGCATAGTTGTCCCGCTTTTATTTTTTCCGTCAGCCTACACGTCTTGCCAGGCCCATGTTAACATAGAATGAGATGGAAAAACATACCTAAAATACGCACAACAAAGGGGGCTATCATGGATCTAGAATTACGAGTAGCCGCATTGGAAAAAAGAGTAAAAGAGCTCGAGTTGCTGCTGGACCATGTACTTAACCGACCAAATGCATCAGAATCTGAACGTACAGAGATATCAGCTCCTGCTATCGAGCATGCCCAGCCAGCTCCGCGCCCGCAACTCCAGCAAGAAACCGTGCCCGCAGTTCCCGCCAAAGAGCCCGCTCCCCCTAGAGATTGGGAGCACTTGATCGCCCGCGTCTGGCTGCCGCGCATTTTTATCATCGTTTTCCTGCTTGGCGTGCTCTGGGGGTTTACAGCCGCCGTAAGCGCCGGCTTCATTACAGAGCCTGTCCGCTGCCTACTCGGAGTTGTCGCAGCAGGTCTCATGTATTGGCAAGGGGAAGCGCAAATACGCCGCAAACGCACAGCATTGGGGCAAGTGCTGCTAGGCGGAGCGAGCGGGGTTCTGATCTTATCCCTTTTCGCTGCCCACATGCTGTTTGAGTTGATCCCGTCCTGGTTTGCTTTTGTGCTTTACATTGTTTCGATTGCAGCTAGTGTGTTCATAGCGATTCGCCATCGTTCACAAGCCCTCATGATTATTACCTTGCTTGCGGGTTATCTTGTTCCGTTCATGGTCGATTCTGCGCATCCAAATATGTGGATTTTCGCTGGCTATGAAGGTCTCTTTTCCATGGCTATGATGGTGTTATCGCTGCGCTATGCCTTCCGCGGTGCTTATTTCACAGCTTTTGGCGTACTTCATCTGCCATTGCTCATATCGACCCTGCTCAGCCATTCAGAGAGTGACAAACCGGCCGTGCTAACCGTTATCATCTTGCAGCACCTGCTCCTTTTCGGCATATCACTTCTGCGCTCGGAAGACAGCCGCATCGGACAGCGCATCACGTTGTTCTTAAGCTTTGGCCTCGTCGCAGCCTGGACATATGGTTTCTACGGCACTGCTGTCAACGATAGGCACGTCTATGAATGGATGCTCGCTCTGTGGTCGCTTTTGTACATCGGCACTTCCTCTTGGCTTTACTTGCAAAAGAGGGCCTTCTCCGTCCATGTATCCATCGCAACGTTCAGCATCTTTTTATGGCTGATTTTCGTCCTACATGCCGATCAAGCCGGATCAGCGCTGCTAGTCGAAGGCGGCATCGCGCTTTGCCTGGGTGTCCGCTTCCAAAGCAGGCTGCAGCAAATCAGCGGAGCTCTTACCTATTTTATCGGTATGCTATTTGTTCTCACCCATCCGATCCATGATATAGGTTCACATGAAACTTTTGCTTGGTTTGTGCTCGTGGCTACCATCGGCGGCCTTTATGCGTTCTATCGCTCTTCTGCTCAAAAAGGCCTTGCACCTTCACGCATCTCACTTCTTTTGCTATGGATGGCATTCATACTGCTCCTCATTTTCGTCTCACAAGTAACGAATGCCTTAACGAAGGCTCTCAATAGTGATTACCAACATCTCGTTCTCTCCGGTGTTTGGGCGATTTATGCGGTGCTCTTGATTGTCGCAGGACTATTTGTTCGAAAAGCAAAAGCAAATCTAATCGGCATCCTGTTCTTGTTTGTAACCCTGCTCAAAATTATTTTCATTGATCTGCCTGATGTGTCTACCGCCATTCGTGCGATCCTGTTTATCGGACTTGGGGCTATTGGCGTCGGGATTTCCAGGTTGTTTTATAAGCGTAAATAAACAAGCTATCATAGACGCAATCGAGAGGCCTTCATCTCCAATTATCTAGTGGAAATGAGGGTTTTTTTCGCTTTTTCAGGGACAAAATAGAATGTGAACTTTCCTTGAATTCATTGCATTACGTCTCAAAATAGCGTATATTCTACACTTGTGGTTATTTAAATTGAATATAATATGTATTTACTTACAAATAAATACATTCATACAGATGAAGAGGTGTATCGTTTATGACATTGAAACAAACAGCCGCAGGCGTGATCCTGCTTACAATGATGGTGACTGGAGCAGCTTGTTCCTCCGCACCAAAAAATACAGCTAGCCCGTCTCCAAGCGCAAGTGCAGCAGCTTCCCCACAAGCAACAGCGGAAACGCAGGATACGATCAACATGAAAGGCTACATCGGCGCTAGAATTTCTCAAGAGAAGGTCGGCTTCCTCTTCGGAGAAGCCAAATCCAAAGATGGCAAGCTGATTCTTAACCCTATCGCCGCTGATAGTAAAGAGAAAGCTGTAAAATTCCTTTCCAGCTACTTCGATGCAGCAATGGCTGATAAATTGGCAGCCCACTATTTGACGGAACAGCAAGCGGACGGAGCGATTGTAACGAACCCGACTTCCTTTTTCCCGACGAACCTGCTAGATACAACCAAAGCAGACGTTACATTTGACACGGCAAATACGGCGGATCAAGTCAAATTCACGACGAAAGACGGCGCCACTTATACAACGAAAAAAGTAAACGACAAATTCGTTATCTCCGACGTAGCGAAAAAATAAGCATATCGACATAAGACAGGCGAATCCGAGATTCGACCTGTCTTTTCTTTTCCCTGCTATTTCCACGGCACAGACGCGCTGTAGATGTGTATGACATTGGATCGATACCTTCTCCTAAATTGCACTTTTTGCAATCTAGCGGCATCATGACGGCCGATGCCGCCTTCTACGCTGTACAAAGTGCAACGTAGAAGACAGAATAGGGTGATTTTCGCGCTATTTTGATTGAATTCATTGTACTTTGTGCAATGAAGAGCCAGGTAGCGGCGTTTTAAGCGGTTGTATGTTGTACAAAGTACAACATACATAGACATCTAAGCAAGGGCCCATAGCAAGTGGCGGTCATGCCGAGTAAATGGAATTACTTGGCGCAAGGTGGCCAACCGCCAAGCTATGCTTACTTAGCGCGACACGCCACCCCTCATCAATAAAAAGAGACCCACAGCAACGGGCTGCGGGTCTTAAGATATATATATTTTAAAGGGGGTCGAGTTCTATTATAAGCCCGCTTCATTAAAGCCAGATGAATAACATATTTCTTTTTGATTACAAAATTAAGTTCAAATTGTAAAGGTAACGCCTTTATGGCACTTTTATGGTAAAAGGTACGATAAATACTTCATTCTGATGCTGAAATTGGCCCCAGATTTTATAAACGCCGCTCTTTGGGAAAATAATCGTGAAAGCTGCCGTAGGCCCTGAACCCTTCTGCTCATTCGGGTGGACATGGACATACTCCTTCGCATCGGCGCTGATGGCCACCACATGCCCCAAGCTGCCCAGATAGGGCTGCAGATCGGTGATCGGCTGTTTCGTCCGGGCATCCTTGATCGTGAAGATCATATCCAGCCCCATCCCCGCCATGAGGTGGTCGAATGCAAGCGTAACTTCCTTACCGCCCACCTCTTTCGTCAACGAGGTATCCGGTTGAAGAACCGTCATCTTCGGCTCTTTCCCCTTAATCGTGACCCAGTGCGTCTGCACCGTCTCTCCACTTCCCTGCGGGGTAAAATCAGCAATCAGCTGATAATAGCCACTGGCTGGGAACTTCGTTTTGACGGTGAATTGGCCTTGACCGACATGCTCCGGATGAAGATGATCAAAATAGGACAGATCCTTGCTCACCACGATCAAATGCATCAGCTTCTCATGCATGAGGTCGAAACGATCAATCGGTTTATTCCATTTATCCTGAATAAGAATCGTGATTGTCGCCTCTTCCCCCGGTATGTAACGATCCATGGCAACCGAGAAATGCGCAATGGCATCATCGCTGTGGGCATGTGTCGGCATGGCCTCCATATTCCCAGACATCTGCATCCCTGACATATCCATAGTCGTGTTTTGATTCCCACAAGCGGCTAAGAGAACAGCCAAACCCATGAGAAGGATGACAAGCTGCTTCATTGATTTCTTCCAGTCGTGAGCGGGGCCGTCAGCATGCTTAATCCCATCGAACAGAGGCCGCAAATAAAGATCGTGCCACCCCACAGCTCAGGAGACCAATCTAACGTGTGAAACAGGCGCAAATCGGTAAAATACAAGCTCCAGATAAGAACCGGCAGCAGGAAGAAAACGCCGCGATACTGCCACGCACCGGCTTTTTTTTCTTTGATCGATTTCAAAAGCAAATCACCGATTATCCCGCTAATGAGCAGAATCACGATAGAACCATAGTGCGAGAACCCATCCAGCACCGCCATCAATACCGCCTCAAACACAAAGAAATAGGTCACCGTTCCGAAAGGCAGCTTCCACCTTCTCATCACAAGCATAATTGGCAAAACGAGCAGCATCGTTGTAACGAGGAAATCCACAACCGCTTTAGCCACTGCGTCTTCTTCCCTTGCCATCCATAAATTCTGACGAAACGACCAGGCATACATAAGAAAAAAAGCCATCACGGCAAAGGTCAGCGCCACGGAAGTCAAGGCAGGCAGAAGCCGGCGAAAGCTGGGAGAAACGTCCTTCTCCGCAACACTCATCGCGCGATATGGGCTGGTCAGAATCATCAGCGCCCCGGTCAATAAAATCAGATGGGTCGGGCTTAAGAGCGCTTCAATATTTTTCTCAATGCCAAATATCGTATGCCATAACATATCCCCGATACCGCCGACAAAAAAGATGATGACACCGGCGACACCGAGCCTATATCCCGTAGGAATAGACGCTGCCCAAGTAGCATGATGGGCTTTTATTTTGTTCTGATAAGTAATGATAAGAATCCAAATGGCGCAGGCCAAATAACCGGAGTACAAAATCGCATGCCATGGCGTAAAAAAGGTCTCAACAGCCCCGTGATTATGGGCAAAGCCATCGATAAACAAGCCGACAATCAGCCACATCCCCATCACCATGGTGACGGCATGCTTGAAAATACCAACAGTACTCGGGGATTGCTTCACTTTCAGTTGTACCGACAAACGAATCAGCTCCCAACATTTGTCATGATTACCGTTCTATCATAACACAGCTAATCGTTTGATGAGACCCATACAACTCCTTTTTTCTGCAATTCGGTTAACCATTCCTTTGGAGCTGGCACATCACTGACAATGAGATCGATCTCTCTCAAATCTGCAATTTTGTAGAATTGCACGAGCCCGAACTTGGAGTGATCGCAGAGCACAATATTTTGCTTGGCATATTTCATCATTTTCTGCGTCAGTTGGCCTTTACTTTCTTCGAAGCCTGTAATTCCTTTGTCCAGCATCATGCCATCCACAGATAAAAACGCTTTATCCGCGTTGAAATTTTCCACCATCTTCTCAGCCAACAGGCCTGTGACCCTGGAATGCAGGGCATTCACTTTGCCACCAATTAAAAAGATGTCCCCGTTGAACAATCCTTTGTTTTTGTAGTCAATCAACAGGTACAGGGCAGGTATGGAGATCGTTAGAACTGTCAGGTTTTTCTTGTTCAGCAAATAATCAATGATATGCAAGGTCGTAGTGCCGTCATCGATGAAAATGACGTCATTATCCTCCACGAGGGTGGCTGCTGCACGTCCGATTTTCCGCTTCTCATCCGCGTACAGCACCTCTCTCTTCAAGTGTGACGGCTCGTCTCGGGACAAATTAATTTTGACCGCGCCGCCATATACCCGCTTCAGCTTATTTTCATCTTCCAACTCTTCCAAATAACGACGTATCGTCTCAGATGAAACATCCAGAGCTTCGACCAGCTCATTCGTCTTCACTTTGCCATCCAAATTCAACTGATTGAGAATATAATTCTTTCGCTCTTCACCAATCAAAGACATAAGGTTAGACCCTCCAATTTATGCATCACATTTTGCATGATAGGGCTTTACTTCGGCATTTGCCAAGCAGCCGTGCGCTTTTTTACCTTTTTTAAAATGAACTCATAAGACAAACGAACGATAATATTCGTTCCGACGATCAGGGTAGACATCGCCGCTGCGGCAGCTACGTCGCCTGCATCTTCCATATTCACTAAAGCGACAGCCGCAAGATTCATATCAGCAGCCCGGAGGAACACAACCGCAGACACCGTAACCATGGAATTCACGAAAAAGTACATGGCAATTTCGATAATGGCCGGAAGGGACATGGGCACTGTGACCCGCAAAAATGTTCGGTAGAAAGGAACGCGCATAGACTCCGAAACGAGTTCGAATTCCTTGTCCAGCTTTTTCAGCGCAGTCGTAGCCGTAATGAAGGGAACTGCGTAGAAATGTGTGATGTTCGCAAGCACGATAATCGCCATAGTGCCATAAATCCAATTCAGCGGATTGCTGGAATCATTAAAGAAGAAAATGTAGGCAAGGCCGATAACCATACCCGGAAGCGCAAGCGGTAAAATCGACAAAAAGTAACCGACTTGACGCAAGCCTTTCATCGATCTGGTTTTTTCAATTAAATAAGCAAAAACAAAAGTCATGATCGTCCCCACCACTGCTGTGATGAGTGAAACTTTCAGTGAATTCCAAAACGGTTCCAGACCTGACCCTGCCACACTGGAAAAATCATAATGTTTGAAGCTTAAACTGATATTGTACGGCCACACCTTCACTAAGGAAGCAAAAACAATTGTGAATAACGGCACCAAAATAGCAATCGAGACGATGATACAAAATGTACGATAAAATCTGTCCCGAGCTTGTCCTTCCGGTACTCGATAGGGCGTTGACTTGGAAGAGAGCAGCGAACGTTGTTTGCGCTCTACGAATCGGTCCACAGCAAAAGCAATAATGGCTGGAATCGTGAGCAGGATACCCACCGTCGCACCCATGGATAAATTTTGCTGGCCGATGACCTGTTTGTAAATATCCGTGGCAAGCACGTTAAACTTTCCGCCGATCGCCTGCGGAGCCCCGAAATCCGTGAAGCTGGCTGTGAAACAGACGAAAATGGCGCTGATGAGGCCGTATTTAACGGAGGGCAAAGTCACCGTAAAAAAGGTCTTCCATTTATTCGCGCCCAGCGATTCCGCGGCCTCATACAGTCGCTGATCGGTCATTGACAAAGCTGTGATAAAAATCAGAAAAGCTTGAGGAAATAAGTAAATGACTTCAGAGATGACGATCCCAACGGGACCATAGATCGGTATCCTTATACCAGGCAAGAGTCCGAAAAAACCGTGCGTAACCATGCCTTGATTCCCAAACAAATAAGTAAGCGCAATCCCATGCATCATCGTCGGTTGAAAAAGCGGCAATAACGCAATATAGCGGAAATAACTTTTGCCCCGAATAGCCGTACGGCTAATTCCATAGGCATACGCGAATGCGAGAACAACGGCAAGTACGGTAGATAAAACTGAAATCCAAATCGTGTTTGTTAACGATTGAAGCAAGGAAGGCGTAGAGAAGTATTGGACAAAGTTAGCCAATCCAATAAACTCCTCATTCTTATTTAGCAAAGATTTGCTGAATAAGAGGATTAACGGAATCAGAGTACTAGTTGTTAATGTGAGCACGAGCACGACAATCAACACATTTTGTAATGTAAAAAATGCTCCCAGGTGACGGCGGATCGGCGGATTCATGCTGACGATTCCCTTGTTCATTTAGGCACCTACCATAGAATCAGCTGGGAATGTGATCATCTTTTCCTGCGGGAATTCAACGAATACCTCGGCATGTTTGGCAAGCCTCAGTTGATGCGCAGCTTGTGAAGAGACATCAACTGCAAGGATTACATGCTGGTAACCAGAACCTGCTGTTGGCTGAAGCGTCACTCGGTAGAAAGCTCCACGGAACTCTACATGCTTGACAACCGCCTTCACTCCATTGCTTGATCCAGAGGCTGACAGGCGAATATGTTCGGGACGAATGGCAAGACTTCTACGCTGCGCTAGATTTCCTTGCTCCCCGTTTTCCAAGAAATTAATCGATCCGATAAAATCAGCGACAAATGCTGAATTCGGTGTTTCATAGACTTGTTCCGGCGTTCCCATTTGCACGACTTCGGAGTTTTTCATCACCACAATACGATCTGCCATCGTGAGCGCTTCCTCTTGATCGTGCGTGACCAACACGGTTGTAATGCCAAGCTTGTCCTGCAGCTCGCAAATTTGCTCGCGAAGTTTCACCCGAACTTTGGCATCTAACGCGGAAAGAGGTTCATCCAGCAGCAAGAAATCTGGAGACAGTACAATAGCACGAGCCAAAGCCACACGCTGCTGCTGTCCGCCGGACATTTGTGCCGGGTAGCGATCTTGGAGGTGCAGCAGATCCACTAAATTCAGGACTTCCCTTACCTTCTCGTCAATCTCTTTCTTCTTCAATTTCTTGCCCTGCAAACCATAAGCTACATTCTGATAAGCCGTGAGATTCGGAAAAAGCGCATACGACTGAAACACCATGCCGAAATTTCTTTTCGCTGGCGGCAGCTGGGTAATGTCCTTCCCGTCAACCGTAATCCGTCCTTGTGTCGGTTTTTCTAATCCTGCAATAATGCGAAGCAATGTTGTTTTACCGCAACCGCTTGGGCCTAATAAACAAATGAACTCATTTTTCTGAATATCAATATGAATATTGTTCAAAGCGCTGAAAGATCCAAATGTTTTATTTACCCCTTGAATGGACAAGTAAGCTTGTGTCATGATCAAGCAGCCTCCTTAGTCTTATTAGCTCTAGTATAAGTGTGATATGTTATCGCTTTGTAAAAAGGTTATAGAAAAAAGGCTGCTGCAAGCATGGTTCGCAGTCAGCCTTTTTCTAGGTTTGCCGTTTATTATTTGGGTTCGCTTTTCGCGTTGAAGCGCTTGTCCCACTCAGCTAGAACGCTGTCACGTTTTTTCGCAGCATCATTCAGATCATTTTTGATAAGTTGTTTCACTGGATCAACGCTGTAACCATCAGGGATTTTGGCAGAATCAGTTTTCACTGCAAGAATCGCATAGTTTTTGTTGTATTCTTTCATCACATCATCCGTAATCGCCCAATCCAAGAAGTCTTTCGCTACTTGTTTCACGACCTTCTTCTTCATCAAAGCATTAGCTTCAACGTCCCAACCGGAGCCTTCTTTCGGGAATACAACTTCAACCGGTGAACCTGCTTTCTTCTCTTGAATGCCGCGGTAACCAAAGGAAATACCAATTGGATATTCGCCAGTACCGGCTAATTTAGCAGGTTTGGAACCGGAGTGAACGTACATCGCAATGTTGTTATGCAATTTGTTCATATAATCCCATGCAGCGTCATTGCCTTTCAATTGAACCAATCCGGAAACGGTCAGGAAACCAGTCCCTGAAGACGAAGGATTCGGCATGGTGATCAGCCCTTTATATTCCGGCTTCACCAGATCCTCATAAGATTGAGGAATGGCCAGCTTGCGCTTCTCCATCTCAACTTTGTTCACGATGAACGCTGTTTCCCAAGCATCGATACCAACCCAGTGCGTTACTGCATTTTTGTCTTTAAAATCAGAAAGAATACGCTCTACGCCTTTTGGCGCGTAAGGCTCTAACATGCTGTTCTGGTCAAGAACGAGCAAGCTTGTTGCCGCTAAGCCCCATACAACATCTGCTTGTGTATTGTCTTTCTCAGCAAGTAATTTCGCTGTTACAATTCCCGTGGAATCACGAACAATGTTGACTTTTACATCCGGATATTTCGCTTTGAAAGTCGTGAGATAAGTTTTGATTTGATCATCTTCCAAAGCCGTGTAAACCGTTAGATCCTTGCTTTTTGTATCCACTGTTACATCTGCGTTTGCGCTTGCTGCTGGAGCAGCACTTGTCTTTGCTCCGTCTGTACCAACCGCTTTCCCGCCGCAAGCCCCTAACATTAAAGCAACTGTCAACAACGCTACTGCACTTCCCAATGATTTCTTCATCTTCTTACTCCCACCTTCATTCGAATTATCGGTTTGACTATCTATCACCTGATAAATATTAGTATAATTTAGAATTGTAAAATCAGTATTAAATGCACGTAAAATATTTGTATTTATATTTTATTTGTTGTTTTTAAGTTGTTTTCCAGAAAGACTGTCTTTCAATGCCTTGCAACAGACGTTCAATGTCGGACCCATGAATATCGCCAATGTTACCGATTCGGAACGTAGCCGCGGCTGTTATTTTGCCTGGGTAGATAACAAAGCCTTCTTGTTTAATGCGTGCATAGAACTCATCAAAGGAAAACACAGGCGAATCCGGATATAAGAAGGAAGTAATGATCGGTGACTGCAGCTCAGTCGGAAGCAAGGGCTGCAGCCCCATCCGCTGCATGCCGGCAACCAACGTTTGTTGGTTACGGGTGAATCTTTCGAATCTGCGCGCAACGCCGCCTTCTTCCTCCAGCTCTTGGAGCGCTTGATCAAATGCCCTAACGGTATGCGTTGGCGATGTATAACGCCATTTGCCGTTACCTTGCTCCATAGTCTCCCACTGATCGTAGAGATCTAATGATAAGGAACGTGCTACTCCTTTGCATTTGAGCAGTGATTCTTTACGCGCAATGATAAAACCAAAACCAGGCACGCCTTGAATGCATTTATTGGCGCTGCTAATTAAATAATCGATGTCCAGTTCCGCGATATCAATCGGGATACCGCCAAAAGAGCTCATCGCGTCGAGAATCAGCGTTTTGCCGTATTGCTTGGCAATGCGGGCAACGTCAGCGATCGGATTCATCATCCCCGTCGTAGTTTCCACATGAACAACCGCCACGTGCGTGATCGACGAATCCACCTTCAGCACTTCCTCCAGCTGCTTAACATTCACCGGCTTCGTTTCCCCCGCATCCAGAACGATCGAGTAGATGCCGAGGACTTCCGCTATTTGGGCAATTCGTTTGCCATAAGCTCCGTTAGCCAAAACAAGCAGCTTACCGTCTTTCGGAATCACAGATCCAATGACCGATTCAACACTGAACGTTCCGCTTCCCTGCATCAGCACGGTTGTGTAATGATCCGGTTTGCTCGAAGCCATTGTCACTAATCGGCTGCGGATCGACTGGACGAGTTGATTATAATCTTGGTCCCATGTGCACCAATCGCGCAGCATCGCTGCTTTTACTTTTTTACTCGTAGATAGAGGACCTGGTGTAAGCAGTAAATAAGGGTTATCCGGCAATTGATTCATCGTTGCTGTCATGGACGTTCACCTCTTTGAAGTTTTTGATTAATAACCGGAATAAGCTGATCCAGCTCGCCAATGGTTTGAATGACATAATGAGCGCCTTCTTCTTGGAACTTAGCCGTGACTGCTTCTACGCGCGCTTTTAGAATTTCAGGATCACAAGCTTCCACTTCCACTTCATTCATGCCCAGTTCACTGCTTCCTAGCACCACACCAATTGTCCAAGTGCCGGCGTTGACGCCTTCCCTTATATCGCTGACCGTATCGCCCACCTTCATTACGTTGTACATGGGATACACGTTCAGAGCAGCCGCGTTCTCGTAGATCATCCAAGGATATGGACGTCCTGCGGGCACATCATTCGGGGTAACCAAGTGGTCCGGCGCATACCCGCGCTTTTTCGCTTCGACCGTGACGATCGCCATCATCTCAGCCGTGTACCCCGTTGTGGAACCGATTCGAAGGCCATTTTGACGTAAACGTTCTACGAGTGCAAGCGCACCAGGGACCGGTTCAGCATATTCATGGACTACAGCTAGCATCATGGGTTCAAAATCTGCATAAAGTGCGTCAACGTCCGTTTCCTGCGGCAATTGACCATAGCGTTCAAGCCATAAGCCGGCGACACGTTCCATTTTTAAAATTTCGCTGATATGATCGCGTTTGAGAAGTCCCATCGGCGCTCTTGCTTCTGACAAGGTAATAGCAATCTCTCTTTTTCTGAAGACCTCCATAAATACGTTAAGGGGAGCAAAACATCCATAATCCACCATCGTCCCTGCCCAATCAAAAACAACTGCCTGTATCATTGAAACCCTCCTGTTTGACTGTTTTACTTGTTATTCGAGCACCTTTTGTTGGTTTTGGTTGCGTCTATAGGTACATAATAACCCGCATTTGTAATCGCAGCGTTAAACGCGTGTAAAATTTGTGTTTTTAATTTGATTTAATTTGATTTAATTTGCATTAGAGGTTTCTATTCTCCGAATTTGAAGTCCGCCTATCAGTTTTCTGTTGACTTCCTTGTTATTATGTTGGAAATTAAGGATAGGACACTGGGAGGGATCATAGAAATGAAGCCGATCAAAGCGATTATTTTCGATTTGGATAATACGTTATTGTGGGATGAAAGAAGTATCCAGGAAGCATTTGAGGCGACTTGCGAGGCAGCGGCAGCTTCCGTAAACGTAAACCCGTCCGAATTAGAGCACGCGGTGCGCGCATTATCGGAACGTTTATTTGAGGAAATGGCCTGTTATGACTATGCTAAAATGATTGAAGTCACCCATTTGGAAGCGCTGTGGGGAAGATTTGATGCAAAAGAGCATCCTGCCTTTCTGGAACTGGGCCAATTAGCCCCAGAGTATCAAAAAAGCGCGTGGACGCAGGGCCTGCTCCAACTAGGCGTTAACGATCCGGAGTTAGGCGCAACGCTAGCGCTGAGGTTTGCTAAGGAGCGTCGGGAGCGTCCATTGGTGTATGAAGCCACTTTCGAAGTATTAAAGGCTTTGCGACCGAAGTATCAGCTGCTTTTGTTAACGAATGGCGCGCCTGACCTGCAGCAGGAGAAGGTAGATAGTATTCCGGGGCTGGCGGATTACTTTGATCATATCTTGATTTCCGGTACCTTTGGCCGCGGGAAGCCTGATCCGTCTATTTTTGAGCACGCTTTGAAGCTGCTCGGTGTCACGGCGGAAGAAGCACTTATGGTCGGTGATAATCTGGATACCGATATCAAAGGGGCTTTAGCGATAGGCATGCGAAATGTTTGGATCAATCATCATCAGCGGACGGCGCCGCCGCACAACTTGCCGAGCCATGAAATCGCTGCATTAGTGGAGCTCCTAGATATCGTGCAGCCATGAAAAAGGACTTTCTCAACAAGGTCTAGTGTGACCTTATTGGGAAAGTCCTTCTTATATGCCCGCCGATGATTCATACCTCGGGCAGATTCAATTCCTTGCTGTTGCTAAGCCCATCATACAGCGCCTGCTGCCTGAGCACCTTATAAAGCTCAGCCTTCGTCGAGTGATCATAAGGCATGACAAACAGAACGCCGATGCCAAGTGCCAGGAAACCTAGGATATACCATCCAAGAAAAGAGAGGTCCAGTACGAACATTTTCCATTTATGTCCGTTCGTCATCCGATTGCTAAGCTCAACCGCCCTCTTCGTGCCAATCCCCGGATTGTCTCCCAGAAGAAAGGGCACCATGCTGTACGCATAACCTTTTACAAATCCCGGAATAATCAGCAGCCAAAACCACAGAAAGTTGAGAAAGTTTTTCCAAAACATTCCCTTGACAATAGCTAGATACCTGCCTTTTTGAAACGAGTAGACCAGATAATTCATATTCACATCTTCAGAGGCAGCCTGTTTAAAATATTGCATAACGCTTACTTCGAAAGGCGCTGTAACAAAAACATGAAACGCGATGGATGCAAGGATAAGGAAGATAAATAACAAGATCGCTCCAACAACGACGGCAACAAATACCGGGCTGTTATAAAAATCGGTCCAACTGTCGTGACTGCCGGTCAAGGGAAATTTGACCGAAGTCCCGCCGTTCGAATTGAAGGAACAGCTCGACACCCCTCCGCTCAGCACCGCTAGCAGCAGGCTTACGAGAAAAGCCTTCCAGTAGGACGTTCGCAAGACTTGCTTGGCTCGTCCCTTTAGTTCACTACGCGTCCAGTCCAAGAAATCACCATCCAATTTCCACATATTTACTAACTATCCTACAACAGAATGTCCAAAAGTAGAACCCTACCTGACAACGAAAAAAGGCACCCGCAGGCGCCTTCTCATCCTTAAAGAATTTTATATTCCGGTTTCACCTTTGTGAAATGCGGGTTTTTCCCTGTGACCATGAGGCCCATGCCCCAGTCAAAATGCGTATTCTCCGTCGGGAAATCGCTCGGATCCCGATACTGGAACAACACGTTCCGTCTTGTTCGGGAACTCCGATTGGATTCCGAGCCATGAATCGTCAAGTAGTTAAAGAACAGCACATCGCCGGCTTCAGCCACACAAGGCGTGCCTTCTTTGACGGGATACTCTTTGTGGTTCAAGTAATGCTGACCCACGTGCGGTATGCTGCCTGAGCGGTGCGAGCCCGGAATTACTCGCAGGCAGCCGTTCTCCTCATCCGCATAATCCAAATGCACGCTTGCAGCAAGCATCGTATGTTTCTCATGCGGAAAGTAAGGGTGATCCTGATGCATAGGGAAGGCTGCACCATTTTCCGGCGGCTTCACGAGCATTTTGGAATGATGCAGCTGCACGTTTGGTCCAATGATTTGCTGCAGCACAGCCGCCATATTGGGATGAATCACAGCGCGCATAAACGCAGCATCGTGATAGTGCACGTCGTGGAAGCCTTTTAAAACCAGCTTCTTCAGCTCTTCCGGTGGAAGGAAATCCCCCCTCCATTGATCATTACGGTCTGCTTTGGCCTCAGCGGCACGAATAATAATTTCTTCTACAGCTTGCCTCATTTCCTCTACTTCTTGCTGATTGAATACCCCTTTAACAAGCAAATACCCATTTTCTTTATAAAATTCTACATCCTCACGAGTAATCACTATTCATTCCTCCATCATTGAAGTTGATTATAAACCGCTTTCTTATCTATAATTATAAGGAATGAAAGAGAGAACTGTCTTTTTCTGCAAAGGACAGCTTTTTGCAAAATAAGGACATGAAGGATGATGCATGTGTACTTGTGCAAAGAAACCAGATCCCTGCTGAACGAGGTTGCAACCGTCATTCATGGACCTGCGGCATGCTTTAAAATTCAATATTGGGGCGTAGATCCATGCCTATTCGATAACCAACCCCATAAACATTCTTTCTTTGAAGTCTGCTATGTCATTAGTGGAGATGGCGAATATACCGAAAATGGCGTCCTTTACCCGCTGCGCGCAGGCACTCACTTTTGCTCCAGACCTGGCATCAAACATCAAATCCGCACGCAAAAAGGGCTCTTTATTCTGTTTGTGGCATTTGAATTGGATGAAACACAAAGTGAAGATGCGATGCGAGATGCCTTTCAGGAGCTAGCTGAACATGCCGAGGTTTGTCTATATGATGGTGACCATCACCCGACGGCCCTCTTGTGGAAGTCTCTTTTGATTCGTGAGGATCATGGCAGCTTGCCCGCTGCAGCCGTTCCAACGTTAGCTTACACGCTTCTCGTGTCGTTTCTCAGCTTATTTGGTAAAGAAACCGGCAAACCTATGGTCATCCGTAAAAATACGAACATCCTGCTGCAGCGAGCTAAACTTTATATCCGCGACAACCTGTCTCAACCACTTCACCTTAGCGATGTCGCCGGCTATCTCAATGTTTCCGAGCGCCATCTTTCACGCTTATTTTCAGAGGGGATTCACGAAACCTATACGGATTTCATCCGCAGTGAGCGCATACGCCAAGCAGCCCACCTGCTGCTGACAAGTGAGCTGTCGATTAACGAAATTGCGGAGGTTACAGGCTTTTCATCCGTTCATTATTTTACTCATACGTTCAAAAAAGAAAAAAAGCTACCCCCCGGCAAGTTCCGCAAACAGGAACAAACCAGCAGGTAGCCTCAATGGCTATCGTGAGGCGGATCGACTGTAAACCAGCGGGTTAAGAGCGGTTGCCGCCAAATCGCCGGGCTTAGCGCCAGGAAACCACGCTTTCAAATCGCTTTCGCGCGCTTTACTATCCGGCTCCGCAATACGTAGTCCGTCCGCATAGTAGATGACCGTCATCACTTTGCGCATAGCATCCGTCGGGTTCCCAGGCGCACTGTGCAGCGTCCACCCGGCATGAAATGTTGCATCTCCGGCTTCCATAGCGCCATGGGACATCGTTTCATACCCTTTACCTTCAATATAACCTGCTAAAGTGCGGTGGGATTCATCGGAAATCACCATTTTGTTAATGTAACCAATGCGGTGAGACTCAGAAGCAAAGGTCATGGATCCTATTTCTTCGGAAATGGGCACCAGCGGCATCCACATCGTAATTGTTTTATCTGTATCCAGCGGCCAATAGATTTGGTCTTGATGCCAGGGGGTGTGTCCTCCATGAGGCTCTTTATACAAAGCCTGATCATGATAAATGCGCACGCCTTCTACGCCCATCAATTCCGCTGCTATTTTGGCGAATCTTTTGGCTAATACGAACCTGCGAGCCGCTTCGCTTTTTTCCCATAAGTTAGAAATTTGGATAAAAGCCTTGCCATACGTATCACGCTGTTCAACCGGTTTGTTATGATAATTCAGTTCCTTCACCAAATCGGTAATAACCGGCTCGTAAGAAGTGATTTCCGATGGGCTAGCTACCTGCCGAAGTAAAATATGCCCTTTCTGCTGATAGCTTTGGATCTGCTGCTCCGACAAGGTATAGCTGTCTTCCAAAGAGGGCAACGCTTGGGTATGGCTTGTTTCTTTCATGCTCATCTCGGATCACCTCAATTTGTATAATTATAGCTTTATTATAGGGTTCAAGCGGTTCCAAATCTTTGTCAAACAAGGTTATATTATTGTCAAAAACAACTGAAGTGGAAAGGATCTTCGATGCTAAGCGATTTTCTGAAACTACATCCCATCGTACCATTCGTTAGACAAAGCGACTTTGCCGTTCGTAAACCATGGTCTTATCCGGAGCGCAGATTGCTTGATTATTTATTGGTCTACATTCAAGAAGGCACTTGTTGTTTCCATGTCGATCATAAAAAATATACATTTAACGCAGGCCAGTTTTGCCTTGTACAGCCCGGCAGCCTGCTTTCTTTGGAAGGGTTAACGAATACTGTTACGCCGTATATCCATTTTGATCTCAGTTTTAACCCTGAACGTGAGCACAGTTTTCCTACCCGCCCAGGACAAATTGATTTATCGGCTTATCAGCATCTCTTACAGCCAACCATCAGAGACTTGTACGGGGTGGAAATGCCTGTGCAGGTTGAACCGTCCAAGCCGTTAAAATTGAAAGAAACACTGCTGCAAGTTATCGAGCAAGCCGAGAAGCAGGATCCGCTCATCCAACTTAAGACGCAGCATCTGGTTACTGAGATCATCCTCTCTTTATTAGAGACCTACTATCAAGAACCCTACACAGGGTCACAGTCGTTTGATTGGATTACTTCCTACTTTTCGCATCATTTAAGTGATCCTATCTCGTTGGCGGATATGGCCGCACGAGCGAATCTGTCGATCTCCCGATTCAGCATGGTGTTCAAACAGCGTTATGGCATCTCCCCTCACCAATATTTGATGAACATGCGGGTGAATCATGCCAAAGAATTGCTGACCCATACGGATCTTAGTCAGGAATCCATTGCCAGCTATTGCGGATTTGCGGATCTGCATCATTTCTCCAAAACCTTTAAGAAACGAACCGGTCTAACGCCAGGAGAGTTGAAAAAAAGCAAAATCCCCTTCATTCGAGCTTAACCACTCGAAAAAGGGGATTCTTTATTTCTTAGTTATTTCCTGGGAAATCGTTGAAATTAGTCGAAATAAACAGCTTTACCTGTTTTAGCGGATTCGTAGATTGCTTCCAGAATCTCAGAAACGACGCAAGCTTGCTCCGGAGTAACGACTGGATCTGTATCGTTTTCAATGGCTTGAATCCATAGACGCATTTCCAGATCCGGCGCGCTTTCCGTTGCGCCATCATAGAAGGCAACGCCTCCGGCATTCAGCTCAACCTCTGTTGTATACAAACGGCTGTGTTTTTCGCCGTTGATGCGAAGGCCATTTTTCATGTCCGCGCCGCCTTCTGTACCGCTAAGTGTACATTTAGCTTCGTCGACTTCCAGTGTATTCAGCGCCCAACTTGATTCTAGGATAATGGTTGCGCCATTTTTCATCGTAATCATCCCGAAAGCGGAATCTTCAACAGTAAACTTGGATGGATCCCAAGGGCCCCATGCGTTTGCAGCGTTTTCGCGTTGGGACAATTTATGATACGAAGTACCAAGAACAACCTTCGGCTCATAGTTGTTCATCATCCACAGCGTCAAATCGAGGGCATGCGTCCCGATATCAATCAAAGGACCTCCGCCTTGCTTCTCTTCATCAAGGAAAACGCCCCATGTCGGTACCGCGCGGCGGCGGATCGCATGAGCTTTTGCGAAATAAATATCGCCTAGCTCACCTTCCGAACAAAGTTGGTGCAGGTGTTGGCTGTCGCTGCGGAAGCGATTGTTGTAACCGACGGTCAATTTTTTGCCTGTGCGTTTCGCTGCTTCTACCATTCGGCGAGCATCCGCTGCTGTTTTGGCCATCGGCTTCTCGGACATTACGTGTTTACCGGCTTCCAATGCCGCAATCGTAATCTCTGCATGCGAATCATTTGGTGTACAAACATGAACGATATCAATTGTGCTGTCTTTCAGAAGTTCACGGTAATCTTCATAGACGCGTGTTTCGCCTTTTCCATACTTGTCGGCAGCTTCTTGCGCTTTTTCAGGAATGATATCACAGAAAGCAACCATTTCTACGTTTTTTAATTTGTTCAAACTTGGCATATGTTTGCCGTTGGCAATGCCTCCACAGCCGATAATGGCGATTCGATACGTTTTGGACATGATGGTCCTCCTTAGGTTTTCGTCTGAGCTCGTACTATTTATCAGTATATCAAAAACCTGCAAAAATAAAATTTCTGATCTGGCGATAATTATATCCGATTGTGTTATCTGAACTTGCGAGAGATGAATCTAGGCAAAAAAATAAGCCCGGGTAGCTGTTTCACCAGCCCCCTAGGCTCCTTACTTTTTGATAATTGACGCCACCAGCTTATATCCGACCCCGCGAATCGAATCAATCTGTACGGATTGCTGATTCATCTCCAGCTTTTTGCGCAGCGAACTTACGTGAACATCCACGGTACGCTGTCCGCCGATATAATCAAAGCCCCAAACAATATTCATAAGATCGTCTCTCGTCACGACTACGCCTGGACGTTGTACGAGATACAGCAGTACCTCGAACTCTTTAGGTCTCAATGGAATCGATTCGCCATTCAGAACGACTTCATATTTCTCTGGATAGATGAAGAGCTCGCCGGCCTGAATGACTTTCTCATTCGTTCCCTGCTTGTCTACCGTGACATCCTCCGACATCGTTCTGCGCAATACGGCGGATACTCGTGCCAGCAACTCCGCTACACCAAAAGGCTTCGTGATATAATCATCCGCTCCGTGCTTCAAGCCTTGGACAACCTCATCTTCTGCATTGCGGGCCGTTAAGATAATCACTGGCGTGCTATTTCCTTTTTGTCTAAGCTTAGCCAGCACCTCAAACCCATTCAAGCCCGGCAGCATTATGTCCAAAATAATTAAATCATAGGACTGCTGAAGCGCTTCTTGCAGACCATCTCCACCATGATCCACAACTTTTGTATGATACCCTTCCTGGGAAAGATTGTACGATAACAATCGAGCCAAGGTAGGCTCGTCTTCAATAACTAATATTTTTTGTGCCATGGGATCCCCCGTATTTACAGTTTATTAACATTGCACATCCATATAATAACACAATTTTGCTACGTGAATGTAAATGTTGCATTTTCGCCATATAATTTAGTGGATGACTGGCAATTCAATGGTAAATCTCGTTCCAACTCCAACCTCGCTATCCACGCGAATGGTCCCTTTATGCAGCTCAACCAAATGTTTCACAATGGATAAGCCCAGTCCTGTTCCACCTGAACTTCGCGAACGAGCTTTGTCTACTCGGTAAAAGCGTTCAAAAATACGCGGTAAATCCTTCTTCGGAATCCCCATACCCGTATCGGAAACGATTAAACGCAGACGCTCGTAATCGCCTTCGCTATTCGGATCAAGCGGCTCAATCCGCAGCTTGACTTTGCCGCCTTCCTGCGTGTACGCAATACCATTGGAGAGAAGATTGATAATAATTTGGCGCAGGCGATCTTCATCCGCTTCAATATACATATCTTCATCAACCTGCAACCCCAGCTCGATATGCTTTTTCTCCGCTTCTTTCCTTAACACGTTCAGCGATCTTTCCAGAAATTCAGGTAAATAAATCGGCGAAAAATTCATTGGAATCCGCTTGGATTCAATTTTGGACAGCTCGAGAATATCCCCAATCAACCGGTTCAACCGTTCGCTCTCATCAAAAATAATTTGCAGGAACGATACCGCCGTTTCCTTATCATTCAGCGCCCCTGCCAGCAGTGTCTCAGCGAAACCCTTGACTGCGGCAATCGGCGTCTTGAGCTCATGGGATACATTCGCAACAAATTCGCTTCTCATCCGCTCAAGCCTGCGAACAGCCGTGATATCATGAATCACGATCAGTACCCCTGACCATTCCTCGTCTTCATGGGCAATTGGACTTAAATGAATATCCAGAATGCGCTCGGCCGGATAATAGAAAATCATTTCGTCACGGATGGATTCGCGCGTCTCTATACATTCCTGAATCAGCTTCGTAAACTCAAACTGCTGCTTGGCTTCATTATATCTTTTCCCCAATAGTTCCTGTGAAGAAAAGCCCAAAATATATTCAGCTGAAGGATTTAACAGCATAATCCGCTCTTCCCGGTCAATCATCATAATGCCGCTCAGCATATTTTCCATAACGCCCTGGAGTCTGCGTTCATTCTCCTGAATCCGCGCCATTTGCTGCTGCAAGCTTTCGGACATCCGATTGATGGCCTGCCCTAGCTGCCCAACTTCATCATTGCTGTAAGCCGGAACACGAGATTCATAGTTCATATTCGTGATTTGCTGGGCGACTTTCGTCATTTTCTCAATTGGATGTGTAATCCCCTTCGCAATTCGATAGCTAACCAGACCGGCGATCACGAATAAGATCATCAAACCGACAATCAGAAAATACCACAAGCTGCGGATTGAATTATCCACTTGCTCCAGGCTCAACGAAATGCGTAAAAAGCCGGTTGTGACCTTCGACTCATTCTTCACGGGAATGGCGGCGTACAGCATCTTCTCATTCAGGGTATCACTGTATCGCGTAGCGTAACCTACACCGTTAGAAGCAGCTTCAGCAATTTCCGGACGAGTTAAATGGTTGTCCATTTGCTCTGGATTTTGATCGGAATCACCGATCACTTTGCCGTCTGCACGAACAAAGGTCAGCCGTTCATTCGTTGCTGCTTTAATCCGTTTGGCTTGTTCGGAGAAATAAGATACCAATTCAGGTTCTGATCCCATCCTGCCCCAATCTCCCGTCGCTACAAGGACATGCAGCTCGCGCTCCATATTTTCCTCCAGGGACTTCACATGAGAATCCTCAAGTACTTTTGCCATAAAGATACCGGCAAGCAGCATGGATGAACCAATCAATACAATCAAAATAAATGTTAGTTTGGCACGGAATTTCGTCATCTGTTTATCTTGCCTCCGATAGATCAAGTCTGAATTCAAAGAGAAAAGGGCTACTCTACATAGTAACCCCTTCTCCCGTACCAAATCCAGTTATTTAATTGTAAAGATGAAAAAGTGCAAAAGCAATAAACCTTTAAGCTTATTTAAAAACAGGCTCTTTCAACGCTGACAGCTTCTCAAATGCGTTTTTCTCAACGTCCGCATGCAAGCTGTTGCCATGTGAATCCATCGTTACGATGGCTGCGAAACCTTCTGTCTCCAAATGCCACATCGCTTCTGGAATACCGAATTCCATGAAATCAACGCCTTCTACCTTCTTAAAGCATTGAGCGTAGTATTGCGCCGCACCACCAATAGCGTTCAAATAAACACCGCCATGATCTTGCAAAGCAGCCAATGTTTTCGGACCCATTCCGCCTTTTCCAATAACCGCACGAATCCCGAACTTCTTGATGATATCACCTTGGTAAGGCTCCTCACGAATACTTGTCGTCGGGCCGGCCGCTTTCACATGCCACTCACCGGCTTCATCCTTGCTCATAACCGGTCCACAGTGGTAAATTGCTGCACCATTCAAATCGAGCGGAGCATCGTGATCCATCAAATATTTGTGCAGCGCATCGCGTCCTGTATGCATCGTACCGTTAATAACGACCACGTCGCCAACTTTCAGACTGCGAATCTGCTCTTCGGAAATCGGAGTCGTCAAGACGATCTCGCGACGCTCATCTTCTTTCACATTTTTCGCAGCTTCCGCACTCGCCTCAAAAGCTTCCTGGAAGGAGACTTCGCTTCCTCTCGGATACGACCAGCCGTTGATTTCGCCAGTTTCGGGATTAAGAAGCACGCCTTGACGGCGGAACGCCCAACAGTTGTAGGCAACGGAAACGAAGAAACTAGCTGGCAAGCGGTTAGCCACGCCAACTTTACAGCCTAGCAATGTCACTTGCCCGCCGAAGCCCATTGTACCAATTCCCAGTGTATTCGCATGCTCCATCACATACTCTTCAACTTTCCGAAGCTCAGGATGCGGGTTCACGTCATCAACATGGCGGAACAATTGATGTTTCGCCAGCTCGTAACCGCTAGTCCGATCGCCGCCGATGCCAACGCCAATAAAGCCTGCGCTGCACCCTTGCCCTTGTGCTTGGTACACGGCATGCATGATACATTTGCGGATTCCGTCAAGATCGCGCCCGGCTTTGCCTACGCCTTCCAAATCAGCTGGCAGGCTGTATTGAATATTTTTATTTTCACAGCCGCCGCCCTTAAGGATCAGCTTCACTTCTACTTCATCACGTTCCCATTGCTCAAAATGAATAACCGGAGTTCCAGGTCCCAAATTGTCGCCGGTATTGGCGCCTGTTAAGGAATCCACCGAATTCGTACGAAGCTTGCTTGCTTTAGTCGCATTAGCAACGGCTTCAAGAATCTGCTTCTTCATAATAATTTGGTTTGCCCCAACCGGACAGTGTATAATAAACGTTGGCATGCCTGTATCTTGGCAAATCGGAGAGACATTGCATTCCGCCATATGAATGTTATCGGCAATACGGGATAAGGAGAGCGCTGAGCGAGTTCCTTTGTCTTCTTTTTCGCTTGCGGCTTGTACCGCACGACGTACATCACCCGGAAGGTTTGTGGACGTTTCGACAATTAGATCGTAGACGCTTTGATAAAAATGCTGCATGACTAAAAATGGCTCCTCTCGACTTAACAAATAATAATAATTACAAACTATTATACCATATAAGGAGTTACGCTGACATGTCCAAAAGAATCGGGATTACGATTCTGCTGAGTCTGATAGGACTCACGCTTCTGCTTACGCCGCTCTCCGCTAAGCGATCTCAAGATATCTACTATCAGGATCAAGTTGCTGTCCTCATGTATCATCATATCCATGAAACTGATACAAGCTCCAGCACCATTACATCCTCGCTGTTTCAAAATCAGCTGCAGTATTTACTAAGCAAAGGCTATCATTTTATTTCACTGAATGAATTCAAGCAATATTTGGCTGGAGCCACAGTACCTTCCAATGCAGTCCTTGTGACGTTTGATGATGGGTATCAGAGCTTTTATACCGGGGCTTATCCGATTTTGAAAAGCTTGCGAGTTCCCGCTGTCAATTTTGTTATCACGCATGATTTGGCCGATCCGCTGGCATCCTATATTCCTTCGATGTCCAAAGAGCAAATCAGTGAAATGACCCATGCGACGAACTTCATCGATATCGGGTGCCACACCGATAGCTTGCATAACAAGCTGCCGAGCGGTGATGCTGCGCTTGTCGGCCGCATGGATGGAGAAAACGACGACGCCTACAAGCAGCGCGTGTTGCAGGATACACAAGCTTGCGTCGGCAAGCTTGCAGGGCTTACGGATGCGCCGCTCGACGTCATGGCGTATCCATACGGCATCACGTCGCCTGCGGCGACGGAACAAATTCAGAAGGCGGGCATCCGCTACGCCTTCACGATCTCCCCCGAGATGGCGACGCGCAGCGCCGACCATCTGCTGATCCCGCGGATCAACGCGGGCAGCCCCGGCATCACGCCGGAGCTGCTGGACCGCTCGATCCAGCGCCGCATTCAGGCGCAGCCGGGCAGCGCCCCGCTGCGCGTTGACGCGGCCGCTGCCGTAGCGCAGCTCGGCGGCAGCGCAAGTGCAGAAGGCGGAGCGCTTCGCCTCCGCCTGGGGCAAGAGGCATTCACCCTGCAGGTGAATGCGGCTGAGGCCACGCGTGGATCGGCGCGCGTGAAGCTGAAGGAGCCCGTGCTCCGCGAGCACGGGCAGGTCACGATCGCGCTCGAGGATTTGAGCGCGCTGATCGAGCTGCCGCTCGTCTACACCCCGGCCACCGGAACGGTGGCTGCGCGGGTGGTGCCGAGCGTGAAATCAAACTGAAGGAGTACAGGAACCTCATGAATCATCACTTTTTTGCCTATTTGTACCGCCTCAAATATATTGACCGTTGGAGCCTCATGTGGAACATGCGCAGGGAAAACGTAGCTGAGCATTCTTTCTACGTCTCCACGATCGCGCATATGCTTTGTACGATCGCTAATGAAGTCTATGGCCGCAATGTCCCAACGGATCGCGTTGTTTCCATCGCATTGTTCCACGATGCGTCTGAAGTATTAACAGGCGATATCCCTCAGCCTGTCAAACACAACAACGAGCAGATCCTGCGCAACTTCCGTGAAATCGAAGATGTCGCTGTAGAGCGGCTCATTCAGACGATTCCACCGGAAATTAGCGACATCTACCGCAAGCTGATTCAGGAACCGGATCCTGAGCTCTACCGCTGGGTGAAAGCTGCCGACTTGCTCGAGGCTTACATCAAGTGCTTAACGGAGCTTTCCACCGGCAACCGCGAATTCGTCGTTGCGAAGCAGCAAATTCTAGAAAGCTTGAAGAAAATGAATATGCCGGAAGTGGATTATTTCCTTGAACATATGAGCGCTTCGTTTGAGAAAACACTGGACGAAATTACGCTTAATCCAAGTCAAGGCGAGTAACACGCCTTAATGAAGAAGGGCTGTTCCAAACGTAGAAATCTCTACGTTTGGAACAGCCCCTTTATTTCTAAGCCAGTATTTGAGGATTCGTCATAAACAAAATAGCAACTACTACAGCTACTGCCGCAATCCAGCTGAATGTTTTGATTTTCGCAGCATCAGTTGCCGTGCTGTTTCCTGCCTTGGCGTTAGCTACCAACTTCTTCATTCTTCCGCCGATCATGCCAGTCACCGCTCCAACGATAAGCAGTAAAACAACAGCCAGCACCATCCACAATACAGAAGCATCAACTTTGGAAACCATAGCTCCGCCCGTGATGAAGGTCACAATTAATGAAAATTGTCCAATGCGATTTAACGTAGACAGCAGCCCCATAAAGCCCTCTAATGCAGCGCCAGTTAACGTTGCAGCACGTCCCACAATGAACGGGAACACGACGTATACGCCAAGCAGCAAGGCACTAAGCACATGTAAAAAAATCATGACTTGATACATTCTAATAACCTCCGCAATTTTGAATTAGAATCGTTCTTATCTAAGTATACCGAATACCTATCTTGGGGACAAGAAAGCGATGTCAACAATTGTTCTTTTTCACCATATCTCCATATAAATGTGACCAACTCTGTCATAACTAGCCCAATCAACCAGTTCAGGCTCTAATCTCTTGATCCGTACATAACCCGGCGGGTTGGTGATGGGATACTTCATCTTTAGCGCTTCTTAATAGTCTCTTTGCTTTTTCATTGGATGAAATCCAACGAAAGTGTCCGTTTTGATCATAATTTCTCCTTTCCATTGGATCAAATCCAATGGAACCCCCTAAAAGCACCTCAATAAATGGCAAACTCGAACACCTCATTGGATTTCGTCCAACGAGTTGATCAATTAAGCCATTATACATGCCCTCTTATTGGAATTCATCCAATGAAAACTGTCTGTCTGTCTGTCTGTCTGTCTGTCAGAGAAGAGAACTGCGGCATCCTATGCATTCAACAAAAAAGAGCCAATCCCCTTGTGGGAGACCGACTCTTCGCTTGTTATCTCATTAGCCTGTTACAACTTTAATTACGCTGCGAACAGACGCTGCTGTTTTGTCCAAAGCTGATTTTTCTGCCTCAGTCAGTTCGATATCCATAATTTTCTCGATACCATTCCCACCAAGGACAGTCAGAACGCCCATGAACAAGTTATCATAGCCATATTCGCCTTCAAGAAGAGCGATTGTAGGAATGATACGTTTTTTATCTTTTAAAATAGCTTCAGTCATTTGCACAAGGGACGCTGCTGGCGCGTAGTATGCACTACCGTTACCAAGCAGGTTAACAATCTCCCCGCCGCCCGTACGAGTCCGTTGTACAATGGCTTCAATACGGTCAGCTGGAATCAGCTTCTCAATTGGCACTCCGCCTGCGTAAGTGTAACGAACAAGTGGAACCATGTCATCGCCGTGTCCGCCGATTACAACTCCTTTAACGTCCTCAACCGATACATTCAACTCTTGTGAGATGAACGTCAAGTAACGAGCTGTATCCAGTACACCCGATTGGCCGATTACACGGTTTTTCGGGAAGCCCAGAGCTTGATAGGCAACATAAGTCATTGCATCAACTGGATTACTCAAGATGATAACGATGGAGTTCGGAGCCACTTCTTTTACGTTTTCACAAACGGATTTCACGATACCCGCATTCGTGTTTACCAGATCATCGCGGCTCATTCCCGGTTTACGGGCGATACCAGCGGTGATGATCACGATATCGGAATCAGCTGCATCTGCATAACTGGAAGTACCAGTGATTTGAGCGTCGTAACCTTGAACCGGGCCAGCTTCGAGCATGTCGAGCGCTTTCCCTTTTGTAGGGTTTTCCAATTGCGGGATATCTAGAAGAACAACATTACCAAGTTCTTTTTGAGCTAACATAAGAGCAGTTGTTGCTCCTGTGAAGCCTGCACCGACAACAGTAATTTTATTACGACGGATTGCCATTTGAGATGTGCCTCCTAATAATGATTAGTTATCGTACCCTTGGAGCGTTAAAAATGATTAAGCCATGTTTTTGATGATTTCGTTCGCGAATTCGGAGCATTTAATTTCAGTTGCGCCATCCATCAAGCGAGCAAAGTCATAAGTAACGGTTTTGTTGTTGATCGAAGTTTCCAAGCCTTTGTAGATCAATTGAGCTGCTTCCAACCAGCCAAGGTGCTCAAGAAGCATTACGCCGGAAAGGATTACGGAACCTGGGTTAACAACGTCAAGACCTGCGTATTTAGGAGCTGTACCATGTGTAGCTTCGAAGATCGCGTGACCTGTCAAGTAGTTGATGTTTGCTCCTGGAGCGATACCGATACCGCCTACTTGTGCAGCAAGTGCATCAGACAGGTAGTCACCGTTCAAGTTCAATGTTGCGATAACATCAAAATCAGTTGGACGTGTCAATACTTGTTGCAACGCGATGTCAGCAATCGCATCTTTTACGATGATTTTGCCAGCAGCTTCTGCATCTTTTTGAGCTTTGTTAGCTGCTTCTGCGCCTTGCTCTTCTTTGATGCGGTCGTATTGAGCCCATGTGAATGTTTTGTCGCCGAACTCACGCTCAGCCAACTCGTAACCCCAGTTTTTGAACGCGCCTTCTGTGAACTTCATGATGTTGCCTTTGTGGACCAATGTAACTGTTTTACGGCCATGTTTGATAGCATACTCAATAGCCGCGCGAACTAGGCGCTCAGAACCTTCGGAAGATACTGGTTTTACACCGATACCGGAAGTTTCTGGGAAACGGATTTTCTTAACGCCCATTTCGTTTTGCAAGAAGGAAATAACTTTCTTAACTGCGTCGGAACCAGCTTCCCACTCGATACCTGCATAGATATCTTCTGTGTTTTCACGGAAAATAACCATGTCAACCAACTCAGGACGTTTAACCGGTGAAGGTACGCCGTTGAAGTAACGAACTGGACGGGAACATACGTATAGATCAAGCTCTTGACGAAGCGCAACGTTCAGGGAACGAATACCGCCACCGATTGGTGTAGTCAGAGGTCCTTTGATGGACACGATGTATTCGCGCATAGCTGTTAGTGTATCGTTAGGCAACCAGTTGTTGAATTTGTTAAAAGCTTTCTCACCTGCGAAAACTTCGTACCAAGCGATTTTTTTCTCGCCTTTGTAAGCTTTCTCTACTGCAGCATCAAGAACGCGTACGGAAGCCGCCCAGATGTCAGGACCTGTACCGTCACCTTCAATGTAAGGAATGATTGGGTTGTTAGGTACTTGCAGAACGCCATTCTCGATGGTGATTTTTTGACCTTCTGTTGGCAGTTCGTAAGATTCGAATTGTGGCATGATAGTTCCTCCTAAGATTTGTTTAAAATAGCATTAATGAGTTAACTATGGTGCAAAACGCTGCATGCTTATGGCAGTCCCTTCCGACCGCTTGTTATAATCCATTTTCTTTGAACAATTTTCATATGTAAATAAATCGATTATAAAGGCGGGCACTACGTTTCTCCAGGCACTGCCAAGCACTCCACTAGCTACTTTACTACAAAGAGAACAATTTTAAAAATTTTTCTCGTCACCGTAGTAGAGGGCAGAAGAGTGGCAGACATACAAAAAGTGACGGGAGTTGCGGTACACCCCAGGGAACATAAGTCCCTGAAGCCGGGTACCGAACTGCCCGCACCTTGAGTTTACATCTAATCCAGACCCAATTAGCGAGCGCTAATCGGAATGTATTTTTGGTTAACCGGACCTGTATACTCAGCGCGAGGACGGATCAAGCGGTTGTTTTCGTACTGCTCAAGAATGTGTGCAGTCCAACCGGATGTACGGCTGATCGCGAAGATCGGTGTGAACAGGTCGCGCGGGATTTCAAGTGTTGTGTAGACGGAAGCGGAGTAGAAGTCTACATTCGGTTTCAAGCCTTTAAGTCCTGTCACCAGTTCATCCGCTTTGACGGACATTTCGTACCATTTCAGGTTGCCAGTCAATTTGCCAAGCTCGTAAGACATTTTTTGCAGGTGCTTCGCACGCGGATCTCCGTTTTTGTAAACACGGTGGCCGAAGCCCATGATTTTGTCTTTACGCTCTAATTTGCCGTTAATGTAAGGAACTACGTTCTCTACAGTACCGATCTCTTCCAGCATAGCCATAACAGCTTCGTTCGCACCACCGTGAAGAGGTCCTTTGAGCGTGCCGATAGCTGAAGTAATACCGGAGTAAATATCAGTAAGTGTTGCAACTGTTACGCGCGCCGCGAATGTCGATGCATTCAGTTCGTGGTCAGCGTGAAGCACTAACGCTTTGTCCAAAGCTTCAATCGCAACTTTGTCCGGCTCTTTGCCCGTCAATTGGTACAAGAAGTTAGCCGCTACGGAAGAATATCCTGGGGAAGCTAACGGTTCTTTACCTTCACGGATACGAGCGAATGCTGCAATGATTCCAGGGATTTGTGCTTGCAATTTGATCGCTTTACGAACGTTGGACTCTTGGCTCAAGTCGTTCGCTTCTTCATCGTACAGAGCAAGAGCGGAAACAGCCGTGCGAAGCGCAGCCATGGAATTAACATCTTTCGGGAATGTTTTCAACTGGTTGATCACCGCATCAGGCACCTTGCTATAAGCGTTCAGGTCGCTTTGCAGTTTCTCAAGCTCAGCTTGGTTAGGGAGTTTGCCGAACCAAAGCAAATAAATTACTTCTTCAAATGTCGCATTTTCTGCGAGGTCATCAATATCAATCCCGCGATATGTTAACACTCCATCTACAATGGAGCTAATCGACGAGGTCGTGGCTACAATTCCTTCTAAACCTTTGGTTGCAGTCATTGGAATCTCTCCTTAGCTACTCTATTAGCAAAAAATTGCTTTTTTCCTAACTTTAATAATAAAGTATTTTACTCGGTAAGTGAACAAAAGAGGACATAAAACTTCATTATCACTACCATAAAGAATCTTTTTGACACAAAAAAGCCATTTTATTTCGCTTCACAACGAAAAACACACGCTACAAGTTTTTGTTTATTTCCCCGAATTATACAAGAAATTTGCAAAAGTTTGTCGAGTCGCCCTTCCCTTGATACAATGTAGGCAAAGCATCAGTGATTTCTCGGATAAAGGAGCAAATACATGAGCAGCGGCACAAAAATCGGCATCATCGATATCGGGTCCAACTCGATACGACTCGTGATCTATGAAATCAATGAGCTGGGAGCCTACCGTGTTGTAAGCGAGCACAAGGATTCCGCAAGGCTCAGCGAGCGCATCGGTTATGATGGCATTTTACATAGCAAAGATATTATTTCTATTGTCCCCATTCTTTCGCATTATGCGCTTTTATGCCGGGTACATGAAGTTCAAACGGTTAGAGCCGTGGCCACTGCAGCCATTCGCAACGCGGTTAATTCAGAAGAGATCGTACGTGTCCTTGAGGAACAGACCAGCCTCCAGATCGAAGTGCTCAGCGGATCGGAAGAAGCGCGCTATGGCTATTTGGGAGTTATCAACACCATCGATATTCGAGACGCTCTCGTCATCGACATTGGCGGCGGCAGCACAGAGGTAACTTTATTGCGCGATCGGAAGCTGATGAACAGTGTGTCCTTTCCATTCGGTGCCGTGAACACAACGCATCAATTTATGAAAAATGCAAATCTCACGGAACAAGGGGCAGCCGATATTCGTCGCATGGTTGAAGAGGCGATCGCCGATCACCCTTGGATTACCCAGTCTCCGAATCTCCCGATGATCGGACTCGGCGGTACGATTCGAACGCTCGGCAAAATGAGCCAGAAACGCTCGAAGTACTCCTTGCAGCTTGCGCATAACTACGAACTAAAGCCCGGAGAGCTTCGATCCTTCGTCACCCTGCTGTCTTCCCTTCCCATCGAAAAGAGGAAGAAAGTCGACGGCCTATCCAAAGAACGCTCCGATATTATCGTGCCGGGACTTCTTATTTTAGATACCTTGTTCCAAGCTGCAAATGCCTCCCAGTGCATCGTCAGCGGTTCGGGACTGCGAGACGGTATATTCTTCGAGATGTTCGATCCCAAGCACCCGATTAAGCAGGATGTCCTGGAAGCCAGCATCCACAACTTGCTGTGCCTTCATCCCAATGGAGCGGAGAAGCATGTTCGACGCGTCGACCAGCTTGCCATGCTGCTCTATGACAAGCTTGAGATTCACGCGAACCTTGAAGAAGGCAGTTGGCGTTATCTACACACTACCGCTCTCCTGCATCGTATTGGTGTCAGTGTACACTATTATCAATATCTAAAGCATACGCAGTATATGCTAGCAAATGCCCGCATCGATGGGCTCACGCATCGTGAGATCGTGATCTGCTCGCTCATCGCGACGTACAAAACAAAAAGCCGGACCCATCAGCAATCCCTTGCTTACAAGGATTTGTTGAAAGAATCCGACGAGATGTTGATTGTAAAGTTAGGCACACTCCTAAAGCTTGCAACTGCACTGGATCACAGTGAAACTCAGCCTGTTCAAAAGCTGGTTGTTACACGATCCGATACGTCCTTGACGCTTAAACTGCTCTGCGTACACAATCCGATCTTAGAGTTGAAAGAGCTCGCAGCCATAACCAAAGATTTCGAAAAAGCGTGGGGCCTCAAACTTAAAATTCAAGCTGGAGTTTTTTCCAAGACGTAATTTTCATGGCCTCGAACTGGCTCCGATAAGGGGTCAGTTCATTTTTTATGCTGGTATACATGCCGTTAGACATAAGCTCTCTGGCTTTCACATTATCATTCAGACTGACGTTCAGAATCGAAATCATCATCTTCTTCATCTGCGGGTCAATAACCGGACACATCAACTCAATTCGACGCGTCAAATTCCGAGTCATCCAGTCCGCGGAAGATAAATAAACATCAACGAGACCGCCATTTTGGAAATAGTAAATCCGTGAATGCTCTAGGAACCTGTCTACGATACTCCGCACCGTAATATTCTCGCTAAGTCCAGGAACTCCCGGACGCAAGCAGCAGACGCCGCGAACAATTAATTCAATCTTCACGCCTGCCTGCGACGCCGCATACAGAGCATCTACCATTTCTTGATTTGACAATGAATTCATTTTGGCAATGATTTTCGCCGGTTTACCTTCTCTCGCATGGGCCGCTTCCCTTTCAATCAGTTCGAACAGCTTATCTTTAAGATCTGTAGGAGCTACAGCAAAAGACTGCCAGTCATGCGGAGCCGAGTAGCCGGTAATTTCATTGAACAACGCCGAAGCATCCTCGCCAATGACACTATTGGAAGTGAAAAGCCCTACATCCGTGTAGAGACGGGCTGTAATGTCATTATAATTCCCTGTCCCCACATGCACATATCGGCGGAGAGTATTCTCTTCTTGGCGTACGACCAAGGTAATTTTGGCGTGTGTCTTAAGCCCCACAAGTCCATAAACGACATGACACCCTGACTTCTCCAGCATTCTCGCCCAAGCGATATTCCGTTCTTCATCGAAACGTGCCTTCAGCTCCACAACGACCGTAACCTGTTTGCCGGATTCCGCGGCTCGTGCCAAGGATTGAATAATCAGCGAGTTTCCGCTTGCCCGGTACAAGGTCATTTTAATCGCAAGCACTTTAGGATCATAGGCCGCATGGACAATGAAATCCGTCACGGCATCGAAAGTTTCATATGGGTGATGAACGAGAACATCCTTTTGCTTCAACACATCAAAGAAATCCACTTCATCCTCAAATTCCACCGGATATTTGGGGTTGATCCGCGGGTAGCGAAGATTTTCAAAACCATTCAGCGTATTCGCCAGTTTCATAAAATAAGTGATATCGATCGGTCCGTCGATTTCAAAGGTCTGCTCTTCGATTTCGAACTCTTCCTGCAATTGGGCAAGCGCATAAGGGTGAATGCCTTCTTGAACCTCAAGCCGCACAGGAGAGCCCCAGCGCCTGCGTCTTAGCTCTTTCTCGATCTCCTCAAGCAGATCTTCGGCCCCTTCTTCATTGAGCGTTAAATCGGCATTACGAGTCACCCTGAAGCCATGAACGGAAATTGGGATATATCCGCTGAACAACGATTGTATATGATGCTCCATCAATTCTTCAAGAAGAATAAATTCCTGTTTCTTGCTATTAGGCCGTGAAGGTACGGAGATATAACGGGATAAATTGCTAGGAACTTGAACAATGGCAAAATACGGCTCATCATCCGGATCATCGCCTTCTCGGATGAGTAGGACAGCCAAATAAACAGAATGATTATGTACGAGTGGGAACGGTCGGCTCTGGTCCACGGCCATCGGCGTTAATACCGGAAAAATAATATCGTGGTAGTAGGCATCCATCGCTTTCTTCTGACTCGTATTCAAGTCCTCGTATTCGGTGAACACGATGCCTTCTCTCGTCAACAATCTCGTGACTTCGCGATACGTTTTGTATTGTTCATTCACCATTTTGTTCGTGCGTTTCATAATCCGTTTGATTAGCCCCGCAGGCGTGTAGCCGGTAAAATCTTTTTTCGTATATCCAGCTTTAATTTGATCCTTCAGACCTGCAACACGAACACTCATGAACTCGTCGAGATTGCTAGATACGATAGCCAGAAATTTCACACGCTCAAGCAGTGGAGTGCTTGGATCTTGAGCTTCCTCCAAAACTCGCCAGTTGAATTCGATCCAGCTTAAATCACGATTTAAGTATTTGGTCGAAATCTCTTTGAGTTCCTTTTGTTCCTTGAGCTCTTTAACTTCCTTCAGATCGGGTTCTCGCGCAATACTCATAAAGCCTCCAATTAAATGATCTAGTTTATGGTTTCATTGTACTATGTGTCTGGAATACCGACAATGCAGATCCCCCTTCACTATTATATTAAGATTTTGTAAAGGGATGTTCGTTTCCGTATTTATCCATGTTCATGTTACAATACAAGGAACTGAACCAAGGAGAGAAGAACGATGGGTATCCTCAATCCGCGCTTAGTTCACCAGATTTTCAGAGGTATTTGGGTGGCTTTAATCATAGCTGGAATCGCCTACGCTTTCTACTACGTTATTCCACTGATTTATCCTTTTATTTTTGGCTGGATTTTGGCGCTTATGCTCAATCCAATTGTGAATTTTTTTCAATTCAAGCTCAAATTTCCGCGATGGCTTGCCGTCAGCTTCTCTATGCTTCTCTTTTTAGCGGCCATGGTTACGGCCATCACCCTGCTGGTTGCCAATATTGTTGTGGAATTAGGATCGCTTGCGGATACCCTGCAGCTTCAGATTAATCGTTGGGTGGAGCAGTTCAATGTGTTCATCAATTCAACAGCTTTCCAAGATTGGATCGAGAAAATCAATGAGTTTTTTGAAAATAACCCCAAATATCAAGAAACCGTTAATAACAACCTCTCGTCCACGGCAGGTTCCATTGCTGATGTGAGTAAATTTATTATTAATTATGTCTTTAACACGCTGAAAAGTTTGCTCACCTCGCTGCCGAATATTGCAACAATTACGATTATCATCATGTTAGCTACTTTCTTTATAAGTAAAGACTGGTACCAACTCATTCAAAGATACAAAGGCATTTTCTCCGATCTCATCGTGAAAACCACGCAATTGATTCGCAACGATTTGCAAAAAGCACTGTTCGGGTACATACGCGCACAGCTTATCCTGGTATCGCTGACAGCATTGGTTGTCATTATCGGTTTGCTTGTCCTGCGTGTCGACTATGCGATCACCATCGGTTTACTGACAGGTTTGGCAGACTTGATGCCTTACTTGGGAACTGGTGCGGTCATGGTGCCGTGGATCCTGTACGTGTTTTTTGCACAAGGCAATCTGGTTCTGGGGATCGGACTTAGTGTCCTGTACGGCGTCATCGTGATAGCCAGACAGATTATGGAGCCTAAAGTACTCGCCTCCTCCGTCGGTCTAGATCCTTTGGCTACGTTAATTGCGATGTTCGTGGGGCTGAAGCTGTTCGGACTCCTGGGGCTCATTATTGGCCCTGTGTCCCTCATTCTCATTTCCGCATTTTATAGGGCAAGAATCTTTCATGATATCGCTACCTACATAAAAAAAGGCTCGGCACCTTCTGAATAAGAGGGTCCGAGCTTTTTTGTGATGGTTTGTGTGCGGCTTATCTTCGGTTAATCCAATGAATATTGCCTTTACTAATTTGTCTTTGGATCAATGCAAGCAGGATGACTTTAAATATCGGTCTCGTATACGGAAAAACAAGCAGAAAACCGAAGATGTCCGTAATAAAGCCTGGTGTAATCAACAAAATACCGCCGAGGAAAATACAAATGCCATCCAGCAGATGCTGTGCCGGCAGCTGCCCTTGCGACCACTCGAATCGAGCATATTCCAACACTTTGCGCCCTTCGCGCTTAGCGAAATAAATGCCCAGGAAACCACTTAACAGGATAAGCCCGAATGTCGTCCAGCCGCCGATAAAATGACCGAGCGCAATCAACACAGAAATTTCAATGGCAGGCACTATAATGAAAATAGCAAGAATGATACGAAGCATAAGCCCATCCCCTTTAAGAGTACTTAGATAACAGCTGCCACAATTCCGGCGCTTCCTTCTCTATACGTACTGGCCTCCAAGAAGGATTCACCCAAACATGCCGCGTTGTTCCTGTTACAAGTAATTCCCCCGTATTCCCCTCTGAGCCTTCCGCCATATCCTCGTTCACTTTACGAATTTCATAGGTAAAATGGATCCGCACCGAGGTCATCTCCAGCACGCGAGTGTTAACACTTACCAAATCGTCGTAACGAGCCGGCTTCTTAAACTTCAGATCCGCTTCTACGACGGGAAGTAGCAGACCTTGTTGCTCAATTCTGCGGTAAGGATAGCCAAGCTCCCTGATCAGCTCTGTTCGCCCGATTTCGAACCAGTTCAAATAATTGGCATGATACACAACACCCATCTGATCCGTTTCCGCATATCGCACGCGCAGCTGATGCTGATACCAGTGTTCCTCGTTCATGATTATCCATTCCTCCTGAGATATCTTTATGTGCTAAGTATAACATAGTGGATGGAGGAACTCTCTTTTGGGCGGAGCATAGTTCCCTCGGCAACAAAAAAGAGGCTATCCAGACAGGGGTCTTATCGACCCTTTCTAGATAACCTCTTCGTTTATATCCTACAGAACGCTCGCTTGTCCAGAGTAGATAATGCCTACCTCCGGATAGATCGAAACTTCTGTACCGTCTTTAATGAGTTCAACCGCGTTCTCAACGCCTACGATAACCGGGATGCCTAGGCTAAGCGCAACAACAGCCGCATGAGACGTGATGCCGCCAACTTCCGTAATCAACGCGGAAGCTCTTTGTACAGCCGGCATGTACTCTTTGTCTGTAGTTACCGTAACTAGCACGGCTCCATCGACCATTTTGGCATTAGCTTCTTCAGGTGTGCGAGCTGTGACAACGATGCCCGTAGCCGTTTGCATACCGATACCAGTACCTTTGGCAAGCATTTCGCCAACATGATGAACTTTGATCAAGTTCGTTGTTCCAGAGCGTCCAACTGGGACACCAGCCGTGATAACAACGATATCACCTAAGGACACGAGTCCTGTTTTGATGCTGCTATCCACTGCAAGGTTGAACAGCTCGTCTGTCGTTTTGGCTTGTTCGCTCATTACAGGGATAACACCCCAAACGAGAGATAAACGACGGATCACTTGCTCGCTTGGTGTAATCGCGATGATCGGTGATTTTGGACGGTATTTGGATACCATTCTTGCAGTATATCCACTTTCTGTAGCTGTCAAAATCGCTTTCGCTCCAAGCTCCAGCGCCGAGTTAGCTACTGCTTGAGAGATAGCTTCCGTAACTGTAACTTGTTGTGCTTGTGCTTGACGAAGGAAGATTTCTTTGTATTCCAAAGCTTCTTCTGCACGCTCAGCAATACGAGCCATCGTTTGTACGGACTCAACTGGGTATTTCCCTGCAGCTGTCTCACCAGACAACATTACTGCGTCTGTTCCGTCGAATACGGCGTTCGCCACGTCACTTGCTTCTGCGCGAGTTGGACGCGGGTTGCGCTGCATGGAATCAAGCATCATTGTTGCTGTGATAACCGGTTTACCAACGATGTTACATTTTTTGATCATTTGTTTTTGAACAACCGGCACATCTTCAGCTGGAATTTCAACACCAAGATCTCCACGGGCAACCATCAAACCATCGGAAACCTCAAGGATTTCATCCAGATTGTCTACGCCTTCTTGGTTCTCAATTTTACTGATGATTTGGATGTGCGTTGCGTTATGTCTTTCCAGCAATTCACGAATTTCCATAACGTCGCTCGCTTTACGAACGAAGGAAGCTGCGATGAAATCAACACCTTGCTCGATACCGAAAATAATATCGTTGGCATCTTTTTCTGTGATACCTGGAAGGGAGATTTTCACGCCTGGCACGTTAACGCCTTTTTTGCTTTTGATTGTTCCACCGTTGACGATACGGCACTCGATTTCAGTTCCGCGAATGTCAACGACAGTAAGACCAATCAAACCGTCATCGATCAGAATCGTGGATCCTACTTCGACGTCACGCGGCAGATCCGAGTAAGTAACTGAGATACGATCTGCATCTCCCAGAATTTCTTCTGTTGTCAAAACAATGTGCTTGTCCTGAACAAGCTCAATCGGTTCTTCTTTCAATTTACCGGTACGGATTTCCGGTCCTTTCGTATCAAGCAAGATAGCTGCTACTTTGCCAGTCTCAGCGGATGCAGCGCGAAGGTTGCGGATACGTGCGCCATGCTCTTCAAAATCTCCGTGGGAGAAGTTGAGACGGGCAACATTCATTCCCGCTAACAAGAGTTTTTTCAAATTTTCTTGTGATTCGCTTGCTGGTCCAATGGTACAGACAATTTTCGTTTTACGCATGGTTTCCCTCCTGAGTGAATGTGAACCGACCAATGTCTCTAAATTTACGGTAACGGTCCTCTAGCAGCTCCTGTTCGGTCAAGCTTAGCAAAGGCTGAAGCTGTTCCCAGATCGCTGTTTTAATAAATTCTGCTTGTGCAGCCAGATCACGGTGTGCGCCGCCTTTTGGCTCTGGGATGATGCCGTCAATGACGTTCAGATCCTTAATGTGATCTGCCGTAATTTTCATTGCTTCTGCCGCATGTAAAGCTTTGGAAGCATCTTTATATAAGATGGAAGCCGCGCCTTCCGGACTGATAACCGAATAAATCGCATTTTCCAACATCAACACCTTGTTGCCAACTCCTAATGCCAACGCGCCGCCGCTGCCGCCTTCACCAATAACAATACAGATGATCGGCACGCGAAAAGAGGCCATTTCCAGCAAATTTCTGGCAATCGCTTCTCCTTGACCACGCTCTTCAGCAGCATTCCCGGGGAATGCGCCTTTCGTATCAATAAACGTAATAATTGGGCGGTTAAACTTGTTCGCTTGGCGCATCATGCGCAGCGCCTTACGGAAGCCTTCCGGGTGGGGACAACCGAAGTTGCGAGCAATATTATCCTTCGTATCTTTCCCTTTTTGGTGCCCGACAACTGTAACGGGAATGCCGTTAAATTTGGCTAGTCCACCTACAATCGCAAGGTCGTCTCCATACAAGCGATCTCCATGAAACTCTATGAAATCAGTAAAAATAGATAAAATATAATCAATCGTCGTCGGTCTTTGCGGATGACGAGCCAATTGCATTTTTTCCGCAGAAGACATACTTGCATAAAGTTCATCCTCAAGCTCTGCGTATCTTTCTTCCAAACGGCGAATTTCTTCCGAAAAGTCAATTTGCTTCTCTGCTCCAAATTTGCGCAGCTCAGCAATTTTGCTCTTCAGTTCCGCCAGCGGCTGTTCAAACGGCATTTCACCCGCCATAAGTCGCTTCCCCCTTCACTCCGTGCATGTCCAACAGCTTGATTAACGTAGGTCGCAGATCCTTACGAGGTACGACCTTATCGAGCTGACCATGCTCGAGATTGAATTCTGATGTCTGGAAATTGTCCGGCAGCTTTTGTTTAATGGTTTGTTCAATAACACGGCGGCCTGTGAATCCAAACGGTGCTGCTGGTTCAGCGATAATAATGTCGCCCAGCATCGCAAAGCTTGCGGATACACCGCCGAATGTCGGATCCGTGATGACGGAAATAAAAAGCCCGCCTTCGTTGCTCAGCTTGGATAAGGCTGCGCTTGTTTTGGCCATTTGCATCAAACTAAGGATGCTTTCTTGCATACGAGCGCCACCTGAAGTGGAATAAATAATAATAGGAACTTTCTTCTCGATGGCAGCCTCAACAGCTCTCGTGATTCGCTCTCCTACAACGGACCCAAGTGATCCGCCCATGAAATCAAAGCTCATTGCCGCAATCACAACCGGATAGCCGCCAATGGTGCCTTCACCGGTAATAATCGCATCTTGTAATTTCGTCGTGCTCTTCGCTTTATCTAATTTCTCAACATAATCAGGAAACTGCAAAGGGTCCTCAGAAATCATATCCGCATCGTATTCCAGAATCTGGCCTTCATCGAGCGTTAATTGAATACGTTCCAATGCGCTTAAACGATAGTGGTAGCCGCAAGCTGTACAGACTTTTAAGTTTTTCTCTAGCTCTTTACTCGTTTGAATGGTACCGCATTTCGGGCATTTATTCATTAACCCTTCGGGAATTTCCCTTTTTGTTTTCTCGGAAGGAATCGTTGCGTATTTACGCTTTTGAAATAAATCCTTTAGCACATTTCCACCTCTAATTGGCTGTTATCGTGAATCTCTGACAAGCCAGGTTACTTGCTTCTACTTTTCATTATCTATGTAAAATAGAATTGAGTACTTCTTGTACTTCTTCAACTTCCCCTGCGGGAACGACAATTTCAAACTGATTTTTGGATAAGGAGATGCCTCTTACTTGTACGAGAAATCCTTCTTCGGTCAGCCTCTGTTTAATCCGCTCTGCAATTTTCGCGGTAGGAGCTATGTATATCACCGTCCACATGAAAAAAAACCTCCTATGAAGTACTGCTACATGGATTAGGGCATTTAGTACGATGATAATAAACATCCTGTAATAAGCATAGGCACACACAATGGAATAATGATATCATAATTTCTCTTTTTCCCGCAACAGAGCACGTTCATGAAAAAAAAGTGAAGTCTGAACTAAACGAGTTAGTCCAGACGCAATTTACTGCTATAATCAGGCGCATGCTCATTCTGATGGGCGATTCTTGCAGACGCAGCAGCCGCTAATCCGCAAATTAAATCATCCAGAAAAACATGCACAGAAGTTTTATCATCGTTGAGAGCCCTAATAATTCCCATCTTTTCTTTGTCCAGGTAGCCAAAGCTGGTTAATCCGATCATTCCGTATACATGCACAATGCCTAGGGCCAGTGTTTCATCAACACCGAACAAGGGTTCATCTGCCTCAAGGATGGATTGCAAAGGTTCCGGCAACAGCTTCTTCTCTGCCAGCTCATCCAGCGCGATGCCCGTGTACAGCGTGTATTGTACTTCCCGCTTGGCAAGTACAGCCATTACACTGTCGGTACACTCTTGTTCCGTCAGATGAACATTATAGGGCTTCTGCAGCTTGAACACAATTTCGGAAATTTGTTCAACCGTAACACCGCGTTTTTGCAGCAATTGGATCATATGTTGTTCGGTCATAAGTCCCCCTCCTACATATGGAATGCCCCTGAAATGCCGGGTTCCTATTCATATGCGGTGGAAGCATGCTTTATTTCACCCTTACGGAATCTTTACCCATGATCGTTTCAATCATCCGAATCAGATCCTTGGATGGATCGATCAAATATTGGTCGCTCAGGGCCAAAAGCTTGTTGCTGCTTTCGTAGAAAAGCGCAACCGCGAGCGGCCCTTTGTGCAGCTTGAGCAGCGCCTTCAGCTGCAAGAGCTTATCCGGCTGCTCGCAGTCAGCCGAGATCTTAACGAACACCCGCTGAGGCTTCGCCTCATCAGCGGCTGCCTGGCGGCCCGCAGGCGGGGCCGCTTGCTTGACCGCGGCGCCGCTGCGCGCTGCCCCAGATGCGGCAGCCGCGCGAGCAGGCTGCTGCCCGCTGGCTGCGCCAACAGCGCGCCTAGGCGCCCCAGGCTGCCGGCGAAGCCGCTGAACGGCCGCCGGGTCGTCCAGCGCGGCCACCTGATCGGCGAGCAGCTTGGGTGGATCCTCGTCCTGAAGCTGCAGCTTCGCCTTAACGAGGACGAGTCTGCCCTTCTGCACGAGCGGAGCCGCCTGCTTCCAGGTCTCGGGGAAGAGCACCACCTCGACCTTGTCGATGCGATCCTCCAGCTCCATGAATGCCATCGGCTGCCCCTTCTTGGTAATGATCGTCTTGTGCGAAAGGATCATCCCGGCTACAAGAACTTCGCTATTATCCGGCAGCTCAGCGAGCTGATAGACCATGGCCGCGTCCATCTCCTCAAGAGGCTGTGTGTAGGCATCCAGCGGATGCCCCGAGATGTACATGCCCAGAAGCTCCTTCTCCAGCTCCAGCTGCTTGCTCTGCGGCATGACCGGAATGTTCGGATACTCGACTTCCCAATTCGGTTCTTCGACGAAGCCGAACAAGTGAAGCTGCAAGTCATCCCGCTCCTTGCGCCATTTTGTAGCGGAAGCAATCGTTTCGTCGAGAATGGCCATAAGCTGGGCACGGTGACCGCCCAAAGAGTCGAAAGCTCCGCCTTGAATCAATGATTCGATGACCCGCTTGTTGCAGACTCGGAGATCAACACGTCTACAGAAATCAAGCAAACTCTCGAAGGAAGACTTCTTACGTTCAAATAAAATGGCATCGATCGCTTGCGTGCCCACATTTTTGATAGCCGCAAGCCCAAACCGGATCGCTCCTGTTTGAGGATCCGGCGTAAAGACCGTTCCGCTCTTATTCACATCCGGCGGAAGAACAGCGATTTTCGTCCGTCTGCACTCATCGACATATTCAGCTACCTTCCTGTGATTGCCCATCACAGCGGTTAACATGGAAGCCATGAAATAAATCGGGTAATGCGCTTTGAGATAGGCCGTCTGAAAAGCTAATACCCCATACGCCGTAGCATGCGCTCTAGGAAAGCCATAGTCGGCGAAACGGACGATCATATCGTAGACATGATTCGCTTCTTCCGCACTAAACCCTTGCTGCAAGCTGCCTTTGACGAAATGGGCACGTTCTTCGTCGAGGACTTCCCGCTTCTTTTTGGAAACCGCACGCCGTAGCAAATCCGCTTCTCCTAAGGAAAAACCGGCCATCGAGGAGGCAATTTGCATAATTTGCTCCTGATACACGATAATGCCGTACGTATCTCGAAGGATCGGCTCTAAAGTCGGGTGCGGATAAACCACTTCCACTTGACCGTGTTTACCGTAAATATACTTGGGAATGAACTCCATCGGGCCTGGACGGTACAAGGCAAGAACAGAGATGATATCTTCAAAAACAGAAGGCTTCAAGTCCTTCAGCACCTTACGGACACCCGTTGACTCCAATTGGAAAACACCGGTTGTTTCCCCTTTGCTCAGCATCCCGTAAGTGACCGCGTCCGCGTCCATATCCAGCCCATCAAAATCCAGCTGCAAGCCTTCCATCTGGGCAATCCAATCCACGGTTCGTTCAATAATCGACAATGTCCGCAGTCCTAGAAAATCCATTTTCAAAAGTCCAATGGCTTCCAAATGCTCCATCGTATATTGCGTTAGCGCCGTCTGTGTCGTCCCTTCTTGCAGGGGGACATATTGCGTGAGCGGTTCTCGGGAAATGACGACCCCGGCTGCATGCGTCGATGCATGACGCGGCATGCCTTCTACACGCATAGCCATTTCAAGCAGTTCTGCAGTCTTGGGCTGTCTGGCGACTAGCGACTTGAGATCCGAACTGACCTGCAGCGCCTCCGTCAACGTCATGCCGAGCTGATTCGGAATGGCTTTCGCCGCGCGATCGACGTCTCCGTATGGAACGTTCAACACACGTCCGACATCTCTGACCGCCGCTTTGGCCGCCATCGTTCCGAAGGTAATAATTTGGGCGACATGCTCGTGCCCATATTTGGCAACGACGTAATCAATGACTTCATCCCGCCGTTCATCGCTAAAATCGATATCGATATCGGGCATTGTAATCCGCTCAGGATTCAGAAAGCGCTCAAAGAGCAGCTTATATTGAAGCGGATCAACATTGGTGATGCGCAGCACATAAGCGACAAGGCTTCCGGCCGAGGAACCCCGCCCTGGACCTGTCATGATATTTTTCTCATGAGCAAAACGAATGAAATCCCATACGATCAAGAAATAATCGGAGAATCCCATTTTCTCAATGACGCCTAATTCATAAGCCAAGCGCTCTTCCGCTTGTTTCCTTAGCGGCGAGTCGGGCTGCTCCCATTCCGGTTTTGCCCCATACCGCTGATTCAAGCCCTTTTCGCACAGCTCTCTTAAATATTCGACGGAGGTAAGCTGCTCAGGGATTGGACGGAAGCTTGGCAGAATCGACTTGCCAAACTCAAGCTCCAGCTCGCAGCGCGAGGCCACAACAGCCGTATTGGTCAGCGCTTCGGGCACATGGACGAATAAACGCCGCATCTCCTCTTCGCTTTTCAAGTACATCTGGCTTGTTCCCATTTTGAGCCGATCCGTATCATCCACGGTTTTGCCAGTGCCAATACAGATCAGAATATCCTGCATGACATGATCCGGCTCCGTCACATAGTGGACATCGTTCGTCGCAATCAGCGGAATGCCCGTTTGCTTGCTCAGCTCGATCATGGAAACCATGACTTTTTTCTGCTCAATCATGCCGTGATCTTGAATCTCCAGAAAAAAGTCATCCCCGAAAATACGTCGATATCGCTCCGCTGCCTCTCTGGCTTCATCGTTCCGGTTATGCAGCAAATGCTGCGAAATCTCACTGCCTAAACAGGAACTCAGACAGATAAGTCCTTCGGAATGTTTGGATAAGTGTTCCAAATCGATACGCGGCTTATAATGAAAACCTTCCAAATGCCCAATCGAGCAAAGCTTCATCAGATTCTGATAACCTTGGTAGTTCTTGGCAAGCAGAATGAGATGATAGATCGGCTGTTCTTGTCTTGTCCCTTTGTCACGAATCGAGCCCGCTGTAAAATAAACTTCACACCCAATAATGGGCTTTATGCCACGCTGCTTGCACGCCTTGTAGAAGGCAATAGCTCCGTACATCACACCGTGATCCGTCAAAGCCAGAGAGGTCATGCCCAGATTAGCTGCTTGTGTAACAAGCTCCTCCATGCGTGCGGCACCATCCAATAAACTGTATTCACTATGCACGTGCAAGTGTACAAACGAACTCATCAGCATTTCCTCCCTGCTCTCATTTTATTCCTTACATAGTATCATATTGTAGACGTGCATTCCCATACATTAAGTATAGAGAGTTTGTCCTCCATAACGGATGGGAAAGGAAGCGGTAAAGTCATGGGAATCTTTTGGGCAAATATTATTTTGTACTTCTGCATTGCTTTCGGGGTCGTCTTCGGGGGCAGCATGTTAAGCGGCATTGCAGCTGTGCTGACCCTTCAATCACCGACGGAGAAAATGATGACTGTGGCTGAAAATATTAAAATCTGGGCCATGGTGGCTGCAGTAGGCGGCACGATTGATCCGATACGCTATATAGAAAGTCATGTAGCCGTTGGACATTTGAATCCTGCGATCAAACAAATCATTCTGATTGTCGTCGCCTTCGTGGGAGCACAAATCGGTACCTCGCTCATCCAAATGATCTGCAAGGGAGGCCACCAGCCTTGAGGGTTCCTCCTTTTGCCCGCTATCAGCGCTTGCTTGCGAACTTTGCACTGATGGTTTCGGGAGCCATCATTGGGAGCGCCGTCTATATGAGCATTCATCAGCATACGTACACGCAGTTATATGTGGAAATGCATAAATATCTGCAAGAAAATCGTGATTTGCGGGCCGATATCGACAGTTTAAACAAGACAAAAAATAAACAATCCTTAATTAATGTCGTCAATGTGCATCTGGTTCCCAAAAATCAGGATGAGCTTATTAGCGAAGATATTCAGAAGGAAATTGAGAGTGATATTAAAAGCGAGCTCAAGCTCGTCATCGGCCAGAAAGCCACTTATGTCAAAGACGCTCAACCGCTTTATGAGAAGTTGATTACTCAAAAAACTTACGTTTTGCATGATAAAAAATATATTGTTGAAGTGAAATCGATCGTGTTAATTCAGACGGAATTGACGGTTTGGATCACCGCCCAAGAGAAGCGAACTTAATTATTCGGATTGATCTGTACGAGATGTGATTGCATTCTCCGCCCAAAATCGCTAAAGTTAACAGTAAACTCGCTTAAAAGGACGGATGAACCACATGTTCGCGATTCAAGTTTCTTTATTTTCTCTCATTTGCCTGCTGCTTGCCCTATCGGTCTTTTTCAGCTTTCGGGCGCGCCGTGAAAAGGAACCCGCCAAACGCGGTCTCTACTCCGCTCGTATGAATATTTGCATGGGCTTGATGCTTGTGATGATTGCCATCACGCAGCTCTTCTTCTTCAGCGAATCCAGCTTCCGCCGGATCTTCGGCACCGTACTGGTCCTGCTCGGATTGTTTAACTTATTCGCAGGCATTCGCAATCACGGGCACTTCGATCGCCTGCTGCGCTAGATGACTTGAGCGGTCAGCATCGCTTTGGAAACCAAAGCCCCGGCATGATAAATTTCCACATCGATTTTGCCAAATTTACGGCTCACCTCAATAATGGTGGGTCGTATTTCTATTTTAGAATCAATCTGCAGCGGTTTGAGGAAATAGGTGGACATGTTGTCCATGACGAGGTCGCCTTTTTTAAATTCCTGTACAATGCGGTAGGCCGCTTGGGTCATTAACGTTGTAAGAACTCCCTCTGACACGGTACCCAGATGATTCGTCATCTGAGGAGTTATGACGCCATGGAACTGCAGTGTTCCCTTCTCATCTCTGACCTCTTCCAACCCGGACCAGATCAAATCCTCGAACGTTTCCCCGTTCTGCGGCTGCTTCTGAATATACTGCATCGCTTTGAGCACATCGCTGCGGTTCAGCACGCCCACCATTTTGCGATTCAAATCCACAACAGGCAGCAGCTCAATGCCCTCCCACACCATCATGTGGGCAGCAGAAGCTACCGAAGTCTGCGGCGTGACCGTGAGCGGGCTGCGCGTCATGAGTTTGTCGACCGTCTGCAAAGCGTTCGCCCCGACCATATCCTTGGACGTCACAACGCCGATAATGCGGTTCCACTCATCGACGACCGGAAAACGGCTGTAGCCTGTATCCTCCGACAGTCGCTGCCAATCTCTCAGCGTGCTGTTCGCCTTAAGCGCATAGAGCGATGCACCCGACGCCAGGATATCCTCGACAAGCATAATCTTCTTCTTGATTAAACGATCGTAAATCGCTCGATTGATCATAGAGGCGACGGTAAAAGTATCGTAACTGCTTGAAATGATCGGCAGCTCCAGCTTGTCGGCAAGCAGCTTCACTTCTGAGCTAGTATCGAATCCACCTGTGATCAGCACCCCTGCGCCATATTCGAGTGCACAACTATGTGCCTCGTTCCGGTTTCCGACGATAAGCAGGCTGCCGGCTTCGATATATCGCATCATGGCGTCCTGCTCCATCGCGCCAATGACGAATTTATTCAGCGTTTTGTGCAGTCCTCGCGAGCCTCCAAGCACCTGACCGTCCACCATGTTCACGACTTCTGCAAAAGTGAGCTTATCGATGTTTTGCCGCAGCTTTTTCTCCACTCGCACGGTTCCGATTCGTTCTTTGGTTGATACGAGACCTTGATTCTCGGCCTCTTTGATCGCCCGGTAAGCCGTGCCTTCACTTACTTCCATGTTCTTGGCAATTTTGCGAACGGAGATTCGACTGCCGAGCTTCAAGCTTTCTATATGACGTAAAATTTGTTCATGTTTCGTTAACGCATCAACGGATTGAGTATCCAACTGTTACACCCCATTCGCCTGTTCCTGTACTACTCTGTACTACTAGTATAAACGTTCGAAAGAGCAAGAACAATGCGAACAACATCTATAATAAGAAAAATCCAACCCTATTGGATTGGATGCTTCATTTGTATTATACCAAACATATGTTCGTTGTCAAAAGGTAAAGCTTAACATCGCCCGTTCCGGGCTATTTACGAAATTGCAGCATTTTTCTGCGGCCTTGAACGAGCTGCTCCAGCTGCCATTTTTTCATCCGATTAATGCGTTTAAGCTCTCTTCGCTTCTCTTCATCCACACCCAGAATCTGATGCAAATGAGACGCAATAACGAGCAGCGCCATAGCGATCCAAATGCTGCTAAAAATCATCGGCAGGGAACCGACTTCCCGCAGCTGCAATTGGGGCAGCGAATAAATCAGCATGCCTAGCGCTACGCTCATGTACACGACATTTTTAAAGCCTTTCAACCTGATCACACTCCTTTCGCCTGATGAACTCTCCAAGCCTGTCTTCATGGTCCTCATTCATATGTATGAGACAAGTTCTTGCAATATGAGTTCATCTGCGAAAAGAATCGAAAGTATAGAGCTTAGCTCAGACCTCTCCGAAGCCTTGCGAGTTAAGGAAAGCTTTCATGTGCTCGCGCGGGCGCTGCGCCTTGCCCGCCATCTCCTTGGACCAAGTCGTATCGACTTTGCCTCCCGTACGAACGTGCATGTAGTCGCGGATCGTCTCGTCATACTGACGAACCGCTTCTTCGTTATCCGTATACCGATTCTCGTGGTATACGGCTTCAAGAGGGAGCCGCGGACGCTGCAGCGGCTCTTGATCCGGCGTGCCGATGCACATGCCGAAGATGGGGTACACCAGCTGCGGCAGGCCCAGCAGCTGGGCGACCTCCGCGGGCTTGTTGCGCAGCCCGCCGATGTAGACGACGCCGAGCCCGAGCGACTCGGCTGCAATAGCTGCATTCTGCGCAGCGAGTGCAGCATCGACTGTGGCAATGATGAAATTCTCCGCATTGCCGGTTATTGGCGTATCCGCATGCCGGTGTGACGCCTGCGAATAACGCCGCAAGTCTGCGCACCATACGAGAAACACCGGACATTCGCTGACATAACTCTGGTTGCCGGCGAACGCGGCAAGTTGGCTTTTTAACTCGCTATCCGATACGTGAATGACGCTATATGCCTGCATGTTACTGGACGTTGAAGCGGCTTGAGCGGAAACCAGGATGTTTTTTAGCTGCTCGTCGGTGACAGGTTGATCCGTAAACTTGCGAATCGAGCGATGATTTTGCAATAATTGAATGATTTCGTTCATATCGATGCAACCTTTCTCCCAATAGTATACTTTTAGTAACTATAGCACTTAAAAGTGGCTACTTGAATTTAATTATAATACAACCGATACTAGGGTACATAGTTTTGCCATACCTTGCAACCTAACTTGGCAGCAAATATCTAGATATCTAGATATTTATATTATCGGAGGTGCATCATCATGAAAAAAGATTTATTTTCTCCCTATGAGCTGAAAGGCTTACAAATTAGAAACCGCATCGTCATGGCGCCGATGTGTCAATATTCAGTAACAGCTAAGGACGGAAAACCTAATGAATGGCACTACGTCCACTATCTCACGCGCGCAATCGGAGGCACCGGCCTGCTTATTATGGAAATGACGGATGTGCATCCGGATGGCCGCATCACAGATCATGATTTGGGTCTCTGGTCTGACGATCATATCCCTGCGTTTGCCAGAATCATTGACGGCGTTCATGCGCATGGTGCAAAAATCGGCATTCAAATTGCTCATGCAGGCCGCAAAGCAGAGGACGCGGAAGTTCCTGTCGCTCCGTCCGCTATCCCATTCCCGGGTGATGCCTACAAAATTCCGCGGGCGTTAACGACAGATGAGGTACGCGACATCGTGAAACTGTTCGGCGACGCGGCCCGCCGTGCGGTGCAAGCAGGCGTAGATACCATCGAGCTGCATGGCGCTCACGGTTATTTGATCCATCAATTCCAGTCGCCGCTAACGAATAAAAGAGACGATGTCTATGGGCAAAATCTGGCCCAATTCGGCGTGGAAGTCATTCAAGCTGTGAAAAAAGAAATGCCTGCCGACATGCCGCTTATTTTCCGTATTTCTGCCGTTGAGTACGCGGACGGCGGCTATGATATCGACCACGCCATCGAGCTCTCCAAAGCGTATCAAGCCGCAGGCGTCGATGCGTTTCATGTGAGCTCAGGCGGGGAAGGCCTTGCCGGGCAACGGAAACCGGGCAACTCCCCCGGTTATCAAGTGCCTTTCGCGCGTCAGATTCGCGAAGCGCTGCAAGTGCCGGTCATCGCCGTCGGCCTGCTGGCGGATGCGGAACTGGCGCAGTCCGTCATCGCTAACGAGGATGCGGATCTTGTCGCCATCGCACGCGGCTTGCTGCGCGATCCTTATTGGGCGACGCATGCTGCCGTGCAGCTAGGGCATGAGCATCCTTATATCCCGCGGCAATATCAGCGCGGGTACTGAGTTCTTGGCCGGCGCCGCTGGTATGTTGTACTTTGTACAACGTAATGCTTGGATTTCGGCGCCTTCGCTCCTCTCCGTTGTATTTATTACAACGTAGAGAGCGTAAAGGCGCTGATTTGGGGTGTTTTAGCTGAAATGGTTGTACTTTCTACAACATAATGCTTGGATTTGGGCACTTTCGCTCCTCTCCGTTGTACTTTTTACAACGGAGAAAGCGTGAAGGCGCTGATTTTGGCCGTTTTAGCTGCAATGGTTGTACTTTGTACAACGTAATGCCTGGATTTGGGCGCCTTCGCTCCTCTCCGTTGTACTTATTACAACGGAGAAAGCGTGAAGGCGCTGATTTGGGCTGTTTTAGCTGCAATGGTTGTACTTTGTACAACGTACCACCTGGATTTAGGCGCCTTCGCTCCTCTCCGTTGTACTTATTACAACGGAGAGCGCGTCAAGGAGTTGATTTTGGCCGTTTTAGCTGCAATGGTTGTACTTTCTACAACGTACCACCTGGATTTAGGCGCCTTCGCTCCTCTCCGTTGTACATATTACAACGGAGAGAGCGTGAAGGCGCTGATTTGGGCCGTTTTAGCTGAAATGGTTGTACTTTCTACAACATAATGCTTGAATTGGGCGCCTTCGCTCCTCTCCGTTGTACTTTTTACAACGGAGAGCGCGTCAAGGAGCTGATTTTGGCCGTTTTAGCTGAAATAGTTGTATTTTCTACAACGTAATGCTTGGATTTGGGCGCCTTCGCTCCTCTCCGTTGTACTTATTACAGCCAGGCTGCGCGGCTAGCAGAACGGAACTACAGGCCACTATTCCGGTGAATAGTGGGGTCATGACAGCTCTTGGGGAACTACAGGGCCTTATTTCTTCACATTTGGCTGGTTTTTAGCCAAACATGAAGAAATAAGAGCCCCCAGTTCCCCTCCGCGCGCAAAAGGGCGCATTTCGATGAAATAGCGCCATGGAGTTCCCTTCGCTGAATGCACGCTTCGCATTCAGCGCCGCTGAAGGGCTTGGCGGTGAGGTTCAACCTCACCGCCAAGCCCAAGTTTGCGAAGCGAAGCTTACGCGCCCTCTTGGCAGAGTCCTCCCCAAACACCAAAAAAGACAGTGCAGGAAACAACACCTGCACTGTCTTTTTCATCAAATCAACTTCCTTACCTTACGGTACAGCAGCGTTAATAACCAAGGAATCGCTACAATTAGCACCAACACGATCGCATTATACGCATGAAAGAGCACAATAGAGCCCGGCGTATGCACTTTATATTTCCACAGAGAAAGCAGCGCTGGATGCATCAGATACACGCCGAACGACACGGAGCCGAGTGAGACAAAGAAGCGGCCGACTGGCGCTGCTTTTTGCAAAAGCCATTTGCCTACCCAAATGAAGCTAATGCCGATTCCGATGCTATACAGGAGCCAAAGCACCTCGAACCAAGTATTCTCAAACGTATATCCTTTTAGGCCTAGCAGATAAAGTCCCGTATAGACAAGGCCGCTGAGGATCGAAGCCGGAATGACCCAGCCTTTGTTTCGTTCCAGCCATGCGCGAAATGCCCCGTAGTTCATGCCGATCGCGCCTCCGATAAGGAAGTAAGCAAAGTAGGTGATACACAGCTCCGGCTTGTGGTCGATGGTCCCGAACCAATGGCTGTATATGTACACGCCAGCTTGAATCGCCAGCCCCCAAAGCGCCAGCGTTTTGCGGAACCAAGCCGCATTTCTCACTGCCCAAACCAACAACGGAAACAACAAATAAAATTGCACGATAATGATCATAAAATACAAATGATAGCCGGAATCCGCCCATTTTAGCTGCTCCAGGAACACACGTGGTTCCAGCTTGAAGGGATGCCCTGGCGTCCATAGCCACGGATTATAAATATAGTAGAAAAACGACCATACAATATAAGGAACAAGAACCTGCCTGACCCGCTTCCAGTAGAAGACGCCGGCCTGCTTGGCGCTCCAATTATCCGTATAAATGTAGAAAAGCACAATTCCGCTTAAAAAGATAAACACGGGAACTGCAAAATAACTCATTTTGTTCAAAAATAAGACGAGCAACTGCGAACTGCTGCCCTTCAAAGTCGGATCTACTGTCCAGTCTGCCGTGACATGGATCGTGACGACAGCTAGGATAGCTATCGCTCTGACGATATCCAGCTCCGTGATTTTTTGTTTGGCCATATCGGTTTCAGGTCCTCTTTTCGTATTCAACAATCCCTTTTACTATAGACAGTTTCGACACATTTCGCAACTTTTTAGATGACTTTCTTTTCTACGCAAAAAGCCCCTATTTCATTGAAATAGGAGCCTTCCAAGCGCTAAACGGAATACGTCTCTTTCGCCCTGGCCGCTTGTTTGCGGGGACGTACAACAGCACGTAAAACAGTTAAACCAATCAAGAGGAGCGCAGTAGTCACATACATCGTTTTGATCAGGATGTTCGAGCTATCCGTCCCTATAAATACCCCATGAATCAGGGCTAACACAAAAATAGGATACGATAGCAAATGGAAAGCGAACCAAAGCTTCTTCTTCAGCTTCTGACGGATATCGGTCGTGAAAATCAACAACAGCAAGCCATACAGTGCTATCGAGCCGGTACCACTCAATACCGCAGAATGCTTGGCCGCGAATGGAACTAGGATCTCCTTCCAATCATACGGCATGAACGTATCGATGACCAAAAGCACGGTATGCAGTAAAGCTAAGCAAGTACCCAAATGATTCGCATATGTATGCGATCGAAGCAACCGCGCCTTCGTTTGACCCTTCCACTGAGGAAAGCTATACGCAATGCCCAGCGCCATCCCCACGAATAGACTGAGATAAGATAAGATGCCAAATACGCGAATCAACATCCAAATGGGTAAATCTAGCAGGATTTGAATCAATTTTACCCCTCCTAACCTTTTCAAACATATACATAGTCTGCTTCAAGCCCTAACCATTGACCCTTGGATCCATTCGCCGACGGCTTCACATGATGGAGAGTTCCATCCTCTGTAAAAATAAGAGCTTCCAACCGCTGCGCATGGCGCTTAAAAAGAGGTAGTCCATCTTCCAGCCCACGAATGCACATGACCTTAGCCCAAATTTCGCACTCAACCAAATGCTCCCCCACGACAGAACACTGAATCACGGATGAGCGACTAGGCTTCATCGTATTGGGATCAATGAGATGATGCATGCTGCCTCCGCTGTTCCGCCAACTTCTCTTTTGTGTGTTCGAGGTAGCAACTGACCCATCTACTAGCAGGAGGAGAAGTTCATCCAACCGATGTATACGACTGCTATTCGGTCTATCAATAGCAATTACCCACGGCTCCATGTCTGAAGCGCCTCCCCATACTTCAACGTCACCGCCGGCATTCACGAGGCCTCTTTGCATTTGCCGCTCGATGCGTAGTAAATCTGATAACCCCTGAACGGTCCAGCTTTTTACAATGCCGCCTAAATCCATTTGCTGATTAGCAGGAAATCGTACGGATGACATCGCCGTGTCCAGATCTATCTGTAACCGATCCTTTGGGAAAGGCAGCAGCGGAGGGTTGCATATTTCTGCGAATTCATCGTCATTTGCTATCGTTTCGAAACTACGTTGGTAACCAGCATGCTCTAGCGCAGGAAGAATGAAAATATTAAACACTCCCTCCGTAACTTCAAAATAATGCTGGCACAGCTCAAGTACATTCGCCATTTCATCCGATATCATACAACGGCTTCCTGAGTTCCTATTAAGCAGGGAACATTCGCTTGATGCCAAAAACCTGCTAAACCGCTGTTCTGCCTTGGCAAAATAAGACTGAATAAGCGGCTCAAATTCAGACATCTCACGGCTTGCAGCCAATATCACTTGAATTTGCGTGTTCATCGAACGAAAGCTTGATTCCTGGAGCATAACGGCCATCTCCTTGTTTTATGAAGCTTGACTTCTAGTATGTGCTTTCAACTGCGGCTGGGAAGATTCGGAGCTTCCTGTGGAACCTGAAGAGCTTGATGAGCCTGATGATCCGGTGGAGCCTGTTGATCCTGTGGACCCTGTCCCCGCTGCCATCCGGTCATGGTTTCTTCCCCGACGGACCGGCGTATTTTCCGCCACCCGATTGTTGGGGGTTTCCTTCTGAGCCGTTACCGTAGCAGTTTGATCCTTGGATAAGGCAGCTGTAGAGACTGCCGATAGAAACTGCGGACTTTCTTTCACTTCTTGAAATAAATAGAAGAGGAGAACGCCCACGACCATCCCAATCTGCCATTTTGTCCATTTGGACTTTTTCATTCCTATCTCTCCTCCTAACGAATGGCCTGATCATAGCTTCATTATATTTGTTAGCTGGTTCACTTGCCTGAGCATAGCCTTAACAAAGACTGAAACTTAACTGAATCCATAACACTTCAACCCTGATATACAAAAAAAGGCTATCCAGGTGTAAGTAGATCAACTACTTCTTCCTGAATAGCCTTACATTTATCTTCTATTTGAAGATCTTCTGTTTGAGCATCTTTCTTCTACTGCAACATCGCTTGCAACGGCTCTGCAATAATGCGCTGCACATCCTCAAGCACAACCGATAAACGGCGTTCCGCATCAAATAACTGCTTAATCCCCGGATTCAGAGCAAGTACGTCATACAGCTTCTGCAGCTGCTCCATCTCCTCTTCAGGCGGCATCTCGCCTACAGCCATTTTCTGTTGAAGTTCATTTTGACGCGAGCGAAAATCTTCCAATAAGTTTTTGCTAGATGCATCCTGGTTAATCTTCGAGCGAATCTCCAACATATCCTTGTATTCGCTGCTTTCCTTAATCGCTTTTGCCAGCTCATAAGCTCTATCGTGTACGTTCATTTCCATGACCTCCTAATTTAACCCAAACGCGGTTGGGCTCTTCCTCCAAACAGTTTCGACGACATACCAAGCACCAAGGTATATATGTCCTCATATGATGGAGTAGTTTACTTTGCTTAAACAGCAATGCCATTTTTGATGCTGGAAGGAGTGTTCGCTATTGACCAGGACGAAAGTCGGAATATCCATTCAAGGCACCAGCATCTATTTGGATGATCGGACCGTTGTTCTAAGTGAAGCCATTGCAAGAAAATGGAAAGTTCCGTCCAATCAATCGATGACTCTGCGCTTCGGCTCTGCCAAACAGGATGTCAAGGTCGTCACCGCCGCTACATCGAACAGTTTACGGTTCAATCCTGTCCTCGCTACCAAGATCGGTATTCATCAAGGGGCGCAGCTCAATATCCATTATAGGCAAAATGTGGGCACTTTGTCGATTGGACCTTTAATTGGCGTGATGATCAGCCGCGTTTATTCAAGTTCACACGACCGCCCATTTGGTGCGATTACCGCTTTTTGTAAAGAAATGACCGACGCATGTGAACGTTATGGGGCTGTTGTCTGCTTCTTCCCACCTGGTGAAATGCAAGCGAATGCCAGTTCCATTTCCGCGTATGCGTATGCCAATGGTTCCTGGAGCAAAAAAACGTTTCCGATCCCCAATGTGATCTACAACCGGCTTACTTCGCGTAAATACGAGAACTTGCCGAATGTTCAACAATTTTTGAAAGATGCCAAGAGCCGTTATGGAACCGAGGTCTTCAACGAGAAATATTTGAACAAAACGGAAGTGTTCGAAGCTTTGCGCAAAGATAGTTCCCTTCATGGGTATTTACCGGAATCCTACCTCTTCAAAAATTATCAAATGTTAAAATCGATGGCCTCCCGCCATCCCGTTCTATTCCTCAAACCAATTACCGGCAGCTTGGGAAAAGGGATTATCCGTATTCGCCGAGAGCCCGGTGACGTCTATACGTGTCATTATACGAATCTAACCGGCGTTCGCAAACAAACGTTTCCTTCCCTTTCTGCTGTCTTTCAAGCGATATCCGGCAAACTCAAGACCCAGCGCTATCAGCTGCAGCAAGGACTTGATCTCATCACAACAGACGGCAGATCGATTGATTTCCGTTCGCTTGTCCAGCGTGGGGCCAAAGGTGAGTGGGCTATCACCTCCATTGTCGGCCGCATTGCCGGATCTCAGCATTTCGTCTCCAACCTTGCACGAGGCGGAAGTCTGACCAATGTCGTGGGCGCACTTGCCAAAACGCCGTTTTCTTCTGCCACTCGTGTCTCTGTAACGGCTCGTTTGCGCAAGGCCTCTATCGACATTGCCAAAGGGATTGAAGCCCAAATCCCGAGTCATTTTGGAGAGCTGGGGATCGATCTTGCTGTAGATAAAATGGGGAAGGTCTGGTTGCTTGAGGTAAACTCCAAACCTTCTAAGGATGATAATACGCCATTAAATACGGAGAAGAAAATAAGACCTTCCGTGAAACAACTCGTGCAATACGCCAAATTCTTAGCAAAGATTTGAGGTGGAACTATGCGGTTAAGCACCAAACGTCCCTTGCTCGGGATTATGGTCACAGAATTGAAACGGGAACTGCCTTTTGCCAGCTCAGGCTTTTATAAGCATCTGACTTATTATGGCGCCCGTGAAGGTCTGGACGTCGTCGTGTTCTCACCGAATCGCATCGATTGGAAAGGGCGTACAGTACAGGGTTACACCTACTTGACGGAAACGAAGGAATGGGTGGCCAAACTCGTTCCGCTGCCCTCACTGATTTATGATCGATGTTTCTTTAGCAATAAACGCAGCTATGAACAGTATCAATACCATGTGAGAAAGCTGCGCGAATCACCCCTAATACGCTTCCTGGGCTATGGACTGGGAGGAAAATGGGAAGTTGATCAAATTTTGCAGAAAGACCGCATGATCAGCCGCTACTTGCCTGAAACGAACTTGCTCACAAGCGGCAACATTCTTAGAAATTGGTTTCAAACAAGGGAAGATGTGTTTCTTAAACCACAGGGCGGCAGTCAAGGAAAGGGTGCCCTGCATCTTCACAAAGTAAACACAATGAACGGAAAAAGCACCTACCATATCAAAGGTCGCAATGCTCAAAACGGGCTTGTCGATCATGAGTTTCATGATTTCTATTCCTGCTGGCAATGGCTGCGCAGCTGTATCGGCACCAGGCCGTATCTGATGCAAGAATATCTGCACCTGCATTCTTCAGAAGGAATGGCTTACGATATTCGCTCTCTCGTCCAAAAGAACGGTTCCGGCATATGGGAAAGCACCGGCATGGCGGTTCGTGTCGGCAAACCTGGCAGTGTGACTTCCAATCTGCATGGCGGAGGAAGTGCTGAAGAGGTTTCCGCCTTTCTAACCAGGGAATTCGGAGATACCAAGGCTAATGAGCTCATAGCCACACTAACCATGCTCTCGAATCGAATCCCCCCGCTTCTAGAAACCCATCACGGACGATTGGCTGAGCTCGGTATCGATCTTGGGATCGATACGTGGGGGCGCGTCTGGATTCTCGAAGTGAATTCCAAGCCAGGCAGAACGATTTTCGCGCGCATGCGCAACGAGAAAGCACGGTTGAAATCCATAGCTAACCCTATTTATTATGCTGGATATTTGCTGCACAAAAAGCTGAGTTAAGCTTGGAACAAGTTTAGGAGGGTAACCTAATGAGTTTGACAACGTGTATGCTCCACGCCGTACAACGAACAGATAGATCGGTCTACTTAACAAGTGAGGTCGTCAAAGCTTTACGGTTAACCGGTACCAAATCGATTACTGTAAAGGTCGGCAGCAAAACAGCCACCCTACCGATCCGCCTGATTAAAAAAAGTGGCCAGCATATGTACATTCCGCTTTCTTTGATGGCTTCTCTGCGAGTTCCTCGCTCGGGGAGCGTAATGGTCGCGAGCGCGACAAATAAAGAACTGCGTATCGGACCGCTCATCGGCGTCTTAACAAATATTGCAGGCGGTTCATCTCCGTTTGGTACAAAAACCGGGTTCATCCGTCAGGTTCTAAATACAGGTTCGAACAAATCTTTTATTTTCGCTTTCAGCCCGAAAGGGGTCAATTGGGTACAGGAAACCGTTACAGGGATCATTCCCAAAGAAGGCGGAGGCTGGATTCGTAAAACGTTCCCGCTGCCGGATGTCGTCTATAACCGCCTATCCAGCCGTATAGCAGAGAAGTCGGCCGGGATGGAGGGCTTTAAGGACCGTTTTGTACGCAGAGGCATCCCGCTGTTTAACTGGAGCTTTTTTGACAAATGGGATGTGTACAAAATGTTAGCTGGCGACGATGCTTACAAATTCGTTCCAGAGTCCAAAATTAATCCATCTGCGGATCAAATTAAAGAAATGCTCGACAAGCATAAATTCATTTATTTGAAACCAACGGCGGGCAGCTTGGGCATCGGTATTTTCCGGGTGACCTATAACCCGAAACGCGGTTATTTTGTTCGCTACCGCAAAGGCGGCAAAAACGTGCTCATCCGTTATGGAAAATTCGAAGGGCTTATGCAAATGCTCGGGACTGGACGGGGTCGTCTATCCAATTACGTGGCACAGCAAGGCATCCGCCTAATAGAAATTGACAACTGCCCTATTGATTTCCGTTTCCACATGACGAAAAACGGCAGCAACAACTGGGTTGTCGCCGCCATCGGGGCCAAGAAATCCGGCAAGGGCAGCGTAACCACCCATATCCGCAACGGTGGTCAATTAATGACGCCAGAGCAGGTGCTTCGTCAAATCTACGGCAGCCGTGCAGAGAGCGTGCTTAGCAATGCCAAAGAAACGGCGATCAAGCTCGCCGAAGGCATCGAGAATAATTATAACCATTTGCTCGGAGAGCTCGGATTCGATATTGGTATCGATCAAAATGAGAAAATCTGGATGTTTGAAGCCAATGCCAAACCAGGCAGATCGATTTTCAAACACCCGTCATTGAAAGAAGGAGACCTGGCTACTTTACAAAATATTTATGAGCACTGCCTGTATTTAAGCCGATTCCGTGCTAGGAGGGAAAACTAATGGCTTTCTTCCTGCACAACAAAGAGCAGAATCCGAGGCTGGCCATTCTCACCGTTAAGGACAGTAATCGCGTATTTCGAGGCAATTTACACAATTTCCTTGATCTCATTCAGACCGGTGAGCGGCTTGGGGTTGATGTTTATGTCGTGACCACCAAGGATTTCAACCTATCAGGCAATGAAATTCACGGTTATCGCTACAATAACCAAACCAAAAAATGGAGCAGGGAACTCGTTCCCGCTCCTCAAGTCGTCTACAATCGCATTCCTTATCGCAAAATGGAAATGAAGCCCGAAGTCCAACAAACGATTCAAGCTTGCAATCGCAGCTCCAGCGTTCATTTATTCAATTCTTCCTTTTTTAACAAATGGACCTTATTCAGTTGGCTTAATGGAGCCAAAGATAGCAAGCCCTATATGCCCGATACCAAACAATTAAGTTCAGCTGACGACCTGACTTCCCTTTTGCGCAAACACGCCGTATTGTATTTGAAACCGGTGAAAGGCAAAGCGGGAAAAGGCATTATGCGGATTGACCGAATAACAACGAAGGGCAGTCAAACGCAATACCGGCTAAGCCGTCAGGTAGATAAGCAAATGACTTACAGTGTGCATCATTCCACTTCCGAACTTTGGAACGAATGGAATCGGCACCGCGGCTCCAACGAATACATTGTTCAGCAAGGCATTGCTCTAGCAAGGTACAAACAGCGGGCTTATGATTTGCGCGCTCTCATCCAGAAAACGTCCAAAGGAGAATGGAGCGTGTCAGGCGTCGGCGCACGTGTAGCGGGGAAAGCGAGCATCACCACGCACGTTCCACGCGGCGGTTCGATTGATGATCCGTTCAAGCTGCTCTCACAGGGTTTTGGACCCAAAGAAGCAAAAAGCATACTAAAACGAGTTGAAACAGCTGCCGTCACACTCGCGACTCAGATTGAAAAATCATCCGGCAATCAACTTGGCGAAATGTCGATGGATATTGGCGTCGATGTTGGAGGCCATATCTGGTTCTTCGAAGCGAACTCCAAACCAATGAAATTCGACGAACCGAAAATCCGCAAAAAATCACTTGAACGTATTATTCGTTATAGCCTTTATTTAATTAATAATGGAAGAAGAAGGTGATTATGCTTGTCTTCACAACGACTGGGCGTACTCGCTATCTATTTAAGCAAAACTCGGCTCGAAGAACTCTCTTACTTTCAAAAGCTCAGTAAAGAAGGTAAAAAGATGGGGGTTCAAGTCGAAGTTTTCTCGCCGACCGATGTCGAAGCTGACAACTCGGTGCGCTCATTAACCTACGACGCTACCTTACGCAAATGGGTTCGCCGCCGCACATCGATGCCGCCTGTCATTTATGACCGTTGCCGCTACAAAGCAGCTGCGAACTATCAAATGCTCAAAGCATTTCGCAATCGGCATGCAAAGCTGATCTTTCTGAGCAGACCGCTGGCCAATAAATGGTCAATGCATCAAATTCTATCTGAAAATGAAGGCATACGCCCCTTCCTGCCGGTTACCGTGCGATACAGCACCGTGCAGGAGCTGCTGAAGTTTACAAAGAAGCATTCGCTTGTCTATGTCAAACCGAAAAACGGTACAGGTGGAAGAGGCATCCTGCGTATTGAGCAGCTGGGTCCCGACCTGTTTTTATTGCAAGGAAGAAATCAGCAAAGAACCATCATCGCCCCTTACCGCGCAAGCGAAAAACAGCTGTCAATCAAGCTGCATACGCTAAAGCTGAGCCCGGACTATGTGGTTCAACAAGGCATACAGCTTACGCTGAAGGATGGACGCGTGCATGATTATCGGTTGCTGATTCAAAAAAACGGCCGCGGTGAATGGGAAGTAACCGGCTGTGCGGGCCGCATCGGTCCTCACCGCAGCATCACCTCGAACCTGCACGGAGGCGGAAGCGCGGTTTCGCAAGATAAGCTGTTAGCATACCGTTTCGCTTCACCTGAGAAAACGGAAAGCATTAAGAAAGAAATGAACAACTTCGCCTATAAACTGGCAGAGTTTCTAGAAACGAAATTCGGCAAGCTGTGTGAGTTGGGCATGGATATTGCCGTAGATCCGAAGGGAAATGTTTGGCTGCTGGAAGTCAATCCCAAGCCTTCCCGGGAAGTATTCCGTAAGATCGGCGAAATCGCCACCTATCAGAAGGCGGTTTCACGCCCTCTCGAATATGCCGTCTGGATGCTAAGGCAAAACACTCGAAGAATAGAATCGCCTCCCGGCGATGCATCCAATGAAAGTGATTAAGCGCGCAATCGGAAGCAGCAGCATTAAGCTGTAAGGAGCTTCCGATTTACATATTGCCCCATCGAAAGAAATGTCGAAAGATCATGGACGCAAAGCTCCTACGCCCACCGCTAGATCCTCCGTCATAGGCAGATTATGTCCTTCCTTGGCAGCCCCTGTACCTGTACATGCCTCATCGCATGGGAATTCTACGAAATAGTGTACTGTAGTTCCCGGATAGTGTGCCCACACCCACACGCAAAAAAAGGCTCCAAGCCCGTCACAACCCGAGCTTGAAGCCAATCTTCTGCCATGCATTTACGTCCCAGTAGCTACCTTATTAGCACCCGCATCCACAACATCCGGGTCCAGCGATATCGTCGCGCTAAATAGAACATTAGAAACGGCGAAATCTCCTGTTATGCCTCCACCGCTTCCGGAGTACGTTTTGGCTGCGCTCGTCGGAGCAATCACTAACGTATCACCGTTCACCAGGCTTCCTTCGTTCCTTATAATGTTGAAAATCCCTACAAAAGAAGGCATTCTAATCAGCACCTTTATCTGTCAATGTGCTATAGTGTATGCCCAGACGACCACGTTTGCGACAATTTCATCTTAAACGTATTCCAGCAGCTCAGCAAAGCTGCGAATTCGAATGTGCGCTCCTTCGAGCTCCCCCGCTTCCCGGAAGCCGGCATAATCGCAGGCAGCTACAGTCAGATTATTTTTAAGTCCTGCCTCCACATCGGAGGAACGATCTCCCACCATCCACGCGGAGCTGATTTGATGCGTGTCGAGCGCTATTTTAACCAAATCCACTTTGGATCTGGTTTGATATTTCCCCGCACTGTACAGGTCCTCAAATAAAGGGGACAAGCCCATCGCCTCGGTCACATGACCGACGTAGTCCTCTAATCCATTGCTCGCCACAAATAAGCGGACACCTTTGTCCCGCAAAGCCTGTAAGGTCTCTGCCACACCATCGTACAATTTCCCCTGTCCTTGCTTCAGCGCTTCCATTTGAAAATGAAGCAACAGTTCATCAGCGGCTTGACGCGCTTCCACTGATGATTCCGGCATAACTCGCTGCCAAATATGTTCAAGCAGCATGCCGAGCGCTCCCAGAATTCTTTCTTCCGGCGGCGTCTCTCCCGTGAAAAGGCCCTTCTCTCTGAGCACATCAAATGTCGCATGATAAGCGGGCAATAGAATCGTCTCGGTTTGAAATAACGTGCCATCCATGTCAAAAAACATAGCCTCAGGTAAGTTTCTCTGTGTACTCATCTTCAAGCTCCTTCACCATCATGAATTATATAAAACGTGTAATGATCTAAGTTAAGAATGGCAAACATACCCATGTAAGTCAATGTTCATATTTGGGAAAAAGCCTGTTGCCGAGACTAATGAATTCAGTTATGATTGAAATGAGTAGAATTAATATTAAAAATGATATTTTTATGCAAAATGATTTCATAAATCATGCATCTAATGCAAATAACTTGTCCATGAGAGTGAGGAACACCCCTATGAATCTTCATATTTTTCAAAATCAACAAGAACTTAATGAGGCCGGAGCCGGTATTATTACATCCCTTGTCCAAATGCAGCCAAAAGCTGTTCTTGGCTTAGCCACTGGCGGTACGCCTGTAGGTATTTATGAAGAGCTGGTGAAAGCCTATGAGAAGGGCCGCGTCAGCTTTAAAAATGTCACTTCCTTTAATCTGGACGAATATGTCGGCTTGCCGGTAGATCATCCAGAAAGTTATCACGCTTATATGCAGCAGCATTTATTTGCTCATATTGACTTGCCAGCCGCTTCAGCTCACCTTCCTAACGGAAATGCGCCTGACCTGGAAGCGGAATGCTCCAGATTTAATGAACTTCTTGAAGAAGCTAAGCAGATTGATTTGCAAATCCTTGGCCTTGGCCATAACGGACATATTGGCTTTAACGAGCCTGACGATTCACTGATCAGCGGGACGCATCTCGTCGAATTGAAGGAAGAAACCCGCGAAGCGAATGCGCGTTTTTTCAACTCAATTGAAGAGGTTCCGACTCACGCTCTAACGATGGGCGTAGGCACAATTCTCAAAGCCAAAACGATTCTGCTGATCGTTCGCGGTGCTGACAAAGCTGAAATCGTGCATCGCGCGCTTACAGGACCTATTACAACCGAAGTCCCGGCTACTCTGCTGCAAACTCACCCACACCTTGTCGTTCTGTTGGATGCTGAGGCAGGGAGGTTGTTCGAATGAGCGAACTTGTCATTACAGGTGCCAGGATCGTTACGGAACAAGGCGTCATCGAACAAGGTGTCGTTCATCTAAAAGATGGCGTTATCGCTTCCGTCCAAAGCAGCTCAGCGTGGAATTCCAGCACGGCTGATCCGGCTGCTGAAACCGTCGATGCTCGCGGCAGCTGGTTATTGCCGGGCTTCATCGATGTTCACGTGCATGGCGGGTATGGCGCTGACTTCATGGAAGCCAGCCCCGAAACGCTTGATACCATTACACGGTTTCACGCGAAGAACGGAACTACCGCCATGCTGGCTACGACAATGACGCAAACGCATGAAGCGATTGACCGCGTCCTTGGCGAAGTCAGCCGCTACATGCAAGAACCAATGCCATATGCGCAGCTGCTTGGCGTGCATATGGAAGGCCCTTTCATCTCGCCGAAGTGGGCTGGCGCGCAAGATCCGAAGCTGATGCTGCCACCGCAGCTTTCCTGGCTGCAAGACTGGCACGAGCGCTTTCCGCAGCTCGTGAAACAGCTTACCCTCGCCCCTGAGGTCGAGGGTGCTCATGAGACGATCGCGTGGCTGCGCGATCACGGCATCGTTGCCGCGTGCGGCCACACCGACGCTTCCTACGCCGACATTCAGTCGGCGGTTGGCGCGGGGCTCTCGCACGCGGTGCACACCTTCAACGCGATGAAGCCGCTGCATCATCGCGAGCCCGGAACCGTCGGTGCGGTCCTTACCGACGATCGCATCAGCGGCGAAGTCATCGCCGATGGGCACCATGTGCACCCGGCAGCGATTCGCCTGCTGGTGAAGACTAAGCAGCCGGATGGCCTGCTGCTGATCACGGATGCCATGTCGGCCGCAGGGCTTGGCGACGGGCAGTACGATCTTGGCGGGCAAGCCGTTACCGTCCAATCGGGCGTGGCCCGGTTGACGGAAGGGGGCGCGCTCGCCGGCAGTACGCTGACGATGATCGATGCGCTCCGTTTTATGGTGCGCGAGGTTGGGGTCAGCGTGGAAGAAGCGAGCCGCTTCGCGAGCGGCAACCCGGCGCGGTTGCTGCAGCTGCAGGCGTCGCACGGCTCGATTGCGCAAGGCAAGCAGGCTGACCTGCTCTTGGTCAGCCCTGAGCTGGAGCTCGAACGCGTGTGGATTCGCGGTAAGGAGCTGCAAGCGTAACGCAGCTTCCCAGCGCGGTATTTCTGTTCCAAACATTCAAAAGAGAGCCTGTCCCTCGGTCATTCGATGACTTACGAGACAGCCTCTCTTTATTTTTTTGCAGGATATTCCCTATGTTTGTCGAAAAAGCTTAATAACGCAAATAGCTGCTTTTTCCAAGAAAGGATCTCATCATCCCTATGCTCTATTTGATCAAAATCGCCTACACGTTATTGTTTCCCCCAGGGATTGTTATTTTGCTGCTCTTCTGCATTGCCTTATGGCTGCAGCAAAAAAAAGAGTACATAGGTACTCTGCTTATCGGGCTGGCCGTCCTTCTCTTGTACGTTTGCTCCATGCCCTATTTCAGTAACGAGCTCCTAAATTCAATCGAACGAAGATACACCCCACCGGCTCAGGTGAGCGGTGATGTGATTGTCATGTTGACAGGCGGCGCGACGCTTGACACACCAGACCCTTTAACCAAAGGCGAAGGATATTTGACAGGGAACACAGCTGCCCGTGTGCTGACCATAGCGGAGCTGTATCGCAGCACGAAGCTGCCCATCCTCCTCTCGGGTGGACAAGTTTTCACGGACTCCGGCAATGAATCGCAAATTTCCAAACGTCATCTTATCGCACTCGGCGTTCCTGAAGCATCTATTTTTCTGGACGATACGAGCCGTAACACAGAAGAAAATGCGCTGCATACCCAAGCTATGCTAACGGCTAATGGCTGGCAGCATCCGATTCTCGTGACATCTGCTTTCCACATGGCCCGCTCCGTCAAGCAGTTTCAAAAGCTCAAGGTGGATGTAACTCCTTATCCAACCGACTACATTTCGCAGGGTCAGCAGGCGCTTGGTATAAGTAAATTCATTCCTTCTGCCAGCGGATTGTCCAATACTTCAATCGCCTTGAAAGAGTACTTAGGCTTATTAGCGGCTAAGAATTAGCTTTTCCTGTAAATGACTAGCCATAATTTTATTTCCTTCAGCGTTTGGATGCAGGTGGTCTGGCAGGTGGTCCACATAGGCTTCACCAAGAATATCCAGACCATCTACATAAGCAAGATTTGTATCCCCGTAAAAAGTTAAAAGATTCACCGCTTCCTGAATTTCCTTCCTCATTATAACCAGGTTCATTCCTACTAAGTTTTCACTTGTTTCCCTGTGCGGGCAATAAATAGGAGAAATTAAAAGCAGGGGCGTGCTCCGATGCTTTTCCCGAATAATCGATACCATGCCAATAATCGCTGAACGAAACGTACGGATATTTAACGTGTTACCTCCCATCACGTTAATGCCGAGGCACATGGAAATAATGTCAGCGGGAAGGTCGCGGATGATGCGAGCGACCATTGGTTCCAAATGACATTGTCCCGCATATCCCATACAGGTTAAGTCCCAACCTTTGTTGCGTGCTACGATTGCCGGCCAAGTCAGAGCGGGGCTTTCTGCTGATCGGCATTGTGTGATCGAGCTTCCATAAGTAATCCAGCGGGGTTGATTGCTGGGCAAGGGAGCCGCTGATGCCCCCTCATCGACTTTTAGTGCTTTCACAATAACAGCTGCTTCTTGTGACAGATAAACTTCAATCCTCTTCATGCTGCCTCTTAAGTTTGTAAATAAACAAATTTCCTCTCCTGCAAGAAGCGTTTTGGTAGCAACGAGTTCATCTTCAATCACGATGTCAAACCGTATCTCTTTATCCGTTTTTGCGACATGCAGCTCCACTGAAGTGGAATCGCTTTGAAAAGCAACTCGAACCCCCGCGGTTTCCCCTGCCGTCTCCACTAATTTAGTTGCGAATAAGCCGAGCTGATCATATGGCAATCGCCATGGCCGGTGTCCAATTTCCGTCGTTTCTATTGAAACGACTCCCCGAAACCATTGTTTATTTAGTTCAATCGTTTGCATGCTTCCAATCACCTCTTTATAAATAGGCCAGACAGGAATTCCTACTCTGCCAATGTGGGGGGATCTCTATATATGGGAACTGTGGGACGTTATTACGGCTAAAAGCTGAAATGCTGGAGCGCTAGCGGAACTACAGGGCCTTGTTTCCACAAAAACTGCTGAAATTTCCCAGCAAAAGGCAAAATAACGTCCTGTAGTTCCCTCTACCTCGCCATATTGACACTTTTGACTCGAATAGCCCCCTGTAGTTCCCTCCGCGCGAAACAGCCGGGCTAAACAGGAAACTCCACTCCAAAAGCATGATTAAAACAAAAAGTCGCGATTTCCGCGACTTTTTATGCAATCATTAAGCCAAGGGTGCAACGGGATTTACCGGTTTATCCTGCAAAATATCGCCGCTCTCTTGCATCCACGAAGCCATTTCGGAGGCAAGCTGTTCGATAACCCTGGCATTTGCCGGATCTGCCGATACATCTTGCGTTTCCCAAGGATCGTTTAGTAGATCGAACAACTGGATGCGTTCCGTTCCTGTGTTCGTTTCAGGAGAGCGATAATAACGAATCAGCTTCCATCTGCCATCCGTTACCATCCGCTGGACATCTCGATAAATAGCGCCCACGATATTGCGAATAACGTCACTTTCCCCTGCAAAGATAGGACATAGACTAATACCTTCCGTCTCCTCCGGCAGTTCGACGCCGCATAGGCCGGCAACGGTAGGAAAAATATCGATATTGCTTGCCAACGCAAGCTCCTGCTTGCCCTTCGGCATCCCTGGTCCCCTGAATATAAGCGGGATTCGAACACTGTGATCGTATAGGTTCTGTTTGCCCATCAGTCCGTGTTGCCCAACCGCCAAGCCATGGTCGGCGGTATACACGAACAACGTATCGTCAAAGATGCCCTTAGCCTTCAGCGCTTCGACGACTCTGCCGATTTGTGCGTCCAAATGGCTAATCATGGCATAATAATCAGCGATATGCCCACGAATCTCGTTTTCGTCCCTCGGCCATTGGGCAAGCTTCTCGTCCCTAACCGTCATATCGCCGGTATCGAATGGATGCTCGCTCACAAAGTTGGGAGGCAGCTGAATATCGGATTTGTCGTACATGCTGGCATACGGCTCCGGCGCGGTTCGTGGATCATGCGGCGCTGTATAAGCCACATACAGGAAAAACGGCTGATCCACCTGGTAATTCTCAATAAAGTTGACGGCAGCGTCCGTAAACAGCTCCGTTGAGAACGTATGTTCCATATATTCATTTTCCTTGGGATAGACCCCGGTCACGTCGTAGTCGTACACAGGAACACTCGTATGTTCGCTCATACCGTGAAACGCCAGCTTATCCCCTCCCCCGAAACTTCGGGCGAAGCTTGCTTTGTCGTTATGCCATTTGCCGATTGCATGCGTCAGGTAACCGGCATCCTGCATCGTTTGCGGCATGAGTCGAACATCCGGACGAATCACGCTCGAATGCTCCCGGTTCTTCATGTCTTTACCGATCATCGCCCGGAAGATCGGGATGCCCGTATGCACACACGCTCTGCTTGGTGCGCAAACCGCCCCACTAAGGCCGCCGAATATACGCGTGTTACGGCATGATGTCCCGTCGGCGGCCAACGAATCCAATACCGGCGTCTTTACCGTTTCATTACCGAACGCGCCAATTGCTTCGCCACGATGATCGTCCGCTATGATAAACACAACATTAGGTTTACCTGGTGAAGGTTTGCCGATTGAAGGTTTACCGGGTAAAGGTTTATCGTATAAAGGTTTACCAGCTGAAGTTCCTTCAGACGAAAACTTCTTCGTATTCTTTTCTTTCATCTTTTACCTCACTCTCACGGGACAGATTTGATTCCGAGTTTGGTTACTTTTTCGATTTATACTGGGTGTAAGCTTGCTGATAGATTTCCAAGTAGCGTTTAATGTTCATTTTGTCCAAAGTGCTCAAGTAGTTGTTCCACTCTTTATCAATGTCCAGCGACCCTGTAACCGTTTTTGCAAAAAATTCCGTTCTGTAGTCCGTAAGCGTCTTCTCAATCGTAGAAAGCTCTTCCGCTTGTTCGTTGGTGAAGAACAGTGGCGGTACAATTTTGCTCGGATCGGTGGCATATGGCTCGTATTTTTTCGTCTCATTATACAAAATAAGTTCAAGCGAATTTTTCGGATCCGCTACTACGCTTAATCGCAAATCGTTTGTTCGCAGCGACGGCCCCGCCTGTGCCCAGTGGATGTTTTGCAGTTTGCCGAACGTGGCAATAGGTTTCCATTTTGCCGGCTTCCCGTTAATGCCAAGTTCACCTTGCGCCGGACGCACCCACTCCTGATCAGGACGGCCCTGCGTACTGCGCAGTGTTGCTTCTTCTGAAAGCAGCAAGTCGGCCATACGGAATGCGGCAGCTGGGTTTTTCGCCTTATTGGTAACGACGTATTGACCGGTAGATACCGCATATGGATTGTACGCCGTTGAGCGTATACCTGACGGCCCTTTGAGTGGCGGTACGGAGACGTAGTCTTTGAATCTCGGGTTATCGACATCGACAAATACCGTTTGGTTTTGTGAGGCAATAGCTCCTGCGATTGGGATCTCCGGGTTCATTCCCATTTGTTTCAACTGGTTTCTATCTTGTGTAAACGTTTGCGGAGAAATTAAACCTTCAGCAAACAGCTTATGAAGATACGTCAGAGCTTCCTTCCACTCCGGTTGATTATAGGCAACTTGAACTTTTCCATCCTTAACAAAACGCAGGTTGAAATCCTTCTCGATAAACGGACTGGTCAGAAAAAGGTCCAACGTCGAGGAGGGGCCATTCGTAGCACCAACAAGCGGGATTTCATCTGCTTTACCGTTTCCATTAGGGTCTTTTTCTTTAAAAGCTTTAAGCACTTGATAAAACTCTTCCGTCGTTTCCGGCATTTTTAATCCGAGTTTATCTAGCCATGGTTGATAAATCCACATTTTTTGACCAAGCGAGCAGTGGTAGCAATCATTAACTTGAGGAACCGAATAAATTTTTCCATCCGGCATCGTAATCAAATCTTTGACATAGGTCACCTGCTCGAACATCTTCTTCATTTCCACACCGTATTTATCAATATACGGATTCAGTGGGATGAACACGCCATCCTTACCGTAAATGGACTGTTGAATCGGCGATACGCTCATATTAAGCAGCACGTCCGGATAATCCCCGCTTGCGAGTGAAACGTTAAGCTTCTCTGCAAATGTTTTTTCAGGAGCGACTTCCCAATCGATATGAATGTTCGTTTTCTCCTCCAGCCACTTGGTGAACTCGTTCGTTGCAAAGTTTTCGACAATGCTGGAGCCTTTGACCATGACCTTAAGCGTCGTCTTTTCTTTCGTAATCGGGAATTCGCCCGCTGGCGTCACTTGATCGTCCATACTTGCTTCCGTCTTTTGGGCAGTATCCTTGGGTCCGCTGTCCGCACATGCGCTTAGAAGCGCTAGAGATGCCGTAATCGCTACTAAAGCCGTTAAACCTTTTTTCATGTAAAAGCCCCCTTTAGCCTTTGAGTGATCCAATCATCATGCCTTTGACAAAATGCTTTTGTATGAATGGATAGATGATTAGCACGGGCAGCGTAGACACGACAATAAGGGAAAACTTCAAAAGCTCCCGCAGGCCATCCCTTGCTGCTTGATCCGCAACGTCAGTGATCATCGACGCATCCACCTCGTTTTGCACCAAAATATCCCTTAATACCAATTGAATCGGGTACAGCTCCTGATGTTTTAAATAAAGCAGCGCGTTAAAATATTGGTTCCAATGTCCCACGGCATAAAACAAGGAAATGACAGCAATGATCGGACCTGACAAAGGAATCACGATTTTCCGCACAAACGTAAAATCACTGCATCCATCCATTTGAGCGGCTTCAAGCAATTCTTCCGGAATGGTCGTTTGGAAATACGTGCGGGCAATAATCATATTCATAACGGCAAGCGCTCCCGGAATAAGTAAAGACCACCTTGTGTCGATCATACCGAGCTCTTTCACAACCAGATAAGACGGTATCAATCCGCCTGAAAACATCATGGTGAATACAAACAAGGCCATTATGGCATTACGTGGCATAAAATCTTTTCTTGAAAGCGGATAAGCCGCAATAAGGGTAAAAAGCACATTAATCGTCGTTCCCACTACCGTATAAAAGACCGAATTCAAAAAACTCGACATAATTAAACGATGCTTAAATACAGCCTCATAACCCGCTAGCGTCGGCTCTACCGGATACAACCAGACTCTGCCGGAAATAACCGCTGTGGATGAGCTGAAGGAAGCACTGACAATGTACACCAGAGGATAAAGAATCGTAATCGTAAAAATGAATAGGATGATGTAATTCAGGATTGTAAAAAGCCTGTCATCCGCAGTTTCTTGTATGCGTCCTGTCATCGATGCACCTCCTTATTACCACAGACTCGTTTGTCCCAACTTTCTGGCTAGCCGATTGACGAGAACCAGTAGAAGCAAATTAATGACTGATTTGAACAATCCAATAGCAGATGAGTAGGAGTAATTAATGGCTGTTGATGCCAAACCAACTTTATACACGAAGGTATCAATGACCTCGGATGAGCTCATATTGAGCGGATTCTGCATCAGCAATACTTTCTCGAAGCCTATGTCCAACACATGGCCGGTGTTCATAATCAGCAAAATAACGGCAACCGGCATAATACCCGGCAAGTCAACGTGCCACATTCGCTGCACTTTATTGGCTCCATCCACAACCGCTGCCTCGTGCAGCGAAGGATCTACAGCTGCAAGCGCTGCCAAATAGATGATGCAGGAAAAACCAACATTTTGCCAAATCCCCGACCAAACAAATACGTGTGAAAACCATTCAGGTATGCCCATGAAATTGATTGCCGGCAAGCCGAAATATTTCATAATGGTTTGAACCAGGCCAACCCTCGGGTCCATCATTTGCAGAATGATACCCACCATGACAACTACGGAAATAAAATGCGGCGCGTAAGTAATCATTTGTACGGTTTTCTTAAAAAAACGAGCGTTTACGTAATTCAAGGAAAGCGCCAGAATGATCGGGAACGGGAACCCCGCAAGCAAACTGTACAGGCTGAGAACGATTGTATTTTTCATAATCCGAACAAACTCATACGAATGGAAAAAACGATCGAAATGCTTCAGGCCTACCCATTCGCTGCCCCATACCCCTTTCGTCGGGATATAATTTTTGAACGCAATCAAAGCCCCGTACATCGGCACATACTTGAATATGAGCAAATAAATAATCGGCAGCAGCATAAGCAGGTAGAGCTGCCAATGGCTGGATGCGTTCTTTTTCAGTCTAGACAAGTAATTTTCCTTTTTACCGACAGTTACAGACAATGTATGACTCTTGCTAGCGGAAACCTCCATAAATCCCTCCCTCTCTCGATGTCCATGACTCGGTATGTTTCATGCCTTTCGATATGTAGCATACAGAAAAAAGGACGGCCGGGCATTGTGCTGTTTTATACTGGCATGACTTTTTTTGTGCTGGACGCCGGCATCCGAATCGTAACCTTTGTACCCACGCCTAGCTCACTTTGTATAGAAAGGCCGTACTGTTGTCCGAACACCATTTGAATCCGGTTATGCACATTAAGCAGCCCGATGCTGCCTTCGAATGTTGGTTGTGCATCCAACAGCCTCTCCTCTTTGCTGTTCAGAAATCGTGTGTTTAATTGTAAAAGGGAATCCGCATCAATACCGCAGCCATTATCTTCTACCGTGACGTAAAGATCCTCGGCATCCTTCCAAGCGTCAATAATAATCGTGTGAGCATCCTCGATCCCTTCGGGAAATGCATGCTTGAACACGTTTTCGACCAAGGGCTGCAGTGTCAAACGGACCATACTGTCCAGCAAATAATCTGCGCTTATGCGAACATCGATTTCAAACTCGCGTTGGTTGCGGTATTTCATAATGGACATAAAATACAGAATGTGTTTAAGCTCGTTGGCAACCGTAATTTTCTCCAAATCGGTGCGTATCGAATAGCGCAACATATAGGACAGAGAGCGAACGATGTCTTTAATCTCGTTTGATTTCTGGATAACGGCATAACAAATAATAATTTCTAATGTGTTGTACAAGAAATGAGGATTAATCTGTAATTGCAGGGATTGGAATTCGGCCAGCTGCCGTTTCATTAAATTGTCCTGGTTGCGCAGCTCAGTCTCGTAAACCCGCTCGACTAGCTCTTCCAGTCGGGTAACCATCGTATTGTAGCTGGTAATAAGCTGATCCATCTCATCACGGCTTCCCGTCAGAGGTACTCGGGTCCAGTGACCTTTGGCCGTCTGACGCATCCCATTTTCCAGAAGCCGAACTGGACGAACAATCGATTGTCCGAAACGATAGGCTAGAAATAAGGCCAAAATCAAAGTAAAGATACCTACAAACAGCGTTGTTTGCCGCAGGTCTGAAATCGGTTTGCTCTGCTCAGCAACCGACATGCTGGCCACGAGGGTCCAGCCGGAATAGTCGGATTTCCGACTAAAGAAAACCCGCCCCGGTTCACCGGGCAATTCAAATATTTGGTCTTTATTGGCTTCAACCGTATTGAAATGCATACCGTCAAGCTGTTTGCCAATCCGGCTCGGGTCCGGATGATATAAAATTCTCCCTCGGTCATTCACGATAAAAAAATAGCCGGATTGACCAAGTTTTATGCCCTTCCAGAGTGTGTTCAATTCCCCAATCTTCAGTTCAAAGCCCATAATGCCTTTAAATGATTTCGATGAGGTACGGTCCGCCAATTTGCGAATGAGGGTGAGATGACCGTCCAGAAATCCGGATTCCTGAATCGTCAACTCCCCGTTGATATCATCGTTTTCCTTCATCTGTTCGATATATTCTTCAAATCCTTTGTAATTAAAAGGAACAATATGGACATTGAAATCCGTTGCCTGAAACCCGTTATAACCGACAATGTACGTCATGGATATTTCCGGGTTGTTGATGAGAACAGGTTGAAATACCCCCTTCATAGCAATTTCGGATGTATAAAAGCCGGAGGTCGAATTGGTTGGAAGATCCAACGCCTCTTTCACGACAGGAGAAATTAGAATAGAAAGCGTTGCCCGCTCGTAGCTCTTCAGGAATAAATCGGTTTCATGCAACACATTATCAACAATTTGAGTCAGCAGCCCTTCATACTGATTCTCCAATTCGTTGGACGACCGCCAATAACCGGTAACCCCCACCGTCACCAAGGTCAGCGCGATAATAATGACAAAGTACAGATAAACCTTGTGTACCAAACTGTTTTTCATTACTTAATCCCAAGCAGTGCGCGATATTCAGTAGGGGAATAGCCCGTTGCCTTTTTGAAAACTCTGGAAAAATGGGGGTAGCTTTCGTAACCGACCTCGGCTCCGATGTCAGTTATTCTGTAGTGCGGAACGGCAAGCAGTTGTTTAGCTTTGTCAATGCGTTTACGCATTCGGTATTGAACGAAGGTCTCATTCGTATTTTTCTTAAAATAATGGCTGAAATAGGTTGGCGTTATGCCTAACTTCCCAGCAACCCTATCCAACGAAAGCTCCTCCTCGAAAAGATGCTCATCGATGTACTGGATAGCCGCCTCCAAGACATTAATTCTCTCATACTTGCGGTACTCGCTCAGTCGCTGCATCCATATACCGATTTCAGCCTGAAACCATTCGTACGTAATTGTGATGACCGTGTTCTCTTCGAAAAGCGGCTTTGCCTCAATCCGGTAAGTCCCTCTGGCATTCAATTTTTTGAGAAGCAGGCTGACAGCATCGTATACCCGCTGGTACTGTTGAACGTCCGATTCACCGGCGAACAACTCCCTCTTTCCCTCTTCGAGCAGTTCACTAACCCGGATCTTGTCCAACATCCAAACCGCTTCTTCCAATTGATCAACCCACTGTTCAAAAAGGGAGAAGGAAACAAGTGCCGCGTCTCTCGTAGCGAGCAGTTTATCCAACACAGGATAAAGCTCAATTTCTGTAATAGGCTTCAGCAAATATTCCTGCACGCCGTACGACATACATTTTTGCGCATAAACAAAATCCCCGTATCCCGAAAGAACAACGACTTTGGTGAGCAGCTTTAGCTGCTGGATATTCCGGCATAACTCCAGACCGTCCATACGAGGCATCCGAATATCCGTCATCACAACGTCCGGTGGATTAGCCCTGATGCTCGATAACGCGGATACGCTGTTAGTAAACGTTTCGATCTCGCTAAACCGTTTATATTCCCCAATTAGCGTTTTGAGGCCAACCCCGATGATAGGTTCATCGTCAACAATAAAGATTCTAGCCATTCGCTTACCCCCTGCCGATAATTTCACGAATTAGCTTCATGCCTTCATTATGTTACATATGTTTTTAGCCTGAATACCCCTTAAAATCTAAACACAGTCATCAAAATCGAAAATTCCCTTCCGTTTTCATCAATAAAAAACCCCCGCCAGCCATGACAGCCAGTGAGGGGTTATAACAAATCACAATATTCTCTTTAACTTAGGTGTGCCTTCACCGTCAGATCCTCAAAAAATCTTCTTCTGCATCCTGTCATCCTTCAAAATTTCCACGGCTTCTCGGAATCGAAGGGAATGCACAATTTCCCGCTCACGGAGAAACTTCAGACTATCCTGCAGATCGACGTCATCGGTCAAATCAATCAGCCATTGGTAAGTCGTTCTAGCCTTCTCCTCGGCAGCTATATCCTCATATAAATCGGCAATAGGATCACCCTTCGCTTGTATGTAAGCAGCCGTCCACGGCACGCCTGACGCGTTCTGATAGAATGGCGCCCTATCGTGAATCACGTACTGATCGTCCATACCAGCAGCCTTAAGTTGATCAAGCGTTGCATCTTTCATGAGCTTATAAACCATTGTTGCTATCATCTCGAGATGAGCGAATTCCTCTGTCCCAATATCCGTAAGCAACCCCACGACCTTATCCGGAATCGCATAGCGCTGATTCAAATAACGCAGTGCCGCTGCCAGCTCGCCATCAGCTCCCCCATATTGCTCCAGTAGAAGCTTCGCCATCCTTGGGTCGCATTTGCTGACTCTGACCGGATACTGAAGTTTCTTCTCATATATCCACATGCTTCTTCCTCCTTCTTCAGACCTGCCATGGCCATGGCGTATCCACCCATTGCCAAGGATTTTTGCTATAGGCATGACCAAAAGGCATAAGTGGGCCGAACTCCAGCTCAAACTCCTGAACCATCGCCTTCCTTTTTTGTGCGAATTGATTGTATTGCTGGATGGCTGCGAGATCGTTCGGATGTGTATCCAAATACAGCGTTAGCTCGACCAATACGAAATCAACAGCCTGCAAGTCGTACATCATCTTGTAGTAAGATTCCGGTACTGCTGGTGGATTCATAACCATGGGCTCCCTTCTTCTATTTTGGATTCGTAAGGTCCGTATAGAGCGGGCCATAGCGTCCCTTTTTTCAAAGCTTCATATGGACTGAATTGCGGCAAACCGGGTGGTTGGAAGGCAATAAAGAGGTGCGGCGGTACATTATACAATTTCACTTGAATCGGTGGACAAGGATCAAATGGACTAATATAGGGATAGTACTTTCTGAATTGCGATTGCATACGTCTCCTCCTCTTCTCACTTGGGTACGTGAGAAATAGTCATAGCGGCAGAGAGGCCTATATGCACGTATATGCGGCACAACTTGGCCAAAATCACAGATATTCCAATATTTCCTCATGGTCAGAGGCGCTTTGAGCGCTTACAATAAGAACAATCCATGTGATACCATGACTTACACAATCTAACACCTTGGAGGAACTCACAATGATACGATCTAAACAAATCATTATTTCTGCAGCAATTCTTGTAAGCGTCACACTAAATAGCCTTATTCCCACACCACCTGCATCTGCGGCCTCGGTTTCAACAAGCAGCATGACGTTAACGCAAGGAATGACAAGCTCATCCGTGTCTGCCCTGCAAACCAATTTAAAAACACTTGGTTATTTTACATATCCAACTATCACCGGTTACTTCGGCACAATCACAGCACAAGCTGTTAAAGATTATCAAAAGGCCTATCTGTTATCTCCGACTGGCGTAGTGGATACTGCAACCCAAACCAGCATCTCCCACTCGATAAATAAACGGCTGCTGCTGGACGACGCTATGAACTTTGTGAATGTCCCCTATCTATGGGGCGGAGCGACGCCACAAGGTTTTGACTGCTCCGGCTTTATTTATTACATGTTTCAAAAGCATGGGATTCCTGCTGTTCGAACAACCTCCAAGGAGCTTTACAACACAGGCTCAGCCGTAAGTCAGGCTAATTTGCAGCCTGGTGACCTGGTGTTCTTCGCTATAGCATCCCCGGGCGTTATTGACCATGTAGGCTTCTATTTGGGGAACGGGCAATTCCTATCTGCCACACGGTCAGCAGGCATTTACCCGCAAAGTCTGACAAGCTCATATTGGGGTCCTAAGTATATGGGAGCTAAGCGCGTATATTAATTTTTCACTCGCTGGTAGCAAACTAAGTGTGCATGAGACGGCTTTTTTTGACTCTCAGACGGCGAGGGCTCTTTTCCGACTGCTTACCCTAACCGAAACGGCCTTTTCGGCCTTCCACTGCTCTTTCACGCCGATCTCCCTACGGAGACGGCTTTTTTTGACCTCTCAGACGGCGAAGGCACATTCTTGCCAATAAAAAAAGTCCCTGCTCCTGCCATAATCGGCAGCCAACAGGGACTTTCATGTTACGCAGCGCAAAACATCCACGCTTTTAATCCAACTTAATATTCAATTTCAAAAGTCCAGCCTTCCGCATCGCCTGATAGATAATGACGACCAAAGGTCCCAAGAACAACCCGGCTACGCCCAGCAGTTCAAAGCCAATGTACAAGCTTATTAAAGCGGCGAGGGCATTAATCCCTACTGCTTCGCTCAGCACCTTAGGCTCCACAATGCGGCGGAAGATTGTCAAGGCCAGGAACAGGACCAATAGTCCAATTCCCATCCCCGTATGCCCAACTAACAGCTGATAACCCAGCCATGGGATGAACACCAGCCCCGTACCAATGACAGGAACGAATTCCATAACCATTACGAGTAAAGAGATCGCTAACGGATATTCCGCTCTAAGCACCAATAAGCCTACGAAAGTGACCAAATACGTTAATATCGCCATGATGAGCTGAGCACGAATGAATCCGAAAATAGCTTCCCGCAAATACACAAGGACATTTTCCATTTTGGCTCTCGTCTGCTCCTCGAACATTGACAGGAACGCGACTCTCAATTTCGGCAAGCTGAACATGCACAGATATAAAGCGATGACGTAGACGATCATAACGATAAAGAAATTCGGAATTTTACCTGCCATATTCAGGAAAAATCCGGAAATCCCGCTCAACATGTCCGTTAACGTCGCGGTTAACGTTTCGGTGCTTCGCTCCACCCACGTTTGCACCTGAGCCGCCATTTCGGGCGACAAGGAATCATAGAACACCTGCGTTTGGCTAACGGCGTGATCGACATATTTATTGACTTCGTCCATATAATTCGGGGCTTTCCGACCCAGCTCAATGACTTCTGTCACGACATTAAATCCTATGAAATAGAACAAAGCCACCAATAGCAGCGTAAAAATGGTACTGATGATCGACGCGGCAACCAACCGATTAACCTTAATAGCTCGCATGAGCAGCAGCGTTAGAGGATCCAAAAAGATAGCTGTAACCAAAGCAAGCAGGAAAGGTAACCCTATCGTGAATAATCCATATAGGACCAGCAATCCAAGCACTATGATTAGTGTCGTCTTAAGCGACATAGGAATTCCTCCGATTATTCATTTCCAGGCTTTATAACGTTGATTTTTGTAATATGTATACGTACAATACGCAATCGATCTACCTCAGAAACTTCAAAAACATGATTGCCTGAAGCCACTCTTTTACCTTTAACCGGGGCTCCTTCCAGCTTCTTGAATAACCATCCGCCTATGGAGTCTACATCCTCGTCTTCAATCTCCAAATCGAGCATATCGTTCAAATCTTCAATGAGCACACGCCCGTCAACGGATGTATACTTATCTTTTACCTCAACTTCAGGCCGTTCGTCGATATCGAATTCGTCGTGCAGCTCGCCAACGATTTCCTCCATAATGTCCTCTAGAGTAAGAAGACCCGCGGTACCACCGTATTCATCCACAACAATCGCTAATTGCGAATGTTTTTTCTGCATGAGCTTCAAAACACGGCTTACTTCCATCGATTCCGGCACATTCAAAATAGGTCGAATGAATTCGCTAATCTCGTGCTCTACATCAGGATCAGCCGTAAACAAATCGGTAATATGTACGAATCCGACAATTCGATCCTTATCCTCGTCAGCGACGGGATACCGGGTATGCTTCGTTTCATGAACCATCCGCAGGTTCTCGATAAAGCTCATTTCCAGATACAAACAATCCATATCGGTCCGCGGCAGCATGACCTCCCTTGCTATACGCTCTGAGAATTCAAAAATGTTATCAAAAAGCACCATTTCATCCTGATCGATATGCCCGCTCTTCACGCTCTCGTCCATCAGAATGCGGATTTCTTCCTCGGTATGCGCCGCCTCATGTTCACTTGCAGGTTCGACGCCAATCCAGGACAAAAACTTATTGGCCGCGCCATTGAGCACCCAGATGATCGGACGAAACAAGCGATAGAAGTACAGCAGCGGTGCTGAGAGCCACAGGGAGGTTAACTCCGCTTTCTGAATGGCGAAAGACTTAGGCGCCAGTTCCCCCAGCACGATATGAAGGAAGGTAATGAAACCAAAGGCGAAGATGAAAGATATCGCATGCGTGTACACAGATGCTTCTAAACCTAGCGTGTGGAAGAGCGGTTCCATGATCAACTCGGAAACAGCCGGCTCCCCTACCCAACCTAAGCCTAATGAGGCTAAAGTAATTCCGAGCTGTGTAGCTGACAAATAAGTATCCAATTCCGATGTAACCTTGTCGGCATACTTTGCCTTGCTGCTGCCTTCATTGAGCAGCTGCTGAATGCGGGAATGCCGCACTTTAACAAGCGCAAATTCAGCAGCAACGAAGAAACCGTTCAGCAGAACGAGGATGATTACTAATACCAGATTAAGAACAATAGGTCCAATTTCAAAGGAAGTATGTGGCAAGTGCGGATATCTCCTTCAGATAGATGATATTAGATAATAGCTTGTCGGCTTTTGAAATCAATGGAACGATAATACGAATCGGCCACCAGCAAGTTCGGGCCGCAGCAGGAAGCTGCGCTGCAGAAGCAGTTCACCTTTTGATTCAGGGGATTATGCTCCCATCTTGCAAAAATCGTATCCAAGTGATCATCATGGATATTGCCCAGAGGCGGTTCATTCGCAAAATCGGTGACAAACACCTCGCCGGTAAATGTGCTCACATTTAAGCGGTTTCGTCCATCCGGATCGTTCCGGACCGTGACATTTGGTTCTTCGCGAAGCCTTTTAACCAGTAATCGGTCCTCTTCGAGCTCATTGCAAGCAAAAAACGGCAGTGTGCCGAATAGCATCCACATATCGCGATTCCTATTGTCCAGCAAGCGATGAATGCTGCTTCTTAACTCGTCTAGTGAAACCATGGGCAAGTGGGAAGCGAAAGAGCTCGCATACATCGGATGAACCTCATGCCGTTTGCAGCCCATTTCATCAATCAGCTTGTGAATTTGCGGAAGTTTCTCATGCGTTCGCGTGTTAATCATGGATTCCGCCGATACGTACAATCCGCCTTTGCTTAGCGCTATCGTATTGTCCACCATACGTTCATACATGCGCACCGCTGTTTCACGGCCTACCGGATGCTGGGAATTAACGAAACCGACTTGGTGGAAATCATCAGCATTCAAGTAATTAAAGGAGATATGCATAACATCTAGATACGGAGCAAGCAGTTCATATCGCTCCAAGTCGAGCGTCAAGTTCGAGTTGATTTGGGTACGAATTCCCCGCTCCCGTGCATATTTAAGGATGGGCAGCATGTAATCTTTGACAATCTTAATGTGATACGAAGGCTCTCCGCCTGTCAAACTGATTGTCTCCAAATGCTCTACCTGATCCAGCTTATTCAAAATAACGGGTAAGGGAATACGTGGCCCTTCCGTCATCGTTAACGAATCGCCTACCGCGCAATGCTCACAGCGCATATTGCACAGATTGGTAATCGTCAACTCTACACTAGTAAGTACGTGTTTCCCGTATTGCCGATAAGACCGAATCGGGTCCCAAGGGTCATAAGCGGGAGTTAGCTCCGGTAAAAAGGAGCGTGTTTCATTCATATTCATGCTGTTCACACCTGACCTATCATTTCCTATTCACTTGCATTTTGTTCTTATCATGCCTATACCTATGCCCTTTATTGTAACTTATGATGCGAAAAAAAGGAAACCAACTTGTCATTCGCTACGGTTTCTCCGCTGGAATCGGCGATTTCACCCGCAGCCACTTCGGTGCCCACCAGTTCGCGTTGCCAAGCAGCTTCATCAAAGCGGGAACGAGCATGACGCGAACAATCGTTGCATCAATGAGGACCGCGAGGCCAAGACCTAGACCTAGCGCCTTCATGATTTCTATATCTGTGAAGATAAACGAACCGACGACTACAACCAGAATAAAAGCAGCGCTTGTAATCAAGCTGCCTGTTTTTTTGAGCCCCTCCGCTGTACTCTTGTCATTATCTCCGCTCGCTTCATATTCCTCCATAATGCGGGAGATTAAGAAAACTTCATAATCCATCGAGATGCCGAACACCACGCAAAAAATAATAACCGGCAGCGTTGCGCTGACATAACCAATGGATGTGATATGCAGCAAATCTGCCAGATAACCGTGCTGAAACACTAAAACCACACATCCTAGGCTCGCCCCTAGACTTAGCATATTCATAAGGACAGCCTTCAGAGGCAGCAGAATGGACCGGAAGGCAATCAGAAGGACGAAATACGTAATCCCCATGACAAAAGTGAGCACGTAAGGTATTTCATCTTGAATGCGGTCGATGATATCCAGCCGGTAAGCCGGTCCGCCAGTGACGGCCACATCCAGACCCTCCCGCTCCAAGGACCGAAGTTTCCGTACAAGCCCGTCCGTCGAAGGATCATCCGGGTCATTCTCAGGCACAACAACGAGCAGCGCCGTATGTCCCTTTGCCAGCTTGGCCCCTTCGATCTGCTCTTTAACTCCTGGAGCCTTCAGCATGCCGGCTAATTCTGCATCCGTATGTTGTCCTAACGAGGTGAGGTAGCTTTGAACCTCTTTTACGCCTGAAACGCCTTTTACTTTATCGCCGTACGTCCGAACTTGACGAATTGCAGACTCTGCCCATATGTCATCACCTGTATGTACGACGATTTGGATGGGTCCCGTCATCCGAGGATCATAAGTCGTTTTAAGCAAGTCCGATCCGTAGCGCGACTCATAGTTAGGAGGCAGCACCTCGGCGTTAGGCACGCTCAACTTCATCTGACCAATGGGGGTCATCGCATAGATCAAAGCGCCCCCAACCAGAATGACAAGCAGAACCGGGCGTTTCATCACACCATAAGCCATCTTTTCCCAGAATTGGGAAGATTCCTGCTTCCGGAAGCGCTTAGGCAGCACCTGAAGCGAATTAATTCGCTTGCCGAGCACCGCCAGCAGCGCAAGCAGCATCGTGTTGGCGACAACAACAGATATGGAGACGACAATGATCCCGCCTAAACACAGGGAGCGAAAAAACGTGAGATCCACGAACAGCATGCCTAATAATCCAATCAGTACCGCAATGCCGGAGAAGAAAATAGATTTCCCGGCGGTCTGACAAGTCATTGCCACAGCTTCAGCCACATTAGGTTGAACCTTCAGTTCCTCCCGGAAACGGCTAACCAGGAACAAGGCATAATCAATGCCTACGGCTAGTCCCAACATCGTCACCATATTGGGAAGAAAATTCGATAAGGACTGATGCTGGGCGATAAAATAGGTAATCCCGAGCGTGAGAGTAACACTCATGAGTCCCACGATCATTGGCAGAAGCGCCGCGACTAACGTTCCAAAAACAATTAACAATACGATAAGCGCGATGGGCAGGCCAATGGCTTCCGATTTGGCAATATCATGTTTACTCGCTTCCTGCATGTCATGCAAAATAGCAGGTCCCCCGGTTACATAAACCTTCATGCCAGCGGGAGGTTGCACCCGTTCCTTCAACTCGGGGTATTTCTCCAGTGCCGGGTCCGTGTCCAAATCCAGCGAAACGTTCACAGCCTGAACATTTAAATGCCCTTCATTTCTAGGTGCAGCAACGAAATTCACATTTTCTACATAGGGCAGCTTTTTTAATTCACTGAGAGAATCCATGATCGCCATCTGCTGCTCTTGCTTGGTCATATCGAGGCCATCCCCTGTATAAACCAGATTGATCGTCGTAAGAGGCACACCAAGCTCATCCCGCAGTTGGATGAGACCGAGATCCGACTCGCTTCCTTTTGGCGTAAAACCATTATCTTTGAGTATGCCGGGTGTTTTCTGTGCAAATAGCGCGAAACTAAGGAACAATAGCACGCAAAGCGTAAGGACTAGCCAGCGATAACGGTGCATGGCGTATCCCCATCTCCAAAATTTCCCTTTCACCGCTGATTCTCTCACACACATCCCCCTGATCTGCAAAAAGAACCTGGGATCCCAGGTTCTTCATGTTTGTTATCTTTTATTTTATCTCAAAGTAGGGTTGGCATACCCGATTCCGTGTCGAGTTCTTCGATTTTAATTTCACCGATTTCGGAAATGAGGATGGAATGCTTGATGGAGAGATCGATTTCATACGGCTCTTTGAGTTCTCTGCCTGTTTCATCCTGCAGGATGCGAACGACCGGCCTCTGTGGAACCGTTAAGTTTAATTTGGAAACAATCCCGAATTCGCCTGTGTTCAATTTCACAGTGATGCCAAGCGGGTAGATGGCAATTTTATCGCGGAATAAAGCAATTTGACTTTGATCATACATCGTGCCTGAACCTGCAAAAAGTTGTTCCATCGCTTCATGAGGCAATAACGGCCTGCGATATACACGCGTAGTTGTCATAGCGTCGTAGGAATCCACTAAGCCGATCCATCTCGCAAACTCATTAATATCCGGACCTTGCAGACCTCGCGGATATCCGCTTCCGTTTATCCGTTCGTGATGCTGCAGAGCACAATGCGCTGACAGCAACGGGATGTTCGGTTCATCCTTCAGAATTTGAAAACCATACGTGGTATGATTTTTCATCTCCTTGAATTCATCACTAGTCAACTGAGAAGGCTTGCGCAGGATGCCTAGCGGAATTTTGGTCTTTCCAATATCATGAAGCAAAGCGCCAAGTCCAAGCGTCTCCAGCTTTTCACGGCTGTATCCATAGCTAATGCCGAGCATGATCGCATATATACTAACATTCACTGAATGCTGGAATAAATAATTATCCTTGATATTCATGTTGTTTAACATGACCATTGCACCTTGATGAGCACTGAGATCATCAATAATCATGTTCATTACATCACGGAAGTTACGTCCGATATCGTAATAGCTAACAGCTCCACGTTTGTTCGAATCTTCCATAACCTTCTTAAAGGTATGCCGAATTTCATGAATAGCTTTGCTTCGCGTTTCATCTTGAATAATATCGGCTTGAATAACGTCATCAGTCCGGGAATCTGCGATATAAATATAGTCGATACCATATGAAAATAGCCGATCGATTAGTCTCTGTGTCAGCTCAACGTTAACAGCGAGCAAAACCATACCATCTTCGTTGTAAATATTCTTTGCCAGCCTCATTCCAGGATGACACTTGTTGATCGGCATTAACAGCATGTAAGGACCCCCGAGTAGCTGAACGTTATTATCTATCTAAATGTAATAGATTTCACCTAAAAGTTCAACATAAAAAACCGCATCTTTCGACGCGGTTCGCTACTTTATTTCAAAGACTATTTACTTAAAAACATATAAAGAGCAAATACAATGGCTACTGCGAAACGATAGTAGGCAAAATAGGTCAATTTCATGTTTTGGACAAACTTAATGAAAGAAACAACCGCTAATAGAGCTACGATGAAAGCTACTACAAACCCTACTGCGAAAAATGCGAAGTCATTGGAAGAAAGAGCTTCATAGTTTTTCAAAAAGTAGACGCCGGAAGCTCCGAACATGATTGGGATCGCCATGATAAACGTAAAGTCAGCAGACGCCGCGCGGCTAACGCCGGAAAGCATCCCCCCTGCAATCGTGGAACCGGAACGAGAGAATCCTGGCCAGATTGACACAAGCTGCCATAAGCCGATAAAGAAGGCTTGGCGGTAAGTTAAGTCATCCAATACCTCAGTGCTCGGTCTCCCTTTCTTCTGCTCTGCAATAATGAGCAAAATACCGCCAAGAATAAGTCCGATTACAACCGTCGTTGAATTAAACAACTTCTCATCCACAACATCATTAAACAATACGCCGACGACTCCAGCAGGAATAATACCGATCAGAATATGCAGCAGATTCAGTTTTTTCCCGCTTCTGCTCTCGCTTTTTCTTTTCACCAAGCCAAACAGCGATAAGATTCGTTTCCAATAAATAATGACGACAGCCATAATGGCCCCAAGCTGAATCACAAAATCAAAGGTTTTCATCACTTCGTCGTTTTGCGTGTTGAGCAAACTTTGCGCCAAAATCATATGTCCTGTTGAGGATACCGGTAAAAACTCGGTCAATCCCTCTACAATCCCGATAATGATCGCTTCAAAAATAGTATGCATGGTTTCCCCCTAAAGGTAGAATTTATGGTCGGACTCCTGTCCAATTATTTATTTTACTTGGAACATGTACGATCTGACAACTTTATTGACGAAATGCGCGAATCTATCCCCTTGCATCGAAGGACATTTTGTCAATAAATCTTGCTTTGTGACTGTCTGCCATCGCCTCACGATCCGTCACTTCGCGGGCCAGCACGTCACGGATAAACTCCGGCAGCATGTAAACCACGTCTTTCCCTCGACTTAAGGATAAGTAGCCCGATCCGAACGTAAACATATCGATCGTGCCCACGACATAGTCACGGCCAAGGTCCAAGAGCTCCTCGCCTACATGCACGGCGAGGATACGTTCATTAGGCGCGCGGGAGCTGTCCCACTCGACCGTGAGACCGTCGACGCTAAGCGCGCCCAGCACTTCGCCCCGGAAGCCGAGTCCCCGAATCGGCTTCTCCATGAATTCAGGCAGCAGCGACTCCTCCAGCGCCTGCAGCAAGTCCGCGCCGCTAAGCAGCATGCGGCACGGGTTGATCGGCCCCGGGCAGATGTCCAGCAATCTGCCGCGCGTCAAGCGCCCCTCCTTCAGTCCCTGAAGGAGCTGGCCGCTGTTGACCAGCCCGATATCGGCGCTGGTCCAGCGGCGAATCCCAGCGGCAAGCAAGTTGCCGAGCGGGGATTCGCCGTACCAATCCAGGCGCAGCGGTTCCCGCAGCTGCGCCACTTCTTCGTCCAGCGCCGCTGCGCCGGCGATGCGAAAGCGGTCCAGCAGCGCGGCTACGCTGCTGTCATCTTCGCTGCCCGTCGTCATCGGGACGACGCGGCTCTGGAACTGGGCGATCCGGCGTTGCGCCGGATCGTAGGCCAGCTCGATGTGGCCGGCATACTGCCCGAACTTGCCGGCCGCAGCCAGATAGGTGCCGCTGATCAGGAGCGGCTCCTCCAGGACATGATGTGTGTGGCCGCCAAGGATCACATCGATGCCCTCGATGCCTTCCGCTAGGCGCCGATCCATCGGCAGACCGAGATGCGACATGACCACGATGAGGTCCGTGTGCGGACGCAGCTGCTCCGTGAGAGTCTTCACTGCTTCGTAAGGATCTGTCACATCCCAACCGAGCAGCTCATAATAAGCCGGATAAGCCGCTGTTACGCCGATAATTCCGATCTTCAAACCGGACTTTTCAATTATCAAAGAAGGCAGCAGCCAATCTGGCGTCAAGTGGGTTGCTCTTTCGTAAATATTACTTCCAAGAACAGGAAAACGCGCATTCTCTTTGAAAACATTTCTTAAAAAGTCCGGCGTAAACGTCAGCCCTTCGTTATTGCCAAGCACCATCGCATCATAGCCGGTTGCGTTCATAATCTCCACATTGGCAATGGCATTGGTGCCTTCTGTCTCCGGACTCATCCGGTCCATATGATCGCCAATATCCAGCGTCAACACTTGATCGGAGGGCCAGTTCCGGCGGGCTTGATTAAAATAGGCGCTAATTTTGGGCATCATCTCAAAATGGCTGTGCAAATCATTCGTATGTAAAATCAGGAGTCGTCTCATTTTTTAATTTTCAACTCATCGAGTGTTACTTTATTTTTAAATCCAAAGGTGGCTTCTTGGCCTAGTGTAGCATCATGTAGAAACCAGATATGTACAACGCTTTTGACATTGAGGCATTCACTGCTTCCATCCGGCACATACAGGCGAATCGGGTACCCCTTCTTCAAGGGTTCATCGTCTTGAGCGTAGAGAATTAGAGCTGAGTCTACTTCCGACCACGACATTAACGCCTGAAATTCATCAACGGCTTCGACCTTTACATGCGTAGGCTCGCCTTCAGCTTGTCCGCCACGACTGGTTTTCCAACTGCGGTACCAGGCTTTTAATTCAAAGGCATCCCCTGAAACGTTCGGAACACGGTCCTCAAGCGCCAATTTCATCTCCGCCAGATCAACGAGTTCTTGTACAGTAAATGTTTCATTTGTTAGATGGGGGTCTGACACTTGTATGCGTAAATCTACTTGCATCCTGACCATTCTCCTTTCATCCCATAAGCTCATTTTGCTTTTCCCAAGGCCCTATCCATTATACCATTCCTTGGTCAAAATATGATATGCTGTAAGGGAATCTCACACTAAGCATTTAGGAGCAAAATTGTGAATATAAACATCCAACTTTTCGCAGGACTTGTTGAGCTTTTCGGGACTTCCGTCCTACATATAACGATTGACCAAGATGCCATCTCCATTGAGGATCTTAGAAAACTGATCACGGATAAGAATCCGGCCGCAGCTTCACAGCTGCAAACATGTTTCTTCGCTAAAAATCAAGCTTACGCAGGCGAGACCGATTGGGTCACTTCTGCTGATGAGCTTGCTCTCATACCGCCTGTGTCCGGAGGGCAGCCCACCTTATATGAAATAACCTACGACTCGATAGATGCCGGACAAGTTGCCGCCAAAGTCAACCATCCCAATCATGGGGCTTCGCTCCTCTTCATTGGGACTACGAGAGAGATGACGCATGGGCAGCGCACAGTCCTCTTGGAGTATGAAGCCTATGTGCCTATGGCGATCAAAACAATGGAAGCAATCGGTCAAGAAATAGCCGACCGTTGGCCGGGAACGCTTAGTGCGATTACCCACCGACTGGGCAAGGTGGCGATTGCGGAAGCCAGCGTCGTGATTGCCGTTTCTTCCCCTCACCGGGAAAGCTGCTACGAAGCAAGCCGCTACGCCATAGAACGATTGAAACAAATTGTACCCATATGGAAAAAAGAAATTTGGGAAGATGGATCGGAATGGAAGGGCAGTCAAACAGGCCCCTGGAACCCGCTTCAAATAACAAATAAGGAATAGATGAAATCGGAGATGACTTACGTGGATACCTTTTTATATACGGAGCAGGAAAATGGTGTAGATACGCGTTATTCAAGACAAGTGCTGTTCTCCCCTATCGGTCTGGAAGGACAGCGCAAACTAATCGGCAGCCGTGTCGCCATCGTTGGTATGGGCGCTCTTGGTACAGTGCTTGCCAATCATATGGTGCGCGCCGGGGTTGGATATGTTCGCTTGATTGATCGCGATTTTGTAGAAGCAAGCAATTTGCAAAGGCAAATGTTGTACGACGAAGAAGATGCGGCGACAATGACTCCCAAGGCTATTGCAGCAGCCAAACGATTGCAGTTAGTCAACTCCCTGGTCACAATCGAACCTCATGTCATGGATCTCAACGCCACGAATGCTGAAGACTTGTTAGGGGATGTAGATTTAATACTAGACGGTACCGATAATTTCTCCGTCCGTTTCCTTATCAATGATGTGAGTATCAAATTGGGTATTCCCTGGATTTATGGCGGTGCTGTTGCTTCAAGAGGCGTCTCTTTGACGATTCTTCCAGGACAAACGCCATGTCTGCGTTGTTTGTTCACCCAAGCTCCCGCTGCGGGCACGACAGAAACCTGCGATACAGCAGGCGTCATAGGCGGAATTATCCATGTCGTTGCTTCGTTCCAAGCAACTGAAGCTCTTAAACTACTAGTTGGCGCTACTGAGCAGCTGAATCTCCGGATGCAGCAATGGGACCTTTGGTTCAATCAGCACTCCGCGATTAACGTGACCAGCGCCCTAAAAGCGGATTGCCCTGCCTGTGCGAGCAAGCAGTACGACTACTTGGAGACTGACATAGACAGCGACACCATTCAATCCTTATGCGGTCGTAATTCGGTTCAGATCCATCCTGTTAATCCGGCTGCCAAGCCGCTTGAATACTGGGAAGAGCGCTTGAAACCGCTAGGCTCGGTTGAGCGAAACCGGTTCCTCTTGAAATTCCAGGCTGGCCCAGATTTGTATATGGTTATTTTCCCAGATGGTCGCGTCCTTGTTCAAGGAACAGAAGATTTAATTCAAGCCAAAAGTCTTTACAGCCGTTATATAGGGATGTAGTATTACAATATACCTACACGAATATAGGACTGGGAGAGGAATTTCAATGCATATACACGTACTTCAACTAATTGTTGGTGATAAACTGATTTCCGATTCCTACAATACAAAAGGACTTCATCTTCTATCAGCAGGTACCGTGGTTGATGCGGGCGACATCTTGATGCTTAATCGCCATAATGTGGAATATGTGGATATTGCGCCGAGGGTTAACGAAAGAGAAAGTGAGCCGGCAGAATCACCGAAAGTAAAGCCGGCTCAAATTAATTCTTTTCATGATTGCATTTCTGGCATCAAAGACATATTCCACTCTGCTAAAAGCGGGGATGTTCTTTCCAACGAGATGATAGAATCCGCTTTCAATCCCTTAATTGCGAGCTTTGAGGAAGAAAATGACGTCGTTTCCTTGCTGCTTTCCTTAAACAGCCAGGATGATTACACTTTTCAGCATAGTGTACAAGTCGGTATGCTCTCCTACTATATTGCCAAATGGATGAACAAAAGTGAAAAAGAAGCTCTTACCATTGGCAAAGCCGGCTATTTGCACGATGTAGGAAAGTGTAAAATTCCACAGGAAATCTTATCTAAACCTGGCAAGCTAACGAATGACGAGTTCAATGAGATTCAAAAACATACCATCTACGGGTACGAAATCATCAAAAACTCTTTGAAGGACAACACTCTGGCGCTGGTAGCTTTACAACATCATGAGCGCTTGGACGGCAATGGCTATCCGTTACGCAAAAAAAACACGGAAATACATACTTATTCACTCATTGTTGCCGTTGCAGACGTTTATAGCGCTATGATCAGCAAGCGCGTGTACCAAGATAAGCGTGACCTCTTGTTCGTTCTTAAGGAGCTTCACCGGATGAGCTTCGGACAGCTTGATCCGAAAATCACGCAGGTATTTATTCGCAACATGATTCCTAACTTTATTGGGAAAAAAGTGTCCCTTAGCGACGGACGAGTCGGTACAATCGTATTGACCAATCCTACCGACTTTTTCCGTCCGCTAATCAAAATCAATAATCAATTCCTGGATCTTTCGCAGCTTAGAGACGTCGAAATTGCAACCATTGCAATTTAGCCGCTCTTTAGATGATTAGAGAGCTTATTGCTAGTGCAATACCGATATAGACGGCAGCCAGCAATGTACCGACGGCTACATTGCCGTCTTTTAACTGATCGGATAGCTTCACGCCAGGCGTTAACCAATCAAAAACCCAATAAGTCGCTAACAAACAGACGTAACCTACCGCAAACCACAAGCTCATGTGCCAGATCGATGAATTGCTATATGCGGCAATCGCCAGCACGATGGCAGTTGCTACAAATTTACCGCCCATTGTAATTCCGACGGCTACATTTCCTTTGTTTATTTCTTCCATATCGCGGTAGGGCGTCATTAAACTAAAGACATACATCCCCGCAAATTGCAGCAGGACTATGACAAATAAACTGATCACAATATTTAATACTATCATTCTGCCCACCCCCGGAACTTCGCCATAGATTGATCATAATTGCTGTAATCGTGAACTTCCTCTAAAATAACCTGAACTTCCTTCTTGTTTTTAAAGTTTGCATAACGATCCTCCGGGATTGGCTGTTTCACCTTTTGCCCTGTCGGCAGATCAGCCACTGCGAAATAGCGGAATTTGCCATCCAGCTCCGTTTTATAAACACCGATCAGCTTCACATCCGTCTTAATTTCAACTTTCAGTTCTGCCAAATCTTTATCAGCTTCTTCCTTGGTTTTGAACGTCTTAATCGGTTTCCATTGCGAAAGTGTCACATCGTTTTTCCCTTGGCTGTCCGTTGTCATCGTTGCCTGCATATAGCTAAGCACATAGATTTGATCACCGGTTGCAAAGTTCTGATCATTCGATATGCGCTCGTTGTTCGGCAGCAAAACCATATCTCCGTCGAGCAAATCCCCGACTTTTGCTTGCTGCACCTGATAATCCCAAGGTACATCGCCATTCATGCCGCTAACATTTGTCGCTGCCGAGCTTCCAACAGCCGGTTTGCTTAAGACAGAAGGCTTCTTATTGAACAGGCTGCTAATGCCCCAGATCATCAGAATGACGACCAGGACAATTGACGCCATCAGCCAGAATCGTCTTTGTTTCAAGGTATTTTCACTCCAATCGGTACAAATTGACTTGCATTGCCTGTAATTTTCCCGCCGGCTCGCCCTAACAGTCCACAAGGTGTTCCGTTCAATACAAACAACCCCGTTAATAAATGCCTATTTCCATGAGTAAAAGTTAACTCAGGCAAGTCAGCTCTTTGCTGATAGATACGTTTAAAAAAGACACTGGTATCAAAGCCGACTTCGTCTTTGACCTCAAGCTCCCCCTCAGCGTCGTAAAGCTCAACGGAGCCTCCTTCTCTTCCAAACATCGATTTGGACACATAATTCCCCGACAACTCTGGTAAAAAAAAGGTAGGCAGCATATAAGCAGCTATCGCTTTATGCTCATCCGCGGTGAACAACGCTGCGTTATCCGTGTGTAATCTCCAGACAATGGCTTGCAGCCCTTTGGATTGCAAGATAACCGCATGCAAAGGATTAAACAATTCGATGAATTGTTCTTCAATCGCATAAGAGAGCGCCTCTCCCCCGTCATCAACACCCATCCATTCTTTTGGATACAGCGCGAACATACGGGAAATGTTTTGTTGTTCTCCGACCTTAACGATTCCCTCGTCAATCCACAAATCCAGACAATCGACACACGTCATATTTCTCCCGCTATGAGCAACGAGCGCCTCAATTGTTCCTGTATCCTCGGCATGCTGACCATAGGCAATACATGCTGCGAAATCGGGCGCCTCAATGGCCCATGCAGCACGCACCAGGTCCTTCATCTCCGTGTTCGGGGAGGCGTAACCTTTTTGCTCACACAACCATGGTGTCGCAATTGCTGCTTCCACATAGCCGGTAGGAGTGTCTGCATTTAGCTCTAAGAGCTTGATTCCGCCCTGCTGATCCACGGTGAAATCAAATCTTGCATAACGGCTTATAGCCCCTATGTCATTCAGTTCCAGCCGATCAAGTCCATCCCAAAGCACTTCGGGAATCGAAAGCTGCTGGTATAACAACCTGTTCCCTTTCACGTAACGAACAGCTTTATCAAAGACGCGCCACAAAAAATTTGCCGCGAGAATTAGCTCTTTATAAGTTGATTGTTCCATCAGGACTAACTGATCAATCCAGTACGCTTCATCTTCCAGATTAGCCCATGTGAAGCCAAGCTCATATAGTTGTTGAACGCGATGCTCTCTATCCGGAGCTGGCGTGCCTATGACTTCGAATACCACAGTGTGTTAACCCCCTGAGCTGGAAGAGGAGCTGAAACCGCTCGATTTGCCGCCAATGCTGCCAGTTGAAGTTGATGTCGATTTCGAGCCTGAAGTTGTGCCGCTGCTCGTGCCGGAGCTGCTTACGGAACCTGTATTCCCTGTGCTTCCTACATTTCCTGTACTACCTGTACTTTTTGTACTTCCTGTAGTCCCGGATTTCGTGTTAGATGAAGATGACTTATTGGTGGTAAAGGTTCCCGTTCCGCTTGATGTCGTTGGTGCTTTGGTCGTTGATCGATTGGAGAACGAGCTTGGTTGATATGTTTTTGTCACATAAGGGGTATTAGAACGATAGTAATAAGAACGGTGGCTGCTCCCCCAGCTGCTTGAGGAATAAGGACTTGGGCTGTTGAAAATCAGATGATATAGCAGAAGATCATCCCATCCAAACCCGCTGCCTCCTCCACCATAGTTATTAACAACGATAGGGGCTGTGCCGCCTCCTGTTGAACCGCTGCCTGCCGTCGGTGTTGGAGAAGGTGATGGCGATGCTGTGCCTGCAGTCGGAGGAACAGGTAAATTCCAGTCAACGGCTGGGTCAAAATAAGCTTTCACTTCATCGGTCGACCATTCGACCAGCTTAGAAGAGGCTGTGTTCGGTGCCGGCGTCTCCGCGGCATTAACTGGCAACAGCAGCAGTTGTCCGACTAATACCAGACTTATCGAAGCTGAAAATACCTTGAGCGGTCTTTTCACTGCTTGTTCCCTCCCCCTTCAGAACCAATTGCAACCAATAGAAGCTCAAACACATTCAAATCTAAATTCAGTCTTCCTTCAATCATTTCATATTCCTTGCCGCCAATGAGCACATAATTCGCTGCATCTAAAGCCTGCATCAGCTTTTCATCCCATGGACGCTCACTAATTTTCAAAAGCTGTCCATCGGCCAATTTTTCGAAAAGTGTAATTGTCATTCGGTTTCCTCCTCCTTCATCGATGACTTCCTATTAGATAAAACGCATGAACCAGCCTTTTGTTTCATAATAGCCAAAAATAAAAAAAGCCTACCCCTAAAGGATAGACTTGAAAGCTTTAAGTTACAACACGTTTTGCTCGCAGAAATGTTTTTTTCCAGTACGCTTTATCGATATTACTGATCTGAACGCCGTTCTTCGGTTCCGGGGAGGCATGGAGCATTCTCTTGCCACCAATATAGATTCCTACATGCCCTACCTTTTTATTTGTTTTGAAGCGGCCGGGGACATAGAAAAACATCAAATCCCCTTTCCGCAAAGATTTGCGGCTAACCAAATTCCCCACACCTGCTTGTTCACGCGCCAATCTTGGAAGTTTAACGCTGTATTTACCATACACGTATTGGGTAAACGTTGAGCAATCAAATTTTCCGGTTTGAGGATAAGGCCCTGTGCCAAATTTATATTTAACCCCTTCGTACTGCTCACCTTTACTAATCAACGCATTAATGTTGATATTTTTCAGAACGGGAATAGCTTTCTCTTCGGAAGATGCCCACACTTGTAGATCGTCGTTGAGCTGTATTCCCAATGAGGCTGGGTTCGTTCCATACGTTGTGTTGTCTTTGAAAGGATCATTCGGATCGTCTGCAAATGCAAGCTCAGGGATATCCGCGCTAGGGTCAGGAGAATCTTCATTCTCAAGCTGAGCACCGTGCGAGGGATGTATGTTTAATTGATTGCCGCTAACATCATACGACATCTCGTCTTGGAATAAGTCCGCTATGGCCGAGACCGGCAAGTAGAGGGCATCGCCTTCTTTGACGAAAGGCTCTCCTACATGGATTTCTGCTCCGTCTTTCATCGCCTTTTTGGAATTGGCCGATAATTCAAAACTCGCGTCATTATCGCCGATTAGCAGCTTCTGTGCTCCTGCTTCCCACTCGGATCGAAACTTCAAAGTTTGAATGAGTTGATTGGCTGCTACATATTTGACATTGTTGATCATTTTAATGGGTAAAACAGCATCGTCATTGCCTAATTTCGTTATTCCGTTACCTGCTTGCGACAAGCTGTGCGGCATCGCTGTGCCTGCACCTGATTGTGTCACTCCGTTCGGCGTTGGTGCTGAGTGATTAGGGGCCGCATTATCCTTCCCACAAGCTGTTGTTGTCGCAAGGACGACAGCCATACTCCCGATTGCTGCAAGTTTCAGCCTTTTCCACATACCTTCACTTCTCTCCTTTAGGGACACATTATGATCCTCTATAGGGTGAGAATTGCGGGAAATAAATATACGTTAGTCACGTCTAGAAATGCATGGAGCTTGTTGGAAAGCAGACGCACAAAAAAAGCGTACCCGATACATCGGGTACGCTTCGTCAAAATTAACCGATCGAACCTTCCATCTCGAACTTGATAAGACGGTTCATTTCCACGGCATATTCCATTGGAAGTTCTTTGGTGAATGGCTCAATGAAGCCCATAACGATCATTTGCGTTGCTTCTGCTTCCGTCAAACCACGGCTCATGAGGTAGAACAATTGGTCCTCAGAAACCTTGGATACCGTAGCTTCATGCTCAAGCGTAATGTTATCGTTCATGATTTCATTGTAAGGGATTGTATCGGATGTTGACTCGTTATCGAGAATCAACGTATCACATTTGATATTCGCTTTGGAACCTTGGGAGTTGCGTCCGAAGGAAGCCAGACCGCGGTATGTTACTTTACCGCCGTGTTTGGAGATCGATTTGGATACGATCGTTGATGTTGTATCCGGAGCCAGATGCGTCATTTTCGCCCCTGCATCTTGGTGTTGTCCTTTGCCGGCTACAGCGATGGAAAGAACCATCCCTTTCGCGCCGCGGCCTTTGAGTACAACTGCCGGGTACTTCATAGTCAGCTTGGAACCGATGTTACCATCGACCCACTCCATTGTAGCGCCTTCTTCTGCAACTGCACGTTTGGTAACGAGGTTGTAGATGTTTGGTGCCCAGTTTTGGATCGTTGTATAACGAGCACGGGAGTTTTTGAGACATACGATCTCAACAACCGCACTGTGAAGGGAGTTTGTGCTGTAGATAGGAGCTGTACAGCCTTCTACGTAGTGCACAAAGCTTTCTTCATCCGTAATGATCAATGTACGCTCGAATTGACCCATGTTCTCGGAGTTAATACGGAAGTAAGCCTGTAACGGAACTTCACATTTAACGCCTTTTGGTACGTAGATAAAGGAACCACCGGACCATACCGCACTGTTCAAAGCAGCGAATTTGTTGTCGCTAGGCGGGATGATGGTACCGAAGTATTTTTTGAACAGCTCAGGGTGTTCACGAAGAGCAGTATCCGTATCTGTGAAGATAACGCCTTGATCTTCGAGTTCCTTTTGCATGCTGTGGTAAACAACTTCGGATTCGTATTGCGCGGAAACGCCGGCAAGGAACTTTTGCTCGGCTTCCGGAATACCTAGCTTATCGAATGTTTCTTTAATTTCAGTCGGAACTTCTTCCCATGTTTTCCCTTGTTTCTCGGACGGTTTCACATAGTACTGGATGTCATCAAAATCAAGATCATCCATGTTGCCGCCCCAACGAGGCATTGGCATTTTGAAGAACTGCTCCAAGGATTTCAGACGGAACTCCAGCATCCAATCCGGCTCGCCCTTCATTCTGGAGATTTCTTCAACGATTTCACGAGTCAAACCTTTTCCCGACTGGAAAATAGATTTGTGCTCATCTCGGAAACCATACTTATAATCTTCGAGATCTGGCATTTGTTTTGCCATGGTTATTTCCTCCTTAGCGTTATGGTTTACAGATCAATAACAAGTTCTATGCGATCGCGAAATGCGTTAGTTATCGGTCTTTTGGGTATGTTCAATACCTTTGCGAAGTGCATTCCATGCCAGGGTTGCGCATTTGATCCGCGCCGGGAACTTATTCACCCCGGATAGAGCCTCTATATCTTCATATTCAAATTCAACAGATTCGCCCTTCATCAGGCCAGAAAAATCTTCGGCCATCTTCAGCGCCTCTTCGATCGTTTTGCCTTTGACGGCATCCGTCATCATGGATGCGGAAGACAGCGAGATCGAACAGCCTTCACCTGTGAATTTTGCCTGTTTCACGACACCGTCTTCCACCAACATTTGCAGTGAAATTTTGTCACCGCAAGTTGGATTGTTCAGATCGATGGTGACCGCTTCACCAGACTCAAATTTCCCCCGGTTACGAGGAGTTTTATAGTGATCCATAATGACTCTACGGTATAAATCATCCAATTGCATGGCCGAAGTACTCCTTTGTTTTTTGTAAGGCCATCACAAGACGGTCAATATCTTCTTCTGTATTGTATAGATAAAAGCTGGCACGAGCCGTACTGCTTACTTCAAGCCATCTCATCAGAGGCTGAGCGCAGTGATGGCCTGCACGAATAGCTACTCCCTCTGCATCCAGAACCGTTGCCACGTCATGTGGATGAACATCACCCAAGTTAAACGTAACAAGTCCCGCACGATTGCTAGTTGGTCCATAGACAGTCAGATCTTCGATCTGCGTCATACGTTCCATCGCATAATTCGTGAGCTGAATATCATGTTTGAAAATATTGTCCATGCCGACTTCTTGCAGGAAATCAATCGCCGCGCCAAGGGCAACAGCCCCTCCGATGATTGGCGTTCCGCCTTCGAACTTCCAAGGCAGTTCCTTCCATGTCGATTCATACAGATCCACATGGTCGATCATCTCGCCGCCAAACTCAACGGGCTCCATGTTTTCGAGCAAAGCCTTCTTGCCATACAATGCCCCAATTCCGGTTGGTCCACACATTTTATGTCCGGAAAGCGCATAAAAGTCGCAATCCAAATCCTGCACATCCACTTTCATATGCGGAGTGCTTTGTGCGCCGTCAACCACCATCTTTGCGCCGTGTTTATGGGCAATTTGGGCGATTTCTTTGACAGGGTTGATAACCCCCAGCACGTTAGACACATAAACAACCGAAACGATCTTGGTGCGGTCTGTAATTGTGTTCTCTACATCTGCCAGGGAAATCGATCCGTCGGGCTGTAAAGGAATATATTTTAAAGTGGCGCCTGTTGCCTTAGCGGCTTGCTGCCATGGAATCAAATTACTGTGATGTTCCATTGGCGTAAGAACGATTTCGTCGCCTTCACGCAATACCGCTTTGGCGTAGCTGCTTGCCACAATATTGATGGCTGTTGTCGTGCCTCTGGTGAAAATAATTTCTTGCTCGCTGGATGCGCCGATGAACTTAGCGACTTTCGCTCGTGCTCCTTCGTACGCATCTGTTGCCCGGGAACCTAGGGTATGAACACCGCGATGTACGTTCGCATTGTCCCATTCATAATAATGCTTGAGTGCCTCAATCACCTGAATGGGCTTCTGGGATGTAGCAGCGCTGTCCAAATACACCAGTGGATGACCGTTCACTTCTTGTTTTAGAATGGGAAAAAGTTCACGTATCTCGGCTGTTTTCATTGTCCCAGCTTCCTCTCCACTAAGCTTTGCAGCTGTTCTTCAACGCTTTTAATCGGAATTTCGGAAACGACTGGCGCCAAGAATCCGTAAATGATTAAGCGCTGAGCTTCTTCTTTGGTAATACCACGGGACATCAGGTAATGCACTTGCTCTGCATTTACTTGACCAACACTCGCAGCATGGCCTGCTTTAACATCATCCTCATCGATGAGAAGGATCGGGTTCGCGTCTCCACGAGCTTTCGGGCTAAGCATCAACACTTTCTCCGTTTGTTGACCGTTACAGCCTTGAGCTCCTTTTTCGATCTTCGTAATCCCGTTGATGATTGCCGTTGCGCCATCTCGCATAACAGCACGCGTAATCATATCGCTCGTGGAAGCTTTGCCCCAGTGAACAGCGCGTGTCGTTAAGTTAAGCTTCTGCTCTTGCGTACCCACACAGATCACCTTGGCATCGGAGTCGGAACCTTTGCCTTTAAGAATAGACGTCGTATCCGACATGGTATTCCCGTAGTTCATTTCTCCAACTACCCACGCGATGCTAGCATCATTATCCAGGATAGCGCGGCGGTATGTTAAGTCCGTAACGGACTCTTCAAAGTTGTGAACGGATGCGTAATTTACGCGTGCACCCGGCTTCGCAAATACTTCAACGATACCGTTTTGTACGAGTTCAGCTCCAGATAGGGAGGATACGAAGTTATCCACGTATGAAACAGAGCTGAATTGCTCTGCAACGATCAGCACGTGCGGAGCGAATGTAGCTTCAGCATCATCCGTAACAAACAACGCTTGAAGCGGAACATCCACACGAACGTCTTTTGGCACGTAGATGAAAATACCACCGTTCCAAAGCGCAGCGTGCAAAGCTGTCAATTGATTTTCGTTCGCTTCGACAGCTTTCATGAAGTAAGGCTTCACTAGATCGGCATGGTCACGAATCGCCGTTTCCAAATCAGTGAAAATAACACCTTGCTTCTTGAGTTCTTCGGAAACCTGGCTGAACACAACTCCGGAGTTGCGTTGAACGATCAGGTTATCTGAATTTGTCAGACCTTGGGCAACTTCCGGTAAAGATTCAAGGGAAGTCAAAGGGGCTTGCGTTTTATAGGAACCGTAGGAGGAAATGCTCCAACGATCAATTCTTGTCTTTTCAAGCGTAGGTAATTCCAAAGAATTCGCTAATGCCAACCCTTCTGTACGAAGGGCAGTCATCCATTCCGGCTCCTGCTTGCCGCGGGAGAGCTCGATGACAGCATTAGAATCTATGGAAAGTTGTGTTTGAGTACTCATGGTATTCCTCCTAATATATAAGGACCTTTGACCCTAAGATCAAAGTCTCTCCTCTCTTTAGTACTTCGGCGCAGTCGTGTTCATTGGGATTTTGAATTCTTCCTCGTCTTGGCCAACTGTTTCGTCCACGATGCCGAGTTCTTCTTTGATCCAATCGTAACCTTCCGCTTCCAGACGCTCAGCTAGCTCTGGACCACCGGACTTCACGATGCGACCTTGCATCATAACATGTACAAAATCAGGTTTAACATAGTTCAGCAAACGTTGGTAATGCGTAATGATCAAGAAGCCGCGTTCTTCACTGCGCATAGCGTTAACGCCTTCAGCAACGATACGCAAAGCATCGATATCCAGACCGGAGTCAATTTCGTCAAGAATAACGAATTTAGGCTCAAGCAAAAGCATTTGCAGGATTTCGTTACGTTTTTTCTCACCGCCGGAGAAACCTTCGTTCAAATAACGGTGCATGAACTCAGGGTTCATTTCAAGCTGTTTCATTTTCGCTTCCATTTGGCGGATAAACTTGATCAGGGAGATCTCGTTGCCTTCGCCGCGACGCACGTTGATTGCACTGCGCAAGAAGTCAGCGTTCGTTACGCCAGTGATTTCACTTGGATACTGCATAGCCAGGAACAAGCCAGCGCGTGCTCTCTCGTCAACCGCCATTTCCAAAACATCTTCCCCGTCTAAAGTAACGGAACCCTCTGTCACTTCATATTTCGGGTGACCCATCAGCGCGGATGCAAGCGTACTTTTACCAGTACCGTTCGGTCCCATGATGGCATGAACTTCTCCGCCTTTAATCTCAAGGCTCAGCCCTTTCAAAATTTCCTTTCCTTCGACGTTCGCTCTAAGACCGTCTATTGTAAATGTTGGTGAGTTTGCCATTTTCATTAAGCCTCCATAATGTTTAAATGTTCTAGATAAACAATAATCATAAAAATGATTATCATTGATTCTCATTAGAATAATTCTATTATAACTTACTATGTCAAATCAAGAAAGGGCAATTGCTTGAAAAAGATGGGCATTCTGTGAAAATGCAACCATTTTCTTACGACAAAGTTTGCTTGATTTCAGCAACCTGTGCAGCAAAATCCTCATCGCTCAAAACCGGTATCAACGAGGATTCGGGCGGTGTTTCGGCCCCAAGCGCAATCCATGATTTACAGCCGATATAGGCTTCCTCAATTGGAATATGTAAAGGTTCTGTCAGTTTATACACTCTTAAAAGCATGAGATGCAGCGGATTTTTACGTTTCCACTTCAATCTTTCTTCCGTGAAATTTTCCGTCCAAATGTGATAGGGATACAGCTTATTCAGCAGCTCTCCATCATTAATCTCAATATCCTCGATCATCCGGGCATACGAACGGATTGTGACTTGATCATCCTGCGCACTCCAGAGGGCCAAGGTTTCGTCAATCACATTGCGATAATTTTCCTTGAGTAACTCTTTTCTCTGGTGCTCGTAAGTAGGATAAAGAAAAAAATCATTCGATTCGACTTGAAAATCCCTCGTTTCTTCAACAATACCCCCTTTGCGCATAATAAAAATTTGTGTGCCGTCTTCCAGTGCTTTGATAGCCGAAGCCCATTCTTTCAGGGCTTTTGGTTTTTCCACCGACGCCAACTCCTTGTTCACCCAATAATCCATTTATTATAAGGAATTTGGAGAAGCAAAACAACACACCTTGAAGGACGAAAAGAAAGGGATGGCTCTCAGGCCATCCCTAAGTCTACTTATTTACATCTTCGGCGTAATACGATTGTTGTATACGGGCAAACTGTGTTTGATTCTGTTTCATCGGATTTGGGTCTTGATTCTTCCCGGGAGACTCCGCCTCGAAAGCCATGAATAACAAGAAAAAGCACGCGGCCATTACCAGCAGCACATTCAGGATTTTCATCATCATAAGATCCTCCGAAAGCGAATTTGGTACCAGTATAACGAAGTATCGTTAGGCTCATGTTTTTTCAGGTTAAAGAAATTGTAAAGAGGTTGGTAATTTGAACCTACCCCAGGAAAGATTGCAGCATCCAGCGGTGTTTTTCCAGCGAAGTCTGAATGGCTAACAGCATGTCCGAAGTCGTTTCGTCCTGCACTTCTTCACAAGCCTGCATACCGGCTTTTAACTCTTGGGTGAGAATCGTGAAATCTTCGATCACAGCTTCAACCATTTTGGTTGCTGTTTCGGTTCCTTGCGCTTCTTTCAAGGAGGATAGTTCAATATAGGCTTTCATGGTTGCTGCAGGTTGGCCGCCAATGGAAAGAAGACGTTCCGCAAGTTCATCAATGTGCAGAGCCGCTTCATTGTACAGCTCCTCGAATTTGACGTGCAGCGTGAAAAATTGATTGCCTTTTACATACCAATGGAAGTTATGGAGCTTCACAAAAAGCAAACCCCAATTGGCAATTTGCTTATTGAGAATGGTTTGGATGGATTGAGCTGATGTTAAGGTCGTAGTTGCCATAAGAAATGCCTCCTTGTTGTTGTTGTCGGTAGAGCATGTACACGTTACTGTGCGTTCTTTGCACTTATTTTATGTAATTTGTGCAACATTTCCGAGGAGAGTATTTCAAGCGGCCCCTTTTTGCCTTATACTAGGGAAAGACGATTAATACACAGTAAACTAGTTGGAATTAATTTCAATGACTTATTAGGAGGCAAACCATGTCTACATATCATCCTTTAAGTGAAGCTCAAGCGATTGAATACGCTCGTCAAATCCCGGATTTGTTCCAGCCGGCATCGGAATTGACCAGCCAGGAAATCGGCGACGGCAACTTAAATCTTGTTTTTCGCATCTCAGAAAAGACTTCAGGAAAAAGCATCATTTTGAAGCAAGCCCTTCCTTATGCCAAGGTAGTCGGAGAATCCTGGCCGTTGACGCTTGATCGGGCACGTATTGAAAGCGAAGCGCTGATTATCGAAGAAGGATTAGTTCCGGATCTTGTTCCACATGTTTATGCATATGATGCAGATCTTGCGCTGACGGTCATGGAGGATCTAAGCGATCATATTATTATGCGCAGGGGCTTAATTGAACGGAACGAATATCCGCTGTTCGCCGAGCATATCGGCCGTTTTATGGCAAACACCCTGTTTTTCACATCCGATTTGGGCAAAAATCAACAGGAAAAGAAAATCCAGCAAGGCCGCTTCATCAATCCGGAGCTTTGCAAAATTACGGAGGATTTGATTTTCGACGATCCGTACCGCGATGCCGATACGAATAGCATTGAAGATCAGATCCGCGATGCGGCAGAGCAGCTTTGGGCTGACAGCGAGCTTCACTTGGAAGTCGCGATTCTTCGCCAGAAATTTTTGACGAACGCGCAAGCGCTGCTTCATGGCGATTTGCACACCGGAAGTATTTTCATCAAACCGGATTCCACGAAAGTCATCGATCCGGAATTCGCTTATTACGGGCCAATGGGCTTCGATATCGGGGCTGTGCTCGCGAATCTGATTCTCAACTTCGCCGGACAGGAAGGCTGGAGTCAAGATCACGAAAGCCGCGAAGCTTTCCGCGCTTATCTGTTGAAAACGGTGAAAGAGGTATGGACGCATTTTGAAGCGAATTTCCGCGCCTTGTGGAACGAACATGGTGTAGATCGTGTTTTCCAAACGCCAGGCTACCAGGATCATTTCATTAAAAACCTGCTTCAGGATACAATTGGCTTCACCGGGGCAAAAATGGTCCGCCGTATCGTAGGACTTGCGCATGTTGCAGATATTGATAAAATTGAGAATAACGCCGCTAGAGAACGCGCTCAGCGTTTGGCGTTAGCGATCGGCACAAGCTGTATTCGCGCTAACCGTCAAGTCACTTCTATCGATGAGCTCATTGCCATCGTCACCAAAGAATCAGCAGTAGAAAGAGGATTTGTTCTATGACTAACTTAGAAAATGTAGAGGCGCAAGGTGCCTTGCAATCCTTGCGTTGGAATGGCCAGCAGCTTGATCTGTTAGATCAACGTTTGCTGCCGGAAGAGATTGTGTATTTGCCGCTTGAAACACCGATCGAGGTGTGGGAAGCGATTCGTCACTTGAAAGTTCGCGGCGCACCGGCTATCGGAATCGCCGCCGCGTATGGTGTATATTTAGGCATCCGTAACGTGGATGCTGCCGTTGATGGGCTTCTGGCGGAAGTCCAGAAGCAAGCCGACTACCTGGCGACGTCTCGTCCGACAGCGGTGAACTTGTTCTGGGCGCTCGATCGGATGAGAGCGCAGGCAGGTGTTTTGGCAGCAGCTGGCGTTAGCGCAGATGCTTTCAAGGCAGCGCTTCTCGACGAAGCGCAGAAGATTCAAGCGGAGGACGAGGAGACGAACCGCCAAATCGGCGAACACGCGCTGACGCTGTTCGAGGATGGCTTCGGCGTGCTGACGCACTGCAACGCCGGCGGTTTGGCGACAGCCAAGTACGGCACGGCGCTAGCGCCGTTCTACTTGGCTAAGGAAAAAGGCGTGAACCTGAAAGTGTTCGCGGATGAGACTCGGCCCGTGCTGCAAGGCGCGCGGCTTACAGCCTTTGAACTGCAGCAGGCCGGCGTCGACGTGACGCTGATCTGTGACAACATGGCCGGCGCGGTCATGTCCAAGGGTTGGATCCAGGCGGTCATCGTCGGAACCGACCGCGTAGCGGCTAACGGCGATGTAGCCAACAAGATCGGCACGTACAGCGTGGCGGTCCTGGCGAAAGCGCACGGGATTCCGTTCTACGTGGCGAGCCCGATCTCCACGATCGATTTGAACACACCTACGGGTGGGGACATTCCGATTGAAGAACGCCATGAGGATGAAATCACGCAAGGCTTCGGCAAACGTACAGCACCGCAAGGTGTGAAAGTGTTTAACCCTGCCTTCGATGTCACACCGAACGAGTATGTAACGGCGATTATTACGGAAAAAGGCATCGTTCGTGCTCCTTATGCGGAGAACTTGCGTAAGCTTTTTGAATAAGCTAACACTCTTTTGCACACATAGCGGAACCTGAGGGCGCTATTACTGCCCTATCGGTTCGTTTTCAAGTTCTTGGGGAACTACAGGTCCTTATTTCAACGTTTTGAGCGTGATTTCAGCCCAATCCGTTGAAATAAGGGACTATAGTTCCCCTTCCTTGCGTAAAGGGCTGCTTTCGCAGAAATAGGACCCTGTAGTTCCTCGCCGAGCCGCATCGCATGTTAGACCTCGGACCTCGGACCCCGGTCCCGGCCCTGGCATCGTCCGCGCCCTTTAATGACTCACCAACTAAAAAAGGCTGTTCCTGCCGCATCCTAGTTGAACTCAACTACGATAACGGCAGAAACAGCCTTTTTCTTATCCATGCAGGCGCTCACGATACCGGTTTGGCGTGACGCCATGCGCTTTTTTGAAAACATAATGCAAATAATTGCTGGAAGCAAAGCCGCTCTTCTCGGCGATTTTCTCCAAGGTCATCGTGGTCTGCAACAGCTCTGTGCACACGTGCTTTAAACGAACCTGCTCCAAATATTCACTGAATGAAATGTTCGCTTGTTCTTTAAAGATGCGCTGAAGCTGCCGCGAGGAGATCTGCAGCCGCTCGGCAACGCCTTCCAGTGTCAACGGACGCCGGAAGTTGTCTTCGATGAACTGTACCGCAAGCTGATAGCGGTAGCTTTTCATATCGCGTGCCGGCAAATCGAGCCCCTGATGATCCGCTTTGTAAGCGCCGATGGTTCTGAGCAGCATCTGGATAATCGATTGCTTGATGATCGTATATTGGCCGAGCTGGTTGTCTCGCCAAGCTTCAAAGGCGACCAGAAAGCATTTCATCGCTTCCTGACGGTCAAAGGCAGGAAGCTGCGGAAGCTCGCTTAGCTGCTTAATGCAAGCATCAGCCTCTGCAATCTCCCACGCTTCTCCCCAAGCCTGCGATTCGATTCCAGCGTCTCCGTCCAGCGGTGACCCTTCCAGCCGCACAAAATCAACATGCAAGCACAACTCATCCATCTTCTCGTGTTCATCCGCCTCTTGACGGTGCAAAACACCCGGAGCTGTGACATACAGCATCCCTTCTTGCAAAGGATGGGTAACCCCATCCAGGATGACTTTGCCTTTTCCGCTAGGGATGTAATGAAACTCGAATTCGGAATGATGATGGAAATCGATTACCGTTCCAGCCGGAAAGGAGGTCAGATGACAGCGAAGCACACGGATTCCGTAAGATCCCCACCGAAATCGCAAGTCCAAACGATCAAGAGCCGTTGGATTTTCAAGCATCGGTTCGAAGTAAAAGGGCTGACTCATGCTGAACCTCCATCCATTCTGTGCAGATGATTTATTACTGAGCTAGAGAATCAATACGTACTTGTTGTTTGGACCCCGCGGAGCGGTTGGAAGCCTCCATCAGCTTCGTTAAGTCCACAGCCAATTGAATATTTTCAGTCGCTTTTGTTCCGTTTTGAATGTGAGCTACCCATTGATCAAAAGCAGACGGTTTCTCTTTCGGCCCATTCTCATAGGCTGTCCAGCCAGCGTCAGCATTTTTTCTAGTGCGCACTAGAACTCTTCCGTCATGATCAGAATACAGCACGCTGCCTTCTGTGCCATGAACTTCAATCACGAATGGTGAGTGAGCGTTCACAAAACCAGCCTCTACGATACCTAGAGCGCCATTCGCATATTGAAGCGTAGCTACAGCATTATCTTCAACTTCTCTACCTGTCACGTAGCCATAAGAAGCGCTTACAGATTCAGGAAGACCCAAGAATAAACGAGTTAAATACATCGGATGACAGCCAAGGTCGATTAGCGCGCCGCCGCCGCATTGTTCAGCATTATAGAAATGTTCAGGCAGCCAGCCTTTCGGATTCACATCTGTCGAAATACCGCCATTGTGGGATAGACGAGTGCGCACCAAAGTAATTTGGCCCAGCAGTTCCTTCTCAATAATCTCTTGAACCGCTAATGTATACGTTGGATTCAAACGCGGCAATGAAACAGTCAAAGTTACACCGGCTTCATTCACCGCGTCCAAAATTTCATTCACTTCATGTAACGTAGGAGCAATAACTTTCTCCGTAAAAATATGTTTACCCGCCTTGGCAGCGGCAACCATTACATCACGGTGCATGTTTGTCGGTGTGTCTACAACGACGCCGTCAATATCCTTATTTGCCAGTAACTCAGCAAGATCCGTATAAAAGGCAACACCACGCTGCGACGCTTCTGCTTGTCCGCGCTCAGGAATTTCATCCCACACCGCTACAATCTCGGTATCTTTGTGCTCAGTAACCTGTTTTGCATAGTCCCTTGCATGCACGTGCCAAAAACTTAACATTGCTACTTTAATCATGTTAACCTCCAAATAAGTGACTTGGCTTCATTTTAACATGCCTAAGCAGCTTGATAAATTTCGAATTAGCGACAGACGAGGGTGCAAAATAACGACATCACATTACTTGCTTACAGGCACCGCATTGTAGTACTCTTCCATCGTCATCTTTTTGGCAACCATATCCTTGGCCGTATCAACACCTACATATCGAATGTGCCATGGCTCGTATTGGTAGCCGGTAATTTTCTCTTTTCCCTTAGGATAGCGGATCACAAATCCGTACTCCTGGACATGCTTCTCCAGCCAATTCGCTTCTTTGGTCCCACCAAAGCAGTCTTCCGCGGCACATTTCCCATCACTGCCGGATACATCGATCGCAAGTCCCGTTTCATGCTCACTGGTTCCCGGCACGGCGCTGTACATCTTCGCCTTCTCCTCGCCATCCTTCTGAACGTAACGTTGGAATAGCGACTTCTGCGTGGCATAGGACCGATAAGCCGAAACGCCCGCTATGTTGATTCCATCCTTTTTCGCGCCTGCAACCAGCTTTTCAATCGCTTCCGCTGCGACGCTGCGCATTTTGCGTTTTTCAATCTTTTCCGCGAATGTAAAAGGGATATCCGGATAGACCAAATCCGTCGGCTCATAACTTGAAGGAAGTGAAAATTGTTTATTCACAAGGACCGTTACACTTTCAGGCTTGGCAATGACTTGAAGTCCATCGCTTTTGGAAGGTGTGCTGGATGCCTTCGGAGAAGCCGAAGGACTCTGAACCGGCTTAGTACTTGTTTGCGGCGAAGCTGTCGCCGTTGTCACAGGCGATGTTGTGGAAGTCGCCGTATTTGGTGTAGCCGTTGTCGTCGCGCTGGCAGTTGGGCTCGTGCTTGGTACAGCTTCCTCTTTGCCGCATCCCGCTAGTATGGATAACACCACTAGTAGGGCGAGCGAGTATGTTGTCATTTTGTTCATGCTCAGGTGAATGCCTCCTCGAAATTGAAAAACTTACACTTGAAATAGACTTCTCATCTCCAGTAAAAGTTGCATGAAGTCGAATTTCAACGTAAAAAGACTGCCATCTAGGTTTTGCGCCTAAATCGCAGCCTTCTCATATTTTATGCCTAACGGTTGTTGGTTACAAGTTTCTTCTGTTTCGCAGCGTTTGCCTAAGCCTGACTTGCGGCAATTGCCTGCTCTAGATCATAGATGATATCTTCAATAGCTTCAGTTCCAATGGATAAACGTATAAGTCCAGGAGTCACGCCTGCGGAAATTTGTTCCTGTTCATTCAATTGAGCGTGCGTCGTGCTGGCCGGATGAATAATGAGTGATTTGGAATCTCCAACATTGGCCAAATGTGAGAAGAGCTCGACGGAATGAATCAGCTTCTTACCCGCATCAACGCCGCCTTTGATCTCAAAGCTCAAGATAGCCCCTTGACCTTTAGGCAAATACTTCTGGGCAAGCGGATGGGAAGGATGGCTTTCCAGCCCTGAATAGCTTACCGACTCTACAGCATCATGAGACTCCAAATATTGAGCCACTTTCAAGGCATTCGAGCTATGGCGTTCCAGACGCAAATGCAGGGTCTCCAGTCCTTGCAGGAGCAAGAACGCGCTGTTTGGTGACAGTGAGGCACCTAAGTCGCGAAGCAGCTGAACTCTTGCTTTGATAATATAAGCAATTGGCCCTACCGCATCTGTGTAGACAACACCGTTATAGCTTGGATCAGGCTTCGTCAGGCCCGGGAATTTGCCGCTCGCTACCCAATCGAACTTGCCGCCGTCAACAATGACGCCGCCGATCGTCGTTCCGTGGCCGCCAATAAATTTCGTTGCCGAGTGAACGACAATGTCAGCACCGTGCTCGATGGGTCTTAGGAGGTAAGGACTTGGGAATGTATTATCGACAATCAATGGAATGCCATTCTCATGTGCAATAGCCGCCACAGCTTCGATATCAAGGATATCTCCTTTGGGATTGCCGATTGACTCGGCGTAAACTGCTTTTGTTTTATCCGTAATAGCGCTGCGGAAATTTTCAGGATTGCTTGGGTCAACGAACTTAACGTTAATTCCCAGCTTAGCTAGTGTATTTGAAAATAAATTATAAGTTCCGCCATACAAGGAAGCTGCGGATACGATCTCATCGCCGGCTCCCGCGATGTTCAAAATGGCAAACGTAATAGCAGCCTGCCCGGACGCTACGGCAAGAGCCGCTGGAGCACCTTCCAGTGCAGCAATCCGTTTTTCAAAAACATCGGTCGTTGGATTCATAATTCGCGTATAAATATTACCAAACTCTTTGAGCGCAAATAAATTGGCGGCGTGGTCCGTATCGTTAAAAGTGTAAGACGTTGTTTGATAAATCGGAACAGCTCTTGAATTGGTTGCAGGATCGATCTCTTGACCTGCATGAATAGCTAGTGTTTCCGGTAAGTACTGGCGTTTTGAACCTGACATTGCACATGCCTCCTTGGATGGTCGATGGATTCGCAGATATTAACTCGATAATTCCTACTGGAATACTATGTATTCATTCTAATGGAAATATCTAGTCATAGTCAATATACCATATCGGCATTTTTTTCTATACTTGTTTCATAGTAAAGAAGGTATTCCTTCCATTCCCCCTATGTCTTGTCTGGCGGTAACAGGACGATCCGTCCATCCTCCATAGCAACGCGCACCTTATTCGTGCGTGAAGCTCCAATCGAGTCGAGAAAATTGGCCGGAATTTGCAGTCTGCCCGCTTTATCAACAACGGCATATTCCACATGGGAATCCTCTTCAGCAGCCAGGATACCCTGCTCAAGCTCCAGCAATTCCTCTTGATAGGATTTACGCCTTAGAATCTCCGAGGACGTTTTGCCGTCCCGAATGGCAACCACCCGGTCCACCTTCTTGGCCAAAAGCGGGTCATGCGTAACAATCACAACAGTTAATCCAAAGCTGCGGTTCAGCTCACGAAATAGATCAAGAATTTGATTCGCCATTTTCGTATCAACAGATCCCGTGGGTTCATCCGCCAGCAGGAGCCTGGGCTGATTCGCAAGCGCAATCGCAATAGCGACACGCTGCTGCTCCCCGCCAGAGAGCTCATTAAGCTTATTGCTTCTACGATGGCTCAAACCTACAGCTTCCAGCAACTCCAAAGCACGGTGGCGCTTGCGTCGCCCTTGGAGAAGGATGGGCAGCTCCACATTTTCCAAAGCTGTCAAATAAGGAATCAGGTTTCTCGCATTATTTTGCCAGACGAAACCAACGGTTTCCCTTTTATACTTGACCAGATCAGCTTCCTTAAACTTCAGCAAATCCTTCCCATCTACATGGAGATTACCAGCTGAGGGCCGATCCAGCCCTCCCAGCATATTCAACAACGTCGATTTCCCGCTGCCGCTGTTTCCGATAATCGCCATCAGTTCCCCTTCCTCAACGTGGAGGTCAAGCCCTTGCAAAGCGACAACTTCAAGATCGGCGGCCTTATAAATTTTAACCAAATTTTCACAGTGAATCATGCTTAATCCTCCCCAAGCTTAATGGCTTGATGAATCTTAATTCTGGAGAGCATCCCGCCAAGCAGCAGCAGTCCAATCCCTATCATCACTAAAACAATGACGTATAAATGCAGCTGATCGTTAGGATCGAAACTCACTTGAAAAGGCGGCACTTGACTCGATGAGTCAAACGTTAATTGGAACAAGGGAACAAATAAACGGCTGGCCGTATTCCCTGTGATCATCCCAATCAGGACGGCTGCGCCGGAGGTTAAGAGCTGCTCGGCAACCAGCATCCCGATTAATTGCGCATAAGAAATTCCCATCGCGCGAAGCACGCCAAATTGTAGAATTCGACCGGATAAGGAGAGCACCCAGTATAAAAGGAATCCCATGAAGCTGATGCCGATCGCAATCAAGAAGCCAAGCGTCATAACGCCGTTCACGGCCAGTTGAAAGGGATCGTTTTTGGAACGGACTAACATCTGTTTCGTATCAACCAAGCTGGTAATCTTGATACTCTTAAGCTCTAGCGCTTCATACAAAGCTTGACTGGTCATGTCAGGTTTCAGCTTAAGCCATACCTCATACGGCTCAACAGCCAAATTATTTTGGAAGTAAGAAAGATGTCCCACGACAAGCTTAGGCGCATCCACTTTCGTCTTCTTCGTCGTGCCTGACGTGCTCCCGCTACTCGACGGAGCCGTCAGTATCGGATTAGGGTTCCAGCTTGGCCAGTAGTCGATAATTCCATAGACGATGGATGAGGTTCCTCTTACATCCCCCCAGCCAATATTCACCGTATCGCCTACTTTGGCTCCTGTTTCTTCGGCGATGGACCTGGAAATAAGCACAGCCTTGGAATCCCCCGCGAGCAAATTCAAATAATCGTAGAAGTGATGATCCAGCAATTGATCGCGTAGCCAGGCGGTTTGGCCGAATTCATCCGTATCGATACCCATCAGCGTTGTCCGCTTTGTTTCTTTGCCGATTGAGAGGTAAGCATCTTTCTTCTGAAAAACACGAGCAGCAGATTCTACACCCGTCAGTTGGGTAAATGGGAGAAACGGCGGCTCTGTATATTGCACTCTTTTTTTCACGGTAACTTCATTAGCAGGAGAACTCGCATCACCCTCAGGTCCAGAAGGGCCAGACTGTGGCGGTGGAGCGTCGTTATCCCATGGCGTCTGCAAAACAATATCGCTCCCATTCGTATAGCGGATCTTCTCTTCGATGTTTTTGTTCATCGTCCGGGCTGCGCTTGCACTAAACAAGCCGGTGGCCAATGTCATCACAATAAACAGCATGATAAATTGGTACTGGGTAGTAGACCTGCCTACCTGAAGGAGTGTCGAATACAGATATGGCGGCCACCATTTGCGCCCCACCGTATAGATCAGTTGAATCACCCACGGATAAATCCGCAGGAGGAACAAGCCCATTGCAAATATGAATAAAGCCGGTACAACAAACAGAAGGGGATCGACCTTCATGTCCATGGAATCCAGCCCAAGAGCTACCAGATCAGACATCCTTCGATTAAAGCTCTGCAATAAATAAATGGATACCGCTAGTAAGACAATGTCGAGAAATATTTTATGAACAAAAGAAAGCTTATTTTTCCTCGCAAGTGATTGCTTATGGCCGACAATGGTCGTGCGCGTCGCGATAACAGCCGGAATGAGCGTCATGCAAACCGATGCCACCACAGCGACCAAAGCATATTGGTATGCTTCCTGATTCAGCTTCACTTCCATAGCAGCGCGCTGTACAAACTCCAGAAACCCATTGGAGGCACCCAAGATTTTGGTCAACTGCATGCCGATGGCTGGTCCTACCAGAAGAGCAATTCCCCCCAGCAATGCTCCCTCCAGTACATAACCTAATATAATTTGTGTACGGCTAGCTCCTCTACTTCGCAGAACGGCAATTTCTGTTTTCTGCCTCTCTGTAATCAAATTGGCCACCATGAATAAATAAAAGGCTAACAATATGCTGACGGGCACGTTCAACGACCATAACATCATTCTTAATTTCTTCTCTTTCTCGCCGTACACTTTCAAGGTAGGAAGCGAAGGGTTCTCCGCTTTATAAGAATTGAACCGACTGCTTAAGTAGCCTTCCATTTGTGCATGCGCTGCGGTATAAGCTCCCAGCCCTTCCAACTTTAATTGATGATAATCGAGTACGTAATTCCAAAAGCAATACAGACTAGTAAACGCTTTGTTATTCGTAATTTCTTTCTCAAATAATCCAAAAGGAATGAAAAATCTTGAACGCAAATCATACATATTATTCGTCCAATAAGGATCGGCGTAATCGCTGCGATCAATGACCGCTACGGGTTTAATGCGTATCGTTTGTTTCAAATCCTCGTCTTGAATGGTTAATTCATTGCCAAGTACAATTTTCATCTCCGTTAGCAGTTCAGGGAACACCCATGCCTCATATACGCCGTTCACGGGCTCTGCGGAAGGCATAACACCGTCAACGAGCCGAATATGCTTTTCTAACTCCGACATCGTTGTCAGTTCGCCCAGACGCTTTACACTTGGGTCGACTTTACTCGGATCACTCGGTTTAAAATTGAAATTCATCGTACTGCGCGTGGTCGTTGAAAGCAGGATAGGAACGCCAAATGCCTTACTTTTTTCTGTCAAAAAAGCATCCGTTTCCGCGAGAAGACGATCTTCATCCGGATCCTTCTCAGATCTCACAAAGTACGCGTAGTCATACACTTGCCCCGGATATTGCGTGGTGTCTGCTTGCAGAACTTCCAAGTCTTTAATCAGCATGCGCTGTAAAATGGCGTGCGTATAAATAGGCATCGAGCTTGCAAGAGCTACGGAAATAATGAGCCCAACTAATAAACTCAGCTCGAGCCAACGATTTTTAACCATTTTACGGAGAATCATCAGAATTAAAGCCATTGCAATCCTCCTAAGTTGATCTAGTTCTCCAAAATGACACTTTGGCCTTCCTTAAGTCCTGTCCGGATTTCAACTTCCGTTGGGGTGACAAGGCCCTTTTCGACATCAACTTCTTTTCGGCTCTCTCCATTCAGCACTTGCACATAATCTCTGCCCAAATAAGTCCGAAGGCCTTTTCTCGGGATTACGATGACATTTTCCCGCTGCTCAACAACAATCGTCATATCGCCGGATGCGCCGATCTCTGCCCCCTCTGTACCTAGAGGAACCCCGATAATAATCGTTTTGGCGTTTCTTTCAGCTTGTGCCTTGTTATCGGTTGGCGGCGAGCTTGAAGGTGTTCGCAGCACTTTGCCTTGTACCGTATTCCCCGACTTCGCGAGTTTGACTTCTACGTTCATGCCAACTTCTATTCCCGTAAGTGTTCCAACGTCTGTAGCTTCATAAGAGAGCTCCAAATGCTCGGGATCGGACAGAACCACAAGCGTATTGAAGGCATCCACTACACTTCCTTGCTGTGCATCCGTTACAAAAGTGACAACGCCACCGGTCTCTGCCACTAACCTTGTCTTATTCAACTGATCTTGCAAGGAAGTCAATTGCAGCTGCGCAGCTTCAATATCGATATCCTTTAAACGCAGCGCAAGCGTTTGATCAGGATCAGCTTGCCTGGACTGCACACTGGCAATCTGGGCTTTCTCCAAACTTAGTTTCTGCAGCGCAATCCGCGTTACCAGATCCCCCTGCTCCAGCTCAGCAAGCACATCGCCCGGCTTGACCACATCGCCTAATTTGACGCGCAAACCAGATAAGTGATGGTCAGACTCTTTAAAATAATAATTGCTCGTTTGGCTAGACTTGAACGTCCCCATAAAAACCGCTTTTTTCGTAATGTTGCCTTTCTTCACTTCATAAAGATCAAAGTTTTCTTTCACCGGTTTGACTAATGGCGGCTTCAGCGCCTCCTCTTCTTTGGGCAATAGGGAACACCCTGCCAGGACTAGCACAACTCCCGTGATCAGAACGAGCTTAGACGCAAATGGATTAACCTTCATCGACAATGGTACCATCCTCCAATGCATACACTTTATCTACAATTTCCATAATTGCGAGATCATGCGTGGTCAAAATAATGGTCATTCCTTCTTGCACCAAATCTTTGAACAATTTCAGCACTTGAAGCCCCATTCTGCTGTCTAACTCCGCTGTAGGCTCATCGGCCAAAATCAACTTGGGTTTGTGAGCAATCGCTCTGGCAATCGCAACCCGCTGCTGCTCGCCGCCAGAAAGTTCATAAGGACGATGCTTCATTCTCATTTTCAAACCGACGAAATCCAGTGCTTCTTCCGCTAATTGTTTATAATGCTTGGGAGGAATACCCGAAATGCGCAAACCAAATTCAACATTCTCGTACGCGGACATATAAGGAACTAAGGCAAAAGATTGAAAAATAAGACCGATCTGCTTCCGTCTGACTTCATTGCGCTTGGCCTCGGATAGGCTGCTGATCTCCAGACCTTCCAAATAAACGGCGCCTTCCGAAGGATGGTCGAGTGCCCCGAGAATATTGAGCAGCGTTGTCTTGCCGGACCCTGATCTTCCGCGCAAGGCCACGAGATTGCCTTTGGGAATGCTGAGATGAGCTCCCCGCAATGCGTGGACCGCTCCAGATCCTTTTCCAAACACTCGCGTAACACCGACAGCTTGCACCATTGGCAGCTGTTCTACCTGCATCGTCAAAGTTAGCACCTCATTTTCATTCCTAAATCTTGGATCTCCTTCTAAATGTAAGCCTTTACACATTATAAATCTATTTTTTGCCAAAAAGATAGACAGAAAAAAGAGCCACCCATCAGGTCATTTCTGCCCCAATGTAATAGCTCCTCTTTCCTGCTTCTACTATTCTTATTCACCGTACTAAAGCACTTTGGACAAAAACGACTTCGTCCGCTCTTGTTGCGGGTTTTCAAAAATTTGCTTCGGATTGCCTTCTTCTACAATGACGCCTTGCTCCATAAACATAACGCGGTCGCCGACCTCGCGGGCGAAGCCCATTTCATGGGTCACGACAACCATCGTCATCCCTTCCTTCGCCAGCTGTTTCATAACGGCCAGCACCTCTCCGACCATTTCGGGATCCAGCGCTGATGTCGGCTCGTCGAACAGCATAATCTTCGGCTCCATCGCAAGTGCGCGAGCAATCGCAACACGTTGCGCTTGACCTCCGGAAAGCGAATCGGGATAAGCATCAGCTTTATCAGCGAGCCCAACTTTCGTTAGAAGCTCCAACGCTTTTTTACGCGCTTTATCCTCCGGCCATTTACGTACTTGAATCGGCGCCAGCATAATATTATCAATAACTTTCATATGCGGGAACAAATGAAAACGCTGGAACACCATGCCGAGCTCCATGCGGATCTCATTGATTTTATTCGTCGGGTCCATGATGTTCTTGCCCTCAACCTTGATAGAACCGCCATTAGGCTGCTCCAAAAGGTTCAGACAACGCAGAAACGTCGACTTCCCCGATCCCGAAGGACCAATCACGACCAAAACCTCTTGGTGCTGAATATCTGCGGAAATATCCCGCAAAACAACGTTATTGCCGAAAGCTTTTTGAAGATTTCTAACTTCAATCATTGCGGTCATATCTCTACACTCTCCTTTCCACATAGCTAAGCAGCTTGCTTAGAGAATAAGTGAGGATGAAATAAATCAATGCTGCCGTCAAATACGGCTCCCACACAGCGAAATATTGGCTGCGCATCGCATTAGACCAATACATCAATTCCGGTGCAGCAATAATTGCAAACAGGGAGGAATCCTTGATTAATACGATAAACTCATTTCCAAATGGAGGAATCATCCGCTTGATCGCTTGCGGCAAAATGACCTTTTTCATCGTTTGATAATGTGTCATACCTAGCGAATGCGCGGCTTCTGTCTGGCCTTTATCGATGGACTGAATACCTGCTCTGAAAATTTCGGCCATATATCCTGCGGAGTTCAAAGATAAAGCAACAATAGAAGCAATGATGGCATTGGTTGTACCTAAAAATAAGGGAACGACCCCGAAATGAACGAGCAAAATTTGCACCAACAGCGGTGTGCCGCGGAAAAAATTCACGTAGATGCTGGTTGGCCATCTTAAGTAGCCACGGTGAGACATTTTGCCTAATCCAACTGCCAGCCCCAGCACGGAGCCGAAACAAATGGACAGAATGGATATCCCAATGGTCCAGAGCGTACCTTTTAATAAAAGCGGTAAATATTCAATAATAATATCAAAACGAAACTCCATTCCACACTTCCTTTCTTACCTTATTATGCCGATAACAGAACAACAGCATGCGTAAGGTTGAAGTCACGCATGCTGCTTCTCTTCTTATTTTTGTTCAAGCAATTTTTTCGTGTCAGGATCTTGACCAAACCATTTTTTGTACACTTTTGCATAAGCCCCGTTTTCAATCACTTTTTTGATTGCCGGGTCAAGTTTCGCTTTCAGCTCACTGCCTTTTGGAAGCAGGATGCCATAGTATTCGGACTCAAAGTTCTTAGGATCGGGAATCGCGACTAATTTTTTGTTCGGGTTATTTTTCACATATTCACGAACGATGGCGATATCCGCAACAACTGCGTCTACCCCGTTATTTTCAAGCTCCATCAGTGCAAGCGTGTTGTTATCAAGACGTTTCAAGGATGGATTTTTATCACCCATGATTTTGCTCATAAGCGTATCAGCTGTTGTGGAGATTTGAACAGCCACCTTCTTGTCTTTCAGGTCAGTCGCGCTTTTGATCGGGCTGCCTTCTTTGACCAGAATCATGTTGGTTGATTCGAAATACGGGACGGAGTAGTCATAAGACTGCTTACGCTCATCCGTGATTGAAACGCTGGAAATACCAGCTTGATACTCTTTACCTTGTTTAACACTTGTAAGCATGGTATCCCAACCTGTATTCGTTAGTTCATAGGATAGTCCTGCTTCTTTCATAACTTCTGCAAGAAAATCGACGTCAAACCCGGTCATTTTGTCTTTGTCCATGTATTCCATTGGTGCATAAGCAGCATCTGTTGCAAACTTGATCTTCGTGCCGCCGGCGCCGCTATCTTTAGCTCCACAACCTGTTAATCCGATAACTAGAGCTGCTGTTAAAACAAGAAATGATATTTTTTTCATTAAAATTCCCCCCGTGCTATGTATGGAACGAATCATATTTTAACATCTGGTCAATAAAATGACAACGCCTGTGTTTAGAAAAATACTCAGGAAATTGCAGGTAATTGCCTTTCTCTTTGATTTTTGTTTTTTTGCACAATGAAAACGGACAGCCTTTGTTCCATTTGCTGATAAAAAATAGAAAAATAAATAGAAAAACGCCCGGATCTGCTGATCCGAAGCGTTCTATTTCCGTAAGTTGCCGTCGCCGAATGCAGACCCTTACATCATTTTTAAAATGGCTTCCCTTCCCGTCATGCCAGCATAAATGCCCAGATCTTCCGCCGTGTACGTCACCGATTCAAGCGGAGCTTCCAGAAGCTCCTCAATCGTGCGAACGCCAGTAGCTCTTGCCGCGACAATGTTGCGTTCGCTCAAACGCTCGTTGAGCAGTGCAACGTCTAACGCGCCGCACATAATGTATCCTTTATCTGTCGTTACTACCAGCAGCGTCGTCTTGGGCAATTTAACCTCTATCGCAATTGCAGTATGTCCCTCAAGGAGAATAGGTTCAACGCGCATCATGCTCTGCACAGCTCCTCTTTGCAGTCTTACGGTAGTATATGCGCGTGCGGCTAGTACGGTGTGATGTTTGGTGGAAAAAGAATTTTTGGGTAGTTCGAGGTGCTTACGGACTAAGTGGAACTTCGAGGTGCTTTTGGACCGAGAGGCCAGGACGAGCTCGGATTTGCGCCGTACGAGAACTTTACGGACCGAGCGGCCCTTATTCGGAGAAATAGGACATTTTCAAATTCTAACGGACTCCACAGCTGCTATTCTCATGAAAAGCATGAAATTTCGCTGCTTATTGATCAAATAACGGCTCTGGAGTCCGTTAGATTTGTGAAGAGGGTCATTTTTCGAGAATAACGGCTCTGTGGTCCGTTAGTTCTCAACACAAACTCCGACGACAAGCCCCGAGTTACCTCGAGCCCTTTGTTTAAAGAAGCTATATCCTCAGGACGAGCTCGGGATGCGTCGTACGAAAACCTTACGGACCGAGCGGCCCTTATTCGGAGAAAATAGGCCATTTTCAAATTCTAACGGACACCACAGCTGCTATTCTCATGAAAAGCATGAAATTTAGCTACTTTTTGATTAATTAACGCCTCTTGAGTCCGTTGGATTTGGAAGAGACACTATTTCCGCGGAATAACGGCTGTGGGGTCCGTTAGCGATAAACAAGCGTGGAGGAGTGACGCGGTGATTTGCGTTTTACGTAGTTGCGCAACGCTTATTGGGCTGCTAACGGACTGAGGAGACCTTATGCGGCAAAAAAAACAGACGTCCGAATTTCTAACGGACTCCAACGTAGCTATTTGCGCGATTCCCATGAAATTCAGGCTGATTTGGGGCAAATAACGGCCCTGGAGTCCGTTAGATCTGCGAAGAGGGCCATTTTCGGAGAATAACGGCTCTGCAGTCGGTTAGTTCTCCACGAGCCGCGGCGGTGAGTTCCGTTAACGCGTTCACTAGCTCCGACACCGCTGTCGCTAGCTCTCCCACAAGCCAACGACCGCGAAATCTGGCTGCAAGTAGCCTCGCCGGCACATGGCCTCTGCCCCATAGACTCTCGAGCAACCTCGAGTCCCTCTGTCTAATAAGCAATATCCACCAACCGCCCCTCAGAGGCGGTCACCAAATCTTCCCCCCGCAGAAATATCTGCAACCCCCGGCGGCCGCCGCTGATGCTAACCAGCTCCATGGACTCCACAGTCGCATGCAGGTAAAAGGGGTACTTCTTCTTCATCCCCAGCGGAGAAACGCCGCCTCGTATGTAGCCTGTAAGGGATTGGATGTCTTTGACAGCCACCATTTCAATTTTTTTATTCCCGCTTACGGAAGCGAGACTCTTCAAGTTCAGTTCCTGGTCGCCGGGAATGCAGGCTGCGAGGACACCTGTTTTGTCCCCTTTTAAGATGAGCGTTTTGTACAGCTGACTAGGTTGAAGCTCCACTTTAGCAGCAACGGTAGTGGCGTCCAACTGATCCTCATCCCACTCATATTCGTGTAGCGAATAAGCAATTTGGAGCGAATCGAGGATTCGGCAGGCATTCGTTTTGTTTGACATAGGTTCCTCCTCTTTTTGTATACAAAAAATTGTACGAATGAAAAACCAATCTATATTTGGATATCATAACATGATATAGTTAGGATATGAGCAATTTCTAGGCTGCAAGGAGGCCATATGAGTCAAGGTAAACAGAACCACACAGGTCACTTATTCACTGTAGAAATTTTAATTGAAGAGGCTACAAATGGTCTTGCGATGGAAAAGCTCCTACATCTTCTTAACGCACAGACAGTCAAAGATTACCAAATCCTCAAGGGCATCGAGCTCGGTAAGCTAATTGAAATGAATACAACGAACAAAGAGAGCACGCCTCCTTCATATACTGGCAAAAAGGCAGTAACTTCTCCCCCGCCTGCAACTCCCGCGCCAACGATGACGTCGACAGCGCCAAGCGGAGCGGCCGATCACATTATCACACAGCTAGAAGGCTTCAAAGCTAACAACACATTGATTCGGCTAACCGTTATCAAAGGTCAGGGCATTAAGCTCAATCTTCCCTGCCGGATTTTGAATTATGACAGCAGCAATCAAAACGTTGCCGTGTATCATGTGGATGAGAAGAAGGTTTACTCATTTAAACTAAATGAAATCGACGATTACGTCGCTTTCTAAACAAAGAGGATGTTCCCTGACCGACCAGGGACATCCTCTTTTACTTAACCCGAAGCCGCGGCATGCACGCCATGGCTTAGCATATTCTCCAGCTGGACGGCGTTCACAGGCGGGCTGAACCAATAGCCCTGTACTTCGTTGCAGCGGTTCTGATGCAAGAAGTGCAGCTGCTCTTCCGTTTCTACACCTTCCGCAATGACTTTCAAATTCAGATGGCGCGTCATGGCGATAATCGTTGTTACGATGGCTGCGTCGTTGGGATCCACCATAATGTCACGGACAAAGGAACGATCTATTTTCAACTTATCAATCGGGAACTTTTTCAAATAATATAAGGAACTATAGCCGGTCCCGAAATCATCAATGCTCACGTGAACCCCCAGCTCCTTGAGCTCAAGCAGAGATTGAATCGCGTGATCGACGTCCATGGTCATGCTTTCCGTAATTTCAAGTTCCAAATACTGCGGATCTAGCCCCGTTTGCTCCAACACATGAGAGATCTTGCCTTTCAGATTGTGCTGGAAAAACTGCCGCATGGATAAATTCACGGAAATCGGCATCGGGGAGAAGCCTTGATTTTGCCAGGCTTTATTTTGCTTGCATGCCGCGCGCAGCACCCATTCTCCGATCGGTACGATCAAACCGGACTCTTCTGCAAAGGATATGAAATAGTTCGGCGAGATCAGCCCTTTCTCCGGGTGATTCCAGCGAATCAACGCCTCTACACCGACAATGCGTCCCGTCTCAATATCAACCTGTGGTTGATAGAATAAAACAAACTCCTCCAAGGCGATCGCTCTGCGGAGTTCATTCTCCAACTTGAGACGATTGATGGATACGGATTTCATATCCGCGTTGAAAATCTGGAAGTCGTTGCGCCCTTTCTCTTTCGCTCTGGCGAGTGCGATATCGGCATACTTCATCAGTGTATCCGCATCTTCCTCATCTGCCGTAGAGATGGCGACACCAATACTTGCTGTAACATGCAGCTCGTATTGCTCAAGAACAAATGGTTTCTCCAGAACGCGATTAATCTCTGCGATTACAGCAATGACATCATTGGAGTCAGCGACATTCGTATAGAAAAAAGCAAACTCATCGCCTTCGGTCCGTGCCAAATAATCATTTTCGGTAATGCATCTTGTGAATCGTTCAGCAAGCTGCAGTAGCATCATGTTGCCGTAATCGTATCCGAAACTATCGTTGACTAATTTGAACCTATCGATATCCAGATAAAAGACGGCGACCTGCTGCCCCGCTGATCTGGCCAGGCTCAATCGCTCATTCAGGTGGTCCCTAAACATACGCCGATTCGGCAGCCCCGTCATGTCATCGTAATATGCCATATAGCGGACTTGTTCATCGCTGCGCTTACGTTCTGTAATATCCTGGCAAATGAGGATAAAGCCCATGGCATCCGTGCTCAGTTGAACGGGAACGGCTGTTGCATGCAAGTCAACCCGATAACCGCTTTTATGAGACACAGAAGTTTCAAAGGTAAGCGGTTCTCCATCCGTTGCCAGTTGAAGTTGGTTGATCGTCAGCTCATATTGCTCTTGCGTTACAAAGTGGCTGAAACGTTTCTCCAGCAATTCCGATGCCGAATATCCGAGGATAGTTTCTGCCGCTGCATTAATCCGGATGAACGTCCCTTCTTGGTCAAAAATGCCAATCGCATTCGGATTATGCTCAAATAAGGAATCCAGCACATGCTGATAGGAGTGATGCTGCTGAGCTGATTTTGATAAGTGCTGTACGTCCCTTTCTTTTCTCAACAGCTGAATAAACAGCGGCAGGGCGGCTAGAACGCATATCCATACAGCATACGGCTTTACGTAAAGGCTTACGAATATGGCGACAATCAAATATCCGCCAATATAGAGCCGGTTTTTCACAAATTTGCCTCCTCTTACGATCTCACTCTAGGTAATAGGAAGCGTCGCACGGACTACCGTTCCTTCTCCCGCTTAATCTTCATAACGAATTTGCCGCAATGAAAGAAACAAGCCCGCACTTCACTTGTTTCCTTGTGTGATTCATCCGACACCTATGGGAAAATCAATATGTAGTTTAAAACCATTTGCGTTAACTACTACTTTCTACATAAGTCGAGCTTTTCCTGCAAATAGGGCACAAAATAAAGAAAAAAGAGTCGGAATTTCCTGACTCTTTCCAATTTTATTATTTTAGAGCGGCAATCGCTAGCAGAATCCATCCCACTAAGAAACTCAAGCCGCCAAGCGGTGTAATCGGTCCAAAAAATTTGATTCCTGTCAAACTAAGCGCATATAAGCTGCCCGAGAATAAGATGATTCCGATAAAAATCGCCCATCCGGAAGCATTCACCATCGAAGTGTTCCCAAGCTTGTCTGACAAAATGGCAATGGCGATTAACGCGACCGCATGAATCATGTGATAATGCACACCGGTTTGAAAAACCTCTAGTTTGTCAGGCGTTAATTTTTGTTTCAAGATATGTGCCCCGAAAGCGCCCAATGCAACAGAAAGAAACGCGTTCAAGCTGCCGATCAGCACAAAAAGTTTCATCATCGTTTCCAAACTTCCCTTCATTAAAGCTTAAATTTATTCTACTTCACCGATATCATGCTGTCCAACGATCAGTCGTACTGGCTCCAGGTAAACCTTGGTGACTGTCGGATGTGTAATTAAATCGATCTCAATATCTACAATTTTATTGCGGGCTATTTTGCCTTCTCTTTTGTCATAAACGACCTCGAATTGCTTGAGTCCCAACTGATAAATCAGAACGGAAGAACCGATGGAAAGTGCGTTAGACTCGAACTCCCCGTGCTCAAACAATACCTCGGATAAAATTTCTTCATTCATGTCCACAATCGTAACATACTGGCAAAATTGGTACTTCATCAAAAACTGCCCCCTTTAAATTAGTAAAATGTACTTACCAATTCGCCGGAAAATGTCGAAATTCCTGCATCATTCAGTATGACCAAGAATGTTCACAGAAAACCCGTAAAATAAATGACAACAGGAATAGTAAACATACTAAACAAAGTCGAGGTAAACACGGCCTGTGAAGAAAACTCCGGTTCATTCTCATACTCAATCGCCAGCAGCACACTGCTAAGAGAGGTCGGCACAGCACATGAAAGAACTAGCGCCTGTGCGGTCAGACCATTGATTCCGAGCATCCACACGACCAAAAATCCGAGCAATGGCCCCGCAATCAGCCGTAAAATATTCGAAACAGCCACATTCGAGAAGTGAAATTCCCACTTCATCCCGCCAAGCTGTACGCCAAGTGTTAAGAGCGCAGTTGCCATGAAGGCATTGGATATATACGTCAGCGGCAGATGAATGGACGACGGGACGGGCAAATGGAAGTATCTCAGCAATAGAGCAACCGGAATGGCATAAATAACAGGTAAAGACAAGATCGTCTTCATCGTTGCCTTCCAGGTTGATTTGTGGGCATTTAACGTGTAAATGCCGTACGTGTTAGGGATCAAATTTTGCATAATCATGATAATAATTTGGATGGAAAGCGTATAGGCATTCCCGCCGAATACGGTTTGATTAAGCGGCAGCGCGTAGTTGGCGCTATTATAGAAAATAACGCTGTTTCGCATGGCGATCCGCATGCCCCGCTTCATTTTCTTAATGCGTATATAGATCTCAATCACTGCAAACAGAAGGCTGAAAAACAAAGCGAAAAACAAAAGGACTTGCAGAATGACATTCAGGTTCATTTCAGACTCATACAGTTTGACGAAAACGATTGCAGGAGAAAACACATAGAAATTGAGCTTGGATAACGTTTTAATATCAAGATGAAAGGCACGATACATGACTGCGCCAATCGCGATCATGATCGAAATGGGCACAATATTATTAATTAGAATATAAATAAAATAACTCATTTCTGTTCCTCACTTAAATGAAGTTCCGTTGCTGTAGTACGCATCCTTGCTGTAGGTCGTAAAAGCAACTTCAACCTCAGGCAAGCCAAGCCCAAGGACATGGGTCGTAACTGCCGCAGCGACGGCATCCCTGATCTCGTCCCCTCTTTCAAACCAGGCGACTTCAACAAACGGGTAGGCGGGCACGATTTTACCGCCGAATATAGCTGCATGCTGGACACACTCTAACGTAAAATTATCGCTGTCACACTCGCAGATCGCCGCAAGCTGCTCAACTAAGCTCTCACTCATTCCACAAACTTGTTCGATCGTTACTCCTCTGAACGTTAATCTAGGCATGCTCCAAACTCCAATCCCTTATCGCCATTCGGCTTCTCATTTCGTTGATGCGTTTACACTGTTAATGATACGTTTCAACTGTACATTGAAATTATGAATTTCTTCCAGGGACAACCCACTGGATTCAAGCAGCGTCTGTGGGATGCAAAATGCTTTTTCATAAAGCGCAAGTCCCGTTTCCGTAATCACAATGTTCACAACACGCTCATCTTCGATAGACCTTTTCCGCTCCACCAACTTCTGAGTCTCCATCCGTTTGAGCATCGGCGTCAACGTGCCTGAATCCAGATCCAGCTTCTCGCTGAGCTCCTTGACGGTGCTCTCTTTTTGATCCCACAGAACGAGCAGCACCAAATACTGCGGATAAGTAATTCCCAAGTCTTCCAGAAAAGGACGATACATCCGTGTAATAGCTCTTGAACTGGCGTATAAACTGAAGCAGAGCTGATTATCAAGTTTTAATAATTCTTCATTGGTGCTCATACCATCGACTTCCTTTCTCATTCATATTGCGAACAATCGATTTGCTTCAAATGTATATAAAAATAACCTTACTGTCAATGCGAATAGTCAGATAAGTTCATAAATGTTGCTAAACGTTGATACGACCGGGTTTAAAAAGGAATTGTCTCCGCGCCGCATTCATGCTACGCTTGTTTCAAAATTATACCAATAAAGGGGAATATGACCTATGGATTGGTTTTCTGCTCATAAAGAGAGTATGGATGAGGTATTCGGAGAAGCGGAACATCTTATTCGCACATTTCCGGAACCGCTGAATCATCACGGACTAGCCTACTTCGCTAAATTTGATTTGCGGCAGCAAGAGAGCACGAAAAATTACATCTGCTATCTGCTTCCCTATTGGATGCAGGAAGTAACTCAGCTGCCGACTGACGTGGTCAAAAGGTTGAGCTTAGCTAACGTTTTCGTCATGCTCTATTACTTTGTGGTAGATGACATTATGGATTCTACTAAAGGGACCCATAAGGACAAGCTTCCGCTTGCGAACTTATTTCAATTGCAATTTCAAATGATGTATCGTGTATTGTTCCCGCCGCAATCCCCTTTCTGGCATTATTACGAGACTTACGTGCTGGAATGGGCCGACGCAGTGGCCGGCGAGCCGGGTGGCGATTACTTTCATACGGACAAAAGAAAGGTTGCCTGGAAAGCCAGTCCTGTCAAAAACGCCAGCACTGGAGCTCTGCTCCACGCCGGTCAAGTTGAGCTGATCCCCGCTGTGACGGGAGCTGTAGAACAAGTGCTCGTGACGCTGCAAATGCTTGATGACTGGGCGGATTGGGAGGAAGATTTGGACGAGGGTTCCTATAATTGTTTGCTAGCTTTTTTGCGTGGAAGTGTTGAAGGGTCGGAAGGTGTTTCACCAACTCCTGATTGGGTCAAACAGATGATATATGTTCGTGACGGGTTGGAGGGATATAGCGAGGTGGCCGTTAGGCATCATGAGGAGCTGCTAGCGTTAGATTTATCGATGAAAGAGCTTAGTCAATTTCATCTTCATCTTGTGAATCATTTGCGTTTGGCAGCAAAAGAGATCAAAGAAAAGCGCAACCAACTTCTTTCTGGTGGTTTATCCTATTTTATGTCGAATTCTAGTAATTTTTGATAGAATATTTTGAATATTCATGCTATACTCCACTTATTGGGAATATTAACCAATGACTCGTGCAAAGTTGCTGAGTCTAACGGACTGAAACGCCCTTATTCATGGTTTTAAGCATGAAATAGGATTTAATGGACCTGAGCGACGCTATTCCTTCTCAAAATAGCCTATAACAAGGATAGTAACAGTGAATAACGCCTCCTCAGTCCGATAACTTCCCATTTCATCGTTAAACATCAGAAATAGCGGCTTCTATGTCCGTTACAATTAAAGGGGAGTGACTGATCATGTCATCACATGAACAATTAAAAGCAAAAATCATTCAAAAAGCGTGGGAAGATGAAGCATTCAAAAACCAACTTCTTGCCAATCCAAAAGCAGCGCTAAAAGAATCCTTTGGTATTACGCTCCCCGGTGATTTTACAGTGAAAGCGGTAGAAGAAACTTCGACGGACTTTGTGCTTGTTATTCCGGCGAATCCGGCTAAGGTATTGGTTCCGGCGGGTGTTGTTGCGCTTACTTGGTAAAATAATATAAAAGAGGTGCTACGTTCATACGTAGCACCTCTTTATGTTTATCTATTAGTTGGAAAGCGAAGAATAACTTCTGTGCCCAAGTTTTTTTGACTTTTAAACTGGATATACCCTTTCATATTTTCGATAATCTGAAAAGAAACCATTAGCCCAAGTCCTGTTCCTTTTGTTTTGGTGGAATAATAAGGAACCCCCAGTTGGGCCAACTGCGCCGCTTCAATTCCTTCTCCATTATCTTTAATATGTATAAAAACCTCTTCATCTTTTTCGTAAGCCCATATGTCCACAACGCCATCGTCCTGAAAAGCTTCAATGCTATTTTTAATTAGATTAATCAGAACTTGTTTCAATTTTGATGAGTTACCTTGGATAATCAAATGCTCGGGAACATCGACGGATATCCTTCCACTGTGCAGCGCAACCAAGGGAAAGATGATACCCTCAATTTGCCTGAACTCCTCGAAAAGATTTAATTTCTTAGTTTCTTCTCCCTGAGGCTTGGAAAAGGTTAGAAAATCCGAAATAATGACGGAGGCTCGATCCAACTCCTCAATCGCAATCATCATATATTCCTGATTCTTCTTATCCGATCGTGAAGCAACGAGCTGCAAAAAACCTCTTGTCACTTGAAGTGGATTTCTCACCTCATGAGCAATCGATGCCGCCAATTGACTTATAATTTCCATTTTTTCGGATTGTTGAAGTTGACGATTATAAAATTCCAGTTCTTTAGAATAATTAATAATCCTTTCCTGATTGATCGCAAAGCGCCTGCCCAGTATAACAATAAGAGCAACAATAAATCCTAAAATACCCCATTTCCATAAGAAAATCTGCTTATTCTGTGAATTCATATAGTATAGAATAAGATCCAACGTACTCATAAAAGCCAGTGAGGCAAAACCAACTGAAAAAATGACAGCTTCTTTATTCCCTTTAAACATAAGCAAAATGGATGATCCAATAAGCAAACTAAACTGAAGGATCATAATAAACCCCAATATGGTAACAGCTACAAAAAAGTAAAACTTATTAAACCCGTAATCACTCAATATGTTAATGAACAAACATATGATTACAAAGACGGAATAGACCGTTTGACTTTTTCTAAGCCAATAAATGACCTTATACTTACCCTTTCCAAAAATGCGTTCAAAATAAAACGTAAGTGCCGGCAAAAATACAACAAGTGAAATATCAAACAGAGCACTATACAACGCACCATATTTCGTGAGGCTTTCATACATGAATGGGGTGTAGGTAATAAAAATAATGCCAAGCGAAATAAATAATGTACTAACTAAAACCCAGTCTGTACGTTGAACTCTTTTTATGAATATTGAACCTATCAACACGATTACAGCAATAAACAGAAGAGCACTGCCTAGAATAATGTTCTGTAAATCCCCAAGCACAAAGGTTCTTAATAAGACATCATAATGATCTAGTTTTATAATGGAAGTTATGCCCAAACGCCCCATTGAAGTCTCCGACTTCATTAAAACCATGTGTCCTTCGTCCTCACTGCTAATTGGGAATAGACTGCTTTGTTGATCATAATTGAAATCAAACTTAGTTTCCTTGACTAATCTTTGGTCAATGTACACCGAAAGGTGCTGCGCGTATATCCCTTGTATGTACAGGCCGTAGCCTTTAGGAATTTGCGAGGGCAGTTGAAGCCTGATCCAAGCCGTAGTAACATCCTTCGGTTTCTCTGGAATGACGTCACCAATCTTCACCGCCTTCCAACGCTCAGGCGAGGCAGCCCTAACACTTTCCAAACTCTCTGATGGATCCCCCCACAGGATCGAGTACTCTGAAATCGTTTTCATTTCTTCTGGAACATCATCGGCAAATGCTCGCGGCATTAAAAACGAACTACTCAACACAGCAACAAGTACCACTAACCAAAGCGTTTGAGGAAACCGCTTCATGTGTTCACCATCCCCGTCAAAACTTAACTTACAATGTTTAACAATAAATCAAATTCGACAGGATGCACTCTTTCCCTTCTTTTACCAAGTAAACAATAGTCAAACAAATATAGCCACCCCCTGCCAATTAGGGGGTGGCTATTACATACCGTATAAGCGGCAACGTGCAGGCTCTGTTTCAGCTACAACACGGCCTTGGCTAATCACATACCGGCAATCCGGCTGAACGCGTACAAGGTCCATGGCATCCCGGCCAGGCAGCAGGATAAAGGATGCCGGCTGGCCAACTTCCAGCCCATATTCGTGCAGCTGCAGCACTTCCGCAGCGCGCACCGTCACCATGCGCACAAGCTCGGCAATTTCTTCCCGCCCCGTCATATGCGCGAGATGGGCTGCCATATGAGCTGCTGCCAGTATATTTCCAGTGCCGAGCGGATAAAAAGGCGTCTGAATGTCATCGTGCGCGATACTAACATTCACACCGGCCGCCTGCATCTCCTTGATCCTGGCGATCCCACGCCCTTTGGGAAAGCGGTCGAAGCGGCCTTGCATAGCACTGTTGATGAGCGGGCAGCAGACGACGTTCACGCCGGATCGAGCCGTGATGCCTACCACTTTCTGAAAGTAGGCGTCACTATAATACGCGGAAGCATTCGCATGCGCTGCGGTAACACGCTCCCTTAGGCCATAACGAATGGCCAAGTGAGCCGTGCTCTCAAGGAAAGTGGAATGCTCATCGTCCATTTCATCGCAGAACACATGGACGAAGCAGCCATACTTCTCGGCTAGGCGGAACACGATGTCGAGCGACGCGAGGCCTTCCTCACGCGTAGGTTCAAGATGCGGAATGGCGCCGATCCCATCAGCGCCAAGCTCGAGCGCCTCTTCCAGCCGGCGCTCATTCTCCAGGCAGGCGCGAATCCCGTCCTGCGGGAAAGCGATGACCTGCAGCTGCATATGCGGCTTCACGCGCTCGCGCAGGTCAAGAAGCGCTCGCAGCGCCGTCAGGTTCGGGTCCGAGATGTCCGCCTGCGTGCGAACATGGAGAATGCCTGCTGCCATTTGCAGCTGCAGCACCTTCTCCGCCCGCTTCGTGACATCGTCATAGGTGAGCGATTGCTTGCGCTTTTGCCATAACCCGATGCCTTCAAACAGCGTGCCGCTTTCGTTCCAAGCAGGTTCCCCCGCCGTTAGGACCGTGTCCAAATGGATATGCGACTCCACGAATGGAGGGAGCAGCAAATGCCCGCTGCCATCAATTTCTCGTTCGGCTCCACTGTCGATAACGCCAATTCCGACGATCCTGCCGTCCTTCACGCCGACATCGACAACACCCGGGTCATCCAGCAGACGTACCTGTCGAATGATTAAATCAAGCAGTGCGATCACCCTCTTCCTATGGCGTGTTCATTAGCTGTCTTTTTTCATTTCGGATTCATGCCAGGAGCTTAACACCCATTTGGAGAAAGCATTAACCAAGAGGAAAAAGGAAATGCCCAGCGCTGAAGCCGACAGCCCGCAAGCGAATAAATACGCCGTTTTTAACCGGGCAGCTGCATACGTAATCGCATAACCAAGCCCACCGGCTCCCCCGCCGATGCCAGCGATATACTCACCGACGATGGCGCCGACAACGGATAAGGTACAGGAGATTTTCAGCCCCGCAATAATATAAGGCAGAGCGGCCGGGATGCGAAGTCTCCACATCGTTTGAAAGGCATTGGCATTATACAGGTAAAACAAGTTGCTCATATTTTGATCCGTAGAATTTAAACCGATTAAGGTATTTGAGAGCATGGGGAAAAACCCAATCAAGAAAGTAATGATGACAATGGCATTCATGCCCGCATCGAACCAGATGACGATTAATGGAGCAATGGCAACAATCGGAATGGTTTGCAAAATGATGGCGTACGGGTACACGCTTTTCTCGATCCACTTGGAACTGGCAAGCAGAATGGCGCCCGCTACCCCCATGATGATGCTGAGGAAAAATCCGAGCACAGCTTCTAGCGTCGTCGTTGTGACTGACACCCATAACGCATGTTTGTTTTCCACGGCGGCAGCCACGATGTCAGAAGGCTTAGGTACCAGATAAACAGGCGCCTTAGCTAAATAAGCAATGAGTTCCCAGCCACCGATGAAAACGACAAAGGCAACCAAGGGAGGCAGCATGTGCTTCAACAACATGAGGAAGCGATAGCCTGGTGAGGCGCCTTCATCAAGTCGGTTAGCCCAAGCGGAACGCTCACGGGCAGGAAATATTTCGTCAGGCAGCATTTTTAGATAGTTAGAATCAACAGCCATTTGTCGTGTCTCCCTTCATTTAAGGCTCAACCTTCATTTTGCCTGGATTCAGAAGTCCTCTGGGGTCATTCTCGCGTTTCTTGCGCGCCATGCTGCCAACCTCACCACGTCCGCCTTGTTCAAGCACCCATGTGTGCGGATCGAAGATCTTGACCCCGATGGATTCGCAAAAAGCAACGATCTCATACAACCGTTCTTCACTTTGAAAGCGAACAATTGGAAGCGCATTTAGCGCGAGTTCTCCACCGCTACGCACCCATTCAAAATGCAAGTAAACTTCGTCGCCCCATTTTGCTTTCAGCAGCACGATTTGTTCCTCATAGCGTCCCAATTCAAAGCCTGCCTGCAAATAAGTCATAGAGGAGTCCGTCTTCATTGCCCATAATGTCGTATGATTCCATGTAAAATCCGACACACCAATCGTTTTCCGATATTGCTTGGCTTCTATAAAATGGTCAATACATCCGCCATAGCTATTAACCAACGCTTCAACGGAATCCATACTCCCCTCCGCAACCTCAAGCATGACGGCAGCCTTGCCAGCTTTAATCACTTTGGCAAATGGAACAAAATAGGACGGAATCGGCCACTCCATCGGAGCAATAAGCCTCTTCGGAATTGCTGCCTCTCTCGCCAAAGCCTCCCCGAACTTCATGGATTGCTGCAGCGTATCAAAGCTTACAATAAGCTGAGCCCATTCGGTGCGCGGGGAAAGCGGAATCGTCACCTCGGTTAAAATACCTGTCGTTCCATAATTATGAATATAATTAAATAAATCACGACCTTGAACTACGAGGCGCTGTGGCGTCTCTTCCATTGTATAGATCACAGCTTCAAGCACATTGCCGTCCCAGAGGTTGCCATGCGTGATAGAACCGATTCCCCCGGAACCTCCGCTGACAAAACCGCCCACCGTTGCTTTGACATAAGTGCTCGGATAGATGCGAATCTCCTGCCCAGCCTCTCGTGCCTTTTTATCTATGACACCCAGACGCACTCCGCATTGAAGCTTTGCATAGCCAGGTCCGATTTCGAGAATCTCATCCATCCGGCTTAGATCAAGGACAATACCGCCCTGTAGGGGAACCGCCTGACCGTAATTACCTGTTCCGGCTCCACGCACCGTCACCGGAATGTTGTGGTGGTAACCAAAGGCGATAATTTCAGCCACCTCAGCCTCAGAACGCGGTATAGCAATGACATCCGCTGCTTTCATATGCTGCAATTGCCGATTAAGGACAGGAGAATACCAGTAGTAATCTTTCGAAAGTTTTTCTCTCGTTGCACCATCCACATGCACGATCTCATCCCCGAGCTGTTCCTGCATGATTTGCTCCCAGTTCATTTGCATCGCCATCTGCGTCATCCTCTCGTCTTAATGCTCTAACGCTGCGGATACTTCCCGCACCAAATCGCTGAATTGCGCCGTGGTCCTGAAGCTTTCATCCCGTGGAAAAGGCACCGGAATATCCAATCGCGCCGATATTTTGCCAGGACGCGGTGTCATCACAACAACACTTGTGGATAAAAACACGGATTCAAACACATTGTGCGTCACGAACAGCACCGTCATTGATTTATCCTGCTGCCAAATATTAAGCAGCTCCATCTGCAGCGTTTGGCGAGTAATTTCGTCCAAAGCGCCAAACGGCTCATCCATAAGCAGCAGCTTAGGCCTGGAGATCAGCGCGCGGGCGATCGAGACACGCATTTTCATACCACCGGAAAGCTGCCTTGGCAGCACCTTCATATAATCCTTCAAGCCGACGAGCTCAAGCACACGCTGCGCCTCATCTTTTTGCGTCTTCTTGTCTACCCCTCGCAATTCCAGCGGCAATCTAACATTCGCTTCGACCGTCGACCACGGCAGCAGCGTATGGTCTTGAAAGACGAAAGCGATATCGCTTTGCTTTCGCGCTTCCTTGGGCGTCGTCCCAAATACGTCCAACTTACCGCTGCTCGGTTTGGCCAGCCCTGTAATCATTTTGAAAATTGTAGATTTCCCGCAGCCAGAAGGACCCACGAAGCATAAGAACTCCCCTTCTTGGATAGATAGATTCACATCCTGCAAGGCAATCGTTCCGTTCGGGTACGTTTTAGACAGATTTTCCATACTTACAAATGTAGGACTTGTTCCGAGCTTGCTTGGATCATGGATGAGGGGGGAATTCAGGGCCATATCGATCATCTCCTATACTTGTTTTTGGATTCAGCTGATCTATCGGTACTGTTTCAGTGATTTCATGTCAAAAGCTTGAAATTCGAGCAGCGCTTCGGCGATCATCGCTCCATAAGAAGCCGTCATCGCTTCTCCTTTTTGAATCGTAGCTTGCGTAGCGTCCCCGGAGATGCCGGAGTGGGATAAATCGTCCATCACCCATGCAAAAGCACGGTTGCGCAGCCCTAGATAGCGGGAGCTCGGATAATTTGGAAACTCCGTTGGCGCTGCTTCCATATGCACCCAATGTGGAACTGCCGACATCACGAGCGACGTTTCCATATCACCCGCATGGATTCCAGCCTGCTTTTCCAGCGGAGTAATCCATTCATCGGCACCGCCAAGTCCGCCAGGGTCTAACCGGAAGACGGCCAATCCAGTCTCAATGCGGATTTCACGAGCCATCATATTAAGCAGATCCGTGTTGCCGCCATGCGAATTCACCAGGACTAACTTTTGAAAGCCGCTTCTAGTGAGGCTTTTGGCGATATCCATAACGACGGCCATCAACGTTGTTGCAGATAAAGTGATTGTTCCAGGATGACCGAGATGCTCGGTGCTTTTGCCATAGGGGATGGCCGGCAGCAGCCAAATATTCGCATCATCCGGAAGCTGACGGAACGCTTCTGTGAGCAGCACCTCGGAGATCAACGTGTCCGTAAACACTGGCATATGCGGACCATGCTGCTCAACCGCGCCCACCGGCAGAACAATCAGTGCGTCATCTTTTGGTAGCTGATCTACCTCCAGCTTACTTAATCGAGGGAAAAAGTGGCGATCCCATGCTTTACCTGTATAGCGACTGAATGTCACAATGAGCGCCTCCTTATGCGTCGTAAGATTTATTTTTCACCTGTATGAAAAAAGACCCAATCTCATGGACAAGAACGGATCCTAACTTTCAATGTAGCAACGTTTTAACCGGAAGCTTCTCTTGACCAGAAAAGCTGTAAAGCTGCGGCAACATCCGCAACCCGCTCCCCTAACCGAGCAGCCATCAGCAGCTCCCTCGGATCAGGAGACAACGAGCTGTCTGGACCAGCTAACGTGGAAGCACCATAAGGCGAGCAGCCAATCGCGTCCGCTGTTAAATATTCTGGATTCTCGGAGTACGGAAGACCTACGAAAATCATACCGAAATGAAATAATGGCACCATGGCAGTCAAAATCGCTGCTTCATGGCCTGTATGAATGGAAGCCGTCGAGTTAAAAATACCCGTTGGCTTCCCTTCCAAAGCCCCTTCCACACATAACTCTCCAGCCATTTCTAGAAACAACTTAACTTGAGCGGGCATCGTGCCATAATAAGTGGGAAACCCCCACAATATACCGTCAGCCCACCGCAAATCATCATTAGTTGCATAGGGAATATTCTCCTGTAACACACCTGCTGCTTCATATTTACTATAGCGATCTGTCAACCGAAATTGATTGGATAAGCTTCTGCTGCTGTTTGCCGGCTTCTCCTTATCTGGCTGTATGATGCGATTCTGAGGAGCGGCCATTTCGGGAATTCGCACGATTTTTACCTGATGAGCCCCTGACTGGCTGGCCCCATCGGCCACAGCTTGTGCCATCTGAAAGACATGACCGAATGCACTGTAATAAACGACCAATAGGTTAGCCACCCTCACTTTCACCCTTTCGCAAATTCATGTTTATGGAAGGATACTTCCCGTGAAGCCTCATCCCAATAGCGGGCTAACGTGTTGTCCTGCCATTTGGTTTTGGCTGCGGCCATGCGCACCCACCTTCCCCCGCTGTACACCCAACGCCGTTCCGGCAGCATGGTAAAGATCTCTTCGGGTGTACTACCGTCGATGACGACAAAGTTCGCTTCATTGCCCGCCTTGATGGCATCATCGGTAAGTCCCAACACTTTAGCGGGAACATCCGTCATCATGCGCAGTAACGTTCGAAGATCGTCCGGCCTTCCCATATGAGCAGCGTAGGAGCTGATCAAAGCAATTTGCAGCAAATCACCTCGCCCGAATGGATGAAAAGGATCGTGAATATTATCGGAAGCTACCGCAATAGGAATGCCTGCCTCCCATATTTCCTTCAGTCTGGTAACCCCGCGCCGAATCGGAAAACTGTCATGTCTGCCTTGCAAATACAGATTCACCGCAGGCAACGAAACGGCTTTGAGCCCCGCATCCGCCATTTGAGCGATGATGCTATGCGCATCTTGATCGGTCATGGATGCCAACGCGCATAAATGATCAACTGTCACGCGTCCTTCGTAGCCTTCCGCCTTCGTTCGATAGGCGATATGCTCAATCGTGCGAATAGCCGGATTGTCGGTTTCATCACAATGAAGATCGATCGGTACGTCGTATTTCTCCGCTAATTTGAATACATAATCAATATCTTCTTTTGGGGTCATGGATAAATGAGGCGCTCCCCCAATTCCGTCAACGCCCATCCTTAATGCTTCCTCGATGGCGTCTACGTCCATGGACATAAAGTTGTAAGGACACATTGGAAACAGCTGCAACGTTAGGTAAGGGGCCAGTGCTTCTTTTGCTTCTAGCGCAGCTTCAATCGTACGTAAGGCAACTTCCCTCGAAACTCGCAGGTTAAAATCCAAATGCGTCCGAATCCGTGTCGTACCAAACGACAAAGCTTGCATAGCCGCACGAATCATTCTAGATTTAATTTCCTGTTTGCTAAAAGAAGGCGATGCTTGCGAGTAATTCTGCACAGCTTCTTCTAACGTTCCGCTTCGATTCTCAACCGAAGTTAAGGAGAAAGCTTTGTCCAGATGCATGTGTGCATCCACAAAGCCCGGCAGCATGATTTTACCTTCCAAATCAATGATCGGCCTGTTGGGGTCCAGAAAAGCCTGCGTCGGATTCCACGTTTCCAAAGAAACAGCGCCAGGCGGGGCGGCATCTCCTTCTTGCTTGAGAATCTGTGTCCAAACTCCATCTCGAATCGATAGGCGAAACAAATGCCCCTCATCTTCCATGGGTAATCGAACATTGATGAAATCCAAATTCGTAACAGAAGCCACTGCCGCCACCTCCTGAACCGTTATTATTTTTTAGGTAAAAATTGCGTTGTGAACACCTTATCAATACTTTCAGCTGTTTTTAGCACACCAACATCCACTAATTGCTTCTGAACTTCCTCCCAGCGTTCCTTGGTCATGACGCCGGTCCCTTTGGTTGCAGCATCGCCGCCAAACACGAAATCCATTTCTTTTGCAGCGCTAAATTTCATCATATCTAGGCCCATATCGGGGTTCTTTTGTTGAATGCTCGGGTTAATCTCTTCCGAATGATCTTTGTAGTAATCCCATCCTTTGACCGTGGCTTCCACGAAAGCTTTCACTTGATCCGGATGTTCGGCAATCATTTTCTCCGTTGTGAAGTAAACTCCGCCATAAATGTTGTATCCGGAATCGGCATTCAGCAGCGTGCCATATTCCACTTTTTGCTGATCTAGGGTGAAAGGTTCGCTAGTCACGTATCCTTGTGTGAGCGATGTTTTATCATTGACAAAATTGACTAATTGACCTGTGTATTTCATTTCTTGAGCCGAGTCTAATTTGTATTTCTTCTTAATGAACTGCCAGAAGCTCGCCGTGGAAGCCACATACACTTTGTGACCATTGAGATCAGCAAAATCTTTCACGCCTGAATCTTTATGGTAAAACAAAGCTTGCGGGCTCTTCTGCAACGAGGTTGCAATCGCTACAATAGGAATACCTTCTTGTCTGGCCACCAAAATATCGTCGCCGTTAGCCATCCCGAATTGCGCTTTGCCTGAGGCGACAATCTGTGTAGACGACACCTGAGGTCCGCCCGGCATCAGCGTCATATCCAAGCCTGCATCTTTGTAGTAACCTTTGGCTACCGCAGCAAAGTTCCCGCCATGCTCCGGCTCAGCGAACCAGTTCAAAACAACCGTCGCTGGAACGATAGCTTTAGGCGCCGTCGTAGCCGCCGTTGATGCAGCAGGAGCTGTCGAAGCCGCCGGCGCTGTGGAAGGTGGTGCACTTGGCGATGATGAAACTGAGGTGCTTCCACTACCGCAGGCGGCAAGCATACTTGAGATTGCAATAAAGCTAATTGACAAGAGTACCGGGCGTTTGGCGACTAGCGGATTCGTATCATTGAATCGTTTCATTTGAACATCCCCTCCATATTTGGTTATCTCTACAAAGTACTTATCGACCTTTAGTCAAATATAGAATTGATCGTCTATGCACGTCAACGAAGATGCTAACGTTTTGTGTTTAATTACAATAAAAGTACGCCTTTTTATTATATTTTCAAGAATATATTGAATGACAAGCTGTAATATACACTTAAAAACGAACATTAAGCAGTTTCATACGACGCCAACCTTAACTCCGAGCTCCCGCAACCACCGGCGATAGGCGATAGAAAAGCGGTCTACCTTGTGATTGAGCTCCACTTGCAGATCAAGCGGGAGCAGCTCCGGTTTCTGCGTCTCAATCACCTTTGCATCTTGGTCAAAGACGATATCCTGAAACCGGATGAAATTCGCATCATCCACATCAAAGGCATAATTACGTGACACCATCATGTGAACAATACATTCTTCTGCGGCCACAGGGAGAACCGTCAGCATGATCCACAAGGTTTGGCCGTTGCTCGGATCCGCTTTACTTAGCCGGGCCGATAAAGGCCGGTACACTTCCTTCCTATACACGTAAGTCGTTCCTTCACTTTTATCTGAACCGGAATGGGCTACAGGCTGAAAAATCGGAATATGTTCAATATAAATCCGCTCTTTTTCTTTGATGACCTCGAAGTCAGGCAGCTCCGCATAGTCCGGGTGTCCCAGCAAATTCTGGTGGACGAACATCAGATGGGCGAAATCCGTAAAGTTTTCGATCACTCTCGTACCCGCCGCCGCCACCTTATAAGGGCCGCATGGCAGTGGACGAAACTCCGGATTGGCAAACTCGTCGAAATGAGGCAGCGGTGCTGTCGGCTCACCGATACACACCCAAATAAAACCGTATTTTTCTTCGCAGTGGAAAAGCTGGGCTTTGGCTCTTGGCGGGATTTTCTCCCCCTTAGGCTGTGCGGGAATACACACACATTGGCCGGAGGAATCATATTGCCAACCGTGGTAAGGGCAGACTAACGCATCGTTTTGCACCCAGCCTTTGGAAAGCATCGCTCCACGATGAACACATAGGTCCTGCATGGCATGAACCCCTTTGCTGGAACGGTAAAGCGCGACTCTTTCGCCCAAAATAATGACACCAACAGGCTGCTCCTTTAGTTCTGATGCGAGGTACACCGCATGCCAATCATTTTCCAGAACGGGATCATGTAGACGTTGTAAGGCCATAACTATCATCCTCCTAAGGAATTTATGAAAATTTATGAACATCATTTGAGCCTGTGAAAAAATGTGAAAACTACTCGTTGTTTGCGAAAACAGGATATTTTCCAGCTAATTTGGCCCGCAGGACGTTGACCCTTGCTTGTGCTCTCTGTAAAATCTCCTGCTCATCCACCCAGGTGCATACGCCTTTGTCGACAACGACGTTGCCGCCGACGATGACAAGATCTACGTCATTGCCGTTCGCGTTGTATACCAAGGCAGAAGATGCGCGATGGACAGGGCTGATATGTGCCTTCATCATATCTACCGCCACTAGGTCGGCCTTCTTGCCAGGCTCCAGACTGCCCAACTCATCGCTCCTTCCAACCGCCTTCGCGCCATTCACCGTCGCCATGCGCAGCACATCCATCGGAGGCAATAAGGTGGCATCCAGCTCATTCACCTTGTGCAAGCAAGCCGTGAACTTTAGAACCTCTAAATTGTCTTGGCAGTTGTTGCTGCCGGGACCATCCGTCCCCAATGCGACATTTATGCCCATGCTTAGCATTTCAGGCACTCGGGCCACGCCAGATGCTAAATACATGTTGGAAACTGGGCAGTGGATAACCGATGCCCCTTGGTCGCTAATCATGGCCAGTTCGCCGTCATCCAGCCAAACCCCGTGCACAACCTGCGTTTGCTCGCCTAGAAGTCCAACTTCATTCAGTAGCTCCAAGTTGCGCAGCCCATAACGTGCCATCGTCGTATCGATTTGCTCGCTCGTTTCCGCCACATGCACATGTGAAATGAGATGGCGATCCCGGCTGAAAACCGCCGCCCGCTCCAGATAGCCACGCGAACAGCCATATAAATTGAGCGGCCCAAGCGCGATGCGGATTCGTCCTGAAGCTGCTCCTTCCCATTCATCAAGCAAGCGGTCCGTAGCGCCAAAGATCTGTTCCTCGGTCTCCCGCAATCGGACTTCTCCGGCCAAATCCGATCCTCCTCGGGCCAAATGCCCGCGAATGCCGGAATCGACCATGGCTCGCAGCACACTCGCGTCATTCTCCGGGTAGGTGTGGATATAATGGTGATCCATGATATAAGTGGCGCCCGATTTCAGATTTTCAATGCATCCAATCAATGCAGCTAGATAGAAATCTTCGGGCTCCATCGCCAAGCTCATCGGCCAAATAATCTCCTTCAGCCACTGCGCAAGCGGGGAGTGATCGGAAACGCCTCGCATGAATGTCTGAAACAAATGCGTATGCCCGTTGATGATGCCAGGTATCACAACTTTCCCTTTTGCATCGTAGACATATGCCGCTTCCGCTTTGAGGCCGTCCATTCTTCCATCTTCGCTCCATGCTCCCACTTCCACGATGACATCGTGCTCCAGATAGACGTAACCTGGTTTAAATATCTGATTGGTGGCATTCATGGTCATAATCGTACCGTTGTAGATCAGCTTCTTGGACATTCGATTGCCGCCACCCTTCAAACGTTAACTTTTATTACACCATTTAAAATTTTATGTTTATGTGTTATGTTTATTAACACGATTATAGGAGCGGCAATCTTTTCCGTCAACGTCACTTGTAAATGAAAACCAAACAGTTTGTAACGTTTTTTAGCAGATTATCATCAAACTGATTAACATTTTTTGATTTTCGAAGGTATCGGTGCTGTTTTTTCGTGAAAATATGTTTTTTATAATCATCTGTATATATTTTTCTGTGTAAGGAGTTGTGTCATGATGGATCTCCCACATCTCGATCAAGTGGATCAAGAAATTATCAGGCTGCTGCATGAGAATGGCCGCCTGTCCTACGCCAAAATTGGCGAAATCCTTAATCTGTCGCGTGTAGCTATTCAAAAAAGGGTCGAAAATCTGATCGACAATGAGGTCATCGAGAACTTCACTATTCGATTGAATGCAACAAAGCTAGGAAAGGTCGTCAGCGCTTTTTTTGAAGTGGAGGTTGAACCGCGTTTTGCTGAAGAGGTGGGCAATCAACTATCGGCGGACCCCAATGTCATCTCAATTTATCAAATGACAGGAAGCAGTTCGCTGCATATGCATGCTCTGTTGAAGGATGACGCCGCGTTAGAAGCATTTTTGTATCAGAACATCTATAAACTGGGTGGCGTTGTTCGCGTGAATACGCAAGTGGTGATCAAACGTTTTAAGCAGGGGACTGGGCTGGAGCTTTGATTAGCAACCAAGGATAACGACTTCGTCGTCCTTTTAGGACGAGCGCGTTCGTCAAGGTAGATGCGAAGCAAAAGTATAACACTTATACTTTCGTTGGAGAGTTAATTTCCCTCCGTAGTTTAGCTTGTTAAGAGCCCTGTGGGAGCGAATTTTGGCGGTGGAGAACACCCAGCGCCGCTAACAATCCAGCGTTACTGAGACATTTGGCGGAGAGGGGCATCCTCTTAGGAGAGGTATGCTGGCTGGCCACCTAGAGGAACTACAGGGCGCTATTCTAACAAATTAAGCCCGTTTCCGCGTTCAGCGGAACTGCAGGGCCTTATTTGACCGCCTAACCCCGATTTCTTCAAGAAAACGGACAAATAGAGGACGTCAGTTCCCCTCCACGTGAAGAGGAGCCTATTTCGATGAAATAGAGCCCTGTAGTTCCCCTCCAGGAGGAACCGCTGGAGCGATAGCAGCGACAGTGACAGCTATGTTGTATTTTGCGCAACCATTTGGCCGTAAAGGGGCCTCACTTCGCCTCTATATTGCAATTAATACAACAATTGTTGCATTTAAACCGCTTATAATTCACCTTTTGCAGCAAATGGTTGTATGATGTGCAACGAAAGACCGCAATCGCGGTCTGACCACACCATTTCGTTGTATGTCATGCAACGTAGCCCTTCAACTTTGCTGCACAGCCGTCTTTACAGCGAAAAATATTTATTTGAGTAGATAAATTCTTAACTTTCAAAAAAAACCGTCAGAGCATGATAAATGCCCTAACGGTTTTTTTATAAATTCAAACGATACATCGCCTTATTCTCTAGTCCGCGAATCATAGGCGTCCATGCGTCCGTCTCCGGAGTCACTTGCAGCGTATCCTCGACCATCTGCAGCTTCGCATCCATCGAATCGATATAGTGCAAAGCAACAGCCTCAGGAATTTGCGGCAGCACCGGGCTTCCCCATTCCGGCAAATTATGATGCGACAACACGATATGCTGCAGACCGATCACGACATCGGATTGCAGATCAAGCGCATGGTGCAAAGCCGCTTCCGTAATCCAATTCGAGGCCATTGAAATATGACCGAGCAGCTTACCTTGCACGCTGTACTCCGTAACGATGCCCAGCTGTGCAATCATCTCCTCCGGTTTCGCGATATCATGCAAAATGATGCCCGCTTTGATCAAATCCGGATTAAGAAACGGGCGCTGCTTGCAGATGAATTCGCCAATTTCCAGCATCCGCACGATGTGATAAGCTAACCCGGCGAAATAGGCATGATGGTGTGTTTTGGCAGCAGGATAGTGATTAAGCTTCTCTCCTACCTTCGCCACACAGAAAGAAACGATTGATTTGATGTTTGGATTCTCAATGCTTTCCAGAACACCATTTATGGTATGAATAAGATCGACTGGACTGATAGGAGCCGACCGAATGAAATCAGTCATTTGTACGCCATCTTCCGGCAATACCTTGCGTATTCTACCAATTTTCACTTGCAATCTATCGCGATAGGTTTGAACCAGCCCTTGAACCTTCACCAATGTCATCGGGAAAAAGGTTTCCTTATCTGCAGCGCTGACGTCCCACATTTTCGCCGAAATTTGCCCGCTGGCATCACACAGCACAATATCCATGAAATCCTTCGCAGGCGTCGTATTCGTTTGCTTAATTTCCAATTCTTTAATGAGATAAAATCCAACAAATTCTTCTGGTGCTTGAAGCTGTTTAATTAATGTCATTTTAGTTCCTCCACATGTCATTAGGAACTATTATACTATGAAAATGACAAAAATGGCTGAATTCATTCATAGATTCGGCTGAGGAGATCAGGAGCGACTAGCCGCCGCACTTCGTCCAGCTCCCTATTTCCCCTGCCCCTGCTTCACTTTCTCCGCAAGCACTGAAAGATCGTGTCCTTTCAGAGCCCCTTCAATCAACTCCGGCAGCTTATCCGGTGAACAACCAAAGCAAGGAATGCCGTATTGGGACAGCTTTTTGGCAACAGCTTCGTCATAGGAAGGCACCCCCTCATCGGATAAAGCGAGCAAGCATATGGTTTTCACGCCGGCTTGGTGCATGTCGATAAGCCTTTGCAGCATTTCCGTACGATTGCCGCCTTCATAGAGATCCGAGACCAAGATAAACAACGTTTTCTTCGGTTCCATGATAAAAGAGGAGCAGTACGAGATCGACTTGTTAATGTCGGTCCCTCCGCCGAGCTGAATCCCAAATAGCATATCGACGGGATCCTCTGCACACTGCTCGCTCAAATCAACGACCTCGGTGTCGAAAGCAACCACACGTGTATCCAGTGCTGGCATACTGGCGAAAATCGAACCAATAATTGAGGCATAGATGACAGACCCTGCCATCGAACCACTTTGGTCTATGTCTAGGATAACCGTCCATTCCTTGCTTCTGCGAGCACGATCGAAGAAATAAACTTTTTCCGGCAGCAGAAGTCCGCGTTCCTTGTCGTAATGCTTGAGATTCTTGCGGATGGTTGTGTTCCAGTCCAGCCCTGTAGCAGATGGCAGGGGCGAATGCTGCCTGCGGTTGAGAGCACCTGTAACCGCACGACGCAAATCCTGGGAAAGCCGTTTTACGATTTCATCGACAACGGCTTTGACCAGCTGCCTTGCCGTTTCTTTGGTCCTCTCCGGAATTTTACCTTTTAGCGCCATTAACGTGGCAACCATCTGAATATCCGGCTTGACTTGGGACAGAAGTTCCGGCTCATAAAGCAGTTGATGCAATCCTTTGCGCTCGATGGCGTCTGCTTGAATGACGGATACGACATCCGGTGGAAAAAAAGTGCGAATATCGCCTAGCCATTTGGCGAGCTTAGGAGCGGATGCCCCCAGCCCGGCTTTGCGGGAGCCGCCAGTATCTACACCGGACTCTGCACTGCCGGCTGAAGTGTCGTCATAGATCGCAGCCAGAGCCTCATCCATCAGCCTCGACTCCTCGTCAAGTTGAACTCCGCCTGTACCGAAAGACTGCAGCTTTTCTTCGGAAGCTGCGCCTAGAATCAACCGCCAACGGTTCAATTGTTCTTGATCAATCATTGTCATAGGCTACAAATCTCCAAAGTCAAAATCATTGAGCTCATCCAGCTTCCCCTTCTCTTCTTCACTAAGAGGCTGCTGCAAAGCAGCTCCTGTTCGGTCTGCGCCAACGCCCCAGATATCGCCCATCATTTCAGCAACTGCCGCCTTTTCCCTGGGCTCAAACGAGCCAAAAGCCCGGCGCAGAAAAACAAGCGAACGATGGAAGGCCTCTTTTTCAAGTGATCCGATATACGTATCAAGCTGCTGCCATAGTGTTACTCGCGACAATAACGCATACCGATTGCGCATGGACATCCCTTCGAACCAGCCTGCCCCAAGATCCACGGGAATCCCCGGTGAGAGCCGTCGCGAAACCTCTTGTGCAACACGTTCATCCGTTATATCATTCCGTTCAAGCAAGATGGCGAAGGCGAAGCCCGAAAGCTTCGCATTGCGATCATCCCGCGAAGCCAGCTCCTGCAGTTTGCTGAACCATAAAAGATCGTCCACCACTTCAAACTCATCTTGAGCTATTGTGTTCAAAGATTGCATCGCGCGGACCATGCCGTGAGCGGCATCATCGTTACAGCTCGAAGCGTCCATAAGCAGCAGCGTTCCTCGTAGGAACAATTGCCGGAGCAGCGGAAGCAGGCTGTTGGTTTCAATTCGGCGGATTGATCCATATCGGATCAAGACTGATAGTTCGTAAGCCGCTGCAGCGACTTGTTCAAAGCTGCCGGCGTCCACAGCAAGCCCTTGCAGCGCGGATGTGGCTTGCTCCATCAGCTCTGTCAAATCACAATCACAAGCGATTCGAATGATGCGTGAAGCTTCGGCAATATCTGCACAGCTATCGAGTCTTTCCTTCAGCGCATAAGCCGCCGCCAATTCGATAGTCTCCCCCTTTAGGGTTGATTCCACCGCCTGGATTTCAGCTTCCGGCGTCCATTGCAGCACCCATACCTCTGCCCACGAAGCAGATACTTGATTAACTCTTTGTTTCTTGGCGAAGCTAATGCCCAGAAGCTCCAACCGCTGTAAGAAAATTGAACGTTTTAAATCCAGAAACGCGGCTTCCTCCGACTTTACCTTGCGGTTTTCACGTAAATCCAGCTCTAAGGTTGTCGCTACCGCAGACTTAAACTTGCCAAGCTTAAGCCTGCTAAGCTCTCTGTTCAGATCGTCTTGAATAGGCGTTTGACTGACGCCTTCAGGCAATCTCCCAATTGCTGTGCCTATATCTGTTCTTGCCAGGGCTTCGGAAATGGTCGAAAGTTCCCCATAACCAAGACATACCATCGCCGCATCCCGCATATCCCTCCACGTCGGCTGGCTGCCTTCATGCATCGCAGCAAGAGCTTCGGAGAGCCTTACCGCCTCAATAAGCGAAGCTGTAGATCGATGTGTCCCCTGCTCCCTGAGATGAACGGCTACCTGTGAGAAATACAAAGCGGGTAGTCGCTTAAGATCCCCTTTTTGCAAACACTGCCAGAGGAGTTCGAAATAAGCAGGTGCCTGATTCCCAGCTCCGTAGCCGGAATGCGAAGAAAGCTTATAGTAGGAATAGGGCATTAGTGTTAACTTCGTTGCTGTCTTTGGCAGCCCATTCAACTCTTGATCCGTCATAGAAGGGAACCGGAAATCCAAAGCCGAGGCATGGTGCGCACCCGTGACGACAACGATTTTCTCAGGTGCATGACCGGATGCGATTGTTTCTTGAATTTTACGCCGCATGTATCCTTCGCGAATCTCGTTATAAGCCGTTTCTTGCGGCGCGAACTTCATTTCTTGTCGAGCGGTCAGCTCCCGCATTTGTAATGAAAATTGATGTATGCTCATCCGGTAGGCGTTTTTTTGAAGATTATGCTCAAAATGCCGCTCCCAATAAGCCTCATAATCCGGCTCCTCCGAGAGTTCAGCAAGCTGCTGATACAGCGTTCTCTGCTGATGAACATACGTCTGGTATTCTTCTGCCTTTGCGGATTCTGAAATAAATGACGTTCGCTGTCTTTGCTCATACAACGACAAAGCGTGCTCAGAAGGCAAATCAATGAAAGCTGCCAGTGCCGAATTTCGGCTCGCCCATTGAAAAGCCTGATATTCCGGTGAGTAAGAAGCATATGGATACAGCAAGGTTCTTACAGGCAATTCATTGGTATAGGCTAAAATGGCAATTGGCGGAACAACGCCGGACGATGATAACTCTTCGATATATGGACTTGCATCGTTCGGTCCTTCTACGAGCACAGCTGTGGGCCTTATCTCATCCAAGAATGCGAGCAGATGATGAGCACCTGCAGGAGATAGATGCCGAATACCGAAAACGTGAAATCCCGAATCTTGAGCTAGTTGTTCATCTCCGAGCATGCGAAGTACAGATTTCTCCATGTCGATCCTCGCTTTTTCATCACATTATCAAGATATTCCTTCCATACAACACGATCCTTCTCTTCATCCTTTACAATTGCCCCTTGCAGCCCGGCCGCAATATCCTCTTCACTGATCTTGCCGCTTCCAAAGCTGCCCGCAAGCGCCATGCTTCCCGTCAGCAGCGATATCGCCTCAGCCGTGGAAATAACTCCGCTCGGCCCTTTCACCTTCTCTTTGCCATCAAGCGTCATTCCGCTGCGCAGCTCACGGAAAATCGTCACAACCTTCCGCACCGATTCCTCATCCGGCAGCGAAGCTTTCAGTTCATAGCTGGCCGATATTTCGCCGACCCGCTTACGGACAATTTCGACTTCCGTTTCAATATCCGACGGCGAAGGAAGCACGATAATGTTAAAGCGCCGTTTCAAAGCCGCAGACATCTCGTTCACGCCGCGATCGCGTGTGTTGGCCGTTGCGATGATTGAGAATCCTCTGGACGCGAATACTTCTCTACCCAGCTCCGGAATGGAAATCGTCTTTTCCGATAAAATCGAAATCAATGCGTCCTGCACTTCCGATGCGCAGCGAGATATCTCCTCGAAACGCGCAATACCGCCGGTTTCCATCGCTCGGAATATCGGACTTTTAATAATGGCCGTATCCGAAGGTCCTTGTGCAAGCAGCATCGCATAATTCCAGGAATAGCGGATATGCTCCTCACTCGTCCCTGCCGTGCCTTGGATCACTTTGCCGGAGTCACCGGTAATCGCAGCCGTTAAATTTTCCGAAAGCCATGACTTCGCTGTCCCCGGTTCCCCTATTAACATAAGTGCACGGTCGGTTAACAGCGTCGCTATCGCCATTTCCACAAGCCTTTTGTTCCCAATGTACTTAGGCGTAATAGAGACTCCTTTTACCTTCCCGCCCGTCAAAAACATCAGTACAGCCTTTGGAGAAAGCTGCCATCCAACCGGCTTGGCATCTTCATCCCATTTCTTTAATGCTTCCAGCTCCTCCAGGTAAAGTCTTTCGGAAGGCAACCTTACGACATCTTGCTTCTGATCCATCCCCATAATCCCTGTCCTTTCTCATCTGTTTCTAAGTGATTGGCTTGTTCTGGCTTAGCGGCTACTGTTTCCGCGATGTCCAGCAATTGACTTTTCATCCCCTGATAAGAGAGCCCCTCCGCGAATTTGCTCAGTCTTTCGGCATAAGATTTCGGAAGCAATGACAACAACGTAAGTTGGAGGCGGTCCAAGTAATAAAACTGCTTGTTACCGGGTTTCTCCAAAATATCCATCAGGAGAGTTGGCGCTTTTGCGTAATTTTGCTTAAACAAAACGGCTAATAGTAACGTTGTCTTATTTGCATTAAAATTAGGCCGTTCCTCACACTTTTTAACGAGATAATCTGTCACTTTAGGATCTGGCTCACCGGCGAACCGGCATACCAATTCTTCCTCATCCAGTTTAATAAACAGATGCACCCATCTCGGATCCCATTGTGTGCGAATCGGCGCATTCATCTGATCAAACACCTGCGCATGCAGCGAGGGAGTTACGTCATACATAACACGCAGCAAATCCTTGGCTGCAGGCTGCTTTTTATCCTTGAGATCATGATAAAAACGTTCATAAACATCCTCTGGCGGCAGGATTTTGATAGCCGCTCTCAAGCTGTACCCAATAAATTTGCGATTGTATGCCTCATGCAGCTTAACCGCAAAACGGTCTGCTTCGGGTAAATCCAATTGAAGCAGAAGATCCGCAGCAGCCTCTTGAACAGTTTCTGTTTCCGGCACGATAAAACCGGCTGTTGACAGCAATGTTTCCAGCAAATTTACGACCTCAGGTACTCGCTTACCTTGTAAGCTGCGAATGTCCGCCATTAGCATCTGGGCGGATTCTTCAACATTTATGCGCTGTACGATTTGCTCCAGCATGGCATTGGCATGGTCGATGACTCGAAGTGTCAATACATTGGCTCTACACAACTGAACAGGTTCAATAGCGATATCCTGATCCTTCGAATTAAGAGCTTTGTATAATCGAGCAATCGCTTGCTCGGTTCCAAGACGCGACAAGGCGAATAGTGCCGCTCTGCGAATCTCTTTTTTCTTATCATCTGCCTGATCCAAAATAAATTCTTCTTGTTCGGGATAGTCGCCTAAGCGTTCAATACCTGTCGAGCGAACATCTGTCGAACCTTTCGTCGCCGCTTGGAGCAGCCAATCTACAGCTTCCGGTTCGGGAAGTAACGGATGAATTAGCTCTAGTCGACGGGCATCCCCCTTCCCGCCATCCTGCCTAAACTGCTGCTTCAACGCCGGTAGCGCCGCTTGACCTAGGGAAGGCAGCACCTTGCGGTGCAGAAAATCAGGAATTTCCGCATAGCTGTCATCCAAGGCTGTTACAGCTGCTGAAATGACACGGAAATCTTGAAACAAATTCTCTTCGTGCCCAAGCCGAAGTTGTTCCATTCTGCCCTGTCCCTTTTGAGTTAACGCCTCAATTAGAGGTTGCAGCTTGCGGTAAGGAATGGGGGATACAAGGGTGGCTTCTGCCCCCTTAACGGGGAAAAGATCTTCCTTCGTTTCTGTTTTCCCTTGTGTGTACAGCACCGAGTTCAGCAGCGTACCCAGTTCCAACAGTTTCCCGGCCGAACTGCTCACTTCCGCCTCTAACACTTGGCTGACTGCCTGTGCCATTCGATTAAAAATCGGCACCGATTCGCCCAGCTTTTGCAGTTGAGGCAGCATTTTCTGCAATCGCAAATCGCCTGCCGCCATCCCGCTTCCCGCAATAAACAAGCGGCGTATCTCGTGCTGCAGCTCAAACAAAACATCTATACTCATAGAATCGTCTCCTAATTCTTTTCATCAATACAGTAAGCGAACTACTTCATTGGCGGTTACAATGCTTAAAGGCTGTGCTTCGAGCCTGTTAAACTTCCAATTTTGCTCAAACATAACCAAAATAGCTTGATTCGTCAGTAACGCCTTATTCAGCATTGGCAGCAGATTGGTCGTAGTTTCATTGAGATACTGGATGTCCGCAAGAGGGAGCTGCTTGCCCTGTTCATCCAACAGCACATAAGAATCAGCATCCGTCTTTCTAATCTCAGTAAAACGAAGCAGCATGACAGGATGTTTATCAGATAGCGGATTTTTGATTACATTTTTCACCTGCTTGATCACTTCCGGGAATGAGCTTTGAGCACTGGCATAGATTTTATTAAAATCCTGCGAAACAGAAGTGCGAAACGTTGCCTCCTCCCACCGCACTCTCCTGTTTAACTCACCCGGGTATTGCGCGAGCTCCTTTATTTGCACTACTTGAAAGATGGAATCTTCTTCACGTATATGTTTGGCTGCACGAAAGGGGCGATACGTCCTTGTAAGGTGAATTTGCCCGTTTTCGAGATCGGACCAGTATCCCTCATCGATGAACTCTCCTCTTGCTTGATCCGTATAGGACCGGAAAGCAAGCTGCAGCAGCTGAGCCTCCGCGCGGACCCGGCCTTGTTCTCTCAGCTCTGCCATTTGCCAAGCATGCCCGATCCATTCCTCCAATGTCGATTCCGCATCTATTGGAAGATCAGGGTTTTCCAGTCTGCCATTCAGATATTCCCTGCTTTTCTTGATCAGCGACTGCAGGGTAGTTAGCTGCTCAATCACGACGGCATAGACGGCTTCCCGATTTTCCTCAACGCGAAATTGAAGCGTCAAATCTTTCAATGCGGATTGGATTCCTGGGATGTAATAGTTACCTAACTGCTTCGTTTGTTCATCTGCGGTTTGCAATGCCTTTTTATCCAAACTGCCAAGCCCCGAAGAAACAAGCTGAAGGATGAGCTTCTCCGCGATGCTGATCCCTTCCAGCTGTGCCGCTATTTTTTTCAACAATGCCGACTTATTCGTCTTACGCTTTGCGGTTGGTGCCTCAGGATCGACGGCTTTCTTCTTCTCTTCCCGTTTCTCCGCCTTTTCCCTTTTGTCCAAGATATCTGGAGGAATGGGGGCATGGAGGAATGTTTTTCCTGAGGTAAATGCATACATCAAACCGAGATTGTGCTTGCACGGGAACTGACGGCTCGGACAGGTGCAGCGAAATACGGGATTCCCTTCTTGCTGCCAATCAATCGAACAGCGATAAGGTTCCTTTCCGCTTCCTTTGCACTCCCCGAAAATGATTGTCCCATCATCAGACTGACAGAGCAGGGGAAAGCTATTTTTCTTCACCAAATCTTTGCCATTCTTAATTGCACTGCTGTTTTGCGCCAAACTATCGACATAAGCTTCAGTTAAATGATTCATCTCGTACTCCTCATAACATGGTTATATAAACTGTTTCCACATAGCACCTAAATTTCCTGTTTCAAGGGTATGGCTTTTCCCCATTGATTAGAACGAAAATAACTGAAGCGCTCATAATGAAAAAAGAGCCCTATAGGCTCTTACTCATACATTCTTGGGAATAGCGCCCTGTAGTTCTTCTCTGAAGAGGCCGGTGGAGGAAGGTGCAACCACCTACCGCAGCCCAAAAAACGACCTCGCCGTACTCGTCGTCGCCTCCGCAACCTCCTCCACCGTTACACCTAAACAACTAGCAACAGCAGCCGCCACATGAGGAAGAAACATCGGTTCATTCCGGCCATCCTGCGGCTTAACGGGCAAATCACGTGGCGTCAGGAAAGGGGCGTCGGTTTCCAGCATCAGGCGATCCAGAGGGATTCGCTTCACCAGCTCGCGCAGATGCCGCCCTCTACGTTCATCGCAAATCCAGCCGGTAATCCCAATATGCAGGCCGAGCCGCAAATAAACTTCAAGCTCCTGAGCTGAGCCCGTGAAGCAATGGACAACAGCCTTAACATTCCCTTTGCCCAAGTAAGGCTTCAGAATTCGCACGAAATCGAGATGTGCTTCTCGCTCGTGCAGAAAAAGCGGCTTTTCCAATTCGCAGGCAAGCTGAATCTGTTCCTCAAACCATTTGCGCTGCACATCACGAGGCGAGAAATCGCGGTTGTAATCCAAACCGCATTCTCCAATGGCAACAACCTGCTGCTTAACGGCTAAGCGCCGCAATGTATCCATCGTTTGCCCTGTGCAATTCCGCGCATCATGCGGATGAATGCCGGCTGTCGTGAACAGCTGCCCGGGGAATTTCACCGCATACCGCGCAGCGGAATCGCTATTTCTCTCGCTTGTGCCGGTCAGGATCAGAGGCGATACACCTGCCTCAATCGCCCTTGCGACGACCTCATCACGGTCGCTCTCAAATGATCGATGCATCAAGTTAACGCCTATGTCAATAAGCCGCTTATTCACTCCGACCACTCCTCTTTGTGCTCATAAATACTGCAAAACTCAGCAGGAACAGCATCAGCAAGCCAAACTTCATTACCTGCATAATAAAACTTGATCCCAGCGAGACCAGCTTTTACCGTATCAATGTTGAGAATGACAAGTTCTCCTCTACGCTTACCAGCCAATGTCGCAAAATGCAGCCCTTCAGACAAATGAACATATTGACGCTGCATGGGACGCAATCCTTGCTCCAGAATTATCGGTGCAGCTTGTGCATTCGTACCATGATAGAGCACCGTCGGCGGCACTCCGATCGGATAACTGACTTTGTCATGGCTGTGCCCATACCTTGCCCTGATGCGATCGCCAATGATCTCAAAACGCTGCTTTTCACAGCTTTCGACCACTTCCTCCAAATCAGGCAAGCTAAGTTCCGACCACCCTGACTGGCCACGAAGTACTTGCAATAAATCAGCAACCGCACAGGAACCATCAGCCGAGTCGAGCATCAGCCCGAATTGTTCCGGAGAATGCCGCAGTATTTTACTCATCAATTTGCTTAATCTTGTTTGTACTTGTTTAGTTAACATTCCGAATCACATCCTTACATTTATCTTCACTAACTAACCCACCAAAAATCCAACCCGAACCTCCGAGTCTTCCTTCAGCCACGACATCGACTGTCCCTTTTGCAAATCCGATTTCATGGATTTCACCAGCTTTTCTATATCCACACTCATCTCGTAATGGCACTGAAGCGCCGCCGCTGCGTACAATTCATTTAACTGGGCAAAAGTAAATCCTTCCGTTTGCTTCGCGGTTACCCTTAGTAAATCATCGGTCAGCAGTTTACCCATCCCTTTTTGCTCCAAATAGATCTGCCTAAGTGCCATATCAGGAAGCTTAATTTCATAAGCGCGATCAAAACGACCTGCACGGTTCATTAACGCCGGATCAATTTGCTCTGGATAATTCGTCGTGCCAATGAGGAAAATCCCCTCTTTCGATGTGGCGCCATCCAAAATATTTAAAAAATAAGACCGGGCCCGCTGGGGCATCGCATCGATATCCTCGATTACAAGAATCATTGGCGCCAGATTCGCCGCTGCATGAAATACCTCCTGAATGGAGTCGCTGCAAGTATTTTCTGTGATTTGCCAATAAGCAACAGGGGCTTTCACGCTGCCGGCGATGGACTTCACGAGCGTTGTTTTCCCATTCCCCGGTTTGCCATAGAGCAGAATGCCTCTTTTATAAGGAAGCTCATATTCCTTGAAAAAGGTCCGATCCTCATCAAAAAACTGATCGATGGCTCTGTAAATGTCCCGCTTCAGTTCCTCCTTCATAATGACTTCAGAACGGTCGACCATGCGAGTAATCGGAGCCAGCTCTTTTTCCATCCCATGCGGTCCATCCGTAAAAATCGTCACTTGCCGCCGATCCAAATCTCTTCGCCGCTGCCGCGCGTGCTCCAGAAACCGTTTAAGGCTGGCATCATCTACGGCAAAAACAAAATCCTCAGCGCCAATGCCATGCATCCGGAAAATCGGTACCCTCGCTAGTGCGATCCCCCAGTCGGGATAGGCAAAGACGTTATTGCGCAAGGTCGGAAATATCCCGTACGCCGAAGATGCCTCATCCCCTTGGATGCCAAATGCGCGAGATTCCATAAGATCAAAAATTTTCGAAACGTGCTGAACTTGAGGACTACCCGCTTTGACGTCCTGCTCCAGCATTTCCCAATATTCCTCTTTCCCGTCGTCGCTGACATAGGGTTCAAAATACTCCCCAAATAAATCGCTCAATACGCTTTGAATGCTACCCAGCACATAAGCGTAATCCCCATATGCGGCCAGCGGGCTGCCATCAGACCCGATCTTAGCGGATACAGCCGCCGCAGTTACTTCTCTTATTTTCAAATTGGAATCCCTCTTCATTTGGCACCTTTTACTGCCGCCATAGGCTTGCACTTTGCTACAACCTGAGCCAAATCCGCCCCGACGACACTCTCTATGATTTGATCGACATCTTTATAAGCTTGCGGAGATTCATCAAGAATCGCCTCTAATGACTTTTGATTAACAACGATTTCCTCGTCAGTCCCTACACGCATGGAGGCGGCGAATTCGCTCAGCGTAATCAGCTTTTTCGTTGCACTACGCGAGCGGATGCGGCCTGCGCCATGGCAGATCGAGTGAAAGTTGGCTTTGCCGCCCGGCGCACCAACCATGATATAGGAAGCCGTTCCCATCGAGCCCGGAATCAGCGCAGGGTGGCCCGTGTGCATATAGGGCTGCGGATTATCCGGGTGCCCCGCAGGAAGCGAGCGCGTCGCCCCTTTGCGATGGACAAAATAGGACTCACCTTCCTGTTTCTCCTCCCAGGCATAGTTATGCATGAGATCGTACAGGGTCGTCATTTCAAACTTTGAGCCAAATACATCTTTGCCAGCCTCACGAATGGCGTAAGCAATGAGATGGCGATTCACAACGGCATAATTCAGCGCTGAGTACATCAAATGAACATAAGTCTGCGCTGCCTGGTGCTCGAGTGGAGCAAAGAGCAGCTTAGGATCTGCGGTTCCCAATCCCAGCGTGCGCATGACTTTCATCATGTCGCTGCTGCTGACTTGACTCACGGAGCCGCCCCAGGCGCGTGATCCGGAATGGATCATCACAACGACTTGGCCGTCGAACAGCCCCCAGGCTTCCGCCACTTCGCGGTTCTCTTCAGCGATCTCAATCGCTTGAATTTCGGCAAAATGATTCCCATTCCCCAGCGTACCAAGCTGACGGTGCGAACGATGCCAGACGGCATTCGGGAACCGATTCAACACATTTTCATCCAGTGTAAATTTGCTGCACTCGACATGTGTAAGGGAGGTCGCTTTCCTTGGCGTATAGCCATCCGGGATATATTTTTTCGGCAAGCCGTGCAATCCTTTCGTCACAACGTGTTCCAAACGAACATCGGAGAAGTGACCGCGCGCGTGATCTTCCACAGGCAAATATTTCTCGATGGTCTTCACGAGCTTGCGGCGCAGCTTCACATCCTTGAGCTCATCTTTATGCACATTGGTCATATGCACTCTCATGCCGCACCCGATATCGCTGCCGACAATCGACGGCGACACATAACCATCGTGGGTTTGCCACGCAGCCGTTGTACCGATACAAGTGCCTACACCGACATGTACGTCTGGCGTATAGCTCATAAATTTTTGATTCGGAATCTGCAAATTGTTGTTCGCCATCTGAAAAATTTGATAATCTAACGTTTTAAACAGCTCAGGCGCTGCATAAACATGGACAACCCCCGAAGGAAGCTGAACGTGTTGAACATAATTTTCTTTCATTTATTTGTATCCTCTCTATGAACCCCAAACCTCCTTCAGCGCATCCCGGAACAAATCATCTAAAGCTTGATCCTGCTGTTCTCCAGAGACTGAAATGTGTTTGGCGGTTTCTTCAAAATAAGCGATTTGCCGCTCTAAAAAGTCGTTGATCACCGAGATTTTCGGCTCTAAGTCGAGTTCCACACCAGCCTTTTTCCGAGCTAACAAGGTGTATATTTCTTTTTTCAATATCGAGTCTGGAAGCATCTGCTCCACCAGCTCTTCGAATTCCACCGGCGGCATCGAGCCGTATTTCTCAATCCATCCGCATGCGAGTATGGGCCGCAGCACATAGAAATATTTTTTGATTTTAACGAAATCGCCTTGCAAATATGCTCTTAAGTTCCCTTTAGCCATGTGCAGGTAGTGATACATAGTGGATCGCGGAGAAAAAGTCAGCGGAGAAAGCTGGCGGATTTTCTCTGTTACACTGAACTGCTCCAAATAGGGAATCGGCGATTGGAGCCACTCAAGCAAAGGCGGGTTCGATTTACGAAACAAATTCAAAGCCTTCTTCAAATCCCAGCCATTGATGTCGAGAAGATCGTTGATTGGGCGCTCGATCACATCCCGTTTCTCCAAGATAGACAAATACCAATTCACGGGTCTTACATAGATGAACCTCACATCGTAATCGCTATCCTTGGACGGAAATCCCCAAGCCCTGCTGCCTGACTCACAGGCATATAAGATCCGAACGCCTTCTTCTTGTTCAATTTCTTTAAGCTCTGCCTCTATTTTTCTAACATCCAACGTCACTGGACTCACCCTTTCTTCTTCAAAATGTGCATACAAAAAAGCCATAGACCAACAGCGTCTACGGCTTTTCATGTCAAATTTTAACGAAGCCACTCCATAGAGGACTTACGTATTCGTCACAAACCCGGCTGAGACCGAAGGTAATCTGTTTAATTCAATTGTCAAATTAAGGATAGAAAATTGATTGCGAATCATATCGTCGGCCTCCTTTCCATTCATTTACAAACATCATACGAGCGAAACCTATATCACGTCAATTACCCTGCGGCGGAAAAAATCGTTATACTGATTTGTCTAAACTCCTTTGATCGCCACCATAGGCTTACAAACCGCCACCACATCCGCAAGGGAAGCACCCACTACGCTGTCAATAATCTGATCCACATCCTTATAGGCTTGCGGGCACTCATCCAGGATCGTTTGCAGAGAACGATGGTTCACCAGGATCTCTTCCTCCGTGCCTACTTTGAGCGATTGCGCAAATTCATCGACCGTGACCAGTTCTTTCGTTGCTTTCCGCGATCTTGCCCTTCCGGCGCCATGGCAGATGGAGTAAAAGTTCTTGAGCCCTTCCTCTCTCCCCACCATGATAAAAGACGAGGTTCCCATCGAACCCGGAATCAAGGCCGGATGGCCGGTAGCTTTGTACGCAGCTGTATTTAGAAAATGTCCCGCAGGCAGCGCCCTTGTCGCCCCCTTGCGGTGAACAAGCATCGGCTGATTGCGATGAAACTCCTTTAGCGCATAGTTATGCATAAGATCGTAGAGCACAGGCAGCTCTTCCTTTTCGCCAAAAACTTCCCGGAACGCTTCACGTACCCCGAAGGCAATCATATGCCGGTTACTCACCGCAAAGTTTAAGGCTGAATACATCAGATTCAAGTAAGTCTGGCCTTCAACGCTTGAAACCGGAGCGTACATGAGATTGCGGTCAGGGTTTTCAATCCCCCAACTATGCATCGCTTCTCTGAAAACTTTGGTAAATTCTTGGCCTAATCTTGCCCCCCAAGCGCGTGAGCCGGAGTGGATCATAACGACCACCTGACCATTGAACAGTCCCCACTGTGCTGCCAACTGTTGGTGCTTTTCGGCTATTTCCAAATATTGAATCTCGATAAAATGATTCCCTCCGCCCAACGTCCCCAGCTGGCCATGCGCATATTTGCCGATTTTTGCAGGCAATTTTTCAAGATCCGTATGGTCGAACTGGAATGTAGCTTCCTCAACATGCGTCAACCACCGTTCGCTCGGGATATATGATTCTGGAAGTCCTTTCAACCCATGCTTCACAACTTCCATAATATCAATGTCTTCGTAATTCGTGTTCGTGCGCTCATTGGTCGGCACATACTTTTCAATCGCTTTAATTAACTCCCTGCGTACGCCTTTATCCTGAATGTCTTTTTTGTGCAGCGACGTCGTATGAACGCGCATACCGCAGCCGATATCCACGCCCACAATGGAAGGGGACACGAAGCCGTCTTTTAGACTCCAAACAGCTGTTGTTCCAATGCAAGTTCCGATCCCCACGTGGGTATCCGGCGTGTAGCTCATATGCAAATTGCGGGGAATCCGCAGATTATTGTCTGCCATTTCATAAACACGTTGTTCAAAAGAGTGGAACACCTCGTCGTTAGCAAAAACGTGAAGGCGGCCATGGTCCAGCTCCATTTCGTAATGATTGTTGCCGTGGTTTTTCATTTTCATTTCCATAACGTTTCTCCTCCATTTGTCTTCTACACCTATCTTCGCTTATTTAGGATGAGGCGAACATGGCGAAAGTATGACGACATCTGAAAAGTTTTCCATTTTCTCCAAAACCCACCCCTGCTACAATAAGATCAGGATAGAGGAAGAGTGAGGGGATTGTGTGGCTAGGGAAAGCTTTGATAAAGAAGTCCAGTTTCTGCGGATGTTCGTGCTGACAAGCGGGGCGTACAGCCGTCAGCAATTTGCGGAGAGGCTTGGAATTTCGGTACATACCTTTGATAAAACGCTGCGCCGGTTAAAAGAAATCATCGCCACGATGTACCAGCAAGCACCGGACGCACAACAAAAAGAATTTGCCGATATGCTGCGCTACAGCTATTTTGATTCAACAGAGCCCATGCTGCTGTTCTTATTTCGGGCCAAATCGCTGAAAGAGTCGGAGAGCCATCGAATCGCTGCGCTGCTGGCCGCTTTGAATGAAGGGCCTTTAACCGCGATTGAGCTGCTAGACGCTTGCAGTAAAGGAATCCCCAACGAAGGTGCTCTTCCAGATGAGAAAACCATTCGTAACGATCTGAAATATCTGGAAGAAGTCGGCGTAATCATGAAAACTTCCGGGTCACGCCCCTATCGGTACCGTATACATAATGCGTTCATCGACGAGCTTTCGCAGGATGAGCTTATTGATCTGTATGATTTTATAGACGTTATGTCTAATACGCAGGTGCCTTCGGTACAGGGTTATTTACTGCGTGATGGGCTTAAAAAGCATATGAATCGGAACTCGGCCGAACTAACGGCTGTAGAGCCATTTCTTTATAAATATCAGTATTACTCTCGAATTTTGGACGAAGCCCATCTGTCCGGATTGCTGTCTGCTATCACACAGCGCCGCAAGGTCCAATTCCTTTATTTTTCACCCAAAGCCGGCCAATCTTATTCTTCAAAAAATACGAATCCCTTATTCGAGCGGGAAATGGAAGGGAAGCTGCAGAAGGCTCTGCCGCTGCAAATTGTGTATGATCACCAGTACGGGCGGTGGTATTTGCTGGCCCATGATTCGCGGCATGGCATCCGTAAATTCCGGGTCGAAGGGATGACGCAAATTGAGCATGACGAACCGGTTGATCCCTCTTTTTTCACCGAGAAGAAACAGGATTTAGAAGAGCGAATCAAGCTAAGCTGGGTCATAGACACTGGGAATGCCGTAACGGTCAAAGTGCGCTTCTTCAATCCAGGCCGAACGGGTCCGAATTTTATTAAAGAGCGCGTGCTTCTTCAAGGCCAATGGGGAGAAATCACAGAGGAGCAGGGAGATTCGTTCGTTTATGAGATCACCGTCAATGGGACTACGGAAATTAAACCTTGGATTCGAAGTTTTGGATCGAGCTGTGAGGTGCTGGAACCTAGCGAATTCCGGCAGGAGATGATTGCGGAGTGGAAGGAGCTGTCAGGCTATTATGAACCTGTTCGAGAAAATATTTAACTATGATATGGTTACGAAATTGGAAAATGCAGGGACGTTCATGGTGACATCTGTTGAGCGCTCATGGTTGAAAACCATGCTGAATCACCCTGCTGCCTTGCATGCTTTCACACCAGCTGCCATGGAGAAACTTCAGAGGGTACTTGATGCAGAACCTGCCCTGGATTTGTCCGAAGCCTTCATGGAGAAAGCGCGCAGCAAAGAAAAACAGGTGTTTCATCCACAGCTGCGTATACTCCGCCGAGTGATTACACGGCAAGGCGCCATCAGGCTGACTTACCGCGTGAAGGATGAGCGCATTTTTGTTAATGAAATGGCCTTTCCGTACAAACTCGAATATTCCCAGGTCAAAAAAGACTGGTATTTGCTCTGGTATCATCTCAGACACCGGGCCATCATGAGCACGAAGCTCGACAACATTGAAGCTGTTCATGATCTGCCCTTCTCCGCCGAGCGGGCTGCCCAAGTGCAAATTCAAATCGAAAAGCTGCTGCACAAACGTCACATTCAGGCAACCATCACCGTCGTCAAAATATACAATCGAGAATTGTCCCGGATTCTTTATGCGTTCTCTTGCTTCGAGAAACAGGTCGATTATGACGAAAAAGAGGGTACATACACCATCCAGCTCATCTATCTCAACAATGAAGCTGAATATGTGTTAAGCAAGCTTCGTTTCCTTGGCAAGCGGGTGCGCGTCGTGCGAGGCGAGTATTTGCAAAAAAGGATGCTGGAGTCCGCGCAAAAGGCTTTGGCCAGGTACGAGGCGCCAGTTGGCGTGGAGCCTGCTGAGGGTGCAGCGGGAGGCGGCTTGTGAGGATGGAGCTGGAGGTAGACCGTGCTGAAAAGGCCGTCCCCAAATCTTGGGACGGCCTCTTCGCAGGCAAACCTGTTAACCTTTGCCGATCCAATCGGCTTCGGCGATTTCCTGCCATCTTTTGCGAATCGTAGCATAAGCTTCTTCGGGTAAATTGCCTCGTTCCAGCAGCTTGGCGTTTTCCAACCAACGCGCTGGATTCGCCGTGCCGACAATAGCGGTATGGACGCCTGGTACTGTCAGCGTGAAACGCAGAGCAACTTCAATAGATTCCTGAAGTTCCGTTTCCAGGAAATCGTATTTCAACTGCTGCAGACGATCCCAATAAGCATGATGATAGGCGCTTTCCGGCTTCTGGCCCGTTTTCCACGCTGCATTCGCAATCGGGCGCTTCACAACCACACCCATGCCTCTCTCAATAGCAACCGGAATCGTAAGCTCGATAGCTTCCTGATCGGCAATATTGATCGATGTCTCCAACGAGTCGAATAAGCCGGATTGCACCGCATACTGAGCCGCTTTATGATCACCGCTGTAGCCGATGAACCGCGTTTTCCCTTGCTCCTTCACGCGCTGTAAAACCTCAATAACTTCCCCACGCCGAAGCAATTCTTCCGAGCAGCTGTGCAAGTGAATGACGTCGATATAGTCTGTGTTCAGACGTTTTAAACTGCGGTCAATGCTCAATTCCAGCAGCTTCGGATCCCAATCAGGGAGATCAAACCCGGATGCATGGCCGCATTTGGTGAATAAATAGTAGTCATCTCGGCGGTGCGATACCGTTTTGCCGATTAACTCTTCGCTGACATTATAGCATTCAGCCGTATCGATCACATTTAAACCAGCATCGAGCGCACTGCCTAGAAGCTTATCTACATCTTCTGGTGAAGCCGAAGAAAAACCGATTTCAGCGCCACCAAAACCTAGAACGCTAACCTGCATGCCTGTTTTGCCATAAAGACGCTTCTCCATCATCACTTGTCTCCTTTGAAGAAATTTCGTCTGATTACTTCGTCATTATTGCTTCTACGCGCTCTAGAACGTCAGAGGATAATGTAATATCTGAAGCTTTCGCATTGTCCTCAACTTGTGCAGGACGGCTCGCACCTACTAAGGCGCTGGAAACATTAGACTGACGCAAGATCCAAGCAAGCGCCAAGTTCCCGATTGAAATGTTCAGATCCGACGCAACCGTTTCAAGCTGCTGAACTTTCGCGATATTTTCCTCCGTCAAGCCTTTGCGGAAATTATCCAGCTTCGCTGCTCGGCTATCTTGAGGAATGTCAGATACAGACTTGTATTTGCCCGTCAGCAAGCCCTGCGCTAATGGCGAGAAGACCACCTGCCCAATTCCCTGCTGTTCGCCTAGCGGAATCACTTCTTTCTCGATATACCGATTAAAAAGGTTATAAAGAGGCTGATTGACGATAATTCTATCCAGCAAATATTTATCAGCTACCGCTAAAGCTTGCGCCATTTGGGCAGCTGTCCACTCACTTACGCCGACATACAGCACTTTGCCTTGTGTGACAAGATCATCCAGTGCGCGCAGTGTCTCCTCAATCGGCGTTTCCTTATCATAGCGATGGCAATAATACACATCCACATAATCCGTGCCAAGGCGCTGCAAACTCGCATGCAGCTGTTCAAAAATATGTTTGCGAGAGAGCCCTCTGTCATTCGGCCCATCGCCCATGCTACCGAATACTTTGGTAGCAAGCACATAGGAATGACGCGGGTAATTTTTCAAAACCTCGCCTACGACCTTCTCGGCTTCCCCACGCTCATACACATTCGCTGTATCAAAAAAATTAATCCCCAATTCATAAGCTTTATGAATGGAGTTGACTGCATTCTCACGCTCAACGTAACCACCATATGTCAACCAGCTGCCTAAACTAATTTCACTTACCTTTAACCCTGAAAGCCCTAATTTACGATATTTCATTTCATGCTAACCTCCTAATATTTTCAATTACAGGCTCTACTATTATATCAATAGTTGATTAAGGATTATAAGTAGTGAAAAGTTTCTTACATAATATCAAATTAGTAAGTTAGTTACTTGGAGGTAACTGGCTTTGCTGATGAAATCAGCGTTCGAGGGAAGCGCCGAGGTCACTCAGCCTCTTGAATGAGTTAAGGTGGCGGTCTAAAAGCAGAAAACCTGATCCCCAGCCCTCGGCTTAGAGATCAGGCCATAATCCGTTCAACTCGCCGCTACTTGAGCTTTCGCTTTCACCAACCGGATTCTCTCGCCCGGGCTTGTCGATAAGTGAACGATGTCATCATAGACGGTTACATCTCCACTAGCTTGCTTGCACACAGCCCCGTGCTCCCATGGATTGTAGAACCGCAGCTCAGCACCGGCTTCGCTTTCGATCTCCACCCATTGCACTTCGCCGCCCGAAAACGATGCGCTCACCAGAAAAGCTCCGACCGCCCTCAGCGTGGCAAATTCAGCATCCTGCTCGCTAGGCCAGTTCGGGAACAGGCGAAGAATGCCATTATAGCTTTGCAGCAGGCACTCATTAATGACGACCGGCAGCGCGAAGTTCTCGAACCAAATGCCGACTCTGCGCATAAAATCAAAGCTTAGCGTGTCACTGTACCTGCCCCCGGACAGCAGAACACGGTCTGTGCATGTGCCATTAGGCAGCAGGCAGTAGCTTATTTGCCGTTTGAATTTTCCCAGGTCCAGATGGCCCATTCGAGCTCCGGCAAGATGGTAGAAAACAAGCTCGTTGCCGCCCTCGTTCCGATGATTCAGATAGGAATTGAGCGCGGTTTGGTACGCTTCACCCGTTGAGTGAAGACCATGCTCCTCTCCCGGAAAAATCGTCATAATGCCGTTCGGCGTGTTATAGACAACCTCGGCATCCTCCCCTGGCACAGATACGAATACAGTACCACGCTGAGATTCAGCCGTTGCATATTCTGGAAATTTGCTTAAAATTTCTTGCACGCTGCCCAGAAGCTCTTCCTCTTGCTGCTCAATTCCAAGTGTTTCACAAGCCTCCTTAAAAGCGTGAAACACAAATTTGGTCAACGTCAAATCAACAAGGCAGTCATAATTTTTCTTAAAACCAGGCGTCAACTCATACAGTTCAGGAACGACAGTAGGGAAAATGTGATAACGGTCATCTCCCCACGCCTCCCCGTGTGTATCAGGCCTGCGCATGTAATCCGTCAAAAACAACACAGCTTCCTTAATGGGTACAAAAGCACGATCCGCCAGGAAGTCCCGGTCCATCGTGTACAGGTAATGCCACCATAGACTTTGTACCGTCCACGGTGTTTCACAGACTTCCCAGCCCCAATGCGGCACTGGATAAGGCATGATGTTCATTTCGACAGGGTAGGCGGAATGCGGATAATAGGCTCCTCGCATGCCGTAGTATTCACTTGCCCATTTTCGGCTCACAGGAAGAATATGATCGACCATATTGACGTAAGCCAGATGTTTGTCGACATGGTTGCTGGAAAAAGCAAGCCAGAACGGCTGCTGTGTATTGTAGTTCATGTGGTAGTCGCCATGCCACTCCGAGCCTATGGAACGGTAGCTCCAATTCGCGAACAACCCCGGACAGGTCGCTTCGGGTTTGACAGAGCAGTGATAGAAATATAAATTCCAATACCAGATCTGCTCTAGAAATTCATCGCCGAGACTTACACCCGAACAATTCCAGTACGATGTCCAATTGTTCTCGCAAGCAGCGAAAGCGGCGGCAACCCCTTGCTCCACAGGCACCTCCAGCTCCTGAAGTCCTGCCGCAACGGCAGCATCCAAGCCTTCTGTCAGTTCGACATAAGCAAGGAACGGCTCCGTTTGGAGCAGCTTGGCCTGTACGCCGCCTTTGGTATCCATAGCCTCGATATCCTCGGCAACACGAACATCCAAGCGGAATGCTTTGTCCTTGACATCACGCTCATTCCCTTCTGGCGCCCAAGGGAGCGTCTGCCTGAAGCTGAGCTGACTCCGCTCAGCCTCAACAGCCAGCTGCGCAAGCGGCAGCTCCTTCGGCGTATCGGGATCGGGGATGAGCTTGACCCGATCGAATAGTCCGCCGACGCCGCCTTCCGGTGATACAAGCTGCATCCACATCCGATCCGCCTCAGGCTCGATAAACAATTGCAGGGTAGCCTCCTCCCCCGCTTCCAGCTTGAAATATACTTCACAGAGACCATTGTGAATATGTATTTTATGGCCCAGCACTTCCGCCTTACGCCGGTCATAGCCGAGAAGTAGAGAGCCGCACGGCATAGGGCGAGGGTATGGCTTGCTATAGTTCTCCGCCGTCATATCACAGTATTCGCGATACCATTCGTTCTCTCGGAACGTATCCAGATCTTGCGGAATCTGCTTCAATTGCTCGAATACGTCTTGAAACGTGCCGATCTTCTCTTGATTATTCTCTGCAATTCGAATGTCCCACACATTGTTATGTCCAAAATGGATGACAACCGCATCCGGACGGGTTGTGACCACGGCGCCAAGGCCGCCGTTCCCCATCAATGCGCCTTCAAAAAAATCCGGCGCCGGCTTGTCATAGCTAATGGGGTGTCGCTTCGCTTGCTCATTCCTGTTCATGACGATCCTCTCCCTTACCTATCGTTTGGCAGCGTAAAAGTCCTGTACGACCCTCCGGGCCGTACAGGACCCCCTGCGTTATTTTTTGAATGACTTATCGTAGGATTGCTGCATGATTTCCGTGTAACGTTTGAGGTTCAATTTATTCAAACCAGCTACATAGGCATCCCAATCCTTGTTCAAATCCTTGGCGCCGGTGACGAACTGCAGCGAGTTCTGATCAATGTAGTTTTTAATATTCGTCTTCAACATAGCGGCTTCGTCAGCTGTTGACGGATCGATCCAGATCGCCCAATGCGGGAATACATCTTTTGGCTGCTTGCCGTCATACAGATGCGTAGCTTCTTGCAATCTGCGCTCATAGCCTGTTGTGTCATAGATATCCGTAGCGGCTACCCAGCTGTCCCGGAACTCTTTCGGTTGGAAATATTGCGCCATCGCACCCCAAGACGAGTTGTGCGGAGTTTCCCCTGTCGGCGTTGGAATCGTAGCCAGAAGCGGAGTCGCTGATTTCTCAACAGGAGAATCCCCATCCTTCGGTTTCCGCCAGTCTTTCCCTTCTTCGCCGAAATGACCGCGGATCTGGCCTTCCTGCGTAAACATGTAGTCGACTAATTTAATAGCGGCGATTTGCGCTTCCTTGCTTGCTTTATTCGTAAGTACGAAAGTCGCGCCCGGATCGCTCGGGTAATTATAAGTGGCAAACGCCCCATTCGGTCCTGTCAGCGGTGGAACTGGATCATACGTTTTGGAATTATCCGATCCGCCCGTAACAAAAATGTACGGGTGCATAGCGGCACCGGCGCCTAGAATTTGCGCATCCGCATTGTCGCCAATCTTCTTGTAGGCGGTTGCATTTTGCGTAAATGCTCCTTTATCAATTAAGCCGGCGTCATACATGGACTTCACGAACTGCAAGCCCTGCTTCCATTCATCTTTATTCGCTGCTACATCCACTTTGCCATTGTTCAGCAAGAGGTAGGTGCGATCGTCGTCATAGATAAAACCGTTCATGAAATAAGGGATGATGTGAACCCCATAGTCCTCAATAGATCCGCTTAGCGGCACTTCGTCGGCTTTGCCGTTGCCGTTCGGGTCCTTTGTTTTAAAAGCCTCCAAAACTTGCTTATATTCATCCAGTGTTTTGGGCATCGTCAGATTCAGCTTTTTCAGCCAGGACGAATTGATCCACATTTTATTCGGATACGAGCAGTGATAACATTCTACCAGTTGCGTTAACCCATATATTTTGCCATCGGGAGCTGTGTTCATCGCCTTAAAGTAAGGGTATTTATCCAAAGCCTTTTGTACATTTGGTGCATATTGTTTAATGAGATCGTCCAGCGGAAGAATCACGCCCTGCTGCGAGTAACGAAGAATATCGGTCTGTGAAAATTTATCCACCCATGGAATCAGCATGTACAGATCCGGGTAATCGCCGCTGGCCAGTGAGATTTGTCTTTTCTCAGCCGCACCATCGAAAGGAACGGTCTGCCATGAGAATTTAATGTTGAATTTTTGCTCCGCCAATTTGGAAAAACTGTTTGTCGCCAGATCGACATTCGCGTCCTGTTGAGCAAAGATCTTAATTGGAACCGGAGCGCCCGTGCCCTCCGCTGGTTTTGCTGCGCCCGTTGCGCCTGGTGTACTGGTATCAGAAGCAGTTGGGGATGTACAAGCTGTGAGAACCAAGCTGATCGTAAGCAGCATTATCCATAAGGTTGAAACTGTTTTTTTCAAATGCGCCCTCTCCCTTTCGTTGTCAAATGGTAACCCCTGCATGTGTTTTATCCAAGCTTTCAAACTCCTTCTCCTGTAATACCGAGCCGCACCACCACCTCTCTTAGGTGTCTCTTATCCTTTTACAGAGCCAATCAGCATCCCTTTGACGAAATACCGCTGCACAAAAGGATAAATGACCAAAACAGGTAAGCTTGCTATGACAATAAGCGAGTATTTGGTCAAATCAGCAAACTGCTGCCTTCTCAGCTGCTCTGCCGCATCAATATTGCCTGACGCCGCCGAATTGAGAATTAGAATACCGCGAAGGATTAACTGCAACGGGTATAAACTTTGTGTTTTCAAATAGATTAAAGCATCAAAGTAAGCGTTCCACTGCCCGATGGCATACATCAATATCAGCACAGCGATGATCGGTTTGGACAAAGGAAGCACAACGCTCCACAGAAAACGGAAATCGCTGCAACCATCCATTTCACTTGCTTCCGCCAATTCTTCCGGTATGGAAGACTGGAAAAACGTCCTGGCAATAATGATTTGCCATACCCAAATGGCTTGCGGGATAAGCAGCGCCCACCTCGTATCGAGCAGTCCCAGCTGTTTGACGACCAAATACGTCGGAATCAGACCGCCGGAGAAAAGCATCGTAAAGGTAATGAACATCATCAGCGCGCTGCGCCCAAAAAAGGTCCTTCGCGACAGCGGATAAGCCAAAACAATCGTTAACGTAACGCTGATTAATGTGCCGAAGAACGCATAGAATAACGAGTTTCCATAGCCCTGCAGCACCTGCGGATTGCTTAATACAACCTTGTATCCCACGAATGTCAGGTCCACGGGCCATAACCACACCCTTCCGGATGAAACGGCGAGCGGGCTGCTTAAGGATGAGCTGACAATGAAGACTAGCGGATAAAGAACGACGATCAGTGCGATCCCCAGAAATAGATACACACCCGTCAGGAACAGCCGGTCCCCCGTCGATTCACGAATGCGACGCCCCATCTTGATCATTTGGCGGGTCCTCTCCTTTCTTTTTACCAGAGACTTGTACTAGAAATTCTTTTGGCTATCGCATTAACCAGCAAAAGTAGAATCAAATTAACAACCGAATTGAACAAACCAACTGCCGTTGCGAAGCTGAAATTTGCATTCAACAGCCCGATTTTATAGACATAAGTAGCGATAATCTCAGCGGTTTCGAGATTCAGCGGATTTTGCAGCAAATAAATTTTTTCAAATCCGACGGACATGATGTTACCCACACTTAATATCAAAATGATGACGGCTGTGGGCATAATGCCAGGTATATCAATATGGATGATTTTCTGAAATCGAGAAGCTCCATCCACTTTAGCCGCTTCGTACAGCGATGGGTCCACCCCGGCCAATGCGGCCAAATAAATCACGGCTGAGTACCCTGCGCCTTGCCATACATCAGACCATACGTAAACACTACGGAACATGCTAGGGATGCCAAGAAAGTTAATCGATTCTATGCCAAAGCTTTGCAAAATGATATTGATCACGCCTAATCTCGGGGAGAGAAGCAGCATAATCATGGAAACCATGACAACGGTTGAAATGAAGTAAGGCGCGTAAGTGACGAGCTGCACGGCTCTTTTGAAGAAGCCGTTCCGGATTTCATTTAGCGCCAAAGCGAGTAAAATCGGAACGGGAAATCCAATTGCGATCTGATATAAACTAAGGAACAGCGTGTTTTTGATCAACACCCAAAATTGCGGGTTATTGAAGAAGAGATGGAAATGCTTGAGCCCGGCCCAGGGGCTGTGCCAAATCCCTTTGACGACGCTGTAATCCTTGAAGGCGATGACGGCGTTCACCATCGGAATGTACTTAAAGATAAGGAAGTACAGAACAGCAGGTATAATAAGTAAGTAGAACTGCCAGTGCTTCCGAAAGCTCTTGCTCGCCTCCATCCACAGCCTGGACTTCTTCTTGGTCACACTGGGAGCGCGTGTTTCTCTGACGGATACGGTATCCAGATCAATCCCTCCTGTTTGGTAGCGCTTTCTATCTATACAAGACCACATTTCCCCCAGCAGCGTAAAGGTACACCTCAAAATGATGCGTACATCCGCCAAAAATAGAAAGGGTACACTTGCATTTGAGAGGTACAATTCTCAGAAGAAATGCCAAACGGCAGGTCCTGATGGAACCCGCCGTTCTGTTAGTAGCCTTTATACACTGCGCAGCTTGTACGTTCGACCTGCCTCCGTATCAAAACGGATGACCCCCTCCATCACACGTTCAAAAGGTACTGGCTTGCCTTCGGATTCGACCGTGAGCAAAGTCTCCTTGGTGCGAATGCGGCAGCTGCCACCTACTTGCGCTTCGACCTCTGCTTCCTTCAGAGCGCCGCTCTCCCAAGAGAGACTAACGCCTATCGCTCCTCTTGCTCGAAGGCCCTTCACATAGCCATTCGGCCATGCGTCTGGCAAAGCAGGCAGCAAGGCAATCTCGCCGGCATGCGATTGGACGAGCATTTCCGCCACACCGGCGGTGAAACCGAAGTTGCCGTCAATTTGGAAAGGCGGATGCGCATCGAACAAGTTGGCATAAACACCACCACGATGATAGTTCGTAGCGTCTTCCTCCACCAGCTGAAGCAGATTGGAAATCAACTGCAGCGTGCGGTTTCCGTCCTGGAAACGTGCCCATAAGCAGATTTTCCAAGCCAAGCTCCACCCTGTGCCGCCATCCCCGCGCCGCTCCAAGGAATTTCGCGCAGCCTGATACAACTCCGGCGTTCCCTGCTCCGTCAATTGACGTCCAGGGTATACACCGAACAAGTGCGACACATGACGATGGTGGACATCCTCATCCTCCCAATCCACCGACCATTCCTGCAGCTGGCCGTGCTTGCCGATCTGCATCGGCTTCAACTTCTCTAAAGCTGCCGCTATCTCGTTTCTAAGGGACTCATCCTCCGCTCGCTTCAGCACATCGACAGCCTCGATGCTATTCGTAAACAAATCCCAAATTAACGACATATCCATCGTCGTTGCCTGGCTCACACCAGCCTTCTGCCCATCTGCCGTCACAAACTTGTGCTCCGGCGAGGTGGAAGGCGAAGTGATCAAATGACCGCTTTCGTCCGTATGAAGCCAATCCAGACAGAATAGCGCTGCTTCTCTCATGATCGGATAAGCGTGCTCACGCAAATAGGTCTCATCCTTGGTGAACGCATAATGCTCCCAAAGATGCTGGCTAAGCCATGCCCCCGACATCGGCCACAGCGCCCATACCGGATCACCTTGTCCATAATCCCCGACAGGCGCTGACTGGCACCAGATGTCTCCGTTATGATGCGCCACCCAGCCACGGCAGCCATAATTCGTTTCAGCCGTTTTCCGCCCATTGGTGGACAAGTTCTGTATATAGCCGAGCAAAGGTTCATGGCATTCTGATAAATTACACGTTTCTGCAAGCCAATAGTTCATCTCCGCATTAATGTTCAACGTCAAATTACTGCTCCATGGCGGTCTCAATTCTTTGTTCCATATGCCCTGGAGATTGGCTGGCTGCGATCCGGCGCGTGAGCTTGCAATCAGCAAATACCTGCCATATTGAAACAGCAGCTCGACGAGTCCGGCATCCTTCGCCCCATACTGCTTAATTCGCCGGTCCGTTGGCATCCCCTCAGGCGCCTCAGAAGCGCCAAGGTTCAGCTCTACACGATTAAAGAGCGTCGTGTAATCCTGAATGTGAGCTTGCCGTAATTGCTCATAGGATTTGCTGAGCGCCTGCTCCAGGCGTACCTCATTCGTGGCGGACATATCGCCAATCTCCCTCGCAGGAGGTTTATCGTATCCTTGAAAGCTGGTTTCCGCGCTGAAGATTAGCGTTACAGCACTGGCTTTTCTAATATGCAAGCCATCATGATCAAGGGTAGCAGCGCCATCTTCCAGACGAACGCCAAGTCGCCCTTCAAAGCGTATGGCCTCCGTTGTCTCAGGATCCCCGTACAGGACAGGCTCATCCCGGTTGTAATAGTTAGGATCGACATGCTCCGGGCAGATGCCTTGCAAAAATAGATGCTCGACCGACTGAATTGTTCGATACGGATGAGGGCTATCCAGCCGAGCTGTGAAATTCAAAGCACCTGGAGCGCTTGCTTCAAGACGAATTACAATGACTTGATCCGGATATGAAGCGAACATTTCGCGTTTATACACGATTTCCCCAATGCGATACTCCACCCTGGTGATGGCATTCGTCAAATCCAAATTGCGCTCATAGGCGCGAACCACGCCCCCGTGGAGAAATTTCAAATAAAGATCGCCAAGCGGCATATAGGATTGGTTATATGGCCCCATCATCCCCTTGCTCTTTTTGTCCGCTTCCTCGTAGCGACCTTCTGCAAGGAGTTCGCGAACTTCCGCCAGAACATGCTTCGCATTCGGATTGTTTCCGTCAACAGGCCCACGGCCTGACCAAAGCGTATCTTCATTCAGCTGCAAATGCTCAACTTCCGGATCGCCGAAAACCATGGCCCCGAGTCGGCCGTTCCCGATAGGAAGCGCTTCCGTCCATGCTTTGGCGTAGCTTTGATAACGTAATTTCAAAGTTAACAGCTCCTTTTTACGAATAAAATCATGAACTCCCCCACTTAATCACAAAACGGACCTCCTGTATAGGTACACTTCTATCACAAGGGTACGTCTATGCAAAAACCGCCTTAATTGACCGTTTTTCGGTAAAAGCTGGGGGAAACGCCTGATACGCGCTTGAAAGCTCGCCGGAACGCATGCGCGCTATTATAGCCGACATAGTGCGAAATTTCATCAATCGTATGTTGGCTGTTAAACAGAAGATCCGTTGCTTTCTTAATCCGTATTTTCTCTACATAGTCCGATAAATTTTCACCGGTGTGATCCTTAAATAACTGGGAAATATACTTCTCCGGCAGCTCGACGTCAACCGATATCTTATACAGATTCAAATCAGCATCTGAGTAATGTTGATCGAGGAAATCCACAATTTTGTTGATCATTTCCCCCGTACTATCCTCTTTTTTCTTAAGCACTCTACTGCAGAACGCTTCGAGCAGTTCAAGAATGTCATTGCGGAAACGATCGAGACTGGCGGAGAGCTGCAAATGCTCAATCCGCGCTTTCAGCCCTTGCGAAACAGCCTGATCCGTGAAGGGACTATGCTGCAGCAGCTTAAAGAACGTCCCTTTTAACTCGCCGAATAATTGCTGAACCATCTCCGCCGATAGCTGCCGTTCTGTGAAGTTCTGTGCCAGCAGCTGCTCAAAAATGCGATGAACCTCTTGCAGCTCGCCGATCTTGACCGCATTCAGCATCCGCAGCTCCATATCAATCGGGTAGTAGTAGCTCGTTGATTCCTTGATCACATCCCGGTACCAGATCGTTTCCGCCTCTTCCATAAAAACCGAATAATCAAGCGCACCCCTCGCTTCCTCAAAGGAGCGACTGCTGTCGGAAAGGGACTGGAAGCTGCCGCCAATGGCCACCGTCATTTGAATTCGGTACTCCTCTTTCACATATTCTCTCAGTTGTTCAAACAATCCAGACAAATTAGCCGTCATGTCCTCCCCTTCCAATTCAGCGTCCTCTTCCTTCAGCGTCATCAGCATGGCGATTTTATCCGAATCGATATCCGTTACATTGAGTTGAAAAACATGGCTCAAATCAACGAGACATTTTTTGATCAAAAGCCTTGCCGCATTCAGCTCGTGAATAATTTCCTGACTGACCAAACCGCTATAACCGTTAATCCGAATGATCGCTACATGGCCGGTTTCATTTTTCAAATTCATGCTTGGCAGGGAGTGCATTAATGTCTGGACTTCCTGCAGAGAATCAAATTCCCCTTTCAATAGCCGCTTTACAAAAGCATCTTCTAACAAAGGCAGCTGGCGCTTCAGCTCCTCTTCCAAAGAACGCTGACTGGCTAATAAGTCGGAAATATTCCCTTGCAGAAAATCGAACGCATTTTTCCCTTTGTACCCGCCTTGGCCAATTTGCTCCCGGAAAACCGAAACGATCCGATTGATGGGCGCACTGTTCCTGTAGGCAAATAATAAGGCCGCAATAATCCCTAACAATAACGTTGAAATCGTGATCGTCCAAGTTACTTTGGCAATGAATACCGACTGCTTCAAAACGACGCTTTTGGGTAAGCCGACAACATATACCCAACCGTTATAGGTTGACTTCGAGGAGATAAGCAGCGTTTCGCCTTCGACGATGTTCCCAGGTTGTTGACCGATCATCTGCGGGATATTCATCGCTCGAATTTGGGCATCATCAATGCCGACTCTGGCAATCGGATGACCGTCCTTATCGCTGATATAGGCCCAGCCTCCATACTGCTGCGGAATGCGTTCCAGCATTTTGGCGATTTCATTTTCATCAATTAAAATCACGGCCGTACCGAGCGAATGCTGAAAGCTATCGAACGGAATTGACTGCAAATAGGTAATTACGTTGCTTTTCTTCCCATTACCGATAAACGGCTTTGACGGCAGCGTTTCCCTGCGATGAATATTACCGAGCAGACTCTGCTTCCACTGGACCGGATCTACATCCTCGTAATGGTACAGGTCGAAGTAATCATCAGGGCGTACATACACACCGGATGGCGTAAAAATAGCATGATAATTGTTCAGATAAATGTAGAAATCCTCCAGAAAAGTGTTCGTCAAGCTGTAAGCCGCCGTATTGCGCCATGATTTCCATAGTGCATAAACGTCGTAGTGATCGACATCCACTTGCTGGTTCAGCACATAGTTCAGTTCCTGGTCCAACGACAGCTGTCTTGTGATATTTTCGACCTCTTCCATTCTGCGATCCAAGACGTCTTTACTTTGGTTCAGCATCATTGCGCTTGCTTCAAGCGAACTGGACTTAATAATGTCCGAAGAAACATAATAGGAGATGAACCCCGTCACCATTGGAATAAACAGGATGAGCACATAGGAAACAAGAAAACTTCTGAAAATGGGGGAATGCTCCAGCTTCAGGTTGGAAGTCAGCTTCATCACAACTTGTTCACCTCATCTATTTGTAGAAGCTCATTCGAGTAAGCGTTTTCATTTCACCTTCTATCATAAAATAAAAGCTGGATTTTGTCTGTCGAAATTAGGCGGCCGGCTAAAATCCAAGACGGGCCGGTTCCGACGCCAAAAAGAGCCTCCAGAGACTTTTATCTGACGAAAATGGTTCTTTTCGACTGAGATAGGTGTCTCTGGGGCTCTTTTTTTCCCGATTTTCAAACGATTATCCGTTAAAGCTATCGCGCCACTTCAATAGTTTCTTTTCCAGAATCCGCACCAAGGAATCAGAACCCTTGCCCACGAAAGCAAAGATCAAAATCCCAACAAACACAATCGCCGTCTGCGAGAACTGTCTGGCATCCAAAATCAAATAGCCAACTCCCTCGCTCGAGCCCATGAGTTCAGCTACTACTAAACCTAACCAAGCAACGCCGATCGATAGCCGTAAGCCAAGCAAAATATTAGGCAGCGCTGCTGGCAGGACCAATTTCGTAATTTGTTTAAACTTACTGAATTCCAGCACCCGAGCGACATCGAACAGCTTGGAATCCACGTTCCGAATCCCCAGGAAAGTCTGCACATACAGCGGGAAAAACGCCCCTTTCGCAATAAGCAGCACCTTGGAGAACTCACCAAATCCAAACCAGAGAATAAAGAGCGGCGTGATGGCCAAATGCGGGATCGTCCGCAGCATCTGCACAGAAGGATCAAGCGTCTGCTCGAATTTGCGAAACAGGCCGACGAGCAAGCCAAATGCCAGCCCTAAACTGCCGCCAATCAGAAAGCCGACAGCCGCACGCCAAATACTAATTCTCACATGCCTGAAAAGTTCACCGCTCATGAGTAAATCATAAAAAGCCTGACCTATCGCATACGGCGTGGGCAGCAGGGTTTTGGAAACGATGCCTAATGACCCGAAAATCTGCCATAGAATCAGAACGGTCAGCGGCAAAATGCTCCCTCGCACAACAAGCTCCCATTTGGCTTCTTTCCTTTGCGGCTTTGAAAGGTTCGGCTGTTCCGTTGAAACGGGTGGTTCCGCTGCCTTGGGCCGGGATATGGGCTGATTTTTTGCAACAATAACTTCGGCTTGACTCATCGCTGCTCCCTCACTTTCATTCTCATTTAGTTAAATACCCGAGCTGTCGATCAGCTCTAATTCATCAATAGGTTCAAATTCACTGAGCACCAGTTTGCGCAGCTCTTGGAACGAGACGGTAGTCTTTTTTCGCGGATAGGGCAAATCGACTGAGATGATATTACGGATCGTGCCCGGACGCGCATCCATCACGACGACTCGGGTAGCCAGAAACACAGCTTCATCGATATCATGCGTGACAAGGATCATCGTTGTCCGGTTCTTCTCCCAGATGTCGAGCGCAACCTCTTGCAAGTGCGAACGCGTGAAGGCGTCCAAGGCCCCAAACGGCTCATCCAACAAAAGCACCTTCGGATTCCTGAGCAAAGCTCTTGCAATGGCAACGCGCTGCGACATTCCTCCCGATAGCTCCCTCGGGTACGATTTCTCAAAACCTTTCAGCCTCACTAGCTCAATCAGACGATCTACGCGTGCCCGGACGTCAGGATCTTTCAAACTAAGATCGGCGGCGATGTTCTTTTCGACGGTCAACCAAGGGAATAAGCGATGCTCCTGAAAAATAAATCCTTTATCAATACCAGGCTTTTCTACCTGTTTCTGTTCGAGCAGTACTTTTCCGTTATGTTCGGTATCCAGCCCGGCGATGATCTTGAGCAGTGTGCTTTTACCGCAGCCGCTTGGACCGATAATGGTTATAAATTCACCTTCTTTAATTTGTAATTGAATGTTATGAAGTGCTTCAACCCGGTGCCCTTGGGGCGTCTGAAACCATTTGCTCGGCAAATCAATATCTAATGATAGTACGCTCATCAAGCTTCCCCCTTTAGTCATTTATTCGAATATAAAAAAAGAGACTCCCATAAGAACCCCATTACGGGGAAGGTGGGAAGTCTCCAGATATCTGGTCGACATGATTTAATTCATAGTGTTTAACTTGGATATAAGGGGATCATATCACTACAAAAAATGGAAGTCAATCCTATAATTCTTATATAACCCACTTGTTTTATCGGAATTAGTGTGCTAGCATAACTAATCAATAACCCATACAGCCCATTGGTCCACCAAAGGCTCTCCAAGCACCGCTCATCAGCGGCTAGCTTGTGAGAGCCTTTTTGCATACTCGGGGCGCTTATATGTAAGGACATTATTCGGGAGGGATGAAAGATGAGTACACCTGAGCAGAGACAACTGCGTTTAGGAGCATTTCTATTTCAAGTGGGCCACCACGTGGCGTCTTGGCGTTATCCGGATACGGATGCCCAAGGCATTTTGCAGCATGCGTTTTACGAGCATTTTGCCCAGACAGCGGAGCGCGGCAAATTCGATATGATTTTCCTCGCAGACACACTTGCGGTCGTGGATCGATTTAAAACGAACATCAAGCATACCGTAACCGTTCGGCCTGAACCCATCACGCTGCTTTCCTATTTGGCAGGCGTTACGGAACATATCGGATTAGCGGCTACTGTATCTACTTCGTACCATGAACCGTACAATTTGGCGCGTGAATTTTCCTGCTTGGATCACTTGAGCGGAGGGCGCGCAGCGTGGAATGTCGTGACCTCAGGCCGCGATGAAGAAGCGCATAATTTCAGCCAAGACCGTCACCTCGCCCATGATAAAAGATATGAACGAGCACGTGAATTTGTTGATGTCGTCACCTCCCTCTGGGATAGCTGGGAAGATGACGCTATTGTGGCAGACAAAGAAAATGGCATTTTCGCTGATCCCAACAAAGTGCATGAGTTGAATCATCGCGGCGAATTTTTCGCTGTACGCGGTCCTTTGAACTTGCCGCGCTCACCGCAAGGCAGACCCGTTGTGATTCAAGCGGGAGCATCGGAGACAGGGAAACATCTTGCTGCCGAGACGGCGGAAGTTGTCTTCACCGCTTGGCAAACGCTGGAAGAGGCGCAGCTCTTTTACCGCAGCGTCAAGGAGCTGGCTGTCACTTACGGTAGATCGCCGGACGACATCCTCATCATGCCGGGCATTTTCCCGGTTATCGGAGCCACCGAAGAAGAGGCGCGTGAGAAGGAAGCGCTGCTCCAATCCCAAGTGCTGCCTGCCGTCGGGCTATCCATGCTCTCTGCATCGCTGAATGTCGATTTGACCGGCTATCCGCTGGATGGCCCACTCCCTGATCTCCCGGAGCTGCAGCAAGTGAATGGCGGTAAAAGCCGCTTCCAGCTCGTCTCCGATATGGCGCGCCGGGAAGGCTTGACGATCCGCCAATTAATGTACCGGGTAACGGGCGCTCGCGGTCACCGCACCATTTATGGCACACCGGTCCAAATCGCCGATCAGCTGGAAGAATGGTTCAAGGGTGGCGCTTGCGACGGCTTTAATATCATGCCACCTTATTTGCCGGGAGGCTTGGAGGAATTCGTGGACCTCGTCATTCCTGAGCTTCAGCGAAGAGGGCTGTTCCGCACCGAATATGAAGGAACAACCTTGCGCGATCATCTAGGGCTGTCTAAGCCGCAAAGCCGTTTTCAGAAGGCTGAATCCGTAAGTGGATATTAAGTAATAAATGATAAGTGATACGTAAGCATTGAGAATTGGGGGAATGTATCAATGGGAACTAACCATGGGCAAAGACAGCTTCATTTGGGGGCTTTTATATTTGGCGTTGGGCATCATATCGCGGCTTGGCGTTATCCTTTGACAGATACAGACGGGCTATTGAAGCTTGATTTCTACAAGCGATTTGCCCAAACAGCGGAGCGAGGGAAATTCGATCTCGTTTTTATCGAAGACATCCCCGTGCTGCCGGAGCCGCTGAACCGTGCTGTCCAGTATACGCTGCCGGTCCGGGCGGAACCTTTGACCCTGCTATCTGCACTGGCTTCGGTCACCAAGAAGATCGGACTGGTCGGAACCGTATCGACGACCTACAGCGAGCCCTTTCATGTGGCGCGTAAATTTGCTTCCCTCGACCATTTAAGCGGCGGGCGGGCAGGCTGGAATGCTGTCACAACCAGCATGGAAAATACCGCCAAAAACTTCGGGCGCGACCATCATTTGGATCACTCCCTCCGTTACGAGCGGGCCAAGGAATTCGTTGATGTCGTAACCGCTCTCTGGGATAGCTGGGAAGAAGGCGCGCTCGTTATCGATAAAGCAACCGGCCAATTTGCTGATCCGGATAAAGTCCATGAGATCAATCATGTTGGTGAACATTTTTCCGTACGCGGCCCCTTGAACGTTCACCGTTCAGTGCAGGGACGTCCCGTTGTCGTGCAGGCCGGTTCTTCCACGACGGGTCAAGCCTTTGCTGCCCAGACGGCAGAGGTCGTATTCACAGCTTGGCAGACACTGGAAGAAGCACAAAGCTTTTATGCCTCCCTTAAAGGGCAGCTTCCCGCTTATGGACGTTCGCCGGACGAACTGAAAATATTGCCTGGCGTTCTGCCCTTCATCGGCGCGACAGAAGAAGAAGCGAAAGCGAAGGAAGCCGAATTTCAGGATCTTGTCCTCCCTGCCGTTGGGCTGGGGATGGTGCAGAACATCCTGAGAGTCGATCTTTCCGGTTATCCGCTGGACGGACCGCTGCCTGAATTGCCGGATGCCACCGAGATTAATGGCGGCAAAAGCCGCTACCAGCTGCTGCTGGATATGGCGCGCAGAGAGCAGCTTACGATTCGCCAACTCATCCACCGGGTGACCGGGGCTCGCGGACATCGAACCATCGCTGGAACGCCGGTCCAAATTGCGGACCAATTGGAAGAATGGTTCGTGAATAAAGCCTGCGACGGCTTCAACATTATGCCGCCTTATTTGCCCGGCGGACTGGATGAATTCGTCGATCTGGTCATTCCCGAATTGCAGCGGCGGGGCTTATTCCGCTCCGATTACGCGGGAACTACGCTGCGCGATCATCTCGGTTTGGCTGAGCCTGCGAATCGCTTTGCTCAGCGCTCTGCCACATCTGTTCACTAAATTATAGCGTTACCACGAGAGGGGTCATGTCCGTATGAAACAGAAATCATTTTATAATAAAAGCTTATCCTTCCTGACCATTGTTACGTTAGTACTTTTGTCCGCATGCGGCGCCAAAACGGCGGGCGCTCCGACAAACGGCGGAACTGCCGCTCCAGGCGGAACCTCCGCTGCGCAAAGCAGCAGTGCGGCAGCTACTCCCTCGACTGCTTCGAAAGAGAAGGTCGTTGTAAACATTGGCATCCAAGGTAAAACAGGCGTCCTGAACTTCGCTCGTGAGAAGGGATACTTCGAAAAAGCATTCCAGGCTGCCGGCGCTGAAGTCAAATGGAACGAATTCGCCAGCGGTCCTCCGCACTTCGAGGCGATTGCGGCAGGCAGACTCGATTTTGGCGCCACCGGCGGAACTCCCCTCATTTCGGGGCAAGTCGGCGGGGTTGATTTCAAAGGCATCGCGGTGACAAGCGACGGCAAAAAAGGCAACATGATTATCGTGCCGAAAAATAGTCCCATCAAGGAACTAAAAGATCTGAAAGGCAAAAAAGTCGCCGTAGCCAAAGGCAGCAGCGCCTATAACTTCCTGTACATGGCCATCGATAAGGCCGGGTTAAAGGGCGATGACGTCAAAGTTATTCAGCTTCAACCGGATGAAGCGAGACCCGCTCTTGACAGCGGCGCCATCGACGCGTGGTCCATTTGGGAGCCTTATGCGACTACGGCCGTGTACCAAACGGGAGCAACGATTTTGGTCACCGGCGAAAATCTCAATATCAACGCACCCTCCTTCTTGATTGCCCGCACCAAATTTACACAGGAGCATCCGGATCTGACCGTGCTTTTCCTCAAAACTTACGAAGAAGCACGCAAGTATTACGTCGACCATCAGGATGAAATCGCGGATGAACTGTCCAAATCCCAGAAGCTGGACAAAGCCATCGTTGTCGATGTTTTGAAAAACACATTCCCGATCCTCTCTTCGATCACACCGGAATTCGCCAAAGCGCATCAGGAACAGGCTGACTTCCTGCAATCCGTCGGAGCTATTAATAAGAAGCTCGACACGTCACAGATCCTTGAGAGCAAATTCATAGATCAAGCGTTGAAAAAGTAAGCTTAAGGCCGCCTCAAGTTGATACATCATCTTGCGGGTGGTCTTTTGTTTTGTGTATTAACTGTGGCACCTTCATCAGGTCGTCCCGTCGGGCCTACTACTTACAAATAACGCCTCTGCAGACCTCTATTTCGGAGCTGAAGGGAACTAGCGTCCGCTATTTCTCCGGTTTCGCAAGGAAAACGGAGATTGGCAGACAAATAAAGCCCTGTAGTTCCGCAAGCATGCGGAAACGGCTGATTTTGCCAAAATAACGGCCGCAGGTTCCCTTATTTTCCGCGTGGGTAACTGCGAACAAACAAAAAAGGCCATCTGATTCAGTCATTTCTTCTGACTAAATCAGATAACCTCCAATCTACTGTGCTATGTCGCAGCCGCCTTAGACGCGGCTTCCTGTGCCAGCTTCTCCCTAATCTGCACCTTTCGCTCTTCGCGTTCACTCGGTTTCAGCCGAGGACATGTGTAGCAATAGTAGCCGCCTTCCGTGCAGTAAAACATACAACAGCCCGACTTCATCCGCACCTGAGTATCCGGTTCACCGGGAGCGCTCGGGTAATCCAGGTAGATGAACTTAACGTTCAGCGGATTTCCCGCACGTCCGAAAACTTGGCCGTTTAGCTCCCGCGAAACAAACGTCCATTCATCCTCGATACGCAGCTGTTCCTGCTCCGAACCGGCCTGCTCTTTCAAACGGTCGAACATATAACGCATCCGTGTCGGAAACAACTTCCACAAATGAGTGATATCCATATCGGCAGCCAAGGAAGCCGCTTCTACAATGGGTCGAATGTGAGTGCCATACCAGTGGCTTAAGTGCTCTTTGCGCCATGCGCTGCGCACTCCCTCTCGCGGTCCTTCCAGCTGCCGAATATCATCAAGCACATAGCGGAACTCTGCATATCCTTGTTTGTGCATGTAGATTTGCAGCGTCCAAAGCTCCGGAGCCAAATCAATCAACTCATCCTTCAACATCATGCCATGCACAGCCATGTTCAAAACACCTAGCCTGCTTATAAAATATACACAAGCCGCCGCAGGCTCAAGCGCCTTCATAAGCGGCGAGTAAGCGCTAATTAACTCCCGCATCCCGTCCACTGTAGAGAGGCGGCTGCCTGCTATTGTAAATAACGGCTGTGGATGCGACTCCGTAGTAACCCCGAACTGCTCCGCAAGAACATGTTGTAAAGATGAATCCATGATCTGGCCTCCTTCTGCTATTTAACGAGATTCGCCAACCGCCACCGTGGCTCTAGCTAATTCTGGCTCCGATTTTTCCTTTTTCTCTGTACCTACCAGATCATAAGGGATACAAAGCGGCACACCCGTGCGCGGATCCTTCACGATATCCGCCTCAATGCCGAAAACTTCGCGAAGCACCGGCTGCGTCACTACCTCCTCCGGCGTCCCTTCGCTTACGACCTTGCCCTGCATAATCGCGACCATGTGATGCGCATAATGAGTCGCATGGTTCAGGTCATGAACGACCATGATGATGGTCCTTCCTTCTTCCTTATTCAGCTTTTGAAGCAGCTTCAGTACCTCAAGCTGATGCGCCATATCCAGGAACGTCGTCGGCTCATCCAAGAAAAGGATGTCGGTCTGCTGCGCCAATGCCATGGCAATCCACGCCCGCTGACGCTGACCGCCGGACAGCTGATCTACCGGCCGATCGGCAAATGGCATCATACCGGTAACTTCGATCGCCCAGCTAATCGTCTCCTTATCTTCCTTCGTCATAGAGCCGAAGCCCTTCTGATGCGGGAATCTTCCGTAGGAAACTAATTCGCTCACCGTCAAGCCCTCAGGCGCAGTCGGATTCTGCGGCAAAATCGCCAGTTCCCGTGCGACTTCCTTCGTCGTCCGTTGGTGAATCGATTTCCCGTCGAGGTACACCTGGCCGCCTTTTATTTTCATAATACGCGCAAGTGATTTCAAAATCGTGGACTTGCCTGAGCCATTGGCGCCAACAAGTGCTGTGATTTTGGCATCTGGTATGGATAAATTCAAGTTGCTGACAATCAAACGATCGTCGTAAGCAATGTCTACTTGCTGTGTATACAAACGAGTCATGGGGATGTCTCCTCTCAAAATAAGCTTTTTTAAGCTTTGGATTTCGCAAGCAAAAATAAAAAATAAGGAGCGCCGATGACAGCTACGATTATGCCGGTTGGAATTTCACTTGGCTGTAAAATCCAGCGAGCCAGCGTATCTGCCACAATCAGCAGGAGACCTCCCGTTAACATGGAAGCCGGAAGCAAATACTGATGCTTGGGGCCAACCAATTGTTTGGCAAGATGAGGACCAATTAAGCCTACAAAACCAATGCCGCCGCCAACAGCAACGCAAGCTCCTGCAAGAGCAACAGCCGATGCAAGCAGGCCTAGCCGTTCCTTTTCGACAGACGTCCCTAGCCCACTTGCCAACTGATCTCCCAAATGCAGCACGTTCAAGGTCTGCGCTTTATATAGGACATAGGGGATAAAAATAATAAGCCATGGCAGCAGAGCCATCACAAACTTCCAATTCGTTCCCCAGATACTGCCTGCCAACCAAATGGCAACAAACTGGTAGTTTTGAGGATCCATTTTGATCGTAAGCACTAGCATCGCTGCATTGATTCCAGCTGCGACCGCAATACCTACCAGAACGAGCCTCGTCGGTGAAATGCCGAACCCTTTTTTATAGGCCAAAACATAAATCAATGCTGCTGCAGCTCCAGCCCCAAGCATGGCAAGAAGCGGCATCATGTAGACGGGAGCCGCCTGTTTCACAGGGAAAAACGAAATAAACAGCACAACCGCAAGCCCCGCGCCGGCGTTAATACCCAGAATCCCTGGATCTGCCAGCGGATTGCGCGAGAGCCCCTGCAGAATAGCACCCGATAAGGCAAGTCCTGCACCAACCAGCACCGAAATAATAATCCGAGGGAGGCGAAATTCGAAAAGAATCAGTTCCTGTTTATCCGTTCCTTGGCCGAACAACGTGCGTAGCACATCCATTGGAGACAAGCGAATGAATCCTGTATTCATACTGATAATAAAAACAAGCACGATCGCCACAAGCAAAATAGTTAACATGGTATAGGCTTTGACTGATCGCTTGCGTGTTGAAATTTCTACCAGAGAGGCCATTACAGTTCTCTCCTTTCCTTACGAGCCAAATAGAGGAAAAACGGCACGCCAATCAGCGCGATCAAAGCGCCGATTGGGGTCTCAAATGGCGGATTAATCATCCTTGCGCCAATATCGGCGATCACCATAAGCAGCGCGCCCAGTATGCCCGAGCAGGGAATAATCCAGCGATAATCGACGCCGACTAATGCCCTTGCCATATGCGGGATAACCAGCCCCACGAAGCCAATAGAACCAACGGCCGATACCGATGTTCCTGCGAGTACAAGAGACAGCAGCATGCCGGCCGCTTTCACCCAGCCCGTGCGCTGCCCTAGTCCTGCGGCTATTTCATCGCCGAGACTTAACACCGTAATCGATCTGGATATTACAAGCGCACCGATGATGCCGCCGAGAATCCATGGCCAGACGATTTTGATTTGCAGCCATTTCGTTCCGGCTACGCCGCCCGCATACCAGAACGCCAAGTCCTGCGAAATGTGAAAATAAATCGCAATCCCCTCGCTAAGCGCTAAAAGCAAGGCACTCACCGCAGCGCCGGCCAAAGCAAGCCGTACGGGGGATAAACCTCCTTTTGCCATGGAGCTTACGCCATAAACAAGCCCAGCACCGATAGCAGCTCCGGCGAAGGAGAACAAAATCAAATAATGAAAGGGCAGCCCCGGGAAAAAAGCAAAACAAAGCGCAAGCACAAAGCCTGCTCCAGCATTAATCCCGAGCAAACCCGGATCAGCAAGCGGATTCCGTGTCATTCCTTGCATAATTGCGCCAGAAACAGCAAATCCAATGCCAACCAGCGCTCCGGCCAACGCCCTAGGCAGTCTCAACTCCTTAATGATTTGATGCTGGGTTAAATCCGGGTTGAACCGAAATACGGCTTCCCAAACGGTAGACAGCTTAATATCAGCCGCTCCTACCGATACGGACACAGCAAGACCGAGCAGTAAAGCAGCCAACCCTCCGAAAATAATAAATGAAGCTACAAGCGGTCGGCTTCGCAGCTTAGGACGTGGAGCATCTGTTGATGCTGCAGTTGAACGCATGAACATAATCCCCTTCCGATATGTACCCCAATCAAGATGAAATCAGCTTCATCTTACTCATGAAAAACATTATAACACAGATGATAATGATTATCATTGTTAAATTGACTATTTAAACCTGACAAAGTGTGTTCAGGTAATCTTTTGAATCATCACATATCCCCCACGCTCTTGAATATATTTAGTAACAAGCTTTTTTTCACATCTAAATCATTGCTTTGTGCATGCCATACGATAAGGGTAAGGAGCTACTTGCCTAGGAAGATCACCCCCAAGGAGGTGTCAACATGACAGAACCCCTATTTACCGTTTCGCGTGAGGATTGGTCATTGCACCGTAAAGGGTACCAAGATCAAACCCGACACCAAGAGAAGGTCAAAGATGCCATTAAACAGAACCTCCCTGATTTGGTTACAGATGAAAGCATTGTAATGTCCAACGGGAAGCAGGTTGTGAAGGTACCTATTAAGAGTCTGGATGAGTACCGTTTTCGGTATAACTTTAACAAAGGGAAACATGTCGGACAGGGAGACGGCGACTCGCAAGTGGGTGATGTGCTTGGAACCGACCCTCAGCCTGCTCAAGGACCTGGGAAAGGCGAAGGCGCGGGCGATCAGGCCGGTGAAGATTATTATGAGGCCGAAGTCAGCATGGAGGAGCTGCAAGCGATGCTGTTCTCTGAGCTGGAGCTGCCGAATTTGCAGAAAAAAGAGAAGCGCAACATGACGACCACAGAAGTGATTTTCAATGATATCCGCAAAAAAGGCATCATGTCCAACATCGATAAAAAGCGCACCATCATTGAAAATTTACGCCGGAATTCACGCTCGAATTCGCCGGGTATTCACCATATAAGCCCCGATGACCTTCGTTTCAAAACGTGGGATGAGGTCGAGAAGCCGCACTCGAATGCCCTCATCATCGCCATGATGGATACGTCAGGCTCCATGGGGTCCTTTGAGAAATATATTGCACGCAGCTTCTTCTTCTGGATGACGCGGTTTCTGCGTACCAAATACGAAAACGTGGAAATTGTGTTCATTGCTCACCATACGGAAGCCAAAGAGGTTACGGAAGAGGAATTTTTCACCAAAGGAGAAAGCGGCGGTACGATCTGCTCCTCCGCATACCAAACCGCCATTGATATCATTGATAAAAGGTACCCGCCTTCTCAGTTTAATATTTATCCGTTCCATTTCTCTGATGGAGATAATTTAACGTCGGATAACGAACGCTGTGTGAAGCTCATCTCCCAATTAATGGAGCGCTGCAACATGTTTGGTTACGGAGAGGTCAACCAATATAACCGCAGCTCTACGCTGATGTCCGCTTTTCGCCACATTCATGATCCTAAATTTCTACATTATGTCATCCGCGAAAAAGGCGAAGTTTACAAAGCGTTGAAAACCTTTTTTACCAAGCAGGAGGGAGTGGCTGTTCCGTGAGTAAATCCGAAATTCAGCAGCTTGAATACGCCATTGATGAGATAACGGAGATTGCCAAAGGGTTTGGGCTCGACTTCTATCCCATGAGGTACGAAATATGTCCTGCCGAAATAATCTATACATTTGGGGCCTATGGGATGCCAACCCGTTATAGCCATTGGAGCTTCGGGAAAAACTTTCACCGTATGAAAACGCAATACGATCTGGGGTTAAGTAAAATTTACGAGCTGGTCATCAACTCCGACCCTTGCTATGCTTTCTTACTGGATGGCAACTCGCTCATTCAAAACAAGCTCATTGTCGCTCACGTGCTGGCGCACTGTGATTTTTTCAAAAATAACGTCCGCTTCTCCAAAACGAACCGCAACATGGTCGAAAGCATGTCCGCCACGGCCGAACGTATCCGACAATATGAAATCGAGTACGGTATTGACGAAGTCGAGCAATTCATTGACGCGGTACTCGCCATTCAAGAGCATATTGATCCTGTGCTCACCCTTTCTTACAGGCAGACGCGCGATCGCCAAGAAACCAATAAAGCCTCAACCCCCGCTGCGAAGTCGGAAGCGACTTACGGTTATGAGGACTTATGGAGTTTGGATGCTAAAAGTAAACCCGCTCCTTCAACGGATAAAGAAGAAGTCAAGCGCTTCCCACCCAAGCCTGAGAAGGATATCCTGCTCTTTATTGAAGAGAATGCGCCCTATATGGAGAATTGGCAGCGGGACATTTTGACCATGCTGCGTGATGAAATGCTGTACTTCTGGCCGCAGTTGGAGACCAAAATCATGAACGAAGGCTGGGCTTCTTACTGGCATCAACGCATTTTGCGCGAGCTTGATTTGACCGAAGAAGAGACGATTGAATACTCCAAACTCAATTCGTCCGTCGTTGTTCCCTCCCGTCATACGCTGAACCCGTATTATTTGGGCGTAAAAATTTTCGAGGATATCGAAAAGCACTGGGATAATCCGACCGAAGAGGAAATACGGACGCAAGGCCGTAAAAAAGGCGAAGGCCGGAACAAAATGTTCGAGGTGCGCGAGTACGAATCCGATACCTCCTTCATCCGGAACTATTTGAACAAACCGTTAGTGGAGGAACTGGATCTATACGTATTTGAGAAGAAAGGGCCTGAGTGGAAAATCACGGATAAAACATGGGAGAATACGCGGGATCAGCTATTCGCATCCCGTGTCAACGGAGGGTTCCCGTATATTGTCGTGGAAGATGGCGACTATCAGCGCAATGGCGAGCTGTATTTGAAGCATTGCTATGAGGGCGTCGAGCTGGATCTCAAATACGTGGAACGGACGCTTCCCTATATTTACAAGCTCTGGGGTAAGTCCATTCATATGCATACGGTTGTGGAAGAGAAGCCGGTTTTGTTCTCTTTTGACGGTAAGAAGCATCATCGCAGATTTCTGTAGTGTAGGGCGGAAAAATATAAACCTCCAAGACTTGTGGCTTTGGAGGTTTTTGAATTTAAACAGCCGCAAATAAGCTCTCTAAGAACGATCACGGATTTTTGTGAGAGCTTGGTTGTTACCTGTTTTGTGATAAAATAGCTTTATAAGAACCTAGTGGAGGTGTGCCAGCTATGCAATGGGAAGAAGTTCGTAAGATTTATCCTGACCAATACGTTAGGCTACAAATCCTTGCATCCCATACCGAAGGCAATACCAAATATGTAGACGAAGTTGCTTTGATTAAAGCTATTCAGGATCCCAAGGATGCAACTCTGGAACTGCTCCGTGCAAAGGACGGTATCGTTGTGTCTCACACTTCGAATGAAGAGCTGAAGATTGAGCTCCGTGCACTTAGAGGCTTACGAGGAGTAGTACAGCATGAAAGTTAATCTTGTGGATGGATTGCTGCAGACCTCGATTACGATAAATTACAAGGGACAAACACTCACGATAGACAAGATGGTCATTGATACCGATGCTTCCCACACACATCCAATTCAATCATTTTTTTCTAATAGCCCATTAACGATTGAAAGCTACTCAAATAGAAGTGAATGAGAATTAATATTTAAATTTACGTTTCATGGCTCCATGCTTAAATGAAGTGATCACATATCGCTCACCGTTATCTAACACTTTATAGGACACTATATATCGGTCTACTATACAGTAATATGTGTTGTTGTATTCACGTGAAGGCATCATCGTGCCCATACTTACAACCTTCTGCTCCACTAAACGCAGCAAATCAATCTTATAGTCAATGGTCTCCTGTTCGCTATAATGATCACTCTTAATTTGTCTGAATCGATTTCGCGCCGTTTCGGTCCATTGTACGATCAACTATATTTCACCACGCTTTATAGCTTCAACCATCTCTTCTGTAGAATAAACTTTCCCTTGCTTTAAGTCTTTCTCGGAAGCCTCAATCATTTGTCTAACTTCCGGATCGGAATCAAACTCATCCACGGGACAGTAGACCTCATATTCCATGCCTGCAATTTGGATAAACTCTTTGTGGTCTTTCAGATACGAATCAATAACTGTGCCGTCTGGAGCCTTGAGACTAAAATTCATGAGCTTCGCCTCCTTTTTGTTTGAATTATACCATATTCAGTGTTGTAACTGCAGTATGTTCACTTTTAACCGTATTTCTATAGTGTAGAATGAAAAACCCTCCGAACCTTGTGGCTTTGGAGGGTTTTGAATTTAAGTTCTATTCTATACTGAATAGCCTGTTCATAGGTATCTGTAATTCTTTAAATGTAATGGACTGGATTGCTTCCTGCTCCGTATACAGACGCCGTACCTGGTAACTACCATCCTGCAGATAATAGACGTGAGCTGTTCGGTTGCCAGGATCAACAATCCAATACTCCTGTACCCCGTACTTTTGATATAAATTGAACTTCTCATTAAAGTCTTTCAATGCCGTAGAAGGGGAAAGCACTTCAATGATAAGAGCTGGAGCACCATTGCAGCCTTTTTTTGAAATTTGATCTTTTGAACAAACAACGGTCAGATCGGGCTGTGTAACATGGTCGGGCGAGTCATACGCTTCACTTTCGCTAAAAAACACATCAAATGGAGCGACGAACACAAAGCAACTCCGACTCTCAAAAAATGTCCGCAAAGCGAAATGCAGTTCTCCTACAATGAATTGATGCAAAGAAGTCGGAGCTAACGACATATTATAGGCTTTGCCATCAATTAACTCCCATGTTCCGTCCCATGTTAGCCAGTCTTGATAGGTGTGAATATTCTTTTCATCCGGATTTGACACGATGATGTTCAACCTCCTTCTGATTTTGCTGTGACATTTATTAAGTGTATCATGTTCAAACGAACCATTGTTAATAAGCAAAAACAAACGATCAAGAGCTATTTTCCAACCGACAAAAATAGTGCTATTCCGACAACGGTAATCGACGGACATCCTATTCAAGGGATGTTACGCTTAAAACTCAGTTAATTGATAATAATTTTCATGTCAGGAGATGAGTTGAAAGTGAGAATGAATATTTTATTTAACAAGAGACCAATTTCTGTGAACTTTATCGGCACGGACCACAAACTAATTCCCTCTCTGATCAACGCTCTTCGTTATAACAAATTCACAACGACGAATCTTGGTCATACTTTAGAGCATGTAGACTTATTCAGCTCCGAAGCCATTTTATACGCAAAGGATGGAAATAAAGCGAGAATTCCAATTTTTTAATCAGGATACGTACATACAAGAAAAGCCTATTCGCTAGAGTGACTCATTCACTTTACGGATGGGCTTTTTTCGTGCGACTTAGCATAATTTAGTTCTGAGTTTCATAGACTGATAGAAATGAAATGAATGAAATGATAGGAGTTGCCTTTATGTACACGATCCGTCTCGCCAAAAATAAAGCAGCCTCCCTACTTATCTATCTCCTAATTATGATAACTAGTTTCATATGGACCATCGTCTGGGGGACTCATGGTCATGTCCGACCGCCGAACCTCCCCATTTCCGAGTATCGCGTCGATCAGGCAAGCAATGGCGTTACCCTCCACACGATCCAAACTCCGCCGCAAAATATAGGACTCAAAGCGATCACTGCGAATATAACGGATCTGAGCGACAATGGGATCAACGGCGGGTTCTTCTGGCAGGGTTATCTGCTAAGCATTGCCGTCATTAACGACCTCCCGGTTAAAGGGCAGCCCGGCGATTACGGCTCCGGCTGGTTTAATATCGACCGCAAACGAGGGACGTTGGTCTGGGATGAAAAGGCGCAAACTTTCACGATTCAAGTGGTCGAAAACGCCAATGAACTGAAGGTCATGGATCGCAACCAGTACTGGGCGCAGGGCGGTGTGAGCATGGGACTGACGAACCCAGACGGTTGGGCGGCACAAGCGGTTTCGGAAGAGATGCCGGTCATTGACGAGAAGCGCATGCGCTCAGGTATCGTGTATGACCGGAACAATAACGTGTACCTGGTCGTAGCTCCTACACCATGCACGGGTGAACAATTCCGCACAGCCATATTGGAGCAAGTGGGGAGCGGTCAGCTCGTGGACGGGCTTTTTCTGGACGGCGACGGTTCCTCGCAGCTCAAGGTTGAGGACTACGTGCTGCCCGGCGATCATCGCGAGGTGTATCAGATGATTACGCTGCGGAAGTAAGTAGAGTCGGAGGGACAAGTCGTCAAACTTGATCGTGGAGACTGAAACAGCGACAGCCACGGACCAGAAAATAAAATCCTAGACTATCGCTGTATTATTGAACGTGCTCGTTATTATTAAAGCTTCCCATTCCAATATGTCACTTCATCTACGCCTAACCTCACCGATGTATATCCCGGTTTCTTAGCTTTACCAATAGCAATCATTAGAACATTTACGAGATTTTCTGGAATATTGAACTCTTTACGAAACTCTTCAACATTATAACCAATCATAGGTACTGTATCATAACCTCTTGCTTTTGCAGCTAACATAAACTGCATAGCTGCCAGACCGCTATCAATCATTAGCCATTCTCGTTTTACTTGTTCACTTACATGTCCTGAAAAATCGTCCATACTATTATTAATTTTTTCCTTAGCCTCTTCTGTCATATAACCTGCATCCACAGCTTTTTGATTTATTCTATCTGAATTTTCTACAGAATAAGCATTCATATCGCCTAACAAAGCAACAACAGCAGGTGCCTCAAGTACTTGACGTTGTCCTAAAGCAATTTTGTGTAGTCTTTCTTTAAGGATAGGATCAGTGAACACCATAAATCTCCAGGTATTTAGATTATGTGCATTTGGAGCAAGGATAGCTTCTCCAATAAGTTCTTTAATCTCTTCATCAGGAACCTTAACTGAAGTATCATAATTCCGAACAGATCGACGATCATGAATGACATCATAAAAATTAGCATATTTTTCCATTTTCCCCTTACCTCCGACTTAGTTTTGTGATTAGTCACATATAGTTAACTGCCACATGGCTAAACTAAATTGCTAACAGGGTTTATTATGGTATAGTGCATATACATTGAAAAGTACGCACTTTTCTGTGATATACACACGAAAAAGTAAGAATTGCATGATCACAAGGAGATCAAAATGAAAAAAACATACAATAATCAAATTGAAGTTGTGCTAGACATAATTAGGGGGAAATGGAAGTCACATATTATTTTTCATTTAGGAAGTGGCCCTGTAAGAACTGGCGAACTAATACGTTTGGTTACAGGAGTAACACAGAAGATGCTGATTGAGCAATTAAAAGAGCTGGAACAAGATGGTTTAGTTTCTAGAAAAGTTTACAATCAAGTACCACCGAAGGTTGAATACTCCCTTACAGATTATGGTTCTTCATTGAAAGATATTTTAAAAGTAGTTTGCGATTGGGGAGATGATTATGTTAAGCGTAGATACCCCGACGGTGAAGTTACCATTAGGACCAATGAGAATAACAAGGACACCAAGACAGACACGAATGGGAACTATGATCCGCTAATCTCACAAAATCAGTCTTTGTAGCTGCTGAAGCGGATCTACAGGGTCTTATTTCTGGCCAATACCCGCGCCTCGCGGCAAATTTGCTCAAATAAAGGACCCTAGTTCCCCTCCAGCCGCAAAAGTGCTGTTTCGCGGGCAAGTAACGCCCTGTAGTTCCCATCGGAGCCTAAGACTGCGTACATACACGCCTTTGTCCAAATCCACGCCACGACCATGACCAGGACAAGGGTAATCAAGACAAAAAAAAGAACTCCCGCCAACAAACCGCGGGAATTCCACATTTTTAGAACGGAACGTTGTCCGGATCCGCTCCAATTCGTTTGTTCTGGTTCAACGAATCCACGAGAGCCATATCCTCAGCGCTCAGCTCAAAATCAAAGATATTCGCATTCTCGCGAATCCGATGCGCTGTCACCGATTTCGGAATCGTGACGACACCGTTCTGTATGTCCCAACGCAGTACAATTTGTGCCGCCGATTTCTCATGCTTGGCCGCGAGCTGCGTCAGCACCGGATGATCGAGATTCCCCTGCATCAGCGGACTCCAAGCTTCCAGCTGAATGTTATTCTCGCGAGTGAAGGCGAGAAGTTCTTTTTGCGCCAGCTGTGGATGGTATTCGACTTGGTTCACAGCAGGCACAACACCTGTATCCTCAATCACATGGTGCAAATGATGAATTTGAAAATTGCTAACGCCAATCGCGCGCACATGGCCTTCTTTTTGTAAATGAACAAGGGCTTTCCAAGTTTCCCGATACGTCGCCGGTTTAGCCCAGTGAACTAAATACAGATCGATCGTCTCGAGGCCAAGCCGTTTGCGGCTTGCTTCAAAGGCCTTCAGGGTGGACTCATAGCCCTGATCCGAGTTCCATACTTTGGTGGTGACGAAAATCTCGTCGCGCGGCACACCGCTTTCACGCAGCCCCTGACCGACACCTTCTTCATTCTGATAGATTGCGGCCGTATCAATACTTCGGTAGCCCAGTTGAAGGGCCGTTTTTACAGCGCTAATGACTTCCTGGCCTTCTTTGCTTTTCCAAACACCTAGCCCCAGCCATGGCATATGCACGCCATTATTGAGTTGAACTCCTTGAGTGAATGCTTGCGTCGACATTGGATAATCCCTCCATCAGTTCATAGGATATGACGGCTCTTGAAAGAGTACGCACAATCCCTATCATACCACTCGGGGTATCCAATCACATAATGGTATGCGCATGGATCAAATTCATTTTCAGCTCCCATAGCTCTGTGCTTAAGTTCACACGATAGCCTTCCGGGTTGAGTTTGCGTAAATATTGCGGCCAAAACGTGCGGATTTGCTCCTTATGATAAGCCCGAATCTCATCCAACGTAGGCAGCTCGTAGACAAGCTCGCCTCCCGTAAAAATCGGTTTAAGCAGCGGAACCGCTTCGTAGTCCTCGATATACTTGTATATATACGTATGCGTGGGATCGAACAACTTCACTCGCTCGCCGCGCTGAATATCGACCTCGTGCTCCATAGCCAGGTAATCGGCTTCCGCTTTACCGGTTTTTTTGTTGATAATCCGGTAGGCTTCCTTGAAGCCGGGATTGGATACTTTCTCGGGGTTGCCCGAGATTTTGATAACCGGCTCGAACGAGCCGTTTTTCTCCAGGGCAACAAGCTTGTAAACCCCGCCGAGCGCGGGCTGATCGGCAGCGGTAATGAGCTGGGTGCCTACGCCCCAGACATCGATTTTGGCCCCTTGGGCTTTCAGCCCCTCGATGATATTCTCATCGAGATCGTTCGAGGCGACGATCGCCACCTCGGGAAAACCCGCCTCATCCAGCATAAGCCTCGCTTGCTGGGATAAATACGCCAAATCGCCGCTGTCGAGGCGAATGGCGTTCATTCGCTTGCCTTGCTGCTGCAGCATGCGCGCGATCTTAATGGCGTTCGGCACGCCGCTGCGCAGCGTGTCGTACGTATCCACGAGCAGCGTCACTTGCTCCGGCAGCGCCTCAGCATACACACGGAAAGCTTCCTCTTCCGTGTCGAAGGCCTGCACCCATGCGTGCGCGTGGGTGCCCTTGGTCGGGATGCCGAACAGCATCCCGGCCCGCAAGTTCGACGTCGCGTGGAAGCCCGCGATGTAAGCGGCTCTTGCGCCCCAGATCGCGGCGTCAGCCTCTTGGGCGCGCCGGGTCCCGAACTCGAGCAGCACCTCGTTCGGAACGACCTGTTTGATCCGCGAAGCTTTCGTCGCGATGAGCGTCTGGTAGTTCACGAAGTTGAGAATCGCCGTCTCGACAAACTGCGCCTCAAAGATGCTGGCGACTACGCGCACAAGCGGCACGTTCGGGAAAACGAGCGTACCTTCCGGTACGCATTGCAGATCGCCGCTGAACTTGAACGCGCGCAGCGCTTCAAGAAAGTCTTCGCGGTAATGCTCTTCCTGTTCGCGCAGATAAGCAATTTCGTCATCCCCGAAACGCAGGTGCTTGATATAGTGAACGAGCCGCTCCAAGCCGGCAAAAACAGCGTATCCGCCGTCAAACGGCAGCTTGCGGAAATACACCTCGAAAACGGCTTTCTCTTGATAAGTGCCTTTCAACCAATGCGCGTACATCATATTGATTTGATATTTATCTGTGTGAAGCGTCAAATTTTCATAATTCATTTCGTAGTTCATATAAAATCATCCTTTCCACCAAGTGTCGTAGCAGGTTACCGGTCCTCTACGTTTATGTTCCGTAATCGCATAACGCTCCTCAATTTTCTGAACAATTTCAGCAGGAACAGGGCGGCCCTCCAAGTAGTGATCCAATTGCACATAGCTAACGCCAAGGGCATCTTCATCGGGAAGACCGGGCTTCAAATCCTCCAAGTCAGCCGTAGGCTTCTTCAAATACAAATGCTCCGGGCATCCCAGCCGCTTGAGCAGTTCCTTGCCTTGCCGTTTATCTAGCCCATAGATGGGAGCTACATCGCAGGCGCCATCCCCATGTTTCGTATAAAAGCCCGTAATAGCCTCAGCAGCGTGATCCGTCCCTAGCACCAAAAGCCCATAATGCGCAGCTAAATCATACTGCACCTTCATACGCTCGCGAGCCTTGACGTTCCCTTTATGAAAATCACTCAGCGTTTCTCCTGTCGCTTCCGCAAATTGCTTCACAGATGCATCAACGGCCGGTTGAATATTGACCGTGACAACTCGGCTTGCCGCAATGAACTGAATGGCTGCTTGCGCGTCTTCTTCATCTTTTTGAATGCCATACGGCAGTCTAACCGCCATAAACTGATAAGCATCCTTGCCGCTTTCCGCATTCATTTCATCGATCGCCATTTGAGCCAGCTTGCCTGCTAATGTGGAGTCTTGGCCTCCGGACATGCCCAGTACGTAACCTTTGGCTCCTGTATAGCGAAGATATTCTTTAAGGAATTGGATACGGCGTTGAATTTCGTTCTCCGGGTTAATTTCGCTTTCTACATGCAATATGGTTTGAATTTCAGCTTGTGTCGTATGTGGCATTGGGGACATCTCCTTCATGATATTGGATAATCCTAGCATTCCAGTTAATGCCGCTGTTTCATACTACCAACCGCGAACAACTTTAGCCCCAAGTGTGCTCTCAAAATGCTGCAAAGCCCATTCATGGCCTTGGCCGTTAAAGCTGGCAACCGCATCCTCATGGACCACGATATCAAACCCTTTATTGTAAGCATCCACCGCTGTGTGCAGCACGCAAATATCTGTGCAGACGCCAATGAGATGAAGCTCCTGAATGCCTCTGGCTCTGAGCTTCAGCTCCAAATCCGTACCGCAGAAGGCGCTGTATCTCGTTTTATCCATCCAATAAATATCGTTTTTATGCTGCTCATACACGGTTTTCAAGCGGCCGTACAAATCGCGGCCCGCTGTGCCTCTGATATTGTGCGGCGGGAACAGCTTCGTCTCCGGATGATACGGGTCCTGTTCATCATGCAGATCCACTGCCATAACGACGAAATCCTGCTGTTCTACGAATGCCTCCGTGATCTCGGAGATCCGTGTTTCTATGGCAATGCCTGGTTCCCCGCAAGGAAGCTTCCCATCAACAAAATCGACCGTATAATCAATAACAATCAATGCTTTCATCTTAACCAACTCCTTGATTCAGTATATTTGATAGTATTAATAAGACAATATCAAAGGGTAAAAGAGAGGCCTAGCTGTAAATGGACAGCTGAGGCACATAATCAGTGAAACGGTAGAGCTGAGCCGCACGTTGGGAATACCGATTTGACATTTTCCCTTGTCCGTTGTGGTCCAGAACCTCTTCAATAATACCTTTGCGGCTCTGTGTAGATGTAATTTTACGGATAAAATTCCGCTCGTTGAAGGTCGGGACGACCGTCTGAATCACTTGATACAATTCGCTGATGGTGAATTCCTCGGACAAGAACTCTTTCGCAATCGTTGTCGTGAGCATCTTCGTCTGAATTTGGGCAAGCGCATCACGAACGATGATTTCGTGGTCAAACGCAAGATCCATCGCGAGCGCTTCCTCCACAGGAAACAGCCGGACATCTGCGGCATCATCTGCGGCTTGGCGCTTTTCCAGAAAGCGCTCATGCACTAACGCGAAGAATGCGTGGGAGATGATCCACCCCCGAGGATCGCGTTTCGGCGTGCTGTACACGTTGAAGTAGGCAAGGTGGACATCGGAAACTCCCGTTTCCTCCGTCAGCTCGCGCCGCGCGCTCTCCTGGATCGTTTCGTTCTCGGACGAGAATCCGCCTGGCAGCGCCCATTGTCCTTCGAAAGGCCACTGCTTTCTTTGAATGAGCAGCACTTGCAGCTCTCTATGCGGGAGCGACTTCTTCGTGGAATCCTTGCCTTCGGAAGTGATAGTGAAGATCACAATGTCGGCAGGCGCACCGTCTGGTGTACGATATTTGCTGGCTTGATAATTGCTTTCATTTTCTGCGTTCAAGGCGATCACCTGCTTGGATGCGATTAATCATATTGTCGTTTTGATATTTTCATTATGACATATTAAAATGACGCACGCAATAGTTTTTTTCCAGAATGACAAATCGCAACAGCCTATTTTTCGATGACTATTAAACAGGTGCTGTCCGGCAGCGCAACCGCGGTTCCACTTTCATCCAGCAGTCTTACTTTGCCCTTCAGCGCTTCCGTGTATCCTTCCTGCAGGAAATGCCTGTTCTCAATAATTTTGGCCCCAGGTCCCAGAGTACGATGAATAAAAGCTGTGTATTCACTCGGTGTAAAGTAACCGAATTGTTCCTGCACTTCATGCACATACGCTTCCTCGCCCCAAGTATAAGTATAGAGAAACTCCATCGCATCATTGACTGGCATAACCACTTTATCCGCCTCAACAACCTCATACTTAATCTCTCGTCCGGCAAAATCCTTTGCATACCGTTCGAGATACGCCATATCCCCGTTCTGCAAAAAGTGAATTGTTCGCTTTTGCTCGACAGGCTCCGTCATAATCCCATCGCGAATCACGATTCTCCCGCCAGGCGAGAGAACATCATAAGCGCTGCGCAGTGCCGCAGCAATGGTCGCATGGTTGAATTTTCGCCCTTCATAAGGGATATAGGAGTAGAGCTCGTGGAGGATGGAAGAAAAGATGACCGTATCAATGGTTCCTTGTTCCACATACTGCTTCAGATCAAGCGCATCCCCTTTCAGAACAGTCCATTGATGACCTTCCAGCTGCTTCTTGCGCTCCAGCGCCTCGATCACGTTTGAGGAAATATCAATCCCAATGGGATGCTTGTCCGGTAAATACTGTTCAATCAGATCGAGCATAACGCCACCGCCCGGACCGATATCGACAACACGCTTCCCAACAACGTAGTCCAGCATCAACTTTTTATAATCTGCCGTCTGATTCATTGTGGTCAAATAATCTTCTTCATTGTGAAAACGGTCGTAGGCATCTCTCCGCAATTCAAACAGATCGAATAGCAACAGCACAGCCTTTTCATATAACGGGGACTTCTCGGCCTCTACGCAGAATTCAATCAGCTTCTCTGCAGCAGGGGAAAATTGGCATGTAAAAAACACGGTATCCGCAAGTTGAGATTTCCGCTCAATGAGGTGCTTCAAGTGGCCGTTGCTCCACGCCAGTTTTCCTTCGGCTATTTCTTCCCAGGTCATCTCATCCACATATTTTTCGATCATCCGTTTCTTGTAGACGTTGACTTTCTTACTGCCTTTGTAATCGTAATACAAAATATTCATGAAGGGCTCAAAGCTGATATGGCGGACCGAATCCCCTTCACGGCAGGACTCTTGGATAATCAGAAATACACGAACCATCTGCCTTAATGTAAAATCCTGAAAAGCCGCTTCTACATACCATAAGGTTGTCGCTTCCAAAAAAGCCCCTAAACCATTTAGCAGATCAGGCGCTTCATCCAAAATCCGTTGATAGTCCCGCTCGAAATTTTCACCTTTTCGGATAGAGTTGCCGCGTAATTTAGCCAACCTGTCTTTCAAAGAAATCTCTGGTTTCAATGCTCCTAATAAAATCTTCTCAATCAACGACCTTACTTGACTGCTGACCGAAAGCCAAAGCTCTTCCGAAACCGCCGCAATGATGCACTCGTTCAGCGCCAGAAGCAAATCCCTTAACTCATCTGCCGATAGCAAGCGATCTTCCACTAATTGGGTTAACGGAGCGTGTTCCCGCAGAGGGACTTCCCCTCGAATCGTCTGTCCAATGAGCCCGTGCGTATAAATTAACGTATGTATCACAGCCGATTTATCACTTGAATTCCCAGCATGAAGCTTGTACAGTTGGGCGGAGCCTTGATTATGTACATAGAGATGAATGCCTTGATTCTGCCACGTGAAGCGATCCCTCAGAGTACCTCCTTTAGAGACCTCAGACCAGATCAATACTTCTTCCAACACTTCCTTCTTCCAAAAAGACAAAGCAAGCTCGTCCAACCTGAGCAAGGTCCGCTGGACATAATCAAGAACAGGGTTCGCCTGAGCCAGCTCCTGGATCGACTGAATCCGCTCGAAGTTCACGATGCGCTCTTCCGCCGAAACCATGTAGGATAGCCATTTATGCTCAGAAGCTGCTGCGGTGTCCCCTGTTCGATAGTTGTGTATCAGTTCTAATGAACGGAGCATATCTATGTGTTTCCTCCTATGGGAAGTTGGTACTTAACATCAGTATAATCGATCATTGCTCGTCGGCATACAAATTCGCGTAATTGATGAGAATGGTCAAGAAACCAAGCACGACAAACAAGAAATAGGCCATCAACTCTACATAGAACACATTGGGAAAGAGAATAAAAATGGCACCAATCAACAGGCACAGCCAGTTCTGCCAGACCCGCTTTCCTGACTTGCCTAGAGCGAGCAGCGATCCCACGAATTGTACGCTTCCAAGCAGCACACAGACAAAGAACGCATTCGTTTGAGTCTCAAATCCAAACACCCAGGGGCTGACCAAAAACCAGAGTCCCATGCACGCCGACAATCCATTTTTCAAATACATGGTCATCTTCCACCTCCTACAAGTTTTGGCAACGTAAAAGATGATCTTTTACGAGATAATATAGTATACGCAAACGCTTTCAAAAATGTGATATAGAAAAGCCTCCAGCTCACCCATTTATTTGGGCGGACTAGAGGCTTCGTGGTTATGAGCTTATGAGTGAATTACTGTTCAATGTGTAAAACGCCGGAATCTCCTGTTTTCACTTCAGCTTTCAGGATGTCTGACACGAACTTGAGCGGCACATACAAGATATCATTCTGAATGACAGGGGCTGCGCCCAAGGAAACAGGTGCCATTTTCGCATAAAAATAGCTGTCTTTGCCCACGGTCACACTCGTCCATTGCGCTCCCTTGTGAAGCTCAGCCGCATACGTGGCTTGGTTCCAAGTTACTTCATAACCAAGACCTTCTGCTACCTTACGGAATGGCACCAAGCTTACGCCTTCTGCACTCGTTATTTGGTCACCAGCAGCCAAATCCATAGCAACTTTGGAAACCGGCTCCGTTTTAACAGGAATGGTCAAATCCGCAGCCAGTGGAAACCGGAATTCCGGAGAACCCATCACGCCCGGTGCAATCGCATATTTCGGGAATACGACGACCGCTTCGCCCTTTTCCACATAAAAGCCCTGTGATTCTCCAATGCCCTTGAAATCGTCCTTAAAATAGTTCTCCGGATGCTCATCCATGGCTGCTCTAACTCCAGCATCTACGGTTTCCTTGTAACTGTCACCAAGCACATCCTGCAAGGTAACGCGCTGGGCTTCTTCACGGTTTAACACATTGTAGGTGTCAACGCGCGGCATGCCGGTTCCCCCAGTGGCTCCGTACGTCGTAATTTGCAGGGAGACGAGCCCCGCCGGGGAACCCGTGCCATCCGACTTCAACTCATAAATAATGGTGAGTTCATAAGGACGATACGTAAACCCTTTGGTTTTGGCATCAGCTGCAGCTTCATCCGCCTCTTTCTCCCAGTTCGCCAAATCTTCATTCGCATGGGACAAAAGAATATCGTTCAACTGCTCCTCATATTTCGCATCCAGCATCCCGGAAAGCTGAGGAACTTTGACATTCGTCTTCAAATTTTCCGTCTTGGAGGTGAGCACTACCTCTTTCATTTGAACCGCTGCGGCTTGTATGGCAATCGGTGTCACCTTCGCGCTGATAGGAACAGCCGTCACTGTTTCTGCTGAAGCTGAGCCTGCGGTCAGTACAGCACCGCTTACGCCAACCAGCACCGCACATCCGAGCACACTCATTTTCAACATGTTAAAAGGATTTTTTCTCATTTCACGTCACTCCTCATTCGTTATTGTCTAGTTATCTGTGTTTGTTCTAACCTTCACGATAACAAGACGCACGAGCGAATGAAAAAGTCTGAATATATGGTTTATCATTTTAAAAGCAATTCAATAAAATCCACGACCTTGCCGTTCATTGAACTGTTTTTTTGTCTAATCGACATTCCGCCTCCTGAAGAGTTACGTGTGAACTCAACAACTACCTGAAGAGTTGCGTGTGAACTCAACAACTACCTGACGACCTGCGTGAGAAACATCAATGAGCAAAACTCGCAGAGTTTCCGGGGGAATTTGTACCTCATCTGCTAGATACTCTCCATTTATTGTCGCGGGCAGCCTGTTTCCTGTGTCGGCATCTCTTACAGCCAAAGAGAGAGTACGCGCTTCTTTCGAAGAGTTGTTAATCGTAATGGCCAAGTCATCTTGATTTTCTTTCTTGATAAAAGAGAATTGTGATTTTGAACTGTTAACTAGACTCACAGAAGTGCACCTCCTAGTTGATGGAATTGTTTTGTTTTAATACAACGTATTTTGGCGATGGAGAACACCCAACGCCGCTAAAATCCAGCGTTACTGAGACATTTGGCGGAGGGGGCATCCTCATAGGAGATCTAAGCTGGCTGGCCACCTAGAGGAACTGCAGGGCGCTATTCTAACAAATTAAGCCCGTTTCCGCGTTCAAGTGGAACTGCAGGGCCCTATTTGACCGCCTAATCCCGATTTCTTCAAGAAAACGGACAAATAGAGGACGTCAGTTCCCCTCCAGGTGAAGAAGAGAACTATTTCGATGAAATAGGGCCCTGTAGTTCCCCTCAGGGAGGAACCGTAGCAGCGATAGCAGCGACAGTAACAGCTATGTTGTATTTTGCGCAACCATTTAGCCGTAAAAGGGCCTCACTTCGCCTCTATAGTGCACTTTGTACAACGATTGTTGCATTTAAACCGCTTACAATTCACCTTTCGCAACAAATAGTTGTATTTTGCGCAACGAAAGACCGCGATCGCGGTCTGACCCTACCATTACGTTGTATGTAATACAACGTAGCTCTTCAACTTTGCTGCACAGCCATCTTTACAACGAAAAATATTTGTTTGAGTAGAAAAAAACTTCCCTGAGACAGCCTCAGAGAAGTTCTATTAAACTAGCTTATGAATCCAGGTCTAAACACGGAAAGCCGTCACCACTTGATGCAGATCCTGGGCAATCGTCGACAGGTTTCTCGCCGAAGAGGTGATCTCCTCAGTAGAAGCCAGCTGCTCTTCCGTAGCAGCAGCTACAGACTGCGCTGTCCCTGATGTTTGCTGTGCGACAGAACCGACATTGGCCACTGTTGCGGCAATCTGCTCCGTAGAAGCAGCCATCTGTTGTGCAGCTGCAGCAGTTTCCTGAATTTTGCTCGCTACTTCCTGCGAAGCTGCTACGATCTGACCGAAGGCCATCTCAGCGCTGCCTACTTCTTTCAAGCCTTCCTGTACTTCCAGAAGTCCAGTGTTCATAACTCCCGCAGCGCGAACGGAATCCCTTTGAATGTTGGAGATGAGTTCAGAGATGTCACGCACGGATTCATCTGTCTGGGAGGCCAGCTTGCGAACCTCTCCCGCAACAACCGCAAATCCTTTGCCGCTCTCTCCGGCACGCGCAGCCTCAATCGCCGCATTCAAAGCGAGCAAATTCGTTTGGGAAGCGATATTTCCAATCAGCGTCGAGATTTGCCCAATGCTCTGGGAGTGTCTCTCCAGCTCTTGAATGACTTGATTCGCCGAGTCAACCGAATGGCTGACCGCTTGCATTTTATAAACAACCCGCTCCATAGCGTGTGTGCCTTCCTCTGCCATTTGCGTAGCGGAAATGGATAGCTCTGATACATCCGAGGTCGTCTCTGCGATCCGCTGAATGCCAACCGACATTTCCTCCATCGCTCTGCCGCACTCCATCGAGCTTTGCGCTTGGATATCCGCACCGGTTGCGAACTCCTGCACAGCTGCCGCCACGTGCTGGGAAGCGGACGTATTTTGCTCCGAACTGGCAAAAAGCTGTTGGGAGGATGCTGCCACACTACCTGCAGCTTGCAGCATATGATGCACCGAATCGCGCAAGTGGTCGACCATTTGATTCACGGAGCCGGCCAAGTCGCCGATTTCATCTTTATTTTTCACGATAATGGGCTCCACGGTAAGATCGCCGTTCGCAATGCGGTTTAAAGCCTGTGACGTTTTGCGAACAGGTGTGGAGATATTACTAACAAGTGCGTAACAAGCAGCCAGCATGAAGACGATCAATGCACCTAGTACAATTAGTGAGATCATGACACTTTTTTGATACAGATTTTTATTTTCTTGATCCGCCAGCTTTCCACCATCCTGGTTAAAAGTTACCATTTCCGCCATCGTTTTTTGCGCTTTGCCAAATGTGGTTGCCAGCGCCTGAAGGCTTTCTGCAGCCTCCTTCGTTTTCGTCGGATCAGCGGATAGTTGTTTGTTTACCAAGAAGGCTGCTTTGAAATCTTCCCAGCTTTTGTTAAGCTCATTGAACTTGGTGGTATCTTCGTCCCCGGAGAGACTTCCCTTATAGTTTTCTAACAATTTGTCGATTCCTGTCATCGCTTGAGCAATGCCTGCATCGAGAGGCTCATGTTTTTTGGGATCCGGTTCTAACTTTTTCTGATAGTAGAGTGTTAAAATGTGCTCTGAGTTAAAATGAATCTCATCAATGACTTGCACCCCTACCATCCAATTCGTAGCCATCTCCGCACTGTTGTCTTTGAGCACGCCCATCCGCGTCATATCGGTTAAACTTAACCCTGCGACCATGAGAAAAATAATTGCAAATACCATCATCATTTTCGATCTTACAGTAAAACGCATGATTGAAATCCCTCCAAGTAATGAATGAATGACCCCACAATGATGTATACTCAAATCATCCTGTTACCTATCATCATAAAACGAAATCGTTAAATGAATTACGTAATACTGTCATCGAAATTGTAAGTTTTCCTAACATTTTGATGAATCTTGACGATTTATGGAGGCTTCCGATGTTATTATCTTTACGTTTCAAACTTGTTGCACTTCTTGTTCTAATCACTACTTTTTCATTAACGGTTGTAGGTTTTACGAATTACAAGCTATCAAAAGATAAATTAATTGGGCAAATCAAAGCCCAGTCCATCACTTCTGTCGCCAATTCCGCGCAAAATTTATATGACTTCCTGTCCATTCGCCTAGCCGAGGTTGAGATGATAAGTCGTGTTAGCGTCATGAAGAATGGAACTGTTCAGGAACGGCTGGCCTACCTGACCCAAGAACTGCAAGCCGGGAACAATCGCTTTTTGGCAATGGGGGTGGCGGATCCGGACGGGAATCTTCTTCTTACCACGGGTCAAAAGCTGAATATCAAAGGTCAGCGGAGATTTGAAGAGGCTTTGCTAGGCAAAACTTATATCTCAGATCCCTATATCGGCGAAATTTCAGGCAAATATATCATTACCATTACCACTCCTGTTTGCGATGAAAACAAAAAAGTAACTAGCATCGTCGATATTTCACTAGACGCGGAAGCTACCTTTCGCGATCACCTGCATACGCCCCTTGAAGGGGTTCAGACCGTCATCGTGAACCATGAAGGAACCATTCTGTACCATACGGATGCCAGCAAAATATTAAAGCAGAATATTTTCAGCAACAACCCTTCATTAGCTTATGTCTTGGAAGAAGCCTTCCAGCAGGATGCTGGCTATTTGGACCAATATTTGGATAACGGTAAAAGAGCGCAATGGTTCTATGCTCGTGTGCCCAATTTAAATTGGCATCTCGGTTATTCCATGCCGATGACGGTTTACCAGCAACCAGCCAGTTCTTTGCTTTGGTGGACCGTTGGCTTAATCACTGGAACCGCCGCGATCTTGTTCTTGCTGATTTGCTTAACGGCGGACTCGCTCATCATTTCACGGATTCAACAAATTCTTCGCGTCACAGAATCTGTGGCTGCCGGCGACTTTTATATCAAGCCGCTCCAGTTCAAAAGCAAAGATGAGCTAGGCGCTCTTGCGCATTCCGTAAACGGTATGATTGAAAATCTGCGTGAACTTTTCGAACCGTTTGAAGCTTTTATTCAGCACAATCAATATGCAATGATCGTCACGGACCCTCATTTTACAATCAATCACCTGAACCGCCGGGCGACCGAACTTCTTGGCTATACGTTCACGGATGTACATAAAAAAGCTACCCCTCTGATATGGTTGAATCACGATCAGCTAGTTGAAAGAGCTGCCAAATACACCATTGAGCTAGGAGAATTTGTGCCTGCCGATTGCACAGCACTCGTGATCCGCTCGCTTCGCCATCTGAAAGAAGATAGCGAATGGATATGGCATCATAAAGATGGAACCCGCCTTTTTGTCCAATTGAGTGTCAGCGCTATTTCGCATCCAGGGGGCGATCTCAAAGGTTACGTCATCATTGCCCGCGATATCAGCGACATTAAAGAAAGCAATGAAACGAAGATGCGGCTGCTTACCATTGTAGAAAGCGCGCGGGATGCCATCCTTTCTTTTGATCAGCAAGGCTACATTTTCTATATGAATCAAGCAGGTAAAAATTTAATTGGCTTAGAGAATGAACAAACGGCCAAATATCATTTCAGCGAGTACGTGGATATCCGAAGTGATGTCGATCTCGAAGAGGGGCTTCTTACCGCAATAAGCGAAGGGTTCTGGGAATTCGAAGCGGAAGCGTTAACGAAAGAGCAGCGCCGGATTTTCATCTCCGTGACGGTCGTTCCCCATACGCCTGCCGAAAAGGGAGAACGCTACTTCTCCGCCATATCGCGGGATATTACAGACCAAATGTTAGCCAAAGATGAGCTGATCCTGGCGAAACAGGAGGCCGACGACGCCAACCTGACCAAGGGCATTTTCCTTGCGCGGATGAGCCATGAAATTCGAACGCCGCTCAACGGCATCGTCGGGTTATCCTACTTGATGGAACGAACCGCGATGACTCCACTGCAGAAGGATTATATGGCCAAAATCACCAAATCTTCGCTTTCTTTATCACAGATCATCAGCGACATCTTGGACTTCTCCAAGCTGGAGGTGGACAAGCTGGCCATTGAACATCATGCCTTCCTGCTGGATGATACGATTGACCGTGTGTGCGAAACGCTTAGTGTGCTACTTGGTCATAAGTCGGTCGATTTTATTTGTGATATTGATGAGCGAGTGCCGCTTGGCCTCATTGGCGATTCCTTGCGCCTGTATCAGGTTCTCTTGAACTTAACCAGCAACGCGATTAAATTCACAGAACAAGGAACCGTCACACTGCGTGTCCATGCCCAGGAGCTTCAGGAAGAGCAAGTATCTATCGGCTTCACGATAAGTGATACTGGGATTGGCATGAATGATGAACAACTCGCCAAGCTGTTCCAGCCTTTCGTTCAGGCCGATGAAGTCACGAGCCGCAAATTCGGGGGAACAGGGCTTGGACTTGTCATTTCCAAGAGCATCATTGATAATATGGGCGGCTCCATTGAAGCCTCCAGCCAGCCTGGCGTGGGCAGTGTGTTCCATGTCAGTATTCCTTTTGCTTTAACCTTGCAAACGACGAAGTCACATACCCGCTTCCAGCTTCGCGCCTTTCTTGTGGAAGATCATCCCGAACTGCACCGTGTGCTGCTGCAAACGTTGGCATCCATGTGTTCGGAAGCGGCAGGTGTTTACTCCTGGAAAGAAGCAAGGAAAGCTATCGACCTCATTCCACTGGATCTGGTGCTGCTCGATATGGAGGCTTTTGATATGTATGGGGAAGAAGTCTGGTTGGACATGCTGGAGACCTGTAATCGGAACAACTTGAAAACGATTATTTATACGACCTTGCCGGGCCGGGATGCCTTGGAGCAGCTGCCTGCGGAGGCCGCACCGCACGCGATTTTGGTCAAGCCGGTTTCCCGGAGCGTTCTGTACCAAACCCTGCAAACGATCACAGGCAGCTTTACTACGGAGGACGCCGACCAGACTTCTCATGCCGATAATCATGAAAGTAAAGAAACCTGGCCATCCTTTCCGCGAATTCTGCTTGTCGAGGATAATGACATCAATCAGACCGTGGCTCGCTCCCTTTTGGAAAGTATGAATGGTGTCGTTCAAGTAGCTTCTAATGGTTACGAAGCTTTGCAGCATCTGGAAACCTCGGATTACCAATTAATCCTGATGGATATCCATATGCCTGATCTTGATGGCATTGAAACTGCTAAGCGCATTCGGCTTCAGCCCAAATGGCGGCACATTCCCATTATAGCCGTCACCGCCGACTCTACCCTGGAGAAGCGTCTAGCTTGCATTCGCGCTGGCATGAATGAAGTCATCTCCAAACCTATCATTCCTGATCGTTTGTTCGCCGCTGTGAGCACTTGTTTAAGCTTGAGCGGCAAAATGGCGGCACCTGGACTGGATATGGAAGAAGCTCTGGAACGGCTGCTTGGCAAAACCGACATTTATCATCAAATGCTTAGGAAATTTCATGTACAGTCCCAAGATTTGATTGAGCAGCTAACAACAACCATCCAACAAATCAAATATGAGGATGCCTTGCATCTCCTGCATACGCTGCGCGGTTCATCAAGCAACCTGTCCGCCAATCGCGTGTACGCCGCGGCAACCGCGCTCGAAGAGACGCTGAAACAGTCCACTCCTCTGGATGAATCCAAAACCATCCTGATCCAAAACCAGGTGCAATCCCTGGCGATCGCTTTGGAAGAGGTCTTTCACACCATCCAAAAATTGCTGCTTGATTGAAAAATGTGCGGTTTTATGTCACTATATGCATAGGGCTCCTGCTGACAGGAGCATGCATTTTATACGTATAGGTGGTTTAAGATCATGACAGAACAAAGCGCTCCATACCGCATTTTGTTGTATTATAAATTCGTTAATGTGATAGATCATGAAGCATTAGCTCGAGAGCATCTGGCTTATTGCAAAAAGCTCGGCGTCAAAGGCCGTATCCTGATCGCCCCAGAAGGCATCAACGGTACCCTCTCAGGAACCGTGGAACAAACCGACGCTTACATCGCCATGATGAACCAAATGCCTCTTTTTAAAGATATGGTCTACAAAATTGATGAGAGCGAAGGACATGCTTTCAAAAAGCTGTTCGTTCGTCCTAAAAAAGAGCTCGTTACCTTCCGTCTCGAAGAAGATGTGAATCCGAATGAGCTGACGGGCACGCATTTGAAGCCCAAGGAATTCTATGAAAAGCTTCAACAAGAGGATGTTATCGTCCTCGACGGGCGCAACCATTACGAGTACGAAATCGGGCACTTCCGCGGCGCCATTCGTCCCGAAGTGGAAACAACACGCGAATTCCCAGAATGGATTCGCAACAATCTTCAAGAATTTAAGAACAAGCCGATTCTCACTTATTGCACTGGCGGTATTCGTTGTGAGAAGTTGTCCGGTTTTCTGATTCAAGAGGGCTTCACAGATGTTTACCAACTCGATGGCGGCATTGTCACTTACGGGAAAGATGAAGACGTGAAGGGACGCCTTTTTGATGGTAAATGTTACGTGTTTGATGAGCGGATCTCGGTTCCTATCAACCGTACGGACGAGGATATCATTGTAGGCAAATGCTACCACTGTGGCAAACCTGAGGATCGCTACATCAACTGTGCGAACGATTTGTGCCACCTGAAGCATGTATGCTGTGAAGCTTGCGAAGAAGAGCATAACAGCTTCTGCTCCAAGGAATGTGAAGAGAAGACGCTTAGCTCGTTAGAAGCATAAATTCAAATATGAAGAACCTAGCGGAAGATCGCCGATCTTCGCTAGGTTCTTTTATTTTGCCGGGGGATTCGGCATTTGAAGGGTAGTAGGGGCAGAGATTAAGTTAAACTTATGGTTTTTCTGTAACCGTGTAAACGCCATTGACAACTGTGTTAAATGTATAGGCAACCTCATTGGTATACCTTGTTGTACCTTGTGTTGCAGCGACCGTATTGCCGTTTTTGTCTTTGACAACGATGCCATTCGCCCATGGGGATACCAAGGTGACAGATTTCCCGGCGTCGCTGATGATTTCGGCCGACAGCACTTTGCCGTTTTTCAGTTCGCTGGAAACACGGAATGCGTTCTTCGCGCGCAAAGTGACGAATTTGGCGTCAACATTTTTACTCCATGCCGGGAATAGGCGCATTTCGTACGTTCCTCCCGAAATGTCATTCAATTCGTTCTGCAGCAGCATGCTGTTGACACTTTCCAACGCACCGCTGTTTTCATAAGAGGCTCCGCTATCGTAGAACTTCTTGCTGTTATAGATCATATTCAGCGTTTTATGGAATCGGTCAGTTAATAGATCTGCATCAACCCCTATTCTTGCTGCAATGGTGTATGATTTGGAGAAACCATTCAGTGTGCCGCCATTGAAATGAGGATTTAAATAATCACCATAATCGAAGGTATCTTTCGCAATTTGAAGAAGCGCAGGGTCTGAACCAATGTTGATCAATTCGCTCGGATGAACAGAACCCTCCATGACAACAGGCTGGTTGTTATTGGAGATGTAAGCAGCCCATGGTAAATCATAGTATTTTACCTGAATAGGATTTGCGCTCTCAACACCGCCTACAAAAATCTCCTTATTGTTGTTAAAGCCAAGTTGGGTTAACAGATTTACAGTCGTCGGATTGTTCGTGCTTGTCGGAATCGGAGACAGATTCGCAAGTATTTCCTGACATTTCGCAATCAAGTCCGCGTCTACATTCAAATGCTGCGCCATTTCCATAAAATCTCTGAATGTTGAACGGATATACCCCATATCCATAGAGGCATTGATGTTCCATCCCCCCTCGTTATTCGCACTATTATATACCCAATATTTTCCGTCTTCCTTTTTCACTACAAAATCACAATAAAATTGCACCACTTGTTTAATCGCAGGATAAATAAACCTCTTCAAATCTTCGTCATCTCTGTTGTACAGCCAATCCCATTCCAATGCCCGAGTGAACAAAGCGACGTTCGTCTTTTGGTCACTTGATAATTGAGGGATTCTTTCGCTTGCAACCGGCGCAGGATCCAACTTCCCGTAATAGGCCATTATCGGCAACGTATGTCTGTCGGCCTGAGTGCCTTGATAACCTCTCGCGGCCGTTCTTTGCTGCTCAAAGGTCAATGAATTCACAGCATCCGCATAATAGGGCTGAAGCATATCCGTCCGGTTACTGGAATGCACTCCGTAGAATGGCGCTTCATAGTTATAGTTCAAGACCGCATGCCCATCGGCCGCTGAATTATCATTCGTGTTGAACAGGCCGTTTAAACCTCCGACCACATTCGGCTGCTCAGCCCAATCCGGCGTTTGACGAATAGCGCAACCTAAAATATAAAGCGTGGTGTAGTAGTAGTCCTGTATGATCGAATCGCTTAACTTCACATAGGATTTGAGCCAATAATTTTTCCACCAGTTCAGATGATAGGTGCGTGCTGTATCGATCGAGGCTTCCGTTATCGCATTTAGTTTCTGTAGAGCGGTATTTTTCACTGTCGCTATATCTTTGGTGACGAGGATCGAACCGGTTCCTACCGGCGCTTTCAGTCCGCTGTGCGTATACAGCACAGTACCGATTTTGGCCGTCTCTCCAGGATTCAGCGTCAACATAATGACGTTGCCCGTGCCCATCTGATAGTTACCCTTAATCACTTTGGTTGCCGTTGCTCCGCGGAATACAAATCCAGTTTCGTTATCACGAGTCAACCAAATCGTATTTCCGTCTGTTCCCGTTGCATTGACGACTCCATCCGTTGTCGGACTAGTCAATTCGATTTTCACTTTCTGCGGACCGGCCGCACTGCTGTCCAAAGTTACGTTCGTAAACATGGCATTCTGATCGTCCGCCACCCAGGTCTTGTAACTGACCAAATTGCTGTTATATTCCATTTTGCTGCGGATTTCAGCATTCAAAATATCGCGTTCATGCGAGAAACGTCCATTATCTGTCTTAGGGGGATTGATCACATTAGCGCCGTTATTATACAAATTTATATCCGTAATGCGCGCAGAAGTCATATCTTTTGGAAAATGCAGCGTAGCATATTGCGGGTCTACAGGTGTCGTTGTGTACACCCTTAAGTATTTGGCAGTGACCGGCGCTGCAAAATCAAACGTATTGGTATAAACAGACGAATACACGCTGCCCGTTACACTTTTGATCGTCGTCCAATTCGTTCCGTTAGTTGAAGTTTGAATATCGTAATTGTAAAGGTTATACTTCGCTTCATCCGGAAAAAGCACGCTGTGATGCTTGAGTTCAATCTTGTTGAATGTAAAAGGCTCTCTTCCCTGCACTTTGATCCACTTTTCCAGCGGGCGCGGCCCGAAGGTTTGCGAATCTTTTTGCGTATAGGATATCCACTCCGTCCCCTCATTCGAATCAAACGCGTAGGCTGGACTATAATTTTGTGGATTGGCCTCATTATCTTTCTGGTTATTCACCAAAACAGAATTAGAAGAGTCAAATGTAAATGGGGCTTGCGGACTCGGAGGCGTTGGAATAATAGGATCACCGTTGGCGAATGTCAAACGGGCATTCATAATTTTTTTGCCACCCCAGGCATTACCGCTGGCCAGGAAGTAGCTTTGTTGATTTTTCTGGGCATCGGAGACAACGCCAAAGGTACCATTGCCCAGTAACATACCCGAAGTCATATACTTGGCGTTAATAACTGTATCGACTGGAGTCGTTTGTTTGGCCGTAAGTCCAGACAAAAGTGTGTTCAATTCCGGCCAATTCACATTTGCTGAAGCTGGGACGATACTCATTGTCGTTTCATTGCTTTCCGAAGGAAGCGCAACGCTATTTCCGGCAAAATCAGCTTTCACCATGTAAGTGCCTACGTCTATCGGAGGCGCATTCCTCCATGTCGCACCGGGCGTAAGCGCTTTATATTTGTAGATATAAGGCACTTGAATAGGATACGATACCGCCCCTGTCATCGGAACATTTACGCCAGTATAGGTAAAGGACTTGCTCTCCAGCGTAAGGTTGACGGCTGCTTTGGTTATCGTGAGAACGGCGACATTGCTCTCCGCGCCGCTATACGTGTCATTTCCAGCAAATAAAGCTTTGACATCATACTGACCTATTTGGGAGGGGGCCGTTTCCGTAAAAGCTTCTGTTACGCCATGTTTTTTATACAGATACTTCAAAGGAACTTGCAAATAATCAACCGCGCCCTTGTATGCGATCGGAACGGTTGCGCCATCCGTATACCAATTGACCGGTTCGCCGGTATAACCGATTGTTCGATTATTCAAGGTAATGACAGGCGTCCTATTATACAAGGTGCTTACGGCATCGCTGCTGCTGAAGAGTTCGATTTCGGCCAGACGGGCTTCGCTGCTGCCTTCAGATCCGGCTTGCTCCGGTGTAATATAATCTACTTTAAAATAACGAGCTGTAACCGGCGCTGTCAGCGTACGCTGAGTGACATCATAGATGTTATTATCCACTTGATCCACTTGAGTCCAATTGACATCATCCGTGCTTACGCTAACTTTGAAACTTTTCGCATTTAAAATCTTATCACCGTGTACGCCATAATGGTGAAGCACATACTTAGATATCGTTTTTACCGCAGGAAGCTGAATCTTCAGCCAATGAGGCCTCACATTATGGTTGGATGTCCAGGTAGAGCTGTCTCCCGACACGCTTCCGTCTATCGTTCTGCTCGCATACATTTTATTCCACTCACTGCTCCCCGTTACAACAACACCCGGAAGCCTTGTCAAAGATGGCTCATTCGGTGAAGCAAATCCAATCGGGATTTGCACAGATGCGAACATACAGGCCGCCAACACACCGGCGATTGTTTTTCTAATAAACATAATATAACCTCCTCTATTTGGATTTTTGCTCAGTCTAAACCCGCAAGCTAGCATGTCTCAGAAGCCAAGCCCTTGTGTCAGAACCCTATCGTCATCACCGTACTCTGTATGGTTTATTATCCCTCCTTCCACTATTGACGGTTATTTTTAAACGTGGCGGAGGTACGTATCACCCCCGCCACGATTACCGCTTACTTTTTATTCGCTGCCTTCCAAGCATCAATTTGTGTTTGCATTTCAGCCAGCAGCTTGTCCATGCCTGCTTTTTTCAGCTTCTCATTTAATTTCGGCAATGTCGTATCAGGATCAAGCGATCCGGTAATCAGACCTGCTTTAAATTCACTAATCGCGGACGCGCATTGGGCCAACTCACTTTTCACTTTAGAAGGGTCGAAGCTGAAGCCGAGCACTTTGGACGAAATAGCCGAATTGTTCATATCCGGGCCTGCCGGGAACCATTTCGGTTGTAACGGACTTGTGCGATAGGAATTAAACATATTGCCATACTCCCAACCCGAAGCAACGTTGTAGCCGCTGTTAGGGATCGTTTCGATTAGATCCTCGCCTGTTTTTTTGTAATGCTTGCCCTCAATCCCATAGTTCATAAGATTAAACAGCTTAGCATCCGAATACATCAAATCATAAAACATCATGGCACGCTCCGGATTCTTCGATGTACGGGGAATTGCTGTCAAAGTTCCGATAATAGAACCCGTACTCATATAGGGAGGAGAAAATTGGACAGTCAGTACATTTTCCGGCTTGCCATTGCCGTAACGATCCGCTTGGTTAGCAGGTACATCGGGGTTCATAACAGCTGTGCGTGTAATATATTTCCCAGCCTTCTCATCGGCATCAAGATCTGTAATCGTAGATGCATCTTTGCGGATAATGCCTTTTTGATACCACTCATGCATCAGTTTCAGGAAGTTCACGTATTCCTTTGTCTCAAAGAGATTGACGACCTTCGTCTCGTTGTCATTGATAAGAAGTACACCTGGATTCGTATCAGCGAAATACTCAATGCCAAGCGCAGACCCAATATAACCTAACTGATCATCGTTACCTTTTACGCGAAACGCATATTTATCCTTCTCGCCAGCAGCCACCTTTTCCAAGAAAGGCGTCAAATCTTCCAGCTTCTTGGCTTTCGACGGATCGAAGCCGTATTTATCCGCATACGTTTTATTGATCAGCATGCCCGGTGTTCTTGCAAGAACCTGCGTATTAATGATGCCATATAATTTGCCGTTAATTTTCGGGGCTTCCCATGCTTTTTCAGGAACCTGTTTCAAAATGTTCGGACCATACTTCTTAAGCTGCTCCGTGATATCCAGATAAGCGCCTTTATTCACAGCGGAAACATAATCATTCGTCCAGTTGGATGTGAACATCAGATCTACATTTTCACCCGAAGCCAGCACAGCTTGCATTTTTTGATCGTAATTTCCCCAATCTACAAACTCGATATTAATTTCGGCATTAATTTTTTCTTTGGTGATTTTGTTCATTTCGGCAAATACCGCTTTCGCATCGGGAAAAGCACCTTGAGGGAGATACCACTTGAGCGTTACCGGATCAAGCTTCTTAGCTTCGGTACTCGGAGCCGCTGTCTCTTTCATTGCTGCATCCGGTGAAGCTGTTGAAGGGTTTACTCCCGTTTTGCTGCAACCTGCCAACATCATGGAGCCTAACAGAATCGTGGTTAATGCGAGCGGTAGCGACTTCATTTTTCTAGTTTTCATTGTAGAACCTCCCTAATTATCTATTATTGAACACTCAAATGAGTGTAACAATCCATAACAATCTAACCTTTTACTGCTCCTAACGTGAGACCTTTTACGATATATTTCTGAAAAAATGGAAAAACGAACATCATAGGACCTATCGCCAGCACAGCCATAGCCATGCGAACCGATTCTCCTGGAATTTGCTCCAAATTGATCTGGAGTCCCGCCTGCATATGACTGGTTAAATGCTCCAGGTTCGACATGATACTCTGCAGCAAGTATTGCAGGGGAACTAGATTTGTATCCGAAATGTACAACATCGCCAACCACCAATCATTCCAATAGCCCAGCGCGTAAAATAACCCGACAGTCGCAAGTGCCGGCTTCGACAAAGGCACGATGATACCGGCGAATATACGCATCTCGCTTGCTCCGTCGATCTTGGCCGACTCTATAATCTCAAAGGGCATACTCATCAGAAATCCCCGCATAAGCATGGCGAACCACGCGCTTACACCATAGGGCAGGAATAAGGCAAATATCGTGTCCTGCAGATGCAGAATCTTGGTCACAACCATATAGGTGGGCACCAATCCTCCATTAAAAATCATCGTAAAGAACACATAAAACGATGTAATTCGGTGATATCTGTAATCTCTACGCGTCATAACATAAGCAACAGATGTGGTCAAAATAAGGCTTAACACCGTGCCCAAAACAGTGACGGTAATCGTAATGAAATAGGCACTCAGCAGTTGCTTCGGCGTTTGCAGTAAATACGAATACGCTTTGCCTGTTAGATGCTCTGGAATGAGGTTGTACCCGTAATGAACAATATCGGAATCGGAGGTTAAGGATACGGAGAGCACGTAGATCAGCGGAATAATCGTAATCAATGAAATGAATAGGAAAAATGTGATATTTACACCTTGGAACCATTGCTGAGCCCGACTTCGAATTGGCATAGCTTTCTCTCCTTTTGGGCTAGAACAACGCGCTCTCGCTGTCTATTTTTTTGACAATCCGATTGGTGATAAGGACAAGCACCAGTCCTACGAACGATTGGTATAGGCCTGCTGCCGATGCCATACCGATATCGCCGACAACTCGTAATGAACGATACACGTAGGTGTCGATAACGTCGGTAGCCGAATATAAGGCTCCTGCATTGCGAGGCACGAAGTAAAACAAACCGAAATCCGAAAAGAAGATTTTCCCCACATTCAACATGAAAAGCAGCAGCACCAGAGGCACAATGAGCGGATAGGAAATACGCAAGATTTGTTGAAACCGCGAGGCTCCATCTATGGCGGCTGCTTCATAATAACTTGGATCAATTGACATCAATCCTGTGTAAAAAATGATTGCGGTATAGCCGACATTTTTCCATAGATAGGTGATGACCAAGATGACAGGCCAATATTTGGGGTCCGAGTACCAATCTACCGGCGCTAAATTCAGCCATTCCAGCAGCTTATTGACGGCACCATATGTAGGGTTGAGTAAGATATACGTGAGATAGCCGACGACTACCCAGGATAAAAAATAGGGGAAAAAGAGTACGGTTTGAAACACTCTCACTGCCTTTCTTCCCAACTCGGCCAGGAGAATTCCACATACGACCGAAGCTGCAAGCCCAATAAGAATGAACAAAGCATTCAACAGCAGCGTATTTCGCGTCACCCTGAGCGCATCCTGGGAAGTAAAGAAAAATTTAAAGTTATCCAAACCTGCCCAATCACTTCCCCAAATCCCTTTGGCATAGTTAAAATCCTTGAAGGCCAGCACCGTGCCGAACATCGGCAAATAAGAAAAAGCAAAAACAAACAACAGTGCCGGAAGCGAGATAAGAAACAAACTCTTATTTTTTCTTAAATGCGTTAATTCTTTCTTTAGTAGAATCACAGCTCCACTCCTTCGGGTAAATGTATGTCTAACCTTGATCGACACCCTAACTGTAAAACGCACAGCGAGAACCCGTATACTGCTCATTTTATTTCCGCCTAAAGCTGCGACCGTACTTTTTGTATTTTGTTTCCTCTCAAGGACTGTACTTTTTTGTTGCTGCATGAAAAAACCGTTACGCAGCAAGGCCTGAGCGGCCTAAGTCAACGTTAACGGTCTGTTTCCTCACATGCGTTCCTTTATTCGCTTGGCCATAAATTCACGGGGAGTTGTCCCAAATTTCGCTTTAAAAACTTTGTAAAAATAGCTTTCATTTTCAAAACCGACTTTACGCATAATATCTTGAATGTTTAATTGCGAGTTCTCCATCCACTCCACAGCCCTCTCTAGCCGAACTCGATTCATGTAATCTGGAATGGACATTTGTTTGTGCGCCTTGAAAATCTTTCCGACCTTGGCAGGGGATATGCCTATCACCGTTGCGATCTCGGAAGCCCCCAGATTCAAATCTGCATAACGCTCGTCGATCATTTCTTGGATACGCAGTGCAATGACGACATCTTCAGAGATTCGATCTCTTTCAACCTCAGTGTCACTCGTAATTTCCTCAATGACCTCCATCCATTTGGTTTGGAATTCGCCTATCGTTTCAATCTGCAACATTTCTTTACTCATCAGAATCGTATTTACTTTAACGGGTTCTTTACGCGATTTATTGAGGTCGTAAACGAGATACTTAAACTGATTCACGGCATGCAGCAAGGACAGCATCATGTCGCTATATTCAAGCTTTTTCACTTCATCTAAAAGTGCAGCAAGCTTATCCGCCGATCCTCGGTAGTTCCCATTCCTCACCTGCTCAAGCAGTTGATTCTCCAGCTCCAATACCCGATCCATTGAGGGAATCTGACCTAATTGCTTAATATAACCTTGCGTTAAGACCGACATTTTACCAGCGATGAACCGATACATAGATACATTCAGTGCTTGCTGATAAGCCGTTGTTGCATACGTATGGTCTCCGACACTGGCACTTAAAGATGAGGTAATCGACAAGTTATAGCATTGGAACAAATAGGTCTGGCACTCCTTAAGCAGCTGCAAGATTAACGCTTCAAGATGATCTAGTGACGTCTCCGACTGTAAAATGACAGCTACGTGATCATTGCGTAAATCGACCGCTTCTGTATAGCAGGCTTGGCTTAGAAATTCCGAAGCAATGTTCATGACCGCGAATACGAGGAGTTCTTTCTCCTCGAAGCTTTTTTCAGTCACATGTTTATAGTTATCGAACTTCAGCACACAGATCATAAAATTATGCTCTTGCCGGAATGGCAGTTTATGCTCTAGGCAAGATGCTTCAAAATCGGCTATGGAGACCGATAAGCTGTTTAATATCCATTTGCTTAAAAAGCGGTTCTTCATACGTTGTTGGCCGGAGATCTTCTCTTGATGAAACTGCCCCAGTTGAGCAGCCGAATTCTTATAAACGTCCTGTAAAAAAATAAATTCATCCTTTGACGCTGCGGTTTCCTCGCCCAAGAAATGACTCGAGCGCAGCTGCGCAACGAGTTGTTCCACAGGTCTGTAGATCCCTCTGGACACTTGATAGAGAACTAATAATGTCGCTAGCAGTACAATGACGGTGATAATGATAATGCTTGTCCTTAGCTTATTTAAATACACGTAGGCTTCGTCATAAGGTACCGTCTTAAACAATATCCATCCCGTATGATCGACGGTAATGTAAGCTGCCAAATATTTGTTGCCGTCCAATTTTATAGTGAAATAATTCTCTGCCGCTCGGAGTGTTGGGTACTTCTCTTGTAATAAAGCCGCCAGCTTCGTTCCTTCCTCCGACAATGCCTCATTTACTTCCATGAATTGCTGATCATCACTTAGGATGAACATTTTACTGAGCTGTTCCATTTCAACATTGTTAATCGCTTTAATATTATTGAACAGCCATTCCAGTTTAATGTTCAGGATGACAGCGCCATCCATGCGGCCCTGCTCATCGGTCAGCTCGTACATCACATAGGTCAGAACTTTCTCCATTTGAACATGTGAAGCATCGAGGCTTACATCCATATTACGAACAATCGGCTTTAACGGCGGGATCGATCCGCCATGCGCCTGCAGCAGCTTTTCCCACTCTACGTCTTTATGTATGAATTGTCCGTAGGTGGAGTAGTAGTTCTTTTTGTTATTGTTATAAATGTAGACCGATTGAACAAAGGAATTGCTCCAAACGACGGAACTTTTCAGCTTATTAATGACATTCATATAATCAAACTTCTCATCGTCATTCAAATACATTAACGCCCGCACATCGTTATTGTTATACGTTGACAAAATTAAATTTCGAACCATGTTATCCAAATATTCAATATTATATTTCGTTTGGGCAAGAAGTTTACGGCTATTTTTGTATTCGTTATCAAAGACTTTTTCTTGTACGTTGTAATAGACGACACTCGATAAAATAGCTGTAACCAGTAAGATCAATGATGCAAACCATAAGTAGATCCGGGCTAAATATTTTTTGGAACCCAACTTTTTGGTAATTTTCAATCTGCACTCCCCCACCATAGTCAGCTCTCATCTCTTTACAAACTTTTACAATCCCTTCATTAATATTCTAAATATTTCGACAGACTTCGTCTATTACAATATTTTTTCTATTTATTCTAAATAGAGTTAGACATCCAAATTATACAAAAAAAGGGCCCCTCTACAAGTTCAGTAACTTGAGAAAGACCCTTTTTCTATGTACTTAAGATAATTGCTCCACGATGCGGTCGGCAAGCGGATACACAAGTTCCTCCTCCAAGGTGAAATGCCTGAGCAGGATTAAGCAGGCCGTCATCAATTCCGACGCCATCACATGCAGGAACTCTTCATCTATCGGCACTTTCATCGCATTCACACCGTCAACGAAAGTTTGCACAACCCTTTTAGCCAAGTCATGATCCTGTTCCAGAACCGTCACAGAACGGGAAACCGACAGCGCAGTCGTCGGAGGCAAGAAGGATTGCAGGAGTGGAAACAGCTCACTTTCCTCCCATTCCGAATGCTGCTCCAGCTCTTCCACCAGAGATAGAATCAGATCTTGGAGTTCAATCAGCTTACACATGCCTATTGAGCAATCCTCGAGGGAGTACAAGGAAGCAGCCATCGTGCGGATTTCGGCAAGCTGCCCGCGCATCTGTAAATGTTCCTCCTTCAGACGTTCTACGAGTACGGGAAAATAACTCGGATCCACGATATACTCCGTATTCGTTTGAATGCTCAAACGGTCTTTCATTCTACATCCTCCTTTGAGTTCTCCTTCGAAATCTTCATGCGTGAGCAGACGCAAAAAGGCTGACCTCTTCTGCATTATCATTCTATGCAGGTAGGGTCAGCTCTCATGCGAAGGAATAAAGAACGATTAGAACATTTATCGAATACGGCTTTCTGTTAATTGGAACTGATTCATGAGCTGGAGCAGCGATTGTGTAATCGCTCCGACATCTCCCGTCGTTTGGCGCACGTGCAGCATGTCCTGCAGCAGCTCATGCACCGTTTGCTCCACCTCGGCGGAGATTTGGCGGTTCTCCTTGCTCACGCCCGCCACCTTCTCCATCAGCGCTACCACTTCTTCCACCACTTGCGTTTTCATGGTGTCATGGGCGCTTGCGCTGCTGAGAATTTCGGAGGCCGCCGCCACAATTTGCGTCCCCTCCAATACAACCTTCGTGCCCTCCTCCATCGAGAGGAAGGCCTCATTCGCATGGCGCTCGATCTGTTCAATCGTCTCGTTAATTTCCGTCGTCGACTTCTTCGTCAGATCGGCCAGTTTACGAATCTCGCCGGCGACGACGGCAAAACCTTTGCCGTGCTCGCCAACTCGGGCAGCCTCGATCGAAGCATTCAATGAGAGTAGATTCGTCTGCGCCGAAATCTCCTCAATGACTTTCAACAGCTGCGGGATTTCTTGCGTTGTAAGCAGGAACGTCTGAATGGTCTGATTCGTTTCAGCTACCTTGGCTGAAATCTGATACATCTTATCGCCGATGCGGCCAACTTCATCCTGGGCCACCGCAATTTGATCGGATGCTTTCTCTTCAAGCTCACGCAGCGTGCCGCTCATATTTTGCGTCACATCCTTGGCGACGTCAATGTCCTTCAGCTGTCCGCGCAAGGAACGGATCATATTATGGATCTGGCTGCTCATACGACCAGTCGATTGCTCTGTTGATCCGGTCGATTCGTTGAGCCGATCTTGACTGATCTGAACCTCAGCCGCCGCTTGTTTCACCTGCAGCATAATGCCCTCAAGGGAATCGATCATATTGTTGATCCATTTCGCCAATTCCCGGGTTTCATCCCCTGCAAACTCCTGTACGCGCAACCGTTGTGTCAAATCCCCGCTGCCTTCCGCGTTTAAACGGATGAACTTATTGATTTGGGCCAGCTGCTTAACAACCGGCTTACTGCCTTTGCGTCTGAGGATACCGGAGCCGATCCAACCGTATATCGCACTGGCAGCAGCTGTAATCGCCGCGCCTAATCCGTTTGAGACTTGACCGTTTAACAGCCAAAAGCCAGCGCCAGAGAGTAATATAAAACCTACAATAAATTTAAGTTGTAAGCTGAACATTTTCCAATCGATGCTGCGAATTCGATATACCTCTTCAAGATCCCCTTCACACATCATCCCCCAAATATCCGGGCAATGTGGCAGTTGGAACGTAACTCCCTTCCCAATAACCGATATGTGCCGGTAATCCGAATACCCTGGAAATTCCACGAACAGGTTGCTTCCTTTGGCAATCGTTCCTGCAACACCCGGGTGCAGCTGCCCTGTTGCCGGATCTGTGAAGATCAGCTCCAGTTCCGTATGTTCCTTAACGCCAACGGTACCGAAATCCGTGCGTACGCCATCTTTTAAATTATCGCCATGCGTGAAAGTCAGATCCTCAAACCGGCTTCGGGACAACGCCGTTCCTGGCGCAATCTGTTTATTCAACATCGGCTTCGCCATGAATAAATAGTTATCGCCTGAATCTGGGTAGACATGTCCGGATTCCCGTTGAATCAAATCCCCGAGCACATCGTTCGGCACGCGGCCGCAGATAGCCCCTTGCCACTCCCCGTTCTTCACCAAAGGCAAAATAAAAGCCATCGTCATCGCATCATGAAACGGCGAGGTGCTTGGTCCGATCTGCAGGGTTAGCGGGTCGGAAAAAGGCCCAAACAAACATTTCTCCCCTTTCCGCGTCTCCTCCAACCCTTTCATAAGACCGCTTCCAACAACATACGTCTTGCCAACATGAGCAGGGTATGTCGAGTAACTCACACCCGCTTTTTCATTCAATATAAAAATTTCCGAAAAATCCGCTCCGCTCTTCAGGGCAGCAGTGAGCATTTTCTGTATAACTGCCGAGTCCTGAGAAATCGGTGAAGAAGTTGCAGCCGACTCGGATAACATCGCATGCAGCCTGTCCAGATGTGACCAATACGTTGCCACCCAACTGCGCAATATTTCTGTCCGTGTATGAGCAATCCCTTCAAAGATATGTTCCACATCTTCCTTCAGGTGACGATTCAACCGATATGACCACCAAAGCGGCAATCCTTTCCGAAAACCTAGCCAATCAAACATACCCCGTCCCCCTATATTCACATAGTGTGTGAATTTTTTTAACATTTACCTTATTCGACATTCTATAGGTGTTTCTGTCGTAACGCAATACAAAATTAGGAATTTTCGAAAATTTTTAATACTTTTGAACTATACGGTACTTTCGTCATATTAATTTTACGTCAGTTATATTGACATAATTTTCTGAAAAATCTACAATATAAGAAAATATAGGCATCGCCATCAATTTACGTTATATTTTCTAACACATTTTAAGAATGAAGATCAGAAAGGAGGCCTGGTTTCTGCTTCGGGCCCATATCTCCATGTAGCTTCCGAATGCATAGTTAAGAAACCAGGAAGCTGCGATGTCAAAACCTGAGAATCTGGTCACCACGCCTTATAATCCACACCCCTTTTACGATGAAATGTTTATGAACGCCTATTCAGTTCGTTCGCATTATCAAACGGTATTTCGCCAGTTCATGACGATGAAGTCCGGCAATCTGAACAAGCGCCAAACAGCCACCATGAAACGGATGATGGAAGAAGGCATCACCTTCACACTGTACAGTCCTGATCAGACCGAGGCGCTCGAACGCACGATTCCTTTCGATCCCATTCCGCGCATCATTCCAAGGGATGAATGGCTGAAGCTTGAGAAAGGGCTTAGGCAGCGCGTGAAGGCGCTGAATTTATTTCTCAAGGATATCTACCATGACCAAAACATCCTCAAGGATGGCATTATTCCAAGAAAAATGGTTCTCTCGAACTGCTACTTCCGGCCCGAAATGATGCGTTTATCCATTCCTAATGATGTGTACGTAACCGTTTCAGGCATTGACTTAATCCGCGATGAGCACGGCGAATACTTTGTTCTCGAAGACAACCTCCGATCGCCGTCAGGATTTTCCTACTTATATAAGAGCCGTTCCATCATGACGCACTTATTCCCCGAGCTCGTGTTTAGCCACTCCATCCAAGATATCGAACAAAGTTTGAACGTGTTTCTATCCGCTTTGCGAAGACTCAGTCCCGCCGGAAAAAAAGATCCTGTTATTGGCCTGCTGACTCCAGGCTGCTATAACTCAGCTTACTTCGAGCACACCTTCCTTGCCCAGCAAATGGGAATCGAGCTTGTAGAAGGAAACGATCTCGTCGTCATCGATCACAAGGTGTACATCCGCAGTATCAAAGGACTTCGCCAAATTGATGTGCTTTATCGCAGAATTGATGACGATTTCCTCGATCCGCTTGCTTTTGACCCTAATTCGCTGCTAGGTGTTGCAGGCATCATGAATGCCTATCGCGCCGGCAACATCAACATCGTGAACGCCCCAGGCACAGGGGTAGCGGACGATAAAGCCATCTACGCCTACGTTCCGGATATGATTCGCTACTATTTGAAAGAAGAACCCATTCTCAATAACGTGCCTACGTACATTCTATCGAGACCGGATGAACGCGAGCATGTCCTCCAACATTTGAGCACGATGGTCGTCAAAGAAACGTCCCTCTCGGGCGGATACGGTATGCTCATCGGACCAACGGCTTCGGAGAGCGAACTGGCGGATTTCAGGCAGAAAATTATCGCGAACCCTGATCGATACATCGCCCAGCCCACCATTCAGCTATCGAGAGCACCTGTCATGATGGATGGCCAAATGGCTGCACGGCATATTGATCTTCGAGCCTTCGTTATCGCTGGCGAAACGATCGAGGTGATTCCCGGCGGACTTACGCGGGTAGCGCTCAAAGAAGGTTCACTTGTCGTGAATTCCTCCCAAGGCGGAGGCTGCAAAGACACATGGGTGACGAATTCGTAGAAATTCACATTTTGATGGGAGGCAGCGGAACATGGTGATGATGGGACGAACAGCGGAAGCTTTATTCTGGATCGGACGGTACACGGAAAGAACGGAGAATCACGCGAGGTTAATTGATGTTTATTATCACATCCGCGAGGAACGGGAGAGCAGTAGCGGTCAAATGTGGAGCCGGTTAATTGACACGATCGGCGACAGAGCTGCTTTTAACGAACAATATAGCAGTTGCACGGAACAGCACGTCCTTCAATACATTACACTGGATAAAAATAATGTGAACTCTTTGCTCGCTTGCACCAATCATGCGCGAACGAATCTGCGCAATATACGCGAGAAGATGCCGGCTGAGCTATGGGATATTATGAATGGCTTATATTTGTGGCTAAAAGAAAAAGACGTCCGTGATATCACAAGCGATTCACCGCATTTATTTTACCGATACGTCCGGGATCATTTATCGATGTTTCACGGAGCCGCCACCTCTGTCATGCCGCGCCAAAATGAATGGCATTTCATAGAAGCAGGACGGTATCTGGAGCGTGCAGAGAATTTGCTTCGCTTGCTGCAATCCTTATGCCAGGACTATGCCAAAGAGGAAATGTCCTCCTACCCGCTTATGCTCTCTGTTCTCAAATCAGTCAGCGGTTATGAATCATTCCGCAGAGAGTATGCGGACACGGTGAACCTGACCAACATCATCAAATTTCTGATGCTGCATGAGGCCTTTCCGAGATCGATCAGCTACTCTTTTCAAGCGATGGAACGTTCCTTAAAAAGCATTCAGCTTGAAGATCCAGATTTGAACATGACGGTACACAAATTAGCCAAGTTGGCCGGGAAAGTGAAAGCTAACCTGGCCTGCATGGATGAGGAAGATATTTTATCCGGCAAATTGGAAATGGCCCTGCAGGCTCTCCGTGAATCTTGCAACCTGATGGGCATACGGATGTCCAAAGTCTTTTTTCCCTCCAGGGAGGAGGTCATTGCATGAAGAAGCTGGAGATTACGCATATCACACGTTATTCCTACGCAGATACGGTGCAGGACAGTGTCAATGAAGTACGGTTAACACCGCTGACCGACAATCGTCAATCCTGCTATCATCATAGTTTGATCACCGAACCTGTATCTGCTTTCTTTACGTATTCGGATTACTTTCATAATCGGGTGCATGCCTTCACCGTGAATAAAATCCACCGAGAGCTCACCATCAAAATGAAGTCTACCGTTGTGACACACGATAACGATAACATCCCGAGCGCAGCTCTCTCCCCTTATGAGGAGAAGGCGCTGCGGCTCAGCGATGATTTTCAAAATGAATACGCGGAATACTTGCTGCCTACAAGCTATACAGGACTCACAAGCGAAATTAAGGCCTATTCAGATGCCATTAACGACCAACATATTTCTTTGTATGACTTGCTGGGCACGATCAATACAACGATCCATCGCGACTTTACCTATGATCCCTCTGCTACGTCCGTACAGACCACAGTGGGTGAGATGTTGAAGCTTAGGCGAGGCGTGTGTCAGGACTATTCGCATCTAATGATCGCCGTTTGCCGGGATAAGGGGATACCTGCCAGATACGTGAGCGGCTATCATTTTGTCGGCGATTTGCAAGGAGGCAGCGCTGAATTCACGCAAGCTTCCCATGCTTGGGTGGAGTGCCTGGTCCCAGGCAGCGGCTGGTTCGGGTATGACCCTACCAACGACTGCGAGGTCAACTGGCGTTATATCAAGTTAGGCCATGGTCGTGACTATAACGATATCGTTCCTGTCAAAGGAGTCTATCGCGGAGCCGGCGGGCAAGACCTTGAAGTCATTGTCGATGTCAAACTAATTGAGTAAGCCTCTCTTGAATGAGTGAGGAATAGGTATCCCGCTTGCTCCTCACTTATGATTTGGGCACCCAGCACTGCGGCTCTGTCGTGATTGTTTCTCCGGTTGTAATAGCTTTCTCGATCATCATCCCGAGATAATGGTCCTGCGAAGCCTCTTCCAAGCTATAAAAGCTTGGCCCACCAAAGGTATATTCAGCCATTTTTTGCAGGCATGCGGCAATGGCAATTTCATCATCGTATAATCTGGCTGGAGCGAATGGATTCTCGTAGACCCATTTGTCACCGCACAGAATTCCTTTCAGGTAATATCCTTCCGCATTTTCCAGCTCGCCTCTGTTCATGCGCTTTAGCTCCATTCGAAGCTCTGTGCATGATTCCTGCTGAATCAGAACCCGATTATCGAAAATTTCCCCACGCTGCCCTCTAACGGTTAAATGATTGGAGCGTGTCCACGAGCGGTGCTGATCTTTCGTAAAATCATAAATGCCCAGCCGATCGCCAAAGTCCAGCCAAGCCAAATCTCTCTGCAAAGGAATCAGCTTATCTTCTGTTGGCGGACCGCTGCGGTTTGGCCCCTGAACCCACGAGGACTCGAAACGCATCGCCTTAATGCGAACATCTTCGAAATTGACCCCTAACATTTTCCGAATTAAGCTGACAGCATGATACGTTTGTGAGATGGAAACCGTCGTTTCCGTAATTTTACCCAACTGACCCGTACGAATAAGTTCCAAACGCGCTTGTTGAACGGGATGAAAATGATACTGCTCCGCTACCTGAATACGCGCACCCGTAAGAGTTAATCGCTCATACAATAGCTGAAGTCCGCTCAAATCAGGAGCAGGCGGCGTTTCCAATAAAACGGGAATCCCCCGCTCCGCCAACGCCAGAAGGTAATCCAGACTTTGTGAAGGTGAAACAGAAACGACGACAAAATCTGGATGCTCGTTTTCCAACAGCTGTTCAAGCGACCGGTATGTAGCTGTTCCCCATTTCGCTTCCATTTCCTTGCCTTTGTCTTCACTTCTGACAACCATGCCGCTAATTTCAAACCGCTCAGGCAACGCCTGTGCAATGCGTAGAAAATATTGCGCGCGAAAACCCGCACCGCCGATCAAGCTGAATTTCACTGGTTTCATCATAACTACCTCCCCATTCTGCGTTTACAGGATTTCGTTCGGATATACCATGACTTTCAAACTGCCGCTTTTATTATGAATCGCCCGTTCCAACGCGTCTTGCGTCTGTTCAAGCGGATAGCGGTCTGTAATGAGCGCTTGTGTGTCTATGCCGCCACCGGCAAGGAATTTAATGCCTGTCGGATACGTATTGGCATACCGGAAAACACCATAAATATCAATCTCATTGTCAGCGATGAACGGGACATTGAGAGGGATTTCATCCTGCGCAGGCAAGCCCACGATGACAAGCTTACCGCCGCGGCGCAAGGAATACAACGCTGATTGCAAAGCTCTCGGATTGCCTGCCGTTTCCCAAGCGGCATCCGCGCCAATCCCATCCGTCAGCTCCTTGATGCGCTGAACCGCATCCTCATCTTTGACGTTGATGACGTCCGTTGCGCCCAACCGTTTGGCGGCCTCCAAGCGGACCTGTTCCAGATCGGTGACAATAATCCGGCTGGCACCGAATGATTTTGCTGCCGCAACGGCCATTAAGCCGACCGGGCCCATGCCCATGATGGCAACCGTCGAACCCGGCTGCAAGTTGCAGCGCTTAGCCGCGTGAATGCCGACGGAGAAGGGCTCGTTGAGCGCCGCAGCCTCGAAGGATAGATGTTCCGGAATCGCAAATACCATGTCCGCGCGGATTTTCATATATTGAACGAAAGCACCGTCCACCGGCGGCGTAGCCAGGAACTGCACATCCGGGCACAGATTATAGCGGCCTTCTTTGCAGGCCTGACAGTATCCGCAAGTGACGCCCGGCTCGATGGCTACGCGGTCGCCAAGACTCACGTTAGTCACCGAAGCGCCTGCAGCGACAATGATGCCCGCGCATTCGTGCCCGAGAATAATTGGCTTCTCGACCACGTAGCGGCCAATTCGGCCATTTTCAAAATAATGAACATCCGAACCGCATACCCCGACAGCCATCACCTTGATCAAGACTTCATTCTCGTCAACTTGCGGGACTGGGCGCTCCTCCATTACAATTGTTCCCGGCTTCATCATGACAGCCGCTTTCATTTTTGCAGGTAGTTGTCCATTCATTTCTTCTCTCTCCCTTTGGCATCATTTAATGAGTTCTGTCGGGTTCATGCCGGTAAATTTCTTGAAAAGCGTGCTGAAATAAGGCACGTTTTTGTAGCCCACTCGCTCCGCCACTTCATAAACGAGCATGTTTCTTTCCAGAAGCAGTTCTCTGGCTTTTTCAATACGCACGCGTGTTAAGTAGGTATTGAACGTTTCTCCGGTCATGTTTTTGAAAATAATTGACAGATGATTCCGCGAGATATACACCTTATCCGACAAGTCGGCAAGCGTCATGTCATCCGCGTAATGCTCATGAATATATTGTGTCATAAAATCGACGGCTTGTCTGTGTTTGCTGTTCCCTTTCCATTGTCTGCTGTTGAAAATAACCGATATTTTGGCCGTAAGCCATTCTCTTAATTGCCCCGGTAACGTCAATCCGACCATTTCTTTCACAATCTGATCGTTCGGAAAAATATCATCAAGCACCATGCCGACCTCATAGAGGCAATAGGCAAAAATCCCCCATAGCTCACCCGCCAGCATTTGCACATAGTCCGGTGTTATCCCTTTCTGTTCCTTTAACTGATCGATATACTGCGCCACAAGCTGCTGTGCCTGCGACTCCTGTGAAGCCTTCATTGCACCGGCTAATTCAAAATAAAACTTGGCCGGCCGCATCACCAGCGTCCCCTGATCTTTTCGCATTTCTTCGCTATACACGAACAAATCATAAGCCGAATCCACACGACGGTTCCGCAAATCGATCGCTCGAAACGCTTCCTCCGTCGAATCCGGCATTTCCGTCCAAGCTTCTTTGGTGCCACCGATGCCCACACGAATGACCAGCTTCAAATAGCTTTTGATGCAATCGATGAGCCTGATCCCCAGCTTGCTGAGCTTCTGCTCCAGCTCTTGCTGCGAGCTGTCCGCTTGAGGATGAAGGATAAGCACAGCCCTCGTTCCATGAAGTTCTACATATTCAATGGCCGGAAACGTTTCGCGCGCCACCTCGCAGACGATATTGCTAATTGCAAAACGAAACAAGCTCCAATCCGGCAGCGATAGGTCCGACGTTCGAACATCTCGAATCAGGTCAATGCCTATGACCACATGCTTGCTCTCACACCAGAAGCGGTAAGGCTTCGGCAGCCGATCTTCATTCCGATAGGAGCTGTCCAGGGTTCCGGCAACCGCAGACTTGACCCACTCTTTTTCAATAAAAGGCTCGTACAGCATTAATTTCTGTTGAAGCTCGTCCTGCTTAATCCGCTTCTCTTCTTCTTCCATCAGCTCACCGATGGCTTTGCCGAGAATCGTTTTTAACGTAGGGACGCTGATTGGCTTAGATAAATAATCACTCACATTGCACCGAAGTGCTTGCCTCGCATGCTCAAAATCCGAGTATCCGCTCAAAATAATAAACTTCCCGCCGAAGCCTTCTTTTCTTAGCTGCTCAATCATATCAAGGCCATTCATGACCGGCATATAGATATCCGTAATGACAATATCCGGGGCAACCGTTCGAATAAGCTCCAGTCCGTCCTGCCCGTTGAGCGCTTCGCCAACCCAATCTGCATCAAGCTCATCCCAAGGGATCGCTCGTTTCATCCCTTGAAGAACCTGGCGTTCATCGTCAATGATCGCGATTTTCCACACGACGCCTGCCTCCTTACCTTCAACCTTTATTTGATGATAACTGCTATGTCATATAACATCGGCCCGGAACATGGTTTTGTTCCAGGCTTCATTATTCCTATTTGATCACTTATCTTTATACTATCAATTCAAGCCCATCTTTGAAATGAGAGGATTGAACGATTTATTTTAAAATACAACGAACTACTCCGCCTTCTCTATCTGATCCTTCACGGGCGGCTGGTCCAGACGCGGAAGGACGATGACAACACGCGTTCCTCCTTCTGGCCGTTCCTGCAGCGTAATGCCATACTCGCCACCAAAATATCCTGCTATTCGTTCTCTCACATTTCGAATACCATAACCGCCTGTATGGCGTTTATGTTTCTTCTCCACCACTTGCTGAAGCCCAACGCCATCGTCATCAATTATAATTTGAATGTTATTCAGCGAGTCTAGTAGTCGAATTTGAATATGACCTTGACGGCGTGAATTAAAGCCATGAACAATCGCATTTTCCACAAATGGCTGCAGTGTCAGCTTCGGGATAAACAGGTTGCGAAGATCCGAAGACGCCTCGATGCCATACTCAAGCCCTGTTCGCCACCTCAGCTGCTGAATTTCCAAATAACACTCGATGTGCATAAGCTCCTCGCCGATCGTAATAAAGCTGTCCCCGTTCGAGAGGCCAATCCGAAACATACGTCCCATGAGCTCCAAAATACGGCTAATCTCATCCTGCCCCGCTTCGATCGCCATCCAATTCAGCTGATCCAGCGTATTGTAGAGGAAGTGCGGGTTAATATTCGCCTGCAGCGCCTCAATTTCCGCCTTGCGCTGCTGTTCGTACCTGCGCTGCAAGGAGAGATATAACTCTTCGATCCGCTCATTCTGTTTGCGGTATCCAGCGAACAAGTAGCCGAACTCATTTTGATAATCGACTGGAAGCTCCACATTATTACCGCCTACGGAATAGACGCCCATTGCGCTCACGAGTTTCTTAATGGGCTTCGTGAATTGTCGGCTCAAAAAGTGCGTCAAAATCAGTGTCAGCAGGACAGCCGCAATACCAATGATGCCGATGACTTCGGCCAGCCTGATACTGCCTGCGGTAATTTGCTGCCAAGGCGTGATTTCAACCAGCGTCCAGTTAGAATCGAGTAACTTTGAGTAAACCAAAAGGGAATCGCCCGCTTCGCTGCTGCCTTTGGTGCGCACGTAACCCGACTGCTTCTGTTTCACACCGCTTTCCATCCATTTGGACAATTCGTTATGATCCGGGATCTGACCAATCTTTAGAAACTGCTCTCCCCGCGAGTCTATCATGATCCGGTTCGCTTCCGAAGAATGACCCGCCAGCAAGCTTCTAATCTGATCCGCTTTCACGTGGATAACCAGCACACCTAAGTATTTGTCGTCATACATAATTTTTCTGGCAAAGCTCAGGACCGGCACATCGCCTTGAAAACTGGGAATAAAATGCTCGATCGACCATGTAAAATCATTGCCTGTCAACAGCGTTGACCATGACTGCTTATCCAAATCCGCCATGTCCCGGAACTGGATGTAGCTCTTCGCATCGCCCTCTAACGGTCGGTTCATATACAAATCAATGCCTTGGATGAGTGGAATGGAATACGTCAAGTTCGCAAGCGCTTTCTCAACGCCAATGGATCTCCGATAGCGGTCGAACTCATCCTGCTTATTAACCAGGAAGGTGATGAGCTCGTTGTCGCGCGATGTAGACAAAGAGATTTGCTCGATGGTAACAAGCCTTGTCGTGATTTCGTTATTCAGCTCATCGAGCAGCTTCTGTTGGTATTGAAACGTCGTTTGGGCAAGCTCTTTGGACGATATGCTATAACTGGCCCATACGCTGCAAGCCAATACAACGATAATAAATCCGGCAAAACTGCGGAAAAACAGGTGATCGATTCTAAACTTTTTAAAAGGATTCGTCATGCGGTCTTCGCTCCCATTAAGTATCCGATTAGGCGAAAGAAACGGTAAAACAACGAAACTGCTTCGCCGCTTTACCGTTCTATGGATTCCTTATTTGTTTTTCATCTTATCCTTTAATGCCCGACGTTGCAATCCCTTCGACAAAGTACTTCTGCAGGAACATGAATACAAGTGTCGCAGGCACAATCGAAACAAGCGACATCGCCAGCAGCTGGCCCCACTCTTGGCCGGTCTGGGAATCATTAATCATCCGAAGAGCCAGACCGACCGTGTACTTATCGACCGAGTTAATATAGAGCAGATGCCCTAGGAAATCATCCCAGTTCCAAAGGAAGCAGAAAATCATGACCGTAACAATTGCCGGTTTCGTAAGCGGCATAACAATTCGCCAGTAAATACCGAACCAGGAACAGCCGTCTATTTTCGCCGATTCGTCCAGTTCTTTGGGAATACCGCGTACGAATTGGATGAGCAGGAAGACGAAGAACGTTCCACCCGCGCCGCTAGCGAGCAAATGAGGCACAATAAACGGCAGGTACGTGTTCACCCAGCCCAACTGATGGAACATCGCATACTGCGGAATAATGAGCACTTGTCCTGGAAGCATCAACGTGACCATAAGCAGCGAGAACCAGAAGGTTTTGAGCGGGAAATTCAGACGGCCGAAACCGAACGCGACAAGCGTGCTGGAAATCAAAGTTACGGCAAGAACGGCAATTTCTAATCCGAACGTGTTGAGATAAAAGTCAGTGAACGAATGTCCCGGAACCGAATTCCAGCCTTTTACAAAATTGCTCCATTGCGGCGAAGCCGGAAATAAGTTCGGCGAACTTAATTCACTATTGGATTTGAGCGATGCGCCGATCCACCAAAGGACCGGATAAGCCATCAATAAACTGAAGGCAATCATGAATAAGTGACGGACAGCTTGACTCCATTTGATCGTCATTTGCTCTTTTTACCTCCTGCATCGGTTTCGTAGAATACCCAGTATTTGGAGGTGCCCGCAATAATAGCCGCCACGATAACAATCATAATGAGCATGATCCAGGCCAATGCAGAGGAGTACCCCAATTGGTAACGGCTGAAGGCCCTCTCGTATAAGTACATGGCATAGACGTAAGTCGAGTTCATCGGACCGCCGTTTGTGATGACGTAAGCCGAGGTGAACATTTGAAACGCGTTAATAACACCCATAATCAAGTTGAAATATAAAGTTGGTGAAAGCATCGGCAGTGTAATTTTGAAAAACTGTACAAATCGGTTCGCTCCGTCCACGCCGGAAGCTTCATACAGATCACTTGGGATTTGTTTCAGTCCCGCTAAGAAAATAACCATCGAGGAGCCGAATTGCCATACGGTTAATAAAATAAGCGTCCACAAGGCCGTGCTCGGATTAGTAATCCAGCCAATACCTTGAATGCCGAACTTCGCAAGGATTTCATTGAAAATCCCATCGATGCCGAAAATGTTCCGCCACAGCAAGGATACCGCGATGCTGCCCCCAATCAGGGACGGAAAATAAATCGCAGTACGGTAAGCGGAGATTCCTCTCATGGCTTTGTTCAGCAGTACAGCGACTAGTAGAGCCGCTACCAGCTTCAAAGGTACGGAGGCCAGCACGTAGAAAAACGTGATTTTGACGGATTGCAGAAACTTCGCGTCAGCCGTGAAGATTCTCTCATAGTTATGAAATCCGACCCAACTAATGGGTTCCATCAGCGTGTAGTCAGTGAAGGAGTAGTACAACGATAAAAACATGGGATACGCGGTAAGCCCAAAAAATCCGAGCAGCCACGGTAAAATAAATAAATATCCCGCGATCGGCGCGTCCCAGCGACTTAGGAAAGAACGGCGTTTCTTCGTGCTCGCAGCGGCTTTCACGGCAACGGCTGTGGAACGATTCATGTAAGTTCACCTCTGCATTAGTCTGTTTACTTGTATATCTCAAGTATAAAGGCTTATCTTCAGGTACTAAATGAGAGGAATCCTCGAATTCTTTTAAAATATCCCGAAAAGAGCGGGGATGGCGTCGTATCTCCCTGAAATAACGCCGATAACTCCTTCTAATTCCCGCCTCTGGTCCACTTGTCGCCCCAGTAACCACGTTCTGAGTTAAGTTGGTCGACGATACCAACCTTGAGGAACTACAGGCCGCTATTCTAGCCAATTCAAACCGTTTCCGCGATCAAGCGGAACTACAGGGCTTTATTTGAGCGCCTCATCCCGTTTTCTTTAAGAAAACGGACAAATAGCGACCCACAGTTCCGCTCCGTGCGAAAAAGAGCCTATTTCGATGAAATAGCGCCTTGTAGTTCCCTCCAGGGAACCACCGTCCAAGCGATAGCAGCAAATTTCATGGGGTGGAGTGCTCAGCATAAAGAAATTGGGGGTAAGCTTCGCTTATTCCAGAACCAGTCTGCGATAAAAAAAGAAGCAGCCAAATACGCTGCTCCTTAACTAATCTCAATAAATCTTTCTTCCCAGCGCATCCGCAATGCCGCTTTTCCGGAAGAAATACGTGTTGATCATATCACGCCATTCTTGTGCATGTGCCGCCTGCTCCGCGAGACGATCCGCTACGTGCTTATGCACCAGCTCGCCCACGCTTCCTTCCAGGCTAGCCCACTTCGCCACCAGCTGTTCAGCACGCTCCACGCCTTCAAAATGCGTGTTATAAATATGCTGAATCACGGTTTGGCCCGAATGCAGCACATGCGTATACGGCACGTGATGGAAAAACAGCAGCAGCTCATCCGGGCAGTTTTCAACCGACTCGTAGGTGTCGTAGTTCATGCCTTTGTACTGCGCAGCATACCCCGTTCCTGTCGCCTTCGTCCGATCGACGCCGATGCCATGACAATCCGCAAAGTGGTACGTCCCCCACTTCGAATACTCATAGCCGTCTACGTTCGGACCGTAGTGATGGTCTGGATTCACCATCCAGCCCACGCCGAGCGGCGACGTATACGCTTCATAGATGCTCCATGAGTCCATGAGCATCCCCATAACAACGCTCACCATCTTCTCGTCCCCGCCAAGCGCCATGCGAATCCACTCCTCCGCGATCTCTTCCGCGGACAGCTCTGGATTCCATGCCAAACGGGCGTAGCCATACAGGTTCGCTTGCGCCAACAAATGGCCTGTCCAATTGGTATCGTTTCCGATATTGGAGACGGCGGCAAAACCGCTAAATCGATTGCCATACAGAGAGCCATCGACAATACGCTTAATACTGGAGCCGTCCCCTTTCACGTAAGTCTCGAAATCAAGGACTTCTTTCCATTGTGGCACGAGGTAGCACAAGTGGCGCTGCTGACCGGTATATTCCTGCGTAATCTGGAATTCGATCATTTGATTCGTCGTCTCCATGGCACCGATCAGCGGAGAAACAGGCTCCCGCACTTGGAAATCCATCGGGCCATTTTTCACCTGCAGAATGACATTATCCATAAATCTTCCATCCAGCGGTTTAAAATGATCATACGCCGCCCGCGCCCGATCGGTCGCCCGGTCACGCCAATCCTGCTTGCAGTTATAGACGAAGCAGCGCCAAATCACAATGCCGCCGTAAGGCTTAAGAGCCTCCGCCAGCATATTTGAGCCGTCCGCATGATCGCGGTCATACGTAAACGGCCCTGGGCGGTTCTCCGAATCCGCCTTCACCAGGAAGCCGCCGAAATCTGGAATCGCGGCGTACACTTCAGCTGCTTTTACACGCCACCATTCGCGTACTGCAGGATCAAGAGGATCAGCCGTCGATAAGCCGCCAATTTCAAGCGGGCTGGCATAGTTGACGCTCAAGAACAGCTTGATGCCGTACGATCGAAATACACCAGCTACCCTAGCAACATCCGGCAGGTACTCTCCGGTCAAGAACTTCGTTTCCCAGTGATGAACATTCACATTGTTGATGGAAATGGCATTAAGCCCCGAAGAAGCCAGCAATCTTGCATAATCACGAACGCGTGTCAGATCCGTTGTGATGCGGTTATTTTCAAAAAATATCGACTTTCCTGCGTAGCCCCGTTCAATACTACCATCGATATTATCCCATTGATTTATCATGCGCAGCATGTTCACTGGATTTTCAATAACATCTAACTGGTTCACGGATTGATGAGTGCTAATAAGTCGAAGCAAATGAAAAACGCCATATAAAACACCAGACGCCGACGAAGCACCGATTACAAGGCTGCCGCTCGCTTGATCCGTTTTGATCGCAAACCCTTCAGGTTTAACAGCTGACCGAGCTCCTTCGTCAAAAACGCGATCTACCAGCGCATTACCGCCGCCGAATGTACCCAGCGCAATCACAACTCTGTCTTCGCCATTTTCAGAGACAGCAAGCTCCTTGCCTAGCATCTTGCTGATGCCGCGGGAGAGTTCTTGGACAGCTGTTTGAATCGCTTCTTCCTTTTCCGTACAAACAATTCCGCTGTATCCGGCATATTGTTCAACTTGGTTCAGCGCTATCGGGTGGTATTCAAGCCAAGCCTGGTAGCCGGTTTGTTGTGTTGTTGTATCGCTCATGAGAAAAATCTTCCTCTCCCTGTCATGATTATTCTAGTATTTTAGTGATTACATCACTTGAAAAACCTGCTTTTCCGAAATGAAATGAACGGGCAGGTTCGGATATAACGCCGCCAACATCTCCGCCAAATATTTCATACCCGGCTCTTCGCTTTCCGCATGTCCGAGTGCAATGAAAGCCTTCTTCCTACCTTGGTGCACAGCGTCACGCACATATTCCGGCGTTTCCCATTCGGGGCCTTCCCCGGCAATGACCACATCCACCTCTTCCTGAAAAAGAGGAATGGCCATGCCGCCCCCGCCTCTGTACCCCGCAAGCAGACCGATACGCGTGCAAATCATTGACCCGTCGCCGGCAACTCGCACGAAGGAGATCCCTAGCTTATTTTTCACATAAAGAGCAAGCTCCTTCACTGTTACTGGCGGAATCGTCAGCAACGAAGCGGCAGGGCTATTTTCCGTTACAAACGGCGCCCATTCTAAGCTCTGAATTAAACCCGTCATGATACCATCCGGCCGATATCGATGCCAATAATCGTGGAACCGGAAAATCGCAATCCCGGAATCCTCGATCAGTTTTCGCTTCGCTTGATAAACCGAATCATCTACGAGATGCCCAATCTGGTCATGATGATGATAAAAGGTGCCTTCATGCGTTATGAGCAAATTCACACCCTTCTCAATGGCCTTTTGAATAACATCATGGGTTGCCATGAACGTCGTAGCAATTCCCTTTACTTCCATCGAGGGGTCACCCGACTTCAGCGTATCCACCGATACCTCCAGCCGTCCAACCGGCTCGATTAACTGATTCAGGACATCTTGAACGCGAATCGCCATAACCATCAGTCCCTTCTCTCCCGACTTATACAGTAATAAAACAAGAGCCGGAACAGGCATGTCCCGGACTCATTTTGCCTTATTTTTCGTAGGCTTGTGCAGCCACTTTCAGTTGTTGGAAAGCTTGCTCCGGCGTTGATTTCCCGAAGCTCAGTTGATCGCGAACAAGCGGCCAATCCTTATCAATATAATTCGTCCAGCCTTTCACGCCTGGATTCCAGGTTTGGCCGTCTTTCTCGGTTGCGTGCAGGAGCGCAGATCCGATTTTATCAACATCGCTCATACTGGACTCCAAGGACGCGGCAATGTCTTTGTTAACCGGCAAACCGCGTACGGTTGTCAAAATTTTGGCAGCTTCCGGATCGTTGACGAACCAATCCACGAATTTCTTCGCCTCTTCCGCTTTCTTCGATGTTGCGGAAACACCCAAGTACAAGGATGGTTTCAACCAACCGCCCGCTTCAACCGTACGAGGCATGGTAACAAGGGCATAAGCGCCTTTTTTCAAGCTATCCCAAGAGCCATAGTTGCTGGAAAAGCCCATGCGGAACAAGATTTTACCGTTAACCATCAAATCCATTTTCGGATCAAACTCTTTATCCGAGGAGTTCACATCCGCAGGAGGTACGATGCCATTTTTACGCATCTCGTCAAAATTACGTGTCCACTCTAAGAAAGTAGCCTGGTCCACATTGAATTTCCCTGTATCCGATACGACCATGCCTTTGCCTTTTGCATATTGGAAGGCGGAGTAAGCGAAATAGTCACCGGCATAATCCTTCGTGAAGTATTGACCTTCCGGAAGCTTCGTTTTTGCTTCTTTCGCAAGCGCGAAGAAATCATCCCATGACCAGCCGTTTTCCGGAGCTTTCAAACCAAGCTTGTCCATAGCAGCTTTATCGTAGATCATCCCGTAGGCTACTGAACCTAAAGGCATTGCATACTGCTTGCCCCCAGCTTGTCCACCGGACAATACTTTCGTATCGATTTTGCTCACATCAACACCTGTCAGCGGAGCCAATTGATTGCGTCCCGCCCAATCGGAAATCCAACCTGGATCAAGCTGCATAATATCCGGCGCATTATTCGCAGCAGCTTGCGTGGACAGCTTGTCCAAGTATCCGTCAATACCGGAATACTCAGGCTCAAAAGTAACGTTAGGATGTTTTTCCGTATACAATTTCAATGCAGCGAGTGTCGCTTCATGGCGAACCGTAGCCCCCCACCACATAATACGTAATTTCACCGGCTCATTCGAAGCCGCCGCGGTTGTTGCTGTCGCTGTGCCTTGTGTATCTGCCTTGCTATTTGTATTGCCGCCGTTTGCACAGGCTACTAGAGATCCGGCCAACGCGGTCGCTAACACAACGCCTAGAGAACGCTTCCATTTAATCATCGTTTGTAATCCCCCTACTTCGTCAGTGATGTTTTGCTTACATTTATAGTACCAATAGTGGATTAGGCTTTATATAAGAGAGATGCACGAATTATTTTAAATTTGCCCGATATTGATCACCATTATAGGCATCCTCCAATACTTATGCAAAGTTTAACATAATACCTTCGAGTAAATAAAAGGAATTCAAGTTCAAATGTGGAATAAGGTAGTTATCCATGTAATGAAACGATTAAACTCAAATTGTCCAGGAGGCTGTTTAACATGAGATCAACGGGGATTGTAAGGAAGGTTGACGAGTTAGGGCGTATCGTTTTGCCGATTGAGCTTCGGAGAACGCTGCACATTGATATTGGTGACGCAATTGAAGTCTATGTCGATCCGGAACGTATCACCTTGAAAAAGTATATGCCAGCTTGTGTATTCTGCGGTAATTTCGAGGATATGACCTATTTCAAAGGGAAAATGGTTTGTAGCTCCTGCGTTGAGGAAATCAACTAATAAAAGCCTCTGTCCGCTAAGCTGACTGTCGTCAGCTGCTGCGGCGCAGAGGCTTTTTTATTTATTTCACGTTGACAACCACTTGATTCGGGCGGTAAACAGCTAACAATGCACCTTCCCGATCTGTCGCGAACATGACGGTACGCTCCGACTCAAGCTCAAAGTCATAGCTTCGGCCGGTACCCGGATCTTTCACTTCAATCGCTGTATCTACACTATACTCCGACACGAAAATATACAATGAACCTTGGGCAAAGCTCAGCTTGCGTCCGTAAACGCCCGGCAGTTGCCCGCCTTTCACCCACGTCATTTCCTCTGATACGCCAGCCTCCGCCAAAGCATAGTTGTACAACGCTTCTATACTTTCACCGCGTTCATTTAATTCAACCGGCAGCGGACACCAGATGAGCTGCCCTTTGCCAAGCGCATAATGCCTTGTGGTTCCATGCCCCGAGTTCCATCCGCTGTTCTCATCATCACCTTCAGAGAGCGCGATCTCTTTGTTCACTTGTGAAATTCGGGCACCGCCGAATGAGACAGGGTACTGGCTACCGTTCAAAACCATCATTTCTTCCCGCAAAATGTTGCTCAGCACCGTCTCGCCCACCACGTCTGTCAGACGCGATACCGGTGTCCAGTATTCATTCAGTCCAAGCGGTCCTGTGAATAAAAGCGTTCCGCCATGCGTGCGCACATGCTGAGTCAACTTTTCCAACGCTTCATCGCTGAAATTGTGAGCACTAGGTACAATAATCAGCTTGGGAGGACTTTGTTCCAAAGCATCCAATTGATACTCACCCATGCCACGGAAAGGCACATTCATTGAATACGCCAACGTACGAGTAAGCTTGGAAGTGGCTTCGCCAGCTAATCTTCTCGTTGAAAAATCATTGGAGTAAGGGAAAATAGCCACAACTTCCTCCAACTGACGGTCTACAAACAAATCCCGAATACTCCCCATAAAAGCGCCGAAATCATAGGAAACATCCGCTTCCGGTTTCTCTGTGCCATCTGCACGCAGCGCACCGATGTGTGATTCATTAATATTGTTCATATAGAAGTTAATATTCCAAATCCACTGCACAGCGCCCGCCCCACCGGTCGAAAAGGCATAGGCATACTTGCGCTCCAGAATGTTCCGCAGCTCATGTTCCGAACGTTTTGCGCGTCCATCCGCTGTTTCTATATACATGATGCCGGTTTCCTGAATCAGGCTCGGCTTATCCGGCGCTTTGGAGAAAATACCGTCCCACACTAACTGATCCATTAACCACCAGGTATGAACCGTTGTATAGTCTACTACTTCTGCATAGAAAAATGGTGATGGACGCAGTGCACCAAGTCCCTCATCCTGACCGACCGTTGCCAAATGAGCAGGATTGATGCTGCGAATGGTCGCAATTAATTCCCGAGCCCAACGATTATGCATATCCATCGTAAAATACGTATAATCCAGCCACGGCCCGCCTTTTTTCTCCAGCATTTCGGTCGTCTTCATGTTCATTTCTGAAACATCGGGTAGTTTTGCGCTCTGAAAATCAGGCAGCTCCATTGGCGTCATATTCCAACGCTCCTGCAGCTTGCGAATATCGCCGTGACGGTTTTCCAGCCATGCTGTGAACGCAGCTTTCTCAAATTTGTCCTGAGCGGATTGCGGCCCGGAAAATGGCTTATTCGGGTTAAACATGGACGGCTCATTGATCAGATCCCAATGGACATTCGTTGTTTCTTTATGGCGCGACACGACTGCCGAAATAAATCGCTTCTGAGCCTCCACGCTGCGCGGATCCAGATACGGATTGACACCTTCCCACATCTCTGGTGTAAAGGCGAAGAAATTAAACGTGACTTCAATGTTGTGCTTTTTACAAGTCAAAATGAAAGCATCAATGGCACGCAGCACTTCCTCGTAGGGATGGCCATCGACGAACATCACTTGGCGCCACGCGGACCAAATCCCTGTGCGCAGCAGGTTAATCCCTGCTTTGACCATTTGTGCGATATCCTTGTCCCAAACCGATACGTTAGGCAGAAAAAGAAATTTCCGCGCCACATCGCTCGTCATATAGGTCATGCCAACGATCGGCAGCGGACGTCCATCTTTGATGAAATAGTCGCGATCACAGGAAAGCGGTGTTCCTTCGCGCAGCAATTCCGCATCATATCCCCAGAAACCTTGCTGGTAGATGCGCGTCTCTCCTGTATTGGCAACGGCTGTACATACCGCCGAATAATAACCGGGTTCTAGATCGACCGGCACATTCATTTTTTTATAAGTCAGCTCGCGAGATGCATCCATTTGAACAGAAGTTGACCATAACGGTTCCGAAACGCCGTCTTTCTTCACTTGAACATGGAAAGTCCACGATGTATTAGCCGAGGCAGCTGCTTCGCGATTGGCAAGCGTTTGCAATTGGATGGTCAATGCCGCTCGGTCACCGGGATCGTAACAGGCGTAGTTCGGTTTGAACCAAATTTCGGTTACTCCCCGCGCCGTAAAGGCCGCTAGGTCCCTTAGAACTTCCGCTCCCCCTTGTGTCCAGAAGGCATCATCCGTTACCAAGTTGGCGAAAATCCAGCGTCCGCCTGCAAAATCACCCTTCGTGTTCTCCAGCAGCACGATTGGCGCCGCAACTTCGCGGCCCTCTGGAGAAACTCCTTTCAGCAGCGGCAAAAGGTGGGCGTCCATCGGTCCGCTCGAGCCAACCTGACCCGGATGATCATCCGCGCGAGTTACGTGAAGTGCCAGACCAACCGTTGGCTGCCCTTGAAACAGCGCCTCTTTGCCGGCTAGCAAAGGCAGATCCGCATGAGCCGCATAACGGGCGATGGGTGCAGGATCGACAGGAAGCACCTCGTGAATCTGCAAAAGCTGATGGTAGCCGGTTTGCTCTGCTTCCGCCGTCCATCCCTCGCTGCTTGGATAAACCGGTACTCGAAATGGCGCGCTCCCGATATGAAGCAGCCCTTTCCCTCTGCGAACATGCGACATCACCGCTTCCCAAGCCGCTTTTGGAAAATACCGCCCATGAAGATGAAGGAAATTGTCAGCCGTCCCTTGCAGTAAAGCTTCCGGTAGCTCCTCGGCGCCAACAATGCGGCCAAATTGTGCCAATGCTTCTAAACTGCGGCTGTCCGGCCGAGTGCCTTCATAAGGAAACGCTGCATCATAAAAAATTACACAGTTACCCATTTTAAAACCTCCCGTTGTGTTTCGCATTTAATTTTTTGTTATTTTTGTTAGGCTAACACTCACTTCAACATCCCTACTGTAATCATTTCCACTCTTAACGTCAATTCATTTTTATACGTAGACTTCCTTGTAGATTGACAAGATTTCTTTTTTAGTCGACAATGGAGTTTGTTAGTTTTGTTATGTTAATTTTGATTTTTATGAAGTAGGTGCAATCTTTGAGTAAGAAAGTTTCCATGCAGCAAATAGCAGATCGACTAGGGCTGTCTAAATATACCGTGTCCCAAGCGTTATCCGGAAAATCAGGTGTAAGCGAGGAGAACCGGCTGCGTATTCAAGAAATGGCGAAAGCCATGGGATATCTCCTCCAATCAGCAGCGCAGACAAGCCTGAATAATGAATCTATGAGCGTTAACGGGCAAACGCCTTACATTCTGGTTTGGATTCAAGCCATTTATCAGCAGGATAATCCCTTCTGGGGGAAAGTTCTCGCGGGGATCGGGGCGGCCAGCAAGGAGCTGGGATTCGAGCATCTGATTATCCCTGTTCCGGCTCATCATAACGAACAGCTGCAGATTCCTTCGTATGTGAATCCTGACCACTGCGCGGGCCATCTTCTGGCAGGAACTTTTCCTACCCTTTCGGTCATCTCACTCCAGCAAACCGGGATCCCGCTCGTATTAATTGACCATTCCGAACCTCTGGTGGATGTGGATTGCGTTCTCAACAATAATTTGGACTCGGGTAAAATGGCCTGTCAACGCCTTCTCGCCGCCGGCTTGAAACAGCTTGTTTTCGTCGGCGATGATCAATTTGCCGTCAGCTTCAAGGAGCGCTTCTGGGGCTGCCGAATGGCCATGGAAGATTTGAGCAAACCGGACGCGGACTACTCGTTGAAGAAATGGAGCATTCCCTACCAGAGTCGTCAGGTCCTCCAGTACTTGGAGCGCAAAGTGTCGGTACTTTCACCTGAAAGCCTGCCCGAAGGCATGATCTGTGCTAACGATCAAATAGCTCTGGAGCTGATCCCCCTTCTTAAGCGCCATGGCATCGATGTTCCGGGCCAGGTTAAGGTCATCGGGATCGATAACATTGATGCCTCCGCCTATGCGCATCCGCCTCTTAGTACCATTGAGCTTGCGAAAGAATCGCTTGGCATTCGTGCAGTGGAAACTCTCCTGTACCGGCTTAAACACCCGGGCAGGCAAGCAGAGAAAATCATCCTCTCGTCCCGTTTCATCGCGCGAGATTCCGGTTAAATGAGAAAAAGGCCTATAGCATGGCTCAAAGAGCCGCTATACGCCTTTTTCTGTATTAAAAGAGCCTACAATCGAGAGAGTAGGACGGATACGAGCATACCGGCAATCGCGATCCAAAATAAATAGGAACGAACCACACGTTTTAAACTCTTATCTTGACGCTCCATGACCGCCTTCTTGCGGGCGGAACTGGAGTTCGTCTCCTCATCCAACTCATCTGTCACTTGCGTGCGCCAGTTCACGAATTGAAACCCGATACCGCTGACCACAACGGAAATCATCAGTAAAATCAAAGAACCCATAAATAGTTTGTCCGAAATGGACTGCATCATCGATCTAACCTTTCTGTCGTTACCTCATTTGCCTTCCTATTATACTGCAAATGCAGTCCCGAATGCACACAAAAGCCCCAACCCGTGGATGAGATACGGATTGGGGCTTGCTAAATTTATCAATTATAGTGTTTTGTCACCGGGTTTCCAGTTCGCCGGGCAAAGCCCTCCAGCTTGAAGCGCTTGAAGCACACGCAGCGTCTCGTCTACCGAACGTCCAACGTTCATGTCTGTCACGACTTGGTAGCGCAGCACGCCTTCAGGGTCGATAATGAACAACCCGCGGTGAGCCGCACCTGTTTCATCATCCAGAACGCCATAAGCGCGCGCTGTTTCTTTGGAGAAATCGCTGACAAGCGGGAATTTCACGGGACCGATACCGCTTTGATCGCGCGGCGTTTGTGTCCAGGCTCTATGCGTGTACACGCTATCCACGGATGCACCTACGATTTCGCAGTCCAAATCCAGGAACTCTTCATAGTTGTCGCTGAAAGCCGTAATTTCCGTTGGACATACATAAGTGAAATCGAAAGGCCAGAAGAAGAATACTAACCACTTGCCTCTGTAGTCCTCAAGAGAAATTTTTTCTTCTAAAGTTTCCATATTTTTAGTGGACAGAAGTGAAAAACTTGGTGCAGGCAGTCCTATTTTAGCAAAAGATTGGGATGGTTGTACGGTTAATTGTGTCATGGTTCTCTCTCCTCTTTATCTATCTATTTTATGTGGATTGTGGATTAAACAGTTACTTCAGCCAAAGCCTTTTTGAGCTTGGTCACATTGAGACCTAGAATTTTGTGCTCGCCAATTACCGTTACCGGCAGCGACATCATGCCCATATCGTGAAGCTCTTGACCATATTGGTCATTGAGATCAATATTTCTTTCTTCATAGGCCACTTGCTGATCGGTTAAGTATTTTTTTAACTGCTGGCAATAAGGGCAATTCGTGCTTGAATAAACAATGACATTAGACATATGATTTCATCTCCTAATAAGTTGTAAGATTATTTATATTGCGGGATCAATTGAGCCCGTTTATTAATAAATTTATCAACGGCCATGGCCGCAATCGCTCCATCCGCAGCTGCAACAACCGCTTGCTTAACAGGTGTGCGTCTCACTTCGCCTGCGCCGAACACGCCTGGCACCGATGATTGCATCGAGCTGTCGAGAATCATAAAGCCCTCTTCATCCAGCGGCACTTGACCTTGCAGGAAGTCTGTCCCCGGTTTGCTGCCGGATAGGAAGACGAAAACGCCGTCCACCTCAAGCACTTCCTCCGTACCAACGCCTGTGCGAATGCGAAGCCCTTCTACCTTATTGGTGCCAAGCACTTCAAGCGGTTTGGCTTTGTAGAGGATGTCCGTGCCCGCTATCTCAGGGGTATGATGAACGCCTTGCAATTCAGGGCGCGGCACCACGAAGTGGATTTTTTCCGCAAATTTGCTTAGTGCTTGGGCTTCTTCCAGCGCTTCTTCCGAATCACCGATGACTGCGACCGTTTTTCCCTCAAAAAAAGCTCCGTCACACGTTGCACAAGTACTCACCCCACGCCCGAGCAGGTTCTCTTCACCAGGAAGCATACGGTTGCGTCCTTTCGACCCCGTCGCAATGATAATCGATTTGCCTTCATACATACCGTCCGCCGTAAACACGACTTTCGTCTCATCTTCCACATCTACAGCCGTAATTGTCGTTTGAATAAATTCAGCGCCGAAGCCTTTTGCTTGCTCCCGCATCGTATCCAGCAGTTCCTTGCCAGACAAGGCCCCAATGACCCCTGGGTAATTGGCAATTTTGTGCGTGATGGCCAATGCTCCCGTGTTCGGTGCCTTATCAATCACCAACGTCTTCAAGTTTCCTCTAGCTGTATAGATGGCAGCTGAAGCTCCTGCCGGTCCTGCTCCAATAATAATGACATCGTACATTGCCGCTGCACCCTTTCTATCCGTTCCACTGCTTGTCCACTGATAATTGATATCAGATAATAATTATTATAAATAAATTTAAATGAAAGTCAATACTTTTTGATAATTATTATAAATAAGAGAAAAAACCTTCTCCGCAGTACAACGACAAGAGAGTCCCGTTTAAGTTTTGAACAAGTATTTGCCCTTAAATACAACGTCAGCAGCCGGCATTATTAACCGGCTGCTGCACTGTCCCATTTAATTAACGTTACACGTTAGCTTAATCATCATTTGTTGCGGTTATTTTCCGTATTCGATAATTTTAAATGCCTGCTTTAAGCAAACAAGTTGATTTAATTTTACCCCCATTTTATCGTTGAACACTCTGTAAATAAATATCGCTAAATCTGTTTCAGACTTACATGACGTGGATTTCTGAGCGATTTCTCTTACTTCAATGCTATATTCGTTTTCTGGAGCACCTCCTGCTAAAAGACCAACAGGGTCCCAATCATTAATTACTTGGGTTAGAGCCTCTATGTTTATGTTCACCTATTTATCACCTTCTGATATTGGTTAAATGTTCTAATCACTCCCGGTGGTGAGCATAACCCGACAGCCGATCCATGCCCGTATCCGCGTCTTCGTTGAAGCTATAGTCTCTAGTATCCCGTTAGTTCACCCTCCCCTTTAAACAATTATCTTTTTACAAGACTCTATGTTTAAAGTACAACATTGATTCACGACATAAAAATAACCGCATTTTCTAAAATGCGGTGTTATATATATTGGCAGGACTCTTAAGGCATTACTTATTAAGCATATTGTATTCAATCCATTTATCTATCTCGACTTCATTAAAGTATTTTTGATTACCTATGTCGATATAAGGAATGAACATATATGTGTTGTAAGTGCTAATTCCTGATTTCAACTCGGTTTGACTCTTAATAAGAAAATCAAAATCTTTTAAAGAAATTCCCATGTATTGTGCTGCTTCACCAGAAGTCATAAGTGCTTTAGTTTGAGTAGAGGTTTTTAGAGATTTTTCTACATGTTCTTGGCTTTTCAAGCCATTAGATATTAACCAAGCTGATAAAATTAAGCATAATCCGAAAATAATAATCGAAATTGGTAATAAGATGTTTTCTTTTTTCACGATTTCCCTCCAAAATTCTAGACAAGTAGTAAGAAAATAATTATACCACATATTGGAACTTTCCTGGCCCGTTACTTCAACGGACAACGGCAGCCGTGTGCGCTGGCTGCCGTCATGTCGTAATTGAACTATAGTACCTTAGTTGGTTGAATCCTAACTTCTCCAAAGTAGTATCTATAAAATCCGTTTTAGCATGAGAATAAGTAATTTTATCGGTTTGATGTGTTCTGGAAAGCGTCTCTTTTAAAGCCTGGTATCCATTCAATGCCTCATTGTCATTCAGTAAATAATCCCGGAATGCAAGTTGCTTTTTCATATAAATATTGCCCGATTGGAACATGTGTATCTGATGAGTTCGTGGCTCCCCTTTACTAAAGTAATACCTTTCCGGTAGTATATCTGTTCCTTTATATTCATAACCAAGTCGCTCCAAACCCTTAACACACTGTATGCCGAGTTGATAATCATTCAGTTCGATTGCGATGTCAATTATTGGCTTGGCCGATAAGTTCTATACCGCTGTACTCCCAATATGGTGAACTGCTAGGACAAGTTCACCTAATTCAGATTTAATATTTCCACTCTCATTCCTAAATTCTGTTAACCACTCATTAGTCCAGGGAGCAAGATAAACTTCCCCTTTCGGTAGACCAAGCATTAGCCCCATCCTCCTAAAGAATATTCATATCGATTATAACAGATATTGGAAGTATACTGTCCGTTAGCTTAATGAACTCTTGTCTGTCTTCATTACATTTTTTCAGTCTAACACGCTCTAATATTGCTCATACAATACTCAATAAAGTGGTTTTCTTGTCGCTAGCACAGTATACAGGGATTTTCACGTTCAAAACAAAACGACAAGAAAATACGGACAAATGAAAAAGAACCTTGATTTATCAAGGTTCTAAATCGGGATTATTATGTCGTTGTACTTCCGCCCGTCCAATGAATCAAATGTTGAGCTGTATGTATACTTAATGGCTTATTTCGGCCTACTTTCGCATATTTAAATCAAGAAGGAAGAAGCCAGGCAAAAAAATCTTATGCCCGGCCTCTTCCTCTAAGCTGCTATTGATTATTATTTCATTGTTTTAATATAACGGTTACGACTCCGGCGCGCGTTGCTTTTGCATGAGGCTTGAAGCTGCCGTTCTCATAGCTACTAACGAAGCCGTTCTCCACCGCAGCTGCGACCCCAATATTCGCGAGCATCCGTAAACTCCGGTGTAGTCTTAGTGTCGGCTGAAGGCTGCGGAGCTGGCTGCTCCGTCGCCAAGATACCGGTGACGACTGCCTGACCTAGATTAAAACGATATGAAAATCCCGGACGATGGGTACATTCCAAAAATTCCATTTCATCTTATTTCGCAAATATCTTAACCCTTGTACCATCCGGATATTTCTCTAATTGATTTGAGATCCATGAGCCTGCTCCCCTATTGTCTTCGGGGGTGACATACATGATATCCGCACCTGTTCTACCTTCCGCACACATAGCCATAGGGAATTCGTCGCGGTCAAATCCTTTCTTTGTGGGAATTCCTTTCAATGACTTTTTACGATTCTCTTCAGCGCCTTTTCGATCAATCGTACAGATATTAGTCTTACCATGCTCTTCTGCTGATTTGATGTGTGCTGCTGTTTCAGGGTAGCGCTCAGCTGGAAGAACAATGGTCAATGCAACACTGTCGGTTTGCGAAACATTACTACCAAATGGTTGAGTTAAGCTATAGTATGAAATGCCAATAAATACGATGATGCCTAGTAACGCAAGATACCTTTTCTTAATGCTGGTTCAGCCCTTCCAATCAAAGATTCATTTCACTTTTCCTAGGTCATTGTTCATTCAATTAAATCTTCCTTTTAGGAGCATCATAACATAAATATATGTAATCGAAAATTTAATGCAATGTGTCAGCGTTAAAAACTATTGAACCATTGAATATTTCACATAGACATTGTATATGATTCATTGTTTCACCTTGATATATCAAGGTTCTAAAGCGGGATTATTCTGTCGTCGTACTATAACTGCAGCAGCCACGGCAGCTACCACGCGTAAATTAAAAAACAAAAAACAAGCGTGTCAAATTGAATTGACCGCTTGTTTTCCACTTCTTCATTCATTTGCCTGTGCTAAAATACTCTATCACTCAATCTCTGTATTCAAAATCCGAACTTCAAATTGTGGCTCAATCAACACTTGAGGATAATCCTTTCTCCACTCCAACGTTTTCCATAGAGCTGGATGAAACGCTCTTAATTCCTTTCCAATGCCAAGAACATCCGAATTCGCCTCTTGTATTTTTTTTATCGTATCGGTTGCTATTTCATTTAAATGATTACTTAGTGCTTTTTCCATTTTATCAACATATTCAGACTTAAGACCTGAAAGCTCTTCTCCAAGTTCGGTTGCATATATATTCATGCTTACCTTAATCTTAATATCCGGAAGTTCACTCAACTGTTGACGTGCGATGATTTTGCTGCTTATTTGCTTAATAAAAAAAGCATAATTCTTATCATCCAAGTGGCCCGTCCTTGCAACCCGCCCATAGTTGAATTTGGATGAGAATCCCTTTAATTTCTGCATAGCATTTCCGTTCCCTACAAGAAACATTAAGCTTTGAACTTGTTCATTATTCAGCTTAATACCTGTGCTTTCGCTCTGACGAAATAATAAAGCACCATTAAATTCCATTCGAGAATTGACATGTTTCATTACAGGTAATACTAAATCATTTAATGGCTCTTCCTTAGATAAAAGAAAATCCATCATCGTAACATTGGGAACAATCCCGTATGTTTCTAAAGATTTCACAAAATCATTTAACAGTTTCGTTTTATCAGTGATTGTACTGCTATTAAACTGTTTGAAAAATGACGAATCTTGGTCGTCAAGAATGATTACCGGAGAATTGATTGTCGTAAATGGCGTATCGAGCAAAAAAGCAAGCTCACGAACAGGTTGATGTGCTGCAAAACTTTCGCTCAATAAAAACAATCTTGTATTAACCCCAATAAAGGGACCCTGTTCTTTATATAACCCTTGCCCAACCGCTTCGACGACATTTGAATCTGAAATCTCTGTTGATTCCGAAAGAGACACATCGCTCCCTTGCCCAGCCCGACTTAATTTGGTAACAACAAAATTCAGCAATACTTTTCTACTCTTCTCATCATAATTAATTGCAGCTATGTCAACTATTTTAAGGTTGCGCAGCGGCAATCTGTCCCAGCATCCGGTGAGAAGCAACAAAATCATAATACTTACGACAACCCTCTTCATCTTGCCCCTACCTTCCCCCGCGTTATCGATATCAACAGAAGGAGTAACGGTATAATGGCAATAACGATGATGGTAGAAAAACTATGATAGTTGGAAAATTGAAAGATAACCTTGCGGTCCGATCCAAATGCACCTAATCCGAAACATAAGATCGCTAATAACCAGACGATGACGGTATGGTTCCCCATCTCTTTTCCAAAAGTAAAAGAAAGGTATCGGGCTGCCAAAAACAAATACATATACGCGGTTACAGTCGTAACCGAAAGCCAAATTGTCATGAATACGATGTCTAAACTTTGTACGACAGGCCACTTGAATTGGCGAAGTATAAAAACCATTGGCTCAGGAATTACTTTAAGCTGATTTTCACTGAAATTAAACGTTACAATTAAGGCGATTAACGTATAAAAAAGGGTCGTACATCCATTAGCGACAGTCATTACAAGAAAGACATCTTTCTTTTTTCGATAACATAATGTTGGAAAGACATACAGAAGGAGCTCATAGCCCGCATATGCCCAAAAAGCTGGAAGAGCATCCCTCATGATGGCTCCCATCCCATGACTGCCGATTGGGAAAAAATGACGAATATCCCCTTTTCCTATCCCACTGATAAAAATGATGACCATGGCAATAAAAAACATCATCATGATGTTCTGTGTAATGACAGCAATAGATCGGAGTGAAGAAGAAGCGATGTACGCAGCAATTCCGACTGAGATCCCAACTAGAACTAACCAGGGCGTCCTAATCAATACCCATCTACTTAACACATCGGAATAAGAAACAATGACCATTAGACTGGATTCGGCACAATATAACCCTATGATCATATTCAGAATAGATCCCATTACCTTTCCAACAATGCTAGACATATACTGAGGCAACGCCCGATCGGCGTATCTCGCACTAAGGCAATAGATAATTGTGATAATCGCTTGCGCAATAACCCCTCCGATGAATACAGAGATCCATGAGTCATAACCTGAGTGTTTGGACTCTGCAAAGGGAATTGATAAGACGGATACACCCACTTGAGTTAAAATAATGAGATTAAAAAGCTGTGTTAAAGATAGCTTCTTAAGGTGAATCATTCATTATCACCACCCCTTTGCATTCGGATTCTCGTTTTATCTTTGGACAAGCTTTCTTTCGTGCGTTCCCTTAGTCTCTTAATAGGCCCCCTGAAAAAGGTATCCATAATTGTGCTTTTGCTGAGTCCGCTGTAAAAGTAAGGGAGTCCCATCGTGTTTAAACGCGCTAAATGCGTCAGCACAATCAGATATGACAATTCCAAGCCAATTAATCCAAAGGTAGCAGCCATTAAGATGAAAGGAAAGGATAATAAACGTGCGGCACTGCTCATTTCATAAGACGGAATACTAAAGGATGCGACAGCCGTAAAGGCAACGATGATGACCATCATAGTGGAAACCAGATTTGACTGAACGACAACAGTTCCGATGACTATACCGCCAACAACACCAATGGTTTGTCCAATAGGACTTGCTAGCCTTACCGTCGCTTCTCTTAATATTTCGAGCGTGACCAACATGAATATCGCTTCGAGTACCGGAGGCATGGCAACGTATTGCATAGAGCTTTGAAGCGTCAATGAAATTTCAAAAGGAAGCATACGTGGATCAAATGTGACTAACGCAACATACACGCCAGGCAAGCTCATTGCAATAATAAAGCTTACTATACGAAGAAACCTGAAAGCACTGCCAAGTAACCAACCTACTTGATAATCATCAGGGGATTGCAAGAATGCCCAGAAGGAGACGGGAGTAATAATACAATCCGGCGAACCATCGGTTAAGATCCCTATTTTTCCGTTCATTAAGTAGGATCTAACACGATCTGGTCTCTCCGTAATCATCAATTGTGGAAATAGGGAGAATTTTCGATCCTCAATGAGTTCTTGAATAAAGCCTGGTGCTTCAACATAATCGATGTCAATATGGCTAATTCTACGCTCAAACTCTTGGATAACTTGTTCGTTAGCAAGCTCTTGCAAGTACAGTAAGGCGACTTTCGTATTCGATCGTCTGCCAAGGCGATAGTATTTGACAACGAGATCTGGTGAGACAATCATTTTACGCAGCAAATTGATATTTGTACTCACATTTTCAATCAACGCTTCATTCGATCCGCGCAGCACTCGTTCATTCACGGGCAGGTTAACTGCACGTTCTTTCTTCGTTTCCGTTCCAAGCAAATATAACTTCATTTCTCCGTCGATTTGAAGCACCGTTTTACCTTCCACAAGGGCATTCACCGCATCGTTCAGCAGCTCCGTCTCTGTAAATTCCAATACAGACACAGTTTCACGAAGATTAAGGTCTTCCGTTTGCTGAAGCAAGGGTCGAATAACGTGCTCCTGTACCACTGCAAGTTCAATCATGGTATCTAAATAGAAGAGACGACAACTGCGGTTACCGGATTGAAAGGTGCTCGATTTGAAGTCAGCGCTATTGAACAGCATATTTTGCAGCGACTTCTCGTTGACGTTTAGAGATGGATCGACTTTCACATGAGTTCCCTCTCTTCTATGAATGGAAAGTTTCGGTTATTTTCCCCACATACAGCTTTTTATATTCCAATTTTTGGTGGAGGACATGGTATAAAACACAAAAAAATAAACAGCCGGCTAGAACATTTTTTGTTCCAGGCGACTGTTTTACAATAGAGCTGCAAATTAAAATGAATGATGTATGCAGTATTATCGTTGTTGTCTTACCTTTCTCTTCCCCCACGGTTTTAGATAGGAGATTGCGGTTAAAAAGACTAATATGGCTAACACTAATGCGCTTCCAATCAGTATCATATTTTGACTATGAAGGTATTCGGAATTGTACATGGGTTCAAGCTCTTTTAGAGAAAGTGCATTTAATGCCTCTTCAATCCACATACCAATAAAAATACTACCAAAGAAAATCGTCATCAAATTGCCGACCCACTTCGCGATAATCCAGTAATGTGTGGTGATCCCCCACGCTCCGACAGCTAGCCAAATACCAGTTGCCAAACTCCCCAAAGCCCCTGGAACAATTAAATAATAGTCAAAATATTTGATGAAATAATGAGCAGCATAAATAAGTTCACGATCTTTTAAATAGAGTGTAAATAGCGTTAAGACGAAATTACCTAACACCCCTGTAAAATACATAATCACAAAGAGAACATGGAAGATTACCCACCATTTTTTCCGTTTTGCATCTAATCTGGCAGCCCTCGATTTGCCAACCAAGATGACCGATCCCACAATTAGTATAACCATTAATAATGTCCACAAAAAAGCAATCATTAATATCTGACCCCTCGCCCATAAAATTTTACTTGCAACTGTTTACAAGTTTTATCTTACAGGTCGATTGCTGACAGCGATGTGTCAGTGTTAAAAATTAATGTAATTGATATTAATCATGATTTTTAGCTTAATGAACCTTTGAATATTTCACATAGACAAACACTTTCCCAAAAACGATGCCAAGCGTTTATTTATAGATAATTCCTTTATCCGTCGCTGCTTTAAGCCATAATGGAAATTCATTTAGTAGCTGATTATAAAGAGTCTCATCGGAAACGGAAGCAATATCCTTGATATGAATAAAATTAGCATTGTCTACGATTCGGCCTTCCATCGTATCTAGTTTCTTGAGAACCTCGAAGTCAGAATCTCCAATTCCGACAAACTGCCAAAACAACGGCTTGAGTGAGGCTTCAGCTATTACTTTTTTAATCGACTTTAGAACTCCTCCATCATTGATAAAGATAATGAAAGCCGGAATAGATGAGTCTTCTTCAATCGTATATTTACGAATTACGTCTTCCATTACAGGTGGCTCGTTATTACGACCAAACTTATGTATATTATTATTATTTAAAATATTTCTTACCACGTATTGATCAAAATCTCTCTCAGTTGCTGCATTCAGTCGACTGAATTCGTTATCATAAATCCAAATATCCAAAGTCGCATTATCATCAAACTTACATGCAACTGCCAATATCCGTTCGACGACCTCCTGAACTGTTCCGTTCTTGTATAAGGGTTGCATAGATCCCGAAATGTCTAGCACTAAGCCAACTCTAGCTGCAACATGACTCATTTTTTTCTTTTCTAATGTTATCTGAACGATCTTCTTCCGTAGATCAATTGAGGAAAAGACTGGTTTCTCCTCAATTTTAATAATTTCCTGCGAATCTTCTTTTTCGACTACAAGGCCGAAATTTGTGCATAACGCCTCTAATCCACCAAAAAATCCGCTACCTATCGCGTTAAATTTCCATTCTCCATTATACCTATATAACTCCCCAACGACTATTGCTGTTTCTTTCAACAAATCTGATCCATATTCATAACAAAATAGTTCTTCGTTACGCTCGGCATCCATTAGTTTTACATACATATTTGAGACATCCTTCATGCTATATCCGTACTTCTCACCTTCGTGAATAGTTAGAGAGAACGCAATTTTTGTAGCACTATCTGGAAGTTTTGATAGACATATTTTTATGGCCTCTTTGTCAACCCCGCCTACTTGAATATGAGTTATTGCCCCACCTAACGCGTTCGGATTCGCATAAAAAATAAAGTCTTCATCCTTTTCGCATCGGTTATTATTCGATAATATAAAACAGGAGGCGTCTATACTCATTCTGGAATCTGAAAGCCACCCGAATTGCAAGCTTATGTTCGATAGGGTTTTACCCTTTGTAACATCTATTTTTTGTCCTTTTGACAGAAGCATTCATATATCCCCTTAGTAGTACTAGATAATTTATTTGACCTTTTCGACAGTATCATAGATTTGGGAATGTTGGACCCTAACATTACACCTATCATTCTTTTTAGTCCTTGATTCGAAAATAAAAGATTACCTTTTCAATCTCATAGATTTTTTAAAATCTGGATATATCGTTTGTATTTTATCACTTTTTTGAAATTATTCACAACCAAATGAGTTACTTAAATCTTATAGACAACACTGCTCGTAAACGCAACGACAAAAGGAGCAGCTGCTAAGATGGCAAACTGCTCCCTGATCGCTAAATACCGCTAGCATAATCGATAATGTTTACAAAAAAAATAGACCCCACTTTTATAGTGAAGTCTGTGTGCTTGGCAACGTTCTACTCTCCCAGAACCCTGCGGTTCAAGTACCATCGACGCTGG
>NZ_WSEM01000021.1:0-1588 GCF_009757995.1 Paenibacillus anseongensis
TTAGATCATGTCACCGGGCAGTGACTAACAAGATCTAACAACAGGAGGGTGCTCTATTATGAAGTTTAAACAAAGACAGATTAAAAATCAACGTGTCGAGCGAATTACAACAAATCACCTTATCATCGGTGTAGATATTGCCAAAGAAAGACATGTGGCCCGAGCTGTCAACTTCCGCGGAATCGAACTAGGACGACATGTTTCGTTTGAAAACAGAAACGAGGGATTTGTAAAGTTATTGGGTTGGATGCAAGATTTGTTAGCTAAACATAACCTTACCTCATTCATCATCGGACTCGAACCAACCGGGCACTACTGGTTTAATCTAGCTGAATGGTTAACACAAAACGGCTATGAAGTCGTTCTCGTCAACCCTTTAACCACATACAGAAACAAAGAGAATCGCGACAATAGTCAGTCCAAAAATGACTTCAAAGACGCTTTGGTTATCGCGGATGTGGTCAGTCGCGGATATTACTCTGTGTACCATCTACATGGTGATGTTTACCAACGTATACGCATGGTCATGAATAACCGTGACTACTGGGTGAAACAGCTGACAAGCCTTAAAAACCGCATTATCCGCTTACTTGACATCCATTTCCCAGAATTTTGCCGTGTGTTTGAGGATTGGACAACCGTTCGTTCCCTAGCCTCACTTAAGATCTTTCCGATGCCTGCAGACGTGAAGCAACTAACACCAATGGAAATCGTATCCTTATGGAGAGAAAAAGGTGGAATGAAACGAGCTGGCGGCCGAACAGGTATGGAGATCGCTGCAAGACTCATCGCAGCAGCCCGCAATTCCGTCGGCAGTAACGTGGGATATCTGGAAGCTCGAAATGATTTAAAAAGACTTCTCGAAGACTACGAGCGCTTAAATGAGCGACTGCGAGAGTTCGAGCAAGAGCTGGAAGAGTTGCTTGAGCCCCTGCCCGAGGTTCCCTTGCTGCGAAGTCTGAAGGGTTTGAGTACGTTAATGATCTCGGCATTGCTGGCCGGTTGCGGGGACTTAAGCAAGTATGCACATGGCCAGCAGATCCTCTCACAAGCCGGACTGAATCTTGTGAATCAGAGTTCAGGCAAGCACCAAGGTAAAGTTACCATCTCAAAACGCGGAAGGCGCCAACTACGAAAATACTTATATATAGCCGTACTCACCCTTGTCAACAATCATCCGAGTTTTCAGCAGTGGCATCTCCACAACGTACAGGTCTTGAAAATGAAGAAATACCGCTCTATTTTTAAATTAATCGGTAAATTAGCACGTATACTCATTGGTATGGTAAAAGGTCAAAAAGAATTCAAGTCGGAGATGGAACAGGCACAAGCTGCTTAGCTATTTCTGTTATTTAATTGCTCCATAAGCATCAAGTCTTATGAATACATGCATTAGCTGTAGGCGTATGTTGGCTCATTCGTAGGATCACGATTAATGAAAAGCACGGAAGTACCGAGTAGTAGTTCCCAAAGGGCACAGACCCGTTAATTTAGCATCTCGGCCTCCACCTCTTGGACAGGTATAACGAAGGAATGTAAGGGCTACGACCCGTTGAGTCATGGGAGGGTAAATCACCAAGAGTAAGTG
>NZ_WSEM01000022.1:0-16924 GCF_009757995.1 Paenibacillus anseongensis
GTTAAGTCTATTATTGGGGTCACTTAACGATGTGTCCACTTCTAATTCTAGCCGCACTGTGTCCGTTAGAGAGTCGGGGAAGCGGCAGCGCACCAGGCCAACTGTTCCGATCAGCCTACCTATCAACCAACCTGTTTCACCAGCTCACCATACTGCTCGTACCATTTCTTCCACTCATCCATCGGGAATTCCATCGCTTGCCCATCCAGCAGCGCAGCCATCATGTCCAGACAAACATGCCAGCCGGCTAAGTCCTTTGGAGTGTGGTCCGTCATCGTGCCAATGAATTCTTTTAAAACAAGCAAAGAACCTTCTGATCTTGCCGAAACTTCAAACCGGACACGATCCTTCCCCCACGTGAATTCCAATACGGAAAGCGGCTCATAATCGGTAATCTCCATATCAATCAAAGTACCCGAGCCATCTTTCATATCAAATTTCATATGGCCACCCTTGCGCAGATCATCGGCTTGAAGATTGGCCATCCATTTCTCTAGGCGCTCATTGTCGGTAAGGGCTGCCCAAACCTCGCTGACAGCATGCCCAAGCGGACGATCGAACTGTGCGATAAACCCGTTATCCTTTTTATGAATCGAAGCAAGCATGTGCATATCCTCCTTTGATTTTAATTCAATTTTATAGGATGCGTGCCGTAAACATCGATCTGGCCACCCTGGCTCCATTCGCCGTGATTTCCATATCAATTTTACAGAATCGGCGCGTCATTTCCACAATCGTCGGCACAATTTCAAAGACCTCGTCCATTTGCATCGGAATCAGAAAATAACTGGATGAGCTATCCAGAATGAGATCGCCCTTCTTATGCTCTTTCACCGTGCGATAGGCCGCACGAATCATAATCGTGGTGAGCACCCCCTCCGATACCAAACCCTCGAAGTTCGTCATTTGAGGCGTAATCGTGCCTCTGAAAGACAACTTGCCCTCGGCATCGCGCACTTCGTCGATCCCTGCATAGATCTGCACCTCGAACGTCTCTGCGTTCTGCGGCTGCTGCTGCATATGCTGCATTGCCTTCATGACATCTTTGCGGCTAATGACGCCGATCATTTTCCGCTCGTTATCAATAACAGGCAGCAGTTCAATCCCTTCCCACACCATCATGTGCCCTGCTGAAGCGACCGATGTTTTCAAATTAATCATAAGCGGATTCGGCGTCATTAAGCTGCTGATGAGTTGGCTCGGCTTCGCACCAACAATATCCTTGGTGGTAATCATCCCAATGGGCACCCTTTTGCCGTCGATGACAGGATAGCGCGTGTGCATGGTTTTCTCCGCCAGCTTTTGCATATCTTTGACGGTGTCCGTTCCTTCCAGCGAGTAAATCGGACTGTCCTTCCGCATGATGTCACCGACCATCAGTATCTTCTTCTTAATCAGCCTGTCTTCCATCGCGCGATTGATCATCGTAGCCACCGTGAACGTATCAAAAGAACTCCCGATAATCGGCAGGTGAAGTTCATCTGCCAGCTCTTTGACTTCAGGCGTCGTATCGAACCCGCCCGTAATCAGCACCCCGGCTCCTTGGCTCAGTGCGCACATATGGGCTTGCACGCGATTACCGACAATTAGCAAGTTGCCCGCTTCAATGTATTTCAGCATCGCTTCCAGCTGCATAGCGCCAATTACGAACTTGTTCAGTGACTTATGTATGCCTGTTGATCCTCCAAGAACAACGCCTTCCACCACATTCACGATTTCTGCGAACGTTAACTTATCGATGACGGGCTCTTCTTTTTTCTCCATGCGTATCGTACCGATTCGGCGTTTGGTGCTGACTAGCCCGATATTTTCCGCCTCTTTGATGGCCCGATAAGCCGTTCCTTCACTCACATCCAAATCTTGAGCAATTTGCCGAACAGACAGCTTGGTGCCGACAGGCAAAGATTCAATATACTTCGTAATTTGTTCATGCTTCGTATGCAGCTCCGAATGGCCTGTGCTCATCGTTCACACCTCGCTGAACTGTGCTATAACATTGAAATAAGTATAGTCTATTCAACTGGAAAAAGTAAGCAATGGGCCCCATCAGCCGCTACACAATATAAAAACCTGCCGGGTTACCCGACAGGCTCTGTGTCATAATCAAATCCGTAATAAAGTGCCAAGGCTACTGGTGATATGGGATAAAAAGCTGTTTCTCCACACTCCTCGTGTTCTCTTCGTTCCTGCCGATTCGCCATAACTCTCTGAAAGTCGTAGGTGCGGTGGCGTGGAACCTTTTTACTCTCGAACTCCATCGAAGATGCCAAGCTGCTCATAACATGCTCCCCCTTCATCATGCCGATTAATGTATTACTACATTAAACACAATTACAATATATTATATAAATAATGAAATAATATGTGAAACAATGCCAAATATTTAATTTATTTTATAACAATGTACCGTCTAATCCGTTTAATAAAATATTTCATCCAATTTGATTCCTCGTGACTTGTATTTCGTTGTATATAGCATACAATAAGTGTGAAGTAAAAATTTGGAGGGGATTCGCTGAATGGCTAAGACATTTTTGAAAATTGCTGCGATTTACATCACGCTCGCTGTTCTACTGGGAATGTTGATGGGCATTATTCAAGATTTTAGACTGGCCTCGGTCCATGCGCACTTGAATTTGCTAGGTTGGGTTTCGATGGCGCTCTTCGGTCTCATCTATCACTTCTATCCGCATGCATCAGAAACGCGCCTTGCCAAACTTCACTTCTGGTTACATAACATTGGCTTGCCTCTTATGCAGGGTGGACTCGCGATTGAGATTATTTCCGGCAATTCCGCCATGCTCCCGCTTGTCATTGTCAGCTCCTTGCTTGTCGTTATCGGCATCATCCTCTTTACGATAAACTTGTTCCTGCAGCTTGGAAGATCAGCTGTGAAACAAGCGAACAAAAAGGATTTGCCCGGCTAAGCCTATAAATAAGCCAAACCTCGACCATCCTTCGCGGAGTGTCGAGGTTTTGTTGTGAAATTGATTATATCGTGACCAATCCTAACAGTGTAATCATGTATTCTTAAATCCTAGTTCCAGTATAAATAGGCAACCAAATCTTAAAGATTGACCCCTTACCTTTAGAACTAGTAACTTCGACAAATCCCTCATGCTCATCTAATATCCATTTTGCAATCGATAACCCTAATCCGGTTCCTGGGGTTTTTCCTCTAGAAGAGTCCGCTCGGTAAAATCTATCAAAAATATGGTTTAATTCATCCTTATCCATTCCGATACCGGTATCCTTAATAAACAATCCTATTTTATTTCCAATCCTTTCGAATTCCATCTTTACAGACCCTTGATATGTAAACTTAAAAGCATTATCAATAAAAATGAAAAGCAATTGCTGCAAATAATCCCTGTCGGCCAAAATATAGATTCCGAACAAAGACTCCATGTTTCCGACCGCCCATTCAACTGATTTTGGCATAAACTCAGACTTTCTTATTACTGTTTCAACAATAGGCTGTAGTTCATAAACTTCTTTATTTATCTGAAAACCTCCATCCGCTCTCGCCAGTGACAATAGATCGTTCACAAGTCTCCCCATCCTCAATGACTCGTCTGTAATGTCATTTAGTGCCTCTAAAGAAATTTCGATTTCTTGTTTTTCAGGTAGATCATACAGTTTTTGATGCAAAGATTTCATCAGTTTAACAAGAAATTCAGCATTTCCACTAATAGTTGTAAGGGGCGTTCTAAGCTCATGGGAGGCATCAGCAACAAATTTTCTTTGAATGACTGATGATTGTTCTAACTCACCATAAATTGAGTCTATACGTTCTAACATGCTATTCATCGTTTCACTAAGGAGTCCAATTTCATCCTGAGGACCTTTATGATTTATTCTTGTTGAAAAGTCTTCACTATTTTTAATATTTTTTGTTGCGTTAATTAAAGTATATATTGGTTTTAAGGCTTTTCTAGAAAAGAACCATCCCATAAACATCGCGAGCAGTACCACAAAAACTGATAACATAACAAGTATCCACTGCAGACTAGAAAGGAAATTAGTTATAACACCAACGTTATATGCCGCCTGTAGAACTCCAACTATCTTTCCATTTAATATTAGTGGATCACTGTATATTAAAAAAGGTGAGTTATGAATACTTACTGAAGAATAGAAACCTTCTTTTTTCTTTTGCAAATCCTCCGTTGAAAATGGAAGATCCACATTCCATAAATTAGATGATTTTGTTGTGTAGCCACTAGTGAAATTAGTTATTTGCATAAAAATACCGGAGCCAACCGCATCAAAATCATCAAGCCGAAAAAATAAATTCCAACCATTAGGGGAACGTTCTATTTGATATGCTACGTTCTTTTGTATAAGATCTGTCTGCTCCCTTAGTGATTTTTTTAAATCATTAAATATATAAAATTGCAAAAAAAAGTAGAGTGATATACCAAAAACTAATAATACGAATCCCAGAATAGTTGAATAAAGTAAGGTTAGTCTTAAACGAATCGTCATTTGTTTTACCACATCCACGACAAATTTATAACCTTAATTATCCATATTTAAATTAATTTAATATTAATATAAAATGAATTTTCTTAGGTGGATAAACAGCCTTCAAAAAACAAAAAAAACCGCCAGGGATTCCACACCCTGACGGTCCTTTAAGCGAACATCCCCATATCCAAGGGAACTATAGTCCCTTATTCGGAGCAAAAAGAGCTGTTTCCTTTTTAATCGGAACTACAGGCTCTTATTTGTCTCCCATGGCGCATTTTTCAGTTCAAATTCATAAAATAGAGGATCGTAGTTCCCCTACTTCATGAAAAGTGTTCCATTTCATCAAAATAGGGAACCATAGTTCCCTTCCCCCCATTTGATGTGTCACCTCATCTTCCATTCGACCGACTCACCATCTCAAAAAGGCTTCTTCCCCTCATTTTCAATCAGATGCTCACGTTCGCCCTCATCCATAATATTACGCGTTGAATTGCGGAACTCTCGCAGCGTATCGCCAAATGCTCTTCCAAGCTGCGGCAATTTGGACGGGCCGAAGACGATTAAAGCAATCGCCAAAATCAAGATTAAACCTGATACACCAATATTGTTAAACATACGTATCCTCCTTTTATAAAAACTTTGCTACTTATCAGACTGGCTTGTCTCCCTCAACTATTCTCTAGCCTACCTTGCCTCATCGCTCTCCACTGCCAGTTGGAAGCCAACGCGCTGATCTCAAACAACAACAGCAAGGGCACGGTAACCGACAGATGTGAAACCATATCCGGAGGCGAAATGCAGGAGCCTGTAATCGTTAAAGCGATGTACGCGTATTTCCTGGACATTTTCAAGCGCTCCGGCGTCAGCAGTCCTATTTTGGTCAGAAAGAGAAGAATCACAGGCAGTTCGAACGCGATCGCCATCGGAAATACGATTTGGAACAGAAACCCAAAATACCGGTCAATGCCGTACGTTTCCACCGCGCCAATCGTTTGATTCATGCGCATCATAAAGCGAACCATCATGGGGAAGACGACCCAATAACTGAACGCTACCCCGATAATGAAAAGCGCAAAAGCCACCGGGATGTAGGGAAGAGCGCTTTTGGACTCCGCTTCTGTCAGCCCTGGCCTGACGAATGCCCACAATTGATAGAGCATCACCGGCACGGTAAACAATAAAGCGAAGAGAAAAGCGCACTTCATATAGATCATCAGCCCATCTGTAAACGAGAACACATTCCACTTAATCTCACCGATCATAGGCTGCGTCTTCAAATACAGCAAAATGTCACTGGACAGATATAGCCCCGCGCAAAGCATAACCAGAAACCAAGCAAACACAATAATCAACCGCTTGCGAACCTCAGTGAGATGCAAAATCAAATCTTCTTGCCCCATCTGATCCCTCCGATCTATAGGGTCATGTCGGCAGCTTGTTTAAACGACCATTCCGCCTTGTTTCAAATATTTCGCGATCCCTTCAACGGCTCTATATGCAAGAGCTCCAACCGTCCCAGTCGGGTTATATCCGCTGTTATGTGCAAATGCTGACGCTCCGACAACAAATACATTTTCTGCATCCCACATTTGCAAATAGGAATTAACAGCTGAAGTTGAAGGGTCCGAACCCATGATCACACCGCCGGTGTTATGCGTGGACTGATACGGCACAATGTTGTAAGGCCCGAGCTGGTCCGATGAACCAATACTTGTTGGATTCATTTCCTTCATAATTTCAGCGGCTTTACCGCTCACGAATTTGATCATTTGCCGATCCTGTTCTTCAAAATCAAACGTAATTCGCGGCAGCGGGAGCCCATAGGCATCTTTATAGGTAGGATCCAGATCAACATAGTGATGCTTCCAAGGCAGACTTGATCCTTGCGGGGATACAGCTAAGACGCTGTTCGCGTATTTTAGAGATTTCTGTTTAAAATCTTTCCCCCACGCAGGCGTGCCTTTCGGAACGGAGTTGGTAGCAATCGGCCGTTGTCCGGTTTGTGAAATCCGAATACCAGCTCCATGAAGGAAATTAAGACTGCTGTGGTCAAAATTATCTCCATTAAAGTCCGGAATCTCCATACCCAGCGATCCGGCACCGGCAAACAAATTAAATTCTTTGTCATCAAAAAATCCGGTCGCCGAGCCGCCGTTCGTTTGGTAGCAGTAATTTTTGCCGATTACTCCTTTACCGGAGGCTGGATCATATGGTTTACCCAATTTGGAAGTCAGCAGGAGCTTAATGTTGTTGAACACATAGCTGGCCATAATGACCACATCAGCAGGCTGTTCGAACTGTTCTCCTGTCACTGTGTTGACGTACACAACACCGCTAGCTTTTTTGCCGTCATTTAACACTTGGATCACATTCGAGTAAGATCGCAGTTCGAAATTACCCGACTTCTGAGCAATCGGCAGCACAGTCACCACGGCATCCGCTTTGGCTCCATATTCACAACCAAAACGTTCGCAATATCCGCAATACTGGCATGCCGCTCGGGTGATACCGTCCGGGTTCGTATATTGTTCCGAAAGATTCGCAGACGGCATCATGTAGGGGTGATAACCCAGTTTTTTCGTCGCATCCTCGAACAATTTCAGAACCGGCGTTTTCACCATAGCCTTGGTTGGAAACGGATTCGAACGCTTGCCCACCATCGGATTCTGGTCCGGGTCCCCCGAGATGCCAGCCAGCTTTTCAAATTTATCGAAATAAGGCTCTAATTGGTCATATGTAATACCCCAGTCCTGGATGGTCATTCCGTCCGGGATTTTCTGCTTGCCGTACCTCTCGACCGTTTTGCTGTAGATTTCAAAATCGTACGGAAGAAACCGGTACGTTTGTCCATTCCAGTGAATGCTCGACCCGCCAAGCCCTTCACCAAGCAAAAAGGAACCATATTCTCGCATGGGGACTGCCGCTACTTTATCCGTATTACGGAACGTCACCGTTTCTTTGGATAGATCCTGCATCAGATCGTATCTGGAGGCGTATCGCAGCTCGTCATGCACCATGTAGTAATCCTTAGTGTCTCTTGGCTTTCCCCGCTCCAAACCAACCACCTTGACTCCTTGCTTGGACAGCTCGGCAGCGATAATGCCCCCGACCCATCCCATTCCAACAATAACTACCGGAACTTTTGGCATTTTAGTAGCCATGTGCTTTATTCCCTTCCCTCATTGGATTTCACATTTAATGAACAAAATGATCATGCAAGCTCCGCGGTTCCATAACGGCGAATTGATCTTTGTCCATGATATTGGTATAGCTCATTTGGTTGCCCGGATATTTGCGCATTTTCCAGCCCTGCATATCCTTATTCCCACCGTACAGCGGGTCTGAATACACGCCCTCCATCACGAGCACACGGAATTGGTTGAAAAAGGTTTTACCCGTTACGCCATTTACCACATTAATTTCGCCTTTTTCCATCGAGGTCAGGATCGCATCCTGTTCCTCAGGAGCCAACTCCACGAAGGATTTGGTATATTTCGACTTGCTCGTTTCCTCCATGCTCTGCAGGCCCATCGTAATCAACTCGTGGCGCTGAATACTTAAGTAGTCGCCTTGCGTCGCTTCCCCTTTCACAAAGGGACCCGTCCGATACGTGCGGGCATTCACTCCCCATGGGCTTGCCAACTGATGATCGATGTAAAAGGCAACTCCTAAGTCCGTCGCCCCGGGACCGCTGTCATCTTTGGGGAAAATGCGTTCAGCCGCAGCTTCCGTCATTTGCAGCTGAGCCTGATTGAAGAACATAGGCGCTCTGTTGTAGTCCATTCCGGCTTGAGCTTGCGGGGATGCCGATGGTGATGGCGAAGGGGTTGGCGTCGTGGACTTTTTGGTAAATCCACCGGAAATCGCACTGCCAATCACTCCTCCGACCACCACTCCACCTATGGCGGTACCGGTATATTTTAGGAAACTGCGTCGCGACTGGTCAGGAGAATTTTCCACATTTTTCTCAGCCATTTGATTGCCTCCTTGGAATTTTATGAACGATAGGTTAGTTATGGTAGTTATGGATATCATGAGCTCAGACCCGTTATCTTATTCATTGTTGTATGAAAAATTAGCAATTCGGGCAATGTAAATTTACAGTCATTATGCAGATTTTGCATGCAACCAGTGGCTGTCTTGCACTTGAACCTATGTATATGAGGAGAAGTTCACATGAAGAAAACGCTATTAGTCCTCTCGCTGCTGCTCGCCAGTTCTTTAGCTGCTTGCGGCAAAACCGAAACAAAACCGAGCCCGGCCGCTTCTGCAAGCCCTGCCGTGTCAGCTAGCCCGTCTGCGAGCACAGGGACTACAACGAAGGTGGAAGCATCCGCTGTGTTCAAAGCTAACTGTGTTAGCTGCCATGGCGTCAACTTGGAAGGTGCCGTAGGACCTAATCTTCAAAAAGTAGGCAGCAAGCTGTCTAAGGACCAAGTTGCTTCAACGGTGACAAACGGGAAAGGCGCAATGCCTAGCTTCAAAGGCAAGTTATCCGATGATGAAATTTCATCCCTCGCTACTTGGCTTGCCGACAAGAAATAAACACAAAAAATCCCGCCTCATAATGAGTGCGGGATTTTATATTAATTAGAGACGATTAGCGGTACGACTTTGCCGCTGTTCACGTCGATTAGACCGTGGTCGGTAATTTTCAAAGCAGGACTTACAGGTAAAGAATGCGTGCTGATCGACATAATAGGATTATAATGATAGTAGCCTAATGATTCCATCGCTTTACGCAGATGTTCTACTTCTTTAGCAACTTGCTCAAGTGGAGCTTCCGTCAAAATCCCGCCAACAGGCAGCTTAAGAGAAGCGATGACTTTTCCGTCTTCTACGACGCTAAAGCCCCCCTGATTGTTAATCACTTCGTTCGCCGCGATGACCATATCCTGAGGATTGTGACCGACAACAAGTAAATTATGATTATCGTGGGAGTACGTCGTCGCCACAGCTCCGCGTTTAATCGTATCGCCGCCAATTAAACCATAAGCGCGATTTCCGTTTTTACCATAGCGTTCAAAAGTAGCAATAAGTCCTTTTCCACTATCCTGCCACATAAGTTCACCAGAACGGACATGAACCTCCGTATGATGTTCTTCTGTAAAGGTAGAGCCGTTTTTCACCATCATGACACGGCAGGCATATGAACCGTCCTCTACGTCTACGTTAACTGAGAAATCCGCTTCTGTTAACGGCGACATCTGGACGCTTTGATAATAATGCGGCGGAAAAGCAGGTTCGTTCGTGACTGACGTATAAGCCTCTCGAACATCATAAACCTTGCGTCCGTGCTTGAACACTTGGTCAATTGTCAGAAGCTCCAGATCAGAAATCAACTGGAAATCGCCGACTTTGCCCGGTGCAATAACACCGCGATCATACATCCGCATTCTTTTGGCCGGAGAAAGGGTACTGGCATAGATCGCATGCTCAGGCTTCATGCCCATCTCGATGGCTTTACGCACAATGTGATTCAAGTGACCGCGCCGCTCGAAGGAATCCGCCATGACATCGTCGGTAACAAAGCAAAAATGCTCCGATACTTCATGCTCGATCAAATAATCCATCACTTCAGATGTCATTGATTTCTCTTGAATTTCAATAAACATGCCCGCAGCGATTCTGGCTTCCATCCCCTCAATCGTCTGATGCGTGTGATCGGAGTCGACTCCGCTGTAAATCATCTTATGCAAGTCCAAATCCAGCAACTTCGGCACATGCCCCTCAATAATAAGGTGAGGATAGTGTTTGCGAATATGGTTGATAATCTGATTTGTTTTGCAGTCCGGATCGGTGATGACATCCACGAAGTTCATAATTTCACCTAAGCAAATAATGCGCTCCGTCCGCAAAAGCTCATCCATATCCTCGATTTCAATCGAGCCGCCGGACGTTTCCATCGATGTGGCAGGAACCGAACTAGGAAGAGCATAGAACATGTCCGCTACACAATTCTGGCTTGCTTTGATAAATTCTTTGACCCCGTCTAATCCGAAAACATTAGCAATTTCATGCGGCTCGGGAACAATCGTCGTAACCCCATTGCGAATAAGGCCGTACGAGAATGTCTCCGGAGTGACCATTGTGCTTTCAATGTGCAGATGGATGTCAATGAGCCCTGGAATCATGTAGCGCCCTTGCCCGTCCAAACGTTCGGCAGCTGCAAAACTTTCAGCACCTTTAGTCCCTATATATAGAAACTTGCCATCCAGAATGGCTGCATTACCTTCAATGAATGTTTTAAAATAACTATTATAAATCTTTACATTTTCGATCAGTAAATCAACCTGCATATGCCTTTCCCTCCAAGTACACTACTCTACTAGAACCAATTTCTCGCTTGGAAAATGAAGCCGAACCTCTTGCCCGCTCGGATACGGGAGTTCCATTTCTTTATTGACTGTAATGTCTCCGAGCATCGTCTGAACGACGTATTGATAGCTTCTGCCTAAAAAGGTGCTCACTTTCACACGTCCTGTCACTACATTGGGACCTTCCTCGATCTCTCCCGGCATACCTAGAAGGACATCATCCGGACGAATAGCGCCTTGCATCCCGACCTGCTCTCCCTTACTGGCATGCTTGGTTACAGTGAACATATGATCTTTCACTTTCAGGGCAATCACTTCTTTTTCATCATACCTGGTGTCAAAAGAGATAAAATTCGTGAAACCAATAAAACGAGCTACGAACTCCGTTTTGGGATATTTGAAAATCGTCGCTGGAGCGCCCAGCTGCTCAATAATCCCTTTGTTCATAATGGCCACCTGATCCGAGATAGAGAAGCACTCCTCCTGATCATGCGATACATAGACGGTAGTGATACCAAGTTCCTGCTGAATACGGCGAATCTCAACACGCATATTGATGCGCAGATTAGCGTCCAGATTGCTTAGGGGCTCGTCGAAAAGCAGCAGCTCAGGTTCGATGACTAGCGCCCGGGCAATGGCCACCCGCTGTCTTTGACCGCCTGAAAGTTCTTTCGGATAACGCTTCTCGAAGCCGGACAAGCTTACCGTTTCCAGAATACTGCGAACACGTCGATCAAGCTCCGCCCCGCCTACCTTCCGAAGACGCAGGCCGAAAGCCACATTATCGTAGATGGACAAGTGCGGGAACAGCGCATAACTCTGGAAAACGAAGCCGAAGTTACGCTTGCTGACGGGAATTCGCGTGTAATCCTTCCCATTTAAAGCAAATTTGCCTGATTTAGCTTCCAAAAAACCGGCGATGAGCCGCAAGGTCGTCGTTTTCCCGCATCCGCTTGGACCGAGTAGCGATATTAAATTTCCTTTTTCTACACTTAAATTGAAGTCCTTCAAAATATATTGCTGGTCGTAGGCAACCGAAATATTTTCCAAAGTAAGCAATGCCATGGATGAAAGCCTCCGTTATCGTTTGGTGAAGTAGGATAAACCCATCAACCGTTCAATGATGAACATAAGTACCGCAGTTAAAATCATAAGTAAAACCGAAATAGCAGCAATCGTAGGGTCAAAATGGTTCTCCACGTACGTCAGCATCTGAATAGGCAGCGTGCTGATTCCGGGACCCGTCATAAAGACCGAGATGTCGACATTATTAAAAGATTCCAAAAATGCAATCAGAACAGCTGCAATAATACCTGATTTAATGTTCGGCAGGACCACTTTAAAGAACGTTTTCAGCCGTCCGGCGCCAAGACTTAAAGCAGCTTCCTCTACCGCGAAATCGAAGTTAGATAAGCTTGATGCAACGACGCGGATAATGAATGGAAGCATGATCACCGTATGCCCAATCAGCAGAGCTGCATAGATCGGAAGGTTATACGTGACGATAAGATATCTCAGCATCGTAAAACCAAGGACGATGCCGGGAATCAACACAGGGGAAATAAAAACGGCATTCAGCGCCTCTTTCCCTTTAAACGTAAACCGGCTTAACGCGTACGCCGCTGGTATTCCAAGCAGCAAAGCAAACAAATTACCGATCAGCGATACAATAATAGAGGTACCCGCGGTTGTCATGAACATCTTAACTTCCCAAATGTTGCGGTACCATTTCAACGAAAATCCTGTCGGTGGGAATTTCAGTACACTCCCTGGCTCAAATGAAGCAAATGCTATAATAACGAGCGGCCCGAGCAAGAAAATATAGACAAGAAGGGTGAAAAACGCCAGCCCTCGATTCTTTTCCCGCATACTTCTACCCCTTCGGATTTAATTTAGTCGCCAGTTTATTCATAAGCGCGATGACGACGAAGGTAATCACGATCATAATCACGGCTATGACGGAGGCAAGATGCCAGTCGTTAAGCGTAATCGCATTCTGATAAAGGAAAGTGGAGATAACCCGCTGCTTGCCACCGAGCAAAGCAGGCGTTGTATATGCCGTCAAACTGCCGACAAAAACAAGAATACTTCCTATGATTAATCCGGGAACGCTGAGTGGTACAATGACCTTCACGAAGGCTTTAAATCGGTTAGCCCCCAAGCTCTCCGCTGCTTTGATCAGATCCGGATCTATATTCTCAAGAACACCGACCAACGTAATAAGGATGAGCGGTAAAAACAAATGGATGAGACCGATCATCATGGCCGTTGGCGTGTACAAAATATCCAGTGGTTCCTTAATGAGACCGATCGCGATCAGAGCGTTGTTGAGTAACCCTTTTTTACCTAAAATAATCATCCAACTAAACGATCTAACGACAGAGCTTGTTAGCAGTGGGAAAATGGCGAGCGCAAGCAAAATCGCCTTCTGTCTCGGTCCTTGTTTGGATATAAAATAGGCTACCGGGAACCCCAGGATGATACAGAGAATCGTGGTTACCAAGCTGACACGCAGCGTCGTCCATACAATTTTGAGGAAGTAGGGGTCTTTGAAAAAATTTAAATACCCTGCAAAGGTAAATGTTCCTTTATCGAAAAAGGTCGAACCTATCGTAAGAAGGATCGGAACTACCATGAAAACCGTCAGGAATAATACGCCTGGCAGCAATAGTAATAATAAGTACGTTTTTTTCATGCAGCTATACTCCTGTTCCTTGGTTCGCTATGCACGTAACGTGCGGATAAAAAGTTCGAGAAATTCGTCAGCCCCAACCTCGGTGCATACGTGCACGTTGGCCGCTTTGGACAAGCGATTCTGGAAATCGCATACCGTTTGCCCATCGCATAGCTCACTCTTGGTTTCTACATCGACGTAGTACTTGCGGGTAGTGACCAGCTGTTTATTTAAAGCTACTCCGACAGCAAGAGGATCATGAAGCGCGCAAGCTCTAACACCATTGCGTTCATAGTAACGCTCCATATATTCCGCAGTGCTCTCCTTCACATATCGGGCTATTGGCGAGTCACCGAGTGCACGGATATGGTCATCTGTCAGCAGCGCTTTCCTTGTTACATCCAACCCGACAAGCGTCAGGTCTGGAAAACCTGCCTGGAATACGATTTTGGCCGCTTCCGGATCAACGTACATGTTGAACTCCGCTGTAGGCGTCACATTGCCGAATCCTTGAACGACACCGCCCATCACAATCACTTCTTTCACCTGATGAACCAGCTCCGGATACTTCATAACCGCCAATGCCAGATTCGTCAGTGGAGCCGTCATAACCAACGTGACCTCTCCCGCATGCTGTTTCACTTGTTCCACGATGAAATCAACGGCATGCCCGTCCGCTGCCTCCACGTGAACCGGCATGTCAAGTAATGCCCCGCCAAGCCCATCCTTACCATGGACGCGGTGCTCAAAGAACGTCGGGCGCATCAAAGGTTTATTCGCGCCTTGAATGACACGAATCTCATGTTCCTTCTCCAGTAATTGGAGAATTTTGCATGTATTCTTGGTCGCTTGGTCCAGCGATACGTTTCCATTCACCGTAGTGATGCCTAGTACGTCCATTTCTCCGCTTCGTACAGCAAGCAGGATGCCTAACGCATCATCGATCCCTGTATCCACGTCGAGGATGACTTTCTTTTTCATAACCAAGCCCCCTTCAGGTCCTTTTAAGAAAACAAAGGTATACACCCAAGCATATACCCTTGTCCACTTTGATATTATTGAGCAACTTCCTTGTTCCAACGGTCAATCCAAGATTTAAGATGCTCATTCACGAATTTCATATCCATCTTGATCAGCTTGTTTACAACATCAGCGCCATACGTAATCCCTTGAGCTTCATCAGCTGAAAGCTGCAGCGTCGTGTTTACAGGTGAATCCACTTTTGCTTTCGCAGATTTCTCTTGTACCTCTTTGCTCAAATGCCAGTTGATGAAGTCTTCCGCTAGCTGCTTATTTTTGCTTCCTTTAATAACGTTGACCGTATTCATTACGGCATATGCCCCTTCTTTCGGGGAGATGAACTTCGTATCCGGTACAGCCGCTTTCAAATCCTTCACATACATCTCCATGATCGGACCCGCAGCAATTTCACCTTGTGCGAACATATTCACGAATTCAGAAGTTTGTCCATAGTACTTGACGACTCCTTTATTCAGCTCCTTCACCTTGGTGAAAGCTTGGTCCTCGTTGAACTTTGCATTACCGGATACCAGTGACGCCGCATCCAGCACCATTGGACCTGTAGTAGACGTAATGTTTGGCAGCGTCAGCTTCTTGGAGAGTTCAGGACTCCACAGGTCGCTCCACGACGTGATCTCTTTGCCTACTGCTTTCGGATTGTAAGCAATTCCGAAACGGCCAACGGTATAGGCAGGACCATAGTCCTCACCAAGCGGTGCTTTCGCAATATCGTAGATATCTTTTAAATTCGGAATACGACTGCGGTCGATTTTTTCAAAAAGTCCTGCTTCAATTCCTTGCTGTGCATAGTAGTCGGATAAATAAATAAGATCGACTTTGGAACTGCCTTGTTTCACTTTGTTTAAACGTTCGGAGTTATTGCCGATTTCCAAAACAATCTTCACATTATGCTCTTTCTCAAAAGGTGCATATACTTCTTTCTTGAAGAAATCATCGGAAAAACCCCAAGTGGAAATAACCAATTGTGTAGGTTCCCCTGATGTTCCCGCAGGTGAAGCTGTTGCGGTTCCAGTATTTCCCTGATCTTTCGCAGGTGCGGTACCGCATCCCGTCAAAGCCAGTCCTACTACAGATAAAGAAATCAAACCACGAAGCATTTTTTGTTTCATCGTTAACATCCTCCCAATATCATATATATAATTTGTAGCGCAAATCCCTTTGTTAAATTTTTACTAGTATGCTACACGGGCTTACAAATATATGCCGCGCTCTTGCTAAGACCTGAAAAAAATAGAAAAGTGCCCTTGATAGAAGATACCTTCTAACAAGAGCACTTTTCATCGTAAACAATGGAAAGAGACATCAAGTGATATTCAAGCGGGTATGCCCTTAAGATAGATCAAAAGAGATACACCGTGGTCTAGACTATTTAGTTGGTTTAAGAATAATGTTCGTGATGGCCCATTGCGTCGGCGGATCATAGTCTCTTAACACCGCATCCATGGACAACCCTAGTTCTTGCTCCAGCTTTTCCCGGATTCTCTTCTTGTAAATCGAGGACATGTAAAAATCGACCTCGTGTTTAAGCGTAGGAGCCTCTCCTTCTAAAGCCGTTGAGCGGGGCGACCGACGATGCTTGGCATGAAACGTAATGATATTCTGATCCAAGGAAACCTTCAGCAAGGTGGTACCAAAACCGAATAATTCTTTGGATATCTCGTTATACAGGTGACACAGCTTCTTCTTGTATTCATTAGAATCATCCGGTACGGACATTAAATCACCTTCAAGAGGAATAATTGATCTGTATTTTTTCGAGCTATATTAATAATACATAGGATTCCTTAATTAATCAAGGTTATTGTTCGTGATTTTATATGGAATTTAACGTAAATCGACCTAATCTCATGTAGAATATCCGTTTTTCCGAATGTCTTTCTTTAAATTGATAGAATCAATTAGCAGCAATTGGATATAGGAGGTTTCTCGTTATTTTGTGATTCTGTTATAAAACAAAAAAACCTTACATATGTAAGGTTTTCTCGTAAAACTGGGATGCGGTCGGAGGGATTTGAACCCTCACGCCTTGTGAGCGCCACCCCCTCAAGATGGTGTGTCTGCCGTTCCACCACGACCGCTTAAAGGAAAGTAAACTGGGGATCTAGGATTCGAACCTAGGCATGACGGAGTCAAAGTCCGTTGCCTTACCGCTTGGCTAATCCCCAATAAGATAAGGGAAAAGGGCGACCGATGGGACTTGAACCCACGAATGCTGGATCCACAAACCAGTGCGTTAACCCCTTCGCCACGATCGCCACAGTAGGGATTTATTCCCTGAAGACTAGATACGAAACTTGCGTAAAGGTTTGATTCTTAGGTTTTTTTCTTTGGGCAAATCTGAGAGACTTTGAACTACGTTCAAAGATCCCTATATTAGGTTAAGCCCTCGACCGATTAGTATTCGTCAGCTGCATGCATT
>NZ_WSEM01000023.1:0-297825 GCF_009757995.1 Paenibacillus anseongensis
CACGCCGCCAGCGTTCGTCCTGAGCCAGGATCAAACTCTCCATAAAGGTACCCAAAAAAAGTGACGTTAACCTCCGAAGAGAATTCCGATTACTTTCCCGGGTCCATATTTTAAGCTGAATAGCTCATTGACTTGCTAGCGAGATTTTACAATCTCATTTATAGTCGATTACTCGACTGTGCTTACTCACTCGTTGTTCAGTTTTCAAAGATCAATGACTTCCTTATTCATCCATCGCCTTCAAAAGCGACCTGATCAATATACCACATCAGCCTATTCGATTGCAAGAACTTTTTTTCAGTTACTTTCGTTCTTTCGTTCGACCGCCGAAGCGACAAGAAGTAATATAACAAATACGCAAAGGCATTGCAAGTCTTTATCTAATTGTAAAAAATGGTAACAAAAAAAGCCCCGGCGCGTCATGCACCAGAGCTTAAAGCTTTTTAACCTTGACTTCCTATAAAGATGTAACGAGCTAGAACAAGAATCGCCAATACCCACATAAGCCAGTGAATAGAATAACGCTTCTCACTTTTACCACCCAAGTTCGCTGCTGCTGCCAATACCACATAAGTAACAATCCCAAAGGAAATACCATTCGCAATATTGTAAGTGAAAGGCATCAATACAATTGTAAGGAACGCTGGAATAGCAATAACGAAGTCTTGGAAATCAATCTCACGAATCGATTGCACCATTAGAACACCAACAACGATCAAAGCAGCCGCCGTAGCGGAACCAGGAATCAACATTGCAATTGGAGCTAGGAACAGAGCAAGCAAGAAACATACGCCCGTAGTTACGGCGGTCAAACCAGTACGTCCACCCTCTGCTACACCTGCTGCGCTTTCTACGAATACAGTGACCGTACTCGTTCCAACTAATGCACCACCACTAACACCGATTGCATCAACAAACATCGCTTTACCTACACGCTTGTTGCCTTCTTCTTTATTCTTCATAATTCCAGCGCGACTCGCTGTTCCAACCATGGTGCCGAATGTATCAAACAACTCAACGAACGTAAATGTAGCAATAACGGAAACAATCCCCGTTGTCATAATCCCTGCAAAATCAAAATCACCGAATCGAAGCTTGCTTAAATCAGGAACCCATGTCGTATCTGCACTTGTCAAGGTACCGAGATTAACCATTCCCATGAAGTAGCCGATAACCGTAGTGGCCAGAATACCGAACAAGATAGCACCGCGAACGCGCAGCACCATAAAAATGGAAATCAACAGAACACCGATAATGGTTAGAATAACGCTTTTATCTTCTAATGAACCCATATGAAACACTGTTTCAAATGAAAGAACGTCTGTAAATTGATGAGCTTTGATATCATTGCCGCTTTCTACTGCAACAGTTAGAATACCGCTGTTTTTGAAACCGATCATTGCGATAAACAAGCCGATCCCCACCGTAATCGCATGCTTCAGGCCATCTGGAACAGCGACAAGAAGGATCTGACGAATTCGGGTCACAGTTAAAATAATAAAGATGATCCCCGAGATAAATACAGCTGTTAGCCCCATTGCAAACGTAAACTTACCTTGTGATGTCAAGATAATCGTTGCAAAATAAGCGTTCAAGCCCATTCCCGGCGCAAGCGCAACAGGAAAGTTAACGAATAACCCCATAGCAATCGTCATAACACCCGCAGCAATCGCCGTAGCCAAGAAAATCGAAGTCCAGTCACCACCGGTAGCTCCTGATTTAAAAGCACTCAGCACGTCTGGGTTGACTGCAAGGATGTAAGCCATTGTCATGAAGGTTGTAATCCCCGCAATGATTTCTGTTCTTACGGTCGTGCCGTTTTGTTTCAATTTGAAAAAGCGATCCATTTTTCCTACTCCTCCTAAAACGAATGGTGGGGAACAGCAAAAAACCCGGAATCATGTTGCCTGATTCCGGGTACGAAAAAGGAGCTTCCCTATGAGAGTTGCCCCTTCTATGCATAGCACAAAAAGTCATAGTAACTCACACAGATTCCGTCCTTTTTTTCGTAGCCAGATCATTTGCGGTGATCTCGTAGAAACTCTCGGGCCAATCCCCAAGATTATACGAAAAACTGTTATCCATTTCACATTTTAGTGCGGAAATAACCCTTTGTCAATAAAAAAGACGAACATTCCAGGGTTAAATTTTCCCAGAATGTTCGTCTTTTCCATTTTATCTATTCCCACTCAATTGTAGCAGGCGGTTTGGACGTAATGTCGTACACAATACGGTTTACATTCTCAACTTCGTTCACGATACGAACGGAGATTTTCTCCAGCACATCCCACGGAATACGCGCCCAGTCGGCTGTCATACCGTCGATGGAAGTCACCGCACGGATACCTACAGTGTAGGAGTACGTTCTAGCGTCTCCCATAACCCCAACGCTTTTCATGCCCGGAAGCGCCGTGAAGTATTGCCAGATCTCGCGATCCAAGCCTGCTTTCGCGATTTCATCGCGCAGGATGGCGTCGGATTCACGAACAATTTTCAGCTTGTCCTCTGTAACCTCGCCAAGAACACGAATAGCCAGACCAGGACCTGGGAATGGTTGTCTCCATACGATAGCTGCAGGAAGACCACACTCTTCGCCCACTTTGCGAACTTCGTCTTTAAACAAAGTTTTGAGCGGCTCGATTAGCTTGAACTTCATATCTTTCGGCAGTCCGCCTACGTTATGATGCGATTTAATCGTATGCGCTGTAGCTGTACCGCTTTCTACGATATCCGTATAAAGCGTACCTTGTGCCAGGAACGTAAAGTCATCGAATTTACCGGACTCCTCTTCGAATACGCGGATAAATTCCGTTCCGATAATTTTACGTTTTTGCTCCGGATCAGCTACGCCGGCCAATTTCCCGAGGAAACGTTCACGCGCATCGATTTTGACCACTTGCATATCGAATTTGCCTACAAATGTATCCATAACGCTTTCTGCCTCGCCTTGACGCAGCAAGCCATGATCAATGAACATACAAGTCAACTGTGGACCAATCGCTTTATGCAAAAGGATCGCCACAACGGATGAATCCACCCCGCCGCTAAGCGCGCAAAGGACTTTCTTGTCGCCGACTTCTTGGCGAAGCTCTTTGACCATATCCTCAACAAAGGAGGACATCGTCCAATCCCCTTCACAGCCGCAAACGCCGTAAATGAAGTTATGGATCATTTCGTTTCCTTGAAGCGAGTGACGAACTTCCGGATGGAATTGTACCGCATGAATATTACGCTCACGATGGCTCATTGCGGCAATTTCAAGGGAATCCGTGCTCGCTTCGATGACGAAACCTTCAGGAAGAACGGATACGTGGTCACCATGGCTCATCCATACCGTTTGCTTCGCTTCCAAGCCTTTAACCAGCGGGCTTTCATTGGTAAATGAAAGATCTGCTTTGCCATATTCACGCGTATGCGCGCGTTCAACTTTACCGTTCAATTGATGAGCAATTAACTGCATGCCGTAGCAAATCCCCAAAATCGGAATCCCCAAATCAAAGATTTGCGGATCAACAGCTGGTGCTCCCTCACCGTATACGCTGGATGGACCGCCAGAGAACACAATACCCTTCGGCTGAAGCTCGCGAATTTTCTCAACCGTTGTATTGAACGGCAGCAGCTCGCTGTACACGCCCAAATCACGGATTCGTCTAGCAATCAGTTGGTTGTATTGGCCTCCAAAATCTAAAACGACGATCATTTCACTCGGTTTACTCATTATCCGACCTCCTAATTTCATAGCGATTGAGGTGTCAAGGGTACCCTTGTCCTTTTACCGCTATTTATAGGTACTAATTTTAAACATTAGGTACCTAGGATGTAAAGGGGTTTAATGTGTCTTTTGAATGGCTTTCCATATTGCCACAATTTCCCGCTTCGTATAATGCGAAGAATTGACGGCATCATAGCGGATGCTTTCATAGATTAAAGCGAATGTAAGCAGCGCTTGTTTCTGACCTTGATGCTTGAAACTCAAAGCGGTGACATAGTCTCTTACGGTTTGATCCTTAGGTTTGGCGCCATATTTACGGAACAATTGGAGCCATAAACGATCCATGTAAGGAATCAGGGGATGCGGATGATTTAAGCTGTGTTTGTAAAATGGAACGAGCGCCCCGTTAAACAAGAAACCTTTTCGCTTCAGCAATAGGACAGAAGCCGCCAACGCAAGGAGGCCTCCTAATAACAGGATGAGAAGGTTACGATTTGTTTTGACATAATCGATGACGCTATGTTTCGCAGCTTGTAGCCACTCGCTTGAACTCGCTGTAAAATTCCCGGGCACCGGAATGTTCATCAGAGATGCGGTCATCGCTGATTGCTCCATAGCGGCCGTCGTTAAGGTCTCTCTTGGATGGTCAGAAGAAATCCCCGAGAATCCCGGCGTAGGTTCAAACGGCACCCACCCCATTGATGGGAAATACACTTCCACCCAGGAATGCGCATCGGAATTGCGAACCAACACTTCTTGAAGCTGATCCGCGCCGCTGTCAACAGATTGCAGCGTGCCAGGCGCGAACCCTTTTACCCAACGAGCAGGTACACCCACAGACCTCAGCATGACAACCATCGACGTTGAAAAGTGATCACAATAACCCGTCTTATCCACGAACAAAAAGTGGCTGACAAAGTCCTCGCTTCGACTCGGAGCTGTCGGCTTCTCAAGGCTGTACGTATAGGTATGGCTCAAATACTGCTCAATTGCAACGGCTTTGGCATAAGGCGTAAGCCGGTTCGCTGTGATCTGTTCGGCAATGCTGCGAACTGACCTTGGCAACGTTGACGGCAGCTGCAAATAATCGCCCGTAATCTCAGGCGGGTAGGAACCGACGTCCGAATTCAGCAAAGTCGGATCTTCCTTTACAGGTTGCACGGTTATTTTGTAATAAGACAAAGGATCTGCGATATCAGGCAAAATCACTTTACCGCTGAGTGCAGACTTAAGCAGAATGTCAGGTGATAACGGTTTCCCCTTCTCCGTCAGAAGAGAGTCCACACCCAATAGATTGCCACCCAAGAACAACTGCTTATTCGGCGACTTGTCGTTCCACAAAACTTCTTGTGTAACAAGCCTTCCAGAACCTGTTTGAACAGGCGCTGCATACGGCTCAAGGGTTTGATTCGTTTGCGTCCAGCCTTTGCCGTCATAGAAATTCTTGGACTCCCCGCGCCAATAGGTAAGCTCTGAGGTTTTGGCTGTAAATACCGGAGTCGTGTCTACTTGGAGTGGACCTCCTAAGGACGTATCATTTTGACCGTAGCCTGATTTGGCCACAGTTCCTCCAGCATGCGTCTCCTCATTGTAAAGTTCAAACAACCGATCGGACATATACGCCCAGCTTACCGGCTTCATCAGCGCCTCGGGCTCGGCCTGCTTGGCCGAATACCATCCGGCTGCGGCTAGCACCCCCACTATGGCTGCACTAACGGCAACCCACCTAAAAGCGCTTCCGGGACGAACCGAAGCAAAGCCGTAGGTTTGCTCGATTCTCGAAAGATTCAGCAGCGCTAACAGCAGCAATCCATATCCTATTGTGCGCATGATGCCTTGCACCGTATCCGCACCAAATACCAATTGTAGAACAACCAGATAACTCAATGTGGCAGCAACAAACCATAGGCTGTGCTGTCTTTGCAGCATGAGCGCCTGTATGACGGAAATAAGCAGCGACCAGCCCAGCAAAAATAACAAGGTCCTGAGTTCACCGCTGATGAGGTCGAAATGGGCCTGCATCAGATAACCAGCATCCTGAACAATTGTTCCAAGCAAGTCAAAGACCCAGGCTCCGGTGATAAAGGTTTCCCTGTCAAATAGAAATCCGACGAAAAGCAGGATCAACACGCCTTTGGCCGTCCATCCCCAAGCGTAAGGAACTTTAAAGCAATCGATGGCGATGCATAACGCAAAAACGACCAATATCGGGCCGGATTCAATCGACGTATCTGCCATCCACGCTAATGGACGGAGCCATTCTGAAATCAATAAGAACAGCAAGAGAGAGATCAAGATGTCTCGGAAAAAGGTTTGCTGGAGCGGCGATGTTGTCCCTGTGCCGGTCACTGCGCTGGCGTGGAAGATGGGCCCTGTTGGAATGGCTCCTGAAAGGTGAACCCTCTCATCTGACTTGCGAGACGAGTTCGATGATTGAAAGGGCATGCGCGAATCGCGCCGTGGTTCAAGCGGTTGCATCCGCGATACCTCCTTGCTTCGGCCACTGGCCCCGCGGGTGTGGCACTTCCGTGAAGCTGCAGCCTGCGGCTTGCAGCTGCAAAGCCCCCTCTCGCTCAGCGACCGAGAGGGAAGGCTTGGCGTGCACGTAAATCACGTGCACGGAACGGCGCCTGGTGCGCGCATCCGCAATCGCGCGCACCAGCGCCACATCCAACGTCGATGTGATACACACCATCGACGCATCCGGCGGCAAGGCCGCCGCCTCTTTCCTGACGAGGTCAGGAAAGGCCATGGCGGGCTTGCCGCCCACGCTCGCGAGTACTTCGTACGCGAGCGTTAGATCCGGGCGAATCGTCGGCGCGATTCGCCTACCGTTCGAGCTGCTGGCGAAGCCGCAGCTCTCACGCCCGCCAGCGGCGGCTTCGAAGAAGCCTGCCGCGAGGGCGACGCCCTTCTCCAGCAGCGGCCGAGCCGCTTCAGCTGGAGCCGCCGCAGGCGCCGCATCGAGCAGCAGCATCCGCTTCGCGGAGGCAGCCTGCTCGGGGTCTTTGGTCATCAGCCGGTTCAACCGGGCTGTGGATTTCCAATGAATGCGGTGATATGGGTCACCGCTGGCATAGTCACGGACACCGCTGATGAGCGGTGTCTCCGCTTTGGGACCGCGGGCGGTAGGCACGTCGCCGTCGTCCGCGTGAAAGGTCATACCGGAGCGGCCCAGCGTATCCGCCTTCGGATAAACGAGACACCGGTGAATCTCGTCCCGGCGCGTTCGGCGAACGGCGAAACCGAACATATCTCCGGTGACCGCTTCACAGCCTGCGAAACGGTATACGCCGCGCATAAGGCCCGTAATTTTATAGCGGAAAAGGATCGTAGACTGGAACCACGGGAACAGCAACTTGCTGTAAATCAGCTGAGCCCCGCTTCCTTCATGGACCCACGTTTCTTTGACGACCAGCCAAGGCATTGGCATCCGCGCACGATGTGCGATCCCGAGGCTGATCGTGATATCTTCACCCGACACAAATACTTCTCCCGACAACTGCCGGTTGATCGACAGCCCTTTGAACGCAAAGACATAAAACAATCCCGCCTGAATCCATATGAAAGTCAAACAGCATCCTAGATACCAGGCAGCAAAACCACCTTGCCAATAAACTAACAAAACCGATAGGACACACCCCACAAAGAGCAGCGACGATTTACCCCAGCTTTTCATGAATGTGCCCCCTACTTCGACGAGACATAACGAAGTACTGGAGTTTGCAAGGTAGCTAATAGATCCGCCAGTATCCGTTCCGCCGACTTGCCCGTCATCCGGGCCTCGGAGGTCAGAATAAGCCGGTGCGTCCACACAGGCAGCACCAAATCTTTAATATCATCCGGTACAACAAAAGTTCTGCCTTTCATATAAGCGGACGTTTGCGCAGCACGCATCAACGCGTGGGAGGCCCTTGGACTTGCACCAAGGTACAAATCGGTATGTTCCCTCGTAGCTAAAGCAAGGCGAACGATAAAATCTTTTAACGTATTATCGACATGAATCATAGCTGCTTCTCTTTGTAACTGCACAAACTCGTCCTGCACAATAACAGGCTTCACTTGATCAATCGGATGGCGATCCTGGAGGCGGTCTAGCATCAAAATCTCTTGATCCGGCGTCGGATAGCCTAAAGACAGCTTCATAAGGAAGCGATCCATTTGTGCTTCAGGCAGCGCGTAAGTTCCCTCATAATCTACGGGATTTTGAGTTGCCAGTAGGACGAAGGGCTTCGGCAGTTCATAGCCCACTCCATCCACCGTGACCCGCTTCTCTTCCATCGCTTCCAGAAAAGCCGACTGTGTTTTCGGAGAGGTCCGGTTGCATTCGTCCGCCAAGACGATCGGCGTCATCAAAGGTCCGGGGCGAAATTCAAAACCGCCTGTCTTCGCATTATAAACAGACACACCCGTCACATCAGATGGCAGCAAATCCGGCGTACATTGTATTCTCTTAAACTCGCAACCAATGGTTCTTGCCAAAGCGCGCACAAGCATCGTTTTTCCCACACCCGGCACGTCTTCCAATAAAAGATGACCGCCGCTTAACATCGCGATAAACGCCTGCTCGATCGTTTCTCTTTTGCCAACAATAACTTTCTCCACATTCAGGATCATCCGTTCCACGAGAGGCTGCGGCTGATCGAATATTCGCGTCTTCGACTGCATAGTCAAGAAGCCTCCTTATTTAAAGGTATGCTTCTAGTTTTTCCAGTCTTCTACTCTTTTAGACATTAACCTGCTAGGGCAAATAGAGAGTTTTTCAGAATACTATTATTATCTTTCAGAATATAGAATTGTCGGAAGGCCATTGCCACTTCCCGTCTGCCCTCTTCCATCACCGTGTCCGTAATTCTACCTCCTAGCGAATCTATCGTTTTGCGCAAGGGCACGACCATCGTCCCTTCCTGCAGCTCCATATCCGCGAGTGAGTAGGTGGCTACGTTATTTCCCAAAGCATAGGCGCGAATCGTTCTCGCCGGTAAGTCATATTGAATATCGTAAATGCCGTAGTGAGCATTAGCTGTCTTCGTTTTATCCTGCCACTGTACGTTTCCACCTAGCTTTTCAATTAAAAAACGCAACGAAAGCTCAATTCGATTCGATCGCAATTGATACTGTGCAGGCTCCAAAGTAACGCTGCTCCACTGAGAAAAATTAATCTTAAGCGGCACAGTCGGCTTTATAGCCGCCTTTGGCGACTCTGTCTCCGCTGCTGCCACCTTTTGCTTCCCTAGCTGCTCATCTGTGTTCTTAGGCTCCTCCTTGACTTGCTGCAGGCCAGGATGCGGATGTACGGTCGCATATTGCTTGGTTTCCTCCCATAACTGTTGAAAATGAGCCGCACTCATGTTTCTTGACCACTTGGATTTCCCCACCTGAAATTGCTTCGGCTTAACGTCAGTTGTCAGAGGCGCGAAAGCATAACCCAGGTTCTTATAATATTCGATCACTTTAGGCAGGATCTCTACGGTTGATTCATGCCCCGTGCCATCGTGGAATAGAACCGTCAATTCGTGCTCGAGCGGTGAATCCTTAACCGTTTGCCAAATCTCATTTGCCGGAACATGAACTCTCTTCGAATCACCGCTGTCTACATTCCAGTCCACGACAGTATAACCCGCTTTATCCATTAAATAGTAGTAATAGGCATCGAAATTGGTATAGGTCCCCCCAGGAGCGCGCACGAATTGCGGGCGGGTGTCTGCGATGTCGGCAAAAATTTCCTCACTGCGTTGAATTTGATCCCAAAACGTTTGAAAATCGCTATAAAGCTCTTTATATACATGATTATAGGAATGATTGCCGAGGGTATGTCCGTCTTTCAAAATTCTTTTCATCATATCCGGATACTCTTTGGCCTGCTCGCCCAGCGCAAAAAATGTAGCTTTCACGCCTTCTTGTTCTAAAATATCCAGAACCTTGCCCGTTAACTTGCTAGGACCGTCATCAAAGGTCAAATAAACCGTAGGCTGCTCAGGTGTTACATAGTTTTTCTCTTCCTGCTGCAGGCGTTTGCCCGTTTTGAGTTTTTGATAGATCTCCTGCTCATCTTTTGCGGAGGTTCCATCCCCTTCCGTAGCCCTAACAGGGACCGCAGAGAGAAATAGGGAAACTAGTAGTAGCATGACCATAATGAGTCGAAAACTTTTCCGTTTAATGGCTGCATGTTGAACATGAAAACGCATGCGATGATCCCTCCGCTTGTTCTATCATTTTACTAACTGATAGAGTATATGGGAGATGGACGGGGAGTATGTCTCTTGTCTTGCAGTAATTTTTAGATGAAAGGGAGTAGTGTCTGAAGAGATAAGAAAGGGAACTAGCGTCCTCTATTTCGGTGAAATCGGTCGTTCTCATGGGATAAGTGGAACTGTAGGGCCTTATTTATTGAAAAATCTAGTATTTCGCTTAAAATTGGCAAAATAAAGGATCATAGTTCCACTCCAACTAGCAAACTGCTGCTTCTAGCTGAAATAGTGGACTGTAGTTCCTCGTTGAGGAGAAAGGAATCGTTGGAGGAGTTAATTTCCCTCCGTAGTTTAGCTTGTTAAGAGCCCAGTGGGGGCGAATTTTGGCGGTGGAGAATACCCAACGCCGCTAAAAATTCAGCGTTACTGAGACATTGGGCGGAGGGGGCATCCTCATAGGAGAGGTAAACTGGCTGGCCACTTGGAGGAACTACAGGCCGCTATTCCAACAAATTAAGCCCGTTTCCGCGTTCAAGCGGAACTGCAGGGCCCTATTTGACCGCCTACCCCCGATTTCTTCAAGAAAACGGACAAATAGAGGACGTCAGTTCCCCTCCACGTGTAGAGGAGCCTATTTCAATGAAATAGGGCCCTGTAGTTCCCCTTAGGGAGGAACCGCTGGAGCGATAGTAGCGACTGTGACAGCTATGTTGTATTTTGCGCAACCATTTGGCCGTAAAGGGGCCTCACTTCACCTCTGTACTGTATTGCACTTTATACAACGATTGTTGCATTTAAATCGCTTACAATTCACCTTTTGCAACAAATGGTTGTATGATGTGCAACGAAAGATCACAATCGCGATCTGACCACACCATTACGTTGTATGTAATGCAACGTAGCCCATCAACTTTGCTGCACAGCTGTCTTTACAACGAAAAATATTTGTTTGAGTAGATTCGATTCCATACTTAGATTTTAGCAACAAAATTAAATAAAGGTTGAGCTTTCGCTCAACCCCAAAACATTCTTTCCAAAAAAAGCCGCCGAGAACCTCTCGACAGCCTTCCACTTACAGCGCTTCAACCGCTTCCAGCACCAACTGGACATGGTTTTTTATCCGCACTTTGCTCCATTCCTTCACGATGTAGCCTTCCTCGTCAATGAGGAAGGTCGAACGGACAATGCCCATGTACTCACGGCCATACAGCTTTTTGAGCGCCCATACTCCGTATTTTTCAGCTACCTGGTGGTCACTGTCAGAAAGCAGCAGGAAAGGCAGCTCATATTTCGTGATAAATTTATGATGAGCGTTCAGCTCATCAGGACTAATGCCGATGACCTCGACCCCGAGCTCGGCGAACTTGCCGTTATAGTCGCGGAAATCGCAGGATTCCTGCGTGCAGGTCGGCGTATTATCTTGCGGGTAAAAGTAGATAACCACCTTTTTACCTTTATAGTCATGCAGCGACACGCTGCTGCCACTCGATGCTGGCAGTGTAAAATCAGGGGCAGGACGTTTGACCGTCTCTTGCTCTTTTTTCTTAGCCATTCTATGAACGCTCCTCTATCCATTCCTTCTTCTCTTCACTCATTATGCGATATTTGCAGCCTCACATCAAACCGCCATGTCCAAAACTAGCATATAACATGAAAATCATGGTAGGTTTAATAGGATGGTATAAAATTTAAAGGAGTGAAGAATCGTCATGCATCCTATCCAACGTATGTCATTACTCTCCACATTGGGACTGACACTAGCCCTCCCTACTCTATCAGTCTCTGCCGCAGCAGCGGATGATAGTGCACTTATTACACGCGGACAATTCATTAAACAAATTACCGACGAGCTGAAACTGACACCTTTGAATAAGATGACTGTCCTGCCAACCGACGTCAGTCCGGATTCTCCCTATGCGGACACCGTACGCATCATGCGTGAACGCCAAATCCTGCAAGGATATTCAGACGGCACATTCCGCCTGGACCAGGCCGTTAGCCCCGCGGAGGCTTCCCTCATTCTGGGGAGATTTCTAGGTCTGGCTGACAGTAAGGCGAGCACTGTTTTGAAAAGCGATTATAGCGTTGATTTCAGCGGTCAAACCGCCGGCATTACCCTGGGTACAGCAGGAGCCGCTATCAAAAACGCACTAGCGAACGACCCTTCGGTGTCCTCCTGGCTCGTTACTGATCCAACTTCACCAACAGATCTGAAAACGTTCCGCGGTCACATGGAGATGGGCATGCATATTCTGTTTCATCCAAATGCTGGATATCCGCTGAAAAACCTGCAGACAACTGTTAAGTCAGACATCAGCTATAATAAGGTTCAAGGCCTTCATCAATCCATTACAACTGCCGCCCCTGGTCCCGATATGGCCATGAAAACGATCAACATGGAGCAATACATGGTTAGTCAAGGGACTTTCATGTCGATGCCTAATGCAACAAATGACGGCGTCGAGTGGTATGATATGTCCAAACAAGTGCCATTTACCTTCGAGCAGGTGATGGAGCTGCAGGAGAAAAACATGGACGTAAGCAAAACCTTGGTAACGCCTTATTTCTTCTACAAGGATCTTGGCACGACGGAGAAGGATGGGCAGAAACAGCGCAAGGTCTCTATTCGAGGCAAACTAACCAACACTGCCGATATTGTCAAAACATTAAGTGGACTAGGCGGCAGCCAAGATGCATTCAAAGAGGTGCTTAACTCGCCTGCGATTGCAGGAATGAGCGTTTCCTTATCTGCTGTGCTTACGTTAGATGAGCAGACCAAACTTCCTGTCAGCATGGATGGCGATTATATCGTCGAATATGGCGAAGATCCAACTAATCCGATTGAAGAAATAGATATGACCATGGCTATGACCTATCAGGATGTGAATCAACCGATCAATATTCAATTACCAGAGGAAGCTAAGAAAGCGAAACCTCTTCCTGCTCCTACTACTGTTCCTACGCCTGCTGAATAAGCGTTATAAAAAGGACCTTGATTCTCACGTTTCGTGAGGATTAAGGTTCTTTTGTGTTGGCAGGTGGACACTGGCCATTCGCACTCCTCTCGTTTATCCATTACAATGAATGTTAGAAATTAGTCGCAAGCAGGTGATTCCTTATGTTTAAAATATTGCTGATCGAAGATGATGCCACACTTTTCGCAGAAGTGAAGGACCGGCTCGCTCAGTGGTCCTACGATGTGCATGGCATCACGGATTTTGCCCGGGTCATCGAGACTTTCGCCGCCTTGAAACCGGATCTCGTGATTATTGATATTCAGCTCCCGAAATTTGACGGGTTCCATTGGTGCCGAATGATTCGAACTCACTCCAATGTCCCCATTGTCTTCTTGTCCTCACGCGATCATCCCACGGACATGGTGATGTCGATGCAGCTTGGCGCTGATGATTTCATCCAGAAGCCGTTTCATTTCGACGTGTTGATCGCCAAAATTCATGCGATTCTTCGCCGGGTCTATAACTACAACACGGAGCCTCTCAAACTGAAAACCTGGTGCGGCGCTACGATTGATTACGAGAAAAATACGGTGACAAACGAAGCTGGCACGATCGAATTAACGAAGAATGAAATCTTCATTCTCAAGTTGCTGATCGAACGCAAGAACACCATCGTTAGCCGGGACGTCATCATTAACAGCCTCTGGGACGACCAGCGGTTTGTCAGCGACAACACTTTAACCGTCAATGTTAATCGTTTGCGGAAAACACTGGACGAACTGGGGTTAGGGCGTTTTATTGAAACAAAGGTCGGGCAAGGTTATATGGCCACAGAAGAGGCTCATTTCCATGATTAGACGCTATCTCGTCGAAAGAAGAAGCTGGCTTCTTTTCTTTATTTCCGCACAGGCTCTTGTTCTGCTTATTGCCTTTTTGGATAAGGCCATTCCCTTTGGCCCTATTCTTTACATCGTTTTTCTAACGACAACGTTATTTCTGATTTTTTTCATTTTTCGCTACAACAAAGAAACTCGCTTCTATAAACAGCTTGAGGAACGAGACAACAATCTGGATCTCTCCGCCTTAGCTGGCGCGGATAGTCCCTTGGAGTCTGTCGTAGAGACCAGCATGATAAATCTGGCAGAGCATCTCCGTCAATCCGCGTCCAGGCATCAGGTCGCACTGGAACAGGAGAAGGACGATTTGCTTGCATGGATTCACGAAGTCAAAACACCGCTCACCGCCATGCGGCTCATGATGGACCGTCTGGAAGATGAGACGATGAAGACCGCTTTAACCTACGAATGGCTGCGGATTCACCTTCTCCTGGATAAACAGCTTCATCAGAAGCGGCTCCCGTTCATGGAGAACGACCTGTATATCGAACAGGTGAATTTGGAATCATTGACCTATGCAGAAATTAAGACGCTACAGACATGGTGCATCCAAAAAGGCATCGGCTTCGATCTTGATTTCGAAGTGACGGACGTGCTGAGCGACGCCAAATGGCTCGCTTTCATTCTGCGTCAGCTGGTGACGAACGCCGTGAAGTACAGTGACCCTCATGCTGCGGATATCGTTATCCGAACGCGCCGCCGCGACGAAAGGACGATCCTTGAGGTCAGCGACCATGGCCGCGGGATCGAACCGAAAGATTTGCCGCGCATCTTCGATAAAGGCTTTACCTCCACAGCCTGGCACCAAGACAGTGCCGCTACGGGGATGGGCCTCTATTTGGCGAAGAAAGCCGCCGAATCGATGCTGATTCACATCGCCGTGAGCTCGGAGCCGGGCGCTGGCACCACCTTCACCCTCACCTTCCCCCTGCCGAATGAGGTCATGCGCATTACAGGCATGTGACAATTTTGTCACATGCCTCTCTTCTTTGTTCGCCCGATCGCGGGAGAAACCGGGCAGCTCTTTTTATAATAAAGCTATCGAATAAAGGAGTGTGTGAAATGACAATTCTGGAAGCAGTGAAAATACACAAAAGCTACGGCAATAAATTCAACAAGCAAGAAGTTCTGAAGGGGCTCGATATCCGAATTGAAAAGGGAGAGTTCGTCAGTATTATGGGGGCGTCGGGCTCGGGGAAAACCACGCTGCTGAATGTGCTTTCCTCCATCGATAAGGTCAGCCAAGGCTCTATTCAAATCGAGGGCAAAGAGATTACGACTTTGAAGGAAAAGCAATTAGCTGAGTTTCGCAAGCGGCATTTGGGGTTTATTTTTCAAGACTATAATCTGCTTGATACCTTGACCGTCAAAGAAAATATTCTTCTGCCGCTTTCTATTGCTCGAACTTCCAAACAGGACGCCGAGTCCAAGTTCCAAGCCGTTGCCACGGAGCTGGGCATCTATGAAATCAAGGATAAATATCCCAATGAAATCTCAGGCGGGCAAAAACAGCGGACCTCCGCGGCCAGAGCGTTCGTTCATGAGCCGGGCCTTATTTTTGCAGATGAGCCAACCGGGGCGCTCGACTCCAAGTCCGCATCGGATTTGCTGCATAAGCTGAGCGATATGAATGAAAAGCGCACAGCAACCATCGTCATGGTCACTCACGACTCCGTCGCTGCGAGCTATGGGAGCCGGGTTATTTTCATCAAAGACGGTCAAATTTATACGCAGCTTTATAAAGGGCTGGAATCGAGACAAGCGTTTTTTCAAGATATCATGAAGACGCAAGCAGTTCTAGGCGGTGTGCAGAATGAGCATTAACCAGCTGATCATTCAAAATTTGAAAGCGAACATCAAGCACTATTATTTATATATATTCGCTTTGATGTTCAGCGTCGCGCTGTACTTTGCTTTCGTCACTTTGCAGTACGATCCCGCTTTGGATCAGACCAGAGGCTCCATTAAAGGAGCAGCAGCCATCAAGTCTGCCTCAGTTCTGCTCATCGTGATTGTCGCCATCTTCAACCTGTATGCCAATAACATCTTTGTAAAAAGGCGCAGCAAAGAAATCGGCTTATTGCAGCTGATCGGCATGACGAAAACGTCCATTTTCCGGATCCTCAGCACAGAGAACTTCATCCTGTATTTCAGCTCGCTTATTGTCGGAAGCTTTATCGGCTTCTCCGTATCGAAGCTGATTCTGATGATATTGTTCCAAATCACGGGAGTCAACGCAATCGCAACGCTCCACTTTTCGACCCAGGCGCTAGTCCAGACATTCATTGTTTTCGTGGCCGTCTATTTGCTAATTATGCTGGTTAACTACGTTTTTATAAAAAGACAAACCATACTGTCCTTGTTCCGCGTTTCCACGTCAACCGAAATCAAAGTAAAGCGGCTATCCCTTGCAGAAGCAGTCCTTGGATTGATTGGCATTACGCTCATCTTGCTCGGGTATTATGTTTCATCCATGCTGTTTAGTGGCAAATATACGACAATGGTCGAATTGTTCACAGCCATGATCTTTATTTTGGCTTCGGTTATTATCGGCTCTTATCTGTTTTATCGAGGCTCCGTTCGTATGCTGCTTAACATCATCCGCAAGAAGAAAAACGGCTACTTGAATGTTCGCGAAGTCCTCTCGCTCTCTTCCATTATGTTTCGAATGAAGTCCAATGCTCTGCTCTTGACTGTCATTACAACCGTATCGGCATTAGCCATCGCTTTGCTGTCATTAAGCTACATTTCGTATTATTCTGCGGAAAAAACAGCAAAAAACGATGTGCCGTCCCACTTCGCTATCACCCTGAAGGACGATGCCGACAAGTTCAAGGCGGCGCTGGATGCCCGCCACATTTCGCATAAGGATACTACCATTGAAGTGCTACAGACTAAAGCCAACCTAGAAGGAATTTTATCCGGCAAAATGAATGGGCTTATGGCGGATCCAAGGGATATGACGCTTTCCGTGATTAGCGATGCCAATACGCCTTCCTACGATTTGAAGCCTGAGCAAACTCTGTTTACCGGCACCAACGATCTGTTGAGTAAATTTATGAGCTTCAAAGATTCCGGGCAGATCGAGTTAGCCGGACAACACAACGTTACCCCGCTCACCTATTTAGGTTCAAAGAAACAATCCTTCGTCTCTTGGTACTTCACAAACGGCGGTATGCCCGTTGCCATCGTAGACGACTCCGTCTTCCAACGGCTAAAGCAGGATCTGGTGCCATCGTTGCAAAAGAAGTCCTCCCTCTATCAGGGCATCGATATTGTAAACGAAGCTGAGCTGCCAACCGCCAATCAGATTTTTGGAGACTTAGGCCTTGATAAAGACGATCGTGGTGACTCCCGGCTGGATAGCACTTTGAACCAAAAAAATAGAATGGGACTTATGATGTTCATCGTCGGCTTTCTCGGCCTTACGTTCCTGATTACATCAGGCTGCATCCTGTATTTCAAACAGATGGATGAAAGCGAAGACGAGAAGCCAACCTACACGATTTTACGAAAACTGGGCTACACGCAAGAGGATTTATTAAAGGGGATTCGCCGCAAACAGCTCTTCAGCTTCGGAATCCCGCTTGTCGTCGGCCTTGCGCATAGCTACTTCGCCGTTCAATCCGGCTGGTTCTTGTTCGGAGCGGAACTCTGGACACCCATGATCGTGGTCATGGTGCTTTATACTGCTTTGTATTCCGTCTTCGGATTTCTTTCCGTGAAACATTATAAGAAAGTCATTCGCCAAGCGCTTTGATAGACGATTGATTTAGCTCCTTAAACACCCAACTCCGCTACATGCCTCAGCTTATCAGGGTTCGCAACCAAATAGACAGCCGCTACTTGACCATCTTCAACATGGAAAGTCACCACATTGTTCGGCTGTCTATCCTGATAGGACACAACGCCCAATTGTCCATTTACGGTCGCCATTTTAAAGCTAAAGCCACTCGGAACTTTGGACAGTACCCCAAATAAAAACAGTGCAATGCGCTCCGCTCCCTCAATAGGCCGTATTGCCGCTCTGACTTTGCCCCCACCGTCCGAATATAGGACAGCCTCTGTTTTGACAACACTCAGCAACTGAGCCATATTGCCGGAAGCTAAGGCTTGAACGAATTGCTCCACAATAGCGTTAGCCTGATCCTCCACTGGCTGCTTGGGTCGTACAACATCCTCGGCGTCCTGACTGGCAAAGGTGCTGATCGAACTTTTGGCTCTGCGGAAAATTTGGCGGCAGTTCACACTGCTTTTATCAACAATTTCAGCAATTTCCTCATAGTCGTATTGCAGCACTTCCCTTAATACGAATACCGCCCGCTCTACCCAGGAAAGCTGCTGCAGCAGGAATAGGTACGCTGTGGATAACGACTCTTTTTGCGTATAAAATAGTTCTGGCATATCGCCCTGGTTCTCCGTCGCCACAAGTGGTTCCGGCAACCATGGGCCTACATAGACTTCGCGTTTTTTGCTTGCGGAACGCAGCTTGTCGATGCAGCGGTTGGTTACCATTTTGCATAGATAAGCTTTAGGATTCTGAATGCCCTGTGGATTTTTTTCATTAAAATATAGAAAAGTTTCTTGGACGACATCCTCGGCATCCATGACACTCCCCAGCATCCGATAAGCTAATGCAAACAAAAGCGGTTTATACGACGTGTATATCTGTATCTGTTCGGCATCCCTCGCATTTTCCATCGTCTACACCTCCTGCTTATTTCCATTTTACGCCATCACATAGTTCTTTAAAATAGCGTGCGCCGCGCGCTTGGCACTTGCCGCTGAAGCATCGGCGAGCATTTCGCCGTGCGTAACCCAATCTCCGGCCACATAGAGGCCGCGGACTCCCTCAACGGCCGGCCCTGTGAACCGGCTGGACCTTCCCCGATGCAGCGTGTCATGGACAACGGTGATATTCGGCAGGAACTGCCGTGCCACAACCTCATTTTCCCAACCTGGATGAAGGGTGTTCATAGCTTCGGTGAGCAAGCGCTCGTCGGCCTTCGGATCACTTTCTCCCGGGCCGTTGTATTTCACCAAATGCACAACCAAGGTTCCGTTATCGCTCAACTGCGTATTCAGCGTATGGTGAGAGAAGAAAATCGGTTGATCGAGGCCCATAGCCACGTTTCGCCCGCCTTCCGGCAATTTCTTCAACCCAAGATCCAAGCATGCCGCCATGGACGGACGAGCTTGATCCTTCCATTGCTTGAGCAAAGTACGGTCAGCTGTATCACTTACAAGCTTATAAGTTTCAGACGGTGAAGCGGTGCTGATAACATTAGAGGCTTGAATATATTCGGCTCCGGCCAGCAACAGTTTCTGAACCCTGCCATTTTCAAGTGCAATTTCTTTGACATCTTTGCCGCTTACGATTTGCACACCTGCTTTGACAGCTAGTTCTCTAAGCTGATCCACGATCGTTTGCCAGCCGCCATGGAGGTAAAGGACACCTTTTAACGCACGCTGCAACTGCGCAAGCACCGGTCCCGCCAGCTGAAAATCGGTATCCTGCGCGTAAGTAGCTGTTCTGCATAGCGAGTAAAAAACGTGACGGACCATCGGATCCGAAATTTCCGCCTCCGCCCAGTCTCTTAGGCTCCTGTCAGGGATGCGGCTTGCATCCATTTTGGAAAGCTTCATCACGAGTTGCATGAGCTGCATTTTACCCGACCATGTCAGCAGCTTCGAAGTCAGCATGTTGGTTAGATTCGCAGGCATGGGAACGATTTGGTTGTTCCACAACGCCATGATCTTGGAGGACGGACTCCCCCCGTCCAGCCGCACTCCCAGCTCCGTCAAAATCGCGTACGCCTGACCAGCACGATATATGGCATGCCCGCCTAGATTGAAGAAGGCGCCGTTCTTCTTATTCGTCATCGCGCGGCCTCCCAAGCGTGCCGCTTTTTCCAAAATAGTGACCGATTGCCCGCCCTTTGCTAATTCGATCGCCGCGATTAGACCGGCCAAGCCACCGCCGATTACAGCTGTATCGTATTGCCCCAGTTTATGCAACTCCGTCATGTTCCATCGCCTCCGTTTTGTCTTTTCAGTACATATGGCGAATGAGGCTTGTGTTTTGTGACAAAAAGGCGTGAAGTTGGGCCAGCGCAGCGCAAAAAAGCCTCCAACCCGCATATGCAGAGTTAGAGGCCTGAGCATTACGATCCCGCGCCGCGGTACCGTTTCACGCCAATATTCCAAATCGTAATACCAATAAAGCAGAAAACCACGCCCATAATCGGCGTTAGCAGCGCGAACCACTTCCAGTTCGCCGGATCGATGAAATACGCCGCAGGATAAAAGCCAACGAACGCGAACGGCAAAATCCACGTCAAAATGCTGCGAAGCAGCTTATTGTAAATCGTGGCCGGATAACGCCCGTAGTTCTGGATGTTCCAAATCAGCGGCAGGATGCCGGTTGGCGCATCAGAGTAAAAACCAAGCGCCGTCAGCGAGATATACACGCCAGCATAGATGAGAATCGAACCCACAACCATCAGGATAAAAATCAGCGGATCATGCCAATGGAACGGAAGCCCTAGCTTGACCCAAGAGTAGATCATAACAATCAACCCGGCCAACGCACTGAACAAAGACGATGGACTGAGATTCTCCAGCATCAACTGCCATAAGTTATAAGCCGGACGGGTCAGGATACGATCCATTTCCCCTTTAACAATATATCGTTCACTGAAGCCCCACAGATTAAAAAAAGTGATGAATATGCCATAGGGGATCATAAAATAGCCGTAAATGAACAAAATTTGTTCTTGATTCCAGCCGCCAAGCGATTGCGTTTGCAAAAAAACGACGAGAATGAAGAATAAGTTGAGCCCATTGAACATCAAATCGGAAATCACATCAATCCAGAAGTCGGATCGGTAGGTGAGGCGGGTTTTCATGTAGTTTTTCAGATACTCAGCAACTAGGGAGATGTAGAATGTCATGTGTTAACCCCCCTGCACGAATAAACGCGTTTTGGATTTGACCCAGAGAACAACCATGGGAACGAGCAGCAGCACGAACCACAGAACCTGTACGCCAAGATTTTGATAAATAGCCGCACCTGCAATTTTCCCTGTGAACACGGCGCTCGGCAAGTACGTAATGGCTTGAAACGGAAGCCACTCTAGAATGGACTTGGACCACCCCGGGAAAAAGGAAATCGGAATAATAAGCCCTGAAAACAAATCGACCGCAACGCGCTTCATGCGCATCAGACCTTCGTTATTTTCAAGGAAGAATGCAAACAACCCGGTAATGATATTAAGCTGCGTATTAATTAGGAAACTGAAAAACAACATCACAAAGTAGATCACCCATAGTCCTGGATCACTAGGAAATTGAATCGGCAGTAACAGCCAGATGAAAATCATGCCAGGCGTTGTAAAAAGCAGCAAACGGAAGACGCCTTCACCGAGTCCCTGCATCATTTTCACAAATACATAATTATACGGCCGAATGAATTGAATCGCCACGCTGCCGTCTCGAATTTCATTGGCAATTTCCCGGTCCAAGTTATTGAAGTAAAAGGCGCGCCCCATCCAGGAAACCGCTACATACGTCGTCATTTGGCCCAGTGTCAGACCGCCAATCATCTCTTGCCCGCCATAAATGGCTTTGTAAACAAAATAATAGGAGCCAATATTGAGTGCATAGATCAAAATGCCGCTGTAGTAGTTCACCCGGTAAGCAAGCATCATGAGAAATCGCATGCGAATAACTTCCAGATAAGCACTAAGCATGTGTGAAGGCTCCCTCTGGCTGCTTGGTTTCCTCTGGACGTTTCACATCAGCTGAACCTGCTTTATAGATTTCTCGTACGATGTCATCTGTGTTGGTTTCATTGATTTTGATATCTTGAATCTGCACCACGCCGACCACTCGGCTTAGCACTTCAGATACGTTCGCACGTTCGTAAGGAATGAACACCTTGGCGGACAATTCATTCTCAAGCTGCCACGCCACATCCAGTCCTTTCGTCAGCTCTTGCAGACGCGGCAGTGTGATTGGATGCTCGAACTGGAGCACAACTTCCTTGCCTTTGCCCCACTTGGCTTTCAGTTCTTCCAGGCCGCCGTCATAAATAATCCGGCCGTCATCGAGCATAATAACACGCGAGCAAAGCGCCTCAATATCCTGTAAATCGTGCGTAGTCAGCAGGATCGTTGTCTCATAGCGCTGATTGAGTGATTTCAAGAATTCTCGAATCTCTGTTTTCACGACGATATCCAAACCAATGGTTGGTTCGTCTAAGAAGAGAATCGCCGGATTATGAATCAGCGAAGCGGCAAGCTCACAGCGCATCCGCTGCCCCAGACTCAATTTACGGACAGGTCGTGACAGTAAATCAGCTAGTTGCAAGCGGTCGACAAGTTCGTCGAGGCGCTTTTTGTAGTCGGCTTCAGAGACTCGGTATACCTTTTTCAACAATTGAAAAGATTCCACGACACCGATATCCCACCAAAGTTGACTACGCTGGCCGAATACGACGCCGATCTCGGCAACGAACTTCTCGCGCTCTTTAAATGGAACGAAACCATTGACCTTGATATGTCCGGAGGTCGGTACGAGGATGCCGGTCAGCATTTTGATCGTGGTTGATTTACCGGCGCCATTTTCACCGATATATCCGCAAATTTCGCCCTTTGGAATTTGAAAGCTAATGTCCTTCACGGCTGTAACATGTTTGTACTCTCTATGGAATAAATCTTGAAAGGCGCCCTTCAGGCCCCCACGGCTCTGCTGAACTTGAAATTCTTTGCGAAGCATTTCTACATCAATGGCTAACATGAACTTCCTCCTGTCTAGGTAGACTCGGCTACACTTGGCTACATATAACGGCAAAATTCGCCGTAACTTGCTATCGAAGTTTCGTAGCATCTATAATATGGATCATAAAGATAAAATGTACAACAAGGCACCAAACCCATGATACATGAATTCTGTAAGAAAAAAAAGTACAGATTATCCCTACCTTAGAAAGGAGCGCAGAACCATGAGAATTATTAAACGAACCTTGCTCCTGATCGGCTTACTCCTGATAATGGTGGCTGGTTATTATTCCTATTCCTTTTATCATTTTGCGCAAAATATTTCCAACAAACCGGATGCGCCGAAAGGCAGCACCCCCCTTATCGCCCAGACGGTCAAAGACAAGGGTGAGAAATACACCCCTCCCAAATGGGAAGGCAAGAATCGAGTGAACATTTTACTCTTAGGCGGAGATTCCCGCGGCATGGTGAAGAATGAACTGCCCCGGTCCGACAGTATTATGCTCGCGTCGATTGATCCGGTAACGAAGAAGGCTCACCTCTTCTCGATCCTCCGTGATACATATGTGAAAATCCCTGGCGAAGGCGAAGATCGCATCAATACAGCGATTACGACAGGCGGTCCGAACTTAGCAATGAAAACCGTCAGCGACTTGCTCGGCATCCCGGTTCAGTATTATGTCTATACCGATTTTAAAGGGTTCATCGCTCTCATTGATGCCGTGGGCGGTATTGATATCGACGTTGAAAAAGATATGAAGTATACCGACTCGGAAGATGACCATGTCTATGATATTAATTTGAAAAAAGGGCTACAGCATCTCGATGGCAAAACAGCCCTGCAGTATGTACGCTTCCGGCACGACGCTCTATCGGATTTCTCACGTACAGAACGCCAAAGGAAATTCCTGACGGCCGTTGCGCAGAAAATGCAAACAACATCTTCTCTCATTAAACTGCCAAAGATTTTGAATGCAATGGATCCTTACATTGACACGAATCTAAGCGTGACAGATATGCTGAAGCTCGCTTCTCTAGGCTTTGAAGCCAAAGCTGATGGCATCGTCTCCTCCCAGCTTCCGCCGACGGATCTGGTCGTCGAGAAAAACGTCCGGGGAGCTGCCGTCATTACGGCAAACAAAGATAAGCTGCAGCAGTATGTGAAGGACTTATTTGCCGGCAAGGCGGACGCAGACACTGGTCCAACCAAACCATCGCCTTCACCAACGCCGAAGTCTTCTGTGAAAACTACGGCGAAGTAAGAGATTAAGGATTACGAAGGAATAAAGTGAGCGGCTAGAGGCTTTCGACGAAACTACGGCACAGTGAGCGACTGGTGGCTTACGAAGATATAACGGCAAAGCAAGCGACTGAAGATTTACACGCCTCTACTTGGTACAGGGCTTTAGCCCCTCAAGTAGGGGCTTTTTATGAGATCAGTGAGGGCTCCGTTACATCCAATATTTACGCTCAATAGTGGAAATAACGCCTCCTGAGTCCGTTAGTTACCGTCCAATATACATACTACTTAATAAAGGAATGATTACTTCTTATGAATCGCAAAAACTCCGAGCAATTATATCAAGAAGCACTGCAACACATCGTGGGCGGGGTCAACTCCCCTTCCCGCTCATTCAAAGCCGTCGGCGGCGGCGCCCCCGTCTTCATGAAGCGTGCGCAAGGCGCACACTTCTGGGATGTAGACGGGAATCGCTTCATTGACTACCTCGCCGCCTACGGCCCTATCATTACCGGTCACGCGCATCCGCACGTGACCGAGGCGATTTGCCGCGCCGCACAGAACGGCACGTTGTACGGCACCCCGACCGAACTCGAGATCGAGTTCGCGCGAATGCTGAAGTCCGCGATTCCATCGCTGGACAAAGTGCGCTTCGTCAACTCCGGCACCGAGGCCGTGATGACGACGATCCGCGTGGCGCGCGCCTACACCGGGCGCACCAAAATCATTAAGTTTGCCGGGTGCTACCACGGCCACTCCGATCTAGTGCTTGTGGCGGCCGGCTCCGGGCCGTCCACGCTCGGCACGCCGGACAGCGCCGGCGTGCCTGCGAGCATCGCGCAAGAGGTCATCACCGTGCCGTTCAACGACATTCCGGCACTGGAAGCCGCGCTCGCGCGATGGAACGGAGAGATTGCCGCGGTGATGGTGGAGCCCATCGTCGGCAACTTCGGCATGGTCATGCCCCATGCCGGCTACCTCGAGCAGCTCTGCGCAGCTGCTCGCAAACACGGGGCCCTCGTCATCTACGACGAGGTCATCACGGCGTTCCGCTTCCACTATGGAGCGGCACAGACTTACCCCGGCCTCCCTCTCGTGGAGGGCGGCACAGCCGAGGCGGCGGCGCGCTTCGCCGCCGTCGAGCCAGACCTTACGGCCCTGGGCAAAGTGATCGGCGGCGGACTGCCGATCGGAGCCTATGGGGGCCGCAAGGCCGTGATGGAGCAGGTCGCTCCGCTCGGACCTGCGTATCAGGCCGGCACGATGGCGGGGAACCCCGCCTCCATCTCGGCCGGCATCGCCTGCTTGGAGGTGCTCCAGCAGGCAGATGTGTATGCCAAGCTCGAGCAGCATGGCGCGACGCTTGCAGGCGGCATCGCGGAATCCGCTGCGAGACACGGCATCGCCTTGACGCTGAACCGTATCGGCGGCGCATTCTCCACCCACTTCTGCGATCATCCCGTCACGAACTATGACGAAGCGCAGGATACGGACGGCGAACGCTTCGCGGACTTCTTCCGGCTTATGCTGGAGCAAGGCATCAACCTCGCTCCTTCGAAGTATGAAGCTTGGTTTACAACCATTGCCCACACGGAAGATGACATCGCCCAGACTCTGGATGCCGTGGATCACGCTTTTAAAATAATGAAAACTCGCTAATGTTTAAATTTTTTCGAAAATACACACAATTACTACGATTGCGTATAAAAAAACATGAAATCATGCCCCGGTGCACAAGGTATTTTCTGCTATCCATATTTGCTAACATGTCCCAGAAACGAACTATGTTCCTAACAAGAACATAGTTCGTTCGTATTTTAAGAGGGAGCCAAGCATTAAACAAATTACCTTTATTCACCATTATACACGAAAGGTAACGCTTACATTTTTGTTTTCGCTCTGCAACTATTGTCGGATGAACATTTTCGTGCTATTCTAAGATTACTTTTACCCTTTTAACGAAAAGTCTTGTTTTCGCAGTATTTTCCTAGAAAGTTAGGGCATGATTTACAAATTCACGTTCGTTTTTTGTGTGTGATGCCTTACTTTATGACGGGTCGATTCTTGACTGATTTCAAGGGAGCCATTTCCTCGAAATTGGCATGCTATTCAGTTAAATTGCATTTTTATTCAAAATCTCGCATATTTCGTTTTTGATCGGTTTCCGGTCATCCATTGAAAATGCTAAGAGTTGCGGGCTCATTAATGCTAAAATGCAAGCAAAGTAGTGAAAGAGGAGTTAAATATATAGGGGAGGTGACGGTCAGGCGACTGACCTGAGCAATGAATGAAATTATGCGTAATGAAGGCCGTTTTCAAGATCTACTAGGAACCGAACACGACAGCTGCGGAATTATTTGTATTATTGAAAAGAACGGTCATCCTACCCGTGAAAACATCCAAAAAACGATTGATGCCCTTGTAAAAATGGAACATCGCTCAGGATTTATTAACGGTGAAGGCGACGGTTGCGGTATTTTAACTGACATTCCACGCGCTCTTTGGGAAAAGAAATTAACAGATGCGGGTCTAGACGGCAAACTTGCTTATGATAACCGTTTTTCTGTTGGACATATCTTTGTTCCGCGCAAACTTGACCTGACCGTTACCGAGATTCAGAATGGCATCCGTGAGCTATTTGCTTCCCACGATGTGTCCATCATTCTCGAGCAAGAAAACCAAGTAGATAGCAACGTTCTTGGTCCTAACGGTTTAAACGATGAGCCTACATTCTGGCAAATCGCTGCAATCAGCAACAAAACAGAAGGTCAAGTGGCAGATCACCTTTTTGAGCTGCATATCGCGATTGAAGACCGCTACAACGTTCACGTTGCAACATTAAGCAATGTAACTTCCGCTTACAAAGTGTTGGGCGCTGCAAGCATTCTTCCGAAATATTTTAACGACACACGCGATCCGCTTTTCGCTTCCCAAGTTACAATCGGTCACAACCGTTATTCCACGAACACACTGTCCAGCTTCTTCCGCGTTCAACCATTCTCCCTGCTAGGGCACAATGGTGAAATTAACACCGTTAAAAAACTTCGTCTCGAAGCAGATATGGTTGGCGTTCCGCTCGTTAGTGGTGGTTCCGACTCCCAAGACATGAACAGAACGATTGAAACATTCATTCACCGTTTTGGATTATCACTTTTCGAAGCCATGGAAATGGTTTTCCCTCCTATTATTAATGAAATGAAACAATTCCGTCCGGAACTTCAAGATCTTTATGTTTACTTCCGTCAAGTTTGGGGCCACTTCGCTCAAGGTCCTGCAGGTATCGTTTCCCGTTACGGCAACGAATGTATTTTCAGCGTTGATGCTCTTGGTCTACGTCCTGTTTGGATGGTTGAAAGCGAATCTTCCCTGTACTTCTCCTCGGAGCAAGGCGTTATCACGGTTGGCGACATGGTTGCTGATCCGAAGCCTATCGCACCAGGTGAGAAAGTCGGCGTTGTGCTTACACCAGGTGAACATGTTCAAGTCATTCCTTACCATGAAGTACAGTCACTTGTTTATGAGCGCGCAAGCAAACGTTTGAACATTAACGGACTTCGTAAATATCTGAACCCTTCCAAAACAGACACGCAAGCCGAGCTCAACGATAATGTTGTAGCAACGGATCAATTGTACAGTGCGTTTGGTTGGGATCGCGACGGTATTTCTTATATCGAAACTATGTCCGAAACTGGCGCTGAGCCAATCCGCTCCCTGGGCCACGACTCCCCTCACGCTGCTATTGCATGGGAACGTCAAAACGTGCCTGACTTCATTAAAGAGAGCGTTGCAGTTGTTACCAACCCGGCGATTGACCGTGACCGTGAAATGGAACATTTCTCGACTCGCGTGATTGCAGGTTCGCGTACACCGGTTTACTCTCAGGTTGATAGCAATCTGCGTCTTGAGCTTCTTGCTCCGCTTGTACTCGAAGGTACGAACGGTGTAGATAGCGAAGAGCATCTGTCCCAACCTTCCTATGAGCAATTGGTTGCTTTGTTCCGTGCACAAGGTGAAAATGCTGTAGCCGTGCTTTCCACGACTTTTGCAAGAGGAACATCTCTTGGCGCTGGTTTGGACGCTTTGGCTGCTGACGCTATCGCTGCTGCTCGTGCTGGCGCTGCACTTATCATTCTTGACGATTCAGAAGCTCACCAAAACGATCGTTTGTGGCTTGAGCCTCACTTAGTTGTATCCAAAATCGATATCGCACTTCGTGCGGAAAAGCTTACTTTCGGCGACAACCTGCGCCGTCACGTGACATTGGTGCTTCGTTCCGCAGCGATTCGCAACCTGCATGATATCGCGGTAGCTTGTGGTCTTGGTGCCGACGTGATTTCACCTTACCTGTTGTTCTCCACTGCTTCTGATAAAGAAGGCAACGCAGCAGCAGCACGTAAAGTTTATGCAGCTCTTACGAAAGGTCTGGAGAAAGTAATCTCCACGATCGGAACACATGAGCTTCGTGGTTATACACGTTTCTTCTCCTCCATCGGCTTCCACCCGGAAGTGGCAGAGGTGCTTGATATCGTGAACTACCTGGGTAGTGAAAAAGGTGGAACAGGCTTTGCACAGCTCGAAGCTGAAGCAGAAGCTCGTTACAACGATTACACGAATCCGAAAGCAAAAGCGGCGAAAAACTTCCGTTTCTTCCAACGTATGTGGAAAGCGCTAGGCGATGCTGCTTCAGGAGCCGCTTCTTACGGCGACTACCGCGACAAACTGCGTGAAGAAGAGAAGAAAAACCCGATCTCCATTCGTCACATTGCTGGATTCAATGTTGAGAAAGCACTTGGAGAAGGCCGCAAGGCGCTTGATCCATCGAAGGTTGATATCTCCATTGGCGGTCATTCCTTGCCGATGCTGATTTCCTCCATGTCCTTCGGTTCACAGAACGAAACAGCTTTCCGTGCCTACGCTGAAGCCGGCGAACGCCTGAACATGGTAACCATGAACGGCGAGGGCGGAGAAATTAAAGATATGCTTGGACGCTACAAAAAAACGCGCGGTGCACAAGTGGCATCCGGACGTTTCGGAGTTAACGTTGAACTGGCTAACGCGGTTGCATTCCTTGAGATCAAAATCGGTCAAGGTGCTAAACCGGGTGAAGGTGGTCACTTGCCAGGCTCCAAAGTTACAGCCAAAATCGCTGCAGCTCGTAATGCAACAATCGGCTCGGACCTGATCTCCCCTTCGAATAACCATGATATCTATTCGATCGAAGATTTGGCTCAAATCATTTCCGAGTTGAAAGAAGCTAGCGGTCGCAAAGCGAAAATTATCGTAAAAATCCCAGTCGTACCAGGTATCGGTACAATTGCGGTGGGTGTTGCCAAAGCAGGCGCTGACGTTATTACGCTTTCCGGTTTTGACGGCGGTACAGGTGCGGCTCGTATTCACTCCTTGACACACGTTGGTCTTCCTACAGAAATCGGTACTAAGCTTGCCCACGTGGCTTTGATTGAAGCTGGTCTTCGTCACCGCGTAGAGCTGTGGTCTGATGGCGGTCTGAAATCAGGCGCTGACGTTGTTAAAATGGTTATGCTCGGTGCGAACCGCGCCGGATTTGGTAGTATCGCAATGCAATCGATCGGTTGTACAACATGCCGCGGCTGTCACTTGGACACTTGCCACGTTGGTATCGCAACGCAAATCGATTCTATGGAAGAAGCTGAGGAAAAAGGTCTTCGCCGTTTCGTTCCTCGTCAATTTGACGTTGCTGTTGACAGCTTGGTTCGTCTGTTTGGCGGTATTGGCGAAGAAGTACGTGAAGTTGTTGCTTCCCTCGGATTCACTAGCTTGCAAGACCTGGTAGGACGTTCTGACCTGCTTGAGCAAATCAGCCACTTGGATCGCATTGATCTGTCTGACATTCTTCGCCCTGCTCCACTTCAGTTCGTTTCTGATGCTGAAAGAGCGATGGAAGAAGCAGCAGTATCCTCTGATATCCGTATCGCGGCTGGTGCAGAAGGTCTGGAATTCTTCCCTGAATCCTTGGCGTTTGACGCTCCAATCGTTCGCAACTGGTCCAAAGTGGATGCTGAGTCCCGTATTCTCGGAACTCGTTATTCCAGCCATCGCGTAAGAGACCGTTTCGACGGCAGCTACGATGAACTGCCAGCTATCGCTTTGAACCTCGTTGACGGTTCGGTTCCAGGTAACGGCTTAGGTGCCTTCAATGCCCGCGGCGTTGACATTACCGTTCAAGGTGGTGCCGAAGATGGTCTGGGTAAAATGGCGTTCGGTGGTAAAGTAGCCATCGTGAAATCACTTGGCAAAAACAACACATTCATCAACGGTAGCGTTGGTAAATCGTTCGGTTACGGTGCACAAAAAGGCTTGTTCTTGATTCAAGGCAGCGCAGATACACGTGCATGTATCCGTTTCTCCGGTGCAGATGTTGTATTCGGCGGCGAAATCACGACACCTCTGCGAGATGAGCTCGGCGGACTTGCCGCTCGTGCGAACCTCAAAGGCTTTGCGTTCGAATACATGACAAACGGCCGTGCCGTTGTTATGGGCGATCCGGGTCCATGGATTTGTGCAGGGATGACAGGTGGGGTTATCTACCAACGTCTCGTACCAGAAATGGGTCTAGACCAAGCAGCTATTGAACGTCGTATTGCCAAAGGCGCAAAAGTTAAAATTGAGTCAGTTGGCGTACAAAGTATCAAAGACCTTACTGAATTGCTCACAGCTTACCGCGCAGAGCTTGCTAACTCCGGTCAAACGGATGCCGCAGCCAAAATCGACGGTCTGCTAAGCAATCTTGAAGCTAACTTCATCCGTATCTCCCCGGTCAACATGCAAGCTGACCAATCCGTTGCTACGGAATAGATAAAGCAAAGCTCCACAGGACCCTTGAGGTCTTGTGGAGCTTTTTTTCTGCATAAAAGAACCCTACAAATCACACGTTATAAGTGCAACACCCATCCGCATACCATAGGAGGTTTTTTGCTATGAGCCAATCGAAACGCCGCGAAGAAGCTGCATGGAAAAGCCGCAAACAAGCTAGACATCCACATGGTAAGGTGAAGTCTCTGGCCGAATTCGCCAGTGAGTACGACGCGGAACGCAGCAAGTAACGCAAGCCCCCTCCAACGTCAGAAAGAGGGACCAACTCAAAGCAACCCGGTTATCGCGCATCCTAAGATGTGCGATACCGGGTTCTTTGAGTTTGCAATTCGCGGCTCGCGTAGCTATTGGTATTATCCCATTCGCACAAGGGAGTATCAGCTCTACTTACAAACTGAAGGGTCGCTATAAGCACTATCCCTCTCACTCAGGAGCGCACCTTCTCAACTCACACAACCTGAAGCGCAGCTATAGACACTATCCCTCTCATTCAGGGACTCTCCAACTAACTCACACACCCGAAGCGCAACTATAGACACTATCCCTCTCACTCAGGAACGCACCAACTCAACCCACACAACCTGAAGCGCAGCTATAGACACTATACCTCTCACTCAGGAACTCACCGACCAACTCACACAACCTGAATCGTACCTATAGACACTATCCCTCTCACTCAGGAGCTCACCGACTCAACTCACACAACCTCAAGTGTAGCTATAGACATTATCCCTCTCACTCAGGGACTCACCTACTCAACTCACACAACCCGAAGTGCAGCTATAGACACTATACCTCTCACTCAGGGACTCATCTACTCAACTCACACAACTTGAAGCGCCAGCTATAGATACTATCCCTCTCACTCTAAGGCGCACCAACCCAACTCACACAACCTGAAGTGCCAGCTATAGACACTATCCCTCTCACTCAGGGACTCACCTATTCAACTCACACAACTTGAAGCGCCAGCTATAGATACTATCCCTCTCACTCAGTAGCTCACCGACTCAACTCACACAACCTGAATCGCAGCTATAGACACTATCCCTCTCACTCAAGAGCTCACCTTCTCAACTCACACAACCTGAATCGTAACTATAGACACTATCCCTCTCACTCAGTAGCTCACCGACTCAACTCACACAACCTGAAGTGCTGCTATAGACACTATCCCTCTCACTCAGTAGCTTCTGAGCGTCACTCACAGATACCGATCAATTTGTTATCCACGATAAGCTCCTCCTGATTCTTGGGGATAGTGCCGATAGTACCTTCCCCGGTTTACTGCGCCCCCCATGATGTGCAGTACCGGGTTCTTTGAGTCCGCGGGTTTGCGGTTCTCGATGGCTATTGGTACTATCCCTTTCACTCAGGAAAACCTCCCAACCCAACACAACCCGAAGCGTAACTATAAACACCATCCCTCTCACTCAGAAGCTTCCGAAACGTCATTCACAGATCCGATTATTGTTGTTATCCACGGTAATCTCCTGACTCTTGGGGATAGTGCCGATAGTACCTTTCCCAGATTACTGCGCACCCTATGATGATCGGTACCGGGTTCTTTGAGTTCGCTGATTCGCGGTTCGCGATGGCTGTTGGCACTATCCCTCTCACTCAGAAACTTCCGAACGCCATTCACAGATACCGATCTCTGTTATTATCCACGGTAATCTCCTGACTCTTGGGGATAGTGCCGATAGTACCTTTCCCAGATTACTGCGCACCTTATGATGATCGGTACCGGGTTCTTTGAGTTCGCTGATTCGCGGTTCGCGATGGCTGTTGGCACTATCCCTCTCACTCAGAAACTTCCGAACGTCATTCACAAATACCGATCTCTGTTATTATCCACGGTAATCTCATGACTCTTGGGGATAGTGCCGATAGTACCTTCCATCCTAACTAAAAACATCCTCACCGCTGTCCGTAAGCACATAAGTATCCTGCGGCTGGCTCGTGATGAAATGACACGGGTCCCCCAGCGCGAAAATACACAACTCGTGCATAGCCCGGGTGCAAGCCGTGTAAAACAGCTTGCGCTCATTCTCATGGCCGTACTGATGATGGGAACCATCATAAAGGAGTACGGCATCGAATTCGACCCCCTTCGCCAAATACGAAGGGATGACGAGCACGCCCGACTCGAACGTCGGGCTGTGTTTGGTGACACGCCCCAGCGGTACCTGCATAAGGGGCGTAAGGGCTTGATGCGCGAGCTCAGCCTCGCTCGCGGTCTTGGTAATGATCGCGATGGAGGCATAGCCTTCATCCAGCAGCCGCGCTGCTTCGGCTGCCAGCAGGCTATGCAGCGATCCGCGATCGCTGGCCTGGATCACCCGCGGCTTGCTGCCTGCGCGGGTGAAGGGCTCTATGGCATCGCCGCCAGGCACGATGCCGCGGGTGAACTCCACGATCTCGCGCGTGGAGCGATAGCTGCGGACCAAACGGATGACTTCCGTTTGGTCCGGCCCATACAGAGCGGCGATCGGATCGATTTCGCTGTACGCGGAAGCGTGCGAATAGATCGCCTGGCTCAAATCGCCGAGCGCTGTCATGCGGCAGCGCGGGAAGAGCCGTTTCAGGTAAGCCAGCTGAAACGGAGAATAATCTTGCGCCTCGTCGATAATAACGTGGCGCACGGCACTGTTCGTCTGGAAGCCGCAGACAGCTTCCATCAAGTACAAGAACGGCGGAGCGTCCTCGTAAGGCAGCCTGGTATGCGCCAGCTCCTCCAGCGTCCGCCCGCAGATTTCGGACCAATAGCGCGGCTTGTCGGCTATCAGCTCCCTTTTATCCGCTTCCTCCCTAAACAACTGCCCATAAAGACCGATCATATCAACGAATTTAAGCTGCTTCACCGCGCTTCGAAGAGGCTTTAGATGCTCTTTCAGGACGTTTCGAGCAAGCAAATGCCGTTCCTGGTCATAATCGTCGAAAGAGGAATCACGTTCCCCCTCCATTTTGCGCAGCTTAATATACGCACGATGGTACTCATCACTGCTGAGAAGCTCTATCTCCTCATCAAGCCAGGCTTCCTCAATTTCTACTTTTGCGAAGAGCTCCAGCTGCCCTAATATCCATTCTTTCATCAGCTCCAAACGGTTAGGAAGCCGAATGGTGGAATCATAGCTGTAAAATTGCTGCACCAAACGAGCCGCGCTAAGCACCTCTTTGTCGCGAAACTTAATAGGGTTAAATAACATCCCCATTTGCTCTAGCTGCTTCTTATAAGCCTCTATTACGGCAAGAAAAGCAGTTGAAGATTTATAATAAATTCCGCTCAAACGAGCTTCATAGGCTTCCTCCATCACTGGCGTTCTCTCAGACACATGTTCAAGACCACCCCTCGTCAATACGTATTCCAATTGTGTAAAAGAATCTTCTACCTCAAACATCTCGCCCAAACGGTGCTCCAAATAAGCTTGGTAGGTCGTTTGCTGCATATTTTCTTCGCCTAGCTCCGGCAGCACGGTAGACACATAATGATTAAACAGCGGATTTGGCGAAAATAAAACCATCTGATCCGAGCTCAGCTTATCCCGGTGCTTATAAAGGAGGTACGCGACTCTTTGCAATGCGGCTGATGTTTTACCGCTTCCTGCTGCCCCTTGTACGATCAACATTTGGGCGCTGTCGTTGCGGATAATGCGGTTTTGCTCTTTTTGAATCGTAGCAACAATTGTCTTCATTTGCGCATCCGAACTACGGCTGAGCACTTGCTTTAGCAGTTCATCGCCGATGGTCACGCCAGTATCAAACATCAGATGGATGTGACGGTCACGAATGACAAATTGCCGCTTCAAAACCATTTGACCCTCTACCGTGCCATTCGGTGTAGTAAATGCGACTTCTCCCGGTGCAAAATCGTAATACAAGCTGGAGATGGGAGCCCTCCAATCGTAGATAAGATACTGACCTGCTTCCTCATCCAGAAAAGACGCAATGCCCAGATATACAGCCTCTTCTTCCCGCTCACCGCGTTCAATGAAATCGATCCGACCAAAATAAGGCGACTGGACGAGCTTTCTCAGCTTGCCTAATGTTTTGGATGCCTGTCGATGCGTTCGTTCTCGCTCGGAAAGCACCTCTGATTGCTGCCTCATGCTGGCGATAGATTCTACCGCATCTTCCGCCGTACTCATATCCATCGTGACTTCGTCCCAATAATGTTTACGAATCTCAACAACATCAGATTGAACTAGACCGACCTGCTCCTCCAGTTCCGTGATTTTGACGGTTATCTTCTCTGTAACTTCCTGCACTCTTTTCTTTTCTGCTGCTTTTGCTTGATCTGTCAGACTCATCCCAACGCCTCTTTTCTTACCATTTTATTACGATTTGACATGGAGGTGGTTTTGGTGCTATAATTAAATTAGGATAAAACTGTTTACAATTCAAAAATATTTGAATCAATCTTTATTTTAACAAGTTATGTTCCAAAAATCAATAAAAACCCTAGGTCTAGGACCTGGGGTTTTCTGGCATTCTTTTTCACTTCAATTTCTAGCCTCTGACTCCTCGTTTGTCAGCAATCATGCCGCTCACGAATTTCATTCACAGCTCGGATATGATGCTTAGCGTGGCCTGCCATCATTTTTAGCAACTGTGCCACAGACTCATGACGATCTTTCGTGGTGACGGTTCTCTCCAGGGCATCGGGCAAATGCTCGCACAGTCCAAGAATATGCTGCCTCATAGCCCGGAACAACTGGACTTCAACATGAATCGGCCGATTCCGGTAATCCAATCCTATGCTCCAATCATCCTGTGAAAAGCTGTTGCCTTGATAGGCACGCCCTGGCTCCGCCAAAGCGAATTTTACTTTGTGCAGCGTAACCAGCTCTAGGTCGATCAAATGTAGGACTTGCTCGCGAATAGTCCATTTACCTGGGGCTAGCGACTTGTTCAACTGCTCCTCTGTCAATCCCGCTATTGCGCTTTCTAATTCGTCAGCACCCGCAGCATACATGTCTACAATTTCAGCATGGGTAGCCGGCAGCTCCTCCCAGTACACAAACGTATGTCCATCGATGTCTGGTGCAAAAAGTTTACGAATGTGGCCTGGATTTTCTTCTTTTCGCAGCTCCTTACAGCCTTTGGCTTGGAGATTACTCTCCACAGCATTCACTGAAGCTACGCCGATGTAGATGAGATCTCCCTTCTTGGGAGTAAAGTGTTTGTTCTGCAGCCAGCCTGCTGCCAGTTTAGTCTGTGCTTCCACCAGAAGCTGAGCAGAGGGTGTTTGCTGAATCAATACAGCCTCATAATCTGTCGTTACTCGCAGTAATGCAACTGGACCAGAAGCCGCTCTTTCGAGCAGCTCCCAGCCCAGTTGTTGTGTATAAAAGGCAATCGATGCCTGAAGATCATCTACCTGCAAAAGCAGCTTCGCCCCGTTATGTGCCATCGTTCTACTTCTTGGCCGCTCGATAGGCCTCGATGTATTGGGCTGCCCGCTTGGCCACCAGGCTGTAATCGCCTGTTTTGACCGCTTCGCTGGTCAAATCGGAGCCGATGCCGACGGCTACAGCGCCGGCCTGAATCCATTCGCCGAGGTTGCTCAGCGAGACCCCGCCTGTTGGCATAATGTTCGCCTGCGGCAGCGGACCTTTAATGGCCTTAATCATTGCCGGCGAGTAGAGATTGCCGGGGAAGAGCTTCACGATATCGACGCCAAGCTCCAGCGCCGTTTGAATCTCTTGAATCGTCATGCAGCCAGGCATGACGGGTACACGGTAACGGTTGCAGAGTGCAACCGTGTTCGGGTTAAGCGACGGGCCGACAACGAACTCGGCCCCGCTCAGGATCGCTGCACGCGCTGTCTCCGGGTCTAGGGCCGTGCCCACCCCGATAATCGCGTATTTGGAAGCGTCCTGCGTTGTACTCGAGTAGCGCTTCGCCAGCTCCTCGATTGCGCGCAGCGCGAACGGCACCGTCATCGTGACTTCGATGACTTTGATGCCTCCCGCAATGGCTTGATCCGCCATTTCAACTACTTCTTCCGGCGTCTCTCCACGCAGGACGGCTACGACGCCTTCACTTGATATTTGCTGAACAAGTTTCAATTTTTTCAATGGAATCTTCCCCTTCTTATGCAAGCATGGAATTAGCGTTCTATATGTTTAACATCGTTAAGAATTGCGTCTACTTGCTCCCAAGTCGGAGCGCCTTCCCAGTCTCCTTCGGTTTGCACAATCAAGGAGCCCACCAGATTACCGATACGCACCGCTTCCGCATAGTCGTACTCTTTGGACAAGCCTACCAAAAATCCCGCACAAAAGCCATCGCCTGCGCCAACCGTATCCACCACTTGCTCCGCTTTAAAATATGGAACCGCTGTGATCGAATCTTTGGTTACGACATAAGTTTCGTTCTCTCCGCCTTTGACGATGGAAACAGCGGACAATTCACGCAGCTTGCCCACAATGACATCCCAGTCCTCCGTCTGGTAGAGCAGCTTCAGCTCATCAAGGCCCGGCAGGAAAATATCCGCCAGCTTGGCAAGCTCAAGAAGCACAGGACGAGCTTCGTCTATCCCCCAAAGTTTCAACCGCAGGTTAGGGTCGAAACTAACTTTGACGCCATGTTTGCGAGCCAATCGAACCGCTTCAAACGCAGCCTCTTTGCAGGACTCGCTGAGCGCCGGTGTGATACCCGTGATATGAAGGATTTTCGCTCCAGCAATGTAGCCTTCATCCAAATGCTTAACGCTCATCTGGCTTGCCGCTGAGTTTTTGCGATAGTAGTAGACGGACGTTTTGCCCATGAGCATTTCGCGCATCATAAGCCCGGTCGGTGCTTCTGCCGTCAGTTCAGCACGGGAAACATCGACACCTTCGCCGCGAATTTTTTTGTAAATCAAACGGCCCATCGGGTCTTTGCCAAGACGTCCAAACCAGCCTACTTTGCCTCCAAGGCGGGATACTCCGATCGCCACGTTGCTTTCCGCCCCGCCAAACAAGCTATGCAGTTCAGACGAGTACTCCAATCCTTTGCCGTTGGAAGGCATCAGCAGCGCCATTGTTTCGCCAAAGGTAATAATGTCAGGTCCGGTAACCGCTTGCGATTGTGAATTCGTCGTCATATAAGTTCTCCATCCATTTCCTGATCGTTAGTTGAAACGTTTAAATAATGCATATATTTCATATTATAGTGTATAACCACCGTTTGTACCAGATAGTAAGATTAGAATCTGACGAGAGAGTATTTTCTCTATGTATAGGGGAACTGAAGAAAAAACCCAAGACGTATGTCTCAGGTTTCTTCTACCTCATAGAATAGCTAAAATCCGGTAGCTTCAGCTTTCACCAACTCTTGCCGCAGCTCATCATGAATCTGGCTGTTAGTAGCCAGTATGTTGCGAACCGCCAGATTGTAAGGTCTGCCTTCGGTATCGGTCACCTTACCGCCTGATTCTTGGATCAGCAACGCGCCCGCTGCAATATCCCAAGCATTCAGACCAATTTCCCAGAAGCCGCTCAGGCGTCCTGAGGCTACATAAGCCAAGTGAAGCGCCGCGGAGCCTGCGATCCGGAGGTTGCGCACTTTGGGAGATAACGCTTGAATACCTTTCAGGTTAATCGGTAATGCGCCGTTGCGATCTGCTGGAAGACCTGTTGCAACCAGACTGCTGGACAGCTGTCCATCGAGCGATACGACTGTCTTTTTGCCGTGCATATAAGCACCTTTCCCCTTCTCGGCAACGAAAAGCTCGTCACGAGACGGGTCATAAACGACACCGACAATAATCTCACCTTTGTGCGCGAGTGCAATCGAAACTGAGAAGAACGGGAACCCGTGAACAAAGTTCGTTGTTCCATCGATAGGATCTACGATCCATAAGTATTCTTCCTCGCTCATGGCTTGAAGTGCTTTGGCCGATGCTTCCGGACCGGGCTCTACGCCTTCTTCACCGAGAATGGAATGATCCGGGAAATGCGTCATGATCAAGTTGCGAATAAGCTTTTCCGACCCTTTATCCACTTCGGTCACCAGGTCCTGAGAAGAAAATTTCGTATCAATACGGCTGATATCGCCCATTTTGCTCTTGATCCATTGCCCAGCCTTGGCTGCCGTATTGATAGCCACTGCCGTAAAACTCTTACTGCCGATGACGAACGGCTCCGCCTCACCATTTACCACTTATATCAACTCTTTCTTTTTAATTTATTTAGATTTAGAAGTAAGTTAAGTATAGTAAATTATACGTTTTAAATACTAGTGCGTTTCATCCCAAAATATTCGTACATTTATACATTTATTAATAAAAAAAGGAGATTTTCAGACATTTTACAAATAAAAAAACCATACTGCCGCGTAGGCAATACGGTTTCTTGATTATCATTAGACATTATAATGGCTTAAATTCCAACGATGTGGTAACCACCGTCAACATAAATAACTTCACCCGTGATGCCTCGGGACAGGTTGCTCATCAAGAACATCGCTGTATCGCCAACTTCTGCTGTTTCCGTCGTTTTGCGCAGCGGAGCTTTCTCTTCTACTTGACGCAGGATCGAGTTGAAATCTTTGATGCCTTTGGCAGCCAAGGTACGAATCGGACCAGCCGAAATACCGTTCACGCGAATGCCGAATTGACCGAGGTCAGCCGCCAGATAGCGAACGGAAGCTTCCAATGCCGCTTTGGCAACGCCCATAACGTTGTAGTTCTTCATTGCTCGCTCAGCGCCAAGGTAGGTCATTGTCATGATGCTGCCGCCTTCTGTCATTAGCGGATAAATGCGTTTGGAAACGGCAACAAGGGAGTATGCGCTGATGTCATGCGCTAAGGCAAAGCCATCACGCGATGTGTCAACGAACAGTCCGTCCAATTCTTCCGTTCTTGCAAAAGCAATGCTATGTACAAGGCCATGAACGACACCGAACTTCGCTTTAAGCGTATCAGCCAGCGTATCAATTTCAGCGTCTACCGTTACGTTACAAGGCATAAGCATCGAACCTGGAATTGTATCAGCGAGCTTGCGCACGCGTTCCTCAACACGCTCATTTTCAAACGTAAAGACCAAATTTGCTCCTTGTGCCGCTAAAGATTGAGCAATCGCCCATGCGATGCTGCGATCATTGGCAACACCCATGACAAGTATATTTTTTCCTGTTAATAGTTGACTCATGGCCGTGAAAAACCCCTCTCAACATTGGATTAAACGTCATTCATACCCAATCTCAAAAGTACCCCATTTTGCCAAACAATTCAAGAAATAAATCTGAAGCACTACAGCTGGATCGAGGCTTGATCGAGCACAACGATTCCTTCCTCGAGTTTAAAATCCTCCATAAGACGAAATAGCGCTTCATCCTTCATTTTGGCTTCAATCATAATATCGAGCCTTGGGGTAACAGGGGCAATCGCACGCAGAAAAACAAGAAGCGGCCCTGCTTCCACGTAATCGGCATGGCTTCTTGGATCGGTCTCGCTTTTGGGGCTTGAGACGTGAATCTTCGGCGGGAGTCCGTTTGTCCAGGTTTGTTGTATACGCGGCCACAATTCAGCGGCATCTTCGCCCTCGTTATTCACGGCATGATGGTGAACATCCAGAACCATTGGCGCTCCTACTGTTTCAGCAATTTCCAATGTCTCTAGCGCATTGAATGTTTTATCGTCGTTCTCCAGAGTAATCCGCTTTTGAATCTCGGGGCGCAGCTTGGAAAAGTTTTGGATAAATCGCTTTGCCGCTTTCTTTTTATCCCCGTACGAACCGCCTACATGAATGTTGCACATAGCCTCTGAGCCAAGTCCCATCGCATTCAGCATCGCGTTATGCCGCTCCAGATCAAGGATGGATTTCTGCAGGACGTCCTCTCTTGGAGTGCTCAGGACCGTGAAGTGGTCCGGATGAAAGCTCACGCGCATACCTGCTTGCTTCGCATAGGCGCCTAACTCCTCGAACTCCGCCGACAGCGTCGGGATCGGGTCCCAGTCCTCTAACATTTCATGCCCTATAAGGGGGATGAATCTAGAAGAGAAACGGAACACCATGATATCGTGAGCCCGGTTATGACGTAGCAATCTTAATGTATTATGCAAGTTTTCCGCACCTAAGCGTTCCAGCTTCCGGATGGCAGCCTCCCGATCCAGCAGCTTGCTGAAGTTCGTGACTGTCATTGTTTTAGACGGTGAAGCATTTTTGACAACCGTCGACATCGCCACATACCCAAGGCGAATAATCATGCACATGTAACCCCCAAGAAAGTTCAGGTAAAAATCCTGTGTTAGGTTACCCTTTTTCCAGTGGCCACATGCATTAAATGCTGCTAGGAAAGTGCAGCAATGATTTTAAAACCGCAAAAAGCCGTTATGGCTATAGGTAACGGACTTAGCGCAAGCATGCCGAGCTTAGTGGCGCGGTCCTCTTTTCGCAACGTTAGCAAATTGCCAAACAGCCATACAAGAAGATACAGGAGCAGTGCCCCTGCCGCCATGTACTTTTGTTCGGTTGAAGAAGGAGCCATGAATCCGTAGAAGCCGAAAATCATATAAATAAGCACATACGGCGTCGGTATGCCGAGCACGATATTAAAAAGCCAGTAGGCGGTAAATTTCATCCTGTTCATCCCCTTGCTGTGAAGTCTACTGCTTTAATTGTAGCTCTGGCTGGATTGGAGAATAAGTACTAATTTCTTATAGTACCTATCTGTGAGGAAGATCTTGTGGAGGGTTTTCTCCGGAAAATTGCTCGCTGTATCGATGTAAAACACGTTTATCTATCGTTGTATCGCCCAGGGCTGACGTACCCGTTCATGTTAGCGTTGTTTTTCGACGTTCAGCTAGCCGCGAACGGTCTTCGGCTCTTCCGACGAATCTTAGCTTGTTTTTACAACCTTAACGCAGACTCTTGGCACATTGAACTCATATTAGCGTTGTTTTTCGACGTTTCAGCTGGCCACGAACGGTTTCTGGCCCTTCCGAGGGATCTTAAGCTTGTTTACAACGTTAACGCAGACTCTTGGCGCATTGGATACATGTTAGCGTTGTTTTTTGACGTTCAGCCGGCCGCGAACGGTTTTTGGCCCTTCCGACGGATCTTAAGCTTGTTTAAAACGTTAACGCAGACTTTTGGCGCATTGGACACATGTTTGCGTAGTTTTCGGCGCTTCAGTGGCCACGAACGGTTTTTGGCCCTTTCGACGGATCTTAAGCTTGTTTTACAACGTTAACGCAGACTTTTGGCGCATTGGACACATGTTTGCGTAGTTTTTTCGGCGTTTCAGTTGGCCTCGTTGTACTTTATGCAACATAAGTACCACAATTCCCCCTCAACCCTCTCCTATATTGTACTCTGTGCAACATTAGGGCCTGCAAACTGTAGTTTTTGGGCAACAAGCGCCAAAATGAGTGTACTTTGTGCAACGAAGGCAGCCATAGCGAGCAATAATCCGCTTTCATATTGCACAAAGTGCAATGAAGCACAGCATGACGCCCAGGGAAGGCCGAGGGGTGCCAAAATGTTTGCACTCTGTGCAGCGAAGCACACCCCTAAAGCCCCACGGGCTTCGAGGAGCCGCCAATCAAAAAAAGACACCGTCCCTAACGGACGATGCCTGCCTCTTTCTCTTCCTCTTTCTCTTCCTCTTCCTCTACCACCAACTAAGCCTGCTCACCGAAAAACATCTCATGAGCAAGCTTCGTCTGTACCTGCGCCTCTTCCTCCGTCAGCCGACGAACGAGCTCCATCTCCACTTGCGTTACTTCTTCGCCTTGGAAATTGATTTCCGCGATCGAAGCAAGGATTTTGACGATGGCGATCGCTTGATTATCAGGCGTGTAGGCAATGACCTTCTGCCCTGTCGGGAACACGCGGAAGCCGCTTTTCACCATTTTGCCGCGGCCGTACTCCAGCAGCTCGAAGAGCTCCTGCGCGGACTTGAACTTACAGACCGAGTTAAACTCCGTTTGGAATCCCATTAGCATCTACTCCACATCAAAAGAATATTGGATACTTTGCTTCGCTGTATGCCGCTCAACTGCCAGACGAATGAGATCATCCAGCAATTCGGTATAAGGTTTGCCGGATTCCTGCCACAACAGTGGATACATGCTGTAAGGCGTGAAGCCTGGCATCGTATTGATTTCGTTGATATAGATCTTTTGATCAGCTTTGCCTAGGAAGAAGTCAACGCGGGATAAGCCGCTGCCATCAACAGCAAGGAAAGCCTGAACGGCCAGCTGTCTAACTTGCTCAGCTGTTTCGGCCGGAATATCTGCCGGGATGACCATCGCGGATTTACCGTCGACATATTTGGCTTTGTAGTCGTAAAATTCGTTCGAGGATACAATTTCACCGACAACTGACGCTTGAGGTTCATCATTCCCAAGAACAGCAACTTCAATCTCGCGGGCATCAATATTTTCTTCAATAATGACTTTGCGATCGTATTGGAAGGCGAAACTAACCGCCTGAATTAACTCCTCTTGATTTCTCGCTTTGGAAATACCGACGCTGGAACCCAAATTAGCCGGTTTCACGAAGCACGGATAACCAATCGCAGTTTCCAGCTCAATGAGGTGATACGCGCGGTTCTTTTCCCACTCCGTCCGTGTGAAATGACGGAAAATACATTGCGGAAGTCCTTCTTGCGCAAAAACTTTCTTCATCATGACTTTATCCATACCGACGGCGGAAGCAAGCACGCCTGCTCCTACGTAAGGAATATTCGCCATTTCCAATAAACCCTGAATCGTCCCGTCCTCACCAAATGTACCGTGTAAAAGTGGGAAAACAACATCTATGCTCGCTTCCTTCGTTCCAGCTGCCGCGGCGGAAGAGATCGCTACATCGCCTTTCGCATGAACAGCCCCGAAAATAGGTGCCAGAGCATTAGAAACAGGTGCATTGGCGGAGTCTCCGCTGCTGAAGGTCAATTCCTCTTTCGATGCAACGGGTGCCAAGAGAGGTGCGCCGCTTTTCCACTCCCCTTTTTTGGAAATGTAAAACGGTACCACTTCATATTTGGTGAAGTCTACGGCTTTCATAACGGCCATTGCAGTTTGCAAAGAAACGTCATGTTCCCCCGATTTCCCCCCATAAATTAGTCCAACTCTTATTTTGCCGCTCATTGCGTACCTCCGTCTAGTCGTTCTATTCCTTCAAAATATTACGTTCACATTTCATCTGCAACCCGAACGAAGAAGTATTTGGTCCGCTCCGTCCATGCTGGCGAATCTTTATAAGCCCAGTAACGATTGCGGCTATTATACGTGTGTGCATTGACTAGTGGCATGCCATTCGCATCTTTGCCCGTCACAATAACATTATGCTGAAACCGGCCATCGCCGTCCCAGTCATAGCAAATCGTGTCGCCAGGCTGCAGTTCGCGCGGGTCATGAACCTCATGACCGTGCAGCCCTTTGCGGCTATGCGCCAAAAAAGATTGCAGGCTATTGGCAACCGCCCAACTGAAGCTCCATAACTCTTGGTTGCCCCTTTTGCCAGCGTACCACCAACCCAAATCCCTTTTCCCAGTATAGTCCATTGGAGCCCCACCTGCAAAGAGGCATTGAGACACATAATTGGTGCAATCCACTTCGAATTGCTCATATTTCGGGTTGGGCGTCTGCCACCACGTTTCCGCATATTGGACGGCTTTGTCGCGGTTATAAATGATTTTGCGCGGAACGAATTCCTGGGCTCCGCTGTTGAGTATACTATGGTTGATATACGGCAGTGAGGGTGCTCTGCGAAGGCCTTCCACAAAATCCACCTGCTCAGAGAAAAAGACGCTCCGCGGCTTGTTCGGAAGCGATTGTTCTCCCTGCAGGGACTCTGTACTTCTGACCTGCCAACGATTCGCTGCGCTGTCAATCACAACTCGCTCCGGCTCGATGCGCTCCTCCAAGTGGTCGATGGAACCGATGCGATAGTGGATAAACCGGTGCAACACAATATCCGCAATAACGCCATGCGCCGATTCTCTAACGCCGGTAAGGCGCAGCTTCGTTTCCCCTCGCACCAGCTTGGCATCGCGATCGCGAAAACTTTCCAGGAGCCTGCGAACCCTGACCTCCTGCTTACGTACATAAGCGCTGTCTGATAAGTAGGCTTGGAGCGGTGCTGCGGAGCCTTCGAGCTCTGACTGATTTTTAGCATGGACGTAATTGTAGAGCGCTGTTTTCCAGGACATCGGGGTTACCCTCCTAAAAAGTTTTGGCAGGAAAGTTGTGTGCGAGTTGTGTGCGAATTGTCTACGCCGTCGCTTACCGGGTTCAAGCTTTATTGAAACTTTTATTTATGGAAAGTACATGTTTGCGGCAAAATAACAGTCATCATAGGACGAGCCCGATTTGCTTTGAATTGATTCAATATATGACATTTGGATGGTAAAAATGATTGAAATAAATCTTTACTCAAACACAGCGAAACGCTATACTTGAGTTAGGGGATTAATGAAATTGAGTTTCATTAGATGAAACCAATGGATGAAGATATTAAAGGAGGAATTATCCATGTCCAACAAGGACACTTTTTCTGTGCGTAAACAGTTAACTGTCGGAACGAATTCGTTCCAATACTACAGCTTGCCTGACTTCGAAAACCAAGGTCACGGTACAGTTAGCAACCTTCCTGTTTCCATTCGCGTTTTGCTTGAAGCAGCTATCCGTCAATTTGACGGCCGTGCGATCACAAGCGAACACGTAAAACAAATCGCCGGCTGGGCTGAAGGCCGTGACGACAACAAAGAAATTCCTTTCATTCCTGCTCGTATCGTTCTTCAGGACTTCACAGGCGTACCTGTCGTCGTTGACCTTGCGGCAATGCGTGCGACAATGGCTCGTGAAGGTGGAGATCCTAAACGGATCAACCCGCTTGTTCCTGTAGACCTTGTAATCGACCACTCTGTCATGGTTGACGCTTTCGGTTCCCCGGATGCGCTTGACATGAACATTAACTTAGAATTCGAAAGAAACGAAGAGCGTTACCGTTTCCTTCGTTGGGCACAAACAGCATTTGATAACTTCCGTGCAGTTCCACCTTCAACAGGTATCGTTCACCAAGTTAACTTGGAGTATCTTGCTTCTGTTGCAGCTACAAAAACAATTGATGGTGAAACGGTCGTTTATCCGGATTCCCTCGTAGGTACTGACTCCCATACAACAATGATCAACGGTCTAGGTGTTGTAGGTTGGGGCGTCGGCGGTATCGAAGCGGAAGCTGGTATGCTTGGACAACCTCTTTACTTCGTAGCTCCAGACGTTGTTGGTTTCAAATTGACAGGCCACTTGGCAGAAGGCGCTACAGCTACTGACTTGGCTTTGACAGTTACACAAATGTTGCGTAAAAAAGGCGTTGTTGGTAAATTCGTTGAGTTCTTCGGTCCTGGTCTGAGCAACATTTCCTTGGCTGACCGCGCAACGGTTGCGAACATGGCTCCTGAGTACGGCGCAACAATCGGTTTCTTCCCAGTAGATAGCGAAACATTGAACTACTTGAGATCAACTGGCCGTGAAGAAGACCAAATCGCGCTTGTAGAAGCTTACTACAAAGCACAAGGCATGTTCCGTACGGATTCCACACTAGATCCAGTATTCACAGATGTTATCGAACTTGATCTTGGATCCGTAGTACCAAGCTTGGCTGGTCCTAAACGTCCGCAAGACCGCGTTGAGCTTACGAACATGAAAGAGTCCTTCAACTCCATCATCCGTACGCCAATCGACAAAGGCGGATACGGTCTGACGGAAGAGAAAATCAACGAAGAAGTTGATGTTGTCTACCCGAATGGCGAAACAGTTAAAATGGGAACGGGTTCCGTTGTAATCGCAGCGATCACTTCCTGTACAAATACATCCAACCCAAGCGTTATGCTAGGTGCGGGTCTTGTGGCTAAGAAAGCCGTAGCTCGCGGTTTGAGAAAACCTGCATTCGTGAAAAGCTCCTTGACGCCAGGTTCCCTGGTTGTTACTGAGTACCTCAAAAAAGCAGGCTTGCTTGAGTCCCTAGAAGCACTTGGTTTCCACGTTGCAGGTTACGGCTGTGCAACTTGTATCGGTAACTCCGGTCCGCTTCCTGAAGAAGTAAGCAAAGCAGTAGCTGACAACGATATGACAGTAGCTGCCGTTATCTCCGGTAACCGTAACTTTGAAGGCCGCGTTCATGCTCAAGTAAAAGCTAACTACCTTGGATCACCTCCACTTGTTGTTGCTTATGCCCTTGCAGGTACAGTAAACATTGATTTGGCTAACGATCCTATCGGATACGACCAAAGCAATCAACCTGTCTACCTCAAAGACATCTGGCCTACAAACCAAGAGATTCAAGAAGCTCTTGGCGTAGCAATGAGCCCTGACATGTTCCGCGACAAATACAACAACGTATTCCGCGCGAATGAGCGTTTCAACGAAATCGCGATTCCAGAAGGGGATCTGTACGAATTCGATACGAATTCCACTTACATTCAAGAGCCTCCGTTCTTCACTGATCTGGGCACAGTTCTTGACGATATCGCGGATATCCGCAGCGCGAAAACTTTGGCACTCATGGGCGATTCCGTTACAACGGATCACATCTCCCCTGCAGGTAACATCAAAGTTGACAGCCCTGGAGGCCAATACCTGATCAACCATGGTGTAAAAAGAGAAGACTTCAACTCCTACGGTTCCCGTCGTGGTAACCACGAAGTGATGATGCGCGGTACGTTCGCGAACATCCGTATTCGTAACCAAGTGGCACCAGGAACAGAAGGCGGCGTAACAACTTACTTGCCAACTGGCGAAGTAGAGTCCATCTACGATGCATCCATGAAATATCAAGCTGCAGGACAAAACCTTGTCGTTATCGCAGGTAAAGAGTACGGAACTGGAAGCTCCCGTGACTGGGCGGCTAAAGGTACATTCCTACTAGGCGTTAAAGCCGTTATCGCGGAAAGCTTCGAGCGTATTCACCGCAGCAACCTTGTAGGTATGGGCGTTCTTCCGCTTCAATTCCTTGAAGGAGCAAGCTGGAAAACTCTCGGTATCACAGGTCGTGAAACATTCGATATCACAGGTTTGAGCAACGATGTTCAACCGGGTTCAACAGTAAAAGTGACAGCTACTCGTGAAGATGGTACAACTTTCGAGTTCAGCGCACTTGTTCGTCTGGACAGCTTGGTTGATGTGGATTACTACCGTAACGGCGGTATTCTGCAAACCGTTCTTCGCCAAATTTTGGCTGAGAAAAACTAAGATAACCATCAAGAAAGCAATACACACACAGCTAAGAAATCCGGGATTGCCGTATGGCATTCTCGGATTTTTTGCATTTTTGGAGACGGCTGTATCCTTAGAGCCGCAAGTGATTGACTTACATTGGTAATAACTGCGGGTTGAGCCCCCTATCCTGCCCACCTATAATGGGTAACAGCGAAAGGGGAGATGAAGATGAACTCATTAAAAAGGCTCGTCCTAGTCATGCTGATCGCTTCGATTGGTCTAGGTTTTTCAGTAAGCGAATGGAGCCATCCAACAGCAGCCGCAACGGCTGAAACGTTGCAACCAGGCAGTGAGAACGGAGACGTCTGGGATGCTCAATTCCGTCTTAAAATGTTAGGCTATTACCAACAGCCGCTAGATGGTGTGTACGGTCCTGTTACCGCCGCAGCTGTACGTAATTTTCAATATAATTATGGCTTAACGATTGATGGTATTGTTGGTGCTAATACATGGCAGAGCTTACGTAAGTATTCGGTTAATCAAACGGATCTTGATATGCTGGCGAAAGTGATCTACAGCGAGGCTCGCGGTGAGTCCTATGAAGGACAAGTCGCAGTAGGAGCGGTCGTTATGAATCGTCTGAATTCAAGTGAGTTTCCGAATACAATCGAAGGGATTGTTTTTGAATCTGGCGCTTTCACGGCCGTAGATGACGGGCAATACTGGTTGACGCCGGACAGCACGGCATACAAGGCTGCACAGGATGCTGTACGCGGCTGGGATCCAACCGGTGGTGCTCTCTACTACTTCAATCCAAAGACAGCGACAAGCAAGTGGATCTGGTCACGTCCGCAGACGGTTCAGATCGGCAATCATATTTTTGCCAAGTAACAATGAAAAACACCTCTCATCTGGCCGCTTCGAATTGGAGCCGCTGATGAAAGGTGTTTTTTCATTTTTTATAAGTTACGTAGACTCCTTGTACCAAGGATTCAAATGCACCAGTACTTCGTCCACATCGCTATGCGCAGATTGGATTTTGTGTTTAATGCCGCGAATAATATCGTGGCCTTCCTGGATGGTCAATGTACCCGATACGCCAAGCCGCGCGTCGATTAATATGTAATGACCGTGCTCGCGTGCTCTCAAGCGGTCAATCCGCTTGATCTCGGGTACAGAGCGGATTAGCGACGCGTACTCTTCAATCTGTGTCGAGCTTACGCTCCGCTCCATAAGAATACCGAATGAGTCTTGGCCCATTTCGTAAGCCAGCTTCAAGACTAGAATGGAGACGATAATCCCGGCTACAGGGTCCCCATATGCGAGAAATCCGTAGCCAAAATGATCCCCGAGCAGCGCCAGCCCGATTCCGACTGAAGCGGCAATCGACGCGTAGACATCCGCCAAATGATCATAGGCCGTGGCGATCAATCCTTTGCTGTTCATTTTACGGCCAACCCGCATCGTGTACACATAAAGAACTTGCTTCCAGATGAGCGAGATGACCGCTGCGATAAAAGCAATCACATGCGCCTCACCGGCTGGCTCGAATAAGGCATGAATAGAATGATAACCAATGTATACGGCGGCTCCAGCTAAAATAATCGCAACGATAAAAGCGCCAAGCACCTCCGCTTTGCCATGCCCGTAAGGATGGTCCACGTCAGCGGGCTTAGACGAAACACGCATAGAGCTGTATGCCGTCGCCGTAGCAATGACGTCTCCGGCATTATGGATGCCATCGGCAATAAGCACCTGGCTATTGAAAAGAAGGCCAACGATAATTTTGATGGCAGTCAGTACGATATTGCTGGCAAGACTAATCCAGATCGCCAGCATCGAGGCGGTGTTCTTCATACTTGCCACTCCCTTCCCTCTTCTAGTATGGCCTCCTAGAAGCAAAAAATCCTCTATCCAAGTACTTGGATAGAGGATTACGGGGACGATGCGCTAGCGCAGCATCGTGCCCATGCGCCGCGCCGCTTCCATAATGAGCGGCGCCTGCTCTTGCATCAGCTCCAGCGTAAGCCGGTTCGCTGGGCCTGATACGGCGAGGGCGGCCACCAGCCGGCCCCCGCGATCAATAATCGGCGCGGACACGGCCGCCGCACCGGGCTCGCGCTCTTCCACGCTCGTGGCGAAGCCAGCGCGTTTGGTGTCGCCCAGCTGCTGCAGGAACGCCTGCTGATCCAGCCCGGTCGGCCAGTCGGCCGAGGCTAGCAGCTGCTGCTGCACAGCGGGCTCTGCGAAGGCGACGAGCACCTTGCTCGAGGCGCCGACGTAAAGCGGCATTCGCGCCCCTACAGGGGCCACACGGCGAATGGCGTGGTTGCTCTGCACGGCTTGGATGCGGATACGCTCCAGGCCGTCCTGCACGTACAGCGAGATCGTCTCGCCGAGGAGATCACGCAGCCTTTCCATCTCCGGCAGCAAAATGATGCCGGGGTCTCCCTCCTGCGAGAGGTTCGCGGACAGCTCCCACAGCCGGTAGCCCAGTCTGTATTTATCTGTCGCGGCATCGCGCATAATAAAACCCTTGCCTTCCAAAGAAGCAAGCAGCCGATGCACCGTACTTTTATGTAAATCAACACGACTTGCAATTTCTGTTAACGTCAATTCGGTCGATTCGGTAAAACAGAGCATAATATCCAAAGCACGCTCTACAGCTCGCACCGTCAGTTTATTATCTTCCATGACGAACACCACTTTCATAGTCAACTGTCTGCGGAAGCATCAAATAGTTTCACTATATGAAACCCAGTTATATCTAGTATAACCAAACTCCAACGTTGCGTAAAGGTCAAACATCTGTTTCTTGAATTGTTACAGAAAGGTTACAGTGACTTTACATTTCCCGCACCCTCATTGACTTGTAAGCGCATACAGAATAAGATTAAGATAATAGATTACTTATCTGAAAATTTAGATAATTATTCCTTTCTCCTTATAACTTCTCAGAGCAGCCCATTTGAACACACTACTTTTCTGGAGGGAGGGTACTGCGATGTCATCAACATCACTATCCCCAGGCTCAATTCAACCTACGCTCGAACAGGTCGTTACCCGTCCGCTTTTGCGCAAAAAAAGGCTGGTTCTCACCATCCTGATCTCATTCCTGACGTTATGTACCTCGTTGTTGCTGGCTTTTCACGCCTATATTGCATGGACGCTGGCACGGCCGCATATTGATCCGCTTCATTCGGATCCCATGAGAGCCGTTGGTCTTCCTTACAGCAGCATTACGTTCCCAAGTCTGAACGGAACTTCGAATTTAGACGGTTGGTTCATTCCCGCTCCTTCCAACAAAACCGTGATCTTCTCGCACGGCTATGGCGGTAATCGCGAGGAATTGTGGGTTCCACTCTATAATTTAGCCCGTGAGCTGCATTTGCAGAATTACAATGTACTGATGTTCGATTATGGCTATGTTCAACCAGGCAATGAACGCATCATGACCGGTGGTATTCAGGAGTCACAGGAGCTGCTGGGAGCGATTAACTATGTTAAGCATTTATCCAATGGTCCTATTTATATCTGGGGCTTCTCAATGGGTGCTGGAACGGCGCTGCAAGCCGCTCTCCAAAATGGTAAAGATATCTCAGGGATGATTCTGGACAGCACGTTCATGCTGAATCCGGATACGCTCTATCACAATATGAAGCAAGTAGTGAATGTTCCGAAATTCCCGTCTCTACCGCTCGTCCGCTTATTTTTCCCTCTATTGAACGGGGTAAGCTTGCATGAGGTTCCTTATAAAAAGGTCACTTCAACCGCTTATTCAATGCCCATTTATTTCATTCATGGAACGGAAGATTCCAAAGCTCCATATGAAATGGTAGAGGACATTTTCAAGGTGCAAGACAACGCGCAATCCAAACTTTGGATTATCCCCAAAGCCCAGCATGAATTGTTATACCGCGCAGAGCCCAAAAAGTATGTGCGCACTTCTCTCAGCTTTCTTAATGGTCTGACGCCGAAAGAAACTGTAGCAGCTGTTAACTGACGCTGGTATTCCCTCCTCCCTATAAAATCGACCCCTTGCGGGGTCGATATTTTTTTTCGCCTAGTCCATCTCATAGATCGAGCCGGACTTGCTCGCGAACAGCTCTGCATACACCTTTTCCGCGTATGCGTCGGTCATGCCGGATATATAGTCCGCGACGAACCGCGGCCAGCTCCAGTTACCCTTCCGGCGCTCATAGCTATCGATCCAATCAGGCGGAATGATCCACATTCCCCTGTCTTGATCGATAAAGCTTTCCCACAGCCGCTCGACGATGATCTCGCTCCGCTTCTGGAGGCGCAGCACCCGGAAATCCTTGATCAGCGTGACCCACGCCAGCTTCTTCAAGATCTCCATGGTCCGCAGGAGATTCATATCCTCCGCTCCGTCTTTGACGAGCGCAACCTTTTTCCAGCCTCGTTCAGGATCGTCCAGAATGTCCAAACGACTAGCAAAAGAGCTGACCCAACGTGCTTTCATCTCTCTGCGCGTACGCGATTCTTCGCGATTGCATTCGACGAAAATCTGCTGCCACTGCTCGAGATAGTCGGTCAGCACCTTCTTGACCATTTGCTCGATGTCGACGTGCTCCCAGCCGAATTTGTGTTTATTGGGATCATTCAAAATTTCCATTACCAAATGGCGGATCAAACGTTGATTCTCAAAAAACGTAGCGTTCATCTGGATCTTGCCAGCACGAATGCCGTCTTCAATATCATGCGTAGAGTACGCGATATCGTCGCATAAATCCATCAATTGCGCTTCCAATGTGGAGCAGCCTTCCGGCATGTTCCACTCTCTCCGCAGCTCCCGAATAATCTCCCACTCGGAGGCGTATACCCCCTTAAGCCGGCCTTCTTCCTCCAGCAGGAAAGGATACTTATTAATGCCAAGCAGCACAGCCGCGGTAAGATCCAGACCGCTTTCACTGCCCGCCCTTTTTTCAAGAAACATCAGGATTCGGAAGTTCTGGGCATTGCCCTCATATTTCAAACCATGATCCTTCAGCAGGATGTGGTTCAGCACCTCTTCCCCTTTGTGACCGAAAGGCGGGTGGCCGAAATCGTGCGCAATCGACGCACACTCCACAACGGTAGGGTCAATGATGAGACCCGGATGCTCTCTTTTTTGCAGAAAAGGGTTCGTCCGCTCCAGACGTTTCGCCACTTCTCTGGCAATTTGGGCAACCTCCAGCGAATGGGTCAGCCGCGTCCGGTAATAGTCACCTGAACCGGCTCCGAACACCTGCGACTTGCCCTGCAGCCGCCGAAAGGTCGGTGATTGGATCAGCCTTGCGTAATCCCGCTCAAATTCATCCCGTTCTTCACTCACTTTAGAGGAAGCGGCCTCACCGGGCCGAAATTTTCGTATGTTTTTCATCAGCTTGCCCCCTCTGGTGATCTCGTGCTCTTGCCAACCCCCGGAATTGTACACCTAGCGATTCGTATACTTGCTATGATCAGTTTATGCTATAGCATGTACGCTAGTCACCCTGGGGCCATTTATTTATAAAAGAATACTATATTCCTCTATTCGGCAACAAGTCATGCAGCCACATTCTCCATAAAAAAAGGGATGCTGCACAAGACATTTGTCTTCATGCACACCCCTTTACTCACGAATTACCTATTGATCAATGATAAAAACTCGGAACGCAGCGTTGAATCCGTACGGAAAGATCCGCGCACCGCTGATGTGATCGTCTCGCTGCCGTACTTTTTGACCCCTCTGGAGCACATGCACATATGCTCGCCTTCCACAACGACCATCACGCCGTGCGGCTTCAGCACTTCATCGAGAATGTCGGCGATTTCGGACGTTATTCTCTCCTGCACTTGCAATTTGCGGGTGATGACATCGACTAAACGGGCAAATTTGCTTAACCCTGCGACTTTCCCGCTCGGCAGGTAGCCAACATGCACTTTGCCGAAAAACGGCGCCATATGATGCTCGCATTGGCTGTAATAGATGATATCTTTAATGATCACCAATTCTTCATGCTGCTCATCAAAGGTTACACCGAGCACGTCCCGCGGGTCCGCGTCGTAGCCCGAAAAAATTTCTTCATACATGCGCGTTACGCGTGCAGGTGTGTCCAACAAACCTTCGCGGTCCACATCTTCGCCGATCAATCGCAAAATTTCGCGCACATGCTTCTCAATCAGCTCGCGATTCTCAGCTACTCTCGTATTTCTGTATTCAACGGATGCCAACTGCTCCACTCTCCTCATTCATATCCTTTAACCCATGCAGACTGTCAAAACCTTGATTCCATCTCTCATAGCCCTGCTGTCCTTATGCGTTTTGGTAAGCAGCATGCCGCCCTGCCAAAGAGAGACGATAGGTGCAGCAAGCTCGACTGGGGCTAGCCCCTGCAGCGATAGCTCGCCTTGTCTCCGGCCTTCTTTCAGACAAGCCTCAATCTCAGTCTCCATCTCGCTGAAAAAGCGGCTGAGCGGCTTACGCAGCTCCTCTGAGCAATCGCTAAGCTCTAACGCCAAGTTACCGAAAAAACATCCCTTGCGGCACTCGTTCTCATCACAGAAACTTAGCATGCGTTCAAACAATTCCAGCACGCGCTGCTTTGGCGATAGTTTAGTATTCCCCAGACTTGGCTCCAACACGGATTGCCGCATTTCGTCTACCTTGCGTTCAATGACCTTTAAGCCCAGTTCTTCTTTGCTTTTAAAATGATAATAAAAATTGCTTTTACATACCCCGCTGCTCGACAAAATGTCCTCTAGTCCCGTTCCTTGGTAGCCATGATCATGAAATAGATCCATCGCAGCTTCCAGAATGCGGTCTTTGTTGCTTGCCATCGACTAGCCACCTCTGAATCGTACTGGTATGTCCTAATTTTACAAAACCTGACTATAACACGAAGGGCTCCTGCTGTCCTCCGATTGTACGGTTAGACAGCAAAGCCCTCTGAAGGGGTCTCGAGCCCCACTATTATTTCCACTTTTGGTTTTTCATCATTTGCTGCGCTTTGTTTAACTGCTGTTTATTCATGTTGTAGCCCATTTGCTTCGCCATTTTGGCCAGCATCTCGGGATTATTTTGCATGGATTCCAACTGCTTTTTCAAGTAAAACACGCCGATAAAAAATCCGCCGACTAAGCCCACAATCAAAGTGAGAATAGGAATAAGATAACTCCACATAACGTTGCCCCCTGCAAGTGTTGATTGGTTAGATTGCTTGCCTTATCATACCATTTCTACTCATCGCTTTACAAATGACTTGGCCATAAATCATAGAACTTGTTCAATAAAAACGGTAGTATGTTTTGCCAAATCGATTTCCTTAATATCCAGTTCTCTGTCCATCTGATCCTGCTTGACGATTCTCACAATCGGGCGGGTCGGTAATCCGCGATGCTGACCGACAACAACGCCGGTCTCGCGATTCGATAGACGGACGGAAGCCCCGGTCGGATAGATGGAAACAGTTTTCAGAAAATGAATCAAAACCTCTCGATCCAGCTTGGTTCCAGCCAACGCCATCATATGCTCGCATGCCTCGTAGGGCAGCATCCGGCGTCCCATAGAAGTATCGAAGAGCAAGTTATCGTACATATTTGCGACAGCTGTAATTTTGGCATAAATATGGATGTCGTCGCTGGTCAAACCTCTCGGAATGCCCTGGCCGTCCAATGCTTCATGATGTTGGAAGGCTACATGGGCAATGAGCAGGCTGAGTTCGCGCTTTGTTTTCAAAAGCTCAAACCCGCGCCATGTATGATGCCTCCTGCTGTCAGAAGACTCATCGTCACAGGTGAGCTCAATTTTCCCCACGTCATGCAGTAGGGCGCCAATGGCAAGCTCTTTCAGTTGGCTCTCATTGAACCCCATATTAATGCCTACAAGCACCGCCATCATACAGACGTTGGTCGCATGGACATACATCTCGTTATCCTTGGTCCGAATGTCGGTCAGTTGGACGAGCACATCCCGATTCTTCATCACCTCGTCGAGCAAAGTGTTGATCGAAATGCTCATAGCGCGGGAGTTAAATTCCTTGCCGGATCGGAGCGCAGCGAAGGTTTGTCCCATCTGCTGCATCACGATACGTTTAGTTTCTTCTGAAATGATTTCGGGAATCTCCACATCTTCCAGGTTCGGATCCTTGATGTAAACCATCGTAACACCGATTCGATTGAGCGTATTGATCATAAAAACCGTTAACTGCACGCCTTCCGAAAGCAGAATCGAACCGTTGCTGGCAAATATCGTACGGCCTAAATATTGACCCGACTCAACGGAATCCAAATGTACATATTTCATAGGATCACTCCACGGTTAGTTATTCTTTGGATTCATATGGGGGTGTTCTTCACGTTCCAAATCAAGTAAATGTATTTTCATGTCGAGACCCCCGGCATACCCTACCAAGTCGCCGCTTGCACCAATGATGCGATGACAGGGAATGATTACGGGAATCGGATTTTTATTATTTGCGCCGCCTACTGCTCTTACAGCTTTCGGTGATTGAATCGCCTCGGCAATGTGCTTATAGGAAGCTGTCTCTCCGTATGGGACGTCCAGCAGGGCAGTCCAAACTTTTTTCTGAAAGTCCGTACCCTGCAAATCCAATTCCCCATCAAACCTTAGCCGCTCTCCTCTAAAATACTCCTCCAGCTGTTGCACGATTGGCGCAAGTGTTCCTACATCCTCCTGGAGCTCTGTCCCCTTGCCAAACCAACGGATGACCCACTCTTGCAGGTCCGCTTGATTCTGGCTCATGGTGCCGAAAGCAACTCGGCAAAGTCCTTTCGGACTTGTAATGAGAACAAGCGCGCCTATAGGCGTAGCAACTTCCTTATAGATCAATTTGTTCGCAGCGGATTGCTGATTATATGTCATGTCGGATTCTTCTCCCCTGTCTGCGAGCTTGCATGATTCGCTTGCCGGATGGCCGTCATCGCCTTCTCAATATCTTGCTGCACCGCCGGTTCCTGCTCGGCCCCTTGGGCCTTATCCAGCGCTGTTGCGGCATCGTCGCCCCCTATGCGCCCCAGCGCCCATGCAGCCGTTGCCCGAATCTCAGGCCGCGGATCCTTGTGCAGCAGCTCCGTAAGGACAGGCACAGCGGAGCTGTCCCTGAAGTTGCCCAGCGCGATGATTGCGTTGCGCTGGATGGGCCTTTTGCCCCTCCAGGACGCCGCGATACGTCCGTATTGCTCTTTGAAGTCCTTGTTCGTCATAGTGAGCAAGGGAATCAGAAGCGGCTTGACCTTCTCAGGGTCAGGCTCGAACTCCGGATGGTGCGTCCAGTTCATCCCCTTGTTCTTCGGGCAGACGATCTGGCACGTATCACAGCCATAGAGCCGGTTGCCGATCTTAAGCTTGTACTCATCCGCGATGTATCCCTTCGTTTGGGTAATGAAGGAGATGCAGCGGGATGAGTTGAGCTGTCCCGGGCCAACGAGCGCCCCCGTGGGACAAGCATCGATACAGATCGTGCAGTCGCCGCATTGGTCCATTATCGGCGTATCAGGGCGGAACGGAATATTGGTGATGATTTCGCCCAAATAGACCCATGAGCCCCATTCCGGCGTAATGACGGCGCAGTTCTTACCGGACCAGCCGATGCCGGACCGCTCCGCAACAGCGCGGTCGACCAGCACGCCGGTGTCGACCATGCTTTGCAATCGCGCATCCGGCATGCGCTCCGCAATGAAAGCCTCCAGCTTCGCTAGCCGGTCGCGAAGCACATCATGGTAGTCGCTCCCCCAGGAGGAGCGCGAAATGATCCCCCGATACGCTCCTGGCTCGGATCGGGGCGGGTTAGCCAGCTTCGACGGGTACGCGACCGCGATGGAGATGATCGAACGCGGCGCGTCGAAGCTCAGCTCGGGATGCACCCGCTTCTCGATATCCGGCTCCTCGAAGCCGGATTCGAACCCCTTCTCCCGGTGACGGAGAAGGATGTCTTTCAGTTCTGTGAACGGCTCAGCTGACGTGAAGCCGATCTTATCTATACCGAGGGACGGCGCGGCTTCCACGATCTCTTGCTGTAGTTTTCTAATCTCTGTCTCTGATGCTGCGATGATGGAAACCGCCAAAACACCCTCACCTCTTTCATCTGTTCGTATTTACCTTACAGGTCTGCGGCCATTGAGAATGGCCACAGCACATACTCGGCCCGGCCTTGAATCAGGCTGGCCGGAACTTCCCCGAACCTGCGGCTGTCCGCACTCGCCGCCGCATGGCGGTTATCGCCCATCACGAAGACGCGGCCCTCCCCGATCTGCATCGGGCCGAAATCGCCGTCCTCGATGGGCGAGTCGGTATACGGCTCGTCGACTTTCTCGCCGTTCACATACAAAGCGCCGCCTCGGCCTTTCACCTCGTCGCCTCCAACGGCTACCACCCTTTTCACCAAAAAAGGATGGTGGGTAAAGGCATACTCCTCCGTCTCCTTCAGGATGACGATTTCACCGCGTTTAGGCGATTTGAAGTACGTAATCGCCTTGTTCACAAACAGCCATTCTCCCTCTTGCAGTGTTGGATCCATCGAATGTCCCCGAACCGTGGACAAGTTAAATCCGAATTGATGCACAAGAATAACGACAAGAAGAGCTACGAGGATGGATTTCGTCCAATCCCACAGCTCATGGGTAAGGCTCTTTACCTCTGTCTGTTTGACATTCCTGGACTGTGAAGCTGCTTGATTGGATTCATTACGGCCTACAAAGAAGCTCATTCATGCTCCTCCGTTCTTTTGCTTTTCCCACTGCTCGTAATAATGCATGACCAAGTCATCTTGAAATGGCGGCTTGTCCGTACTGGCCAGTTCCAAAATGGCGGCAAGCCCATCCTTCACTTTTGACTCAACAAGTGTTGAATAGTGATAATTCAGTTTATGACGTTCATATTCATCTTCATCTACAATATGCACGGAACGATCCGGCATTCGAATGACATCAAGGTCGTAGTCGATATAAGTAAGCACCTGCCCCGTCACATACATAGGAGACGCTACGTTGCAATAATATCTGACTCCAGTATCTTCAATAAGGGCAACAATATTAAACCATTGCTTGGGAATAAAAAAAGAAACGCCCGGAATACGGCTGACCCATTCCTTCCCGTCAGCTTCCTGAATCTTCGTCTGGCTGTTAATAAACACCATCATGTCTTGCTGGAGATGGTCGGCATGCATGACGTGCGGCGGCACTCGCCAATTCGTGAGCCACATCCGGTGTAAATGTCCGTCATGTTTGAAGCTTTTTATCACATACGGCGCGAAATTATCCATGTCTCAAAGCTCCTCTATTGATAGCTGCCGATAAGTTCCCCTATTATATAGAAAAGCATATCTGACCCCCAAATGCAATGGCGGCACAGATATGCTTCTCTAGCTTCAAATCTGTTCAATTTCACTCTCGTCACTGCCGTGACTACACGCTGACTTTCTTCACAATGCTCAAACGATGCGCAGCACGCGAAAAATCAGATGTACTATAACCCGCCGACTCATACACAGGGAGTACGACTTCATTATGGACGTCTACCGTTACCATAATTTTGTTCACGTTCCGTTGGAGGAACCTCATTTTCATCGCTTCGATCAAAGCTTTTCCGATACCTTTACGCTGATACTCTGTGGCAACTGCAATCCGATAGTAATAGCCATTGTTGTTATCGATGGTGCCAATAATCACGCCCACGATTTCTGATTCTTCTTGTGCAACCAGCACAAGCTCCGTATCCCAAGAAAGTTGACGAGCAAATGCTTCCATCGTTTCCTCATAGCAGATTTCCGACAAAACATCCTGTAAAAGTGATGTCACCGAAGACGTATCACCAAGCTGAAATGAACGAACATGCATACGGTTCTCTCCCAATCCCCTATTCATTTTCTAGGATTAATTTTATGGTAATTTAGTAAATACGACAAAAAAGGACGGAATCCTGCTGAAAATGTGTTAAAATTCACAAAAATCTTTGTTTTTTTCTAAAAACCTCTTGAAAGCGCTTAAATGCAAGCGTTTTCAACAAATTGCGCGTTAAGCATTCCGCCAGCCGCAACAAATAAAAGCCTGACGGATGAAATTCCGTCAGGCATCGATATTAGCTGCTAGGTAGCTTGCGACTCTTTCACTACCGCTTGCGGACCGCGATATTTGTAGAAAAATGCCACACCAATCAGGGCAAGCCCATTGATGGCAAAAACGAGAGGAATTCCGATCCAGCCGCCCAAGAAGCCGCCGATGATCGGACCGCTCATCGTCCCAAGCTGTGTAGCGGATTGGTTCAAGCTGAAGGCCCTGCCCCGAAAGCCGGGATCCGTAAATTTCACAATCAAAGCATTTAACGCCGGATAGACGGCTGCGAAGAACAGCCCGTAACTAAACCTCAATATGCCGAACGCCAGCAAATGATGAGTGCCCAGCTGCAGCAGATTGCCTATGCCTCCGCCTAACAGCCCGATGAACAACGTTTTGGAGTAGCTGATCTTTTGCCCAAGCTTGCCCCATCGAGGCGCGGCTATGACAGTGGCTACGCCAACCGCTGAGAAGATGATGCCTGAGCTTAGCGACGCCGAGCTTTGGGTGCCCCCCATTTGGAGCACATAGATGGTAAGCAGCGGCTCAACAATCATGACCGAGGTAGCCACCAGCATAGTGACGCCAAGGATCATCATGAAGGATCGGTTGTGCGCAGCCGATTTCAAGTCATCCCAAACGCTGGAACGCACGGCGGAGCGGTTGAAGTTTTTTTCCTTGGCCCCGAATAGGCCGATGAAAGCCGCCACCAAGACGACACAGCCGGAGACCAGAAAGGACTCCCTGTTCCCTACCCAATGGCTGACAAAACCGCCAACCAGCGGGCCGATCACGCTTCCTGCGGCTCCTGCGGTAGACATGACGCCAAGGGCATAACCGACTTCTTTCTCCGGAGTGTTCGTGGCAACCAGCGCAATGGACGCCGGAACGAAGCCGGCAAGCAGCCCCTGCATGATGCGTACAACTAAGAACAGATACGGATCATGTACGAAAAACGTCGCAAAATAAAGAACGCTTAAACTGAACCCTGAACGAATGAGCATCGGTTTGCGACCATATTTGTCAGCAAGCGATCCCCAGTAGGGTGCAATTAAAGCGCTGGCTAGAAAAGTAATGCCAAATGTGATACCCGACCATGCTTCGAGCCCTTTATCAATCCCAAGCTCCGTGTGCAGGAATATCGGCAAGAATGGAACCGATATGGTGTAGGCCATCCCGCAGAAAAAAACGCCGATCCATAATGTAACCAGATTTCGCTTCCAAGAAAATTCCATGTCATTTCCCCTCCTAATGCTTCTTTCTGCACATAAGTGCTCGTTCATTTCTCTTTCTCTCTCCCGATAACCGCGAAACGATAACCTTATTTTATCATCTTTCTCCCGATATTAGAAATTTTAAATCAAGAACATAAAAAGCCTAACGGTTTAGACACCGTCAGGCATTATATTTTCAGTGGCTCCTTGCTGCATATCCTCTCAATACTTTCTCTGTCGCATGATGAACAATGATGTACAGCGTAAACACGACAAGATAAACAAATGGTGAATACCACAGCTTCCATCCATTAAACGTAAAGACGTGACAAAGGCAGGCTAACCATTCAAAAAACACGGATACCCCCGAGAATAAGCCCACATAAAGGATTCGGACTATGCCTTTTAATTGCCATTTATCATAAAAATACAAAAAGATGTAGGTATACGGAGGATAGTTAAGATAATAAATGACAATGTCCATCACCTCATACTTGGAACTATCACTGACATCATACATATCGAAAGGTTTGACGGCAATCAATGAATCAACTGACTGTGAGATAAAAACGGTGAACACGGTATACACGGTAATCGCAACGGGAGAGAAACGTTTGGGCAGCAGAAATGCGAAGGTTACGATGACAGCGAGCGAAATCAAAGTAAACCACTCATTGATATCAAAGTGTTCAGGTGGGTAGAGGATCATGGCCATCACACTTTCCAAGCATTTTTCTGAAAACTAAACAGAAACAGGTTAACTCGAGCAAGGCGGTATACCAGATGACCATGGAATAACCGATATTCCACCCCGTTAAGGTCAGAATACCAAAGAACTGAAATAAGTGATAAGAACCGGTTAAGGCTGAAAACCAGATGCCTATATAGAGGATTTTGATCAGAAACCGTGTATTGGCTTGAAAAATAGGAACGAGCAGCCACAGGGTGCCAATCGGGAAAATAAGGATTTGATTGAGCTTATAAAAGTAAAAGGCCCAGAACGACTCTGCAAATTGTATCAATTTGAAATTATCGACAATCGCTGAATGCAGCTGTTCAATCGCAATTAAGATGACCATGTAGTACACCCATTTTTCGAAACGGTCAAACAGCTTTGGCATTTTGCCCAAGGAAACCACTGCGCCAACAGCAATCAAGGTCGTGCAAACATTTAATAAAAACACGATAGAAAAAACCTCCAATCGGGAAAAGTTTTACCTTACTATTCCCCGTTGAAGGCTCCGTATGCAATAAGCTATCCTATCGTGATCTTTCCTTCCGGGTAGCGGAAATGTTCTTTCTCCGGCAGCGGAATCAAAATGTAAGCGAGTGTAACGGGGCCAAGCCGTCCAATGAACATCAGTATAACAAGAAAGACTTTGCCGAATTCCGTCAGCTGTGAGGATAATCCCATCGACATCCCTGCTGTGGCATACGCCGATGTGACCTCAAACAATACGCCAAGAAACGGATAGCTCTCTGTTATGGTCAGAACAATGGTGGCAATGACAATCAATGAAAAAGAAAGCAGCGTGAACGTAATCGCCTTATAAATCCGATCTTTCGAAATGCGGCGGCGGAACAGCACGATTTCCTCTTGGCCCCGCATCATGGCGATCACCGCACCGACAAGGATGACGAAGGTCGTCACCTTGATGCCCCCTCCGGAGGAGCCGGGCGAAGCTCCGATAAACATCATAATAATGATGAAGAACTGCGTCGCCTGCCGCATCGATGGAATATCGATGGTGTTAATGCCTGCTGAACGCGATGAAACGGACTGCAGCAGCGAGCTGAGCAGCTTACCCATCGCGGAAAGCGGCTGCAGCGTATGCGTATTCGTGAACTCGAAGATAAGAATGACGAGAGCCCCGATGAAGATGAGCGCCGCAGAAGCGCTGAGCACCACCTTGCTGTGCAGGGTAAGCTTTTTATTCTTTGGATACGTTAGCAAATCGGAAATCACGATAAACCCAATTCCACCTAAAATGACTAGAAGCATAGAGACGATGTTCACGAAGGGATCTTCGACATAATGCATCAAACTTCCCGGCCGGTCAGGCATGCTGCCAAATAGATCGAACCCGGCATTGTTGAATATCGAGATGCTGTGAAATATGCCAAAGTATACGGCTTGGCCGATAGGCATCTCAAACGACCAACGGATTGCGTATAACACGGCGCCGGCCAGCTCAATGTAGAGCGCGTAAATCAAGACTTTTCGAACAAGCCGAACGATTCCTTCCGTAGACTCATGATTCATCGCCTCCTGCAGGATAAGACGCTCCTGGAAGGAGATGCGCCGCCGCAGAACGAGGGCAATAAGTGTGGACATGGTCATGAAACCAAGACCGCCGATTTGGACAAGAAAAATAAGTACAATTTCCCCAAAGGTTGATAAATGCGCGCCTGTATTAATCACGGATAACCCTGTTACGCAAGTGGCGGAGGTCGCCATAAATAGGGCATCGGTCCATGTCATTTGGCCCTCCCCCGCTATGGAAATGGGCAAAGACAGCAGAATCGATCCCGCGATAATGATCAAAATAAACCCGATAGCGAGCACTTGGGGAGGACTTAAGCGGAATCTCTTTTTCGAATTATGTATCATTGCGAGCAACCCCATACCTCCATACCTATAATGAGTTTGCGACAATTGTATAATTTGATAGAAGCAATGTAAAGAACTGTCAGATTAAGAGAGATTATCGCCTAGCACTGCGGCTTTCCGCCTAATTTAAATGCCGTATAGGCAGGAATAACCCCCTTTCTGGTAGAACACTTCAGTTGGAATCTTGAGTTAAGCCCTTAGCGGAGGTAGTTTTGTCCATGTCCATAGACCAAAGATTAATAAATGAATCTTTATTTATACAAGCTTTCAAATATGCTCCGATCGGCATGGTTCTTGTTTCATTGAATGGACGCTGTCTCAAAGCTAATCCGGCTATTTGCACCATATTGGGGTATTCGGAGTTGGAGTTGTCCTCCCTTACTTTTCAGGAGATCACCCATCCGGAGGACTTGATCCTTGATCTGCAATTAATGACTGAACTGCTTACTGGCAAACGGGATTCCTATCAAATGGAAAAAAGGTATATTCATAAGGACGGCCATACTGTATGGTGCCTCTTGGCTGTATCTCTTGCTCAGGATGAGGAGAGTCACAATCCGTTTTTCGTCTCTCAAATTATCGATATCAGCAATCAAAAACAAGCGGAAAACGAGCTGCGCGAGAAAGAACGCCTTCTCTATGAAAAAGACGTCCACTATCAGATCAGCATGACGAAACATTTGGAACAAATTCATGGGCTGTATCGTATGATTTCCGATCATGTTTTGGACATTATCTCCATTTCCTCACCGGAGGGCGTAACCCGTCATATTTCTCCGGCTGTTCGTAGCTTGCTAGGTTATGAAATGGATGAAATCGTAGGAACCAAAATGATGGATCTCTGGCATCCGGATGATTTGCTTGCTTGGGGTAAGCGCTGTCTGCTCGATAATCCGGATGTCAATATGTTTATATGCCGTATCCGCCATAAAGAGGGCCATTACGTTTGATTTGAAACAACGGTCAAAATGATTCGCAATAAAGAAGGCGAGGTCGAAAAAATCGTCGCTGTCGGCCGGGATATTACAAAACGCAAACAGGCCGAAGATGAGCTCTGCGCGACCAAGGAAAGACTGGAATCCTTCATCAAAAACAATGGGGACGCGATTTGGGTCATTGACCGTGACGAGAAGGTCGTTGAAACCAATGCCGCATTCGACAAGCTTTTTCAGTGGAAGTCCGAGGAAATCATCCATCAATTGCTGCCCATCACACCACCAAATCTCGCCCAGCAAACAAGAGAACTTCACGATCAGGTCCTATCCGGGCAATCGGTGATCGGTTTCGAAACGGTTAGATTGCGCAAAGACGGCTCGCTCGTTGATGTGAGCACAACATTATCTCCTATTCATGACACGACGGGTCATATTATTGGCATCGCTGGCACGTGTCACGATATTACAGAAAAGAAACAAGCCGAGCAAATGCTCATTAATTCAGAAAAACTTTCTATCGCCGGTCAATTAGCTGCCGGGATCGCCCATGAGATCCGGAATCCGATCACAGCGATTAAAGGTTTCATTCAGCTTATGAAATCAGGCGTTTCCGAGAAAAAATTGTATTATGAGATTATGTCCTCAGAAATTGAGCGCATCGAAATGATTCTCAGCGAGCTGCTGATTTTGGCTAAACCTCAGCTGATCCACTCGGATCGTAAAGATATTCGTAACATTTTATCTCAAGTAACTACGTTGCTGGAATCACAAGCGATTCTTAGTAATGTGGAAATTATCACGGAATGCGAACCCGATCTTCCCCCGATTTTGTGCGATCAAAATCAGTTAAAACAGGTTTGCATCAATTTCATTAAAAACGGCATAGAGGCTATGTCACTTGGCGGAACCCTTCTCATTCAAGTGAAAACACAGAACGAAAACAGCCTGATTCTCCGCTTTATCGATCAAGGCTGCGGAATTCCCGAGGACATTATAACTAAGCTTGGACAGCCTTTCTATACAACAAAGGAAAAAGGAACAGGCCTTGGATTCATGGTCAGCAAAAAGATTATTGAAAGCCATAACGGAACGATAAACGTGTTCAGCAAAGATAAAGAAGGAACAACCGTTGAGGTTTACCTTCCGACCTTTAATTAAAATAGAGCCATTCTGCCCATGCAGGATGGCTCTATTTCTGCTCTACCTTACTTCCCCTGCGTCCTTAAGTTGCGTATTTACATGCACATTTACTTCCGCTTTGGCAAACGCCTCGCCCCATCGATCGTCCACCTTCTTCCATGCTTCATACTGATGAGCACGTGCGAACAAGCCTAAACCGATCGGGTCAATCTCGTGCTTCTGAAACTTGTCAATGAGTTCCTTAAATTGTTTGTCCAACTGAGTCGTAATCATCTCTTCCAGCTTCTTGCCTTCCTTATCTACATCCAAAGTGAATAACTTTTCCGTCATAAAAATAGGCAGATTTAACGCGACATCAAAATGAAACTGATCTTGTGAATAAGTCACCTTCACTTTCCTTGTGAAATGCATGATATAAAAAGTGACCACTCCTTCGGAAAAAAGGTCGTCCTTGCTTTCTTCCGGCAATTGCACAGAATACGAAAGACTTCCTTCTATGCCTCCTTGAAGCAATAACAGAAGTTGATTTTCTCTCGTATTCAACTTCGCTACATATTTTCCTTTCTTATTCAGCAATGCAGTCCCCGTCGCGACAATTTCTACATTTTTGCGTAATTGCGGCAAGTATGGCGTTATTCCCTTTTCATATATCTGGGTGTGCAGATTATGAAGCGTTGTCGCCGAGATCAGATTTCTTTCTTTTGCTGTATCAATAAGCGTAGCCACATGCAGTGGAAGCCTTCGTTTATTCAAGGGCTTGAAGAACATAATGTCCTCGACAGGACCATCAACAGCAATAACCTTCGCCAAAATATTCGATTTGGAATCTCTGAAACAAATGTCCAGCATCTTAAGCCATCCCTCGTGCTCTAGAACACGTGATCCAACAAGAATACTTTGGACTTTACCGGAGCTTATTAGCGCTGAAACACGAGCATCCAATTCGTTTCTTGCTCCTCTCACCGTCTGGGAATACACCTTGCTTTGCTCATTTTTTTCCTTTGCCTCCTTGTTAAATACAGGACTTGAAGAATAGAATACAAGATTATTGTCCTTGTCCAGATCAATACCCAGCATAAGAAGAAGAGAGATGTCTTCCAAGTCAGTCCGATCATCACATCCTGGTTGTATCAACAGCACAACAATAAGGAGCAGGATTACTCTTCGAACCCGCCGCATTAATTCCGCCACCTCACGATCCAATTCTTCATGATAAGGAGTCCCCATATAAGAAAGGGAAGCAAGTACGCTACACCCACTCCAAGCTGATTAAAATACGCGATCCAAACTTTACTTTCATGCCAACTCAGATCCCAAATGAAGGTGATTGCGATCATCCCTGCCAACAGAACAATCATATGTGCATTCGTTTTCCCTTTTGCAATCAATTGCTCGGTGCATTGCACGGCAATATGAAGCGCAGGAAACCACGTTTTGCAAATGAGGAGTGTATACACAGATAAAAAAATAATATCGAATCTCTCCAGGAAACGATATTCAATGATTTTGGCAGCGGAAAGTGGTGCTAGTTGATATTGAGTGATTTCATCCGGGCTGAAGACAACAAAACAAATAATCGTCACAAACAAGTAAACCGCAAGAGTTAGGGTATTAGCGATTACCACGTTGGCCGAAGCTGTTTTCTTATTTTCCAAATAAGGGTAAAAAAACAGAACGCCTTCAAAACCCAAAAAAGAGAGGATCGTTGAGCTTACACTATGCCAGACTGGCATCCAACCCTCTTTTAGAACCGGAAGCAGGTTTATCCAATTTGCTTCCTTAAAAACATATAGCAGGATGAACGGCATCCATACAGTGCTTAGTATCACGACTTCTGCGAAGCGTCCTAAACTTCGAACGCCTCCCTTTACGACCATAAAGGCCGGCACAACAAATAACAACATAAGCACATAAGTATAAGATTGCTGCATAATCCAAGTTTTAATGATCAAAGCCATTCGGTCAAAAATTAAATAGGCGAACAGAATCATGTAGACAGCAAAAACGAGGGTCAAAAGGGTACCGGACCACTTGCCAAAGTAATGCTTCACCAGATGGATCACGGTCCCGCCAGGATATTTTTTCATGATTTGGATCATAGCCAGACTCGCCACAACCGAACATACCCAGCCCCCAAAAATCGCGATCCACCCATCCGTCCCACTAATTCCTGCCAAAGTGGATGGCATCGTTATCACGCCTACACCTACCTGCATCCCATGAATCAAAAAGATAAACTGTAAGCGCGTGATTTTGTTATTTTCATAGGTATTCCCTGTTTGTGGCATTAGCTGTCATCACCTTCTGCCCGTTTTGAGGTCATCTTCTTTTTCTGAAGAGTTCTAACGCTTTGGGGGCGCATAATCATCTTCCACAGTGGCAGACGTACAAAACCATCTTTCCAATCCCCTGGGCGTATGGGGGCAAGCGGTGAGGTGTAGGACTGGCCAAGTGACTTTAAATTAATGAGGTGCGCAATCAAAACCATGTACCCGGCTACGATTCCGACAATGCCGAAAATAGATGCAATAATCATCATAGGAAACCGGATTAACCGAATGGACGAGGCCATGTCATAGTTGGGCAGGATGAAAGAAGCCACCGCCGTAGAGGCTACGATTACGACCATAAGATTGCTGACAATGCCCGCTTGAACAGCCGCTTGCCCGATAACGATCCCGCCTACAATGCCTACCGTCTGTCCTACGGGAGCTGGCAAGCGAATGCCGGCTTCACGAAGCATTTCGAGCATAATCTCCATGATTAAAGCTTCGATAAGCGGCGGATATGGAACAACAGCTCTAAACTCACCGATAGATAAAATAAGATCTAGAGGAATTACTTCATGATTGAAGGAAATGCAGGCAATATAGATCCCCGGCAGGAAAGCGGCCACAAAACAGGCCAATATGCGCAGCAGCCGAAGGAAGGTCGCCACGGGCCAACGCATGCTGTAATCATCAATGCCTTGAAAAAAGGACACCAGATTCATAGGTGCAATCAACACGCTGGACGAACGATCGAGCACGACGCAAATTCTTCCCTGCAAAATTTGGGAGGCCGCTGTATCGGGCCGTTCCGTCGTAATAAATTGCGGAAACAAGGAGAAGGAGTTATCCTCGATATGTTCGGCAAGTTCTCCTGTATTTAATATGCAGTCTACATTTAACCCCGTAATCCTGTTCTCCAGTTCCTGTAAAAGTTCGGGCAACGCAACATCTTCCAAATATAAAAGGGAAACCTTGATTCTCGCTCTTCGGCCTATATAATACTCCTTGATTTTCAACTCCGTGCTGCTAATATACCGGCGAATTAACGCAATATTTTGAGCGTCCGTTTCGACAAATCCTTGGTGAGCTCCTTTTAATGAGGCCTCGATCTGTGAATCTGTAATCGCCCTTTGCGGCCAGCCCTGCGTATCCATGGCATAGGCATGTGGAAGCCCATCAACGAAGAGGACGCTATATCCGTGCAAGATAGAAGTCTCTATTTGCTCCCATGTCGCTATCGTGCTCATAAGTCCAAGCGTTACAGGCAGTTCACCCTCTGTTGTATCCGCATGGTGAAACATGAGCTGGCGCAAGACGTTGTTGTTGATCGCATTTTTATCGACAAGTCCGGACAGGTACACAAGTGCCGCTTGGCTATCCATTTGTTTATAAGTGAAGGTACGGACGACCAAATCTGGTGTTTTGTTAAAAAGTGCCTGCAGAAACTTTACATTCTCTGTAAGAGTCGTATGCAGCGAATTGCTCCCTGGCGTGAAATGATTGTTCTGCCCCGGTTCGGGCCCTTGAATGAATATCCGGTTCGTCCAGCGAAATAATCGGCGAACAAAACTCATCATGTACACCCTCTTACCTCATCCAATCTTGTCGTCTCATTTTCCCTTGAATTTCCACGGATTATTCATGGTTTTTTATCAGGGCCAGTGAAAATCAGCTTTTTGCGAATAGGCATGTATAAAAGGTGGAAAAATTTCGGATGTTATAGGAGGAATGCGAGGTGAAACCATGTCTACCCACGAGGAATCCAATTCAGAATATCCGCGGAAAATCCGCGACTTCCAGGTACTTAGCACAATGAAGCCCAGTGAATGGACGGAGATTGAACTCCAGAGCAGCCACAGGCAAATGAGCGACTTATCCCCTTGGCTTAATGAGCAGGGCACCCATATCCACAGTCAAATCATTCAGGAAATCGAACGTCGCGGCGTCTGACTTAGTAAACATAGATGTTGCTTTATTATCGAAATTCCTTCATAATGAAGAAGTTGAATCTACATAATTTTAGGAGGTATTTATACAATGGCACATCAACTACCAGCTCTTCCTTATGCGAACGATGCACTTGAGCCACACATCGATGCAAAAACGATGGAAATTCACCACGATCGTCACCATAACGCTTACGTGACGAACTTGAATGCAGCTTTGGACAAGCATCCTGCTCTGCACGATAAATCCCTTAATGACCTGATCGCTGACCTGAACAGCCTTCCTGAAGATATTCGCACTGCTGTTCGCAACAACGGTGGCGGACACGCGAACCACTCCCTGTTCTGGGAAGTTATCGCACCAAACGCTGGCGGAGCACCTACTGGCGCGCTTGCAGCAGCTATCGAGAGTGAGCTTGGCGGTTTTGACAAATTCAAAGCTGACTTCGCTGCTGCAGCAACAACACGCTTTGGTTCCGGCTGGGCTTTCCTAGCTGTTGACAAAGCTGGCAAATTGAAAGTATACAGCTTGCCTAACCAAGACAGCCCGATCATGGAAGGCGAAACGCCAATCCTTGGTCTTGATGTTTGGGAGCACGCTTACTACCTGAACTACCAAAACAAACGCCCTGACTACATCGCAGCGTTCTGGAACGTTGTGAACTGGGCTGAAGTTGGCAAGCGTTACGACGCTGCGAAATAAGCTAGCCATACAAGGAGCTGTCCATCGAGTAGATTTTTCTACTTGAGGGCAGCTCTTTTTTTTATTTGACCCCTGTGTGGCGACCTAGTGACATCCTCGGACATCCTCCTTTGGGACTATTAATGGTGGAAATTGTTTACGGTTTTTCGGGAAAGTAGTACGATAACGGTAACCAATATTATCCTGAAATGAGTTGAGAGCCCTGTGAAATCAATCGTCCCCCTACTTCAAAATGTTCCTCTTTTCCAAGAACTCTCACAAGCTGATTTATTAGGCATCTCGCCTTTGTTTATTGAAAAAAAAGTGAAGAAGGGCAGCATTCTATTCTTGGAAGGCGATGCAGGCGAGGAGTTATTCCTTATCAAATCGGGTGTCGTCAAAATATATCGGTTGGATGAAGCCAAGGAGATTATTCTGGCTTTGTTTCGGGACGGGGATTTTTTTGGTGAGATGTCTCTGATAAGCGCCGGTCTTACCCGATCGGCAACCGCTGAGACGCTGGAAGCCTGCACACTTTATGCGCTCAAACGCACTTCGTTCGTGCAATACATGGAAAAGAGCCCTAGGCTATGCCTAAAGCTCTTGGAAACAACGATGGGCCGATTGCGTCAGGCCAATGACCAGATCTATGATCTAACGTTTCTTGGCGTGCGCTCACGTATTATTAAAACCATTATTCGCCTATCCGAGCAGCATGGCATCCCTGCACAGGACGGTCTTCTGATTAATGTCAAATTGACGCATCAGCAGCTCGCCAATATGGTGGGCACTGTACGGGAGTCCGTTACCAAGGTGCTGCAAGAGCTCCAGGACGACGACCTCATACAAATTGATAAAAAGTTAATCACATTAAGAAATGTGGAAGCGATTAAAGCCGAAATTCGCTAATATCCGTGGATCAGGGAGCACCTACTCGTTGCTCTCCTGCCACTCTTTCATAATCCGAATGAACACATTCGGGAAAGCATACTGCTGCAGCTCATCCGGGCCTACCCAGCGGTAATGGAACGGGATCCATTCTCCCCCGTTGGTTGGGTGGCTCAAGCTAGTGAGCTTGGCGCGAAATACTTTCATTTTCCAGACAATATGGCTGAAAATATGCTCCGTATCCATGAACCACTCGCCAGGCTGGATCATGATTTGCTCTTGGTCGGCAAGCGCTTTGCGCAGCAAGTCCTTGTTCTCTTCGTCAGAGAGCCATCCCTCCGGCTCCCACGTCACATGCGGCAGCTCCCACATCCGGGCTAACAATCCTTCCTGCGGACGCTGTCTGATCAGCCATTTGCCTTCATTCTCACCCGTACCTTCGATCAAAGCCACTGCCCGCAGCTCATGACGAGGCGGTTTGGCTTTCTTTTTGATGGGCAAGCCTTCTTCCATCCCTGCTTCACGTGCCGAGCAATGGGCCATGACGGGACACGTCAAGCAGTGCGGTGACCGAGGCGTACATACCATAGCCCCAAGCTCCATCAACGCTTGATTAAAGTCACTCGCCGTTCCTTCCAGGATGAGCTCGCGCGCCAGCTTCTCCATACGGGTCCGAGTCGCCGGCTTCATGATATCTTCTTCAATGAGAAAATAACGCGACAACACGCGCATGACATTACCGTCTACAGCCGGCTCCGGCTTATTGTAGGCAATGCTTAGTACCGCTCCAGACGTATAGGGCCCGACACCTTTTAACGATGAAATCTCTTCTTTCGTCTGCGGAACGATGCCGCCATAACGCTCGTGCACTTCACGCACCGCTGTTTGAAGATTCCTTGCACGCGAATAATAGCCTAATCCCTCCCAGGCCTTCAGCACATTCTCCTCAGGTGCAGTCGCCAGGGCTTCTACCGTAGGGAATTGATCAATAAACCGATGGAAATAAGGAATAACCGTATCCACTCGGGTTTGCTGCAGCATGACTTCGGAAATCCATATATAATAAGGGTTTTTACTTCTTCGCCATGGTAAATCACGTTTGTGCGTATGGTACCAATCCAGTAAGTTTTTGGAAAAATAAAGCATTTGTTCTTGACTGTACATGAGCTCTCCTTCTCTATAGGGCGCGTTCCAGTTATAATGAATGAATGGACATGAGTCCATTATACGAGAATTGCGGAACATAAAACTAGAGGTGAATGTATGCAAAACGAGAAGCAAGTACATAAAAGGAAATTATGGATCGGCGAAGCGCGTGCTCTCCTCCCTCTGCTCTTCATCTGGGGCGCGGAGTGGATGTTCAGTGCGCTTATGGATATTGCGATCTATTGGCGCGACCTGGATTGGTTAAAACAAGCCGCCCTCCTTACCGCTGTCATAGCGAGCTTAGTGCAGCTGTGGAGCCTGCGGAAGGATTTCCGCGCTGGCGGAGAGGGCTTACAGGACCAAAGCGGCTGGGGGCATCCGGCTCTGCTGCTGCTGCCAGGCGTGATGCTGATTGCCGCTATCGCTTTGCTTGAGGCCATTGGCGCTATCGGTCCTTTATTCGCCCCTGTGCTGCGAGCTTTCATTCTCGCAATTGGATTTGTGCAGTTCGGGCTGCTGCTTGGCAGACCTTTGATTTATTTGGGACTGTGGCTGTTCGCCTTGTCCGCTGTGATGGGTGTATGGTATTTGGGCTATTCCGCCGTCATCCTCGAGGGCATGGGTGGTATCAGCCTCGTCGTATGCGGATATATGCTGCGCGTTTGGGGGCGGCAAAGCTAGGAAAGTGCAAGACATACATTCAGCGGCAAATAGGAGGACACTCACTATGAGGCAAAACAAAGAAACCATGCTGCGCACAGCATGGCGATGGAGAATCGGCGCACTCGTCCTTGCGCCGATGGTGCTCGCGTTAGCTGCATGCGGCGGGGCTTCCGGTGGCGAAGCCACACCGAAGCCTCCGGCCGCCACCGCAGCAAGCGAGAGCAACCCTGCGTTCGTGAAGGCGCAGGAGCTCTTCACAGCGAACAAGTGCATCAGCTGCCACGGCGTTGATCTGGCTGGCAGAGCCGGCGCCAAGACCAATTTGCAAAAGGTCGGCAGCCAAATGACCAAAGAACAAATTGCGAGCCAGATCAAAAACGGCGGCGGCGGTATGCCCGCTTATAGCACGAAGTTGTCCGAGGAAGAGGTCGGACAGCTGAGCGATTGGCTCAGCTCCAAAAAATAGCAGCCTTAGAGCTGCTCTACAATCGCATAGGCGGCAGCCATCGATTCCGTATGCGTAATGCTGATATGGATGCGCAGGCTGCCTATTAAGCCTGCCCGCTGCAGCGCTTCCTCGCGCACGTGGCATATCGGCTTGCCCAGTCCGTCAGGCAGCACCTCCACGTCCTGAAAGCCAATCTGCTTGCCGATACCGCAGCCAATCGCTTTCACAATCGCTTCCTTTGCCGCAAAACGGCCGGAAGCAAACTCCGCTAACCGCCCTCGGCGTTTTTGCGCAAGCTCTCTCTCCGGAGGCGTCATAATCCGCTCCAGAAACCTTTCACCCGCTGAACCTTCCAGCATCTTGCGCACTCGCGCAATTTCCACCAAATCCGTTCCGACGCCAATAATCATCGCTCGTGAGCACCACTTTTCTGCTGCGTTTTGCGTCCACTGTACACGATTCACTCTTCATGGTCAAGGGGACTGTTTGTTTACAGGGGCTATCAGTGGGCTATCAGTGGGCTATTAGCGGGCTTCCGGGAAACTCCCAAAAGACTTCTAGTTACTTCCAGGTAAGTAAGTTACCCTATTTTCAGTTCTTATGCCACGCAGGAACTAGGCGTATACTGGACTTAGATTAAAAGCTGGGAGGCCTACATAAATGAGAATCATGCCACTTGAAAAACGTGGAATATCGAACAGCCGAATTGCTTTTGGATGTATGGGCATTGGCGGGGACTGGACGGCAGCTCCCTTGACCAAGGAAGATTATATCATTGCCGAGAAAGCTGTAGAAGCTGCGCTTTCCATTGGCATCACCATGTTCGATCATGCCGATATTTATAAAAGAGGAAAGTCGGAAATTGTTTTCGGCGAAGTCCTGAAGAAAAGACCTGATCTTCGCGATCAAATCATCCTTCAATCCAAAGTGGGCATCCGTTTCCAGGATGATGTGAATCCACAGCGCTTTGATTTTAGCAAAAATCACATGATTCCCGCAGTTGATGGCATCCTCAGCCGTCTAGGCGTGGAGCATCTGGATGTTCTGCTGCTTCACCGCCCAGATCCGCTTATGGAACCGGAAGAGATCGCAGAAGCCTTCAATATATTGCGTTCTGCCGGCAAAGTGCGCCACTTCGGCGTCTCCAATATGACCGCTGCGCAAATGCGCTTCATTCAAAATTCGTTGCCGGAGCCGCTTGTGGTGAACCAGCTGGAATTGAGCCTGGCTCGCCTGGACTGGATTGAACAAGGCATCCTTGTCAATCAAAAAGCCGGCGTAGGCGTCAATTTCGCCGATGGCATCCTGGAACACTGCCAGATGGCGGACATCCAAATCCAGGCTTGGGGCCCGCTGGCCAAAGGCATCTTCTCTGGCAAAGTTTTGGAGGATGCGCCAGATAACATCGTAAAAACAGCAGCCCTCGTTAAGAAACTGGCTGCTGAGAAAGAAACAAGCTTGGAAGCCATCGTACTTGGCTGGTTAATGAAGCACCCGGCTCGCATTCAGCCGGTCATCGGCACTTCATCTGTCGAGCGTATCCATGCTTGCCAAGATGCGCTCCGCGTATCTGAAAATATGACACGCGAAGAGTGGTATACGCTGCTCGAAAGCTCACGCGGTGTGCGCGTTCCATAGGTTCGTAGGCTCGACACTCACTCTCCCATAAACAAGCAACCCCCGACCTGACAAGGCCGGGGGTTTTCATTAACGGGCTTAAATACCCGGAATCGGAATACGTTTATGCTCCGTTTTGAGATATTGCTTCTCCAGCTTCTCTTGCACAGCTGGATCAATTTGCTTGCCTTCCAAATAGTCGCTGTTATCGCCGTATGTAATGCCAAGCTCGTTCTCATCCGTCTGGCCGTCCCAGAGACCTGCGGTTGGGGCTTTGTCCAGCACGCTTTGCGGAACGCCCAGCTTCGCTGCAAGAGCTCGTACTTGCCGTTTATTCAGCGTGCTAAGCGGTGTGATGTCGACGGCACCGTCGCCATATTTCGTAAAGAATCCGGTAATCGCTTCGGAGGCATGGTCTGTGCCCACAACGATGAGGCCCAGTTCAAAAGCAAGGGCATACTGCATCACCATGCGCGTCCGCGCTTTGACGTTGCCTTTGCCGCCACGGCTCACATGCTGGTGAACGCCGATATGCTTGAGCCCATATTCGACTTCAATGGCGATTTCGTCGACAGCCTCTTCAATATTGTTTTCGATTTGATATTTCAAATCGAATGCTTTGGCCACCGCGTAGCTATCTTCGATATCTACTTGCTGACCGTAGGGTTGAAACACGCCGACCGTCTTGTACTCGGTGCCTTTCTCCGCAGTCAGCTCGTCCGTCGCCTGCTTGCACAAACCCGTCGCTACAGCGCTATCGATTCCGCCGCTGATTGCGATCAGCAGGCCGTTCGCTTTCGCGCCGAGCACATAATTTTTCAGAAAGTCCACACGTTTGCGGATTTCTTCGTCAATATCAATTTCCGGCTTCACGCCAAGCTTTGCGATAATTTCTGCTTGCAAACTCATGCCTCTCTCCACCTTTTCTACAGTGTAAAAACCAACCTTCTTTGAAATCTAGTATAGACTTTCACTCTCAAAATTTCAAAGAATAATCGCATTTTTCTGCCCATAAAAAGGAAAAGACCCGCCATGCATCAGCTGCAATAGCGAGTCATTATTCCTTATTTGCAATATTGATTGAAAGCACCGATCAAATCGCCTGCGATCATATCAGCGGAACGGTCTTCAATTTGGTGACGTTGGATGAAGTGAGCAAGCTCACCATCTTTGAACAATGCGATGGATGGGGATGATGGCGGGTATGGTGCCAAATATTCACGAGCCTTCGCTGTTGCATCCTTCTCTTGCCCTGCGAACACCGTGTATGTGTACGTTGGCAGTGTATCATTTTGAAGCGCTTTGGCTACGCCTGGACGACATTGACCTGCTGCGCATCCGCAAACGGAATTGATAACCAGCAGCATTGTGCCATCTTTGGATTTCTCCATCGCTTCGTTCACTTGCTCCGGAGTCAGAAGCTCCGTAATTCCCAGACGAGTCAAATCTTCCCTCATCGGTTTAACCATATCTTTCATGTAAGAATCAAAAGACATTGCCATATGTTCCACCCCTTAGGATTTAATAGTTACTCTCAAAACGTAATCGTTACAACTTATATTATACATCCGTTGGCGGTGAATGCAAAGTACCTATAGCCGGCTTCTGACACAAATAGAAATAAAGCGAAAGCTATTAAGCTTCCGCCTCATCCTTTTTCCTCGTACTAGAAGCCTCTCCCGGCTCAAAGGAAACATCTTTATCCGGATGCGTGAAAATCCCGCTTTGCGGCACGATGCCTTTTTCGAAATAGTCGCGATTCTCGGCGCTTTGAAAGCCGATGTCCTTATACGGGTGGACCCATTCATCGCCTGCCATGACTTCGGGATCGGTCTCAGCCGTCCACTGCTCCAGCGGGGAGTTGTCTGATTCGTATTCATGATCGCCGATGACGACACCATGTTCGTTCACGAACGCATCGCGCGGACCGCGCCCCTGCTCAAATTGCGGGAGAAAGTCGATCTCGAAAGGATCGAGATTGCTTTGGTCCTGAGCGGTTTGGGCTGTTTTCTTCGGATCTTTGCTCATGTCGACGGCCGGTTGGGTCCGTCCAGTTTTTTGTCCACGAAGCCCTCTTTACCTGCACCGGTTTGCGACTTCTCGCGCTCTTTGTTTTGCTGCTCTTGCTGGATTTGGGTCTTGGAATCGTTTTGACTCATTGCACTCAGCTCCCTTCTGCCAGTATTATGTGCCAAAGCAGGTAGAAGCATTCCAACGATGATCATGAAAAGAAAGATCAGCTGCGCCAAGCTTAAATAAAGCAGTTCAGGCTTCGCAGCGGCAAAAAAACTGGCTAACATTCCGCTGGCGCCACTGTACATCAGTGAGTATTTCAGTAAAATCCCGCTCCCGAAGCGGTTCCGACGCCCCTCATACCCAATCTGCCAAATAAGCAAAGGGAGGAGCAACAACGAGACATAGGCGTGAAAAGGATGAAAACGCGATATCGTACCTTCCACACGAATGCCCCATGGCCATGTAGTCGGCAATCCGTATCCCGGGATCAGCGCACAATATACAAATATGGCCGCAGTCAGACCAGCAGCCAATATATCTAGAAAAACGTACAGCGGTATCCGCTGTTTTCTTATTTGAACGTACATATAAACAGCAGCCAATAGCAGTCCAAGCATTATTTCTGTGCTAGAGCCTACTACCATAAGAAGTTTCAATGGACTTGTCCAGAGTATCGAGGGTTGTGTGACGATAATGCCAAGCTTCCATGTGATTAATACGATGATTGCACCAGCAAAAACGATATCATCAATCGGCTTAGACATCATGGCCTCTTCCCGACTACTTACTTGCCGCGCTGCCCTCCGAATCAACCATAAGCCTATAACGCAAGCCAAAAGCACCGCTACCAGCTTCCCTTGCAGCTGCAATGGCCCTAACTGAAATACATCCGGCATCCTATCGCCTCCCTCTCTCCATTACATCCATCGTAACGAGAGGAGACGCGATGTGCAACTATCAGGGCTCCAAGAACTGAAAGGTAAAGGAGGATTTCTGCAACTTGTCAAAACGGAAGCCTGCGGCTTTCAGCTTGCGAATCACAACAGGCAGCGCCTCTACAGTCGTGGTCTTATACGTGTTATCGTGCATCAGTACGATAATGCGCTTTTTCCCTTTGCTTGCGCTAAGCACAGAGTCGATGATCATGTCTCTATCCTGCACTGGGGCAGCAGCATCCGTCGAGCTAACGTTCCAGTCGAAATACTGGTAACCTTGTTCTTTTGCCTTGGCCGTCACCTGATTCATAATTCCCCTGCCGCCGGATTTACGGCTCACTTGATTGTTCGAACCGCCTGGAAACCTTAGAATCTCAGGTCGAAATCCGACCGTTTCCTCCAGAAGTCGATCCAACCTGCGCACATCTTTGATGAAAGCTTCTGGTGATTTATAAATACGGTTATAATCATGCGAATACGTATGATTCCCAAGTGCGTGTCCATCCGCTGCGATTTCTTTATAAAGCGATTTACCTTCACTCGTTTCTGTACCTATGACGAAGAAAGTTGCGGTTACCCCATTGGTTTTTAAAATATGTAAAATCTTCCTTGTACTATTTGACGGACCGTCATCAAAGGTCAAATAGGCGATTTTATTCCCTACCGGAGGTGGACTGTGATGTGGAGGGCCAGTATAGAAATGCCTCGTCTCCACAACCGTTATTTCTTTGTCATCATTCGGCGGGGCAGATGGGCTCACTTCTGTTACCTCACTAGCTATTTTCCCAGATAACTGTTTAGGTACTTGCGCCGCTTGCTCCGTATGTATTTGTTCGGTCCCACACCCTGCTGCACTGACGCTAATCATTAACCCTATTAAATAAACGCCTGCTCGTCGTTTCTGATCACCCATGGATGCTCCCCCTCTTCGTGCGTTTCCTGTGCCATTTTAGTATGGCTATCCGCGCATTCGACATTAAACCCAATATTTCCCGGGAAATCCGACAGGAACAGCCCCGTTTCTTCCTTTCACTCTAGTAGCAAAATAAAAAAGACCATCCACAGGTCAATTTCAACCTAAGGATGGTCCTTTTCTTGCAAACCGCTTACTCAGCAGCGCTGCCGTTTAATTTCTCTCTCAGCAGGTTCATCTGCTCATCAACCTTTGCTTGCTTCGCCACATCAACAGGTGTGTAGCTGCCTACCGTACCAGCGGGTACATATGGCTTGCGTGCGATTTCCGCTTCAACTTCCAGTTGAATGATTTTCTCTTCCATGCGTTGGAAGCCACGCGATGCGTTGCCGCTTTCGATTACGCCGTTGTAGGAAACTTGCGCCATTTGTTTTTTCGCTTTGGCAAGCTGAGCACGGGATACAAGCTCGTTGCGTTTGTTGCGCATTTTGTAGAACTCATCTTTCATTTCATGAAGCTGTTGTGTCAGCTCATCGGCATGCGCTTTGGCAGAAGCATATAAATCCGTGTACTCAACAATTTTATCTTCATGGTACAATTTTTCTTCAACCGCTTGGCGAGCGATGGCTTCTTGGCCGTTTTTGATTGCTGTGGAAGCTTTCGCTTCACGATCAGCTACTAGACGAACGGACTCCTCAAGGCGTTGTTTCAATTTGCGCTCACTTGCAATTTGCCGAGCCACTGTTACTTCAGCCTGGGCAATTTCTTGCTCCATGTCGCGCAGATACTGATTTAACATTACGATCGGATCCTCGATTTTATCCAATACCTCGTGAATTGATGCTTTTGTCATATCCTTCATTCTTGTAAATACTCCCATGGTTTACACGTCTCCTTTTTTAATATCAATTGGTTGTTGTTGTTCAAAACGAGCGACTTTAGCTCTTAGTTCTTCCACTTCTCTTTGCAGAGCTTTCTTCTCGATATCTTTCATCATTTCATCAATGTTATTGGTTTTGCTTGCCTCGTAAGGCGCGTTGTAGCCTGCATGATGCGGCGGCACGTGACCAGGGTGCGGCTTGTGAGCCGTCGTATTCCAACCACCGTTGTACGGAGGGCGGTTATACGAGCCAGCATAAGGATCAAAAGGCGGATGGTCGTAGCCAGGCTCCTTCGGAATCACAATAGCGGCGATAAAGTAGATGAAAATGACTGTTCCACCTGTGAAAAATGTTGTGATGACCACTAGCAGTCTTAGTAATGTAGCATCAACGTTCATAGCTTCGGCGAGTCCGCCGCAAAGACCAGTTACTTTTTTATCTCTTCGTGAGCGGTATATTTTGCTCATGATTGTTTGTTCCCTCCTGATTCAGCCTATTGCGTAGCGCCTCAAGCTCAGCGTCTACAGCCGGATTGCCCGCACCGTAGTAGCTTTCGCGGCCCATACGCCGTACATCTCGGAGCGTTCTTGCATGAAGCTCCATATCGGATACGCGCTCTTCCAAGCGGCCGAACATCCGTGGTGACGCATCCTGCGACACGCTGCTGCGAGCATGCAATCTCTGCTGCAAGCGAGCGGATTCCATTCGGGCCAGGTAGTAGCTGCGTTTATCTGCCACTTCTTTGTAATCTGCTTTGAGCTGCTGCAGCTCTTCATCCAAGTCCAGGATGGATTGCTTGGCTTGCTCATACAATTCGCGATATTGCTCGCTTTTCTCCTCAGCTTGCAGCTTCTCTTGAAGCACAATCCGCGCCATATGTTCTTCGCCGGCTTTCAAAGCCAAGAGCGCTTGCTGCTCGCGCTTCTCTTTGGTTTCTAACGCCGTCAGATATTGCTGCCTTAGCGAAGCTGCGTGAGTGACGCATTGCTGGTACAGCCTCTCGGATTGCTGAAGCTGTTCGCGCTGAGCAGCTAAGTATTGGTCGATCAAGCGGACCGGATCTTCGGACCGTTCCAAATGTTCATTCAGGGATGCTACGGTAATGTCTCTCATACGCCTCAATAGGCTCATCTCTCATACCACCTTTTCCACTCTGTTTTGCCATCCTATTTACACGGTTCTTCTTGTCAACATCGAAACCCCGTAACCAATCAATCCAATCGCCAGAAGAATAATGATCCAGCCGGCTAATTTGCCAACCAGGATAACACCGCCGATCCCTGCAATCAGCCAACCGAATTTATTGCCATTCTGAATGCCAATATATCCTAGACCGACCATACCAATCGGAATCAGGTATCCCATCACCGAACCGATAAAGGGTCCCATGTGAAGCCCCAACTTGTTAAGCAGAATCAGTGCGCCGAATGCGATTAGCAAAGCGGCTAAGCCTGTATTTCTTTTCATGATTTCGTCACCGCCTTTCGTTATGTGCTGTGCTCTTGTTCATGTCTTTATTCTAGGTAAAATCGAGCTTTTCCAAAACGGACCGCGGACGGTATTTCATACTAGACCTTAGTCGGGGCGCATCTACGACCTCTGTTCAGACCGGAAATATTACGGTGGCAGATAGGCTGCCGTGTACATACAATAACAAGTGATGGGGAAGGGGGCCGAACCAATGCCTTCAGTGGTCTATGGCGGTGTCAAAATTCTAAGTGTGAACTCGGGTTCGAATGTCCAGTTTGGGGATACCGCCTTAATACGGCTGTCGAGTAATTCCAAGATCTATGCGGGCGCCAACTCATTTTCTCCGGGGGATAGCTTCGGAAGTGTCCAGAATGTCCTAAACGGCAGTGCCAATACGAGTGATCCGGATCTTATTGATACGAATACGAATAATGTGGTGTAACGCACAATGAACCCGGGAACAAATTCCCGGGTTCATTTCCATTAAGCCGCTGCCCTGCGTAACAAACCATATGCTGCTAGCATATAAACAGCAACTAACGGCACCATCCACCAAAATAGCTCCAGATAATGTTGGCCGATCCATGAAAAAATACTTCCCCACATTCCAAATTGGGATAATAACATAGATCCACCAGTACCTATCAGAAAAGTTACAGCGAAAAAGATTAACATACCTAACGCTCCGAATCGCCTATGAATGCTGGAAGTAGCAAACCCCAGAAAGTACATTTGCAACAGGAGAATCAAATAAATACCGAAAACTGCAATGGGCGAAGTATCTCCCAAAAAAGCGATTTTGAAAATATGCAAACGAACTCCCCATCCACCGGTACTTTCTTCAATGAATGACAAAATCATAAGCAGGGCCGCAGTACAAATGCTGTAGAGGAAAGTCGTCAAAGCTGTTCCGACGAAGTAATCCTTCCTACGGATGCTGAGCCCCAAAGCAAAAGGGAATGTATCTTTGAGGGTTACGGCACCTGAAACTAACGTGTAAATGAATATGGAAGCAAGGCCGCCTGTGTTCATCGTTTCTCCCTCATTCAGGGATAATGCAATGAAAAAACTGATAACAAAGTTTAAGCCAAGAATGATCCATGGGACGACTAACCATGACATTTTATTCCGCATATGAAGCTTAATGACGTTACTTACTCGATTCATACCCGCTCAGACCCCTTCCCCACAAGTGGTGTACGTGTCAGATGCACAATGAGCTGCTGCAGAGATACCGGCGCAAACTCCAGCCCTAGCGACTCCGCTTCTCTCCGTTCATGATCCGTTAAAGCCCCCAGAATCGTGGCCGTTGCAGCAGCACCAATGTACTGACGCTCCAGCACTTCCTTGCCTCTTGAGAATGCGTCGATCGCCGTAGCCAACCCAGATACTGTGCAAGCGCGGCCGCGCAGCGCATCCGCATCTTCATCGAGAATCAACTGACCATTATCAATGACCAAAATATGCTCAAGCAGACGGCTTACTTCGTCGATCAAATGCGTAGACAAGATCACCGTACGCGGATACTCCGCATAATCCTCCAGCAAGCGATCATAAAATAAAGCTCTTGCCACGGCATCCAAGCCTAAATACGGCTCATCAAATATGGTTAACGGTGCGCGGCTGGCCAAACCAACCACAATCCCCACGGAAGAAAGCATCCCTCTGGACAACTTTTTCACTCTTCTTTTCAAAGGCAACCGAAAATCTTCAATCAATGACTTGGCATACGTTTCGTCCCACTCCGGGTAAAGTGTTTTGGCAATCTCCATCACATCGGCAACACGATAACCCTCTGGATATCTCTGGCTTTCCTTAATGAAGCAAATTTGATTCAAAACACGGCTATTTTCATAGGGGTTTTCGCCAAATACCTTCAACTCGCCGCTGGTAGCAAACTGCTGGGCGGAAAGAATATGCATGATTGTAGTTTTCCCTGCACCGTTTCTACCCAGTAAACCATAGATTTTATTCGCTTCTATCTTGAAGCTGACCTGATCAACCGCCGTTACGTTCCCATAAGACTTCGTTAACCCGTTCACTTCCACGATGTGGGTCATCACACTTTCCCTCCTCTTCGCACCATTTCAGTTAGCTGTTCCACCGTAATACCTAGCTTTTCAGCTTCTTTCACCATCGCCACAACATACTGTTCATAAAATAATTCTTTTCTCTTCTCCATCAGCTTCGTTCGCGCTCCCTCCGCTACAAACATGCCAATCCCGCGTTTCTTATACAAAATGCCTTGGTCCACTAACAAATTAACGCCTTTCGCCGCGGTCGCCGGATTAATTTGATAAAAAGCTGCGAATTGATTCGTAGAAGGCACCTGCGATTCTTCCGGCATTCTTGCTTCAATAATGTCATCTTCAATCCGTTCCGCGATCTGCACAAAAATCGGGCGGCTATCGTCCATCGTCAAGCCCATTTCCTCACCACCACATTGGTTAGTTACTCATGTAATTAACCATACAACCAAAGGACTTCATTGTCAACAGGCATTGCTTATTTTGGGCACCCTTTCAAACATAAATCCCCTCCAAACTGGGAATACCACTAGAAACAAACTGTCATTCAACTACTCCATGAAAGGTAATCCGCCTATGTTTTTATCTAAAATACGTCTAACTTTCGCTGCCCTGCTGCTCGTATCAACGCCAGTCACCGCCTATGGTGCGGAGTCAAGGACACAAGACGCGCAGCGTACGAGCTACCTGGCCGAAAACCAAATAAATGAGGCTCCCTCTGCCCTGCAGGGAGCCCCACTATTTTCCTTCTCCGTGCTTAGCGATACTCATATCGTGAACACGGATCAAGTATCCCAGCTGCTGCTCAGCCGCGCGCTGGCCGATCACCACAAGCTGCGCCCGGAGAGCAAGCTGCTGGTGCTCAACGGCGACCTGACGGGTGGCACCGAAGGCGACTATCGCAGCTTAGTGGGGCTGCTCAGCAGCCAGCCACATGCTCCTGTGCACGCGACCATGGGCAACCACGACTACTACGGCGTATGGCGTACGCCGGAGGGTGGCATGGATACATTGAAGATGAATCCAGCCTGGTCCAGTAAACAAGCGATCGCGTTATTCGACCGCGTGTGGGGCTACGATAAGCCGTATCACGAGCTTATCGTGGAGGGTTACCGCTTCCTCTTCCTTAGCGGGGAAGCGTATCGTGACGTGAACGCCTCCTATAAGGAGGATGCGTTCCTCTCGGCCGAGCAGCTCGCTTGGCTGCGCGATCGGCTTGCCGTCGCGGGCACGGCGGATGCCGGCAAGCCCGTGTTCGTGTTCCTCCACCAGCCGCTGCCGCAGACACTGGATGGGACAGACCGGGAGCTGGGCGTCGTCCAGCACCAGGAGCTGCGGGCGCTGCTGGATGAGCACCCGAATGTTATTTTGTTCAGCGGCCATACCCACTGGAACCTGGAGACGACCAACCAAGTCAAGCAGCTGAAGTTTCTGGCCGCTTCCAGTGCTTCCATCCGCGAGGTATGGAACGCGCAGAACGAACCGGAGACGATTGGCGTCAGCCAGAGTCTCATCGTGGACGTCTACAAGGACCGCGTGGTGATCATGCGTCGTGAGCATACGACGAAACGCTGGATTGAGCCTTCCATCGCGAAAGGCTACGACGTCAAATAAAAAAAGCCGCACTCCCATGTCCCGAATTAACGGGAAAGGAGCGCGGCTTTTTTATTTGATTAGTTCGTTGCTGCTGAAGTAGCAGCTGCTGCTTCTTCTTTGGCAGGCTTGCCTTTAGGGCCAACAGGGCCTTTTTGCTCAACTTGTTTTTTGATGCTATCCGTCATGCTGTCTTTGATTTTGCTGATCAGATCATCTTCGCTGATGCCTTTGGTAGAAGCCACGTCAGCAATGGATTTCCCTGCTTCCAGCTCCGTTCTCAGTTCATCTTGAGTAATACCCAGAATCTGTGTCAGTGCTTCAGGGTTGCCGAACATTCCAGGACCTCCAGGACCGGCTGGACCGCGGTGATCCCCGCCTCTGCCTTCAGGTCCGCCTTCCGGACGAGTGTTCTGCACTTCTTTCGTAATACGGTCGGAAAGGTCAGCTAGCATTTTATCCGCTTGCTCTTGTGTCAACTTGCCAGCTGTAACTTCCGCGTTAATCGCTGTTGTTTCAGCTGCGACTAACTTCGCCACGAAGTCCGCTTCTGTCAGGCCTTTTTCAACTGCGAATGCTGATAAAGTCTTGCCTGCCTCTAAAGCTTCTTGCACAGCGCTTGGTTCAACGCTAAGGATGGTAGCCGTTTCCTCAACGAGTTTGTCGCCACCAGGTCCTCTTCCACCGCGGTCGCCGCCCGGGAAACCACCCTGGAAACCGCCTCCGAAGCCGCCTTTGAACCCTGTTCCGTCGATTTGCTTCGTTAATCGGTCAGAGAGACCGGAGATAATTTTGTCCGCTTGCTCTTGTGTCAGTTTACCCGCAGTTACTTGATCCGTGATGGATGTTGTCTCCGCTGCGACCAGCTTTTGCAAGTAGTCTTCTTTCGTCAGGCCTTTCTCTTCTGCGAATGCAGCCAATGTTTTGCCTGCTTTCAATGCCTCTTGCACAGCGCTTTCCTCAACACCCAGGATAGTTGCTGTTTCTTTCAGCACATTCCCGCCGCGGAAGCCGCCGCGATCTCCGAACCCTTTTCCTCCTTTGCCAAAGCCTGCTTTTTGACTCATGTCGTTTGCGGAAGGGCTTATCGTATCTGCATAGGCTTGATTATGTAGGGCTCCAACAAAACCAACACCAAGTACAAAAGAAGCGATCAATGAACCTGTAAGAATTTTTCTGGAGATATTTTTCATCGTGTGTTCCACCTTTTCTTTCAATTATTTTTTTGTTTGTTCCTTACAAAACCTAGTATAGATGCCTTACCTGAATTACATCTGAGTACAAACTGAATGTTGGTTGAGAAGTATCTGAGAATTGGCTGAAAAAGGAAACTGAGCGCCGCATGCTCATTTGGTAAAAAAATGCATGGGCAAACTCTGTAGGGGAACTACAGGGCGCTATTCTGCGTGGAATTCGTGTTTTGACTAGTCAAAGGGAACCAGGGGGCGCTATTTTAGCGATATCGGCTTGTAGGTAAGCTTTTGAGGGGAAATAGAGCCCTGTAGTTCCTTCAAAAGCTGGAATGAGTTCATTTCGGTCAATTAAGGCCCTGTAGTTCCCTTCGTTTCAAGCGCGGGGCTGCTAGCGAGGGCGAGGTTCTGGTTCTGGTTCTGGTTCTGGCTTAGGCTCAGGCTCGTGTGCGACCCACATCGCGGATTGGAGGAGTTTCAGGGGGAGTGGGCGTTAGTTGGTGAGCGGCTATTGGTGAGATTCAGGTACTTAACTAGTTGGCTACTTTTGATGGAGTTCGGGTACTTTAACTAGCCGGCTACTTTGGGTGAGATTCAGGTACTTTAACTAATTAGCTACTTTTGGTTCGGTTCAGGTACTTTAACTAGTTAGCTACTTTTGGAGTGTTCATGTTACTACAACCATCAGGTCACCGATTTGTGAGGAGTATCTCTCTCTGCTAACGGACTCACATGCCGCTAATCGCAATGAAATGGCCTTAAAACAGCTCCAAACCAATAGATAGCGGCTCCTCAGTCCGTTAGCTTCCCAAATCCACTCAAAAAGGCATAATAACGGCCGCTGAGTCCGTTAAAAGTAATCTGCCGTAAAATCGAGAGATCACATCCGGGTCATGCCCCTCGTAACAACAAAAAACCTATCCCGGCATCAGCCGAGATAGGTTCTTTTTATTTCTCCGCAGGAAGAATCACCTTAAAAGTGGTTCCCACTCCCACGATACTATGCACTTCAATCAGTCCGCCGTGAAGCTGGACAATGGAATGTGTGATCGATAAGCCTAGACCGGCGCCGCCGTTCCGTCTTGTCCGTGAAGTGTCGATACGGTAAAACCGGTCAAACAGATGAGGTAGGTGCTCGGGGGCAATCCCCTCACCGTTGTCATGGATCGCAATCTCCACGCCAGATGGCGTTTGGGCTAGCGTGAGCCCGACCTCCCCCGTCAGCGGGTGCGTATGCTGGACGGCATTGTGGAACAGGTTGAGCACAACCTGCTTGATTTTATCCGGATCATACAGATACCGGGTCTGGGGAGCCAGGTGGAAGGTCACCTTTCTGTCTCCTGCCAGTAGACGAAGCTGCGGTTCCATCTCATGCAGCATCTCATCTAACACACCTTCCATCTTCTGAAAAGAAGGAGAACGGTCAAGCCGCGCTAGCATAAGGAGGTCCTCGACAAGTTTGTTAATTCTTACGGATTCGCCATGCATGCTTTTCAGTGCTTTCAGCAATGGCTCCGGCTGTTGATACGCTCCGCGAAGCAGCACCTCCAAGAAGCCGTGTATGGACGTGAGCGGTGTGCGAAGCTCATGCGAAGCATCCGCTGCAAAACGGCGCATCTGCTCTTTGGCTTCTTTTTCCGCCTCGAAAGATATCTCCAACCGTTCCAGCATCCCATTAAATGAGGTGGCCAGACGATCGATTTCCACCTGTCCTTGATGCGCGGGGAATCGTTCGTTCAGGTTACCTGCATCAATCTGCTTGACCGTATCCACCATTTTCGAGAGCGGTACCAGCGTTCGGCGCAAGACGGGAAGGAAGCCCAGAAGACCGAACACCATCGCTAACAAGGATAGAAAGATAAAAGTAAGCAACTGCTGAACCAACACATCCCGAATCGGTGCAACACTGGTGCTGGCTTGAATAATACCCTGGAAACCTGGCCCGCCGGGACCGCCCCGGGACCGTTCAGGCTCTCCGCCAATCTGATGAAAAACCACAAGCTGATCATTGCCCTTCTCATCTTTGACGATGCGGTGCTCCAGCTTCGTTTTCTTCTTTGCCTGAAGACTCAGATACTCCTCTTGGCTTAGCTGTGGAGCTGGCTGCTCATAAGGGGAGGAGATCAGCTTATAATTTCCTTTTTCATCAATAAAAGCAATGGATAACTCCGATACGAAAATCCGCTCCTGCTCACCAGCAAAACCAGGCCGGTTCTCGCGGTTTGAAGGAAATACGGGGGTCTGCCCGTCGCCAGCTCCCATACCCAAACGCAGCATATTCGGGGGCAGCGCAGCAAGCTGATTGCGGATGGTCTCCGCTTTATTTTGATACATGAACCGCTGCATAACGACATATTGAAACACGCCAATGAGCAGCAGCAGTACGGATAGCACTAATAAAGTTCTAGAAAGCAGTTGAAATTTCAGAGAGCCCGTTACAAAAAGATCGGCAAACCGGCCCTTCCTTTTCATGTCAAATCCATCCGGTAGCCGGCTCCGCGAATCGTGCGAATCAGCTTATGTTCCTTATCGTTCAGCTTATCGCGCAAGGACCGAATGTACACCTCCACGATATTCTCTTCGCCTCCGAAATCATATCCCCAAACTTTATCGAGAATCATCGATTTACTGAGCACAAGTCCATGATTAATCGCCATAAATTTGAGCAGCTCATACTCGGTTGGGGATAACTCCAGTACTCTGTCATGCAGGCTAATCTCTTTCCGACGGTCATCCATGCGAAGCGGTCCAATCACAACCTCGCCGAACAGGTTTGGAAAATGATTGCGTATCCGCGCATAGATGCGGGCAAGCAGCTCTTCAAAGCTGAACGGTTTGACCATATAATCGTCCGCGCCGATCGTAAGCCCCTTCACCCGGTCATCGATTTCGTCCTTGGCTGTCAGCATGATGACGGCGATGTTTTCCGTCTTTTTGATCATACGGCAAACTTCAAATCCGTCCATTCCTGGCATCATCACATCCAATATCGCAATATGCGGCTGAAATTTATTGCATGTCGTGATGGCGGAAAGTCCATCCGTTGCCGTCATCACCTCGAAGCCTTCATTCGTCAGGCCTAATTCTAAAAATTCCAAAATATGAGGCTCGTCATCTACGAGCAGAATTTTGATTCCTTTTAACTGGCGCATGGGGTCGTTCCTCCCGGGTTCAATTCAATACAACACACTTTACAGACATTTTCTATAGTCAGTATCCCATATCCTGCCTAAAAGCAACCTGAGCAAAAGCTGAAAGGTTGCTGAATGCTATCACTTTTCAGTAATTTTTCAGCTAACTATCAATTGAATCTCAGGTAATGCTTCTATAATTAGACCAACATCATAAGGACACCAAAGAAAAGAGGAAACACTTATGGAGCCATTTGCCCCTTCCTTTCATTCGTTCCATTTCCAATCGCTCAAGGCTGAGATCGAATTATTGCTCCGCTGTGACGATAAAGAGCGTACGCTCATAACGCAATTAACTGATGATTGGTTTCGCAATGTCGACAAGCGTTTCAGCCCGGCTCTTGCCGACAGTGAAATTTCTCTATTAAATACATTAGCCGGGGAAAATTGCATGGTTTCTAATACCATGCTGGAAGTACTTTTTTTAGCCGAAATGTACCAAGCTGTAACCGATGGCTATTATAATCCGCTTCATGCAGAAGGCGTGCAGGCCGCCGCCCTTTTGGAATGGGAAGTAGATCCCTCCATGAAATCGATTAAGCTCCCCCATAATGCCAACATTCATTTGAGAGGGCTGGAGCAGAGTTGGGCCGTCAAACGATTAGCTGAATATATGCAGAAACAGCTTTCCCTGGAGCAAGGGTTAATCCTCGCCGGAGGAGAGATCACGGTATGGGGTCGAAGTTCGCTGGGCATTGATCCTTGGATTATCGGCATTCAGAACCCCTGGCATGCCAACACCAAGCTAGGTGCCATCGCTTTACCAGAAGGTTCCCTTTCGACATACAGCCAATTCGAAGATCCGAGTGCCGGCTCGGTCCATGATGTCGTGCAGTGCACGGTTGCCGGCGAAGATCTTGTGGAATGCCAAGTATGGGCCAGGACGCTCGCAAGACTTGGTGTTCATGAAGGGCTGGCGCTGCTGGCCAAGCGCACCTCCGTGTGTGAAGCGGTTGTGATTACCGCGGAACAGGAGCTTCACTATTTCGGGAAAAAAGCCTCTCTCCAACGAAGATGGCTGGATATGCGAATCGACCATTATCACTTTCAGGATAAGGTATCTTAAGTCGTTGGAACCTTTATCCACATACTTGCGCACATTATCCACATATTTCGGATGGTTTACCCACAAGGTTGGTTATTTTATCAACAAGTTATCCACAGGTTGTTAGTAAGAACGAAAACATGATACAATTTTTCAAAAATGAACTAGAGGTATCGTATGAAGTATGATGTCATTGTCATCGGCGGAGGTTCGGCTGGCCTGATGGCCAGTATTGCCGCAAGCCGCCAAGGCGCCAAGGTTCTCCTCCTCGACAAAGGGGATAAGCTCGGCCGTAAGCTTGGCATCTCCGGAGGCGGCAGGTGCAACGTTACGAATAACAAAGACATGGATGAGCTTATTCAGCATATCCCGGGCAACGGGCGCTTCCTATACAGTGCTTTGACGCAGTTCGGCAACAAGCACATTATCGAGTTTTTTGAAAATCTCGGGATTCGTCTGAAAGAAGAGGATAACGGGCGTATGTTTCCCGTCAGCGACAAGGCCAAAACCGTCGTAGACGCGTTGATCGGCCAAGTTCGCAAGCAGGGTGTGGAGATCCGGACGAACAGTCCGGTCAAAAGGGTCCTGTTCCAGGACGGCAGCGTCCAAGGCGTCCAGCTCCACTCCGGCGAGAAGATGGACAGCCGCGCTGTCATCATCGCCTCGGGCGGATGCTCCGTACCGCATACCGGCTCCACAGGAGACGGATATGCGTGGGCGGAAGCTGGCGGGCATACGATCACGCAGCTTTTTCCAACCGAGGTCCCGCTGACCTCGAAGGAGGCCTGGATCCGCGGCCGCGAGCTGCAGGGGCTTTCTTTGCGCGACGTGACACTTTCCGTGTGGAACGCCAAAGGAAAGGCTGTCATCTCCCACAGGGGAGACATGCTGTTCACGCACTTCGGGCTGTCCGGCCCCATCGCCCTGCGCTGCAGCCAGTTCGTCGTCAAGGAGCTAGCCAAAACCGAGCGGAAGGAAGTCCTTCTTACCGTGGATCTTTTCCCTGATCTGAGCATGGATGAGCTGTACAAAGAAAGCATGGCACTCACGAAAGCTGAAGCTAAGAAAGCAATTAAGAACGTTCTGAAGCCTCTCCTGTCCGAGCGTCTGATTCCTATGGTGTTGGAGCGATCTGGTCTGGACGAGCAGCTTACGCACGATAACATTCCAAAGCAAAAATGGCTCGACATGTGCAAGCTTATGAAGGCTTTTCCCGTGCGCATTCACGGGACGCTTTCTATTGAAGAAGCCTTCGTTACGGGCGGCGGCGTGCACCTCAAAGAGGTCGACCCCAGTACGATGGAGTCGAAGTTGGTGAATGGCCTTTACTTCTGCGGAGAAGTCCTGGATATTCACGGCTATACAGGCGGTTATAATATCACCGCTGCATTCTCCACCGGCTATATGGCCGGTCAAAGCGCGGCGCAGCAGTAGATTGCCCCCCTGCTCCAACTAAAAAGGACCTACATCCAGCGGATGCAGGTCCTTCTTCATTTTACAAGAGATTAAGCTGTTACTGCTTCAAGATCATCTTCCTCGTCACGGTCAAATGCCGCACGATCGAATTCGCCTTCGGACTCAGCTACAAGCAAAGCTGTAACGGTTGTACCTGTTGCGTTAACGGCAGTACGACCCATGTCGATCAACGCCTCGACGCCAAGTACAAGACCCATACCTTCCAGAGGCAAACCAAGAGCTGTCAATACAACGGTCGTCGAAATCGCAGCAGGTCCCGGAACACCGGCAACACCAATGGAGGAAATTACGCTTACTAAGATAAGGATAAAGTAGTCAGATCCACTAAGTGGAAGATTGTAAACTTTCGCTACGAAAATCGCTACAACCGCCGGCCATACACCACCGCAACCGTTGAAGTTCATTGTCGCGCCGAGAGGTGCTACGAAGCTGGCAATACGCGGTGAAATGCGTAGACGCTTCGTGATAACTTCCAAGTTCACCGGCAGCGTTGCATAACTGCTTCGTGTTGTGAATGCAACAGCGATCGTCGGATACGCTTTTTTGAAAAACTTAATAGGGTTAACTTTCGCGATAAGTAGGACTAAACCACCGAAAATCAAGACGAAATGAATGATAAGTGCTACATAAGAAGTTAAGATAATTTTGGCAAGCGGTGCAAGGGTTTCAAGACCATATTTCGCCGCCATACCTGCGATCAATGCATATACACCATAAGGTGTCAGACGAATAACATACTTAACAACTTGGTGAATCACAGCAGTTGCTGATGTAATAAACGCTTTAACAGCTGCTACGCTCTCAGGCTTCTTGGAACCAACGTGTACAATAGCTACAGCCACGAAGATCGCGAAGATCAGAACGGGTACCACTTTCCCTGTCGCCATATCGTTAATCGGATTAGATGGCACCAGATCCAGAATAACTTGGGAGAACGTTGGAATTTCTTTTGCTTTAAAATCTTTCGGTACAGCCTGCGCAATCCCGTTACCCGGATCGAACGCCAGGGCAATAACCAAACCGATCACAGATGCAATCCCTGTTGTTAGCAAAAACCAGCCGATTGTTTTCAGACCGAGTTTACGAAGCTGACCTAGACTGGATAAAGAGGAAATACTGTTAATAACTAAGATAAGGACCAGAGGCATAACGAGCATTTTAATCAAGTTAACATAAATCGTTCCGATCGTACTTACGCTTTTGTACTCCAAATGTAATTGGTTAAACGCTATCCCGGCTACGAGACCAAGACCCAAGCCGATGAAAACGCGGTTACCAAAGCTTACTCTTTTTCTCCCCAAGAAAACGAGCAAACCAATAATTAATATTGATACGACTAAGCTGACCCAGTTCGATGTGAATGCGGTGACCAGGTTATTTTTCACTAGAATCATCTCCTTAATTCCTACGATCTTACTTGGTTTAATGGAATTAGAATATGACATTAGAAGTTACATGTCAATGGTTAATTTAAAATAATGCAAAAAAACCGAATTTTATGCTCGTTAATCCGAGATAAAATGCGGTTTTTTCTCACAATATTTGTGTAATTACGAACGAAATTTACAAAGCATGCCTTAAATGGGGCTAATCCATCTGCCTTAAATCCGTATGCCGGCGTTGAAGTGATTATAGTCGTCAGAAGACGGGTCAAAAGCCGCTTCTTCCTCGCTAGGCACGGCATCGGAATCACGCGCCGAGGCGTAATTGTCCGGCCAATCCTCATTCACGGTGTGAGCCGGGATACGGATGGAGCCCTCCAGATCATACGCCATTGCGTAGGTATCCGGCTCGGACTGAGTGGGCTGCCGTTCTACCAGACGCCCGCCGTGTGCCTGCGCGATCTCGAGCGCTGAGGTCATTTCCTGGTCGTCGAGATGGATGTGCAGCGTCGTCCTCTCCCCTTCCAGCAGCTCCGGCTTGTAGCCAAGCTCCTCCAATGTATCCAGCGCAAGCAGCGCATCCCGCTCCTTATCAAAACCAAAAAAGATAGGAACAAAGTTCTTCATCGCATAGCATCCTTTCTTCCTCCAAATGAAAAGTCTGCCATTAGCTTCTGCAACTTGTTCCCTGCCTATTCTACTTCGTGGCTTCCTGCACGATTTTGAGCAGCTCCGCATGATAGGCGGGCACTGCAGCGACGATATAAGCCGGATTCCCGTCGCCAGACCCAGATCCAGACTCAGACACAGATCCAGTTCCGCCGCCAAGCAGAGCAAGCGAATTGCCGTCAAAGTCCGTCACCTTCACGCCCGCCTCCTGCGCCAGTAGCAACCCCGCGTACAAATCCTCCCCTTCGGAGTTGTACAGGACAATCCCATGCAGATCGCCTCTGGCCAGCATCGCCCATGTCAAAGACGGCGCCCACATGCGCAGCACCCTTTTTACCGAATGCTCCAGATGATGCCGGAGCCCCAGCGCCCCTTGATCATTTTTGCCAACGGCATGGCCCTGAATCCATGAGATGGTGGATTTGACAAGCGCTCCGCTGGGCTCTGCCGCAAGCCTTCTGCCATCCTGCCAAGCGCCATCCCCCTGCAGGGCGGCATAATTAAGCCCAAGTGCCGAATCGTGGATCACGCCGAGTATAATCCGCCCCTGATAGCTTAAGGAGATGGAGACTCCGTAAAGCGGTATGCCGAGGGCGAAATTATTCGTTCCATCCAGCGGATCAACGTGCCAAACACATTCGCTTGCCGCACCGCCTTCACCGGCTTCTTCACTATAGATACGATGAGTTGGGAACACCGCCATGATCTCATCAACAATGAGTCGATCCGCCCTCACATCGACCTCGGTCACCAAGTCGCCACGCTCGTCCTTGTGCTGAATATTCAACTTACTGCCGAAGTGCTCTCTTGCCAATTCTCCCGCCTTGGACGCTGCTTTCACAGCAACTTCTCTGGCCAATAGCCGTTCCTTACGATCCATATTCCCTATCCCCTTTGTGGAAACATTCATTAGATGTAGTCATTTTACCATATGTTCCCTAAGAAAGTTGACTTGTGTGAAGCCACTTACATTGACAAGCAGCCTCTTCATAAGTGATAATATAGCAAAATATTAAGCGATATGAGCAGTCGAAAGGGGCATTACGAGCATGGTAAAGCATCATCAACACAAGATTTTGGATTGTACGATTCGGGACGGCGGTTTGGTGAACGACTGGGATTTTAGCGTGGAGTTTGTCCAAGACATGTATCGCGGTTTAAGTGCAGCCGGCGTAGAGTATATGGAGATCGGCTACAAAAACTCGGAGAAACTGCTGAAAGGCGGAGCATCCGGTCCATGGAGATTTTTAAATGAGGCTTTTCTGCGTGATGTCATTACCAAAAAGACAGATACCAAGCTATCTGCGCTCGTAGATATCGGCCGTGTCGATGAGAAAGACATTTTACCCCGTGAAGACAGCTTGCTTGATCTGATCCGCGTGGCTTGTTATATCAAAGATGTGGACAAAGGTCTAGAGCTTGTTCAAAAGTTCCACGATATGGGCTACGAAACATCCTTGAACATTATGGCGCTTTCCCACGTGATGGAAAATGAGCTGATCGAAGCATTCGAAGAAATTAACAAAAGCCCCGTTGACGTTGTCTATATCGTAGACTCCTACGGCAGCATGGCTCCTAAGGATATTGATTACCTGGTAACGAAGTTCCAACGCCTGCTTCCTGAGAAAGAGCTTGGCTTGCATATGCATAACAACATGCAGCTTGCTTTTGCTAACACAATTACTGGCGCATCCAGCGGTGTAACCTTCCTGGATTCCTCCGTATACGGTATGGGTCGCGCTGCAGGAAACTGTACGACGGAATTGCTGCTCAGCCATTTGAAAGGCGCGCGCTACGATATTCGTCCTGTACTCGAAATCATTGAAAAACACATGATCACGATGCGCGAGAAATGGGATTGGGGCTACCTCATTCCTTACATGGTCGTAGGTGCGCTTGATGAGCACCCACGCACAGCCATGGCGCTTCTGAGCTCAGCAGAAAGAAATAACTTCGTAGATTTCTACGACCGTTTGACTTCCGTTGAGACCGTACCTGCTTCACACAAAGGCTAAATTCCGATCAAAGAACCCCCTGTCAACTTGTTCGTAAGGCATTGCCTGCGAATGAGCGACAAGGGGTTTTTCTTATGGCCACGAAAAAGAAACGGAAACTTATTTGATGATTTTGGCTGAAACCACGTAATCCTCGGCAAATTCCCGGTCAATAAGGAATGTGAAGTCCTCTTCCTCCCGGCGAGCGCTTCCCCTTTTCCGGAACACCTCGATATATTCACTGTCTATCAGTTGCGTGCAATCCTCATCGGCATAAATCAGGCCGCCGTCCAAACGTTTGATTGCTTCAACCATCGCTTCACGCGATTTTAACCCACCCTCAATTCGTACATACACTCTTCCTGTCGCATCATGGTCCTGCAGTAAAATGACTACTTTCTGTACCGTCTTGGCGCGGACTTTCTTTTCGGGTGATATGCTCATCTGTTCGGCTCCTTTATCAGCATTCTCTGTGCTAGTTTATGTCACGAAGGTTAAACGCGGACTAGGCTAATGATCACTCTATGAAAGACTGGGCAGCTTCGGCACTAGCGTTCATGTATGTAAAAGCACCTTACCTGAGAAACTAAGACGATGAATTGACGCCGCTGTTCTGGCGGGAGCTGGGAGTGAATATTTTTCCGAATGAGCCGCATATTGCTGATCGAGGATGAAGAACGCATCGCCCGCGTGTTGAAGCTGGAGCTTGAGCATGAGGGCTATGAAGTACATACGAAGCCAGACGGGCGCGCAGGACTGGATGCCGCTCTGTCTGAAACCGAGTGGGATCTTATTTTATTGGACGTCATGCTGCCGGAACTAAGCGGACTGGAAGTGCTGCGCCGCGTTCGCCAAGTTAACGCTACACTGCCTATTATTCTGCTGACGGCAAGGGATGCTGTGTCTGACAGGGTCAGCGGGCTGGATCAAGGCGCTAACGATTATGTGACGAAGCCTTTTGCCACAATTGAACTGTTGGCGCGCATACGCAGCTTGCTCAGACAGCGGAATCTGCAGGACCAGCCGGCAGAGCAGCCTCATTTGCTGAAAATCGATGATTTGACCATGGATATGAAAAGCAGATCCGTAGTTCGAGAGGGAACCACTATTGAGCTTACGCCAACTGAGTTTGAACTGCTGCGCTTCCTGATTCAGCATCGAGATGAAGTCATGACGAGGGAACAGATTATTTCCGAGGTTTGGGGCTATGATTTTGTAGGGGATACAAACGTCGTTGATGTTTATATTCGTTATCTTCGGCAGAAAGTGGATAAGCCCTTTTCCTCCAAGCTTATCCAAACGATCCGCGGAGTCGGTTATCTGATTAAGGTCGATGCGGCGCAAGCATCCAAAGAAGCAGAAGAAGCATCGGGTACAGCGGCCCCCAAAGAAAAACCTTTATGAGTCTAAAGCTGAAAATTACACTGGGCGTTGCCGTCGGTCTCATGCTGATCCTTTTTATCAGCTTTACTTTTGCCTACTACATGTTCATTCGGGTTACCACCAATGGCGAAGCTGATTTGCTCAAAGAGAAGGCGAGGACGCTGCTGTTAAAAGATTTGCCCAATCATCCTGAGTATTGGCAGGACAATTCCTCGATGGAAGAACTCCTCATCCCCCAGGAAATGCTGCGTTATATTGGACCGGATTCCAAGGTCATTTATCAAATTTATTCCGATGAGACGCTAACTCGCTATCCCGTCACCTATGTGAATAAAGATACCGTTACGGTAGAAACGGCTTCAGACGGTATCTATGTCTTTGTGAAAATGCCCGTTTTTAAAGAGGGCCATCAGCTTGCCACGCTTGAAATTGGCCGCAGCCTGCGGAGATTGGGCCAATATGCGGACATGCTCATCTCTGTGCTGCTCTTGACCTCAACGGGAACACTGATTCTCGCTCTGATCGGGGGATATTTCTATACGAACGTCCTCTTCCGCCCGCTTCAGGACTTCGTCTGCACGATGCAGAACATCGAACAGAGCGGCTCCTTCCGGCACATCAACCTGCCAGCGAAGGATACGAACGATGAACTGGTGATCCTTGGCGCGACATTCAACCGAATGATCGACAGGCTGCAGGATATGTTTCAAAAGCAGGAACAATTCCTTGCCGATGCTTCCCACGAGCTGCGCACACCCCTGACCATCATCGAGAGCTATGCGAGCTTGCTAAGAAGGTGGGCGTTCCATGATGAAAAGCTGCGGGAGGAGGCGCTCGAAGCGATTATTTCCGAATCCGCTCAGTTGAAGCAGCTAACTCAGAACCTGCTTTCTCTCACGGATGTCGTCCGGGAGAACTGTGAGCAGGACGTCGATTTCGACCTGCTTCCTCTCGCCCGTCAAACCGCGGCTTCTCTTCGCATGACATCCGGGAGAGAAATTGACGTGGAGCTAACTTCGGAACAGCAAGAACTTCTGATGAGCGGTGATTCTTATAAAATAAAGCAGCTGCTTATTATCTTGCTAGATAATGCGCTGAAATACAGCCAGCAAAAGATCACCATGCACATCGAACTCACCGAGGATCATTGGGTCATTCTGAAAGTCATCGATCAGGGCATTGGCATCGCTGAAGGCGATATCCCCCATCTCTTCGATAGGTTCTACCGCAGCGATAAAGCAAGGAATCGCAAACAAGGCGGCGTGGGTCTGGGACTGGCCATAGCCCTGCATATCGTGCAGAAGCATAAAGGCACTATTGAGATTCAAAGCCGTTTGGGAGAAGGGACTACAGTGATTGTCAAACTACCGACAACCTGTCAATAAGAACATTTTCATAGGATTTTCATCGTTCTCTCAGAAAACGAAGCAAATCCAGCGCTAGCACAGTGAAAGGGGTTTCAAGGTAAACCACGAATTCAACCATGCAGGCATCGGCCACAGCAACCTCCCGTGCGAACAGCGTCATCAGCATCGGGAAAAACTACTTGGGCACACCTTACCAATTCGGTGCAAAAGCAGGCCAAACGAACACGTTCGACTGCTCGTCCTTCACGCAATATGTCTTCAAGCGCGTAGGCGTCAACCTGCCGCGTACATCCAAGAATCAAGCTCATGTGGGCAGCTATGTGTCTAGAAGCAACCTTCGCACAGGCGATCTTGTGTTTTTCTTGAATCCGGGCAAGCCGGGGGTCATTAACCACGTAGCCATCTACATGGGGAATGGCAACCTCCTGCAAACTTACGGGGCAGGCGGCGTACGCATTACGAACATTCATAGCGGAACTTGGTCCTCCCGTTACATGACAGCCCGTCGCGTATTGTAAGGATGCCCACTCGGCTCAAATAGCGCCCCACAGTTCCTCAGCGCATACGCATATACCAAAACCGTTCCTTCGTAAAATGGCGGGTCCCTTAGGTCCCCCACCCACTACGATAGGAACGGTTTTTTATGTGTCTTCGCCGCCGCTAATAACGAATATAGGCTTCCGTATAGTTCTCCTTTAACCCTCTTTTACGCACCTTTATCTGGAGTAAGCGCTGCTTGTAACTGACTCTCGCCGATCTGGGAAGCACAAGCGTCGGAAATTTAATAATTCGGCCCTTCCCGCTAGTGAATCCGGTGAGCTTCATCTGATTCGATTTTACAAATACGCGAAGTGCCCTTGGATCTTCGCCTTTGGCGATTTTTACTTTGATAATGACATGTTCATGCGTTTCAAAGATTTCGGCGCCGGACGCTCCTTGCGTAGAAATGCTTGCGTCCATGCCCGGCATTGCTTTTTTCAGCATGTCCTGTACATATCCCTCAACCCACGTCATATTATCTAGAAAGGTCTGCCCTTTTTCAGCGAAAGGCAGCTTTTGCCCGAGAAACTTCTCTACATGATCCCATTTCAGCCAAGGATGGCGATTAAACCCGCTCAAGCCTATCACCTCGTTTTCTCTTGCAGTATATGTGCCTACGCCCTGATGTGACACCAATCTGAAAAACAGATCACCTCTGGGCGAATACCCTCATATACTGAAGGTGTGAGAAGCCTGAAGTCAGGGAGGCCGAAATATGCCATCTATTGTAGGGAACGTGAAAATTATCAGCGTTGGTTCCAGCTCAGTTGTCCACTTCGGCGATACCTTCATCATCGCACCTACCAGCTCTTCCAAAACATTCGCAGGAGCAGGCTCCTTTAATACGGGTGATTTCCCTCGTGTCTATAATGCATACAGCACTACCGTCACTAATGATTCGGATCTTATCGAAGCGAACGCCACCAGCGGAGTGATCGTCTAACAAGCGCGATGTCAAACACAGCGAGGTGTTCCTCATGAACATGATCATTCACCAAACCATCATGATTCAGCAGCTAAAAGTGAACTCCGTTGCCAACTCCTCCGTCCTTCAAATCGGCACCGCAGGTTCCATCCGTTCCTTGTCAAACCTCTATAATACAGGCGGTTTTGTTGAACCTACGCCAGCGCTTGGTTCGAGTGAAGTAAATCCCGTTTCGCTCGTTCGATTGCCGCCGCCTACCTGATCGCCGCCAATGAAATGACCACCATGCTGGTCATGCAAGGTTTTTAATGAAAACGGAAGGAGGTGCCATATATGCATAATTCAATCACGTGGCAGCAATGGGCCCAGCAGCTTTCCGCCTATATTGAAATGCAGAAGCAGCGTATCGATAAACTGGAAGAAACCGTTAAGAAACTGCAGTCCGACCTCGATGCTCTCAAAGTTGAGAAACGATTCCATATCGATAAAATCGAATATAATTTCGACCAACTGAAGGTTGAGAAATTGGACGGAACTTTGACCATAGGCATCAGCCCGAGCTCGCTGGATAACGTCGACGATTTCACAGTCAATGGCGCCTCAGTAGGTAAAGATGCCGGGCAAAATCAAAATCAAAATCAAGATCAGAATCCGTTCGCCCAGGGACAAGGACAAGGGATGGGGATGGGAACAGGGCAAGAATTCGGAATTGGACCTATGAACACCGAGAATATGAGAAAGCAGCAAGGCACGGAGGGGCAAGCCCCTTCAGGATCTGCGATGCAGCACGACGTTTCGAAAGGCATTGCGCATTATCTGCAATATGGGCTCCAATCCGATATGTTGAATCTGGAAAACAAATACCAGTACCATTTGGACGAAGATTACAAAGACCTTATCATAGACGATATTCGCAAACAATTGGATGCTCGCATTCAGCATTATGTCAATCAATACCGCGGTGTAGGCTTTAAAGAACCAATGGAAGCTGTAACGACAAGTATCATTGATAAAACAAAACAGGACATTATCAGCGCAGTCGAAAGCTACATATCCAGTCTGCCAAGAAATGAGGGTTAACTATGATGAACTTGAATGTGGAAAACAAGCAAATTTTCGTAGGGGATGTACGCATCGTCGGGGTTTCCAGCTCCTCGGTTTTTCTTATTGGCGATACAGAGGTCATCTCCTTGTCTTCGATGTTCGACACGCCTCCGGAGGCCGTCATCATCTCACCATTCGTCCCGCTCCCACCTGAGGCTTAAGGATGGCGCGCCTCTCCATTGTCGGCTATGTCTATGTGCTTGAAATTGGCGCAAGCAGTGTCATGCAGGTCGGAGATAACGTCACTACCGCGCTGGATACCAACGTCTTCGCTGTGCAGCGCGAAGTGCCGATTTATTATGGGAATGAAGGGAGCTTCAAGGCCTATCCCTTCTTTCAGCGTCCTATTCCCACACCTCAGCCACCGGAGCCATTTACAATGTGTGTGGATAACTTAGGCTCCTATATCCGGGTGCGGGGAATCAAAATTCTAGGCGTTGGTTCGACCTCCGTGCTCCAGATCGGCAGCAACCGTGTAATTGGAAGCGAAGCCCGAATCAAGAACATCCGTCAATTCGTTACCGACAAGCCCGGTCCTCATGGGCAGCAAACCTTTATCAAGCTAGGCAAAGAGGACGTGATCGGCGACGTTCTGCCAGCAATCAAGCCGCCGCCTGGCTTGTAGATCCATAAACCAAAGAACCGCCCCACCCTCATCGGTGGAAGCGGTTCTTTGGCGTGCTCACTTCGTGAGCAGCGGCTGCGCGCGGTTTAGCAGCGCAGCCATCTCCGCGCGCGTCAAGGACGCGCCGGGGCGGAACGTGCCGTTCGCATAGCCGTCGACAAGGCCATTGCTGCTCATAGCAGCAATGGCCTCCGCCGACCAGCTGCCTGCCGGCACGTCAGAGAAGCTCTTTGCAGCGGCTGAGCCGCCCTGCGAAGTCAAGTGCAAGGCGCGGGAGAGCAGCATGCTCATCTCCTCCCGCGTGATGATCTGATCCGGCGCGAAGCGCTCGTCGCTGATCCCTTGGATCAGCCCGCTGCTCTTCGCGATCCGGATATCCTGCGAGGCCCAGTGGCTCGCAGGCACGTCCGTGAACGAGGCGCTGCCAGCGGCCTCGCCTTGCAAGCCGAGCGCGCGCACGATGATCGTCGCGGCTTCGGCTCTCGTGAGCGCCGCGTCCGGCGCGAACCGGTCTGCGGCTGTGCCTAGCATCCAGCCGTTGTTCGCTGCGGCGAGGATGTCTTCTTTGGCCCAGTGCTGCTGCACGTCTGTGAAATAGAAGCCATCCGCCCACAAGCCGTAATAATCCCAGGTATCGGCTGTTTCCTGGTTCAAACTCCAGCTTCCCGTACCTTTCAAGTTGTACTTGCTGACCAGCTTCAACTTTTCCTTCAGCGACTGTTCGTTCTCAAACCAAACCGTATAATCGCCAGGTACCAGACTGTTGCCGTTGATACTAAACGATTCATCCGTTGGGAGAATAGTAAAAGAGGCAACAGGAGACTGGCTAGCCGTATCATAACGAACGGTTCCCCCATATTTTTGGATTAGCTTGCTAAGGGTTTGAGCGGACACACCTGCTCCGTTATCCGCTGCATTTTGATTCCAGTACCTTCCGTAAAACGGAATCCCCAAGACAACCTTATCCGCAGGCGCCTGTGAAATTGCATATTGAATCGATTTCTCTACAAAGGGCAAACTAGCTACAGGTCCTGGCGTCGTATCGCCGGGATAGCTTTCGTCATAAGCCATGACCATCAAGTAATCAGTAACTGCGGCTAAGGCCTTATAGTCATACAAACCTGTCCACCCCTGTGTTGTACCGGTTGGATTGGCTGCCACCGCGACGGAGACTTCCTTGTCGCTGCCTAGTTTATTACGAATGATTTTCACCAGATCCGTGTATTTATCCCGGTAAGCGGCATCCACATTTTCGATATCAAATTGAATGCCATCGAGGTTGTTATCTTGAATTGCCTTCACAATTTGATCCGCCAGCGCTTCGCGATTATCAATCGCTTTTTCTCCAAGTGACCGATCAAAATCATTGCTAAGAAACGGTACAACCCGTTTTCCCCTTTGATGCATGTCTGCAATGAAAGAAGCTAGCAGAGAATCGGATAGTTCCAAGTTGCCGTTTGCATCGATATGAAAATAACTCGGTGCCACGACATCGAGCGTTTGTCCGCTTTTATCCACTTGGGTTGTATACGAACTCGGGCTCCCAAAATACATGTAAGACATATTGAACTTCCCCTGCGCTGAACTAGCTTGGGCTAGAGCGTCATGAGGTTCCGAGCTTGTTGCTATCGTCAGTATCCCCGCTGCCGCTAAGGCAACAAAGATTTTACGCCATCGCTTGTTCGTCGGCATTTACACTCATTCCCTTCTCTAGCATTCTCCGAGACTACCATTCCTCTATCATCTTAGAATGCGTATGAAATCGCTAGTTGTAAATATTGGTGAACGCAAAAAAACCGCTATACAGCGGGCTTTAGATCCCCTATAACGGTTAGTTGATAACTGGCTATGCATCTATTTTTCTTGATAAAATTGGAAGTGATTTCGCCCCTTGCCTTTCACTTGATAGAGAGCTAGATCCACTTCTTTCATCATATGTGATGCTTCTGTCTGGTCTTGGTTATACATCGTAATTCCCATGCTGACCGTGGCCCTGAACAGATGGCCTTGAACCTCCCACGGCTGATCCACACAATGCAGGATTCGCTTAGCCACACTATTCACATGCTCTTCGCAATCTACGGATGGCAGAAGAATGGTGAACTCATCGCCGCCCATCCGGGCAAACAAATCGACCTCGCGGAGACAGTCTTGAATGCGGTGGGCAAAATCCTGCAGGAAAGCATCCCCCACATCGTGCCCCATCGTGTCATTAATCATTTTAAAATCATCGATATCCACATATAACAGCGCAAAAGGCCTGTTCGTTCGTTTGGCCTGCATAAACATCTGCTGCAACTGCTCCTTGAACAGCCGCCGGTTCGGCAAACCGGTTAATGGATCATGGAAAGCCATCGCGATTAGCCTGCTCTCGTGATTCTTGCGCAGCGTAATATCATTAAGTACAAAACAAATCTCTGAGAGATTTCCTTCTCCATTACAGATCGGCATTGCGGTACATTCAAACCAGTTGAAACTCTCGCTGCTCCCTTTCATACGAAGCTCCAGCTTACTGCTGCTGCTCGTCTGCAAGGTTTTGATAAACATTTTATGTATATCCATCCGGTATTCGGAATCGATAAAGTCTACAATTTGCTGAAAATCTTCAGGGATAAGGCCAATCACGGGGTTAAAACTCTTGGACGCGTAGGTTAAATTTCCATGTACATCGAAAATACAAAACAAATCCCAAGCCTGCTCAATGAATTGGCGTACGAAGTTATCCTTCTGCAACCATGGATGTGTGACGGGATTCAAATCAGCCGAATGACTCATTACTTTCGTCGCCCCCTTCTCTACTCATGCATAGAGACAAGGGTAGATTAGCATGGGAACATAAAGATTTCATAAAGCTCACCTAAAGTTTGCGTCAAATAAAGTCCTTTTCCGTCTAATTTCTTCCTATTTCGCTAAAGTTCTAGGTCAGCAATAGGGCATAGTACCCAATTTATACTGTAAACAGTACCAAATCTAGCGATCTGTCAATAAAAGGATAGAAATTTTTAGGAGAATCGTTCTATAATGAAGGTAATATTTGTGAGCGGGTTCTCCGCTCCCATCATGAGCCGTTCCGTTACTGAGGAGGATTTCTAGTATGGCAGGAGAAACAATTTTAGTCGTGGATGATGAACAAGAAATTGTCCAACTAATCCAACTCTATCTAGCGAGAGAAGGATACAAAGTCATCAGTGCCAACAATGGACAAGATGTTTTTGAAATCGTCAAGGAACACAAGCCCGATCTTATTGTTCTGGACATACTGCTGCCAGGACTTGATGGCATAGAAGTTTGCCGCCAGCTCCGCAAAACCAGCAATACGCCAATTCTGTTCATCTCCTGTAAAAGCGAGGATATCGATATCATTCTCGGATTGAGCATGGGCGGCGACGATTATATGACGAAACCTTTCAGCCCTAGTCAGCTTGTTGCAAGGGTGAAGGCCCTTCTACGCCGGAATTCGATCCGCGAACAACATCAGGATGACCCGCAGCTGGTGAAGTTTCCGGGTCTTGAGATTGATCTGGTCAGCCACATCGTTCGCGTGAATGGGCAGACCATTTCGCTATCGGCCAAAGAATTTGATTTACTTTCCCTTATGGCCAAAACCCCTAATCGGGTTTACAAAATCGAGCATTTGTTTGAGCTTATCTGGAGCCTGGATAGTATGGGCGATCCACGAACACTCATTGTACATATCAGCAATCTCCGCAAGAAAATTGAAATGAATCCGGCCGAACCTCGGTACATTATCACGGTGCGCGGTGTCGGCTATAAATTTAACGGTTCTGCGGTTTAGAACAATCGCTCCCACCAAGCGGAGATATGATGCTGCAAAGGCACAGCGGCTGCCGCTATAACTAGTGCCGGCAGCATATTGGCGACATTGATTTTCCTGATTTGCAGAATATTGATGCCTACGCCAATCACCAGAATACCACCAACGGCTGTAATTTGAATGATCATCGCGTCCAGCGACGCTTGGCTGAATGCCATGGCGATCAAAGTTGCAGCCAGTGCAATCGTTCCCTGCATGATGAAAACAGACACGGCTGAGAAGATTACGCCTACACCTAAAGTTGAAGCGAAAATAATGGATAAGAACCCATCCAGCAGCGATTTCGTGTACAAAATATCATGATTATGCCGCAGGCCGCTGTCCAGCGGACCTAGAATCGCCATAGCTCCGATGCAGTAGATCAGCGTACAAGTCACGAAGCCCTCCGAGACGCTGCCTTGATGCTGTGAGGAGGTTTTGCGCATTTGGGCTTGCAGCCAGTCACCGAGCTGACCTAGCCGGTATTCGATGCGGAGCAGCTCTCCGAGGATGCCTCCGATGACGACGCTCAAAATAACTAGGACAATTTGACTCGATTTCAGAGCCATTGTAATCCCCAGCACAGTAATTGCGAGCCCCAGGCCCTGCATGACTGTGCTTTTTATGCCTTCCGAGATGCGCGGCAGAAGCAGCCCCAATAATCCCCCAATAATGATAGCGGCAGCATTCACGATCGTTCCCCATAATGCCATTTTGTTCATTTCCTTTCTAGCCTGACCCAAGTATGTATTCCGTATATGACAACCTTATCATTCTACATGATTCTATTCATAATTTCCTCCACGCTTGGAAATGGTATGGATAAGCAACAGGAAAGGAGGAATACGGCATGGCGAAAGACAAATCAATGGAACCGATGACAGGCGATATTGTAGAGACAGACGGAATTTATGCCAATGAGGCAGGGCAAGAGGTTACCCTCAAACGCGGTGATGAATTTCCTGCGGACCTCGTGCTGGGCAGAACGACATGGGAGTTGCAGGGCTTCGCGGAAGAAGCCGAGATTGATCACGATCAAACGGAGCTTAATCCTATGCGCAAGCGCGCTGATAATCGAACTTAATCTTAGAACCGGGCTGCTGGGATGCAGCTCGGTTTTTTGCCTCAATATGGTATACTAAGGGGATGATAATAAGCGCTGGGGGAACAAGCATGAACGGGAAACGAATAATTATTGTAACTGGCGGCACGCTTGGCGATTGGGCGCTGGGGGTCATTCAAGAGAATGATGTATTGGTCGGCTCAGACCGGGGTGCCCTGTATTTGATTCAGCATGGCTATAAACCTCATATTTCACTAGGGGATTTCGATTCGGTAACGGCTGAAGAGTTAAGCCTTATTCGTTCTTCAAGCGTATCGTTTATCGAATGCGATCCTATCCATAAAGATTTGACCGATACAGAGATGGCCTTTAATTGGGCTCTTGCCGAGCAGCCTGAGCAGATCATCCTGCTGGGTGCCCTAGGCACTCGCTTCGATCATTCGTTAGCCAATGTGCATCTGCTGCGCAAAGGAACGGAGCTGGGCATTGCCTGCTCCATTATCGATGCCAATAACCAAATCATCGTTATGAATCAAACGACTCGCATTGAGCGTGGGCGCTATTCGCATATCTCTTTACTTCCGCTTAGCCTGGAAGTTACAGGTATTACACTCCACGGCTTTGCGTATCCGCTACATCAAGCGACGTTACAAATCGGCCAATCCCTCGGGATCAGTAATATCCTTAACGAACCGGAAGGTCTCATCGAGCTGCAGACGGGTCTCCTCTTGGTTATTCAAAGCAAAGATTAACTACAAAGCTCCATATTTCCAGTAATCTCTTCTTTGGATTAGGTATAATTCTTCCAACCATTGCTTACAAATAGAGTAATAGACTATTCCTCTAGAAATGGTTGGTGAGCCTATGAGTTTTCGAAGAAAGGGAATCCTGTCGTTTGCGTTATTTATCGGGATTATCACGATAGTGCTGCTGCTCTTAGTCAGCTGCCTTCCCTCTGCGGAGTATGGAACTGAGGAGGAGGCTGACGCAGCGGCCCCTTACCTCATTACGGCTGACGGTGGGCAGCAGGAGCTTCCTGCTGTACAAGTGGACGAGCTTCCGGCAGAAGCAGAACCGGTTACGGTGCCTGCTGCTGTGCCTATCGATGCACCTGAAGCTGTACCTGATGCGGTACCTAATGCGGTACCTGGCGCTGAACCAGAGCAAGATTCCAACGTAGGGACCACCCTGTTTCATCCACTCTCTGAGGACACGAAACCGGTTCCCTCTTCTGTTACCACGAATACTTATGTCCCTATCGTTCCGCCAAAGAACACGGGCAAGACTTCGTCCAAAGTCAGCATCCCTGTGCTCAACTACCACAGTGTAGCGATAGATCCAGGGAATATTGTCGTCATTTCTCCGGATAAGCTGGAAGAACAAATGGCGTATTTGCACGACCACGGATACACACCGCTCTCACTCGATGCGTTTATACGTCTCCTGGAAGGAGACACATCCGAGAAAGCCCCGGAGAAGCCGATACTGCTGACATTCGATGACGGCTATATTGATAATTATGAGCAGGCGATGCCGATTCTCGCGAAATACGGGTTCCCTGCCACACTCTTCGTCTCCCCTGGCATGACGGAGCAGGACGGCTATCTCAACTGGGACCAAATCAAGAAGATGCAAGCCGGAGGCTGGGACATTCAGCCACATGGCATGTCGCATCCTCACCTCCCCAAGCTGACGGCGGATGAACAAGCGTACGAAATCGTGGAAGCCAGAAAGCTGATTGAGGAGCATCTGGGCACCAAAGCCGATATCTTTTGCTATCCGTATGGCGAACGCAACAAAACAACGTTGAAGCTGCTTAAGCAGCACGGATTTCGATATGCTTTTACCATCGATCAAGGTTATGCTACAAACGAGCAGTCCCCTTTCCTGCTGAAACGACTTTTTGTTAATGGCGAGGAAGATTTGCACGCATTCGAAACTCAGCTCCTTAAGCGTAAATAAGGGGCTTTTCTTTTTGATATATGGTTCAAAATATCTACTTTCATAGTATAATATGCCTATTAATGAAGAGGAGCCTCTCCATGTCACAACCAAATAAACGCTCCAGTTTCAGGCTGCATCTCCAAATACCTTTAACCGCCCTGTTCAAGATTATAGGGATCAAAAATAAAGCTGCCGACACGAAGCATTCCAAAATCATGATAAGGGACATCAGCGCAGGGGGCATTCGTATGCATACGCCCTTGAATCTCCCTACCGAGATGAGCTTGCTATTGGAATTTACGTTTCATCTCTTCCATCAAGAAATGAAAATACTAGGCATCATTAAACGAAAAACGATGCTGAAGCCCTCCCTCTATGAATACGGGATTGAATTCAGCATCGCAGATAAAGCGATCGAACAGCAGCTGACTAGCCACCTGATTATGTTGGGTTCTCGATTGAGACACACCAACGTCTTGGCAAGCTGCAGCTTTTGTTCCGATGAAGATATGAATGATATTTATGCCATGACTTATGACCTTACATAGCTGCAGCTAGAGCTTGCACGAACTGCTCCAAATAACGCTGATCGAGTTCATCAAAACGGTTCAGGCTAGGGCTATCGATATCCAGCACACCGATCAACTCGCCCCCGCTAAGGATCGGAACGACGATTTCCGATTGCGAAGCGGCATCGCAGGCGATATGGCCCGGGAATGCATGAACGTCGGGTACTAGCACCGTTTCCCGAAGCTGCGCGGACGTGCCGCAAACGCCTTTACCCAGCGGGATCCGAACGCATGCCGGCAATCCTTGGAAAGGGCCCAGAACAAGCTCTTCCTTCTCTTGAGCTTTGTCCACCAGATAGAAACCTACCCAATTTACATCGGTCAAAAACTGTCCGAGCAGCGCCGCTGCATTGGATAAATTGGCAATTCGGTTCGGTTCATCATGTATCAATGCTTTAACCTGCTGAATCAGCAAGGTATAATTCTCTTCTCTTGTTCCTTCATAACCTGACTTCGCAAACATGGTCTATCATCCTTCTTCCCCTTAACATTCTTGCTTTCTCATCATACCAAAAAGTGTACATTTCCGCCAAAGGATAAGATTTACCTGTTACTTCCCTATCTGATTACAAAAAAGACAGCCGCACTCGTCGAGATGCCGGCTGTCTTTTATTTATTTTTGCCCGTAATAGGCATTAACGCCGTGCTTTCTCAGAAAGTGCCGATCCAGCAGCGTTTGATCCATAGGCTGGATCGCTGAATTCAACTCGAAGGTGCGATAACCGATCTTCGCGACCTCCTCTAGAACGACTGCGTTATGCACCGCATTGTGCGGGTCCTTCCCCCAACTGAAAGGGGCATGGCAGTTCACCAGCACGCCCGGTACCATCGCCGGGTCGAGATCACGGAACGTCTCGATGATGACGTTGCCCGTCTCCAGCTCGTAGGCTCCTTTAATCTCAGCCTCCGTCATGAGACGCGTGCAAGGGACTTCGCCGTAGAAGTAGTCCGCGTGTGTTGTGCCCAGGGCAGGGATGCCTCTTCCGGCCTGCGCCCAGCTTGTCGCCCATGGCGAATGCGTGTGCACGATCCCGCCAATGGCCGGGAAAGCGCGGTACAACGCCAAATGCGTCGGCGTGTCCGAGGAAGGCTTCAACGTGCCTTCTACGACTCGGCCTTCCAGATCGACGACCACGAGATCTTCGGCCTTCAAGTCCTCGTAAGGCACACCGCTAGGCTTGATCACGACAAGCCCTTGCTCCCGGTCAATCCCGCTGACATTGCCCCACGTAAATGTGACGAGCTGATATTTCGGCAAATCCAAATTTGCTTCCAGTACCGCTTGTTTCAAATTCTCCAGCACGTGTACTCAACACCTTCCGATATGAATGTACATATAATGTACTATTATACACTTGTACGTACATGTTATCTAGATAGTGGAGATATAAAGTTTGAGGTGTACAACTTGTATGTACACCTCACTTTTTAATGCTATTAATGATTAAGCATGTATAATTGAAAAAACAAGGGTCTTGCCATCCGGCTCAAGCCGCGTCTCCACGGAGAAGCTGCCAATCTGCTTCGTCGTTGTTTCCAGTACGCCCTTCGCTGCGGCGCGCTCACACGTATCCGTAAAGTGGCGATAGAAGATATCCGCATCATAACCAAATAGGAAATCCGTAAACTTGCGAATGCTTTCCATATTGCGCGCCAGCGTCCCATCCTCCAGGCGAACCGTTACGCCATAGGTCAAAAATTGAGGATCAAGCCACAACGATGCTTCATTACTGTTACGTATAGCCGCTGTTGCCCCGTTCACGGCAAGCGCTTTGGCATCCGCATCGCGGAACAGGCGGAGCGTTGTTTCTTCCAAGTCATAATTCGTCCCCCGCAGCTTGCCTGCCTCCTCCATTATGCTATAAGCATCGAGCATGCGCTGATCAGGGAAGATGAGCTTTTTATAGCTGCCATCCTTGGTAGGTACAACTTTAATGAAAGCGTCTCCCTCGTTTTTCACATTGATCCTCTTGGACTTCGTCTGCAAGCGGGTAATGATTTGCAAGGCTTCCGCACGGGTAACATCTCGTCCCACACCGAAATACCCGTTCGGGTATCCTTCCATAATCCCCTTCGTCATCGCTTCGCCGATAAATTTCTGCTGTCTGGACGTTGCGCTTTGCAAATCACCGAATTGGGAAGCCGCTTTGAGGCTGTATACCTCATCTTCCAAATACTCGGTTTCCTTCAGCAAGTAATACAAAATCTCGGCTACGTCTTCACGTTTCAGCTTCGCCTTATAATCCGTGAACTGCCCTTTACTAATGAAATGAAGATCGCTGGCCAAATCCAGGTACGGCTTCGCCCAATATCCGACCGTGCTTGGCTTAAAGGTGAAATCCCGGTAATCCTGTTTCAAAATGCTCTGATTCCCCGCGCTTAGCGCCTGCAGGAAGCTTGTTTTCCAGTTGCGCTCACCGTTCGGAAACTTATCCGTAAAGGCAAGCAAAACGATTTTCACAAATTGGTCAGCCGTTACCGCATCATCTGGTCGAAACGTTCCGTCCGGGAAGCCGTCCAGCAGCCCTTGCTGCGCCATCTGGGTAATCGTCTGTTCTGCCCAGTGCCCGCGTATGTCCGACATCGTAGCCGCTTCGCTTTTTGTTTGTCCAACCCCTATGGTTATTACACAGCAAGCCACTGCTATGGCTATCCATTTATTCAACTGCCCCATGTTAAGACTCTCCGCCCTCTACAAATTTTTGATACCAACTTGTACCATTCTCTAGGATAAAGCTTCTATTAACCTTTGAGAACAGCCTTAAAGCCTAGTAAGAGAGGAGTGCCAAGCACTAGCAGGATTGGGTCTATAGCCGCAGGGGCGGGCTTTCATCCATGATGCTGATTCCGTCTTTCTACGATTAAAAAGGACCACACCCTCTACAAATGTAGAAAGTATAGTCCTATTATTCCGGCACTCAGCCTAACTTTCTGCCTGCGCCAACGGTTTTCATTGAATTGTAGTAACGGAGCCAATCTGTTATGTATAACATTTTCGTTAGGAAATCCGGTGCACTCCCCTGAAGGTAGGCATATTTCTCCTGCTGCAGCAGCTGATGCATCTCAAAGCTTTTCTGAAATACGGCTTTCACAAAGGCCTCTTCTGTTTGCGGCTTGTGGAGATCCGTTCCCCGAGAGAGTTCAACTTCCTCAAAAATCACGCCTCTATAGTAAGGATGCACATTGATCTGTCGCCCCATATCCACGTACGCAAGACCTGTATACTCAAAAGGCAGCCAAATTAAATTCGTCTTCTTATCTTCCAGTTTAACGGTATACACTAAGCCCATATTCAAAGCAACTGGCTGAGGGTAATTGTTAATGACTCCGGAACGCAGGTGATCCATGACATGCTCAACGAAATTCATTGTGTTCTTCCTCTCCAAAGGACCTGATTTACATGCAGTATCCTTCCTACATATTGCGTGCTAATACCTTCTATTGTCAAGGCTGCAATTCGCATTCTTCCTATTATTTGCATAAAAAATACCAATAGCTGCGATACTAATCCAAAGACATTTTGAAGTGAAGAGGACGGGTTTCCTTTGCCAACACATTCCCCCCCCCGATGGACAATGGCTGCTGTCAGAAGGTTCGATATTATCTACGCCCAGCGCCGCAACCCCTTCATGGTTGCCTGGTGGTCGGCTTCCTTCCCTGGCTTTGGGCATCTGCTTATGTACAAAAATACAACAGGTGTTCTGTTAACGCTTTCTGAAGTCATTATTAATTCATTGGCCAAAATCAATCTGGCTATGGTGTATTCGTTTAGCGGCAATTTCGCGATGGCGAAGCAAGTTTTGCATCCCAATTGGCTATTCGGTTATATGTTTATTTATTTTTTTGCGATCTGGGACAGCTATCGATGCTCCATTGAAGCGAATAAGCACTACGAACTGGCAATGCTGGAAAACGGACGAATCCCCGTACATCTCATGCGTTCAACCGGCATCCAGTTTCTTGAGAAGAAGAGACCTCTTATCGCCGCTTACTGCTCATTTCTTTTTCCGGGTCTTGGACAGCTTTACAACAAGCACATTTGGCTTGGCTTTTACGGCATTTTCTGGTGGTGGATTTATCTCACATTTTCTCACTTCTATGAAGCGCTTATGGCTCTCATCCTCGGTCATAACCGTATGGTTATCAGTATTCTGAACCCTCAATGGCTCATGTTTATGCCTTCCGTTCTAGGAGGTGCCATGTACCATTCTTATACCAGCTCGATTGAACAAAATCGGCTTTTCCGCATTACCCAGCGTCAGCATTTAACCGATTATTATGAGAAAGCCAGGATCGCATCGATGAATGGAACCGAGACGAACTCCCCTTTGTGGATGATTGGCACATTTGAGCATTGTACGGAGTTAGAGCAAGCTTTGAGCATGTTGGAGCACAGCGGTATTCATCCAGCCCGCATTCGCCCCGTCCTCATGGACGTCCATGCAGATAAATCATTATCTATTGTTGATCAACGCTTTGATCGTACAGCTAAATCCGTTGAAATCGGCTTTGCCAGCGCAACAGCTTGCAGTGTCTTTGGGATTAGCCTAGGCTTCATCCTGGAATGGGGTCCTATCATTTGGGGACTTATCTACGGTTTTGGCGGCTTCCTGCTCGGGTTTGGCATCGGACTCCTTATCAAATCCAAACATTCCCTCCCTCATCAAAAGCATAAGCTTCCGGAAGTGACGGTGCTGGTTCAGTATCTAAATGAGGAGGAGGCTGAGCTCATTCATGAAACGTTCTGGCGTTATAAAGCTATCACCGTGGGTAGAATCGATCGCCAGCACGCTAATCCTGCACTTTAAACGGCTGAACAACACGTTGGAACGCTTCAGCCGTCTCAGCTAGACGGATAATCGACGTACAATTTCTATATATAGGATCCTTTCTCTTCCCCGGCTCAAAACTCCTCCAGAATCCGACCTACTTCTTTTCTGCAAATTTAACTTCAAACTCCGACTCTTGCGGCAATATCCTTTCGAATTATTTAAGTATGGGATGATGCCGCGAAATATTTTTTGGGCGTTTTGCGAACTTTTTGGAACCTGCAAACGTCTAATTCAGAGAGGTGAGAGAATGGAGACGACCGGTGTCCATGTATTTGAGTATTTAAAGTACGTATCTGAAACAACAGATCAAAAAGTCATTCTTCGCAATTTGATGGAGACCTACGGAAATGATGTTTGGAATTACGCTTTCAGCATTTGCCGCAACTCAGACTTAGCTGATGATATTGCCCAAGATGCCTTCCTAAAAGTTTATCGCAATCTTACTACATTCCGCGGCGAAGCTTCGGTTAAGACCTGGCTTCTTACGATTACACGCAATACGACTTATGACTATTTACGCAAAGCCTTCTGGCGCAAAGTGACCCTTGTTGGCTTCATTCAATCTACTGGTACATCGAGTTCCGCCGAAACAGAAGCCATGGAGAAATTGTATGCCAGCGACATTTGGAAAAAAGTTATTTCCCTTCCACCGAAATATAGGGAAATTCTGATTTTGCATGCCCACTATCAGCTCTCAACGAAAGAAATGGCGTCTATCCTTAACATATCGGAGGGAACCGTTAAATCACGGCTTCATCACGCCAGACTCAAGGTGGTCAAATTGAAGGAGCGTGAGGCTCTTGAAGAATCCTGATCCGGATGATTTACGCAAACAATTGGAATCAGGACCGCTTGAGCGCCCCGGCTTTACTTCCAAGCTTCAGCGCGAGATTGAAGAAGCGGTTGAACGCAAAGAACGAACGAAGCCAAGGATCAAGCCCGTGCTTTGCTTCGCCGGTGTCGGTGCAATCGTGGCCGCGATCTTGCTTTTCCCTTGGAACACGCTACATACCCAAAGTGATGCCGCACCTGTGGCAGATACAGCAATCACAGCAACAACAGCGTCCTTAAACCTCTCTCCTACGCCGATTACCACGGCTCTGCTGATTGGCTTAAGGACCGAGCATGAACCTGCCAACGAGCCTGGGCGCGCGCTGAAACCTATGCGTTATAGTACCTATCGCACGATGCTGATCGCACCTGTTCGCGGACAGCTGCAGAAGACGTCCGAAGGCTCGGGGATTCTTATGCCTTATAAGCAAAACTTCTGGAAAATCGACTCGCTGGTCCATCGAACGAAAACGGATGAGTTCCACTACTTATCCGCTCATTTGGCGGATCAGCCTGTGAAACCGGAAGCTTTCCCGGATGATGAAAGCGAACAGCTCAATCGGACAGAAACCCTCCTATTTGCGGGGAATCAATATGTGTCTATTGGCGAGGCGGAACAGACCGTGCGAGGCGGTGCGCCCTATCAGGCAGATCGCATCTGGGTCCGTACCCTGCCGCAATTAAAAGAAGGCCACACCGTACAGTTTTACAACAAGCCGGTGGACAAGAATCATGTGTCAATCGCTGATGTCTACGGCACGAACACCAATATCAGCGGTGTGCTCGCCAGTATATCCAGCAGTTTGCGCGGCGAGGTATCCGGCGAGAGCTGGACGGTTCAGCGCGAACCAGGGCACTGGGTTGGCAAGGTCGCTGAAACGCCGCGTGTTACAACCACGGCGGCAGTACCCGACAGCTATGCGCTGCATGATTTCCCGCGAGAGCTGCCCGATAAAGTCGTCAACCACGACGATCTGTGCTGCAACTGGAACGCCATTCGGTCCTCCTGGCCGCAAGCGACCGATGCTTTAACTTCGCCGATGAACGATATGCTCGTTATCTTCGAGAACGGCAAGCTCAAGTTCTATCCCTACGGCCAGGCACCCGGCAGTGATCCACAGCTTGTGCTGAATCTGCTCCCCGGTGAGCAGCTTGTCATGGCACAGTGGGCCACAGATCATTATGTCGAGGAATGGATTGATAAGGTTGGCCGGTATTTAGCACCAGAGACGGATAAACGTGTGCCGTCGATTGAATAAACATAGGTAGGGTCCGTTCTCCAGTTGTTGGGAATGGACTCTTTTTTTCATTGTCATTTGCTTCATGTCCTGAATACAATGTTACAGCTGAATGCCTAAGCCTAAAGAGCTTAAGACGAAAGGATGACGATAAAGCACAATGAAAAGATCATATAAGCTCACCGAAATCGCCGGAAAAATCGGAAAAACACGTGCATCTGTGGTCGAATGGTCCAATCACTTCCGCGAATTTCTTCCGATCGTAGCTGTTGACGGATCACTCAGATACACGGAAGAGGCCATCGAAATGTTTCGCGCCATCGCCAGGATGAAAGACGCCAATAAGCCACTTAAGTTCATCAAAGAACAGTTACAGGAAATGCGTGATAAGGAAGCTCTTTCGCCGCCTAAAGAAATACAAACCACGCCGCCTGAAACTCCGGCTTCTCCAGCTTCTTCTACAGCTCCTGCTATTTCCGGCTCCAATTTGCCCCCGCTGGCTGTTAACAAATCAAACGCGCAATTTAGTAATGATACGATCGAATTACGTAACTCGGTACAGCTCCTCAAGCAAAAGATAGAATCGAACAAAACACCAGAGAAGTTAAAGGACTACACAGATAACCTGAATCAAAAAGCCAGTATAGCATCAGTTACAGCTGGCAGAGCTTCATCACCTGCTTTGGATCCCTCCAACTTTCAGTTAGATCTTTTAACACATAAATTCACAGAGCTAAGCGCCATGGTCCACTCTCTCATGCAGAAGGTCATAAAAACACCGGAACAAACAAGTAAGGAAGAAAGTTTGGTAACCACCGTTGAGGCATTGGATACGCGATATCATAGCGTTTCGGATGAAATAGCGGACCTACGTAATGAAATCCAGGGTCTCGCACAAGCGCAAGAACAAGCACAAAAGCAAGCACAAGAACTAGCGCAAGAACAAGCTCAAGTTCAAGCTCAAGTTCAAGCACAAGTTCAAGCACAAGTTCAAGATCAACCCGAGATTTCGGAGGCTGACCTCAAAAATGAGATACTGTCCGCTGCCACAGAGTTGCTGAGACCACAAGTCGAAGGTGTTTCGGAGGAAGTACAAATGCTGGGCAACCGATGTGATGCCCTTACGGAGGAAGTAACGGAACTGAGCAGCGTCAATCAGATTCTCGTTAACAAGATAGCTGAGCTCATTGAACAGGACATCCGCAGTGAAATCGCTACAACCATTGAATTGTTACACAGACAATTTGAAGGTGCTTCTCTGAAAGTGAAAGGACTTCAGAACGTCATCCAGGCTATTCAACAGCAGATCCAAGAAGCTTCTGAACAAGACGTCAAAGGTGAACTGCTTATTGCCACAACGGAGCTGCTGAACCAGCAGTATGAAGGCGTTACCGGGGAAGTGAACCAACTTAAAGAAGAATGGAACAAAAAATACGATGACATGTTTCAAAAAATGACGGCACAGCAACGATTGCTTGATAAAATTGCCGAATTTTTAGGCTATCCGGTCATCAATTAATCGTCATTGATTGCATAAATAATAGGCCTTCCTTCACGCAGCAGTGGGCTCTATTATTTATGCATTTGCTGTTTCATGCGGTCAGCTAACCTGTGACGTCTTCTTCTCATGGTTCGAGCTCATGAGAACATCAATAAACGTCTGCGCATAGCGGGGGTCCCACTGCGTCCCCTTGCCCTCCGCGAGAATGGCCATCGCCTTCTCGACTGCCATCCCCTTCCGATAAGGACGATCGGAGGTCATGGCATCGAACGCATCGGCTACCGCGATGATGCGCCCAAATTCCGGGATCTCCTGGCCTTTCAGGCCGTCCGGATATCCCTTGCCGTCATAGCGCTCATGATGTGAGCGCACGCCCGGAAGCAAAGGCGCCATCGCCTCCGCCGGCTCAATTTGCTTCAGGATCGATTCGCCCAACACCGGATGCAGCTTGATTTTCTCAAACTCCTCATCCGTCAATCGGCCCTCCTTCAGCAATACATTGTCGCGAACGCCAATCTTCCCTATGTCATGCAGCAGGGCTGTTTTTTTCAACAGATCGAGTTCCTGTTCACTTAAAGCCACAGCTTTTCCAATCAGAAGAGAATACTGAGCAACGCGTGTAGAATGCCCTGCCGTATAGGCATCTCTAGCGTCAAGAGCAGCAGCTAATGTGGAATAATAACTCTGCAACAGCTGATTATTCATGCTCTCGCGCGCTTCAAGCCCTTTGACCATATGATTAAAGCCTGCAACCAATCTTGAAAATTCATCTGAATATAAATCCGAAGCCCTAACCTGCAAATCCCCGGATTGCACGTCTCTCATCGCTTGGTACAAGTCTCCGATAGGCTGTTGAATATCTCTGGCCAGCATCCGTGCCCCAAGAGAGGAAAACCCCACGCCAAGCAGCAGAATGATACCTGCCCACTTCCAATAATCCACCGTAAAATCCGATGGCTGTGAAAGAAGGCGAATTTGCGTGGCTAAGCTGAAAAGAAACAGCGGCATCGTTCCAATCAGGAACGCGCTTAGCTGGAATTTGCGTTGAATGGAAACAATCACACGCCCATCCAAAGAGACGTCCTCCCCATAAAGACGCTGGCCTACCTCGCGGATATGGATAAGAACCGGCCGGATCGCCCGGGCTGTCGTGAAAAATTCAAGCAAAGCATGCATGCTCGCCACAAGCACAGCGCCAATTCCAGCAAGCCCGATATAATAAGCCGGAAGTGAAAGCCAGCCCATCGCAATCCCAATGGACGCCATCGTCATGGCTGGAAGGGACAAGCCAAGAAAATGAGGACCCAAAATCCGTTTCACGGAGAGCGCTGGAAAGCGGTGCGTCTGCAAATAAGCGTCCCGAATGGACGTTAAACCAGGCGCCTCCTGCTCCAGCAGAACCCGAATGGGCTGCATGTGCCGGCGAAACACCCACAGCTCCGCCAACAGCATGACCCCCAGGGAAATGGTCATAATGAAGAAAATACGCACCATTTCTGCATTCGAAATGGACAAGGTCGTTGAAATAATGACCCCGCCAACCACAACAACAGCAATACCCGAACCTATGATATAATTACGAATCAAATCTCGCAGAAACCTTTGGTAAATAACCATGACGGCTGCCTCATTTCACACTAAACTTAGTCCCTATTGTATAGCAATTCGCCCTTTTACGCTTATAAAAAAAGCCCTCAGCCCAAGGGGCCAAGGACATTTACTTAGATTCATTCCGTTTCTTTATTCACATTAGGGACATTAGGCACATTGTCCTTGCCGAGGAAGGCGCGTGCAAGCTCTGTAACACTCTGGCCTGTTAATGTCTGCGTAATTTCAGGCACTTGGGCAATCATTTTGACGATATCGCCTGTCACCTTGTTCACGCCGGATGTCGCACCGTCTTGGGAGATCACCGTGATTTTGTCCACGTTGCTCAGTGGCGCCGCAATCTTCTCCGCTAACTCCGGCAGAATGCGAAGGATTTCCACCGTCACCGCTGCCTGCGTGTACTGCTTGTAGGCTTCCGCTTTCTTCTCCAATGCCTCCGCTTCAGCAAGCCCCGCCAAGCGAACGACTTCCGCATTCGCTTTCCCTTTGGCAAGCTCCGCCTCGGCTGTCGCTTCACCGCGCTTTCTCGTCGACTCAGCATCCGCCTCGGCTTCGAGAATTTGCCGCTGCTTGCTCACTTCGGCGCGCATAATCGCAGCCTGCTTCTCCGCTTCGGCAGGCTTAATGACCGACGCCTCGAGTTCCTTTTGCTTCAGCTCAACTTCAATCTGCCGTACGGTCTTGTTCGCTTCAGCTTCCATCTGCCTGATTCTCACCTGCTCCGTCACGAGTGACTGCTGAATCTGCTTCTGCTTCAGCTCATAAGCCAAGTCCGCTTCCGCCTGTCGGCTCGTCGTTTCCTGCTTAAACTCCGCTTCCCGCATGCTTAGCTCCTTGCGGTACTGCGCTTCTTTGGCCGATGCGACCGTTTCAGCTTCGACCTTCAGCTGGTGCGCTTCTGCTTTGCGAATCGCCGATTCTTTTTCCGTATCCGCTTGTCGGATCTGGATGTCCCGTTCGACCTCGGCTCTGGCAATGCTGGCGCTTTTGCGGATGCGCTCCACTTCCGGTACTCCAAGGTTCTCAATGTAACCTTGATCATCTGCTACACGCTTGAGGACGAAGGAGATCAGGCTTAGCCCCATTTTATCCAAATCCTCCGAGCACGTTTCCCTCATCTTGCTGTTTAACTCATCCGGATTCTTAAGAATAGCTTCTACCGTTAATTGTCCAACCAACCCGCGCAGATGTCCCTCAACGGAATGAAGAATCATCATTTCACGCTCCAGCAGCGTGTGGTCCAGAAACTGCTCGGAAGCCGTGGCGATGGCGATAGGGTCGCTTTGAATTTTAATCTGGGCAACCGCCTCGATCTTAAGCCGTATCCCCTGTTGGGAGAACATTGGCTGATCTGGCTTGACGTCGAAGCTCATGAGCATCATCGAAATGGTTTTGTAGCTCTGAAAGCCCGGAATGACGAACGTCCCTCCGCCCTGCACGACGCGTTTGCCGCCCAAACCGAACACAATCATCGCCTCATTCGGCGGAACTTTCTTATAGGCTCTTACAATGGTAGTAAGTAAAATGAAAACAACAAGTACAATCGCAACAACCGTATACAAAATCGTTAACGTCATCAAATAACCTCCCGGAAGTTAGTAGTACCTTCAAGCTCAGTCACTAAATTGACTTACTGTAGCGACGCCTTTGTCCATGTGAAGAATGACCACCCTTGCTCCTTTGGGTATCGATTCTCCAAGTTCGGATCGCGCGCTGATGGACCGTTTGGTCCCTTGCATTACAATCACCATCTCGCCGATTCCCTTCCCGTTAATGGGCACAATCAGCTTCCCTAACTGTCCATTGAGTTCAAAATCGCTTTCCCTCATGCTGTCATCATGCTTATAGATGACTTTGGCATAGAAAAGGAAGAACAGCCACCCCACAAAAAGCCCGGCGCCAATAGCAATAAGCAGGATGAATAAACTGCTGGTCATTCCTACCTCACTCAGCATATACCCCATCCCGCCGAATACCGTTAAGCTCGCTAAAAGGGAAGACAAGTTGAAAAAGGACGGCCCCCCATGGCCATGAGCTCCTCCGGTATCTCCGTGGACTTCAAAGAAGTCGCCTCCAAAAAATGTAACAAGAACAGTTAACACAAGGCCTACAAAAAAACATACCGCAAACAATGTCATCATAGACGTCACCTCCTTGTGGCCTCCTTCAGGAAGCATAGTCCGTCTAATAAATATATACGAAATTGGTAATAAAAGGTTGCGGTCAAAAAATAATCCGTTTGCACGCGAATCCTTCTTTGGTGCATCGCGTATAATCATTGGACGTCTTTTTGTTAATTCTATTAAAACTAAGGAGTAGATTAGCACATGTACAAAAAGAAAATGACTTGGTGGGTATCCGCCGCCATGGTGTTCCTGCTGCTTGCGCTGACAGGCTGCCAAGCTGTACAAGGTTTAGACCTCGCTGAAGCGATTAAAAACAGTGCAACCGTGAAGTCCTCCGAATCCAAAGGCACCTTGCAGATTGAGTTCGTTCCCGGCGACACCTCCAAGCTGACAGCTGATGAGCAGAAGTCGCTCAGCGCTCTCCAAAATGTAAAAGTTGAGCTTACGAACGTGAAAACACAGAACGCACAACAGACATCTGCAGAAGGTACAATTACATACGGGAAGGGCTCCATCCCCTTTAAGCTCGCTACAAAAGGCACGAAAATTATTTTGAGTATCGAAGGCGCGAAAAAACCGATTGTTTATGATGTCTTAGGCGCATCGGATGCAACGGTCACCAAAATGCTGCCAACCGTCATTCAGGAACAGTTCGGAAACAAACTAGCCGAGATTAAATCTTCGGTTATTGGACTTATTTTAGCGAATACGGCAAATCCTTCGAATATTTCGGTCACATCGGTTACGGACAAAGTTAACGGTGCCGACCTTTCTCTCCAGCAAGCACATATTGAACTGAACGGCACTGAGCTAGCCACCCTGCTCCAGAAACTGTTCAGCAATATCTTGGCGGACGAAGCTGGTTTAAAAGACCTGCTGAGCCAATTCTACGATGCTTTGTCACCTGTAATTGAAGAACAAGTCAAGGCCGGTTCCGCAGACTTCGCCCTGACGATTTTGAGTAATAAACAATTAGCCATCGGGCTTGTGTATGAGCCTATCCGTGATTTTCTGGAGAAAACGGCTGCCTCTTTCGAAGAAGCCATTGCCGGGAATGCCGAGCAGGGTGTAATGCCCATTAAAGGTTTGTTTGACGCTAAGTCCACACTGCAGGCTGATCTTTATATTGATGCTGATAAATTCATTCGTAAGCAAACACTTGCGGCCAACATCCCGCTTCCGGATAAAGGAACTGGCGCTGCAGGGCTTAAAATCTCCTTCACAAGTGAAACTTGGAATATGGATAAGCCGGTTACAGCCGAGACCATTGATATCTCCGGCGGTGCCGTGCAAGTTGGAAAGGATGCTTCCTCCATTTATCGCGTGCTGGATAACTTGGATAAACAGTCTACTTTCTACAAACTGCTTCGCGAAGATATGAAAGTAACGAAGAAGGAAGTTAATTTAAAGCTGGCGGATGGCGATGCTGGCTCAACGAGCGATACACCGCAGCCATTCATTAATGCAGATAACAAAACCATGGTGCCGGTGCGTTTTATCTCCGAAAAGCTTGGTGCTGAGGTTGGCTGGAACGGCGACTTGCAGGAAGTTACTATTAAAGACTTGTTAAGCGGTAAAACGATTGTGCTGAAACTCGATAGTAAGATGGCTACGGTTGACGGTGCTTCCATCGAGTTGGAAAGTGCTGCAACGCTCCATAATGGATCTACCTTCGTGCCGATTCGTTTCATCGCAGAGTCGCTTGGCGGTAAAGTATCCTTTGATGATGAGACTCGCGTCGTGACAATTAAACGCGATTAGTATCTTGGAATAAACGCATAGGCAAATGCACCTTTTTCGGGCGGTTGAATAGTCTGTAGTGAACCTAGGCAATAAGCCTACCGCTGCGCACAGCCGCACGAAAAAGGAGCGAAAGCTATGTATACGAATCCGTCGCAACACCCCGGACATCATGGATCGCAAGTTCTTTATCAAGCAGAACCAAACTGGCAGCATCAAATGATGCACAAGCGAAACGCAATTATGGGAGCTGTTCACCCCCATGTCGGTCGTACGATTCGCGTCACAACCATAGACGGGCAAACGCATGAAGGCGTACTGGTGAATGTGGATGGGCACCACGCTTATCTGCATGTTACCCCGCATGCTCAGCCTTACGGGCACCATAGACCTATCTACACGCCTGCTCAGTACAATCAAATTTTGACGTTAGTTCTGTTCGAACTGCTAGTCATTTTATTGCTTGCTTAAAAGGAAAGTTCGCCCTCTCTTGGTCTGTATAGGCCTTGCGTGAGGTGCGGGCTTTTTTCGTTCTCTTACTGTTGCATAAAACGTTCGAACGATGCTTGGCAGTCCATCGCAAGCCGGTCCTCATCCTCTCCAACAAGCCTGCCGTTCTCGACGACGACTTTCCCATCCACGATGGTATAATCCACTGGTCTCTTAAGGCCGACCGTTGCGAGCCAGGATTTGGGGTCGGTCTGCGTCCCTACAGCGTCAATATGGTCCACACGAACCATGAACAAGTCCGCTGCCTTCCCTACCTCAAGCGATCCGATATCGGATCTGCCTAAGATTTCAGCGCCGCCTCTGGTGGCGATTTTCAATAAATCATAACCGCTGGGCGCCTGGGCGCTGGATTGCAGTCTGTGCAGCAAATACGCTACCCTAAGCTCCTCAAGCAGGTTCGATCCGTCATTGGATGCACTGCCATCCACCGCCAAGCCTACGGGAATTCCCATGCTCAGCATTTCCGGCACTCTTGCGATACCGGACGAAAGCTTCATGTTGGAAATCGGGCAATGGGCGACGCCGGTTTTGGTTAACGCGAGCAGCCTCATTTCCTCATCGTTAAAATGAATGCCATGGGCATACCACACGTCTGCCCCTAACCAGTCCAGGCTTTCCATGTAAGCCAGCGGTCTCATCCCAAACCTTTCAAGCGTATAGGCCTCTTCATTCTTCGTCTCAGCCAGATGCGTGTGAAGCCGCACGCCCTTGGCTCTGGCCAGCTTCGCAGACTCCCGCATCAGATCGGCGGAGACGCTGAATGGTGAGCAGGGTGCCAGCACCACTTGACGCATCGAGCCTGCACTGGCATCGTGATAACGATCAATCAGCCGCTCACTGTCAGCAAGGATCGTATCCAGGTCCTGCACGACGCTCATAGGAGGTAAGCCTCCTTGATCCTTGCCAAGCGTCATGGACCCTCTGGAAGCTACGAAGCGAATGCCTAGGCGCTCAGCCACCTCGAATTGTTTATCGATGAAATGAGCGCTATTTTGCTGCGGAAATACATAATGATGGTCGAAAACGGTGGTACACCCATTTTTCATGAGATCGGCAATACCTGTTAGGGAGCTGTGATACACGGTATCAGGCGTGATCCCCTTCCAAATTTCGTATAGATAGCGGAGCCAATCAAATAACTCCAGCTTTTGCACCTGCGGCAAATTGCGCGTAAACGTCTGATACAGATGATGGTGCACGTTAACCAAGCCTGGGTATACAAACATTTGCGAGGCATCGACAACCCTGTCTGCTTCATACATGTCTTTCCCCATCTTCGTAATCCGATTCCCTTCGATCAGGATATTCGCCCCTTCCAACACACGATCCCCGGCATCCACCGTAACAATAGCTTTCGCATTGCGAATCAATAATGAACTCATCCTTCATTCCTCCTCAACGTAAAAAAATCCTAACCAACAAACACAATATATAAGCATATATTGTGTTCGTAGTTAGGATTTAGGTTCCCAGTAGAGCCCCCGAACCAAATTATCGAGGTTATACGAACTATGAAATTGTGATGTAAAGCCATATTTAGCCTCAGTATAGGCAACTTTTGGCAGCGCGTCAATCGGTTTGAAATGAATTTTCATGAAATTGGAATAAGCTCCCTTCGAATTGGATATATTATCAAAGCTGCGTTAACAAGCTGTCAGGTTCTGAATGATCCAAGAGCAACACGCAGGAACAAATTATTGGAGGTTTATGTCTACATGGAAACAGGTACGGTAAAATGGTTTAATGCAGAAAAAGGATTTGGTTTTATCGAAATGGAAGGCGGCAATGATGTGTTCGTTCACTTCAGCGCTATTACGGGGGAAGGTTTCAAAAGCTTGGATGAAGGCCAACGCGTACAATTTGAAGTTGTTCAAGGTAACCGCGGACCGCAAGCTGAAAATGTAGTCAAGCTGTAGTCCTTACCACATATTGCTATACACTGCTTGCGAGTCTGAGGCTGAGTCTATTATGACAAGGAGGAGTTCACATGTACTTTTCAAAGAAATCGATGGAACCTGTGCCCGAAGAGCAAACGAACATTTGGACCTGCAGCACGGAACAGTGCTCATGTTGGATGAGAGATAACTTTTCATTCGACGAAAGTCCGGAATGTCCGATTTGTCATTCTGCCATGGTCAAGGATTCAAAGATGCTCCCAACCTTATCGAACACAAGCAGCAGGCGATAATTAGTAATACAGCCTACGGTAGTACCCGAAGCCCTTATTGTCTCCGAAAATGGAGATAATAAGGGCTTTGCTATTCTTTGAGCTATGAGCAAAATAATGGTTGAGCTTTCGCTCAACCAAAAACATATAAATTCTTATCTTTTGAAAAAGGGCCTATTTCAATGAAATGGTGCCCAGTAGTTCCTCGTTGAGGAGAAAGGACCGTTGGGGGAGTTAATTTCCCTCCGTAGTTTAGCTTGTTAAGAGCCCGGTGGGAGTGAATTTTGGAGGTGGAGCACACCCAACGCCGCTAAAAATTCAGCGTTACTGAGACATTTGGCAGAGGGGGCATCCTCATAGGAGAGGTAAGCTGGCTGGCTACTTTGAGAACTACAGGGCGCTACTCTAACAAATTAAGCCCGTTTCCGCATTCAAGCGGAACTGCAGGGCCCTATTTGACCGCCTAACCCGATTTCTTCAAGAAAACGGACAAATAGAGGACGTCAGTTCCCCTCCACGTGAATAGGAGCCTATTTCGCTGAAATAGAGCCCTGTAGTTCCCCTCAGGGAGGAACCACTGGAGTGATCGCAGCGACTGTGACAGACAGCTATGTTGTACTTTGCGCAACCATTTGGCCGTAAAGGGGCCTCACTTCGCCTCTATATTGCACTTCATACAACGAATGTTGCATTTAAACCGCTAACAATTCACCTTTTGCAACAAATGGTTGTATGATGTGCAACGAAAGACCGCAATCGCGGTCTAATCACACCATTACGTTGTATGTAATGCAACGTAGCCCTTCAACTTTGCTGCACAGCCATATTTTTTCTTATCTACGGAAAAAAGAGACCCGCGAAGGAGTCTCCCCTATCCATTTTTATAAAATCGTACGCTGAAAATCTGCTTCATCATAGGCTTGATACTCGCTGGACGGCTTCGCCAGGACAAGGATTTTCCCCCGATCCAGCTCACCTTCCAAACGACTGGCCTCTACATCAGGCACGCCGAGAGCCTTCATCTTCGCCCTAAGCTCATCGCCGCGGGAACGGAAAAGATTCGCGATAGCCGTCAGCATGCCCTCCTCCTGCACGGTAATTTGCTCTGCACCCGTATAATTTGCTACGAAATCGGTACCTTCAGCACTGTGCGTCAGCACATAAATGTGTTCCCTCGAAAAGCCTTCCCTGTACAATTGCTGTACTTTCTCCTGCGCTTCTTGAAGATTGGTTGTCACACTCACTCTTGTGTAAGTACTCATGGTAATTCCTCCTCTTTCGATTGATTTTATAGGGTAAAGCGATTGTTACTGCGGGTTCATGTAGCTAGTTGCGGACTAGATGCCTCGGCGTCTGCCGAAAATCAGCGATACGACAAACATGATCAGGAATACGAAGAACAGTACTTTGGCAATTCCTACTGCCGCTGAAACAATTCCAAAAAATCCGAATACACCAGCTACGAGAGCAATGATTAGAAACATGACAGCCCAGCCTAACATAGGAAACACCCTCTTTTCATCAGTAATTTGTGTTGCTTGGCTATGATATCTATTAACCGCTTGTCCTTAAAATGAAACATTTTATCGGTGGAAAATCTCCCGCTCCATTCTCTCCAGCCTCTGATCCATCCGTTCGAGCAGTTCCTTCATCTCCATATTCTCTTGTTCAGCTCGATAATTAATGGCAAAATCCAGGATGGCCTCCTGCTTATCTCGATTCGCCTGACGATTCTGGCTCATGAGGATAACCGGCGCTTGAAAAGCTGATATGCACGATAGTATCAAATTCAGCAAAATGAACGGCGGCTTATCGTAGGCAAAACGCGTCAGATTGAGCAGCATCCAGCTCACCAGAAAAAGAGCGAACAGCATGATAAACGTCCAGCTTCCGCCGAATACCGCGATGCGATCGGCAATGCGGTCAGCCCAGGACGACTTTTTGGCCTGCTGCTGCGTCAAATGCGACTTGATATTCCCTTGATACTCTCTGACCATTGCGGTAATGCGGGTCAACTGCTCGATATTAAGTTTGGCATGTGTATCGCGCTCCAGCTCTTGAATCAGCTTATCGGGTATGCGCTCATTCGGAGACTGCTGCTCATCTACTGTGCTCATTGTAATCTCCTTCTTTCTGGTGATTTATAAACATTGTTAACCGCTGCCGCTGCGGGCGAAACAAGGGGGAAAAATAGAGGCCCCCAGTTCCCTTAAGATACACCTATGCAGCGTTCTCCCTGGTTTCTTCTGTTCCTTAACGATGCAGTTCCCTCCCCGCAGCTAACAACAAAAAACCACTTGAGACAACGATACCCTCATCGTCTCAAGTGGTTTTATCTCTTACGGTATATTCGTTCCTGCGGAACGTACTCCTCATAATGCACGCCTTCCGGCACGAAAAGGATGGACTCCTTTTTGCCTAATCCCAAGTACCCTCCGCCGACTAAACTGCCGTGAAACAAGCTGTGTACCTGGGTCTGCAGCTTGTGATCAAAGTAGATCAAGACATTGCGGCACAAGATCACATGGAATTCGTTAAAGGAGCCGTCCGTGGCCAAATTGTGCTGCGCAAACATCAAGTTATCCTTCATGACCGGCTGGAAGTACGCGTACTGATGATCCGTTGTGTAATATTCGGAGAAAGCTTTGGTCCCGCCGGAATCCAAATAATTTTTGGTGAAATATTGCATCTGCTTAAGCGGGAATGCCCCTTTTTGCGCGGCATCAATCGCTTTCTCATTCATATCCGTTGCGTAGATCTTCGTTCTCTCCGCCAAGCCCTCCTCCTGCATCAGGATCGCCATGGAGTACACTTCCTCCCCCGTCGCGCAGCCGGCATGCCAGATGCGAATCTCGGGGTACTTCCTGAGCTCGGGCACGACCAGATTGCGAAAAGCACGGAAAAAGCTGGGATCTCGGAACATCTCGGTAACGCGGATCGACATGTCATTGAGCAAGCGATCCACGAAGCCAGGTTCATGAAGAACCTTTTCCAATAGGGCGGTGACGTTCGGCAGCTTCTCTGCTTTCATGCGATTCAGAACACGCCTCCGTAAGGAAGAACGGACATAGTGGCGGAAATCAAACCCGTACATTTGATACAGGCCTTCTAAGAGGAGATTAATCTCAATGTTTTGTCGTTCATCCTCATAAGGCGGGTTCTCCAAGTCGACGGGCTCCTCCACAGGCTTACGATTCAATGTTTTTTCACCTGCTTCGTTAGCCATACACGCATGAGCGAAAATAGCTGATCCATATTTAGCGGCTTCGTAATATAGTCGGAAGCGCCGGCTTCCAAGCATTTCTCTTTCTCACTTTTCATCGCTTTGGCCGTAAGGGCAATGATCGGCAGCTCGTGCATATGCAGTTCTCCTCGAATCGCCTGCATGGCCTCATAACCGTCCATGACCGGCATCATGATGTCCATTAAGATGAGATCGTACTCGGCGCCTGCGCCTAACATCTCCAAGGCATCTTTCCCGTGATCCGCTACATCCACGGTGACTCCCTTCGTCTCCAGCGCAGTAACGAGCGCGAAAACGTTGCGCGCATCATCGTCCACGAGCAGCACTCTTTTACCTTGGAACAGCTGCGCATCCGAATGAATGACTTCCGCGTCCGATATCACCGTTTCGACCGATGAAACGGCAGACGGCTCAACGGCTTGGGTAGAAATAATCGTTCGCTCTTCCACGGCTGCAGCAATTTCCCCTCCATGAGAGTCATTGCCAGGCGTCTCCTGATCCTGCTCCGCTTCAATTGCGTTAGGCACGTAGAGCGTAAATGTGCTGCCTTTGTGCACCTCACTTTTCACAACAATGGAGCCCCCGAGCAGACGCGTAAACTCGCGGCAAATGGATAAACCAAGCCCTGTTCCGCCGAACTGCCGGTTGGTTGTGCCATCCACCTGACGGAACGCTTCGAAAATGACCTGCTGCTTGTCGATGGGAATCCCGATACCGGTATCTGCAATCGAGATGGCAAGCACTTTTTCTGCCGGATCTCTGTGCAGGAGTTCCTTCACACGGGCCGGGTCGGCAAGCGCTATTTTCATCATGACAGAACCTTTTTCGGTAAATTTAAACGCGTTGGAAAGCAGATTCTTCAATATTTGCTGTAGACGCTGGCCGTCCGTCTGAATGACATTCGGCACATCCGGTTCCAGGACGATGTCAAAGTCGAGCCCTTTTTTCTCCGCGACCGGAGCAAACATCAGTTTCATCAATTGCGGCAGTTCGGTCACATTGAAATCGTCCGTCATGATTTCTATTTTGCCCGCCTCGACTTTGGATAAATCCAGGATATCGTCGATCAGCGCCAGCAAATCCTTCCCTGCGGCATTCACCACACGCGAATACTCCACAATCTCTGACATTTGCAAATCGCCGTTATTTTCCGCCAGCATCTGGGACAAAATCATGATACTGTTCAGCGGTGTGCGCAGCTCATGCGACATATTGGCAAGAAAATCGGATTTGTACTGGGAGCTCGTCTCCAGCTTTAATGAATAATCTTCCAGCTCGTCTTTGGCCTTCTTTAATTCCAACGCCTTTTGCTCAGAGAAATGATTCTGCTCTTCTAAAAATTCGTTGGTCATGCGCAGCTGTTCCTGCTGCATTTGCAGCTCTTCCGACTGCGCCTGCAGCTCCTCGGATTGCGCTTGAAGCTCTTCCGTCAATATTTGAGACTCGGATAGCAAGCGCTCTACTTCCATGCGGCTGCGCACATTCGTGATGGCCGAACCAAACTTCTCCTGCAGCGAGTCAACCAAGGTCAAATGCTGAGCCTGGAACGGATGAAGAGACGCTAACTCGATGACAGCCTCTGTGTGGCCATCCACAAGAATTGGCGCTACCAGTAAGGTACGAGGGACCGAAGCACCTAAACCAGACGTCAGTTTCACATGATTTTCCGGCAGGTTATCGATAAGGAAAATACGCTGATCCACCGCACATTGGCCAACCAGACCTTCTCCCAACCGGAAAACAGCCGCAGCGGGATCTTTCCCGGACGCCGCATACCCTGCTATTTTCACATAGCGAGTTTCTTCCCCGACGTTTTCACGAAGGTAGACAACCCCATAGACGCTATCCAGCATTGGCGCCAATTTGCTGATAAAAGTTCCACCCAAACACCCAATATCATTAATTCCCTGATACAAAGTGGCGACTTCGGCGATATTCGTTTGAATCCAGTTTTGCTTCTCCAAATCTCCCAACATCTCATTGGTTGCCTCAGCCAATTCCCTTATTTCATCATGGCTCGTCAGTTCAATTCTTGACGTCAGATTTCCTTCGGAAGATGTAATATAGCGAATCATTCTGGTAACTTGCTTGATCGTACTCGTAATAGAATTAGATAAGACCAGTGCTACGATAATTGCAAAAATAGAAATGATGCCCAATAGGGTGAACAGCACAATTTTAAGGCTTTTATTACTTTGAGCAAGCTGCTCGGCTCTAGCCGTCGTCAGCTGCTTTTCTGCCGCAAGAAAAGAATCGAATTGGGTACGCAGTTGATCCATCAATTTTTTTCCTGAATTTTGCCTAAAATAATCGTCAATTGCCGCCTGTTTGTTTTCTTTCTTCAGCAGAATCACATTATCACCAGCCGTGCGGATCCAACTTTGGATCGTCGGCTTAATACGCTCCAAACTCTCCTTCTGGGCGGGGGTAGAACTGACTAACTGCAGAAGCTTATTATAATTATCGAGCCATGTTTTGTTGGCTGTATCGTAGGGATCCAAGTATTGAACGTCTCCAGTAATGATGTAGCCTCGCATGCCGGTTTCCATATCAACCATGTTTTTCTGTATGGCGTTGATAAGATCATGCGCTTCCAAATCATGACTGGAGACAAAATCCACTTCCTTCTGCAGCGCACTGACACGGCTGCTCACAATAAGAAGAGCAATTCCTAAGCATATGATAATAAATACATATCCCATGATTATTTTTGCACGTATATTCGCACGAAAAAATTTGCCCATAGCTGCCTCCTAGTACAGTTTTATAGAGAACGTTAGTTAACATTCTACTATTCTAACTATACCATAGTTACGGAGGTAGAGAGTAAAACTACGCCTATTCCTGTAGTTTTTCTAGTATTTTACCGAGCTCCGGGTCCGATTCCGGAAATGCTAGATTCATGCTCTCTAGCGCTTCTACAGCGATTTGCAGCACAGCCCAATCTCGGTACCATCGATGATTGGCTGGCACAATGTACCAAGGTGCTGATTCAGAGCTGCAGTGCTTAAATACCGCTTCATAGGCTTCCTCATACTCAGCCCATGACTCCCGCTCTACCAAATCATTTTTGTCAAATTTCCAATGCTTCGTAGGATCTGTCAGTCGATTCCGCAGTCTCGCAAGTTGGAAATCTTTCGAGATATGGAGGAAAATCTTCACGATTTTCACGCCACCGCTCTCTAACAATTTCTCAAAGCGGTTAATATGCTTGAATCTGCTCTTCACTTCCGCCCCGTCAATCCAATGATGGACTCTCGTGATGAGCACATCTTCGTAATACGAACGAATGAAGGCTCCGATCATCCCTTTGGCCGGTGCAATCTGGTGGGCGCGCCATAAGAAATCATGAGCCGCTTCCTCTTCCGTTGGCGCACGAAAGCTGTTCACTCTGAACCCCTGCGGATGCAAGCCGCCAAGGGCATGCTTAACGACGCCGTCTTTCCCGCTGCAATCCATCCCCTGTATAACAAAGAGAACGGATTGCTTCTTCTCGGCGTACAGCTTATTTTGCAGAGCTTCCAGCTGCTCTTTCAAGCGTTCCACCTCAGCTTCTACCTCTTCCCTGTCATGGACGGCTCCGGTATCGTTGGGATCGATATTGGCTAAACGAAATTTTTTTCCATATTCCAATTTAAAATGCTTGACTGGCATAGGCCGGCCTCCTCTAAGGATTGGGTGTAAGAACTGCCTTCAATTTCAGTATTGCCCGCTTCTGAATACGGGAAACACTCATCTGGGATATCCCTAGCTGATCCGCAATTTGACGCTGTGAGAGCCCTTCCTGATAAATAAGATGAATGACTTTCCTCTCTTCCTCTTTCAAGCAGGTCATCGCTTCTTCCAAGTCCATTCGTCTCTCCAGGGATTGATACTCGTCGGTTGACCCGGCAATCATATCGCCAATCGTCGCACTATCCCCTTCACTATTCAGCGGCGTATCCAGCGAAGTGTAATGATAATAGTCTCGGCCAGCCAATATTTCGATGGTCTCTTCCGCGCTAAGCTCCAAATAAGCCGCCATCTCATCGATATTTGGCGAACGTTCGAGCTTGACGGTAAGCTCATCCAGGGCTCTCTGAACGAGGGCTCCCTTCTCCTTAATTCGTCGCGGAACCTGTATGTACCATGACTTGTCACGCAAATAGTTCTTCAGGTGACCAATCAAGCTTTTCATCGCATAGGCTTCAAAAGGAGTATCCAGTGTACTATCGTATTGGGTGAACAGCCGCAGCAAAGACATCTGCCCGACCTGATACAGATCTTCATATAGATCAGGACGGCTCCGTGACATCTTGCCGACTGCCATACGAACGATAGGTTCATAGTGCAGCAGCAATGCCGTAGCCGTCTCTTGGCAAGCCGTCTCTTTATAAATTTTCATTTTCACATACATGTCATAGAGAGGCTTGTTGGATGATGCATTCACATTCATACCATTTCCTCTTTTCTATTCATCTGCCCTGTTAGCTGCTTCTTCAAAACAACCTGAGTGCCTTTGCCGCTTTCCGTCAACACCTGCACATCGTCCATCAAAGCCTGCATGAGGAATAATCCTAACCCTCCTACCGCCGCTTCACTAATGGATTTATGATGCAGCGCAACCGTATCGGATTCGGCTTGCACATAATGAAAGCTGTTCCCTTCATCCCTAACGCTAATTTGCAAAAATCCGTCCTGTTGCTCGTACTGAATCTCAATGGTTCCAGGCTGCCCCTGCTCATAAGCATGTAGAATGGCATTATTGCAAGCTTCTGCTACAGCTACCTTCATATCTTCAATATCTTCAAATGAGAAGCCCGCTTTCGAGGCTACACCGTATAAGGTAAGTCGGACAATATCCAGGTATTCCGCCTGTGCCGGGATCGTAAGGCCGATGTATGGGTTCATATGATTTCTTCTTTCCTTTCTGCTCTGCCTTGATTATGAATTTGCAGTTCTCCGTCCACCAAGTAGCGAGCAACGCCTGTGATTTCGAATAAACGTTGAATTCTCACGGGAATATGCTGAATACGGAAGGATGCGCCCATCGCAGCTCTTACTTTGAGCACCGAGACAATTAAACCGATCCCCGTGCTGTCAATATAACGCAGCTCTTTCAAGTCTAAAGTTAATTGCTGATCGCCTTGGGAAACGACAGAATCCAGGACGGCCGCAAGCTCGGAGGCTGCTGATAAATCAAGTTCCCCGCTTAAGTATATAATATTTTCTTCCCCATTCGATTGCTTATAAACCGTAAATTTGCGTATGTTCACAAAGATAGCTCCTTCCTATTTCATGCTGCCCATATGAGGCGTTTTTTTGGATTTAAACTTCTTCCACATCTCGACCGAGACGGCCGCTCCCTGCAAAATCGTTTGCCATCTGCCGCTTAATGACGGCGTATCTTTCGGCAACCGCGTTTGTTTCACCGCGTCAATGAAGCCTGTGGCTGATTGTTTCATCGAAGAGGTAAGTTCGTGGACGACTTGACCGACGTCGTTCACGGAGCTGAACAGATGATTCAACTTTGCCAGCTTCGCACGAACATCTATAGCCATCTCATTGGTATTGAGAATAACGTCCTGTACTTCGGAAGAAATCTGCGTGACTTCGTCCTTCATTTGCCCCATCGTCAGAGTGATCTGATCCAAGGACAGCTTCAGTGATTTCAAGGTTTGAATCAAATAGAAGACAAGGAATACGAAAGCTATGGCAGCAAGGACTGCGCTAAGTTCGACTAACATGATAATCACCCCTGTTCGCTTGATTAATTGCTTGATTACTTATCGTTACCCGCCTTATCAGGAAGTGAAACAGCCTTTCACGAATTTCCAGATGTTTCTATGCCATGTTTCAAAAGAGAACCTCCCGGGTAAAGACAAGATAGAAACAATGAAACAATCCTATAAATTGAATGGAGGAATTTCACATGGTGAAAACCGCATTGAAGGAAAATGCCATTACCGAAACGTTGGACAAGCAAGTAGCGAACTTCTCAATTCTATATATGAAACTGCATAACTATCACTGGTATGTAAAAGGTGAAAATTTCTTCACGCTGCATCTAAAATTCGAAGAGTTGTACACGGAGGCCGCGCTGCATCTGGACGTTATCGCTGAGCGAATGCTTTCGCTGCGCGCCGTGCCAACGGCTACCCTGCAGGAGCATCTGGAGCTTGCTTCTATTAAAGAAGCAAGCAAGGGAGCTTCCGCAGCGGAGATGGTGAAGCAATTGGCAAGCGACTTCACCCTCATCTGCTCGGAGATGACCGAGGGGATCGCGCTTGCCGAAGAAAGCAAGGATCAGCCGACGGCTGACATGCTGATCGGGATTCGTGCTTCGCTTGAGAAGCACAGCTGGATGCTGGAATCTTTCCTTGGCCGCTAAGCGGCTGGGGGCTGGCCTGGTCTTTCAGTCGGGCTCGGCCGGGGCGGATCAGACTTAGGGTTGACCAGGCTAGACTCAGCCGCGGGTTGAGTTGGGCTCGGCCGTGTTGGACTCAGCCCGCTCGGACTTGGCCGGGGCTGGCCGCAGGTTGAGCGAAGGGGAACTACAGGCCCTTATCCGAGCTAAATCACCTGCTTTCGGGTCCAAACGGAACTACAGGGCGCTATTCGCTCCAAAAAGCTCACATTCGAGCTTATTGCGATAAAATAGAGGACCGTAGTTCCCACTCCCCGATCGAAGCATCGATTTTCGTGAGAATAGAGGATCATAGTTCCCTTAACCACAAAAGGCTATCTCCATAGGTCATGCCTGACCTTAGAGATAGCCTTTTTTTATACATATTTAACGAGCGTGACTTCCGTCCCTTGCTCGGTGTTCACCGTCACCTCGTCCATCAGCGCTTGCATGAGATACATGCCAAGGCCTCCAGACTGCAGTTCGCCAAGTGTCCGGCCATCCGGAGGTTCCGACTGCGCTTGCTGACTTTGGTAATCAAAGCCAGGGCCGTCATCTTTCACTTTCACAATCAGCTTGCCTTCACCAAGCTCAAAGCTGATTTGGATTTGCCCCAGCATAGCCGACGTCTCCCCATGAAGCACCGCATTGTTGCAGGCTTCCGAAACTGCTACTTTCATATCCTCGATATCCTCATAGGAAAACCCCAGCTTAGAGGCAACCCCGTAGAGACTAAGCCTGACGAGGTCCAGGTACTCCGCTGCTGCGGGTATGTGCAGACGAACGACGTTCATGCGGTCCCTTCGATCCCTTCGTTAAGAAATCCGGAAATGCCTGTAAGGTCAAACAGCCTTTTAATACCGGATGGAATATGGCGTACGGCAAACGGCGCTTTCAACTCATCGCGTATTTTCAAAGCAGAGACCACAATACCGATCCCCGTGCTATCGATGTATGTTAACTTACCTACGTCTAGAATTAACGCTTTATCGGTTCTATGAACAACCGCTTCGAGCGCATGGCGGAACGTTAAAGCTGCTGCCAAATCGAGTTCACCGCGGATATGAAGCAGTATAGATGTTTCCAATTCTTCTTGCTCAACCTGGAACTTTTCTACGGACATGAGCCACACTCCTTCTATCTGATTTGCTCTTTCAAGTGTAACAAGTGCCTAGCCTTTACACAAGGTTTACAGCCAAAAGCCTGATCTGCCGGGCCTTTCCGGACATGCAACGAAGCCGGCCAATCCGGCCAGCCTCCACTTACAACACTCCGCTCTTCTCCGCTACGAATGGATGGGCGTACTCGCCGCAAATGACCGCTCCCTGCTCCACCATGACCTGTTTGTCCAAAATAACCCGGTCCAAATAGGCGCCTGCCTGGATCATGCAATCCTGCATGATCACGCTATTTTTGACGTGCGCTCCCGCATGAACAGCAACCCCGGGGAACAAGATGCTGTTCTCCACAAAGCCTTCTATTCGGCAGCCGGGCGCAACGAACGCATTGCGGATCAAAGCTTGCTGATGACATGCGATCGCAGTCTCGTCTTCTTTTCGCGTATACACAGACTCTTGATGCTCCATGAACTGCCTCCATCCATGTGGCTGCAGCAGCTGCATGCTATGCGCATAGTAACTGTCAACGGAATCCATAATCGCCATATAGCCATGATTGGCATAACCTTGTACATGAAGGTGGTCCAGCTGCTCCCATACCGCCTGTTTCAGATCCATGGCTTTTCCGGGCTTCAGGCTCGTCTCAATGAGATCAATCAGCAGCTTGCGCTCCAGAACCATCGTATCCAGATCAATATTTTGCGGAGAGAGACTTGGCAGCGCATGGTAGGTGGGAGCGGCGCCAACAACCCGGCCTTGATCATTTATATTTAAGCTGTAAGCATGTCCAATATGCGCATGACGGTCCATCTCCGTCAAATGTTTGAAGAGTACCGTAATGTCCGCTCCACTATTGTGATGGTAATCCATCATTTGATCATAATGAGAATGATAAATAATACGGCTGGGTGCAAGCAAAACATACTTCTCCGCTCTGGATTTCAAGTAGTCCAGAGGATAATCCAACTGAAGCTCATCGTCATGTTGGGCGGCTAGGGTGTGCAGCGCCTCTAACCCATAGTGCCGACCGTTTCCGATATGCTGAAGCAGCGACTCCGCCTTCGGAGCCGCTAGCACCACCACCTCTTGAATGCCGGCATTGCTCATATTGGAAAGCGCAAAATCCGCTAACCGGTACCGGCCGGCAAAAGGCACCGCCCCCACGCACCGGTCACGGGTAAGTGTGGATAAATCGTTTTGTTCATTGATGAGATTAATGATACCAAGAACATTTTCCATACCGCATTCCTCCTCTGGGCTTACACGAAATTCAGCCGCGTACCGGTCAATGGAGCAGGTATAGAGGCTGGATAATGACGTCCAATCACGGATTTCTCACCGACGACGGTGATGCCCGGATTCCCTGGTTTGCCTACTATAGCGCCGTCTTTGATAATCGATCCTTCCCCGATAATCGCGTTAAGAATAAGAGCGTGCTCCCCGATCTGAACGCCGGGCATAATAACGCTGTTCAGCACCCGGCTATGCTTGCCGACCGTCACACCATCGAATAGAACCGAGTGACTGACGTTCCCGTAAACAGAGACACCATCCCCGATTTCGGCGTTATTAACCCGTGCGTCAAGCGCCACTTGGCTTCTGGAGAAGTTCCTTTTGGCTGTCAGCACAGGCCATGCCTCCTGATCCATCTGCAGCCTCGGATCATAACCTAGCAAATCCATATGAGATTCCCACAGGCTTTCAATCGTGCCGACATCCTTCCAGTATCCTTCAAACGGATAAGCTGATACATGTGCACCCGCAGCCAACAGCCCGGGAATAATGTCATGGCCAAAATCATGGCTCGAAGCCGGATGATCCGCATCCTGCTCCAGACAGGACTTCAGGAACTCCCAGTTAAATATGTAGATCCCCATAGAGGCCAAATTGCTGGCAGGTCTGAACGGCTTTTCCGCAAAAGCGGTAATCCGATGCTGCTCATCTGCGCTAACAATCCCGAACCGGCTGGTTTCCTCCCATTTCACCGGCATAACCGAAATCGTGGCATCCGCGCCGGTTGCCTGATGATGTTCCAGCATCGTCCGATAATCCATGTTATAAATATGATCGCCAGAGAGGATCAGCACATAACTCGGGTTATGCTCCTGCAGATAAGCCAGGTTCTGATAAACGGCATCTGCAGTTCCCTTATATGCATTAGGTGCTCCGGCCTGCCGTTCCAGAAGCGAAATGCCGCTGCCGCCGCCTTCCACCTGCCAAACATCCCCGGTTCCAATGTGCGCATGCAAAACGGCCGGTTTATACTGCGTCAGCACGCCAATCGTACCGATTCCTGAATTGCGGCAATTGCTCAAGGCAAAGTCAATCATCCGATACTTCGCTCCAAAATGAACCGCCGGTTTCGCCATATACCTCGTTAACGGACGAAGCCGGCTGCCCTCTCCGCCAGCCAACAGCATAGCTACACATTCCTGCTTTTCCATCATCATCTCATCCTTCCTTTTGGTTTTTTTTGAAAATGACAGCCGCCAGTGGCGGTATCGTTACCTGAATACTGTAAGGTTGATTCTGACACGACCACTCTTCCGCAGTCTTTGCAGACTCATTCATCACACCCGATCCGCCGAATTCTGGGCGATCACTGTTAAATACTTCTTCGTATTGCCCAAGCTCTTTCACTCCGATACGGTAACCTTCGTGTGTTTCGGGTTTGAAATTGCAAACCATGAGGAGATCTTCATTCTCTTCGCCTTTCCGGCCAAATAACACCAGACCGTCCGCCGTATCCTCAAAATCAATCCCTTCAAACCCATCAGGCGCATAATCCCGCTCCCACAGAGCCTTCTCCGAGATATAGAAATGATTCAACGACTTCACATAATGTTGATACTGTTGATGTTCACGATCCTGCAGCACGTCCCACGTGAGTGCCGTTTCCGAGTCCCAATCCTGCTCCTGGCCGAATTCGCTGCCCATGAACAGGAGCTTTTTGCCGGGATGCCCGATTAGATAGGCGTACAGCACACGCAGATTGGCAAACCGCTGCCAACTGTCGCTTCCCGACATTTTACCCAGCAGAGACTTATCCGGATTGGCCATCTCGTCATGCGCATAAGGGAGGATGTAATTCTCATCCCAAGCCTGCTGCAGCGATCTCGTCAATTGCGGCTCCAGACCGCTGCGCTGCTCTTGATTCTTTTTCATATAGTCGAGTGTGTTCCACGTAAAGCTTAAATTCCATTTATAATTAAAACCCAGCCCTCCCTGTTCAACCGGCTTGGTTACGCCCGGGTATGAACTGGAATCCTCCGCCATCATTAAGGCGTTCGGGTATCTGGCGAATATGACGGCATTCAGCTTTTGGAGAAAAGCAATGCCCTCCAAATTTTCCTCGCCACCCTCGTTATTCTTGATGCAGTCACCTTCCGACCTGTCGAAATTCAGCGTCAACATGCTATACACCGCGTCGACACGCAAGCCGTCAATATGATAAACATCCATCCAGAACAACGCATTGGAAATTAAAAAGCTATGCACTTCGGGTTTCCCATAATCAAAAATGTAGGTCCCCCATGTCGGATGCTCGCCTTTACGGCTGTCCGCATATTCGTACAGCGGTTTGCCGTCGAATCGGGCCAATCCGTGAGCGTCTTTGCAGAAATGCGCCGGCACCCAATCCATAATGACGCCAATCCCCTTCTGATGACAGCGATCAACCAGATACATGAACTCCTGCGGCGTTCCGAAACGGCTCGTCACCGAGTAATAGCCCGTTATCTGATAGCCCCATGATTTATCCAGCGGATGCTCCATAAGCGGCATAAGCTCAATGTGCGTAAAGCCATGGGCAACGACATAATCGACCAACTCGTCGGCTAATTCCCCATAGCTGTAGAAACCGCCGTCTTCCTTGCGCTTCCAGCTGCCCAGATGCACTTCATAAACCAGAAGCGGCTGCTGTAGAAATTGGTGGGACGTCTTCCCTGCAAGCCACTCTCCATCCTGCCAATCATAACCTTCCAAGGAAGTCACGATGGAAGCGGTTCCGGGTCTAAGTTCAGAAGAAAACGCATAAGGGTCTGACTTCAAATAACAGTCATCCTCTGATGTAATGATTTCATATTTGTATAAGGTACCTTCCTGCAATTCGGGGATAAAAAGCGTCCACACGCCGTCCGACACCGTCATGCCATGATTCCGGCCATCCCAACCGTTGAAGCTGCCCGATACGTTCACTTGCTTTGCATTTGGTGCCCACACGGCAAATTGGACGCCCTTCACAGCATCTCTTTCCTCCAAGTGAGAGCCCAGAAACCGATAACTTTGGTACTGCGTACCCTCATGCAATAAATATAGAGCGTCTGAACCCGGTGACGATGTCATCGTTGTCATCCATTTTCCTCCCCGCCATTGATTAACTTCATGCCTTGTATTACCCCCGTTAACGCCTCTTGAAACAAAAAATGCACAAGCCGCCCAATTTTTGGGACGAACCTGTGCATGTATCCATTTTTTATCAATGAGTGCCAATTACGAAATGCTAATCATGACCAGGCACATATCGTCCTGTGGAGCCTCGCTTTTGTCATGCGGATAAATCCGCTCCACCAGCTCCTCTGGATCATGTGTGCTGCCAGAAGACTGCAGGCCTTGCCGTATTTTTGAGATACCGTCCTGTTCCTCATCATCCAGCCATTCCGATAGACCGTCCGTAAATAAGACAATACGCGCCTCTTGCTCATAACGGATTACGCCTTTGGTCACTTCAATATCCTCAAAAAAACCAATGGCGCAGCAGCCTTCCGTCAGCAGCTTCACCTCGCCATCCAACTCCGCAATGCCTGCCGGGTGCCCCGCATTCACATACTCAATCGTTTGTTTCTCCGTATCCAGCACCAAGTAGATCGCCGTAAAATAATAATTGATCAAACTGTCCGATTGATGCAGCTGATTCATCCTGCCATTCAGCTCGCGCATCACACCCTCCGGATCGCAAATATGCGTGATCGTATCCTTCAAAGCCGAGTAAATATACATACACACCAGGGAAGACGAAATACCGTGCCCCATCATATCCAGCAAAATAACACCATACCGATTCGGTCCGATCGGATACCACGCGTAGAAGTCCCCCGCCAATTCCGACGATGGCTTATAAACGGCAGAGATTCGGATATTTTCCTCCTCTATAGGGTTGCTAAGCACGCTGCGCTGTACCTGTTTCGCCAAATCCAGCTCGTATTTAATCCGCTTATCTCGCTCTTTGTGCCAATCCTTCTCATATTTCAAACGGAGCGTCGCACGGATTCGGGCGAGCAGCTCCACCTTATTAATCGGCTTCATCACATAATCAAGCGCCCCTGCATCCAAAGCCTCAGCGAGCTTATTCGAATCCCCCATCGCCGTCACGAAAATAATCGGGATATCCCGCAGCCTCTCATTTGCTTGAATCGTGCGGCAGGCCTCTACGCCATCGATCTCCGGCATCATCATATCCATTAAGATGAGATCTACCGGCACCTCCGCCGGACTGGGGGAATGCATATCTAATAACTGATACAGCTCTTTCGCCGAGGACACCATTTGGAGATCCGTGTATCCCGCTTTAAGCAATATTTTTTCAATAATTAGTAAATTTGTTGCGTTATCGTCCACAATGACAATGCTCATCGCCATAACCCCTTTCGGGTAAAAGTTAACTGGAACCCTCATCTAGTTTACCATAGTTCAAAAACAAAGAGCTTCTCTATGTACTACCCGCCTGCGAAAATTTCAATCATTGTCAACGGACAACTATGCACAAAAAAATGCCCTACCTGTTTCAAAACAATGGAATAGGGTTACAACCTAGTATAACGCATGACCCACTATACCCCAATTGAAGGAGAGATGACTCATGAGTGAAACTGTCGAAACAAACAGAAGCGGACTATTGTTAGGCCTGGTAATCGGTGGTGCGATAGGCGCTGTAGCCTCATTGTTATTAGCCCCGAAAAAGGGAGCAGAACTGCGAGACAACCTCACAACGACATATCGAAACTTATCCGATAAAACAAACCAATTCGCCGCAGCCCTAGGGCAAAAAACAAAGGAAATGGCCGCCAAAACCGGTGATAAAACGGAAGAGATGGCGGAAAAGCTGAGCGATAAAACGCAGGACTTAGCCGAAATGGCGAGCGATAAGGTGCAAGCGTTTGGTGAAAAGGCTAGTGAGAAAGCAAAGGACATTGGTGAGAAGGCTAGTGCCAAGGTTCAGGAGATTGCCGAGCCTTTGCAGTCGGCCAAACCAGAGTACTCAAATAATCGGCACTAGAAGAGTAAGCCATCATTTTTGAAAGGAGTAGTTTGATATGGATAAAAACATGCTGCATCGACAGCTAACCGATCTAGGTTTAGAACGTGTGGATTATACGGAGAAAGCCGTCTATCAATATAATATCTATAGTGAGGCTACAGCTGCCTCCTATCCGCTTACCTTGACGACGTTCACCTCCGAGCATGGGAATACGATCGTGCACTTCCATGAGGCAGGCTTTCCGGACAATCGATTCGTTCCATTGGAGGTTCGCCGGGCCGCGCTGGACAAGCTGATCGAATTAGAACGGCTGTGCAACGGCCCCTCCGGTAAAACCTTGGAGGAAGCCAACAACAGCTCCATGGCGCAAGATTTGGACGAGATCAAGAAACTCGGCAATGAAATGAAGCACATGAAAACCAACAGCGAGCTGATCGAGAAAAATTTGATCCCGGATCCGATTCAATAAAAAAAGGTTGGACAGGAGAAACTTCCTGTTCAACCTTTTTTGCGTTCACACATCATTCCGTCAATGGAGTGAGCTTCCCGTGTATGACTAATCTTCCCTCTTTGGAATCAAGTGTGTAGTCGCAGGTAGAGAGCGTAAGAATGGAGTCGCTTGCGGTTAACGCTTCATTAGTCTCATAGATAGAGCGGTTCTGAATCGCATGCAAGAATGATGCGTATTCATCGTCATCGCCAAAATCGGTTTGAATATAGTTAAATTCAGTCGTCGTATAGTACACTGCAAAAATGTCCACCCGATAGAATTGATGTAAGCTTTCATAAAAAAACGTCCGGTGAGATTGAAAAAATGCCGGGTCCAAATATTTTTTTAAATCCCCGAACATGGAACCATTCTTCATCCGGTGGCCATAAATAATGGTATGGCGTTCGTCCCCGCTCGCATGGTTCCGGAAATCCATAAATATACTTCCGGTTTCCATGGGTTCCCGCTCGTAGTTTCTGCTCAAATAGTAATCGTTATCCGATGCTTGCACGACAGGATAATCAATTTGAGTATCGCCTATTTGCAGCCAGCCAACCGTATCCGGGTTTTTCTCAAGCAAGCGATCGAATTTGGTAGGCTTCGGCTTCGAATCCTGTCCAGACGTCAGCGCAAGCTGAGCCAAGGGCCAGCTTCCAGACTTATACAGCTCCCGCGCCTCGTTCATCACTTTGTTATTCTCCGAGTTAGCTAACACATAGGTAGCTAGCTTGAACGCAGAACCAATAAAAACGACTAAACAGAGAAGCGTCACAAGATTAGACCACAGGCTTTTCTTGCTTAATTTCCTAAATCCCGACAGGCACCATGTATAAACCCGTATCTTGATCATGTTTTACGATGACGTCAACTCCATAAACTGATTTGATCATCGACTCCGTCATAATGTCATGCGGAGCGCCTTCCATAAACAATTGCCCGTTCTTCATGACAATGAGCCGATCGCTGTAGCGAATAGCCTGATTCATATCGTGAAGTACCATAACAATCGTCAATCCATGATCGACATTTAACTTCTTGATTAACTCCAAAATTTCGATCTGATAATACATATCCAGGAATGTCGTAGGTTCATCCAGAAATAAAATGGAAGTGCGCTGAGCAATCGCCATAGCGATCCAGACACGCTGCCTTTCCCCACCCGACAATTGTTGCAGGGTCTTGGTACGTTTGTCCTGCAGATTCGTGCAAGTCAGCGCCCACTCAATTGCCTCTTCGTCTTCCTTTCGCTCTTGAGCGAATAAGGTTCTATGAGGCAACCGTCCAAAGCTTGTTAACTTTTCAACTGTTAAATCGGAAGGAGCCTCATTGCTCTGGTGGACAACAGCCAGCTTTTTGGCCAAATCCTTTGTTCTATACATGTTTAGCTCTTTGCCATCGAGAACAACCTGACCGGTATGAGGCGTATAATTGTTCGACATCACACCAAGAAGCGTTGACTTGCCACAACCATTGGGGCCAATGATGGTCGTAATTTTACCCATAACGATCTCGCTCGTTACGGATTTCAATTGATCGTTCTTTTTATCATAGGAAAAAGAGATATTGTTAATTTCCACGAATCTGATCACTCTTTCTCAGCATGAAGATTAAAAACGGCCCGCCAATCACAGCCATGATAATGGAGGCGGGAATTTCCGAAGGTGCAAGCACCGTGCGCCCCAGCGTATCAGCAGATAAAATTAACAGCGCCCCGCCCAAAGCCGAGAAAGGAATCAAAATCTTATGATCCGAACCTACCAGCAGACGAGCGATGTGAGGAACCAGCAAGCCGACAAAAGCGATCATTCCGCCAATAGCGGTCGCTACCGCAGCGAGCATTACAGCCACTACAGAGATAATTAAACGTGCTCGAGTTACTCTTAACCCCAAGTTTTGGGCCGATTTATCCTGAAGCGACAGCATATTGCACCAAGAATATAATAAGAAGGCTACTACTAAACCGATTGTCCCGTAGATGAGCATCACTTGCACGTCATTCCATGTTTTCATCGTAAAAATCGAGGTGACGGCCTGATTGATGCTGGTAACCGCATAGCTTCCGCGATAATTAAACGATTGTCCCAATCCTGTAAAAGTAGCGTTGATGGCGAGACCTACCAAGATAATACGGATCGGACTCAGACCGGACTTCCAGGAGAAGGAATAGACCAGGAAACACGCCAGCGCTCCTCCAAAAAAGGCGAACATCGGCAGCCAGTAAAACAGCTGCGGAAACAGCGTAACGAACAGCAGCGAAACGACGCCCGCTCCGGAGGAGATGCCGATCACCCCGGCGTCAGCCAAAGGGTTTCTCATGACAGCTTGCAGCAGAACACCGGAAACGGCTAGTGTTGCTCCAACGAATAGAGCCACTATAATTCGCGGTAAACGCAAATCCTTAATAATCTCTACTTTCTTATTGGTCCCCGTGAAAAGGCCTTGAATAAATTCAAGACTGCCGACCTTAATGCTTCCTGTGGTTATGGATACTAAAGTTACGATGACGAGCAGGAGGATAACGAAAACCAAGCTCCATCCAATTCTATTCATGTATTCTCTTCCTTTATTCATTCCTAATTTGTTGAATACAGCATTTTCACAAGCTCATCAAGGGCTTCCGTAGCGGCAAGATTACCTGTTGTTCCGAACAAATCCTCCTGCAAATCATAAACCCGTTTATGCTGAACCGCCTCAAAATGCTTCCATATATCATTTTTCTGAAATTCCTTATCGAACATTTTGATAACTTCATCCGGCAGGCCATGAGCCGCTCGTAAAATAATGTCCGGATTCGCCTGCTGCAAATATTCGGTGTTCGACGCCAAATATTCAACTTTCTGCCCTTGCACCACATTGATGCCACCGGCCAGCTTAACAAGATCCCCAATGTAAGAGTTCTCCGTGGCTACCAGATAACTTCCCGGCACACCAAGCAAAATCAGCACGCTTGGCTGCTTCTTGCCGGCAATTTTCTGATTGATTTCCTTTTGCTTATCTTGATACTTTGCGACAATTGCCTGCGCCTGCTTCTGACGATTATATTTATCACCAAGCGCGATAATTTCCTTATTCATTTTCTCGAGACTTGTGAGATTAAGGAAAGTCGCATCGACAGCAGCATTTTTAAGTACCGGGGCCAAATCATATTCTAATGTCGTCACTGACAGTACGTCTGTCGGATCCAATGATTTCACGACCTCCATATTGGGACTCATCGGATTCCCGACTTTGGTTGCCCCATCATAACGCTTGGGAAGCTCCTTCGTGCTAGTAGGGACGCCGACCAAGTCCATCTCCAATGCATCCATAATTTGCGCAGCCGCAACCGTAGTCGCAATAACCCGCTTCTCGTTCTGCACATCCGCAGCCGGAGCCGCTGTCTGAGAAGCAGCAGCGTTGCTGTCCGAGGGCGTTCCCGATGAGCAGGCCGCTGTCATGACCAACATACCGGCAAGCAGTATGGCTCCCATTCGTTTATTCATGCCCGGTTCCACATCCTTCCCCTTAAAAATTACAGAGGACACCAGTAAACTGGTATCCCCTTTCTTACTTCATTCTCTTGATTACTTGGATTCTGCTTGTTTCAGCATCGCTAGAACCAAAGTAACGGCTTCCGCCCGGCTAGCGCTCAAGTTCGGAGCAAACGTATTGTTCTCACGGCCGCTAACCAATCCCAGACGGTAGGCTTCCGCTACAGCGGATTGTGCCCACTGCGGGATTTCATCAGCATCCGTAAAGGTTAACGCAGCATTTCCTGCTGTAGACAAACCTAATGCACGAACAATCATAACAACCAATTCAGAACGGTTAATGTTTTGTCCAGCGCGGAACGAACCATCTTCATAGCCATTAATGATTTGCAATCCGGCTATTGCTGACAAGCTTGGCTTCACCCAAGCAGGAATTTGCTCAAGGTCACTGAATGCGAGCGAACCGTCCGCTGCTTTCAACTTCAACGCGTTGCCCAGCATCACGGCAAATTCAGCACGTGTCACTTGACCGTTAGGACGGAATTGACCATCCTCATAACCGCTGACGATACCTAGATCAATCGCTTTCTCAATAGCGGCTTTAGCCCAGTGGCCTTGAATATCCGCCCACTTCTTCACTTCCGGCTGACTGCCATTCGTTTCATCGTCTTTCTTGACGTAAGGTTTGATGTTGTTTCCATCAAATACGAACTGCACATCGTAATCCCCTGTATAATGACCTGCCCAGTCCATTTTGACCTGAGCATAAATCTTAGTTTCCGGAGCAAAGTCCTTCACAGCAAATCGGATAACTCTACTATTGTCAGCATCATTCGTACTAACAATCTCTGCATCCGCAAGCGTTCCATCTTCCAGCTGAATTTTAAAGCCCGGCGCCTCTTTGCTCTTCGTTACGTTGAGATACACGTAGCTTTTACCATCAACAATCTTCAAAATAGCTGGATGCTTCACGAACTCATTTGTAATAGACTTCTGAGTACTTCCACGCAGTAAGATGTCGAAGTCAACCGAATAGTCGCCAGGCATATAGGCTACACTTAACGGTTTTACAACAACCGGTTTAACTTCGCCAGGTGATTGTACGCGTACAATACTGGATTTATCAAATGTAAGATCAACATCGTAAGAATGGTTATAGTTAAGTTCCGCCCAATTTACTTTTACCCAACCCATGGTTCTGACCGTTAAATCAGCGACAGGGAATCGGATAACACGCGTATTTTTAGCGTCATCTGTGCTTATAACATCGGTATCTCTTAAGCTTCCATCATACTGCACTTGGAAATCAGTCGTTTCTTTGCTTTGTTTCAGCGTGAACGACACGAACATCTTACCGCTGCTCACGGTTAACGTACCAGGTGTTACAACATAGTCCTGCATAACCGATTTTTCCGTAGTGCCATATTTCAAAATTTTATAGTCGATGCTGTATGTGCCGTCTGCAATCCCATGGATATTGGAAGGTACAGATGGCGTAGAAGGACCTGTACCTGTGCCGGGAGACGTCCCAGGATCAACAGGGTCTACTGGGTCCACTGGATCTACAGGATCAGTACCTGCGGACGTAGCATCGCTAAAGCTGATTTGATAACTTGGATTTACGATCTGACCGTTCTGTGTTGCGGATAAAAACAGGTTATAGGCCGATGTTAAATTCGGCAGTTCGTATTTTGCTTCTTGGGAAGTCGACAAAATGGTAATAAGGTCTGAACTTTTCATTGCCACTGCAGGCAAAATGTCCTCTGTAGTTTGATCCGGACGTACCAATTGCAGTTTCGTAATCGATGTTCCGTTTTTCAGTTTAAAGAACATCACATTTTTGCCGTTCTGTACAGTTAATCTGCTCGTGTTATCAAGATAGGAACTTACCGGAGCTTGAGCACCGCCGAGCGCGCTGCCGTTCAGACTTACATTGTAATTGCCTTCCGGAAGCGGCTGATCGAGAGGCAAGATTGGTGTCAGGCTGCTCGCATCAAAAGCAATTTGCAAAGGTTGCTCTTCGCGAACAACGCCTGTCACATCAACCACGACTCTTGCGTTCAGCTTCACTGATAAATCGTTAACTTCAAATTGAACCGTTCTTGTATCCTCGGATGGATTGGAGTTAAGTGTCGTTGTCTCCACCAGAGTTCCGTTTAGTTCCGTTTTGAAAGACGTGATCCAAGAGCTGTTCTTCAGCGTAAAGGAGATCGTCTTTTTCCCATTCTGAACTTTCAAACGTCCACTCGTTAAATCAGTGTAATTCTCCATCATTGACGTTTCATTCGATCCGTATTTATACAGATTAAATTTAATTTTGTAGGATTCGTCTTCAGGTTGACCAGGCTGTGTCGGCTTGGGATTGTTTGTAATCACCGAAGCATCAAAAGCTGTAACTGCCGTTTGCAGTTCAGTTAGGGCATCATCCACTTGCTTTTGCGTTGCATCTGTATTATTAGCAATAACCTGCGCTGTCGCGATTGCGGTTTGCAGAGCGCTTATCGCACTAGCCGGGAATTGGCCGTTATAAATACCTTCCTCCGCTGTGTCATGCTTATTTTGAGCGCCTGCAAGCGCTAGATTCAGCTTCGTTTTATTCGCTGGAACGATGGTAATGTAATAGGAAGTATCCGTTACTTCTAACTTGCTACCCTCGCCGTTCACAAGCCCGATATCCGTCAATGCCACTGGTGTATAAGTGGATTGGGTGACCGACTTGGCTTTGAATTCAAGCATCAGATACGTATTGTTGGCATCAAAGCTTTTTCCGCTTGCGCCTGTTAAAGTCAGCTTCAGCTGTCCGTCAGCTTGATCGGTATACCCTAAGGAGAAATTATCAATCAGCGACTTGGATTTCGTTTGATCAAGCTCAAGCAGGTTCGAATCGTACGTCAGCGTCATCACTTGACTATATACCTGTTGATAGACGCTTTGGCTCACGCCTGTAACTCTGAAATTCAGATCCAACACTTGCTTCGGCTCCACAGTTGGTGCGCCGATTAATTCAGCTTTCTGCGGCACCATCCCGTTAGGATCAAATTTAAATAAGAAATTATTGCCGGCATATTGCGGCGGCGCTATCGTGTTATGTACGTAAGCAAGGATATTGGTCGAGAGATCCCTCACTTCAAACTCAATGATCCTCGTGTTGGCTGCTGTATCCTGGCTTTTAACCACGGCATCAACCATCTGTCCACTCAGTTGTGTCTGAATAACATCTGTATCCGTGCTCTTCAGCACCGTCAAAATCACTTTTCTTTTCCCTTGCTGAACCGATAAGGTACCAGGGTTTACAAAATAGCTTTTCATGCTGGATTCTTTGCTTGGGTTTGTTGCGTTTAACGCTTGAAAAGGAATGCTGTATACGCCATCTGCGATAAACGGAACGATACTGCCAGTATCGAATTTAAACTGGAAGTCGTTTGTAGCGTATTGCGGCGGTGCTATCGTGTTATGTACTCTGGCAGCTACATTTTGAGTCAAATCGGCTATCTCAAACTCAACTTCTCTTGTGTTCGCTGCCTTATTCGTGCTAACAACGTTCATTTCCACGTACTGTCCATTCTGATCCTTCGTTTTCAGCGAGTCCGTATCCGTGCTCTTAACCACAGTGAAACGAATCGTCGTCTTCCCATTCTCGTCCACCGTCAATCTGGCCGGTTTCACGAAGTAAGCTTCCATCGAAGACGTTTTTGTCGGATCCGTTGCATTTAATGCCGAAAAATAAATGTGATAAACGCCAGCACTCACAGCACCTGGCTTTGGATTATTAGTTATCACGGAGGCATCAAAGGCCGTAACGGCTGTTTGCAGCTTGCCCAAAGCATCGTTTACTTGAGCCTGCGTAGCGTTCGCATTCTCAGTCACTGCCTTCGCCGCAGTAATCTCAGCCAGCAATGCGCTTATCGCATTAGCCGGATATTGGCCGTTATAGATGCCTTCTTTCGCTGCATCTTTTTTCGCTTGCGCTGTAACAATCAATTGATTCAGGTTTGTTTTATCAACGGGCGTTTGTTCGGGTGGCGTGATACCTTCTGTATCAAAACCGATTTGCAAAGGCTGGTCTTCATGGATATTAAACTCGGGTACATCCACTTTGACTCTGGCATCCAGTCGGAGCGACAAGTCCGCTACTGCAAATTGAACCGTTCTCGTGTTTTCTGCCTGATTAGACTCGAGTGTAGCAGCTTCAACCAGGCTGCCATTCAACGCAGTCATAAACGATGTAATCCATGAGCTGTGATTTAATGTGAAAGAAGCCTTCACTGCTCCGTCTTTCACCGTTAAACGTCCGCTATTGGAGTCGGCATAACTCTGCATCATCGACGGTTCATTCGTACCGTCTTTGTATAAAGTAAATTTGACAGGGTAATCTCCGTCTGGAAGATTTATATTACTGGCGGCCGCATGAGCTACAGAGTCTTGGCTTAGCGGGAAATGAAAGGTGCTTAACAGCACAAAAAACATAAGAAAGATCGTTCCGACTTTCCTTAATCGATTCTTCAAAATGAATACTCTCCTTCGTCCTAAAATCATGATTGATGAGTTAAGGCTTTACGAACTTGCGGATTAAAATAAATGATGAGATCACCAACAGGGCAACCAGCACAGTAACTGGAGTCGTGTCCCCGGTTTGCGGATTCACTACCGCAGACTTCTTATGCTCTGTATGAACAGCGGGTGCTGCTGCGGGAGCCGGGCTGTCACCTTTCGCTTTCGGCGTTACGTTTGCAGCCGTGTCGGACTTTGCTTCAGCGGTGCTCAGTGTTTTCATGCTCTTCGCGTCAAAAGCAAAGCGAATCGTATAATCATGATCGTAGTCGACGGATTTCACCGTCACATGGATTTTGGCCTTGAGCGGGCTCGATACATCCTTCACTTTAAACTGAACCATACGCGTATCATCGGCACTATCGCTTTTTACCACTTGGGTATCCGTGAATCCCCCGTCATTGTCCACTTTGAAAACCGTGACCCATGAACTGTGATTCAATGTCATTTGCATGGTCATTTCCCCATTTTTCACAAGGAAAATCGCTGGCTTTTCCCAGTAATCGTTAGCCATGGAAGCAGAGTCATTATCTCCTTGAAGAACCGTATATCCAATAGTGTACGTCCCGTCTGCAAGAGCAGCAGCCTTCGATACAGGCACGTTAATGAGCATTACGAAGATTAGCATCATCAACAGTGAAGTCGAGATGGATAAGCATTTTTTCATGTTCCTTTCCCTCCTTTCATCATCCATACAGATGCAGATAAAGATAATGATAATCATTATCAGTAAACAGCAAAAAAAAGAATAGACCTTCTATTCTATTGCTTCACACATACTCCATTTGCAAGCCGCATGCTAAAGACAGCAGAAGTCGCTCGCTCATAGAGAATGATAATCATTATTAATTGGTCTACGGTTTAATCTTAGCCTAGCCTAATGAAAATTGTCAATACATACTCCCCCGCTAGATTTATTATAAAAATTACGATTGACATTTGATAATGATTTTCATTATCATTTTAATGGTGCTGTCATATGGATCGGTCACATTATTTTTTCAAGATATCTGGAGGTCATCTTTTTATGAAAAAAATTCATTTTATTTTATTAAGCACACTGTTGGCTGGCATGTTAGCGGGTTGTTCCGCCTCTCCCCCGCAGACTTCGGATACCAACCAGCAAGCGAGTAACGGCTCCCTTTCCGTAACAGATTTTTCCGGCCGTAAAGTGACTTTCTCCAAGGTTCCGACGAAAATTGCCGCTCTTAGCAACGGTGAAATGGATATTGTATACGCGCTAGGCGGCGAATTAGTAGGCAGACCTACTTCCGCTGCTCCTCTTGCCAACAAAGAAGCAGCTAAAGCCGAACAGATCGGTACGCCTCATGGCATGGACATGGAGAAAGTGGCACTCGTCCAGCCGGATGTCGTTCTCGGCAATAACCCATTGAACCTGAAAGACGTGCCTGCCGTCGAGGCGCTCGGCTCCAAGGTGATTTTGACGGATGCCAACAGTGTCGCGGAGATAAAAAAACAAATCGGCCTTTTCGGCGAAGTGCTGGGCAAGAAAACGCGTGCCGACGAGCAAATTCAGGCCATTGATAAGAAAATTAGTGAGCTGCAAAAAAATCAGCCTGCATCAAAGGTACGCGCCCTGCTTGTTTACGGTGCTCCTGGCACCTATATGGCTGCTCTTAACAATTCACTGAGCGGTGATATTCTCTCGATTGCAGGTGGAGAGAACATTGCGTCAGACTATCCAAGCCTGGATAAATATCCGCAATATGCGCAGCTGAATACCGAAAAAATTATGAAATCGAACCCGCAGGTCATTTTCTTTATGGCGCATGGAGATACAGACAAAGTGAAGGAGGGTTTTCTGAAGGAGATGCAGATGAATGCGGCATGGAACAGTTTGGACGCCGTTAAAAATAATCGCATTGAAGTGCTGCCATCGGATCTGTTCGGCTCCAATCCGGGAACACGCGTCATGGAATCCCTTGCGTTGATGCAGAAGCTTCTCCTTTCTGTTAAATAACTATGAACATACAGCAGCGTAATACTAGAAGAAAACTAAGTTTTGTTGTCGCTCCCATCCTCGTTGCACTCGTCTCCATCTATGGGCTCACTTACGGCTCCGTCCATATCTCGCTTAGAGAAATCTGGGCCGTCTTCATGGCGGAGGGATCGCCTCTACATGAGAAAATCGTTATGAATCTCCGACTTCCAAGGGTGCTCATTGGATTGCTCGTCGGTGCATGCTTGGCTGCGTCCGGTGCCTTGCTCCAAGGCGCTATGAAAAATCCGTTATCCGACCCAGGGGTCATTGGCGTCTCGGCAGGCGGAGGTCTTGCTGCTGTTGTCACGATGATTATTTTTCCGCAATACAGCTATTTGCTGCCAATTGCCGCTTTTCTCGGAGCCTTCGTCACCTCCATTTTCATTTATTTGCTGGCATGGGATAAAGGTTCCTCGCCACTGAAAATTATTTTGGCCGGAGTCGCCATCAATGCTCTGCTAGGGGCTGCTACAAGCGGAGTCATGGTCGTATTCAGCGACCGTGTTCAGGCTATTTTGCCTTGGTTGGCGGGTGGACTGAGCGGGAGAAGCTGGCATCACTTAGCATTCATGGCCCCTTATGCGCTCATTGGTCTCGGTTTGTCCGCCTTGATGATCAAACCCTCCAATCTACTGCAGTTGGGTGATCATACTGCGCAGCTATTAGGCCAGAAAGTCGAACTTCAGCGGCTCCTTATCATCCTGTTGTCTTCGTTATTAGCGGGTGCTGCTGTCAGCGTAGCAGGCTTAGTGGGCTTCGTCGGTTTGATTGTTCCTCATGCCATTCGCCTGCTGATTGGGGATGATTATCGGTTTTTACTCCCGTTATCCATTCTGGGCGGAGCGACCCTCGTCGTTCTTGCTGATACGGTGGCGCGATCGTGGTTTGATCCGATTGAGCTTCCTGTCGGCATTTTGCTTGCGGGGCTGGGTGCGCCATTCTTTTTATACTTGTTGAAGAAGCGGAGGATTATGTGATGTCTGCCATTGAAACGAGACAGGTGCACCTCCATGTTGGCGGTTTTCAACTTCAGCATGTGACGCTTTCCATTCCTTCCGAAAAAATCACAGCCATCGTAGGGCCTAACGGCTCCGGCAAATCAACTTTACTGCAAGCCATGACCCGTCTATTGACGCCTGATCAGGGAGAAGTTTTTGTACAGAATAAGCCCCTGCAGCGTTATAAAACGATTGAACTTGCGCAAACCATCGCGCTCATGACGCAATCCAAACATACGATACCGAATCTAACCGTAGGTGAACTCGTCGCGTATGGCCGCTCGCCATACAAACGATTATTTGACCATATGAATCCGGAAGATCGAGATATTGTTCAATGGGCCATGGAGGTCACGCATACGCTGAGGCATGAAAACCGCATGTTCCACACCCTGTCGGGAGGCGAACAGCAAAAGGCGCGGATTGCAATGGCACTCGCTCAAAAAACGACGATTATTTTACTCGATGAACCGACTACCTTCCTTGATATCGCCCATCAGCTAGATGTGATGGAAATGCTCGTGAAGATCAACGAAGCTTATCGGATAACGATTGTCATGGTTCTTCATGATCTTCAGCAAGCTGCGAATTACTGCCATTACCTCGTCGCAATGAAAAGAGGCGAAATCCAGCAAACAGGCAATCCCAAGGAAGTCATAACGGCCGAATTTCTTAAAGATATTTACCAGATCGAAGCCAAGGTTAGGTTCGAAGATAACTACGTCAACATTATGCCTATTCGTAAATTGTAAAAAAAGGTTGAGCAGCACACAAAGTGCTGCTCAACCTTTTTTATTTCGGCTGCACCATATCTTCCGGCCGCACGTAAGTATCAAACTGCTCCGCCGTCAAGTAGCCGCTGCGTACAGCTGACTCTTTCAACGTCAGCCCTTCCTTGTGGGCTTGCTTCGCAATGCTGGCCGCTTTCTCATACCCGATATACGGGTTGAGCGCCGTAACCAGCATGAGCGATTGCTCGAGATTGCGCTGAATCACCTGGCGATTCGGCTCCATTCCCACGAGGCAGTTATCGTTGAACGAGCGCATGCTATCAGCCAGCAGTCGGACAGACTGCAGGAAGTTGTGGATGATAACGGGCTTAAACACGTTCAGCTCGAAGTTGCCCTGGCTGGAGGCGAAGCCGATGGCCGCATCGTTGCCCATGACCTGGCACACGACCATCGTCATCGCTTCGCTCTGGGTCGGGTTCACCTTGCCCGGCATAATCGAAGAGCCGGGCTCGTTCTCCGGGATCGTGATTTCGCCGATCCCGCAACGGGGACCGCTCGATAGCCACCGCACGTCGTTGGCTATCTTCATCAAGTTCGCCGCGAGCGCCTTCAGCGCGCCGTGAGCGTACACGATCTGATCATGGCTGGTCAGCGCATGAAACTTGTTTGCCGCCGAGACGAAGCTCGTGCCAGTCTCGCTGGAGAGCTGCTCGGCAACGCGCGCGCCGAATTCCGGATGCGCGTTCAGCCCGGTGCCCACCGCGGTACCGCCAATGGCCAGCTCGCGCATCGTATCCACGCTGCTGCGCACCATGCGCGCGCTCTGCTCCAGCATCGCCCACCAGCCGCTGATCTCCTGCCCCAGCGTCAGCGGGGTGGCGTCCTGCAGGTGGGTGCGGCCGATTTTGACGATGGAGGCATAGGCCTCCATCTTGCTGTGCAGCGTAGCCTGCAATAGCTCTAGCGCAGGCAGCAGCTCTTGCTCCACCGCGAGAACGCCGGCCACGTGCATCGCGGTAGGGAAGGTATCGTTCGAGCTCTGCGAACGATTCACGTCGTCATTGGGATGGATGCGTGCTCCATCCCCGAGCAATTCGCTGCCGCGATGCGCAATCACCTCGTTGACGTTCATATTCGACTGCGTCCCGCTGCCGGTCTGCCAGACCACGAGCGGGAACTCGCCGCTCCAGCGGCCCTGCACGATTTCGTCCGCCGCCTGCGCGATGGCGTCTGCTTTCCCCGGCGTTAACCCGCCAAGCTCACGGTTGACAATAGCGGCCGCTTTTTTCAATAAAGCAAAAGCAGCAATTAACCGCTCCGGCATCCGCTCGGTCCCAATCTTGAAATTCTCAAAGCTGCGCTGCGTCTGAGCGCCCCACAACTTATCCACAGGTACTCTGATTTCCCCCATGGTATCTCGTTCAATCCGGAATTGCTGCTCCAAACCAATCATCCTCCTATGTAGGCGCTGACCGCCAATACCTTCTGTTAACCAGCCAATGGCTAGGGTCAAACACATAAAGCATAGTTTGCCCAAATGATGGAACGCTATGAGCCATAAACTGGTTTTCTCCCTTGCAAACAAGCTATAATCAAGGATAACTAACAAAACATGTGCCCTGTACAGGGTATCCAAAGGAGCTCTCGCGCATGGAATCCAGACTTGCTATCATCGTCCGTTCAACGGAAATCGATGTGAACGGCCACGTCAATAACGCCAAATATTTGGAGTATCTGGAGTGGGGCCGTGAGGAATGGTACGAACTTTCCCAACTGTCCTACGAGACCTTCGGCTCGATGGGCATCCAAACCGTAACGGTGAACATCAACATTAATTACAAAAAAGAATGCAAGCAAGGCGAACACCTCACCATTACCTGCCGCCCGGATAAAATGGGACGCTCCAGCTACGTGCTGAAGCAAGAAATTTATAACGAGCGCGGAGAACTATGCGCAGATGCTCTGGTAACCAGTGTGACGATGGACAGCACGACACGCAAAAGCGTGGAAGCGCCCGAAGCGCTGCGGAAACATTTTAGCTGAAAAAGAGAAAATTAATGGTTCCCTGTGGATAACTTTTCCCCGAGCGTTGTCTGCATGCCGTCCATACTGACCATATTTTTCTCCTGCCAATACGCCAACAGACCTTCTTCCCCTTTATTTACAGCCCATTTCTGCAGCGTATTCCGCTCACCCTCATAATTGTAAAAGGGCACGCTGAAACCGCAGGAGGTCTTGACCTCATGGACTTTGACCACGATGATTTGCCGGGCTCCAGGCAGCATAGTGAACATGGGGGCTAACGCCTCCCATTCCGGGGTTTCCGGCAGAATGACGCGCCCCTGCCCGTATAAGCGCAGAATCATTGGCGGTCCCTCGAATGCCGTAAACATAAGCGTTATCCTTCCATTCTCTTCGAGATGCGCGCTCGTTTCGTTCCCGCTCCCCGTTAAATCCAAATAGGCCACTTCATTCGCATTGATAATGCGCAGAACGTCATGGCCTTTCGGTGATAAATTCACATGCCCATCCCCTGACAGTGGGGCCGATCCTACGAAAAAGATGTGCTGCTTGGCAATAAACGCCTCATGTTCCGGCAGCATGGCCTCAAATGATTTCCCCATTGCGCTCTCCACCTTTCCATTTTCTTCTATTATGCTCCTCCTTACTCTATTTGTGAAATATATTTCTTTAGCATACTTTATAGTTATTGCCTATGGTTAATCGCCAGTTAGCATGGTTCCGTTCGACTTTCTTGTTTCACAAAAATCGACAGAACCGCCCGAAAGTATCATTGCTCCACACAATATGGTCTTTACGAGACCAAAACGCCATTCGATCCCTCTCAACGCGCGCAGTAACGCGTGCTTTGCTTTCGATTCATTACAAGTGCCAGCGCATACGCATTGCCGACAACGTTCTAAGTCAAGGTCTGCACATTTATTTTTGACTCCGGCAGATCATCAGACTATGCATAGACGCAATTTTGCCAAGTGAACCACGAAGTCACTGGATCAACTAAAAACACTCATTATTTATTCTATAATATGGTTATATTACCATTTAAAGTTTCCCATACAGATCATTCATCGTTATAATAAGTTCTGAATATTATAACATGGAGAGGGGGTTACATCTTATAAGGTATAAATTTTTTGACAATTTACATCTTATAAGATATAATCAATTATGAGTACCAATTATATAATTTTTGCTAAGGATTCCTCTGGATCCGTACCTGTAGAAGATGGAATTATTCAAATCGCAAGCTTGGGGATATCAGGAGAAAAAAAATATCAGGAATTATCAAAGTATATTGCACAAGCACTTGATTATCTAAAAAATATTGAAATACCGAAATTAGACAAAGAGTATTTATTGCGTTGGGACACTCATGATATTAATGATGAGAGTCGTCCATTGTCATTCAAAATCGTATTGAAAGCAACTTCTGTTACTCATGTTTACGAATTTCGAATTAATTGGGAAGAATTATACTACCGCGCACTTTTTTTTGTTTATGATCAAACCGCCAAGAGACAATTTAAAATATTTACTAAATCTTTGCTTAAAGCAGAAAAAAATCCTCCAGAACTACAAAAAGCAATTAATGAGACCCAACAAATAGCGATAGACTTTTTTCAGAACCCATCTCATTTTTTAAAGGAGTGGTCAGAATGAGTGAAATCTATGATAAAAAGTTCAATAAAATTATGGATCTGCTAAAAAATGTTCCTGGCGTCAATGAACATTTAGAGAGTCTACAAGTACAAATGGGTAAGCAAATTTTAAAACGTAGATTAGAATTAGGTTATACTCAAGAACAAATTGTTGAAGAATGCCGTCAAAAAGGAACTCTTCTAACACAAGCTACTTTATCTAAAATTGAATCTGGAGTTAAAAATATCGAATCAAGTACGTATCAAGCTGTTCTCGATGCATTAGGTGGACTTCAAAAATTAGACATGATATTCGGTGAACTCCCAAATGAAAAAAAAACCACTAGTGTCCACTAATTAAAAAAATCCATAATAAAACAATTTATAATACAAAAACCGATTTTTGCCTATAAAAAGGCTTTAAACGGTTTTTTTTATGTAAAATTTCATATCGATCATATAACCTAAACAGTTCTCAATAAAGACAGATAAGTGCCGCTGAGTCGCCTCGAGGATACGTTCACACCTATAAAATATCCACAACAAATAAATCTAAGTAGTAACATAATAGGAAAAATCAAAAAGGTACATAAAAAAGAGACCTTAGATAAATACATATAAAAAGATGGAAATTATTTGTATAATTCAGAAACCCTGGAGGCATACTTAGTTGGTTGAAAAATGAGGAGGTGAGTGTTCATGTCAACGAACAATCAAAACGATGTGGTAAGCCACGCCATCAACGCAGCTCAAGCCAATGCGGAAGACAGCCAAGCGCAGCAGCAGGTGGAAGAGCTAAGCTCCATGCTGCAAAGCTCAACAGCCGATGCCAATGTGGATACGTCCTCTGAAGAGTAGTGTTTGCCCTTAGGGACAAACACAAAAAGAGCTTTCCCGACAGGTCAATCTGGACCTGGGGAGAGCTCTTTTTATATCCAACAGGACTGGTTTCTCTACCTCGTCCCCATGAACCAAACGCCCATCCACCGAATAAATTGTAGCAAAAACGTTAGGGATGGATGTTAAGCATGGACGGATTAGATTACCCTGTAAGTATACAAACCTACCAGATGCTCCACGATAAATTAAAGCTGCTTTACCCCGCCGTTATTCATCACACGCCTTATACTGCGGAACGCGCCATGAACATTGCCATTGTTAATGCCGTTAACAAGCAGCTTCACGAGCAAGGCTACCCCCAAAATCCGAAGACAGACGTTACCGCCTACTACGAACTGAAAAACAATCAGCGAGCGGTGCTCAGCCTAACCTTATGGAATTATGCGTTTTCCGGCGGCGCTCATGGCCTTACAATTCAAAACGCTCTTACTTTCAATACAGAAACTGGTCAGACTTATGCGCTAAAAGATTTGTTTAAGCCAGGCAGCGATTATGTCGGCAAGCTCAGCGAAATGATTAAAGCTGAAATTAAGCTGCGGGATATTCCCCTGCTGGTTGACTTTAAAGCGATTCGGCCGGATCAGGATTTTTATATTGCGGATAAAGCCCTCGTCATCTATTTTCAAGTTTACGAACTGGCCGCATATGTCTACGGTTTTCTTTATTTCCCTATTTCTGTGTATGCCCTTCAAGACATCATTGCTGAGGAGGGGCCGCTGGGTAAAATGTTTAGTTAACCGCAGACGATAATTTGTCGGCTAAACTTTCCTTTGTTGACTGCGCAGCGGTCTGCTATGTGAAAGCCCGCCTGCTCGATCAGCGGATCAATCTGCTCCGTCGTAATAATCACCGCACGCTGCGCCAAGCGTCGAGCTGACTGCAGCATCTGCAGCTGCTCATCCTCCGGCAGCTTCGAGCATAGGTTGTACGGCATGTCGAGGATGAGCGCGTCATAACGGCTCTCTGCAGTTCCAGCAGCTGGTGTAGCGGCTGGGGCTGGGGCAGCAGCTGGGACAGCAGAGACATGGGAGGCCGCTGGCAGGCCCAACGACAGCATGTCTCCTAGCGTGACCACGTTCGGCATGCCGAAGTGGGCCAGATTCACCCGCACGCCGCGCACCGCCAGCGGGTTCATGTCGTTGCCGACGATGTCGATGCCCATCGACATCGCTTCCACCAGCACCGTGCCGATGCCGCAGCACGGGTCAATGACCCGCGTGCCCTCGGTGACGGGCACGGCGATGTTCACCACCGCCCGCGCTACGCGCGTACTCAAGGCGGTGGAGTAGTTCTGCGGCTTCTGCTGATGCAGAAGCCAGACGGCTTCGCCGTAGGAGCAGTCGCCGAACAACCAGCGGTCCCCCAGCTGCGTCACGGCGAACCACTGCTCCGGCTTCCTCATCTCGGCTTTGCCGCGGAGATGCCGGCCTAGTTCGCGTTCGACGTCCCGCCGCTGGTCGTAGCTGACCGGCGTATCCGTCTCCGCGAACACAACCTTGAACGTTGACCCGCCTACGGTCAACGTCTCGACCTGCGAGGCCAGTGCCGGCAGGTTGCCGGCCTCGTAGCGAACATCCAGCCGCAGCTTCAGGAACGGGCTGCGGCTTGGTTCCACCCTGCGCGGGCTGACGGCGTAGCCCGCGCCGAGCACGGTTCCTGCGCCCAGTAAGGTGCGCAGCTCTAACTGACATAGCGCCTGCTCTTCTTCATGGCAGGCGTAAATATAGATGTGTTCCATTGATCGGTATCCCTCATTTTAAATGTGAATCTGTGTTATGAAGTAACATCTTTGCTTTCGCTTAGGAATTGCTGTGTGACTTGCTTCATGAAGGTTTTGGTCGTCTGGCACAAGAACATGTCCTTGCGATATACGATGCCAACATCCTTTTGCGGCACGGGGTCCATAATCGGAATGCAGCGGATCTCGTTGCTCTGAATGCCTTCCACGTAGGAGCCGGGTAAAACCGCGCCGCACACATGATTTTTGGCCATTTGCAGCAAAGATTCCAAAGTGGACAGCTCCAACACCGGCTTACATAACAAATCTGACTGCTCGCAGCATGCCTCTATCATATGCCGGACATAAAATTTTTTAGGCAGCATGGCGACTGGCTGCTGCACAAGATCCTCCAGCCGGATCGCTTCGGCGTCAGACAGTGGATGATCTTTGGAGACAACTAGCAGCAGTTTTTCCTTATACAAGGGAATCCGAACCAGCTGCTCATCCTCATCCGGCAAAAACACAACGCCTAAATCCAGCTGATTGTTCAGCAACCCATCTATCGTCTCTTCGGTGGCCAGTTCAGCTACTGACAGCTCTATTTTCGGATACGCGGCATGAAAAGCCATAATCGTAGCCGTTAGCAGATGATTGCCCGAGCAGCCAATTCGCAGCCGCCCCCGCTGCATACCTTGTATCTCGTTGAAAGCAGCCTGCGCTTGCTCCAGCTCATGAAAAATATTCCGGCTGTGCTTAAGCAGAATCTCTCCCGCCTCCGTCACATAAACCTTTTTCCCGATGCGCTGAAAAAGAGGCGAACCGATCCGCTGCTCCAAGATGCGAATTTGCTGGCTTAATGTGGGCTGGCTGATGCCCAGCTTCTCTGCGGCTTTTGTGAAATGCAGTTCCTCGCAAACGGCCAAAAAATAGGCCAATAACCGATAATCCATCCTCTGAGCCCCCGTTCATAGCGATTAACTATGATCGTAATTGATATTTCCCAATTGATCAATGATTGTTATTTTTCTATAGTATAGAATAACGATTAAGATCGTAAACGAAAGGTGGTTACTTGCCATGTATGGACAAATTCGATTTGAACGCAATCCTCACCTCAAAACAAAACCAGGCGTCCAGGATGACCTAGGCTTTGGGCGTATCTTTACAGACCATATGTTTGTGCTGGACTACGTCGAAGGACAAGGTTGGCACGATCCGCGGATCGTTCCTTATGCCCCGCTCTCCTATGACCCTGCTGCGATGATTTTTCATTATGGGCAAGCTGTTTTTGAGGGGTTAAAAGCATTTCGTACCGAAAGCGGAGAGATTCAAATTTTCCGTCCCGACCAAAATGCCAAACGGCTCAACCGTTCCAGTGAACGGCTTAACATGCCCCCGATCGATGAGAATTTCATCGTAAACGCTATTCAGGAGCTCGTGCGTGTCGATGCTGACTGGGTACCAAGCAAACAGGGTGCGTCCCTCTATATTCGTCCCTTCGTAATTGCTACTGAAGCCGGCCTAGGCGTGCGCCCATCTTCGCGCTATTCCTTCGTTGTCATTATGTCGCCGGTAGGCGCTTACTATGAGGAAGGGCTTCAGCCTGTCAAAATCCTCGTAGAAAGCCACTACGCCAGAGCCGTTCAAGGCGGTACTGGCGGTGCCAAAGCTGCTGGGAACTACGCAGCAAGCTTGAAAGCGCAAGTGCTCGCTAAAGAGCATGACTGTGCGCAGGTGCTGTGGCTGGACGCTATCGACAAGAAAAGCTTGGAGGAAGTCGGCAGCATGAACGTCTTTTTCAAAATTGGCGGGGAAGTTGTGACGCCAAGCCTCAGCGGCTCGATCTTGGAGGGCATTACCCGCAAAAGCATTATCCACTTGCTGAACGATTGGGGCATCCCTGTCATCGAGCGGAAAATCTCCATCGACGAAATCGTGCAAGCGTATGAAAATGGCACGTTGGAAGAGGCCTTCGGCACAGGCACAGCCGCCGTTGTTTCGCCTATCGGCAGCCTGCTGTGGCAGGGCACTCCGATGGTCATTAACAATGGCCAGATCGGCGAGCTTGTCCACAAGCTCTACGACACGATTACTGGTATCCAGTATGGCCGTATCGCGGATAAACATAGTTGGATGGTAACTTGCTAATCGCATCCGGTATATTGAAGAACCTTTCCTTCACTTAGGTGGTTGGAAAGGTTCTTTTTCGTTTCACCAGCCAAACAAAATAAGAGTTAAGCTATCGCTTAACTCTTAGATCAGTGCATCACCGGTTATTTATGATACGGTGCGGCTAGCTACCGTTAACGGCAAGTTTTCAACTAAACCAAGCGCCCGTGCTGTTGAAGAATCAATTTGTTTAATTAGCTCAGGGTTTTTCAATAAGGAAACGCCAAATGAAGGAATCATTTCCTTGATTTTCGGTTCCCACGCTTTGACCTGTTGCGGGAAGCATTTTTTGATTAAGTCAAGCATAACGGAAACGGCTGTCGATGCCCCTGGAGAAGCACCAAGCAAAGCTGCAATTGAACCATCAGCGGCGCTAACAAGCTCAGTACCGAATTGAAGCGTTCCTTTGCCGGCAGCTGTATCTTTGATAACCTGCACGCGTTGGCCAGCGACCACCAAGTCCCAGTCCTCGCTTTTGGCGTTAGGGACAAACTCACGCAAAGCTTCCATACGCTGCTCTTTGGATAACATAACTTCCTTGATCAGGTATTTGGTCAATGACATGTTTTTGCTGCCTGCCGCGAGCATCGTGACAAGGTTATCCGTTTTGACAGAAGTGATTAAGTCAAACATGGAGCCCGTTTTTAAGAACTTCGGCGAGAAGCCGGCAAACGGTCCAAAGAACAATGATTTTCTCTTATCGATAAATCGTGTATCCAAATGCGGAACCGACATCGGAGGAGCACCAACCGGCGCCTTGCCGTATACTTTTGCAAAATGCTGCTCGACAATTTCCGGTTTCTGACACACCATGAATATGCCGCTTACCGGGAATCCGCCGATTCCTCTTCCTTCCGGAATACCGGATTTTTGCAGCAAATGTAGACTTCCTCCGCCTGCGCCGATAAAGACGAATTTGGCCGAGTGGTGATCGACGCTGCCGCTATCGAGATTCCGTACTTTAAGCTCCCATGAGCCGTCACTCGCACGTTTGATATCATCCACGCTATGTTTGTACAAGATATCGGCGTTTTGATCCTTTAGGTGAGCAAACAAGTTACGCGTTAACGCGCCAAAGTTGACATCAGTGCCTGATTCAATTCTTGTTGCTGCGATAGGTTCATTCAATTCCCGATCTTTCATAATAAGTGGAATCCATTCCGCTAATTTAGCCGGGTCATCGGAGTATTCCATCCCTTGAAACAATGGATTGTCCGTTAGTGCTTCAAAACGTTTTTTCAAAAATGCTACATTTTGCGCCCCTTGTACTAGACTCATATGAGGCAGCGGTGAGATAAAGTCTTGCGGATTGCGGATCAGCTTGCTATTGACCAGATAAGACCAGAACTGTTTGGAAACTTGAAACTCTTCATTCGTTTTGATAGCTTTGCTGATATCTATGGATCCGTCCGATTTTTCGACGGTGTAGTTAAGCTCGCATAATGAAGAATGTCCCGTTCCCGCATTATTCCACTCGTTAGAGCTTTCCTCGCCAGCGCTTGCGAGCTTCTCAATCACTGTAATTTTCCATTCCGGCACTAACTCTTTCAACAGTGACCCCAAGGTCGCACTCATGATTCCGGCACCAATTAAGATAACATCTGTTTTCATTTGTCTGTTGCTCATTTTAACCGTCCTTATACCCTAAGATTTGCAGAAAGGATGTAGGCGTTCTTGGTAAGACGCTACAGCAAGCCAGGGAGCAAGCTAGTCACACATCTTTTCTGGATCAAAACTAACCCTATTTATAAAATATTTATTTAACTATTATATGATAGTTATAAGCTGTACGACAAGAAGTAAGGCGAAGAAGCCTTGCAGGTTATTCCTTACATCATGCGGAGAAGCTTCCACGAAAGCAGTTTCTGAACCAATTATGCCTATCTTTACATCTTGCATGAAACTAAATGATAGTATTTGGCCCCACAGCCATAGTCTGCGGGGCGCTTTCTGTTAGATCAACATGAACTCGTCTCACTTCTGCTCAGGTGCTTCTTCTTTTTTCTGATCAGCCACCAGCTTACCATCAATATCGATAATATCTTTGGATTTCACGGCTTCATCTCCGAAAAAATCCCTCAGCTTGCTCTTGGCCTTGAGCTTTACATCGTCGTCAATATTTTTGGCGACGACGGCAAGAGCTAATCCAAGCGCGCTCAAATCATCGACATAACCGACAATCGGCAGCAAATCAGGGATAAGATCCAGCGGCAGAATGAGATAGCCGAGTGTCCCATAGATTTGTACTTTCGCTTTTAGCGGTGTTCGCGGACTCTCGACGGCATAATAAAGCAACAAGCAACTGTAAATCACTTTGCTTCCTGCCTTTTTAGCACCCTTTTTCAATTTGGACCAGAAATCATCCCGATTAAAATACTTTTGAAATTTAGAAGCGTCCATTTCGCGATCACTCCATTCTTAACTCCATTATACCACTATCGATGGAGATGAGCTAAATCGCATCCCCTCGCACCCGCAAGACAAAAGGCTACCCCCCAAGGAGCAGCCCAACAATGGCTACAAGGCCGAATATGGTTAAAATGACACCCGATATCCGGTTAATCCAGCGATACACAGAAACATGGATACGATCGCGAAACATCCCGATCACGAAGCTAAGCGCCAGCCACCATAAGGCAGAACCGGCGAATACGCCAATCACCAGAGCGATGGCCGCAGCCATGCCGCTTTGCGCGCCAGCCATGCCTAAACCAGCAAAAGCGCCGAGGAAAGACATGATGGTCATCGGGTTGGTGATGGTGAGCATGAGGGTCGACGCATACGATTTGAGCAGCGTGTCACCAGAAGCTCTGGCCGCTTCCGTAGCAGGCCGAGAACGAAAGGTTTGCACACCCAAGTAGATCAGGAACAAACCGCCTACCGCTTGCAACAGCACCTTTTGGTCAAGAAGAAAGCCGGTGACCAGCGTCAGACCGAATCCGGCAATGAAGCCGTAGAAGGCGTCAGCTGTCGCAGCTCCCAGCCCTGACAAGAAGCCATGCAAGCGGCCCAAGGTAATGGTTCTTCGAATGCACAAAATACCAATGGGCCCGACCGGCGCTGCGATCGAGAGCCCAAGTAGAATACCTTTCAACAAGGGAATGAGCATAAATTACAGCACCTGATCTCCATCATAGGTCGCAATTTTTTTGTAAAGATCCGGACGACGGTCGCGGAAAATACCCCATTCGATCCGTTGAATTTCCAACTGATCCAAATCGAATTCGGCAACAAGCACCGTTTCTTCCGTGCGGCCAGCTTCTTCGATCATGTTGCCCTGCGGACCGGCAATGAATGAAGAGCCATAGAAGTCGATGCTGGAATCTTCGTCTACTTCTTTCCCAATGCGGTTCGAAGCAATAACCGGCATCAGGTTCGACGCGGCGTGTCCACGCATGCACATTTGCCAGTGATCTTTGGAATCAATGGAGCCATCTTGCGGCTCAGAGCCGATTGCCGTTGGGTAGAACAGAAGCTCAGCGCCCATCAATGCCATTACTCTTGCAGCTTCCGGGTACCACTGGTCCCAACATACGCCTACGCCGATTTTGGCGTAACGGGTTTTCCATACTTTGAAGCCGGTGTCGCCAGGATTGAAATAAAACTTCTCTTCATACCCCGGACCGTCCGGAATGTGGCTTTTGCGGTAAGTGCCGAGCACTTGGCCATCGGCGTCAATAACGGCAAGCGAATTGTAGCGAGCATAATTTTTTTTCTCATAAAAAGAAATCGGCAGCACGACGTTAAGCTCTTTGGCAATCTCACGGAAATGATTAATGGCTTTATTATTCTCGAGTTCTGTCGCGTACACGTAGTAATCGGACTTTTCTTTTTGGCAGAAATAAGGCGTCTCGAAAAGCTCTTGAATCAAAATGATTTGCGCGCCCTTCGCAGCCGCTTGGCGAACCAAAGCTTCTGCTTTGCGAATGTTTTCATCAATGTTTGTGGTACAGCTCATTTGTGTGGCTGCTACTTTAACGTTTCTCACGTTATATCACCCTTTCCGGCTTGCTGGCATTTGCTGCGTTGTGCAGTGGACGTTGCCGCCCTCTTTGATAATGGACATGCCATTGATTTTACGGATTCTGCGGTCCGGGAATGCTGCGCTCAGCACTTCCTCCGCTTTGCGATCCGTCTCCTCGGCTGTACCGCCGAACACCGGCAAAATGATGCCGCCATTCACGAAATAAAAGTTCAAATAACTAAGCGTTAAACGCTGCTCTTCAAAGAAAGTAAGTGGTGGCTGTTCGATTTGGATAATCTCGAAAGAACGGCCTTTGGCATCTGTCGCCTTGCGCAGAATCTCCAGATTTTCCTGTGTGATCGCATAATTCGCATCGGAAGGATCGTTGCACACTTGCAAAATGACTTTGCCCGGGGCAGCGAAGCAAGCGATATTATCGACATGGCCGTCCGTCTCGTCGCCGTCGAGCCCTTTGTTCAGCCAAATAATTTTCTCGACATTCACGAAGTTCTTCACGAGTTCTTCAATCGCTTCCCGGCTCAACTCCGGATTACGGTTCGTATTAAGTAAACATTCTTCCGTGGTCAGAAGCGTGCCTTCACCATCGACATGAATGGAGCCGCCCTCCATCACTAACGGAGCGTCAAAACGCTTCACGCCATGGTGCTCCAAAATTTGCGGAGCCACGTTATCATCTAGATCCCAAGGTGCATATTTGCCGCCCCATGCATTGAACTTCCAGTTCACCGCGGCGATTTCTTGCTCCTCGTTCAGCAAAAAGGTAGGGCCATTATCACGGAACCAAGCATCGTTATGTTCAATGGTTAAGAAGTCAACGTTAGGCTCAGTAAACATCGCCTTCACTTGTTCGGCATCCGCAGGGTTAACAACGACCGTCACAGGCTCGAATTCCGCGATGGCTTTGACCAAATCCGCGTAGCCTTTTGTTACAACAGCGTGATCCTCTGGGTACACCATAGAATCTTGAACAGGCCACGAAATGAAAGTCCGTTCATGAGTTGTCCACTCCGCAGGCATTTTATAGCCTAAATCCTTAGGTTTCATCAATTCATCCATCTCACTTTATATAAAATTTATATTCGCATTTTTGAGGGCCCAAAAAGCACCGTCTTTCATCATATACCAAAAGGAGCCTCCACTCAATGTACAGAGGTTTACAATTTTGAGAACGATCTGCTATCCAACTCTAGCAAGACCTAAAAGCCATCCAGAATTAGCATCGTATAGTTTGCTTCCGATTTATGAACATTAAAAAAGGCTTGAACAACGCACAACACATTAGGGAGGATGACCGAATTTGGCAACTATTTTACACATTACCGCACACCCTCACGATCATCAGACTTCCTACAGTATGGCTGTAGGGAAAAGCTTTATCGATGCTTATCGTGAGGCTAATCCGAACGACGAAGTGATTCCCATCGACTTGTACAAAATCTCGGTACCGCACATTGACGCCGATGTATTCAGCGGATGGGGCAAATTACGGAGCGGCCAAGAATTTGCTTCGCTAAGCAAAGAAGAACAGGCCAAGGTAGCTCGCCTCGGTGAATTAACCGACCAGTTTGTCGCCGCGGATAAATATGTTTTTGTGACGCCGATGTGGAACTTTTCCTTTCCTCCCATCATGAAAGCCTATCTCGACTCGATATGTACAGCGGGCAAAACCTTCAAATACACAGAAAGCGGACCCGTAGGCTTGCTGCCAGGCAAAAAAGCGCTGCACATCCAAGCCCGGGGCGGCGTGTATTCAGAAGGTCCGGCGGCAGCCATGGAGATGGGCCATCGTTATATTGGCATCATTATGTCTTTCTTCGGAATCACTGACTTCCAAGGGATTTTCGTTGAGGGAACCGCTCAGTTCGCTGATAAAGCAGAGCAAATTAAAGAAGAAGCGATTGCTAAGGCCAAGGATTTGGCGAAGAGCTTCTAAAGGGAAGATTGTCGGCGAAACTACTTTTTAGGTAAAAACACTTAAATAGAGGATCACAGTTCCCTCCAACACAAAAAAAGCTAAGTAAACCGGTATACGGTCTGCTTAGCTTTTTTGGCCTATGTTTTCTTCCGACCCCGGTATTGTCCCGTTCTCAGCTCCAGAATATAAGCATCCGCGTCCAGCATCTGCTCATCCTTGGCATGCTGTACAGCAAGCTCGATATCGTATGGAACCCTCACATGCTGAAGATTAAACGTACCAGGTTCTTTGCTGTGATAATGCCCCTCCAATAGGACATAGGAAGCCTGCGTCATATCCAGCGGATTGCCTACACTACCTGTATTGAAAAGCATCCGGCCCTTGAGAATTTGCAGAAAAGCATTATGGACATCGGCATAACCTGCTACATCCGCTTCCCTGGGGTCACCGCAAGCTTCAGAGGATTCGAACATCGACAACCGGCTCTCCATAGAATCCCACGGCTGAATGCGTTCGTAGACGCTTCTTGGCGAAGCGTGGAACAATCTTACAAATTTACCGCTCATCCAAAATTCATAGGAAAAAGGCAGCTGCTTTAGATACGTCGTCCGCTCTATCCCCAGCCGTTCCTGCTGCCAAAGTAAAACCGGATCCGTTACTTGGTTTCCGATGAAATCATCCCAATTTCCTTTGATCACTACATCGCAGGATTCCCGTACACGGTCCACGACCTGTTCGGAATGCGGTCCTTTGCCGACGAGATCGCCGAGACAAATGATTTGCGTCACATTCCGCTCCTGAATATCGTGCATGACCGCTTCATATGCAGGCATATTGCCATGGATATCTGAAATAAGGGCTAGTTTCTCCATCAAGCCGCACCTGCCTTTAGATTAAAATGATTCCTCCGCTGATTATGCCGTTACTGTCACTTCCGCCTTTTTCCCCGCCCTCCGAACTAGAAACGGATACAACAGGTATAGGCCAACGACATACAGCAGCACAGCTATGTAAACGGGAAGCAAATGAATGAAATCTGTATAGCCAATATGAAAATGGACCATCAACCCTGCTGCAAAGCCTGGTATTCCACCCCACAGGAACGTCCACCACAGCCAGCTTTCGCCTTGGTTCACTCCCCAGAGCGCGGAAGCCGCAATGGCTACAGCCAAAGAAAATAAGGCGCCCCCAAAACCAGCCCTGTCGTGCGCAATAAGCGGAATCAGATGCTCGTTCCAATCGGCAAGAAGCTCAGCGGTTACACCCAGATACGCTAAGTCGGTCGGTACGAACACCTGCGTAATCCCGACAAAAGAAATAGTCAGCCCGCCGATTGCCAGACCAAACCCAAGGACGACAAAGCAGCACTGCCCCCACTGGGCTCTGTACCAGACGGCGTCATTCCGTAAGCCCGGAGGCTTCCGTGAAGGATAATCCTTCAACCCTCGCAGAGTGAGCAGCAGCATAGGGAGAAGCACAGCAGCTGCAATTGCATGCAGCGGGTCGAAATAGCCATAACCAAGATACAGAAAAAAGCTGCTGAAACCTACTGTGCATGAAGTAAGCAGCGCGGTACGAGCCCAGTGCGAGCCAAACCGCAAACCATGTGAGGCCAGTTGGTAATAAAAGATGCCTAACGAGATCATGGTCCCCGCTAAAGTAATACGGTCATGAGACATGAAATGTATAATATGCCCATTAAATCGATTTATGACACTCCGGCTCACGCCAAGGAAGGTTTCATCATAGGGCAAAAGCACGCTGGTTGAAGCGATCAGCCAAGTCAGCACGCCGCCGATCATCATGCTGATGCCGAGCAAGCTCATCCAGCCCCAATTCGCCCAAAACGACGGCGGCTCGGGCTCCTCTGTGTCACGAATGCGCTCATACAGAATCGCTTCGTTGATCCGCTTTGGCAGCCCTGGCCCCGCGTATACGAACCCGCTGTGCAGCTGCACGCTGTTCGCGCCCGCGGCCAGCAGCTCCAGCGCATCCTGCGGCTGGCTCACCGCGCCAGCCGCAACGATCGTGGCCGCCCCAGCTGCGCGGAGACGGCGAACCAGGCTCAGCTGTGCGCTGAGGAGAGCATGGCCGCCAACGCAGATGCGGCGGCTGCCCTCCTCGCGCTGCGCTTCGCCGACGACGCCCCCGCTCCAGCTGGCCGGCTGGAGCTCGCGCAGCATGCCCTCCGGCAGCTGCGGTGGGATGTACAGCAGCGCCGGCTTGCCCGCTGCTGCTGCCAACTGGCGTACCTCACGGAGGTACGCCAAAGCTTCGTCCGGTGGCCAGCCTTCGGCGAGGCCATCGATGTAGAAGCCCGCCGCGTACGGCGCCAGCTTCTCCAGCAGCTCCTGCTGCTGAAGCAGCGCTTCGCGCGGCGTGCTGCCCGGCATCGGCCGGAGCCGCACGAAGTGCGGCAGGCGATGCCCCGTGCCTTTGCGCAGCCGCTCGGCGATAGCGTCTGCGCCAGCATTGGCGTAGCCATCAGGGTACACGATGGCTTCCTGCTCGGAAACGCGCTCGATAGGCGCGTCGCAGCGCACCTCGCGCACGGTGACGGGGCCAAGCTCGATGAAGCCGATCCCGAGCTGGGCCAGCGCTTTGTGCGCGATGCCTTCGGGATCGAGCGCTCCGCTTAAGCCGACGGGGCACGGAATCGGCACTCCGGCGATTTCGTCTTGCAGCACGGCCGACTGCTCGAAATGCCCCATCGTTTTGATCACGAAGGTACCGCCAGGCATGCGGCTTAATCCGCCCATCGTGTGTAATGTAAGGTCCCGCGCGATCTTGGACGTCAAACGAAACAAAAGTGGTTTAAATATCGAATGATAAGACCAGTCAGGCATCTATGCGCTCCTGTCTCTTATAATGATATGGAAATTTGTTCATTTCTAGTATAACGCGAAAAAGATTGAAATGAATACAGACACAGATTGTTGTCTTTTCATGTGATTACAATCACACCACACCTCTTTAGTTTTTACTATACTTACCTCATAACCACCAAAACTTTCTGAAGTGAGGCGAGTCCCTATGCTAAGTCAACAATCCATCGATATCATTAAATCCACAGCTCCCGTATTAGAGATACATGGTACATCCATTACGAAACGCTTCTATGAAATGTTATTCACTTCACACCCCGAACTGCTGAATATATTTAACCATGCTAATCAAAAACAGGGCAGACAGCAAACCGCTTTGGCGAATGCCGTTTACGCCGCTGCGCTTCATATTGACCGGCTCGAAGCCATTTTGCCCGTTGTGAAACAGATCGCTCATAAACACCGCAGCCTTGGTGTGAAGCCGGAGCATTACCCGATTGTCGGCCAACATTTGCTCGGCGCCATTCAAGAGGTGCTCGGAGAAGCGGCTACGCCGGAAATTTTGCAAGCATGGGCCGAAGCCTATGGCATCATCGCGGATGCTTTCATCGGAGTTGAAGCGGATATGTATCGCCAAACAGAAACGCAAGCGGGCGGTTGGTCGGATTTTAAACGTTTTCGAATTGCTCGGAAGGTGAAGGAAAGCGATGTGATTACTTCCTTTTATCTTATGCCTGAGGACGGGGCTCCACTCCCAACATTTGAACCGGGGCAATATATCAGCGTCAAACTCGAGATTCCAGGCGACACGTATACACATATCCGCCAGTACAGCCTCTCGGACGCTCCAGGAAAGCCTTATTACCGCATTTCGGTAAAACGAGAAAATCTCATGGCCGAACGACCTGACGGGAAAGTTTCGATGTTCCTGCACAATGAAACAAAGGAAGACGATGTTGTTCTAATCTCTGCGCCAGCGGGCGATTTCACCTTGAACCAGCAGGATACCCGTCCTGTCGTGCTCATCAGCGGCGGCGTAGGACTGACACCGATGGTTAGCATGCTGCAAACATTAGCCGCAACGAATCCCGAGCGTCAAGTGACGTTCATTCATGCCGCTCAGAACAGTCAGCATCATGCCTTCAAAGGGCATGTTGAGGAACTAGCTTCACTGCATCCGGCGCTGAGCTTTTATTGGTGCTACGATAAGCCTACGACATCAGATCGGGCAGAGAACTCTTTTCATCGAGAAGGTCACGTAAGTCTGGATTGGCTTAAAAGCATTGTGCCTACGTCCGCGGCAAGCTTCTATTTCTGCGGCCCCGTGCCTTTCATGAAAGCTGTAAACAACGCCCTTCGCGAGTGGGGGATCCCGGAAGAGGACCGACACTTTGAGTTCTTCGGCCCTGCCGGAAGCTTATAATTTCGCCACTTTCTCCCTTAGAAGCCGGTTCACGGTTTCACGGCGCAGCCCGATCAATTGACCGATCTCTTCCTGTGTTAGCACTTCCGTTAAAACCGTGGTGCCCAGGTAGCTGTGCATCCATTGTTCCAACTTTTGCAGCTTCACCGTTGGGGTTACTTCGGTCAATTGATCAATCCGCTGCTGCATCATTCTTAGCTTCTCTTGCAGCTGCTGCGCAATGATTCGGAAGCGCTCTGGGTTGTGATCCAGTTCACGATACCATTCCTCGGAAGATATGGTTTCAATTTCACTAGCTACCAGTGCGACCGCCGTCCCATAATAGGGCTTGGGGCTAATCAGAGAATGGTGAGGAATCGTCTCCTCCGGCACAATGATATTCACGAGTGTGGCATGGCCGTCTTCGTGTACACGGACAATTTTGAGCAGTCCGCTTTTGAGCCGATACAAGCCTCCCGATTCTCCTTGACGAAACAACGTCTCGCCTTTGTGAAGCTTCATCCTTCAGTCTCCTCTACGCGAAAAAGCGACAGCAGTTCTTATGCTGGTCGCTTTTATTTGTTTGGTTTAAAGTTCTTTTTTTATAGCCGTTGGGGTCGGCATCATCTTGCTGAGAAACTGCGAGAAGGCTTCCGACCATCTGGAGATGACCGGCACTTGCTCGACTTTCGCGATGAGCCACACAAATATGATGAGTCCAAGCAGAGAAACCAATACGGCTACCGGTAGAGCCCAAATCGAAGTCGTATGCGCAAAAAAAGGAATAAATGACACCGACAAGATCGGAGCAGCGTTCCATTTTAAAACCTGAATAAGTGAAATCGTAATAATAGCCGTTAGAAAAAAGGAGAGCGTGCCATGACTAATGCTGTACATGACGCTTCCAAGCGTGACCGCAATAATCGCACCTAGGGTGATTCGCCCGACATCTTTAATTTGATCAACACGATGCATGAAAAGGAAGCTGAAAGCACCGAGCGTGGGATAAAAGACCATCCGGAGCGATGGAAAATGATAGGATGCCCAGTAAGCACCCATTAAATAACAGCAAATGACGAGTGAACGTAAAAGCATCGATGAGTTCCGTCCTTTATTGTAAGTCATAGGAAGAGTCATAAGAGGCTCAAAACCCTTCTTATTTTACATAAGATCGGCTAGGATGGTCAAATCCAATTTTCGTATATATTAACCACGTTAATGATTAATTAATTACCATCTATAGACACCGTCGTTGAGGCAAAAAACTTCGATACTGCAAACGATGCCGCCCCCAGAACCGTCGAACGGTCGCTCAGTTGCGAGAACTCCACGTTCAGCAGCTTCCGTGGAAGCGGCAATGAGCGTTTCTCCAACAGTTGGAGCAGCGGCTTCATGAGCCACTTCTCCGCTCCGGCCAAGCGGCCTCCGAGAATGATGAACTCGGGATTATAACCATTAATGATGTTAACGACTCCAACGCCGAGATAATACCCGAGTCGCTCGAACAGTGCAATGACCTTCTGATCGCCGGCTTCCGCCTTGCTCAGCAGCATATCGAGCTGCGCGGGCTCTCCCAGTTCCAGGCGGGCTTGCTCCAGCAGCGCGTGTTCGGACGCATACAGCTCCCAGCAGCCTAAGCTCCCGCAGCGGCATTTCGGTCCGTCATGCTGGATCGAAATGTGCCCGATCTCACCGGAGAATCCGGTTGCTCCGCGGTACAGCTCTCCCTTAATGATAATGCCGGCGCCAATCCCGATCCCGATCGAGATATACACCAGATTCGCAGTGTCTTTCCCTGTTCCAAACTGCTTCTCTCCTACAGCTCCTGCATTCGCTTCATTATCAATAACGACAGGAATGCCGAACGCTTCCTCGATATCCTTTTGCAATGGAACGTTCTCCCAGCTTAGGTTAGGAGCGAACAGCAGATTGCCGTCATCGTCGCAGATGCCCGGCACTCCAATACCGATGCCAATGATGCCGTAAGTGCTCGCCGGCGCACTGTCGATCAGGTTACGGATCGTCAACTTCAAAAGCTGAATGACGGATTCAACGGATGCGTTGTCATGTTGAACTCTTTTTTCGCTGATTACCTTGCCGGTTAAATCAGTTAAAACAGCGAGTATATCATGGACGCCAAGATCGACGCCGATGGCATATCCTGCCGTTCCATTGAACAGCAGCATCATCGGCTTACGCCCGCCGCTGGACTCGCCAGCGCCGATTTCATCGACCAGGCTGCTTTCGATCAACTCGTTCACGAGGCTGGATACCGTCGCTTTCGTAAGCCCTGTAATCTCCGCGATCCGTGCGCGGGATATAGGCGAATCCGTGCGAATATGGTGCAGCACAATGGATTTATTTATTTTTTTCACTAAGTTCAAATCGCCTGTTTGTTTCATAACTAGCCCCCACACCGCTCCAATAGCTTGTCTTTTCTTGTAATTGAACTGATTTTAACACGAATGGCATCCTCACGCACTAACTAAGTTTGTTTAATGAATTTACAAACTTTGCGAATGATGCTATGATGACTTCATAAGCATTTATAAACTCATTTTGGAGGCTGAATTCATGAGCTACTTTGATAACATCCAACAAATCAAATACGAAGGTCGCACATCGACGAACCCGCTGGCATTTAAATTTTATAACCCTGACCAAGTGATTCTAGGCAAAACGATGCGTGAACATATGCGTTTTGCAATCGCTTACTGGCACTCCTTCTCTGCTAACGGTTCCGATCCGTTCGGCAGCGGTACAGCTGTTCGCGCTTGGGATCAATATTCCGGTCTTGAACTGGCGAAAGCGCGCGTTGACGCATGTTTCGAGCTGCTGCACATCCTTGATGTAGACTACTTCGCTTTCCATGACCGCGACATCGCGCCAGAAGGCAGCACGCTGCAAGAAACGAACCAATACCTGGACGAAATCGTTGGTCTGATCAAAGACAAGATGCAAGCTTCCGGCAAAAAATTGCTTTGGAACACAGCGAATATGTTCACGAACCCTCGTTTCGTGCACGGCGCTGCTACAACTAATAATGCTGACGTTTTTGCTTATGCTGCAGCACAAGTGAAAAAGGCTTTGGATCATGCCAAAGAACTCGGCGCTGAGAACTACGTTTTCTGGGGCGGCCGTGAAGGTTATGAGACGCTGCTGAACACGGACCTGGGTCTGGAACTCGACAACCTTGCCCGCTTCCTGCACATGGCTGTTGATTATGCTAAAGAAATCGGCTACACCGGCCAATTCCTGATCGAACCTAAGCCGAAAGAGCCTTCCAAACATCAGTACGATTTCGATGCGGCTACTACGCTTTCATTCTTGCAAAAATACGACTTGCTTCCGTATTTCAAATTAAACCTGGAAGCTAACCATGCTACGTTGGCTGGACACACTTTCGAGCATGAGCTTCGCGTTGCCCGTATTAACGGCGTTCTTGGTTCCATCGATGCGAACCAAGGTGATCTATTGCTCGGCTGGGATACCGACGAGTTCCCGACTGACCTATACGCGACGACACTTGCGATGTACGAAATCCTTCTTAACGAAGGCGGAATCGGCAGAGGCGGCGTGAACTTTGACGCTAAGGTTCGCCGTACGTCCTTCGAGCCTATTGATGTGGTGTATGCTCACATCGCAGGTATGGACTCCTTCGCACGTGGCTTGCAAGTCGCTGCCAAAATGATCGAAGACCGCGTATTCGATAACATTCTCGACACGCGCTACGCTTCCTTCAAATCCGGCATCGGCGCAGATATCGTGTCCGGCAAAGCAAACTTCAAGACACTTGAAGCTTATGCGCTTGAGAACAGCCACAACATTGTTAACCAATCCGGCCGTTTGGAATTGATTAAAGCTACGGTTAATCAGTATCTGATTAACGCTTAATTACCTGCTGATTAGGCGTGCGCTACTCGCGCCGAGCAAACCATGAGACTGTCTTCGAAGGCCAGAAATGGCCTGAGGGGCAGTCTTTTTTGTCTGCGCTGTGGCTGCTGGGCAGGTTGGTTGGCGTGTTAGCTTGTGCTGGTCGACTGCCTTGTCGAGCGCCAATGGAGCTGCAAGTACCCCTTATGTTATACTTTGAGGTAGCTAGCCTGGTTGCATGCGGCTTATCCACGGGGAAGTTAAGCTTGTTTTAGTGCTGTAAGTCCCCCTATGTTGTACATTGTGCAACGGAGTTAGGGGGTTTTGCGGTTTTATTTCGCCTTCATTGTACGAAGTGCAATGAGGGCGCTGGATTTGTGCTCAAACGGTAACTTTTGAGGGCAAATCGTTGCAGAAAGTGCAATGTAGCTTATCCGAACAAGCCAATTGTGGCCAAATGGTTGTAGAAAATACAACATAGGCACTCGGAGTCGTTGCCTCAGGCACAACTCAGCTGTTACGAGGTAGCTAGCTTGGTTGCATGCGGCTTATCCACGGGGAAGTTAAGCTGGTTTTAGTGCTGTAAGTCCCCTTATGTTGTACATTGTGCAATGGAGTTAGGGGATTTTGCGGTTTTATTTTCCCTTCATTGTACGAAGTGCAATGAGGGCGCTGGATTTGTGCTCAAACGGTAACTTTCGAGGGCATTTCGTTGCAGAAAGCGCAATGTAGCTTATCCGAACAAGCCAATTGTGGCCAAATGGTTGTAGAAAGTACAACATAGGCACTCGGAGTCGTTGCCTCAGGCAAGACTCGGCTGCTACGAAATAGCTAGCTTGGTTTCTTGCGGCTATCCACGGGATAGTTAAGCTTGTTTTAGTGCTGTAGGTCCCCCCTTATGTTGTACATTGTGCAACGGAGTTAGGGGGTTTTGCGGTTTTATTTCGCCTTCATTGTACGAAGTGCAATGAGGGCGCTGGATTTGTGCTCAAACGGTAACTTTTGAGGGCAAATCGTTGCAGAAAGTGCAATGTAGCTTATCCGAACTAGCTAATTTTGGCCAAATGGTTGTAGAAAATACAACATAGGCACTCGGAGCCGTTGCCACAGGCTAGACTTGGCAATTGGAAATAGCTAGCTTGGTTGCATGCGGCTTATCCACGGGAAAGTTAAGCTTGTATTAGTGCTTTAAGTCCCCCCTTATGTTGTACATTGTGCAACGGAGTTAGGGGGTTTTGCGGTTTTCTTTCGCCTTCATTGTACGAAGTGCAATGAGGGCGCTGGATTTGTGCTCAAACGGTAACTTTTGAGGGCATTTCGTTGCAGAAAGTGCAATGTAGCTTATCCGAACTAGCTAATTTTGGCCAAATGGTTGTAGAAAGTACAACATAGGCAGACGGAGCCGTTGTCTCAGGCAAGACTCAGCTGTTACGAAGTAGCGAGCTTCGTTTCATGCGGCTATCCATGGGATAATTAAGGTTGTTTTTCAATGTTAACGAGGAACTTCCGAGCGATGACCACACTTTCATGCTGATAAACAACGTTACAGCGAAAAACATGGCGGGATCGGCCTTCCCCGCAGCAGTTAAGCTTGTTTTTCAGTGTTAACGAGGAACTTCCGAGCGATGACCACACTTTCATGCTGATAAACAACTTTACAGCGAAAAACATGGCGGGATCGGCCTTCCCGCAGCAGTTAAGCTTGTTCTACAGCATTCCCGCATAACTTCCGAGCATTGACCACACTTTCATGCTGAAAAACAACGAGCGAGAATCACCGCGCGATTACGCTCCCCGCCACAAACACGCTGCTCTACAACACTACCGCTGCACCTCCGGCTGCTTCCCCCCATCATTACGCGCAAAAAACCAATGATTAAACACAAGGGATAGCTGCAGAGTCACCCATATGCTAATGAACGTCCAATACCAGCTCCAAGTATGATATTTGATCAGCTGGGTTTGCGATTCAAGGATAACCTCAATCACCGTAATCGCTGTTGGAAAGGCCAGCACGAAGAGAAAGCGAGCCCACCCCTTTTTCACCTTCGGATAATAAATATTCAAATAAACGGCAATGATCGGATAGCCGATAAATTCAAACGTCAAACTCGAATAATTGCGCTGAAGCTCTCTAACCGGATATTCCAGCCATTTGTGTTCCACAACGATAAGGCCCAGAATCCAGCTTAAAAATTGCTGAAATAGAAACGCAACATGCGCTTTACGACGGTCGCGTTTGGGCACAAGGAGCATTCCAATGGCAGAGATCACCCACACGGCTAAGATAATGAAATAGTCTACCTTAACATTCATAACCGTCGTTCTACCCTTCCTTCTGTATCTTCCTTTGATAAAACCACTCCACATACGTTCTTACCGCATTTAAGACCAGCCATAAGAGAACCGTATGAAGGACGATATTGAAATGTACATATTTCAGAATATCCGTAAAACTGGAAACCAAAGTTAAATAGATCGCCAAGAACAAAACGATGCGAAGATGATAAAAAAACTTGATTACGCCCGAGTTCCGGCTTGGATAATACAGCGCAAACAGCGTTGAGACCATTGGGAAAAAGATGTAGTTATTAGTGAAATTACTCCCGGAGGCAGCAGGAAATTCACGAATCGGATTAGCAATGGCCTGCCATTCGACTAACAGCAAGCTCATGATCCAAGCGACCATTTGTGTAGATAAGAATAACAGAACGGCTTCCCGAGTCCGATGTTTGGGTATCTTAATCGGTATGAGAATGATGCAAACGATCCAAATGGCGATCAAAATTACCCGTTCCACTGTCATGGTACTCAGCCTTTCTGCATGAAATCTCCTATTTCCCAATATGCCCGAATTGCTTCCATTTAACCCTGAGACAAGGAGGAACGACTTCGCCGTCCTTTTAGAAAAAACTCGTTTGTCCTACAGCTCTTCGGTAACTTTTTCTACAGCTTGCAGCGGCGCGTCGTCGTAGCTCCAGGCCAAGAAGGTGAAAGCCGATGTATTGCGTTTCCGGGAATCATAGCTGTCTTCCAAATTATCGCGAATAACCTTCTGCAGAACGAACGCCGACATCGTCAGGAATAAGGCGCAGACGGCAAAATAACCTTTTACACTTAGTGATTCCTCTAACGTATATATGCCGATAAACATGGCCAGAAAAGCGCCGATAAAAGATGCCCATGCCATAAATGTAAATGCCGTTGTATTCCGTTTGCGAGTGTTGAGTATCATCTCTGAAATCCTCCTGTGGCTGCTGCTGCAACCGTTTAGTATCTTGCTCTTGATACTTAGTATAGGAGAATGGAAGCATCCCAAAAAGTACTATTTACCAATAGTACCTATCAATCACAAACGGCCACACCCAACGCCATATGTTCCCAAAACATCGTCTGGATGTACTTGGCCTCCTCTTTGGTGCAGTTGACGAGAACGACCACTTCGGTCTTCTTGCCTGGTGCTGGATGTTTCACTCCTTTCTTCTTTTTATGCAAAATATCAATAATCACCCCTATCGTGAACCCCGCTGCTGCGCCAATCAGCCCCCAAAGAATCGCTCCTCCTTTTAACACAAAACCATAAGTGGAGCCTATAACCGTGAAGGCTGTTGCCAAGGCCGCGCCCGCATCAAATAAACTAATGCCGTCCGATCCATGGATGCTGTCGAACATCCCCGGCTTGCCGGGTCTCTCCTGCAGCGGGACCGCATAGATATTTTCCTTGAGAATACCCGCTTCTTCAACAGCCGTTATCGCCAGCTCCAAATAAATGGAATGTTCAAATGATGCTATGACATGCATGGTATCCTCCTTATTTTCGAAGCGGTGATTTAGGAAATGAAAACTGTGAGGGTTGGTAGCTGCTTTTTAACATCACAGCCTGTTCATGATCAAATAGCTTGTTATATTCGACCGTATTGACGTAAGCATCATAAACAGCAAACCCATAAATAGACGGCAGAAATAGAATCCAGTGCATATGTAGAACGCTGCTCGCTCTAGATAGGTCCCAATACAAGAGATAATGAATTCCTTCAAGTAAATGGGACCAATAGGATACAAGGATCCAATTCCCAAGAACAAAGAAGGCATTAATAATACGTTGGGTATAGAGCTGCCCCATTCCCGGCATCAGCAGCGACCAGACAACGGCTAGCCAAGGGGAGCGTTTATCTAAGTAGTTTATTTCCATGCCAGACATTTTGAAGGGTTCAATCGGCGCGTTTTCCCGCCTGGCAAGCAAATAGTGATGATTCATATCCACAGCGGTGCGATAGCTATCATAGATGGAAAATAAATAAACAGGAGCATAGAGAGACATCCACCGAATGTTTAACACCTCATTGGCTCTCTCGAATTGCCCCGTGAAGGTATACACAATAGCTTCGTTCAAATGCATTTGGCTGTTAATCAGCATCTCCCAACCAATCAGCATGAAGCCGCGAAAGTACTTGGATAGCAGCAAATGTCCGAAGCCCGGGAAAGCCGCAGACCACCAAGCAATAATATAGGGATTCCGCAAATGCAGCTGGGTAATGCCTAATAAACTGACGAAAGCGATTTGACGGCGGGGTTTCTGTGGCATGTGCAGCATCCTTATGAAGAATAAGTTTCCAGTTATTCTATTATCTTCGCTGGTGTGTAAGATATGCATGCCTTTACGACAATTGTTTGTGTGTAGACATACACCCACTCGCCCGATTTGGAATATGGTAAAGAAAAAAGTAGGCTCGGATCCGGTTCCTTGCTTACGTAAGAAAGTGAGGAATCCCCATGCAAATCCACGTTGTCCAAAGAGGACAGACGTTATATCGCATTTCGCAAACATACGGTGTGTCCGTGGATACGATTGCTGCAGCCAATGAGATGACGCCCAGCCAATCACTGGTCATCGGACAGGCATTGGTCATTCCAATCGTAGGCTCGTACTATTGGGTACAGCCCGGCGAAAGCCTCTATTCCATTGCTCATAAGCTCGGTCTTGACCTCCACGAACTTGCATCTATCAATGGACTCACCCTGTATCAGCCTTTACCCGTCGGCTTCCGAATATATATCCCTCCAGCTCCCCGCACACAAGCGGAAGTTAATGCTTACTTGGAAGCAAGGGGGAACGAAGTGTCACCAGCCCTGACGCAAGCCGCCAGGGAAGCAGTTCCACATCTTACTTACTTAGCCCCTTTCTCCTTCCGCATTCAGCGGGACGGGACTTTGCAGTCTCCTCCTCTCGACGATCTTGGCGGCATCGCCTCGCAGCATGGGGCCACCCTGATGATGGTCGTGACCAACCTGGAGAAGGATCAGTTCAGTGCGGAGCTTGGGCATGTGATTCTCAAGGACGAAACCGTTCAGAACCGCTTGCTCCAAACGATTTTATCCACGGCCAAGGAGCTTGGATTCAAAGATATTCACTTCGATATAGAGCATCTATATCCGAATGATCGGGATGCCTACAACCGCTTCCTGCGGAAGGCAGCCGATCTGATCCATCAGCAAGGCTACCTGATGTCGACGGCGCTCGCGCCCAAAACAAGCGCCACCCAAGCGGGCGAGTGGTACTCCGCACACGACTATAGAGCACATGGTCAAATCGCCGACTTTGTTATCATTATGACGTACGAATGGGGCTATAGCGGAGGTCCGCCTATGGCAGTCTCCCCCATTGGTCCCGTGCGTAAAGTACTTGAGTATGCCATAAGTGAAATGCCGGCATCCAAAGTCATGATGGGCCAGAACCTGTACGGCTATGACTGGACGCTGCCTTTCGTGAAAGGCGGTCCGTTCGCCAAAGCCGTCTCCCCGCAAGCTGCGATCGATTTGGCCCGCAAATACAACGCGCAGATTTTATACGATTACTCAGCGCAGGCTCCTCACTTCAACTATTGGGATGATGCCGGCAAAGAGCATACGGTCTGGTTTGAGGATGCCCGCTCCATACAGGCAAAGTTCCGTTTGCTGAAAGAACTGGGCTTACGCGGTATCAGTTATTGGAAGTTGGGGCTTAGATTCCCTCAAAACTGGCTGCTTCTGGAGGAAAATTTCAAAGTCGTCAAACGTGGATAACAGCAGCATGAAACAGTAAAAAACCGTCAGGGACCCCTGACGGTTTTGCTATAACGGCAATGTAGGATTAATCCTCCCATTGCTCCAAGCTATCGATGATTTGATGCTGACCAGATGGCACCCAGCTCATTCTTATCCAATTCGGTATTAGATGCATTTTGAGGCTCTGAGCATCTGTGGCGCTCTGCTGGATTACTGACTGCAGCAACTGGCTGTCAGCAGGTGAGTCCTCGTAAACCAACAAATAATCGGTGCCGAAGGCCGCCAAGCTCTCAGGCGTAACTTCCTTGTCTCTTAGGTTGCGAGGCACCCAACTGCCCGGCTGCAGCCCCAACTCGGTATACAGGAGGTTGTTCAAAGGGTGATCCGACTTCCCTTGGAGACGAATCTTCCCGTCTTGCAGCCGGATCAGGGAAATCGTTCGATTGCCGATTGTATGCGACAGTCGATCCCTCGCCGCCCTGACTCTGGCCGTAAGTTGAAGGGTGTTACACCTTGCCTCCGCTTCTCTGCCGATCAACTCGGCCAAATGCATATAGGCCATTCGCCAGTCCATACTGAGACGAACAACAACCGTAGGTGCAATCTGCTTCAACTGCTCATAAAAAGGCATGTGCCTGACATCGGTGAGGATGATATCCGGGCCATACTCCCGCATTTGCTCAAGCTTAAACTCCACATGTCTCTTATCTTCCACGGTTCGCATAGACAGATACCCGCCCAACTCAAAAGCGTCTTCAACGCCCAAGGAGTGCAAACACTCCTTATATCCAAAGCAGGTGGCAGTTGCAACCTTCAATTGCTTTCTTTTTATATAGAGGGTTGGCGATAAGCCCACAGATTTTTTAAACATCCGGCTAAAATAAAACTCGCTGCCCATACCAACGGCGCTTGCGGCTACTTTGACCGAGCATCTGGGATCCTCCAGGAGGCGTTTGGCGGTATCGATGCGGATTTGGTTGAGATATTCAACCGGAGACATATTTTTGGCTTTCTTAAAGCTCCTCGAAAACGAGGAAGGCGTAAGTCCTATGAGAGCAGACAACGTTTCCAGCTTAATCTTTTCATTGTAATGCTTATGCATATAATTAAGGGTTCGCTCGATGCCGACAGCAGTCTCTTCGACCTCACGCTGTGTGGCAAACCTCTCATTGATTTCACAGATCAGGTTCTGAAAGCGTCTTTGCAAACCAGGGTCATCTACGCTCGCGTTTCTGCTCTCCTCATAGAGGCGCTCTACGTCTTTCAGCAGCGGCCTCATCATGACGGAACTCAGCTTTTCTGAAGGCTTAGCGGCCTGTGGGGAACAACGCCAGTTCCTTTTGCTTCTAGCCACGATCAACTTCCGGACTGCAAGGAGATACACCTCTATAATGTCCGACTCCTGCAACACCTCGAACGTCTGGTTTGGCATTAGCCATATACATTGCCCCGGCTTGATGGGAATCAGTTGTTGCTCCGTATAGAGATTGCCCTTGCCCTCCACCACGATGACCAGTAGTTCACTCGGACTTTTCCTTGTCTGCAAGGTATTGCGGTTGTGATACCGGCGCTTACCAATAGAAGAGAAGTATACAAAAGCGAATTCGGAACCCGATGCCGGAAACATGCACAACTTCCCCCTTGCCAATTTAAGAATGAGAATGATTATCACACACTCTATTTTATATGCTCATTCCCGGCTTGAAAAGGGTTTTAATCGTTTATTTATCAATAATCGTCAGCAGCTCCTCTGCAGGCGTGCGCTTCTGTTCAGGCGGAATGATTTCTGGATAACCAATATGCAGGACACCAACAATCTTCTCCTCCGGCTGAATACCAATGGCTTCCCGAAAATTCGCTTCATAATTATAGTGGTTCGTTTTCCAAACGACGCCAAGACCTTGTTCCCATGCGGCGAGTTGGAAATTTTGAATAAGCGCGCAAGCGGCTGCGTAGTCTTCATCCCACTGCTTTTGACGCCTATCCTCTTTCAACACCACAATTAAATGGACCGGCACCTCCAGAAAATACTCGCGTTTGCGCTTCCCATACTGTTCCCGTTCCTCATCCGAGTAAGTTTCCAGCATCGCATCGGCCAGAGCCACCCGTCCCTCTCCTTTGTACAAAAGGAAACGCCAAGGCTGTCTGTTCTCATGATTCGGCGCCCAAATCGCCACATTCAGCAGCTCCAATAGCAATTCGTCTGAAACTGGAGTGTCCTTAAACGTCCTGATCGTTCTTCTGCTTTTAATGACCTTGGCAATTGGATTGCTTTGATTCCTTGTATATTCGGATAAGCTCATATGTATGTTCCTCTCGTTCCTCGGTTTGTTTCGTCAGGCATTTCGTTTGGTATAGAGCAAATAAATGAAAAATGGCGCACCGATGGCAGAAGTAAATACCCCTACCGGCACATCTAGCGGAAGGAAAAGCGTGCGCCCCACAAGATCTGCCAGCATGACTACCGTTCCGCCGAGCAAGGCAGCGACAGGCAGCACATTTTCAAAGCTGGAGCCAACCAGCTTCCGGGCCATGTGCGGCGCAATCAGGCCAACGAAGCCCACGCCGCCCGCCACGGAGACGGCCGAACCGGCAAGCGCCACACTGATCAGCAGCAAGATCAGGCGATTTCTCTCCACGGCGCTGCCGGCACTTGCCGCGAGATCATCGCCTAGCTGGCCGATATTGATATGCCGAGCCATGATGAACGAAAGCGGGAGCAGCAGTACCGTCCATGGCAGTACAGTTAAAACATTTTCCCAGTTCGACGCGTACACCGAACCTGTCAACCATAGATAAACTTGCGCCGGGTCATTCGTCGGGCTGAACACAAGCATCATCGTTGTCGCCGCTGACATCAAGGCGGCCATGCCGACACCGACCAGAACCAGTCGAACCGGTGTGATCCCCTTTTTCCAAGAAAGAGTATAAAGAATAATGGAAACAATAGCTGCGCCCAGCATTGCTGCAACTGGCAGCCAGCGGATGCTGAAGACGCCAATGAAATACGTCAGGAACGTCACCGCACCAACGGAGGCACCACCTGTTACGCCCATAATATCTGGCGAAGCTAGCGGATTGCGAATGATGCCTTGCAGAATAGCTCCTGCCGCCGCCAAGGAAGCACCGACCAGCAAGGCTATGATGATGCGGGGGAGACGGATTTTCTGAATCACCATAGCGTGATCCTCCGCCCCCATCCCGAAGATGCTGCGAAGCACATCCAATGGAGAAATGACCATTTCCCCAAGCCCCGTACTAATGATTGCTACTGCAAGACACGCAAATAGCAGAATGAGCATAATGCGCAGGGATTTCTTATGTACCAAATAAGAGATGGCTCCGCCCTTGAATCGAATTGTGTTGTACAGCTTCATGCTTTGGCCAGCCCCTTCCTCGCGATGTAGATGAAGAACGGAACGCCGATGATTGCTGTCATAACCCCAACTGGCATTTCCTCGGGAATCGCAATAAACCGAGCGCCTATATCAGCCATCATGAGCAAAATTGCACCGAGCACCCCGCAGTAGGGAATGACCCACCGGTGGTCCAAACCTCCGAAAAACCGTGAAATATGCGGGATGACAATACCGATGAAGCCGATCGGGCCGGCAACCGATACCGAGCAGCCCGCTAGAACAACGATAAAAATACCTGCTAATGATTTGATAAAGACCGTCTTTTGCCCTAGTCCCTTCGCTGCTTCTTCCCCCATCTGCAACAAATTCATGTCCTTGGAGAGCAGCCAGGCAGCTACCCAAGCGATAGCCATATACGGCAGCACGGCTATAAGAAAATCAGGGGAACGCCCTGCAACCGTGCCCGTCAGCCAGAAGAGCACCGTACCGATTCCCTGCTGATTCAATACGAGAACGGCTTGGGTGAAAGATGCGAACAGCGCCGTCATCGCAGAGCCGGCCAGCACGATCTTAAGTGGCGTCAGGCCGTCCCTCCCGATAGATCCCAGCATGTAAACCGTGACAGCGCCTACCGCCGCTCCGATAAAAGCAATCCACATCAACGCCTGCAGTGAGGACACTGAGAATGTAACCGCAGCCAGCACAACCAGAAAGGAGGCTCCCGCATTCACGCCCAGCACGCTTGGCGACGCAAGCGGATTGCGGGTTAGTGTCTGCATCAAGGCCCCGGCAATCGCCAAGCTGGCACCAACCGCTGAGGCAATGCAAGCTCTCGGCAATCTGGTCGTGCGCAATATAATTTGCTCATTCACACTCTCGTCATAGTGAAAAATGGAGGACCATGCCGTCGCCCAATCATAGCGCGTGGTGCCAAAAAGAATGCTCGCGACGAAGCAGCCAAGCATAACAAGAATAAAAATCAGCAACCAACCGGCTCTCCATAAACTTGTTTTATTAAGGTTCATCTTGAGAGTCTCCCTATGCTCGTAAAGGAATGGGCGATCAGATCGCTCATTCCTTTACGCATTTCATTATTTAATATCAAAGTATTTGTAGAGGTCGGCCAACATGGCTTGCGCAGCCATCGAGCCTCCCGCCAAGTTCCATGTAATCGCGTCAACTTTGAAGTACTTACCGTTCTTAACACCCTTCAGATTTTTCCAGAGCGGATGCGCGGTCCAATCGTTTTGGGATTTCTCAACCGCCGGCTCTTCAGCATTCAGCCTTGTGATGTCGAATATGTAATCCCCATCCAGCGACGGCATTTGTTCCTTCGTCGTCAAATTCAGAACTGCCTTGCCCGGTTCAAGAATTTGCGCTTTCGGACGCGCCAAGCCTAATTCTTTGAAGATTGTGCCGGCAAATCCTGTTGCATAGAAGCGTGCGCTGCCGTCTCTTTCAAACCGGACGATCGACACTTCCGTTTTCGCCAGTTTGTCGCCTGCTTTTTGCTTAAATTCGGCAACCTTCTTATCCCAATCCGCGAGGATTTTGTCCCCTTCTTCTTTCATGTACAAAGCGTCAGAGGCATACTTCAAATTTGCTTTCCAGTCGAAAATTTCTTCTGTAATAATCGTTGGCGCAATGCTGTTAAGCTGCGGGTAAAGCTTCTCATGACGGGCTTTCGTCCCGATGATCAGATCCGGCTTAAGCGCAATGATCGCCTCGACGTTCGGCTGCGTCTCTTCTCCAAGATCCTTCACACCATCCATTTTGGCGCGAAGATAGTTATACCAAGGCTTCTCTTCCCAAGACTGAACCGAACCTACCGGCTTCACACCCAGATGAGCGGTAATATCCGTCATGCCGTTGAACAAAACGACAACGCGCTCAGGCTTTTTCTTCAGCGTCACGGTACCCATCGCGTGCTTAATCGTTTTCTCTCCCGCAGTTGCTGCCGGAGCGGCAGGGCTGCTTGCGCTTTCCTTCGTTGTTGTTGCGGATGTGCCGCAGGCCGATAGTGCAAATGTCAGCACTAAGGCAAGTACAATTTGCAATGCTCTCATTTTCTTTCTTCCTCCTTGTTCTGCAAGGCAACCAAAGACGATGATCGAGTCATCTTTATTTGAATGCGAATGCTAGCCCCTTTTATTTAATTGATAATAATTATCATTATCATTATAATTGTATCATTTCGCATTGTACATATCCGATTTTATCTATTTTCTTGTCTTATTCTCTCTCGAGTGTCCCGGCGTGTGAGTGAGCAGCTCCAATTCAGGACTGCGCAAAAAATAAAGGACAGAATGCCAGTTAATAAACTGACGTTCTGCCCTTCTGCGCTCCGTTTATACACGGAAACGGCCAACTGCTTCCCGAAGCTGTCCTGCCATGTCGGACAACATCCTGGAGGAGGTGGAGATCTCCTCCATCATGGCGAGCTGCTCTTCATTAGCTGCAGCTGAATCCTGGCTCGCAGCCGCCCCTATGTTCGCAGACTCCGTAACGTGCTCCATATGCGTAACGACTTCGTCGCTGCGGGTTGTAACTTGGGCGATCGCTGCGCTCACATCCTCCACTTTCATTAAGACTCCGCCAAAAGCTTGTTTCATCGACAGCAGCGAGTCGTTCACCTGTTGTGAAGCGATCACGCCATCTTCCGTCAGCTTCATCCCTTGACACATCGCCGTATCCACCTCCCCGGCCTTGTCTTCAATCTCACGAAGAAGACTTGCAATCTGTTTCGCCGCATCATTCGTTTGTCCAGACAGCTTCTGCACCTCTCCCGCTACAATGCTGAATCCTTTGCCGGCCTCCCCTGCTCTGGCTGCCTCGATAGAAGCATTCAATGCCAGCATATTGGTTTGCTTCGCGATTTCCGTAATGACGCGAATGATGGAACCTATTTGGCCACAGCTGTCACGCAGTTCGTTCGCAATCGTCCCTGCCGCCGAAACTTTGTCAGAAACGAGCCCAATCCGCTCCCGCATTCTCCCTACAGCCTCCATTCCGGCTAATGACACCTGATCTGCCGATTCGGCCAACTGCGCCATATGACGGCTGTCCGCGCTAATAGCAGCCATTTCCTCCTTCACAACTTGAATGGTAAATAACGTCTCTGTAACAATAGCCACTTGCTCCTGAATGCCTTGCGACAAAGAGTCTGTTGAAACAGCGATCGTTTCCGCAGCCAGCTTGCTTTGCTCCGCATGGCTTGCGAACTGCTCCGCCTGCTGGGTGAGGACCTGTGCACCCTGCTGAACATTTCCAATAAACGCCCTCAGGCTGATTAACATGGATTGGAACGAGCGCTGCAAATTGCCAACCTCATCCTTCGAAACAGCCCCCTCAATGGACAGAGAAAGGTTCCCCGCCTCCGCTTCGGCCATGAGTCTCTGCATAACATGCATCGGTCTGACAATGAGTGCTGATAACCATCTTCCAATCACATAAAAGATGCCGATCGCACAAACCGAGGATATGATCAATGTCCAGATCAGATGTCGGTACTGCTGGTTGCGCTCTTTGTTTATCGCCTCCGATGTTTCCAAACGGTCGTTCAGCAAGCTCTCCACATAACCGTGGATGTCTTCCATCTTGCTTTTGATATGTGTTTTATAGTGTTGATAAGCCTCTTGAGTTTGCCCTGATGCCGACAGAGACTCCACTTTTCGCTGATCTTCCTCGTAAGAGATTAGCGCCTCTTTTAACTTGGATATCCATAAGATCCCTACAGGCTCCCCTTCCAAAGATGCTTCGTAATCTTTCAATAATTGATTGGTTTTGACACGCGTCTTGCTGATCTCATTATCTAGTACATCCTTGTAGTGGTTATCCGGTGTTAAGACATGCTCCAGGAGCCTGTCGTTTATGGTATGAACGTTACTCTCCACTTCATTGATCCAAGTTGTTGGCAAATAATCGCTTTGGTACATCTTTTCCGCTTTTTTGTTGATTTCACTGAGAAAAAAGAAGCTCGTCACCGTCAGAACGATGAGGAAAACTACAGCCAACACATTCAACGCCAATATTTTCATGCTAATTTTCAAGTTTCCAACGATGCTTATAAATCTGATCTTCTTCATTTTCTCATCTCCCCTGAGTAATCTGCTTTTAAATATACAGGTCATTCAAAAAGTAGACAATAAACACAACTAATTTTTATTTATTTTATTTTTATTAATTGTTTTAAGTTGTTTTATGAAAAAATGAAATTTCTTTTATCATCCCAAGGTTAAAATTCGGTAGATATTGTGACAGCTATTCATTTCGAGTCTTGATTATCCGATACTAATTAGGTTCCCAGTTTTTCATTCATAACTTAATTACGGAACGATATCGGAGGGATTATTAACGTGAGGTTTAGACACAGCAAGTGGTTATCCTTGGTATTCATTTTCATTTTAGCCAGTCAATCTTTAATCGCAGGAAACGCCTTTGCCGCTGATGAGATTTCCAAACTCGTCCTGAACAAGAATGAGCTTGCTTTGCAAGTTGGGGATACTGCGAATCTAACAGCAACCGCTATTTTCGTAAGTGGATCTACCGAGAATGCAACGGTCAAAACGGATTGGAATTCCGGTACGACAGACGTTGCTTCCGTTTATGCAGGTGTAGTAACAGCCAAAAAAGAAGGTAAAGCTGTAATTACCGCTACATATATGGGTAAAACCGAAATCGTGAATGTCACTGTAAGCAAAAAAGTAAAATCGTTAACGACAGACAAACGCTCTCTCGAGCTGCGTCTGAATGGCACAGATCAACTATTAATTACCGCTTATTACGATGACGGCACATCCGAGGATGTGACGAGTAAAGCAGACTACACGGTAGATACAAGCTCCATCGTTACGGTTACCAACGGTTTGGTCAAAGGACAAAATCCAGGCAGCGCAAACGTAACGGTCAAATATATGAATCAATCCCTGACGGTACCTGTTGATGTTGAGGTTGTCCGCCGTATTGACGCGGAGAGCTCAACCGTTTCCTTGCTTTTAAACGGAACAGCTGACATTAAAATAATGGCAACTTATCCAAACGGCGATATGGCCGACGTTTCAGAGAAAGTGGTTTGGACGACAGATAAACCTAATGTCGCCGACGCTATCAAAGGTAAAGTTACAGGCTACAGCGTGGGAACAGCCAACCTGACAGCAACTTACGGCACCAAATCTACGACAATTACGGTTGACGTGGATAGCACGCTCAAACTCGAATTAGATAAACAGAATTTGCTTCTGAAGAAAGATACTACTGGCGTATTGAAATTAACCGCTACGTATGCCGACGGCAAAACGGAAGATATCACAGATCGCGCCGAGTGGGCGTCCAGTGATGCGGATATCGTTCAAGTTTCAAAAGGTAAGCTCTCTGCAATCGCGATCGGCGAAGCGAAGATTTACGCGAAATACGGAGATAAAGCTGTTGTAGCCAATGTAGACGTGGAAGTTCCGCGCCGCTTGGTTGTAGATACCGATCTTGTTTCCTTACAGACAGGACAAGAGCAGCTTCTGGTCCTTCACGCTACCTATGCCGACGGCACAAGCGCAGTCGTTACGGATAACGCCGACTGGAGCGTAGATGATGAGAACGTAGCTTTCGTTATCAAAGGAAAAGTCACAACTTACAAACCTGGTGTCGCTACAATAACTGCGAAATACGGCGGCAAAACAACAACTACGAAAGTGGAAGTTGATATCCCTACAATTATCAAACCAAGCAAAAAAACCGTTAATCTACAAATCGGCGGTTCCGATAAAGTCACTTTGATGGCCTCTTTCAAGGACGGCCGCGAGGTGGATGTTACGAACAAAGCGGAGTGGACAACCAGCTCCAAGGACATTGCGGAAGCACAGAATGGCGAAATCTTCGGTCTTGCTACAGGCGCAGCGACCATTACGGCGAAATATGGAACGCGCACAGCGGTCATTCAAGTGTCTGTTGGCGTATTGAAAAGCCTTACGGTCAGCCAAGAGAAGCTGATTATGAAAAAAGGCGACACAGTGAACTTGAAAGCCGAAGCGCTTTACACGGATGAAACGAAAAAAGATGTGACTTCCGACGTGATCTGGACAAGCAGCAATGCGAAAACCGCGACGGTTGACGGCGGAGTCGTGAAAGCTATAGCTTCTGGGGAAGCTACATTGACAGCTCAACTAGACAGCAAAACAGTTACGATCCCGGTTCAAATCGATATGGCAAGTGATCTAACGGCGAATGTACCTAATCTTGTTTTTGACATGAATGAAACACGCACGATTGTTTTGACGGCTACCGATTCCTCAGGCGCATCGCGTACAGTTACTAATGATGCAGAGTGGAAAACAAGCAATAACGCAATTGTATCGGTATCCAAAGGGGTTGTAACTCCGGTATCACGAGGGAAAGCAACCATTACGGCAACTTACGGCGGCAAAAGCGTTTCGATTCCGGTTGAAATCGGCGTAGTTGCAGGACTCACGGCAGACAAGACGTTCATCGTCACAAAACGAGGCGATCAAGTCCAAATTAAATTGACAGCAACGCTGTCGAACGGCACAACGAAAGATGTCACAGAATCGGCGACATGGAAAGTTAGTGCCTATAAGCTGGGTACCGTGACAAATGGACTTTTCACACCTACAGCTTCTGGTAAAACAACGATTACCGGGTCCTTCGGTGGCAAAATGGTTGCGATTCCTGTGGAAATCGACTCCTTGAAATATTTGAAAACCGATGTGGTCAAAGTTGAGCTCAAAGAAGGCGGCACAGCCAACATTAACGCTCTAGCCACATACACGGACGGATCTGAAGAAGATGTAACGAAACCAGCTTTGTGGACATCGTCGAACATCATGATCGCAGATGTGAAAGACGGCATCATCAAAGCAACCGGTAAAGGAACAGCAAGAATTACGGTGACGTATTCCAACATGAGAACAACGGTTCAAGTGACGGTTACTAAATAGTACAAAGGGCTATCCTCAAGTAGATGTTTCTACTTCTGGGTAGCCTTTTTTTGCGTCATAACACTCGCCTGCTTTCCATATTTTGTACTATACTAAATAGGTACTTATTTGTTCATGAGAGGGTTGATATTATGTTTGGTAAAGTAGCGGCTGATATTCTGGGGTTAAGTGATGTAGGTTCCGTGATTAAGCCTGAAAATTACGATAAGGTCGATGCCGATGATTACGTTATGCATGAGGATAACGAGAAAATTTTCTTTTTGATTAAATCCAAATCGGATGAATACTGCTTCACGAACCAAGCATTAATTCATCTCGACGGCACTAGCGCCATAAGCAAGAAACGGGTGCTGAACCGCTACCCTTACAGCAAATATGCTCTTTCCCAAGTCTCTTTCGAAACAGCAGGTACGGTCGATCTCGATGTGGAGATCAAATTCGTGCTGGGTTCTGTCCATTTCTCGATTGATGTACACAAAAAGCATGTTGAAGAACTGAAAGACTTGTATAAAGCTCTGTTTAAAGTTTCCGAAATCACACAGGAAAACGAGCACTTCCTTGATTACGCGAAGCAAAGTATCGAGCTGGCTTCCGCCACATTAAACCGTACGACGAAAACCGAGGGGCAGAAGCTCTCTGAGGAATTTAAGCAGGTGAATCAAGGTGCTTTCGACTGGCTTGTGAGCACGCATAAGCAGTACAAAGTCAAGGATTTCGGCTTCGTTTTTGAGAAATTCATTAATCAATAAGATTGTTCTCATTTATTAAATACATATGTTTTCAGGCATTGGGGAAGCTAATCCTACCTGCATTAACAGGCCACTATTTAAGACGTGCTTGGAGGTATGGAACATGTTTCCCCGATTTATGAAACTGGCTTTGATTTCATTTTTGTGCATCACCGTCCTGCTTGGGGCTCATCATTATCGTAAGCATCCTCATAATCAGCAAATGATCTCATCTGCTGAAAGCTGGGAGGCGGCCAAGCAAGGTTCGCCCACTTTTTATCAGACCAATCCATTCGGTATGCCTGGGGCAGAGGCAAGACTGCATATGACTACGGATATGAAGCAACATGCCGCGGCATATGGACTTACACCGCCAACCTCAATGAAAGCATTAATGGTCCCTACCCAGGACAAAGCAAATAAGGGCTGGGGCGGATGGAGCTATATCGGCCTGTTGGGACTGCTGGGGCTGCTCGGTATCCGAAGCCGTTCGGAGTCTTCTTATTCGGAATAAGCCATTCTAGGAGCACTGTTCCCGGTTTCGGGAGGCAGGCTCTTTTTCATTTGCGAACACATTGCGGACAAATGTTTATGTGTTGGACTTTTGTCCTAAACTGATATAAACTAGAGATAGTCTACGATCGAAAGGAGTCATTTCATGGATCGTGAACAGCAAATTTTAGCGCTCATTCGTCAAAACCCATTCATCTCTCAGCATGAAATGGCCAGCATCATCGGCATTTCCCGATCCGCTGTCGCCGGCTACATCGCGGCCCTGACTAAGAAAGGGACGATCCGTGGGCGTGCATACGTGACCTCAGATGAGAATACGGTCATGTGTATCGGCGGTGCGAACCTAGACAGCAAAGCAACTAGCAAGCAAGCCATCCGTCTGGCCTCTTCGAATCCAGTCACGGTGACGGAGTCCTGCGGCGGCGTTGCGCGTAATATCGCGGAGACTCTGGCGGGACTAGCTTGCCAGGCGGCGCTGCTCACGGTTGTTGGCGATGATAAGGCCGGCCAATGGGTGTTAGAAGAAACGCGAAAGCGCGGCGTTGATGTCAGTCAAGCCATCGTACTCCAAGGTGAGAACACCGGGACGTACACGGCGCTGCTCGACGCGACAGGCGAGATGTTTCTCGCTTTTGCCAATATGGACATCTACGATAAATGTACACCTGCTTTGCTGCGTGACAAATGGCCGCATGTGGCTTCAGCCAAGCTCATCATTGCGGATACGAATTTGCCCGCCGAGACGCTTGCCGAGCTGATTGATCGATGCAAAGAAGAAAACCTTCCGCTATTTATCGATCCTGTGTCTTCGGAAAAGGCCAAAAAGCTCCCGCAAGATCTGCACGGCGTAACGGCTATTTTCCCTAATTGGGAAGAGGCTTGTCAGCTGGCAGGTATCGCGCCCGGCAGCAGCAGCAACAACTGCGATTACAGCACGATTGCAGGAGCGATCCGCGCTCGCGGCGTCCGCCATGTCTTTATTACGCTCGGCAGTCAAGGCGTCATATATGCTGGCGAGGAAGGCGAGCGGCACTTCCCCCCTATTCCCACCAAGGTTGTGGAGGTCACAGGTGCAGGTGATGCTTTTGTCGCCGGTATTGCTTACGGGGTCATGCGGCAATCCACCTATATGGAATCGTGTATGTATGGCCTTACTGCTTCACATATTACACTTCAAACCGATCAATCTGTCGCGAGCGAGCTAACGGAAGAACGACTGCAACAAACCCTACTTCACTTGACCAAAGGAGACGAATCCCAATGATGAATACAACTTACCTAACGTTTACTGATGAAGTGAAAGACGCTTTGGCGAATAATAAACCTGTTGTTGCCTTAGAAACTACAATTATTTCCCACGGGATGCCTTACCCGCAAAATATAGAAATGGCCAAAAAGGTCGAACAAATCATCCGCGATAACGGTGCCGTTCCGGCTACGATTGGCATCATGGACGGTAAAATCAAAATCGGCTTAAACGAGCAGGAGCTCGAAGCTTTCGCGACGAACCCTCACGTGGAAAAAGTCAGCCGCCGCGACTTCCCTTACATCCTCTCGTCGGGGCAAATCGGCGCGACAACCGTCGCAGCCACAATGATCGGCGCTGCGCTTGCGGGCATCGAAGTGTTCGCTACCGGCGGCATTGGCGGCGTACACCGCGAAGGCGAAGTGACGATGGACGTCTCCGCCGATTTGACTGAACTGGCACAGACGAACGTTGCCGTTGTCTGCGCAGGCGTGAAGTCCATTCTCGATATTGGGCGCACGCTTGAATATTTGGAAACCCACGGCGTTCCCGTAGTTGGCTACAAAACGAGCGAGTTCCCGTCCTTCTACGCCCGCGAAAGCGGCTACGGCGTAGACTTCCGCCTCGATGAGGCAGCCGACGTTGCGGCCATGCTTCGCACGAAGTGGGAGCTCGGCCTTGCCGGCGGCGCCATCATCGCCAACCCGGTCCCTGCGGAATCCGCCATGGACCATGTTGAGATCGAAAGCTTCATCCAGCAGGCGCTTGCTGAAGCCAAAGATCAGAACGTGACCGGCAAGAAGGTCACGCCTTTCCTGCTAGCGCGCATCAAGCAGCTGACCGAAGGTCGCAGCCTGGAGACGAACATCGCGCTCGTGTACCACAATGCAGAAACCGCTGCGAAGGTTGCGGTTGCCCTCAAGAGCAAATAAACAAAACCCTCCATGCCCACGATCATCGTGGACATGGAGGGTTTTCTATTTGTCAGCGAAGACTACTCGCTGACCCAAATCGTTTTCTGCTCGAACGGAGTACGCGCTGCCTTTGCCGACGGCGCCATGTCCGGGTAGCCAAGGTAGACGAACCCGACGAGCTCCTCTTTCGCGCCGAGGCCGAAAACTTCGCGCATCTTCGCATGATAGGTCGGCGCTCCCGTCCGCCAGATCGCACCCAGACCGAGTGCGTGCGCGGTCAGGAGCATATTTTGTACGGCGGAGTGTGCAGCAGCGTACTCTTCGATCTCCGGCACAACGGCTTGTGCCGAAGGCGTAACCGCCACGGCGATGACCACCGGCGCGCGGAAGGCTTTCTTCATCTGAGCGCCTTTCAGCGCAGCCAGCTCTTCCTCCGTCAATGCCGGGTCGGCTTCAGACGCCGCGACCTCCGCGTACCCTTTTCCCAGCAGCCCACGGCCTTCGCCCGTCATGACCCAAAACCGCCACGGTTCCGTATGGCCATGGTTTGGCGCCCAAGCGCCTGCTTCCAATATCTCTTCAATCAGCGCTTTGTCAACAGAGTCCATCTTGACTTTCCCGATACTTCGGCGATTGCGGATTGCTTCTTTCAATTCCATGTTTCTCCACTCCACTCTTAAAATTACACTTCATTAATGTACCTACTCTAAGTCTATTGTTATATGTACGATCCTGCAACAGCAAACATACAGGTCACTCAAAAATAATGAAATAGATAATAAGACAATAAGAAAACTAACGGATCGGGGAATCTCCCTCTCCACCAGGCTTGGGTATCTCGTGAGAATTTCTTTGGGAAGCTAAGCGTAACTACAGAAACTTTTTTAGCCATATTGACGTCTATGATAGAGGAAAGTGAAAAAAACAGCGGAATTTTCTTCACTTTTAGCACTCTCGTTCTTCGACTGCCAAGAATTTGACAATGACAATGGCTATCAGGCAAGCTATAGTTATAGCAACAGAACGAACAAGAATGCTTGCTAGAATCATATATTCATACCTAGGAGGTACTACATCTAAATGAAAAAATTAACGATGATTGCGACAGCTGCTATGGCTTTCTCTTTATTAACATCTTCTGTCCTAACACACCCTGCTTCTGCAGCTGGCAAAACGAGTGCTGACTTCACTGATTTAGCCAATGTTGATGCTTCATTAAAAGCAAAAATCGATGCTATGTTGGCATCCGATATATTCGAAGGCGTGTCCGACGACACGTTCGGTATTACGCAGAATATGACTCGCGCCCAATTTGCAAAAGTAGCAACGCTGATTTACGACATTCCTGTCGATCTTACTGTTAAGGTGTCCAGCTTTACTGATGTTCATGCGGACGATTCCGCTAACGGTTGGGCGATTCCTTACATCGAAGCTGCGAAAAAAGCTGGATTGATCGACGGTGTGACAGATACAACCTTCGTTCCTGGCGATTCCGTTACTGCGGGTCAACTCGACACATTGCTGCTTAAAGGACTAGGAAAAACCGTTTCCGTAACAGGCACGCCTTGGTACGCGGACGCTGTGAAACAGGCAACAGAACTTGGCATTCACCCAACTGGAAAATCCGGTGATCAAGCTGCTAACCGCGCTGACCTTGTTACTAGCTCTTACGTAGCACAGCAAGCTTTTGACACTGATAACCAAGCACTTATTTCGATTACAAAAGTTCAAGCTTCATCTGACAATAAACAGGTTCAGGTTACACTGAATAAAAAAGTGGACGCAGCGAAAGCAACATTCACACTTAAAAATAGTACAACAACAGTTCCTGCAACAACAACTTGGTCGACAGACGGTCTTACAGCAACGCTTGCGGTTGACACTGCGCTTGCTACGGGAGACTATACTGTAACACTAGGCGGACTTGACGCAGCTACGATTAAAACAGCTACTGGAAGCTTCAGCGTAGCGGCTCCTATTGACAATGGTAATATTACAATCGAAGATAAGTACACATTGGCAGCTGTCATCGATAGCGGTCTAACAGATTCCGCAACTGACCCGATCACGAAAGCAATTGCCGAGGATCCAACACAAAGTAAATTCGCTAAAGAAATTAAAATTCAAGTGAAAAACGCTAGCGGCGACATTGTTGCTGTTCCGGGGATTGTTCAATCCGTATTCTCATCTAACACGGGTATTGCTAAAGTAGGTCTTACTGCTGACCATCACGCCTACGTACTCGGCAACAAAGCTGGTACAGCGGATGTCACTGTGGTTGTCAAAATCGGGAACAACGATTCCAAACAATTGCACGTACCGGTTACGGTTACGAATGATTCGATTAGTGTGAAACAAATTAAAGCCGATGAAACTTCCATCAAGAAAACGATGACGGTTAGTAACGGCGTCTACACAGCTGACATTAATCCATATACAGAAATGGATCTTACTCTAACAGATAATTTTGGTATCGAATATGAAAAAAATGAGATTGCAGATTACAACTTTGGACTAGGCACACTTATTGTCGCTAAAGCTATTAAAGGTGACGGAGTTAACCCTGTAGGTACGGTAACGGTTGGCGACAATGGGCTCGTTCATGTTGAAGGAAACGTCGTTTCTTTTGAATTATCCATTGTAGCTCCATCCGGCCAACAAGCCGTAAGCTATGTAACACTAAAACGCAACTAATCATACGTTCAAAATGGGCTGCCCGAGTAGTTTAACTACTTTGTGGCTGCCTTTTTTTGCGTTCTGCGCCTCACATGCACCAACGCGCCCATTAAACATATATTGCTAATGCATGCGCAAGCTCAACTTCTGAAGAAAAGGGGTCCGTCCCATGTACAACTACCCTGCTTATTTCTTTCATCAACAGCCTTTATACCCGCATTCCGCGACTGTGTCCGCTTCGCCTTATACGCGACTATCTGGCCAATATGAACACCAAGATCAGTCGGAAGTTTGGACAGGTTGGGAGCAGCATTACCCACATTTCCTTACAAATCCGGTCATTCCTCGTGATTATCCAACGGTTGATTCTAAAATTTTATCCAACTCGATTGCCTCTTCTCATCATCTGCTGAAGGACGCTTCTCTTCTCATTCAAAAGCTATCTGAACCCGCCATCGCTCACGAGCTAATGACACATGCCCAACAGGGAAATCAAAAAGAAGTGGATCGTATTGTCCACTCCTTCGGCGTTAAATCTGCTATTGTGACTAGTTATTCACCAAGCTCCGTGAAGTTTACGATTGACCCGCAAACCCCTGACACCCCCTGCTGTGAAGTAACCTTAGCACTCAAATGGGGGCAATAGCCGACTTCCTTTATCGGACGTCGAAAGCATTCCAAATCGGCCATGCTGTCCCCGCCCAAAATGCGAATATAACAAGAAGCAGCCAGTACATCAGATAATAAATATCTAACTTGGAGTAGCTGGATTGATAATAATAAGTGCGTTTGGTTTGTGTGGAAAAACGCTTCGCTTCCATGGCCACAGCTGTCCGATGAGCGCGGCGGATACTCTGCGCAAGAAGCGGTATCGCATACATGCGCATCACTGTGTACCAGCCTGTCAGCCAGCTGCGTCTCTGCTTCCTGCCCCGCACCTTAAGCGCGTAGCGCAGCGTCTGGAACTCCTCGAGCATAAGCGGCAGCATGCGCAATGCGGCAAGGAAGCTGTAAGCGTACTTCGGCGCGACCTTCCACTGCTGCATCAGCGCATAAAACAGGGCAACAGGACGTGTCGTCAGGCTGAACAGCAAGCCGACAGCCGCCACCTGTAAGCCGCGGAAGCCCAGATGCAGACCGCGGTAAAAGCTTTCTTCCGTGATTCGGATGAATCCGAAACGAAACCACTCTGTGTCCCCGCTGCCGAACATCATCATCCCCGCAGCGGAGGAGATAAAGATGAGCAGGAACGGCGAAGCATACAGCAGCAGGCGCCGCATCGGCTGCCCTGAATAAACGAACAGCGGCACCAGCGCGCCCGCTGTTAAATACATCATCGTATTCAGATTATGCGTGAATACCACAAGAACAAAGAGAAGCAGGGATAGGACAAGCTTCACTCCCGGATTAACCCGATGCAGCCAGGTTTCACGATACGTGAACGTTATTTGCATACCATCGGCGCTCCTTCCTCGGTGTGTGCTGCGGAAGTCGCAGACTGCTCCGTCACACGACCGGCCTCAACCTGCCAAACGCGCGTGGCACAGCGTTGGACGATCTCCTCATCGTGCGTCACCATCACGATGACGGTCCCGCCTGCGCGCAGCCGTTCCAGCTGCTCCAGCATGCGCAGCGTACCGCGTGCGTCGAGCCCGAAGGTGGGCTCATCGAGCAGCAGGATACGCGGGCTGCGGACCATCGCCGAAGCTACGCTTAAGCGGCGCTTCTGGCCCATCGAGAGCTGGAAGGGATGCCGCTTGCGCAGCGCGAGCAGATCGTACTGCCGCAGCAGCTCCTCCAGAGCAGCCTGCTGGGCGTCCTTCCCTCCCTCCGCCTCCGGCAGGGAGTAGAGCAGTTCCTCTTCCACCGAATTCGTCACGAACTGGAATTCGGGGTTTTGGAACACGAAACCGACTTGCTCCGCAAGCTGCTCGATTTTGCTGCCCTTCACGCCGTCGATCCAGCAGCTGCCCTTGGTCGGGATGAGCCGCATGATGGCGAGCAGGAGCGAGCTTTTGCCCGCACCGTTGGCACCGATGATCGCGATCCAGTCACCGGGATAGACGCTCAAGTTATCCACAGAGGTCTTGATCTGTCCGCCGCGAAGCCCGGTAAAATCGCGAAAGGACATGATCGGCTGCCGGTTCTCAGCATCAGCTTCGACTTCCGCGGGCAACTTGCTCCTGCTTAAGCGTTCCATGTTGAGTTCGTTCCAAACGCCCGGATACCAAATCCCGTAGTCCGCAAGCTGCTTTTTGTACCTATTGAATACGGCTTGTGGTGAACCATCAGCCAGAATCTCTCCTTCCGGAGAGATGACTATCAGACGGTCGATGAGATCGAGAATACCACCGATTTTATGCTCCACAATGACCAAGGTTTTGTCCGCGCTAATGGACCGGATCGTTTCCCAAACAAGCCCCGTGCCCTCCTCATCCAATAACGCCGTAGGCTCATCTAGAAAAAGCACTTCTGGCTCCAAAGCAAGGACGCTTGCAATCGCCAACCGCTGCTTCATTCCCTGCGACAATTGGTTGATTAAGGTGTGATCGTCTTCCAACTGCAAACCCACTAAGCTCAGATAATGCGCGATCCGTTCCGGCATTTCCTCACGGGGGATTTGCCTATTTTCCAATACGAAAGCAATTTCCTCATCCACATATGGCATGCAAAACTGAGCGTCCGGATCTTGAAACACGTACCCCCAGCGGCTTGGTGTGACAAGCTTATCCGCTTTCAGCGGAATCTCGATAATATCGGGGACGATCCCACTCAGCACTTGGAGCAGTGTCGATTTCCCGCAACCGCTTGGCCCGAGCAGCAGCACTTTTTCCCCCGGCATCACCGAAAAGGAAACCCCTTGAAATAACAGGGGAACCTCGTTACCCGGATATTTTAAGCGCAGATTGGTAACCCCAATGCCCTCGCTCATAGGCATTACCCGAGTACATCGTAATCGTTCTTTGAAACCGGTCGAACCAAGTTCAACACGCCAGTGCGAGCTAATGCTTTAGCCAAGTAATAGGCGAATACACCAGCTATAATGGCGGAGCCTGCAAGACGAAGCCCAATAAATAAGCAATAATTCCAGAATGTTAGCTGATCGATATAGCCATAATACTTATCTACAAGCAAAGAAAGCGCTGCGGATGCGAAGGACGCTAGAACGGTTACACCCACATTCGCCCGGCGATACAAGAAAAACGCGAAGACCAGCTCTGCGCCAAGCCCTTGAAGAATGCCATACGCAAGCGTCGATACTCCCCATGATCCTCCAAAAAGAGCCTCAATCGTCGCGGCTGCAACTTCAGCTAATAAGGCGACGCCTGGTTTACGAATAACGAGGAAAGCAAATGTAGCCGCCATGAACCACATGCCGTAGCTTAACTGCTCCGCGTGCAGACCGATCGGTTTTAGAAGATCATACATAGGTCCCCATATGCGATAAATCACCCCAAATACCGCCGCGATCACGATGGTGACCAAAATATCGGTCAATTTTAACCCTTTTGCTCCTGTTCCTTTTTGTGCCATTTCTTCTTCCCACTCCTTTTCCTGGATACCTTTTTTGTTAAAATGAGATAGGCGAACACGACAAAAAAAGCCTACCGGGATGCGGCAGGCATAAAATTAGTGCAGAAAGAGGCACTCCAATTCTCTACGCTGGCATTACCCAGATCAGATTAACGGTCAGTGGCATAGGGCCACTATCTCAGCCTGACTTCATCAAGCACCCGTGTTGCTATTCATTTGGCTTAACTGTAGCGGATTACTCGATATTTGGCAATGCCTTTGGAGAAATTATTTATCCATCAAAAGTTTTAAATCCAGTGTTAATCCATATAACTGGCGGATGCTGTCAACAATATCTTCCACCCGTTTCTGCTGTACTTCCGCGCTAGCAAGCACTTGCTGCACGGATGCGGCGGACTCTTCCGTTATCGCTGCCACGGATGTCATCTCCTCGGCCACCTTCTGGGAAGACAATTGCAACTGCTGGTTCATGCGCTGCAAATTCTCCGCTTGCTCCATGACCTCAGCTGTATTCGTGTTAATAACCTCGAATAACTGATCAACACTTTCCGCTGATTTTCTGCCCGATTCTACTGCCAGTTTGCCGATGGCGACCTTCTCAACTGCGGTCTCCACTTTCTGCTGAATGGAGCCTAGAATCTCCGAGATATCCGTTGAAGCTACATGAGCGTTCATTGCAAGCTTCCGAATCTCACCGGCAACTACGGCAAACCCTTTGCCATGTTCCCCGGCTCGAGCTGCCTCGATGGACGCATTGAGCGACAGAAGATTCGTTTGATTCGCGATATCGGCAATCGTTGTCACGATATTTCCGATTTTCACATTTTCTTCGTTCACTTCATTCATGATGCTCGACGTTTCCGTTACGATCACAGTAATATCCTTGATTTTATGCGTCAGATCTTCCATCTGGCTCTTGCCTTCATTCGTCATGCGGGCTGTATCCCGGGATCTGCTGCTCATCGTGTTCGATGCGGAAGAGGTCATCTCCACCGTCTCATTTACATCTTGGATAGCCGTTGTAATGTCTGTAATGGAAGTGGCTTGAGATTCAATGCCGATGGAAATTTCCTGAAAAGCCGCAACGACTTCTTCTGTGATTCTGCCTGTCACGGAGGCATTTTCATGAAGCGTATTACTGGAAGTTCCCAGCGCCTCTGTTGTCGTACGGACGCCTGCCAGAACCTCTTCTGTCTTCATCCGTGATACCTCGGACTCCCTAGCACTCTGGGCTACACGGCTTAATAATCGGAATCCTATCTGGCCTTGACCTATTAGCGTAATGATGATTAGAACATAAAAAGCATTGATAGCAATATAGTCAATTGGACCCGACAACGTGGAACAGAAATAGTTCAAATTAACGATTCCGATAACGCCATTAAGCAATAACGGCTTATAATCCATATACAAGGAGACCAGCGCTAAACTTAAATACAAGATAAGCATGCTGGACAAAGCGTGATTATGCGTCATGAAGAAATATGAAATCACATTAAGGCCTATGGCAATGATATATTTGGTGTAAGTGACCCCGATTTTCCTCCAGATCAGCAGCGTGCAAATGACCGCAATAGGCGCTCCAAAAGTCAGCAGCGTCATAACAACTCCCATGGATCTATAGGAAGCCCCCATTCCTAACACCAAACAAGCCCATAACAGCTTCACCATTAACCCGTTTCTTTTATGTAGTTCCAGCATTTGTGCTGTCATTTGGTCATCCCCCCTCTTTTCTATAAATTTTTCTACAAAAATAGACATTTACTTACATGATTCAACAATTGAAAGGGAAAATCCTCCTTTTTTTATGCCCAAAACGGGATCTTTACAAAGAATTTGACTTCTTGCCACTATCGAAACTACAATATGTAGTGTATGACGGATTATTAACGTAAAGGAGCTCATATCAAATGGATACTACCACCATGCAGAACGGGTCAAATCTTACTGCAATTTTGCTTTATATAGGGGCAGCACTCTTCATTTTGGCCGTCATTGGTTACGCGCTTGCCGCGAAGACGAACAAAGCGAACACGAGCAAGCTGAAAAAAGCCGAGAAGCAGGCTCTGCACAAAAAGCACAAGACTTGGATGCTGCTGTCTCATGCTCTTATCATTTTAGCGGTTTGCTCTTTAGGAACTTCTCTGATCCAGACCTCATCCAACAAATATAGCGTCGAAAAACTTAATTACAATGCGCCTATCGAAGTTACGACGGATAAGGATTACGGGCGCAATCATGATGAAGGTATGCTGACCTACGAGATGAAAATCCCAACTTCAGGCACGCATAGCCCGCATGATTTAAAGTTTGGTTTTTACAAGGAAAGACCGACATATGCGATGCTTGTCCATAACCTGGAGCACGGCGACATCATCATCTACTACCATCCCGATGCGCCTCAAGAACTCAAGGATCGCCTCGACTATTTGAGCCATTTCAAACAAGCTGGCGCCGGTGTGCTAGCTGTACCTAACCCGGATGTGCCCAGCGATAAAGAGGTTGTCGTAACCGCCTGGACGAAAACGATGCAGCTTCCTAAGTTTGACGAAGCCAGCGTGGGAACCTTCATTTACCAGTATATCGATAAAGGTCCTGAGAAGATCCCGCCTGAAGTGCGCCGTGGCGGCGGAACGATGTAATCGATCCAAGTAGACGAGCTCCCGTTATTTACGGACGTTTTCGCGGTCGGAGACAAGATCCGTCGGCACGAGTCCGGTCAACCTTTTAAACACACGATAAAAATAGGACGCGTCATTGTACCCGATGAAATCGGATATTTCCGTCACCGTTAGCGCCGAATGCCTGAGCATGTAGACAGCGGTTTTGATCCTGGCTGCATGCACGAATTCACTGATCGTCTGTCCCGTCACTTTGCGAAAAAGGGTCGCCGCGTAGTTCGGCGATCTGCTAATGCAGGCACCCAGTTCCTCCTTGGTGACATGCTCCCGGTAGTGGTTCTGGATGTAGCTCTTCATCTGCTCGACTAGTTGCAGCGTAGCGCTTGTTGCAGCTTCTTGGTCCCACTCTCTATGCAAGTAAACGAACAGCTCTGTTAGCAGCGCTTCACACAGCGTCTGATAATAGGGCTGTTTGTCCTGCCATTGCTGATGGATATGTCGCAGCCGGTCTAGAATCAGTTCATATTTGCTCGTAAATCGACTCGTGGCGCTGGACAGCTTAAAAAGTGGAAATGACGCTTGAGCTTGAACGGCTCTCGGATCAAATCGAACGACATATTTTTCGTGCAGCATGGTTGGAACACTTCGTCCGTAAAAGGGAATACTGCTCGGGATGAGCAGCCATTGCCCTTTCTCCAGTACCTGCTTCTTTTCCTCGATCCAATAAACGCAGCGGCCGTATGTAACAAGTACAAGCGTCCAATCGTCGCATCCCTCCTGTGATTCCCCGTACCAATTGCTGCCTTTATCATACGTGTAACTTGTTACCTTCATTTTCCACCACCTGAATACTATTTTTCATATAGCATACTATATTTCATGGAATTTTGTCGAAATAAGGCATATAATGAAGCCAAAATTGATTCGTCCACAACGAAAGGAAGTCCTAAACAATGCGTAAAACGAAAATCATTTGTACCATGGGACCTGCTTGCGATTCCGTCCCGACTCTAAAGGAACTCATTCGCTCCGGTATGAGCGTTGCCCGACTTAATATGGCTCATGGCGATTTGGATGAGCACCGCGGACGCATTCAGCGCGTTCGTCAAGCGGCTCAGGAGTTAGGTGTTGTCGTTCCAATTCTGATGGATATCAAAGGACCGGAAATCCGCATCGGACAACTGAAAGATGCTTCCTATGATTTGAAAGCCGGCGATCGCATCGTCCTGACAACAGAACAAATCGTTGGCGACGGTAACCGCGTTTCCGTGAATTACCCTGGCCTCCCGCAGGACGTTAAGCCAGGCAACCTTGTGCTTATCGATGACGGCTCCATTGAGCTTCGCGTTGAATCCATCGATGGCACGGAAGTGATCTGCAGCGTCTTGAATCAAAGTGTTCTGAAGCAGCGTAAAGGCGTTAACTTGCCAGGTGTTCGCACCTCTCTGCCAGGTGTCACTGAGCGTGACGTGATGCACATCAAATTCGGTATCGAAGAGAACATCTCCATCGTCGCGATGTCGTTCGTTCGTAACGGGAACGATGTTCAGGAAGTTCGCGGCATTCTGGAGCAGCATGGCGCAGGCAATACGCCGATTATCTCCAAGATTGAGAATGAAGAAGGCATGACGAACTTCGCTTCGATCCTTGAGGCATCCGATGGCATCATGGTTGCCCGCGGTGATCTTGGGGTTGAAATTCCGACAGAAGAAGTACCTATCGCGCAAAAAGATATGATCCGTGCTTGTAACCTAGCCGGCAAACCGGTTATTACAGCAACGCAAATGCTGGATTCCATGCAGCGTAACCCGCGTCCGACACGCGCAGAAGTGAGCGATGTCGCGAACGCCGTGCTTGACGGCAGTGACATGGTCATGCTTTCCGGCGAAACCGCTGCAGGCAAATATCCCGTCGAGTCCGTGACGATGATGGCGACCATTGCCGAGCGCGTTGAGCAGACGATGGAGCGCAGCTCCATGATCGATGCACAGCTGCAATCGAACAACGAAGTGACGGAAGTGCTGTGCCAAGCGGTTGTATCTTCCGCGAATAAGCTGAAGGCAGCGGCGATTCTGACGCCGACAGAGAGCGGTTTTACCGCACGGATGATCGCCAAGTACCGTCCGGAGGCGCCGATTATTGCGGTAACGTCCAACGAGTACGCGATCAACCTGCTTAGCATGGTTCAGGGCGTAATCCCGATCCATGGCGAGTTCTGCGAGTCGACGGATGCGATGATTCGCTCCGCTATCGGACATGCCGAAACGCTTGGCTACGTGAAAAAAGGCGACCTTACCGTTGTTTCCGCAGGTGTTCCTGTGGGGAAATCGGGAACGACCAACCTGTTGAAGGTTGAGCGGGTTTAAGTGATCTATAATCAAGAAAAGACGCCTTATGGGTGTCTTTTCTTGCTTTTAATAACCTCAGCCAAGGGGCACATTAACGGTAACTTCATCATGCACTTTTAACGGGAGGCTCCATGATTATCCGACTTGGATTCGTATCGATTGCGCTCGCGATTTTTAATAATACACCTAGCTCGACGTTTACGTACAAGCTGTTCTCGCAGCGTCCGCGCGAGGAAGCCATTCAGCGTGCAATTGATATCGGACGCAAAAACCTCGAAGCCACGCAGCGCATCCTCTTTTACAATGCCGCTCATGGCATTCGTTTGTTTCGTCTCTCATCATCGCTCATTCCGCTCGCCACGCATCCGGATGTGCAAATAGACGTAGCCGGCGAATACCAAAAAGAGCTCAAAAGGCTCGGCGACTTCGCCAAGGCGCATGACATTCGCCTCAGCATGCATCCCAACCAGTTCACGCTGCTGAACGGGAGCGATTCGGTCGTAGCGGCGGCGATTCAGGACTTACGCTACCATGCTGCGATTCTCGACGGGATGGGACTGGATGAATCGGCCATCATCAACATCCACGTCGGAGGCGTGTACGGCGACAAAGCAGCCGCGACAGAGCGGCTGTTTGCGAAGGTCCCCGAGGTGCCGGATCATATTATGCGGCGGCTTACTTTTGAAAATGACGATAAAACCTACACCCTCGAGGAAACCCTCGCCGTGAGCCAGCGGCTGCAGCGTCCCTGCATGTTGGATTTGCATCATGATTGGTGCAACCCTTCGGAGGCCACACCTCAGGAACTGCTCCCGCAGATCGCGAAGACTTGGGGCGAGGTCCCCATGAAAATCCATATTTCTTCTCCGAAGTCCCCAAAGGATACGAAGGAGTTTCGCTCCCATGCTGACTACATAGAGCCGGAGCAGCTGATCGCTTTCCTCAAAAGCTGCAAGGAAGCAGGTCTGGAGCGAGTCGACGTCATGATAGAGGCGAAAATGAAGGATCTATCCTTATTCCGGCTGGCGGAGCAGCTCGGCAAGATCCGGGGGATTAAGCGGATTGATGGCGGCATTTTAGAGTGGTAGGTATGGCAGAGAAAACCGTAGAACAAAGAAAGACCGTAGAACGGGGCGGATTCCGCTTGGTTCTACGGTTTTTTGGGTTCGGTTGAGCCCTGGGTTTAGGCAACTGTGGCGCTCAACGCCGATTACTCCCGTTATTTTCCTCGTCTGATTCACTTTTTGCGCAGATAGATGGATTTTCTACCGCTAATTTGTTCGAAACCAACTATTTTCCGGAAAACCGACGTTTTACATGAAGCTTCTCTAGTTATTCCGTTTCCTGAGCTGATGCAGCTCGGATTAGAGGTAGATTGTCCAGTTATATCAGTTAGACTGCATCTCTGGGAGTCAAGGGTGTGGAGCTTCTCCCTAGAAGTCGGAGCGTTACCACACAGTCCTATCCTTCTTATCCTGCAAGTCCTGTTTATCCTGCCTCTCCGGTTTATCCTGCCTGTCCCGCTCCAACGGAACCATATGAACATGCTCCTGCATCTTCACATGCTTCAGGGCATTGATCTCCCCCCCGATAATGATGAGGAGCGCGGAAATGTAGAACCAAGTCATAAGGACAATAATTCCCCCGACACTGCCGTAAGTGGCGCTATAATTCGTAAAGTTATTCACGTAAAAGGAGAAGCCCAGACCTGTCCCCTGCCAGCCAAGGGAGGCGAATAACGCGCCGGGGAGCACACTTTTACACGTCAGACAAGTGTTCGGAGCTATGTAATAAATGCCTGTGAAAACAATGAACAGGATAATGAAGTTAAGTATCCAGCGAAGATTGTTCCAAACGTTAACCTTCGTTGCCGCCAGATGAACATGCGCCTGTACCCAGTCGCCGATCCAATGGCCGAAAACACTCAGAAGCAGCGCAGAAGCAATAACAATAAGCATGCCTAGCGTCAGCATAACTGCCAAAAAACGCGAGTGAATAAAGCTTTTGCGCTCAGGCAAGCCGTAGGCTTTATTCACGGCTATGACGATCGCGTTCATCGCTGCGCTGGCGCTCACCAAGGCCAGGATTAGTCCGAAGGACAGGGTCCCTCCTCTTTTTACATCGAGCAGATTGGTCAGAGTATCCTCAAGCCAGCTGGAAACGGCACCTGGTATGTAGTCTTTGATTAGCGCCACCACATCGTCAGAGGAGAATGGCAAGTACCCGAGCAAGCTCAGAATAAAGAGTAGAAACGGAAACAGCGACAGCAGGAAATAGTAGGCGCACTGTGCAGCCAGCCCTGTAGCATCGTGCTTTTGGAATTGGTGCCAGAGCAATTTTAAGTTAGATATAACCATTGGCGGAGTTATCCTTTCATTGCTCAAGAATTGTGATAAAATAGGTAGTTCAGTCCTGCAAGGAACAGGTGATTACCAATTAATGAACTCTCTTTCTATTTACCCTACTCCAATAAGCTCTAAACCGGCCGCTGAGCGAAAGATTCCGCATGCGCAGATGGCCCGGTTAACGAATAGCTCGGATTTTGTGCCCGACGAGGATCGGGATGCTTATTTTTTCCGCGATTTGGAACGCCATCGCATTTTGTTGAATGAAGCGCAGGTACAAGCTGTGCGCCATTTCAAGGGTCCTCTTCTCACGTTAGCGGGAGCAGGCTCTGGCAAAACAACCGTGCTGGTATGCCGAGTCGCTTATTTGCTGCGCGTTCACCGGGTGCATCCGTCGAATGTGCTGCTCATTACTTTTTCGAAAAAAGCCGCTGAAGAAATGCGGGAGCGCCTCGCTTCCCTGCCCGGCCTGGATGCGAGTATGACTCACTCGATGCAAGTGAGGACGTTTCATGCTTTCTGCCTCCGGTTGCTGCGAATGAATGGGTTCAATCAGGAGATTCTGAGCGACGGCCGTTATCAGCAGATTGTTTTCAAACGCATCATGCTGAGCATGGGACTCCAGGATACCTACCAACCCGAGGTTCTCATCTCCATCCTCTCCTCCTACAAAATGCAGCTGATCAACGTCAGCGACCTTCCCGAAGAGACGGAAGAAGATCAGGAGATGAAGCGAATTTTTCTGCAATATGAACAGTGGAAAATGGAGCAGATGAAGATCGATTTCGACGATATTTTGATTCTCGCGTACCAACTGCTGAAGGACAATGGAGATATCCTGCGCTCGCTGGAGCGGAAGTTTTCCTATATCAGCGTCGATGAGTTTCAAGATACAAATACCGTACAGTATGAAATTATTAAAATGATTGCTCGAAATCATCAAAATTTGATGGTTGTCGGAGATGATGATCAGACCATTTATTCGTTTAATGGAGCTCGGAATGAATTTATTTTGCAATTCCATGAACAGTATCCTACTGCGACGACCGTCACGCTCGATATTAACTATCGATCCACTTCGAGTATCGTGGGACTGGGCAATGCCATTATTCGGCATAACGTTCAGCGCAAGAGCAAGACACTGCTTGCCACCAAACAAAGTGAAACGAAACCGTTGTATGTGAGGCCTGCCAGCAGCGATGACGAAGCCGATTGGCTGATCAACGATATCCGCGTTAAGGTCGCTGAAGGTGGCTGCGCGTTTGGGGATTTTGCCATTCTGTACCGCACGCAAAGCAATAGCAGGGCCATTATTGAGCAGTTGATTCTGCATAATCTGCCTTTTGTCGACTATGGCAGCAGCGATTCTTTCTATGAACAATGGATGGTCAAGCCGATTATCGATCATCTTCGGATCGCTCATGAACGCCGCAATTTTGAAGCGATAGAGGGTGTCCTACCTTCATTATATATAGGGCGTGACCAAGGCATGCGGATTATTCAGGAGCAGGAGGCGATGCAGGCTAAAAAGTGGCCGCTGATCCACCTGCTGGGCTTACCGCAGCTGAAGGATTTTCAGAAAGAAAAGCTTAAAAGCCGCATCCGTCTGATCAAGTCGCTTGCCGAAATGAAGCCGCTGGAAGCCATCCAGGCGATCCGCAAAGACTTCTACGACGCCTTCCTGGAGACGAATAAGCGCAGCAAGCTGACGCATCACCGGGAAATGCTGAAGGAGACGCTCGACGAGCTCGAGTCCTCTGCCAAGCGTTTCGATTCGGTGGAGCAGTTCCTTTATTTTATCCATGAAGTCGCAGAAAAACGCACGGAAATGAGCGCACTGCCAAAAGACCATGCCGCGAACAAAATTTCGCTCATGACGATTCACAAATCGAAAGGCCTAGAGTTCAAGGTGGTCTACTTGCTCTGTGCGATCGAGGGCAACATGCCGCATAGCTCGGCACTGGAAGCAAACCAGCTGAACGATGTTCAGCTGGCCGGCGTCACCGCGCGCGACAAAACCGCCGCTGCGCTGGAGGAAGAACGGCGACTCGCCTACGTCGCCGTCACGCGCGCCAAGGCCGAGCTGCTGATCAGCTCGCCGGCGTATTATCGCGGGAAGAAGGCGGAGCTTTCCCGCTTCCTGCTGTCCGCGTTCCCTGACGCGGACGGGATGGTCAGCCGCAAGCCTGTGGCGGCGGCTGTGACGAAGGCAGCCGCGCCGCGGACGGCGGCTGCGAAGCCAACCGCGACGGAGTCGGTCGCGGCGTGGGTTTGCGGCCAGGCCGGCTGCAAGGCCTGGTCGCGCATTTCTTCGCCGCAGGAATCGCGGCGAACGGCGAAGGCGTGCCCATTGTGCGGCGCGGCCATGGTCAAGGGCAGCAGGCTCGTCCCGCTCGCCCGCTAGCCCGTGGCGGCTTGCATGATATGCCCCCTGCTTGGTTAGAATACATCCGTATCTGACCAGTTGGAGGGGATCATTTTGATCAAAAGATTCAATCGCTTGGCTATTGAACTGCCGCAGCCGACAACAGCCGATCCAAACGCAGCCGCCGCTGTACAAGAGCTGCTTGGCGGTAAATTCGGAGAAATGTCCACGCTGAACAATTACATGTTTCAGTCGTTTAATTTCAAGAATAAGACAAAGTTGAAACCCTTCTACGACCTTATTTCCAGCATTACTGCTGAGGAATTCGGCCATGTTGAGCTTGTTTCACACACGATTAACCTGTGTTTGGCCGGTGCAACGAAACCCGGTGATCCGGATTCAACACCTTTGGCCGCTGCCAAGGATGTGCGCAATACGCAGCATTTCATCTTTGCCGGTCAAAATGCGCTTCCCGTGGACTCCATGGGCAAAGCATGGACTGGCGAGAATGTGTTCAACAGCGGCAATCTCATCCTCGATTTGCTGCACAACTTTTTCTTGGAGTGCGGAGCCCGCACACACAAGATGCGCGTCTACGAAATGACCACGCACCCCGTCGCTCGCGCGATGATCGGCTACTTGCTGGTTCGGGGAGGCGTTCACGTTGTCGCTTACGCCAAAGCGCTTGAAGTGGCTACCGGTGCTGACGTGACCAAGCTCATCCCCATTCCGAGCCTGGATAACAGAGCGTTCAACGAAACTCGCAAGTATGAGGAAAAAGGGGTTCACCGGGTCTTGTACCGCTTCAGCGATGAGGACTACCGCGACCTGGAACAGATCTGGAAAGGCACACACCCTGAAGACGGTGGCGATTTGATCGTCAAAGAGGGCATCCCGGAAGGCGGCCCGATTCCAGAGTATGCAGATACCCCGGAAGAGTTCGCCCCTGGCATATTCCCGGAGGACTTCATGAAAATTGCTGCAAGACTTCAGCAGTCTGCTGGCATTCACGTATAAACGGGGACGATACAGCTTGAGGAACTACAGGCCACTATTCTAGCAAATTCAGCCCGTTTCCGCGTTCAGCGGAACTACCGGGCCTTATTTGACCGCCTCAGCCCGTTTTCTTTAAGAAAACGGATAAATAACGGCCCACAGTTCCCCTCCACGCGAAAAAGAGCCTATTTCGATGAAATAGTGCCCTGTAGTTCCCCTCGTTGGGGTGGAAGGAACCATCATTCGAGCTTTCGCCGATGCGCTTTTACGGACAGACTTCCCCGTCCCCTTGGCCCTCCCTTGGTTGGGCTTTCACCAACTAGATAATACGTGCTGCTGGGCATGCCAAACTGAATCAAAGGTAAGCTTCGCTTACCCCAGAATATAATAAAAAGGACGAAGCAGGAATCAGCCTGCCTCGTCCTTTTATTTTATTTAAACAAGCTCTCTCAAAGCTTGAAGCGCCGCATCATAATTCGGATGCTCTTTCATTTCAGTTAAATATTCAACATAACGAACTGTATTGTCAGCATCTACAAGGAAGATGGCCCGTTGATCAAGCTGGATCTCTTTAATCAATACGCCATACGCTTGGCCGAAGTTACGATGTTTGTAATCGGACAGTGTGATGACTTTATCAATTCCGGCAGCCCCGCAGAAACGGCTTTGCGCAAAAGGAAGATCCACAGAAATCGTCAGGATGACAACATTATCCCCCAGTTTATCTGCTTCCACATTGAATCGGCGCGTCTGCGCATCGCAAGTTGCCGTGTCTACGGAAGGAACAACGGAAATCAGCTTGATTTTACCCGCATAATCCGAGAGGCTCACCTCTGTCATAAGATCCTTATTCACCGTAAAATCAGGTGCTTTATCGCCAACTTTAATCTCCGGCCCTATTAGAGTGACTGGGTTTCCTCCAACTGTTGCTACTCCTGTGCGCTCTTGTACTTGTGTCATGATAGTTCCTCCTGGTTGGTTGGTGTAGTTTATATGTTTTGATGCTGGAAAAAGGGATTAAGCTTGCTCAATGACAGCTTTAAGTTTCTCTTTGGGTTGCACGCCTACCAGCTGATCCACCACTTGCCCATCTTTGAAAACCAGCAAAGTTGGAATGCTCATGACGTTATATTTAGCAGCGGACTCCGGATTATCGTCCACGTTGATTTTTACAATTTTGGCTTTGTCGCCAACCTCGTTAGAGAGTTCATCCAAGATCGGAGCGATCATTTTACAAGGGCCGCACCATGGTGCCCAGAAATCGACGAGTACAGTTCCACTACTTGTTTCACTTTGAAAGGTTGCATCGGAAATTTGATTAACTGACATGGTTAATTCCTCCTAGGATTTAAGTTGTTTGATGGTTATTTGCTGCTGACAAGAGCAGCAGCATGTTCAGAAATATATCGCTCAGCATCGAGGGCCGCCATAGCACCGCTGCCTGCTGAAGTGATAGCTTGTCGGTAAATGTGATCTTGCACGTCGCCGCAGGCAAATACGCCTGGTATTGCTGTTTTGGAAGTTCCCGGGATGACCTGCAGATAACCCAGTTCGTCGGTTGGCAGTTGCCCACCTAAGAATCCTGTATTCGGCGTATGCCCGATTGCAAGGAAAATGCCATCTGCTTCAAGCAATTCTTCTTCGCCTGTTTCGTTGTTGCGCACTTTAAGTCCTTTGACCCCAAGCGGTCCTGCCTCTACTTCCAGTGGGGTGCGGTTCAGGCTCCAGACCACTTTCTCATTGCCGCGGGCGTGATCCTGCATGATTTTCGACGCCTTCAGATCATCACGACGATGCACAACGCGTACTTCGGAAGCGAATCTGGTCAAAAATTGTGCCTCTTCCATAGCGGTATCCCCGCCGCCAATCACGATAATTTTCTTATTCCTGAAGAAAAATCCGTCACAAGTTGCGCAAGTGCTGACACCTTTTCCGATGTTCTCGGATTCGCCAGGGATGCCCAGCTTCTTAGCCGAAGCGCCTGTAGAGATAATGATAGAATCCGCAGTCAGTTGACCCCCACCTTCTAAAAATAACGTGAATGGCCGTTTCGACATATCCACTTCTGTTACGCGCCCCGATTGAATCTTAGCGCCGAAGCGCAGCGCCTGCTTCCTCATGTTGTCCATCAGTTCAGGACCCATAATACCGTCCGGGAACCCTGGGAAGTTATCCACTTCCGTTGTAGTGGTTAGTTGACCGCCAGGCTGTATGCCTTCGATGACAAGCGGCTCAATGCTCGCTCTCGCTAAATAGATCGCAGCCGTTAATCCGGCCGGGCCTGTTCCGATGATGATCGCTTTGTGGTGCATACAAAATGCCTCCTTTTATTGATCGATATTGGTTGAATGCATATTGTTGATTGTGCTTGTTGTCGATTTCGTATTTCTTGCCTCTTAATTCTTACTTCTTATTTCTAATTTCTCACCGTTGTTTTGTTAGCAAATTAATTTGATGCAAACCTTATGAACAGATCATATCAATTTCATTTAAATTTGTCAACAATTAAATTGCATGCAAATTAAATTCAAAATAGAAACCTTTTCTCCTTCCAGAAACCGGTTAAGCCTTCATAAAACATTCAGTTAGACTTCATGTGGGCTTCAGATTCCATAGGCATAATAGAAGCATGTCATCCAGAGACACACATTGAAGGGAGCAATTATGAATAAAACACAAATTAGATCTAATCGCACATGGAAATGGGTATCAGCTGTCCTGCTGATCTGCCTTATCGCATATATCGCTTTCTACCCACCAACTAAGCACGCTGCGGGCAGCGCGGGGACAGTAGAGCCCGTCGCCAAAGTCAATGGCGTCAGCATCAATTCCGAACAGTTATATCAAGCTATGCTCGCTAGCGGCGGTCAGCAGACTCTTGATTCCATGATTTCCGAGGAGCTCATTAATCAAGAAGGTCAAAAAGCAGGCATCACCGTCACCGACGAAGATGTTGATAAAGAAGTTGCCAATGTAAAAGGCTCTTATGGTTCTGACGCTGAGTTCCAGCAAGCACTCACTTCTTACGGTATGACCATCGACGATCTCAAGAAAAGCATGAAGTCGCAGGTCCTTTTGAAAAAAATATTAACGCCTCAAATCACAATCACAGATGATGAAATCAAAAAATATTACGATGAAAACCTCGAAACCTTGAAGGTTCCTGAGCAAGTTCAAGCCTCTCATATCTCCGTAGCGACGAAAGAAGAGGCAGATGCTATTGTAGCCGATTTGAAAAATGGGGCCGACTTTGCCACGATAGCTAAAAGCAAATCTTTAGACACAGCTACCAAAGATAATGGCGGATCTCTTGGCTACATCTCTAGCGGCAATATGGACGAAGCTTTCGATACCGCGGCCTTTGCTTTAAAAGTTGGCGAAACCAGCGGCGCTGTTAAGACAAGCACGGGTTACGACATCATTAAAGTAACAGACCATAAAGCAGCTTCTACCCCTACCATGGAGGAGAAAAGAGAGGATATTAAGTCGGCGATCACGACTCAGAAACTGGCTTCCCTCTCCACCACATGGCTGCAGGATAAAAAATCGCAGTCGACGGTAGAGAACTATTTAAGCAAGCCTGCAGGAGCTTAATGGATTCTTCCATCTATTCCACTGAACGTGGAGCCAGAGGCGGCTGCCTCCACGAACAGCAGCAAAAAAGGATGCCCAAGGGGCATCCTTTTTCATTTTACGGTGTACGAGTTTTCATCTCGTCCAAGCTCTTGAACTGATAGCCTTGACTTCTGGCGTCGTCAATGATTTTGGCGAGTGCCTCCGTGTTATCTTTGGATACGGAATGCAGCAAAATCACCGCGCCAGGATGCAGCTGCGCCATCACATTTCTATACGCATACTCCCAGCCCTTTTGCTGCTTGGGCTCCCAGTCGCGGTACGCAATGGACCAGAACACGTTCGTGTAGCCCATCTGCTGGCTGACGGCTAGCGACTGACCGTTGAAGATGCCCCGCGGCGTGCGCAAATAATGCATCTCCTTCTGCCCAGTGACCGCGCTCACGCCATCCCTCACTTGATCGAGCTCTTTCTTGATCCGCTCAGCGGAAATTTGGCTCATGTCGGGATGGCTCCAAGAATGGTTGCCAATCAAGTGGCCCTCTTGCGCCATGCGCTTAAGCAGCTCCGGCTCGGTTTTGATATAATGGCCGGTCACAAAAAAGATCGCTGGCACTTGCTTTTCTTTTAGCACGTCCAGAATTTTGCCTGTATACCCCTGCTCATAACCATTATCAAACGTCAGGTACAATTCTTTGACCGTTAGATCACCTGTAAAAATAGCTCCATGCTGCTTCAACAGATTCTTGAAGCCTTCTTCATCAATGGAGGGACGTTGTCCTTTGGTGCTTTTTTTGAAGCCGAAATGATAAGACCCGTCAGCGGATACGAGCATGGCCTGTCCGAACAGCATCGCCATCACGACGGTAAGGATACGGATGTAATTCACGGGTGCAGATTCACTCCTTGCCTTCTGTGGTTGAGTTCAGCCTTCATAGACTGTTACTAATATTCCACAGAAAAGGCTGGAGTAGGCGTGATTCGAGCAGGGTAATATTGGATATTAGGTACGAAAGAGCTAATCGATTCAATCAATGATTTCCCCAAAAATCTCCACGATATCCGCGCGGAACGAATGCCCCACCAGCTTTTGAATTTCGGCATAGGCTTCACGTTGGGACATCTCTTGCCTGTAGGAACGCGGCGTCGTTAGCGCCAGGAATACTTCCACTAATCCTAGCATCTGCGATAGCAGCGGGATTTGGTCCCCAGCAAGCTGATACGGGTAGCCGGTGCCGTCCACTTTTTCATGATGATACAGGAATGCCTTCTCCACCTCTTGAAAGTCAGGGATGCCTTCGCATAATTCCTTGGCCATGTAGCAGTGCTCCTGGACAACTTCGAATTCGAATTCGGACAACTTGCCTTCCTTCTCGAACATATAATCCGGCAGTTTGACCCTGCTAACAAAATGCAGAAGCGACAGCAGATCAATTTCCCATTCCTGCACGCGCAATCCCCCATAAGCCTTCACCAGTGATTTGAGCAGCATGCTCATCTCTCCGATTTCTTTCCGCGACGTCTGGGTTTTCCGCTCGCCAACGGGAATAAAACTTTGCAGAAGGTTAATCACCTGCTGTTTCTGCTGCTGGAAAGCCAAAGCTTCGACACGTTTTTTGAACTGGTTGCGTGAAACAAGGATGACTCCTCCCAAGATCGCACTTCCAAATGTATACACACCTCTGGTTATGGCAGCAATAATCGGTGAAATGTCTCCAACTATAACAGAAGTTGGCCCGAATATAGTGAGAAGCACGACGTACATCATAACAATGAGGCAGCCGTATACATATATTTTGGAATCTACCAGCAAACTAAGCAAAATGGGACAAAAGGCAATCGCCACCCACATGTGCCACAAGGACAAAGGGTTGTACAGCGTAGTCACGACAACAACAACGAAGATGATCAATGGAGATATGAGCTTTGTATACACATTCTCTTTGGGCAAGTTCTTTTGAATGACAAGAATTCCCCAACAGAAAAGCGACGCCGTGAGCGAAGTTACCATATAAAGATATGATTCCGAGTCTCGGATAACAAGCCAGTAGAGCATCCCGCCAATCGTGCATAACGAAGCCATACTTGCAATGATGAACATCATCAGTTGATCGACGGGCTGATTCCCGAGGCGCTGCAAGTTCATATAAGCGAACTCCTTTTGGAGACTGGATAGGTTCCGAACTCTTTGCATTGGAAATAAGAAATTCCTTTCATAACCTCATCAATGGTCGACAATATGACCTCTGGGCTCGTATCCTTCATTAAATAACCGTCCACACCGGCTTGGAAGGCACGATAAATATCCTCACTTTCATCAAATGCGGTCAGGATAATGATTTTCATCTGCGGATAGATGCTCTTAAGCGCCTTCGCACCATCAATAATCGGTATGCCTGGCATTTTGAGATCCGTCAGCAGCAGATCCGGCACGAATGAGAGGGCGTGCTCAATCGCTTCACTGCCATTGGCAGCTTCGCCCATTACCGTGTAAGCACCACAGCTGCCCAGCAGCATGCGGAGACCTGCCCTTACGATGGAACTGTCATCGGCAATAATGACTTTATGCATAAGCTGTGCTCCTTTCGCGCGGTATATATGCGGTAACTGTTGTTCCCATAGCTTCCTCAGATTGGAATGTAATTGAGCCATTCAAAGCCCTAATCCGGCTCTCCATACCGCCTAATCCAAACCTTCCCTCTTGATGCCTGTCCACGGACTTCATTCCGATTCCGTCATCCTTAATCATTACCGTCCATTGCACGCTCGTAACCTCAATCGTAACGTGGAGATGCTTCGCTTTTGCGTGTTTGATGACGTTATTGGCCGCTTCTTCCACCAAGTGATAAATCGCGCCTTCAACGTCCACCTGTTCTTGCGAAACCCAACCGATATGTTCAAAAATTGGCTTTACCCCCGTGTGTTCTGTGATGCGCTGCAGCATTTTTTCAATCGCGTAATGGAGATTCAGCGTTCTCTTTTCATCCTTAAGCTCGGTAATGAATTGCCGGATATCGCGGTGGCTTTCCTTCACCTTCTTCTCGATCTCGGTTACGTAAGGAAGCATTTCATCACGCGCATGCGCAGGTAGGGCATTCTTCAACTGAAACAGCTGAATAGAGATGAAGAACAGCTCTTGTGTGATGCCGTCATGAATGTTTTGTGCAATCGTATTGCGCTCTATCGCGACCGCGGCTTCCTCTGCTTCCAGCAGCTCCTCGTCGCTGAAATGAATGGCTTCCAGCCTTATAAGAAGGAACTGGATGTACATTTTGTGCAGGATAGATAATTCATTTTTCTCCGCCTTCACCAACAGCCAGCCATAGGATTTCCCGCCCCGATCGAGCAGCGTCTGGATGTACAGCGACTCTAATTCACCTGTAGGAGATGGTAATTGGGCATACATCCTCTGACCGTGCAGCGACGTATTTTGCTTCATATAGTTCGTGAAATAGGTATGTTTCCAGCTCAGCGCTTTCTCGTTCTGTCTATCGCTTTCCATACAGAGAATGACTTCACGCTCATCCAAAATTTTCTTGAGCAGCCCTTCTAAATAAAGAATGCCCCCCTGCTTCCTCGGCTGTCGAGCCATAAAACGAGAGGAATAAATCATCACCAGCTTGCGGTATTGTTTACGTACTGCTTGGATGGTGTAATGTGCAAAACTTATCAAACAAAAGTAACCGAGAACAACAAAGCTATAATCAAAATGGTTCAGCAGATAGATGTACGCAGCCCTCTCAGAAGTCAGCGCAAAGATGAACGGGAGTAAAAGCGCATAACAAAAAGAGATCCGGTAATACCCCCGCCATGTCACAAACCGTTTGACCATTAATAGACCGGTAAAACAGTAGATTAAGAACGGTGAGGACAACCCTCCTGTTAGCCAAAGCAGGTAAATTCCAAAACCGATATCAACAGCAGATGCTGCAATCGCGGCTTTTTTACCCATTTTAAAAAGATATAACAGACTGTAGGCCGTGTGAAAAAGAACCGCCGCCAACAACAATCCCGGCGTCACGTTCCCCGATTTGGTATAAATCAGGAGCCCCATCAACAGCAGCACCCATCTGCCTCCAAAAAATACATACAAGCTCGATTTGGTAGTTAGAAACATCGACAAATACTCCTAAACTTTATCAATTCTTAATGGTCTTTCGACTACATTTGTTATACAATGAAGCAGTCAACAACAATCATAGGTAAAAAGCACTAGGAAATTATACCTAGTTTCAGTATAGCATAGATCGCATCAATTTGGAGGGAAACCAATCGATGAATATGATTATCCTTGATGACCATCCGCTTGTTCGCAAAGGTATTTGCACCATTGTTTCATCTGGTCAGTTCATGAATATTGTTGGGGAAGCAGCGAATACGACGGAGGCTTTACGACTTCTGGATCAGACGAACCCCGATCTTGTGCTCGTAGATTTGAATCTGGGGAATGAGAACGGCATCGACTTCATACAAGAGGCACGCAGGGCTGGACATGCTTGTAAATATATCATTTTAACTTCATCCATCACGCAAAGTGAGCTTCAGCTCGCACAGTCTATGCAAATTGAAGGCGTCTGTTTAAAGGAAGCGTTTCCAGAAGATTTGTTATACGGTATTGAAGTTGTCGCTCGCGGTCGTAAGTACTATGATCCGGTATTAATGGGGTCGATTATGGAGCATAAATCAGGCAGAGAAAAGCAAGAGTTGTCTGAACTGACTCCCAAAGAACTTGAAGTGTTGATGTCGCTCGGTAAAGGCCGCTCGAACAAGGAAATTGCTAACGCCCTCTATATCACGGAGTTCACCGTCAAGAAGCACGTGAGCCAGGTTCTGGCCAAGTTAGAGCTAGCGGATCGGACGCAAGCCGCCTTATATGCCTTGTCCAAAGGGTTAGTTCAATTCGAAATGCAGCGTTAATTACCTATACATAAAGGAAGATCCGCCGGGATAACCCGCCGGATCTTTTTTTGGCTTTACAGGTCAAGAGGCTCCGCAATCCGATGCATCGGCAGCAGCGAGAAGATGGCATAACCTTTCACATCTTTGATGTGTACAGGACCCAGCGAGGGGTCACGGCTATCCTTGCTTTCTCCCAAGTTGCGATTGTCTCCAACTACGAACAGGTAGCCGCTTGGAATCGTCTGTACGTCCATATTTTCCGATTTGCCGGCTGTATACAGCTCAGGCAGCGGTGTTTCGTTAACGTAGATGACGCCATCTCGAATGAATATGCGATCGCCTTGAACGGCAATGACACGTTTTATAATGCTGAATTCTAAGCGGTCATCCTTGATAACGACCACATCGCCGTACTTTGGCGTTTTAAAAAATAGCGATACTTTATTCATTAGCAGAACATTGCCGCTTTGCAGCGTTGGATTCATGGAATTACCGGAAACCCTCGTCAGTCCTATCATGTTATTAATCAATATAAAGGCTAGAGAGAGCAGTAAAATGAATCGAACCCAACCCCAGAATTCACTTTTATGCCTAGTCGCTGCCGGCTTCTTACGTGCCAAAACTTCATCTGCCATGATGCTTTCCCACCCTCGCTAACTTTCTTGCTAAATTATGATCGATTGTACGCGACATGATTTACACTTGCATCTTACTTCTGCTGCTGCCCATAGACATCCGAAATGACAGTCGGAGGTTGGATCTCCGGTTGTGCCGCAGGTGGTACTGAAGGTGGTACTGAAGGTGGTACTACTGACGGCGGTACTACAGGCGGTGCTGCAGGCGGTATCGCTGGTGCGCTAGGTGGCGGCGCTACCAAAATGATAGGCGGGCTCTGCGTGAAAACCACAGCCGGCGGTACATAGCTGCCTGCTAATGAGTCCATGGCATCTTTAGCGCTGTCGAGAATGGTTTGCAGCTTATCCAAAATTTGTTTGCGGTCCTGCTCCGTTTTGACCTCCGTGCCGGCAAGCAGGCTTTGTGCATGCTGCTCGAGTGCCTGCAGATGAAGCTGTTTCTGCGTATCTGTGAAAGATTGAAGACTTCTAGTGGATGCTTCAAGTCGAAGCTGCAATTCTTTCTTTAACATTTCCTTCTGCGCATCCGTCTCTGATTTCATGGATTGATCCAATCCTTGGATGACCTGCTCCGTCTTCTTGTTAAACCAAGAAGCCATTGCACCGGCAATATCCATATCCGCATAGGAAATTCCAGCGGACGCCGTGAGAACGACAGTTAAAGAAACAATTCCGGCTGCGACAATTCGCTTGGACTTCATCTTACGCTTCTTCTCATTTCTGCTCATCATGTCCATTCCTCCCTTTTCTCAAAGTAAGCGTATGGCCCCGAAACCGGGGCCCGTCCGCTTAAGGCATTTTATTATTTCAAACCGTTAAGTACGATGTTCTCCAGAGCTGTTTTACCAGAAGCTTCAAGAGCGTCGCCTTTATCCGTAATTGTTTTAATGTTAGCTGCTTCCAGATCATCAGCAAGCTTTTGAAGTTCTGCCAATTTAGCTGCAATTTTAGCTGTTAAGTTATCTTTAATTTCTTTGGATGCTGCTGTTCTTTCTTGGCTCAGCAAGTTGTTAAGCTCTGTTTTTGTCGTTTCAATTTTTGTAGTCAATGTCGCCGCCGCTTGCGTTTGCGTTGTTGCAACGCCAGCTTCCAGAGCATTCAAGGATTTTTTGCCTTGCTCGTTTACATCGTGGATGATGTCTAGTTTGCCGGCAAATCCAAGGCCATCGATAACACCATTGTTAAAGTTGTTGGCATCACTTACGACTTTGTCGTACTCGCCAGGCATGTTAGCTACAATGCTTCCTTTTTTCGCGTCAATGGCATTGGAGTACGTCGTTACTTGACCGTTGATAGCGCCTTGCGTTTGTGTCGTTTCTGTTGTGCCTGCTGTTTTTACATCATTCACAGCACCATTGTTGATCGCTTTATAATCCGAAACCATCTTGTCGTTATTGGAAGCAACGAAGCTTGCAACGTCTCCAGCTACTAAAGCTTTTGTTACTTTAGTGGCGCTGTTATACCAGCTTTGAAGCTGACCGCCAGCGTCTGTTGCTGCAAAAGCTGTTCCCATACCCGCTACTAATCCTGTTGCGATAACCCCAACTGCTAATTTACTTTTCAATGCTTTCATCGTTCATCAATCTCCCTTGGCATCATTTTATTTGTTGAATCATAATTCACAAAGATGGTCTACTTCCCTGATGTTAACGTTAATTCCCGAAGCACCTGAACAGCCAACTCATCTACTTCACGGTCCAGCTTCTCATTCGAAGCAAGGACATACTTGTCAAATTGCGCCGGCCCTTCGGTCTTCGTCAGCTCTTCCGCTATGCTTTCAATTTGACTTGCGTAGTCTTGGCTAACCGCCTCTACGCGGTTCCTCGCTTGTTGGCTCCGAGCGCCCTGAACCTGCCTCAGTCTGGCGGCATTGCTTGAGAGCATCTCATCTACCCCTGCTTGCATGGCTTGTCTGCTTTCGTTCAAAGCACGCATAGCTTTGCTGTCCACTTCGCTCTTGCCCGTCTGAAAACTCGCCTTATACCAGTTTTGCAGCGGCAAACTTGCATCGGAGTAGGCATAGGCCGTACTCATGATGAGGAAAGTCGAGAGGCTCAATGAACCGATCATCACTTTTCGTTTAAAACGGATCATCGCGCTGCCCTGCCTCCTTCGTGTTCTGCACTTGCTTACAAATTTATTGTAGCTCAGCATACACTTTGCGCCTTCCCACACAAGAGTAATTTATTACTGCTACATTGGTGGGGGGTCGATGGTATACTTTCGTACCAGATCGAAGAGAAACTTCATTTACAAGAATGAAGCGCCACGATGGGCACTGAAACCACTTGGGTATCCGGACTTGCGGTCGGCGCGTTGATCGGACTGAGTATCTCTCTGAAAATCGGCATGAATTACCTATTCGAAAACGCGAAGCTCCCTCTATACTTCATCACCGTCGGCTACCACCTGGTGGCCTATGTCATCGGCGGCATCATTATAGGTGCTTGGCAAGGGTAGAAAAAACGATAAAGAGCCATCCCTTCGTGATCTTGCTTGCAAGATTGGGGGATAGCTTTTTTTTTCTTTTTCCGTGATTCAATCACGATCAATTGGTGTAATAAGGTAAGTCCCCAAGCCATATCGCGAACCCCTGCATATACTGGAGCAGGACCCTTTTGGGAACACAACCTCCAGCTGAATCCAACAGCTGGACTATAACCTGTCTACGGTGGTATCTATGATGGAAAAACAACTTTTAGCCGCAAAATATGACCTGCTCCACGTTCTTGGGCTAGCTTCCGAGGAAGACATCTACAATGCCCAATATAATGGGCTGTCACTGGCCGATATCGCTGAGGCGAATAAGGTCGATGTGCAAAAAGTAATTGATCTTCAGCTCGCTGAGCTCATCGAACAGCTCAACGAGCGCCTGTCCAGCGGCAGTATCACACCTGAGCAGTACTACGCTCAACAAGCCGAACTGCCCGAAATTATTATTAGAAGCGTCTACGCCTTATAATCACGCGAGAGCCGTCTCGAAAGTAGAGATTTCTACTTTTGAGACGGTTTTTTTCATGTTTACTGGCTCGCCAAGGTTAAAATGCCACAAACCCCACCCATAGCAGCTCATTCGCTAGTCCCCCAAGTAGCCACCTTTCGACAGATTCAGCCGGAACTCGCCCTCATTTGCAAATTTTCTCCACTTGTTGCAAGCCCCTTTCTGTGTCACTATCAAAGAAAGCATTTTCTAGGATTGGAAAGGATTCCGAATATGAATTTTCAACAGCTTATCCCCCTCGTCCCGCTCATTGAGCAGATCGAGACGTGCAGCACCTCCCTTACACTCGGATGTCCAGCTGGCATGTACCAGCTTATTATTGTTCGTCGCGGTCATATAACGCTGCATCAGAATAACCAGGAACCATCGGTTTGTTCGCAAGCCTATGCCTGCCATCCCGAGCATGGTCCCTACACTATACAAGTTCCCAAAACCAAAACCGCCGAATACATCGTTATCACCTACAGGATGATACCTGACGGTTACCCTTGGTCTTTGCATGGCCCTCTCACAACCTTGAGTGAAATCAAAATCCACTATATGTTGGACGAGCTGCTCCGGACAACGGAGGACATCCATCCACTGTCGGCAGAGGAAATAGCCGCTCAAACGATTCGCAAGCGCATGATGCTGGAGCGTATTCTTTTCATTTATCTATATGAATCTCATTTAACTCAGGACAAGAAGTCATCCAACGAATCCATCGAGGAAATCCTTTCCTATATGAACGAGCATTATATGTTGAAGCTTTCGCTTCCGATGCTGGCTCGACGGGCAGGTATGAGTGTCGGCTATTTTACCGTTCTTTTTAAAAAACAAACAGGGATGACGATGATGAATTACTTATACACCCTGCGCATTGAGAAAGCGAAGCAAATGTTTCTTCACACCGATTTACTGGCCAAAGAAGTGGCAGGACGCGTCGGATTCATCGACTATTTCCATTTCAGCAAAGTATTCAAAAAGAAGACCGGCACCTCCCCGTCGGAATTCATCGCCAACCATAATTAATCTAATAATTAGACATGCTGATTATGCAAATCAGACATGTCCATACGCGGCAATTGAGCGTATTATTTCAAATGAGAATAATAATCATTGTCATGGGGGAGTCAACAAAATGAAACACTTTTTTACTCGTTTTAGCCTGCTCGCATTGATCACCGTGTTTGCACTGAGCCTAGCGGCTTGCGGCAAATCGACGAATACCGAAACCGCAGCAGCAACAACTACGCCTGCCGCAGCCAGCCAGAAACCTGCCGCTCAAGCGGACGGAAAAATCACCGTACAGGATGCAACAGGAACACTTGAACTGCCTAAAAAACCCGAACGCATCGTAGCAATGGAATTCGGATTCACGGACATCCTCGTCACACTGGGCGTACAGCCAGTTGGTGTTGCGGATGATGACAGCCCGGATCTATTGATGGATTCTGTCAAAGCCCAACTCAAAACCTACAAGTCCGTAGGCTCCCGTTACGAGCCGAACATTGAATTAATCTCCTCATTGAAACCGGACCTAATCATTGCTGACATCAACAAACATAAGAATGCCATCGCCCAGCTTAAAGGTATTGCACCGGTCCTTGTATTGGATGATTTCCAAGCTGACTACAATCAAATGCTGAAAAACGTTGGCATCATCGCCAAAGCTGTCGGTAAGGAAGAGGAAGGGAAGAAACGTCTAGCTGAACACCAAGCTAAAGTTGATGCGGTGAAAAAGAAACTAACCGCTACAAACCTTCGCGTACTTCCAGCGGTTGTGAATCCCAAAGGATTCTTCGCACATTCGGACCACGCTTACAGCGGTTCTTTCCTAGCAATGCTTGGTTACACAGATCCAGTTAAAAATGCCGCTGCCTACCCGCAAATTACACTTGAGCAGCTCGTAGAAGCAAATCCGCAAGTGCTGTTCCTGATGCCAACGGAGAAAGAAACGATTGTTAAACAATGGGAAACAAATCCGCTATGGCAGAAAATTGACGCTGTAGCTAACAAGAAAGTATTTACTGTAGAGCGTCGTGACTGGTCTCTTTCGCGCGGATTCCTCGGATCCGAGAAAATTCTTGATGATGTCGTGAAGAATTTGGGGCAATAGTCCAATGAAGCCTAGAACTGAGAAGCAGAGCCAGAAATGGCCTCTGCTCTTCCTATTTTCTGCCGCTGTTCTTGTGATGCTGATCGGCGTGATTTGCAATTTGAAATGGGGCCAGGCCTATGTCTCCTGGCGCACTTTGTACGAAGCGGTGACTTATCAGGGCAGCGACAAAGCCCACCTGTACATCCAAACGCTTCGCTTACCACGCGCCATCATGGCGTGTATCGTCGGGATGCAGCTAGCTTTGGCGGGTATGTTGACTCAAATCACAACCAAAAATCCCTTGGCATCCCCCCATATATTCGGGATTAATGCCGGGGCGGCGTTAGCCGTTGTGATCGGACTTGTTATCTTGCACCATTTTGGTAACTTTGGGCTCATCGGCTTTGCCTTTGTCGGGGCCGCCCTGAGCGCGCTGCTGATCTGGTCGTTAGCGGGCGCAGGACGCCAGCAATATGTGCGCCTGGCGCTAGCCGGCATCACGATCCACTTCCTCATGTCCTCCTTGACGGAAGGCTTCATCATTATGAATCAGCATGCCACGGATAGCATGATTTTCTGGCTTGTCGGCTCCCTGAATCAAGCAGGGTGGTCGGACGTGCGAATCATTTTCCCCTTCTTCATAGGGGGGATGGCGTTGTTCAGCCTGATGCTGCCGGCGTTCAAGCTGCTGCTGCTTGATGATGACATTGCGGCAGGCTTAGGCCAGCGCGTCAACATCGTGCGCGGCATCAGTATCGTGCTTGTGCTCCTGCTCGCCGGATCTGCCGTAGCCCTATGCGGCCCGATCGGCTTCATTTGTTTGCTTGTTCCACACATCGCCCGGGCGATGATTGGGCCGAACCTGCATATTCTAGGGCCAATGACGGCTCTGCTCGGAGGAATTTTGCTCGTCTATGCCGACTTTCTCAGCAGATTCATTGCTTTTCCCTTCGAATCCCCGGTCGGTATTGTGACTGCAGTGATCGGTGCGCCATATTTCATATACTTGGCACGTAAGCAAGGAGGTGCAAAGTGAGAAAATACACACACACCTCCTCCATCTCACTAATTGTGGCTTTGATTATCATGTTTGTATTAACGGCCTTGTATGTCCACGTAGGCGCTGTGCGTATTCCGTTTGGTGAGGTATGGTCCAGTTTGACGGATGCACAAAGCCAGTCCTACTTCATTGTGCATCAAGTCCGCTTGCCCCGCGTCCTGGTTGCGATATTAGCGGGCTTCGGGCTAGCTGCCGGCGGCGTCATTCTGCAAGGCTTAGTGCGAAATCCGCTGGCCAGCCCTGACGTCGTGGGAATTACGAAAGGGGCCGGCTTCATGGCGGCAGCGGTGCTCTTTCTATTCCCCAAATCGCCAAGCTACGTCTTGCCGATTGCGGCTTTCGCCGGCGCCTTCATGGCCTTCCTGCTTCTGCTGCTGCTCAGCCGCCGGTTAACGCTCAGCCCCTCCACATTAGCTTTGGTGGGCGTAGCGATCGGTACTGTGTTCCAAGCTGGCACACAGTACTTGATTATCAGGCATCCCAGCGATATCAACATGGCACTGCTCTGGCTCTCCGGCAGCTTGTGGAGCCGCAGCTGGCACGATGTCTACACCCTGCTGCCGTGGATCGCAGTGCTCCTGCCCATCGTGTGGGCGAATTTTGCGAAGCTGAATGTGTTTCTGCTTGGCGACGACATCACCGCCTCGCTGGGCCTCAACATCGTGAAGCAGCGTTTCCTGCTGCTGCTTCTTGCCGTTGCTTTGGCCGGCATCTCCGTGTCGGCAGTGGGCGCGATCGGCTTCATCGGCCTGATCGCCCCGCACATCGCGCGCAGCCTCGTCGGCAGCCGGCATCAGTGGCTGATCCCGCTCGCGGCTGTCGTCGGCGCGGACTTGATGCTGCTCGGCGACCTCCTCGGCCGCATCATCATCCTCCCGCGGGAAGTGCCTGTAGGGATCATGACGGCCGTGATCGGCGCGCCGTATTTTATTTACCTGCTGCGCAAGGAACGTCTGCGCAACAAATAAAGGGGCTCTCCCAGAAGGTCAGATATGACCCTTCTGGGAAGCCCCTTTCAACCTATATGCGATAATCGTCGTTTCTCCAGCTCTTGATGGATTTCTTAATCGTATCCGATGACCATTGCCCGTCAGCCGCCTTCTGACATAGAGCAGGAAACTCTTCGTCGGAGGCAAAGCGCAGCGCAGCGATCTGACCAACTGTTAATCTCGTATCCAGCAGCTTTTGAGTTAACACATAGTGCCTGAGATTCTCCTCTGCACGAATCGCACGATCCTGTGCTTTCAACGGATAGGTACGAATCAGCAGAAATACAATGATCACAATGATAGAAATGAGTAGAAAAAGAAATGAAGGCAGCAATTGTTCCCCTGATTGCAAGGATCTAATTAACTCTACGATTGACGTAACCAATAGAATTAACGCTAACAAAGAGAACACATAGTGAAACAATGGATGCATTCTGCGGTGATTTGCATACGTTTGTTCGCCGTTTTTCATGATTTCCCCACAATCTCATCAATCTCGCTTTTCAACAGCAAGTAGCGATGTACACTTCTCATAATTGGCACCTTGGTTAAATTGTTTTTGTCTACATACTGCTTCATCTGATCCTTGGTCAGACCTAACGATTTCCCAGCTTCCATTACCGTTAATACTACTTCATTACTTGTTGCGTTGAACGTTGTTTTCACTTTTTGATTCCAATCCTCAAATACCTGCATGTCCGAAGCAACACCCTTCTGTTCCAATCCTTTCATTATAGCACAGAAGTACGCAGGCAAAGCATCCATTTGCAGGATAAAATCTTACTTTCCGTCATCATCACTCAAAAGCTCCAACAATGCCTGCGGCAGCGCAAACTGCTGATTGTTAATGACAATCTTATTGAGCGCGTCACTCGCCAAAATGTCGGACGTCTGCTCTTCTTTAATCTCTTCGATTTCCGCATGCAGACGCTCCATTTGCAGATCAAGCGCAGATGCTGCCATAGCCGCTTGTCTAAGCTCTTCCAACAATCGCGCTGGCACAGCTTGATTGCCTTCATTGAACTTATAAAATATTTTATGCTCCAGGCTGGCCCAAAAGTCCATCGCGATGGTGCGTATTTGAATTTCAATACACACGCTTTCTTGCCGATCCGTCAAATGCACCGGCACTTCAACCAGCAAATGAAGACTTTGATAGCCATTCGGTTTCGGATGCTTGATGTAATCTTTCTCCCCCAGCACCTTCAGGTCGCTTTGGTTTTTGAGCATATTGGAGATGGCATAGATGTCCGAGACGAATGAGCATGTAATCCGCATGCCGGCAATATCCTTCACACATGCTTTGATCCCGTCAAAAGACATGTCCCCTCCCTTCCTACTGAGCTTATGAAAAATACTCTCGGGCGATTTCAAGCGGGATTTGGTATGCTCGATAGGGTTATATTCATGCAGCATCTCGAATTCCTGCACTAAGATTTCTACGCGGGTTTCCATGGCGTCCAATGCGAATTTGTACGTCATCATAAACCTTGTAATTTCGTGCTTAAATCGTTTCAAATCATTCATAGAAAGTTGAGTCATCATGGCAGTTCCATCCTTTAGTCGTGGTTATTTTACCAGTCTTATCTAGTGTAAAGTACGAAAGCTCCGTGAGCAAATTTTGGTGTTCGTATTGACACTTTGCGCGGTCGCTTGATATAGTACATTTATCATATTTCGAGCGAAAACTTACGTTGGGAAGCACCCGTAGGATAAGGCTAATGCCTATTCTTGCAGGTGCTTTTTTTGTCTTTCCTCGAAAGTTTAAGGAGGCTTGTATCTGAACCTATTCACTGTACTTCTCGCCGCTTTTGTTCTAGTCTCAGCCCTTCCGGGGGAGGCGTCTGCAGCAGCTCCGTTCAACTTCACAGCCGGACTCTTGGATAAAACGCTAGCCGCTTCCACCCAAGCTCAAACCAATCGTATCCACTCTTTACAGGATGAACTGCTCACCCTTCAGAAGCAGGAAGAAGAATGGGATCATTCAATTACGCTGCAGCACAACCAGAATAAAGAGGCACTGACAGCGCTAAGTAAACAGGCTAAAACAATCGACGCTGCTCAACTAGCCAAGCTGGAAGAGGAGGTTTTGCGAACTAGGGAGCGCTACAAACCATTATTATCCCGTTACACCGCAATTAATAAACAAATCGAAGACGTGCGGCCGCTCAAAAATAAAAGCTTGAACACCATGCTCCGCATTCAGGCCACAGCTTTAAAAATTCCCGCCCAGCTAGCGCGCGCAGACATTCAATCGAAGGAGAAAGCCCACCGGGCTGCCAAGGATAAAGCCTCCAAAGCAACGAAAGGTTTACGTGAACGTCTCGATGACATCAACCCGACTAACGTGCAAATAAAAGCCAAAATGAGCGCTGTCCAATCCTCTCGCAAAAGCCTGTCTCCGCTATGGAGCGCTTTTAAAAAAAGCGCCAAGAAAGGGGATGCGACCGGGGTCCAAAGCACCCTAAGCTCCATGGTTTCCCTCTTGCGTCAAGTCAATGACGAGAAGCAGCGAATCTATAAGCTGGAGACCTCCGTCCGCGATAAGCTAGCCACTATAAAAAAAGACACCGGTTAAGGTGCCCCCGTTACATTCATTTATTTATTAGGCAATTTTTTTGCTCAATGACTGAAAAACACAATCTGAATAAAGAATAGCACCGCAAATAGATAAAATATCGGGTGCACATCGCTTCTTTTTCCGCGTAGCAGCTTTAATACCGGATATACGATAAATCCGATGCCAATTCCGGTTGCAATACTATACGTCAAGGGCATCAACACCACGATTAGAAAAGCCGGAAAGGCTTCCTCCAAGTCCTGCCACTCTATTTTTCGCAGCACATTCATCATAAGGAAACCGACGATAATTAATGCAGGCGCAGTAATCGCCGGAATGCTGGCAAGCACAGCAATGATTGGCGAGAAGAACAAGGTTAAGGCCAGCAATACGCACACCGTGATCGCCGTCAGTCCGGTTCTCCCGCCTACAGCAACGCCGGAACTGGACTCAATATACGCGGAGGTGGGACTCGTTCCAAGCAAAGCCCCCGTCGAGGTCCCTATCGCATCGGCCAGCAGCGCGCCTCTTGAGCGCGGAAATTTATTGTCCTTGAGAAGCCCCGCTTGCTCAGCAACCCCAAGCATCGTTCCCGTTGTATCAAATAGCGTAATCAATAAAAATGTAAAAATGACAGCGTACATCCCGCCCGAAAAAACACCGCTGATGTCTAGCTGAAAAGCCGTCGCAGAAAGCCCCGTCGGTGCTGCAATGAATGCTTCCGGCATTGTCAACAGTCCCATAATCCAAGCCAATACAGCGGTAATTAACATGCCGAAGAACAAAAAGCCACGCACCTGATAAGCCATCAGGATCAGCGAGACGATAAGGCCAATGATCGTCAATGCGGTCATGGGTTCTCTAAGATCACCTAATGTTAGCAGCGTTGAGGGAGAAGCTACGATGACCTTGGCATTTTGCAGGCCGATAAATGTGATAAACAAGCCGATCCCCGCAGTGATGGCATGCTTCAAGCTTGTAGGAATCGCGTCCAGCAGCATATATCGGAAAGAAGTCAACGATAACACAATGAACAAGACTCCTGCGACAAAAACAGCACCAAGCGCAGTCTGCCAGCTGACACCGCTTCCTCCTACGACGCTAAAAGCAAAATACGCATTCAACCCCATTCCCGGAGCAAGCACAATCGGGTAATTCGCAAAAAGCCCCATAATCAGCGTCGCCACAATGCTTGCCAACACCGTCGCAATGAACACCCCGTGGAAATCCATCCCCGCCTTGCTTAGAATCCCCGGGTTCACAATCACAATATAAACCATCGTCAAAAACGTCGTGACCCCTGCCATGAGTTCCGTCGGCACCGTTGTGCCCCGTTCTTTCAATTTAAACATTGCTGATGACCTCCAACCAACGGGATTTGTTTTTTTATTCTTCCCTTTGTTTGGAACCTTAGTAATCATTTTTCTCCATTGACAGCGCTGCCAAGCGGGGATACAATTGGCAATAAACAACAAGAATCCAACAACATTCACACAATAAACAACACTAAACTATCATGAAACAACAATGTTCTAAGCGCTAAGGAGGATTTATTCATGAAGGTTCATTTTCTGGGAACAGCGGCATATGAGGGCATCCCCTCGCTCTTCTGCCAATGTCTTACCTGCAAACAAGCCCGCGAACGCGGAGGGAAAAATATTCGTTCCCGTACTTCCGTCATGTTTGACCATGACTTGAAGGTCGATTTTCCGCCCGATACCTTGATGCACTCGCTGCAGTACGGAATTGATATGAACAGCGTAAAGGATCTGCTCATCACCCATTCACACTCAGACCATCTATATGCTGAAGATATGGCCATTCGCGCGAAAGGCTACGCCCAATCAGGCGAAGAAACCATGCATGTTTACGGACATGACCTTCCATTCCGCCTCATCTTTCAAGCACTGAATGGACTGAAGCACAACTATCAATTCCACCGTGTGATTCCGTTCCAGACTGTAGAGACGCAAACGGCGACGGTCGTTCCACTGCTGGCGGATCATGATCCTCTCGAAACCTGCTTGCTCTATTCCATCGAAAAGAATGGGAAAACTATCTTGTATGGCAACGACAGCGGGTGGTTCCCGGATGAAACGTGGGCTTGGCTGAAGAATAAGCAGTTCGACTTGGTTATCCTGGAATGCACAACAGGCCGAGTGGGACACAGAAACAATCATATGAACGTGGATGCCGTACTCGAAACGAAAACATGGATGGATGAAGTCGGCGTATTGAAGCCGGGTGCACAAATCTACGTGACTCACTTCTCTCATAATGCGGGGCTGCTGCATGAGGATTTGGTTGACATTTTTCAGCCTCATGGGATTGAGGTTGCTTATGACGGTTTGATTGTTGAGCTCTAGCTGTAATTCAGCTTTACGCGGATTATCGTTCTCTTACATAAATGAAAAGACACCTCTTCAGGTGTCTTCTCTTCCCCGCTATTCTCTCCCGATTACAAAATAATCGGAAGCTTCACATGACTCGGATATTCCTCCGAGTGGTAAATCGTTTGCTGCACGATCACTGGCTTCGGATCCTCATAAGGGTTGATGCCGGTATTCGTGTTAGGAAACGCGATAAACTTGCTCGACGATGTCACCGTGAACCGCAATTTGTGGCCTTCGCGGAACGTGTGGGCGATATTTTGCATGAATATCGCGTATTTCTCTATTTTACCAGGCGTAAGCAGCTCTGGATTATCCAATCCACCACGGTACTTCGCCCGCACGATGTAATTGGAAAGCTTAATCGAGTTACCCTGCGCATCGACGTCGCTCAAAGTAACGACCCAGTCCGTATCAACACCGGTGCTTGCCGCATATAGTTCACAAGACAACTCGCCCGCTACGGTTAAATCCCGCTCCAGCACAGCGCTCGAATATACGAGAATATCGCTGCGCAGCTCATGCTTCCGCATGTTCTCCGGCTCTCTTTCACCGCTGTCAGCAACAGGATCCTCGGGATTATACACAAATGTATCCGCAGGACTTTGCTGAGAAGGAGCCTCCATCAGCACGCCGTCTCCATGACTGGAGTTGGCCCGACCTTTACTCCCCAGATAAAAGTTCTTGATTTGCGCCTCCGCAGGCGTCCAATCCTCGGACGTTCGCCACTCGTTGCTTCCAACAACGTAATATTTCGCCCTTGCCTCTTGATCGATGCCATTGGGCAGCTCCTTCAGGAACCTGTCGAACCAGCGCAGCACGTTTACGTCATAATCGTAAACAACCGCATCGTTGCTGAAGCTGGTACCGAGCAGATCTCTTGCTCGGTTAGGGCCGTGCTCCCACGGTCCAAGCCATATTTTCCGGTTGGGGACATCATGCTTGGTCAGCATCCTCCATGTCTCCGATACGCCTGCGCTGTCTCCGTCGTACCAACCGGAGATGACGAACATCGGCACCTTCACCTGATCGCCACGCTCCGTAAAGGTGCAATTTCTCCAGAAATCATCATATTCCGGATGCTCACTCCACAGATCCCAAGGGCCAGAAGCTCTGCCAATCATCTGCTGGGGAACCTCCCTGATCGGTCTGGCGTCTACGGCTTTCTCCGGATCAACGGTTTTACCCGCAAAAATATCAAAATCCGTCCTTGTTCCAACAGACTGCGCAAGCGTCCAGCAGAGCAAAGGCCAGGAGCATACGGTTCCGCCTTTACGTACCGTATCCACAAATGGCGATCCTACGTTCACTTCATTGACGACTGCCTTCAGATTCGGATGGCCGCTCGTAGATGCTGCGGTCACAACATATCCGAGATAGGACGCGCCCCACATGCCGACGCTGCCGTTTGACCATTCTTGCGACACGATCCAGTCGATCGTATCCGCACTGTCGTCCCGCTCATAAAAGAACGGAACCAGCTCTCCCTCGGAATCTGCACGCCCTCTGACATCCTGATTGACGACGGCGTACCCCTTGTTCGCCCAACGCTTGAAAAACTCTTTACGCAAGTTGCGATCATAACATGTGCGAATGAGTATCGTCGGCAGCCCCTGCGGGGATCGAGTACCCTCAGGCAGGTACACGTCCGTTGCCAGACGTACGCCGTCCCGCATCGGAACGAGGAAGGTGCCCAGATCGTTCACGCCAAACTCCGGCTTCGAGAGGAGTGGATCTTCGTACACAACAAGCGGGGTCAACGCTTCGTGCCCTTCCGCCACGAGCACTTCCATGCCGTACCGGTTCGGCGCCACGAACGCGATGATGCGTCCATCTACGGTCACGATGTCGAGCGCCGTATCCTTCCGCATCGCCCAAACTTGAGATGTCTTCTCTTGTCCTGATTGCTCTGTTCCTGCCAATTGTCCCGCTCGTCCCGCTCGTCCCGCCACGCCTGCCACAGCCGTATAGCTCACATGTCGTACATAAAGGTCGCCATTGCCAAGCGTAACCTCGTCTCCCTGCCAAACGGCTTGCTCATAATGCGCCAAGGACGACCTGATTTTGGAAAAAGGCAATATGTATGGCGTCCTCTCCGGAAGGACATTTTCCTGCATTTGTGTTCTCCTGCGAGCATCCACTTTGGCGTGCATAATCGCTTTTTCGGCAAAACGGATCTTCCCCTCGTACACACCGGCACAATACAAATTAAACGTTGTTGACTGAAAATATGTGCTCATCCCCGTTAACTCCTATCCCCAGACTTGTTCAAAAACACGCAGCCAGTTGCCGCCCATAATCTTCTGAACGACTTCATCGCTATACCCTCTTGCAACCAAGCCACGGGTAAAATTGATAAAGTAACTGTACTTTTCCAGTCCCTTCACCGTTTCGGTAGACGGTCCGTCCCCTTTGGCAAAGCCAATTCTCGGTGCGATATGCTCTTTAAAATACACCAAAGACCACTCCACATCGCTCATCGGCCAATCCGTACCAATGCCGACATGGTCAACGCCGACCAGCCGAACCACATAATCGATATGATCCAGCACATGCTCGATTGTCGTTTCATTCGGGTCCTGATAAACGAACCACGGCATCGCAAAAACGCCGATAACGCCGCCGGTTCCAGCAATCGCCTGGAGCTCTTCATCGCTTTTGCAGCGCATATGGCCAAAGAGAGCCTCTACGCCAGTATGGGAAGCGATCACCGGCGCCGTCGAAAGCCGGCATGCATCCATCGTCGTTTGCTTGCCGCAATGGCTGGTGTCGACGATGATACCCAGCTCATTCATTCTGCGAATGAAGCGCGCACCGAAATTGCTGACACCGCCATTGGCCTGCTCCGCGCAGCCGGAAGCAATGTAGTTCTGATTGTTGTACGTGAGCTGCAAAACACGCAAACCGAAATGATAGAGCGCATCAAGCAAGGCGAGATTTTTGCCCAAACCATCCGTTTCCTGCGCGGTTACGATGCCCGCTTTTTTATTGCTGCTTTTGGCGGCGCGAATATCTTCAGCCTTAAGCACTTTGACCAACCAATCATTCGCATCGAATTGGCGCTGTATTTCGCCCATGCTGGTCACAAGACCCTCTATATCGGATATGTTCAGTTGGCGATTACCCGCGGTAATGCCTGAACGGTACCACTCTTCCTTGAATGCCGGAAGCTCCCCGCGTGCCGCCATATCGTGAATGATTTTGCTCGGCATGCCGCTGTACACCATCGGTTCATCCCGGTAAGGCTCGCAGGCTTCACGGATGTTTTCGGAGATCTGCGCAGGGATCGCTTGAGGCGACAATGGACCTTGAAACAGCAGATCAATAAGGATGCTGTTTTCATGAAGCCGGCTCGCACGGTCCTCCTGCTCTGGCGTTAAGTGAAAAGGATACAAGCCTTCCGTGAGATTCGTCTTCATCTACAATCGCTCCTAAAATGCAATTTGTGTGCCTTTATTTCTACGAACCGCTTCTTGCACAATATAATGAGCAGCTGCCAGATCTTCACAAGCCAGCCCCAATGATTTAAAAAGTGTAATCGCTGCGCTCGAACTCCTACCCGGCTTAAGCCCGATCAATAGCTCTCCGATTTCTCCTAAAATATGCTCTTCCCCGATCGCCCCTTCGCTCAGGGGAATCAAGTAATCCCCCGCTTCGTTCACGGCGGACTCGCGGCGATCGACGAACAACTCCGCTTGACGCACGAGTTCGGTATCCAGCTCTCGGTCCTTCGCCCGGCAGGCACCGACAGCATTGATGTGAGCGCCTTCCTTGATCCACGCTTCCTGCAAAATAGGTGTCGTCGACGCCGTCACCGTGCAAATAATATCCGCGTCCCGTACGGCATCCGCCGCGGAGGAAACGGCCTCGACCGGAAGGTTGTACCGCTCTTCCGTCTCTTCCTTCAACTTCCGGGCATGGGCCGGGTTCGGCCCCCATACCGTAATCCTCTCGATCGGGCGAACCAGCATCATCGCCTCGATGTGCGTTCTGGCTTGCTCGCCTGTCCCGATCATCGCCAGTGTGCTGGCATCCGGTCTCGCCAGCAGCCGAGTCGCCACCGCGCTGACGGCCGCTGTGCGGATCGCGGTGATTTTGGTACCATCGACAATGGCTTCCAATTGACCGTTGGTTGAATTAAACAAAGAAACAAACCCTTGATGCGAAGGCATCCCTTTCGCATGATTATCCGGCAGCACGGTAATCACTTTGGCACCCACTCGCTCTTCCCGCTTCAAGTAAGCCGGCATGAGTCCCATAACATGACTCCCCTGCAGTGGAACAACGCTTCTTAGCGATTGAACGGCATCTCCATTCGTCAAATCTGCCAAAACAGCCTGCATGATTTCCATGCAAGCTGACATGGACAGCAATTCCAGAACCTCGCGTTGATTGATGACTAGCATATCTGAATGATCACCCGCTTCGTTAGTACTTGCCTTTACATTATATCAAAACGCACTCCCCATGGCTTGCAGCGCAGTACGTTTATTTCACATCCGGCCTACCTGTCGTCTCAGACGATGCCGCGATCTGTTTATATCCCTTCACTCTCGAAGTTTGTATCAACCGCTGCAGCAAACCGAACAACTGAATGGGATCGAACGGTTTTGTAATATAGCCGCTCATACCCGCTTCGAGCACTTCCTCCTTCACGCCTTTCATCGCGTCTGCCGTCATCGCAATAATCGGAACATCCTTGGCATGCTCCAACTGGCGAATCTGTTTGGTCGCCTCGTAGCCGCCCATCACAGGCATTTGCAAATCCATCAAAATGGCATCATACCGCCTCAGCTTCGCGCGGGAGACAGCTTCCAGACCATTTTCAGCCACATCGACTACCACGCCGACTTCCTTCAGCATTTCCGTTGCAACCAATTGATTGATTTCATTATCCTCCACGAGCAAAATGTTCGCATGCTGCAGTGCTTTGAAACGCTCCGACTTCTCCGGATCAGGCCCTGTGACCTGCTTGGCCACAAAATGCTGCTGAAACAAACTGATAAGCTCGTTGTACAATTGCGACTGGCTGATCGGGTAATACAACACCTTATCTATGGCTTGCGAACGGATGCGCGTCTGCAGCTCCGGCTCATGATACGCGGTAACCATTACAATGACCTGCATAGGCGAAGAAAATTCGAGCTGAATGCGTTCAGCAAGCGGAACGGCAACCGATTCCCTCAGCTTCCAATCTACGATGACCAAATCATAGCGGCCATTGCGGTAAATTTGTTCAATTGCGCCACTCTCGGATTCTGCTGTGTTGACAATAAACTGGAATTGTTCCAGCTGGTTTTTGAGAACAAGCTGCATATCCCCATCATCACAAACGAGCAGCACGCGAAGCAATTTCAACTGTGAGTCTTGATTCATCGACGTGAGCCGCGATCCCGTACTATAACCAAAATCCGCAGTAAAGGAGAATGAACTGCCCTGCCCGGCTTGACTCTCTACCCCTATCGCTCCGCCCATCAGCTCGACAAGATTTTTACTGATCACAAGACCAAGCCCTGTCCCGCCATACTTTCGGGTTGTTGACATATCTGCCTGTGTAAAATGGTGGAACAACTGCTCCTGTTGTTCTTCCGTAATCCCGATTCCGGTGTCGCGAACCGTAAATCCGAGAGTGACACCCCTTTCACTTTTGGCCAAAAGGCAGATTTCAAAAGAAATTTCGCCCTGATCCGTGAACTTCACAGCATTATTCGACAGGTTAATCAAAATTTGATTCAAACGGAAAGGATCGCCGACAAGCATTTGCGGAACTTCATGATGAATGGAGAAATGCAGCTTTAACCCTTTGTCATACGCTTTCATTCCTATGAGATTCGAAATCTGGTTGAGTACATCATACAGGTCAAAATCGACTTGCTCAATGACCAGCTTCTTGGCCTCGATTTTCGAGAAATCCAGAACGTCATTGATGAGTGCAATCAAATTTTTGGCGGAAATAATCGTTTTATCCACATAGACTTGCTGCTGCTCTGAAAGCTCTGTTTGCTGGAGCAAATAACTTAGACCAATCACCGCATTGAGCGGCGTGCGGATTTCATGGCTCATATTAGCCAGAAACTCGCCTTTCGCGCGATTCGCCGACTCGGCCATTTCCTTGGCTTCCGCGAGCTCAGACGTGCGAGCCTCCACCAGTTCCTCGAGGTGGCCTTTGTATTGATGAAGCGCCTTCTCTTGCTGCCTTAGTTCGGTAATATCATGGCCGGTTCCCGTCACTTCCACGATCTCCTTGTTCCGATTGAAAATCGGCGAAAGCGTGTAATGCATACAGTTATTGCCACCGCATGGCAGCAGGCTTTCCGCTTCAAACGACTTGGATTCCTTGGTGCTTAACACCTCGTTAAGCGCTTGCTTCCATTTATCGCGAGTCTTCTCAGATAAGATCATGTCCAGCACATTTTTCCCGAGCAAATCACGTTCGTTCATTTTTAAGAAATGCGACATCTTATTATTAGCCTGAGTAATCGTTCCGTCCAGGTCACAGCAGTAGACGAGGTCAGGCGAGTTTTGCACCAGCGTCCGATACCGGCTCTCGCTCTCGCGCAGTTTGATCTCCGTTTCATAGCTTCTAATTTCATAAGCAATCAATGAGTAGTAAAGTGGGATGGCAACCGTATGAAAAATCACATAACTTATTGCAAATTCTGTCATAAAATAGTTCATCGTTTCCTGAGGGGCAAGCAGCGCCCAGCCTACTGTCTGCAAACTGATAACCAGACCTAGCAACCAACCGTATCTCTCCATAAGCTTTCTACGTTTCACAGACCATCGATGGACAACTATACTGATCAACGTCGTAGTCACAAGAGAACCTAGTGGAAATAGCAAATCTCCGCCAAGCATGATGCGATAAGCGCCGACCATCAGAGTTGTAACGATTGCAGAGAGTGGTCCGCCAAAAACAGCCGAAAATATAACGCTTACAAAGCGGACATCCATATGCAGCCCATGCGCGACATGTAACGGCATTTGCATAATAAGCAGACCGAAGATTCCGAAAGCGATTCCGAAAATGAGCGACTGCGCTCTTTTGGAGCATTTTACATAATAGGGGTACAGCCATCTTAATAGAAAAACAAAAGTCACGATCAATGCACTGCATTGTGCAAAATAGAACAGAAATTTCATGTGACACCTCACCCCCATTTTACCTACTCACTGTGTGAAAATATTGTCATTTCTTGTCTATTATATATTACAACAATCAGTTCGGATCTTCTACTGATATATCGTGAGAGCCTGACCTTTTCGCCAAAATAAAAAAGCCCCAAGCTGCTAGCAGCCCGGGTACTCTTCTGTCGTGATTTAGTTCACACTCGCTTTGCGGTATTTCATGAAACTGCCAATTCGCCAAACTGAAATGTATAAGTACGCCATTAACATCGTAAGAACGGTAAATTCGGTATAATCCAGCCCTTTGAAATACTGCGAAAGCGCGATACGAATGACCAGCACAGCAATGATGACATACTTAAAATTCTTGTTTGGTTTCGCGTACACATACCCGTCTTCCCGCTTCTCGTAGCCCGTATGGTACAGCATAATACTGCCCAGCCCGACGCCCAGTAGCATCGCGCACAACATCTCCCAGATCACAGGTAAATGAAAAGGATGATCAGGGATTTTCGTTAACGAGTAGATGGAAAAACCAAATAGAATAGGTAGTATGATGACGGGAATTAATATTCCCAGACCTTTATTTTTAATCGGACGTGTTTTGCCACGGGTTCTGAGCCATATTACCAGTATGATAACCAGTGCGCCAATGCCATACCCGATCCATGTTCCAGCATTCATGATAAAAGTTCCTCCTGTTGCTGCTTTTTTATATCAGTATACACGATCAGTCACGGAATTCATTCAGACGCAGGTCATATTCCTTCTCGGTCTTCAGGCGGATACGTTTTCCCGGATCAAACCCTTCATTGTCGCTTCGCTAATCCGATTATCCGCATGTCCTTCCTTCGTTTTGTTTATTTAGCAAGAATGGTAGTATGTAAGTAAACACTATCAACTAGAGGTAACAGCCAGATGAGAATGAGAGATTGGGATATTAATTTAAAAATCCGCCTTGGCGGAGAGACCGCTTTTAACGTTATTTTTTGGACTTTTTTTCCGTTTTTATCGATCTATTTTGCGAATTCCTTCGGCAAAGGCTGGACGGGCGTCCTCCTGATTTTGTCACAAACGTTGTCCGTTTTCGCCAACTTAATGGGCGGTTACTGCGCTGACCGTTTCGGACGCAAACGGATGATGGTCCTCGCGGCATGCGGACAAGGCGTCGGTTATGGCGTCTTCGCTCTTGCCGCTTCGCCTCTGCTCGCGATGCCCGTTCTTGGCTTCATCGGGTTCAGCTTCGCCAGCATGTCCGGTTCCATCTATTGGCCTGCCAGCCAAGCGATGGTCGCGGACGTTGTGAAAGAGGAGCACCGCTCCAGCGTCTTTGCCATCTTCTATACAGCCGCGAACGTGTCTGTCGTTGTCGGCCCGCTGCTCGGGTCTATCACCTACGATGATAATCCGTATATTGTGCTTTTCGCGGCTTCGGTGTTCTGTCTTCTCCTCTCTTTGACGATGAGCCGCACCCTGCACGAAACGCTGCCGGAGAAGCTAGCCGAGCGCAACCGTTCCACAACCGGTGAGCCTTGGTACCGGTTCCTCGCCGCGCAGCTGCGCGACTACAAGATCATTGCAGCTGACCGCGTCTTCTTGCTATTCATCCTGGCCGGTGTGCTGTTGTCTCAAACCTTCATGCAGCTGGATTTGCTGTTCCCTGTTTTTATGGAGGAAACCGTGAAGTTATCGACGATCTTCTCCTACGGGGACTGGAGTTTGCAATTATCCGGCAAGCAGTTGTTCGGCCTGATTGTATCCGAGAACGGCTTGTTCGTAGCCCTCTTTACCGTCCTTGTGACCAAGTGGATGCTCGCTTACCGTGACCGCTACGTATTCATCGGCGGTGCGCTTTTCTATGCACTTGGCATTGTGTTGTTCGGCCACATGTCCACCTTCTGGGGCTTCACCCTCGCGATTGCCGTGTTCACACTGGCTGAGCTAATGTCGGCGGGCCCTCAGCAAGCTTTCGTCTCCCGCCTGGCTCCCGAGCATATGCGCGGCCAATATTTTGCCGCAGGCAGCTTGCGGTATACGCTTGGACGCACCTTAGCGCCGCTGTCCATCCCGATCTCATCGTGGATTGGGTTCACATGGACGTTCATTTTGCTTGCTGGCATAGCTGTGATTTCCGCAGTCCTGTACAACATCATGTTCAACTTGTATGACCGTCAGAAGGCTGCTTAAAGATATCTGATTATCGTACTCACCATTAGCCAACTTCCCATACATTCATAGAACCTGGCGGTGAGTCTTCTAATTTAAAGGAACTGAAGGCCGCTATTTGAAGGAAATCGAGCACTTTCCTCCTCTAGCGGAACTGCAGGGCCTGCAGGGCCTTATTTGTCTTTGGTGCCGCCCTTTTCAGGCAAAAAACAGCGAAATAGAGGAACACAGTTCCCTCGATTTAGCCAAGACTCCATTTCCCGCCAGAATAACGGACTATAGTTCCCCAAGCACCCCCTATCGCCCTCTCGCACGATGAAATTCTTGCCATTTAGGCCTATCAACAAGCAAATCTCCCAATCTATGAATACATAGAAGTATTACTAGATAAGGAGAGTGAAGACCTATTCCAACCATATACAAAGCCTTTCTAAACGGTAAAAACGAAGTGCCCCCCGTACAAACTTTATCAACCGGAGATGCCATATTCGAGCTGAACAGCAGCGGCAGCCAGTTAAGATTCGCCTTGATCTTGCGAAATATGTCCCGCGCCACCCAAGCCCATATTCATCTTGCGCGACCAGGGCGGGGCGGTCCCATTGCTGCTTGCCTGTTTGGCCCCAACCAATTCGGCATTTCTGTCAGACGAGGCGCCATTCGCGGCATTTTAACGAATCAGGACTTAGTCGGTCCACTGCAAGGAAAGACGCTTAAAGACTTAATCACTGAATTCGAAAGCGGTAACGCCTACGTCAACGTGCACACCAATCGTAATTCGGAAGGTGAAATTCGCGGCCAAGTCAAACAGCCTTAAAGTTATGAAAAGAAGACATCCTTTCCGGGTGTCTTTTTTTCACTTGCGAACATCCCTACTCCCCATGAAAATAGGTTCAAAAGTTAACACTTGGCTTATCTTTTCAGAATATGAATGTTTAGAATACCAATCACTTTGGTGTCGGAAACCTAGACAAAGGGATGTGGCCAGATGAAAAATAAACCCACGCAATACTCCACCCTGGTTCAGCGCAGTTCCAGCCATATGCATCAATTTCTTCATAAAATTTGCCGTAAAGGAGACGAAAAACTTCATTTTATCTTAGTTCACGATGCTGAACGCTCAAAGCCAACTAACGCTAATTCTGCACACTCTTTGAATTCATCCAACGACAAACAAGCCATCCTGCTGCATAAACCCCTCTTGCTGTTGGAAAAACAAGTCCCTCACATCGAGCTGCTCTCTAAAAACAACAAATCCATTCATTTGCTCAGTCAAAATGCCAAAGGCTACGCCGTATTCATGGAAATTAACCGCAGAGATGAAAAGAGTCGCGAAATCAAAGAAATCAGAGCACAGTTTATCGATGTCGATCTCAATAAAATATCCGAACAATTCCAAACCAAAGAACAATTAAAAGCACGAATCAAACAACTTAAATCTGACCCCTTAGAGCGGATCCAATCCATCACAATTAAAAAAGGGAAACAAGGGCAATACCTGCTTAGAGCTCATCGCGCTGAAGAGCAGGTTGCTCAATTGAAAAAAACCTTCCTCAAGAAGCACTGGTCGCAGATTAAAAATGCCATGATCGTCGAAACAAAAAACGGCTATCACATCTATTGGGCCATTCAAAACGGATCCATATCCAAATTCGTTCCTATTCAAAAGGCGCTAGCCAGCAAATTCGGATCAGATCCTATGATTACAAACCTGTCGAGGGTCATGCGTATTCCTGGATTTTACCATATGAAAAATCCGGATAAGCCTTACCTTGTCAGGGTTATTCATTCAGGAAGGAAGCAGCCTTTCACACAAGAGGAGCTTATCCAGACACTAATGTTAAGACCATAAGGATTGCAAAAAAGCACCCTACACAGGTGCTTCTTTCTTTATATAGCAGTGGCCGCGGCTTCTCTGACGGTTTCCGTTCGTCTCATGCTTCCGGTCTAAAATACGGCGGGGTCTTCAACCACCCTTTTCGCATCAATAAATCCTTAAATGTTAACGAAAAGATCATCTTTTTCATCTGAAACTTGGCAAACAACGCAGCCACATCCGGCCGAACCGCCTCTGTCAATCCCCGGCTGCCATAATTGATTCCCAATACTAAATTAAAGCTGAGCAAACTTGCTATCTCCTCATCTGACAACTTCGACCCCACAGGAATATGTCGAAAATCGCCAACCGGCTTATCCGGCGACGCCTCTGGCATCGGGATACCTTCCTTTTTCAAAAATACCGTTATCTCGTCGAGTATCGGCCGATGCACATCATTAATGACCTCTTGCAGCTTTTCTTTCAGTTCAGGATCCTCCGTAATATTAAAAGAGACCTGTTCGCCCCGCATCGTTTGATCAGTTGCCGTGAAATAAAACCACAGATTCATGACTTCCCCGACATTTAAAGGAGGCTTTTCGCCATCCAGAAACGGCTTTATCGCATCGCCGAATACCTCCATAATATTCATATTCCCAGCTCCTTTTGCTTATAGCGTACCCATTGGCATCTATTTTATAAGGGCGCTAACAGAACTCTCCCTAGCTTCCACTGGAGTATTTGGAGAGATCGCAACGAATACAACGTGTAACGCAAAAAGGAGCCCTGCACTGAATTTCAGTGACAAGCTCCTTTCAATTTTGCAACTCTACGACTTAACGGTTACTTCAATGCCTTCACAATGGCATCAGTCCCAAACATCCTGCTGATCGGACCAAATCCATAAGCAACTTCCCCGTCAATTTTATACACATGATTTTCCTTCACAGCTTTCAGCGTTTTCCAAACGTCACTTTTCTCCCACTCGTCTGCAAGAGCAGGCAGAGACTTATCCCTGTAATTAAAGTAACCCAGGAAAATATAATCCGGATTGATCTGAACCAAGCCTTCAAGCGTAATCGCTGCACCTTCGCCTTTCGCTTGCTCCGGCGCTTTTAGGCCCAGCGGCTCATAGTAATGACCGGCATATTGGGTACCCTGCAGCCACATCGTTTTATCCCTCACCTGGAGATAGGCTACGTTACCTTGCACAGCTTTCAGTTGGTCCTTCGCTTCCGTAACCTTACTGTTGAACTTGTCGATATTCTGCTTCGCAATATCTTCTTGTCCAAGGATTTCACCGAACTTCGTCATCACGCCCGGCCAGTCATTCCAAACATCTGTCTTCGTTTCGTCAATGAAAATCGTCGGCGCAATCTTCGACAACTGGTCCACAACCTTTTGATTCGTCTCCGTACCTGCGATGATGAGATCAGGACCATATTGCAGCAGTCTTTCCATATTCACTTCCGTATTCTCACCGACAATCGTTACTTCCTTATGCATATCTATGTAAGGCTTGTACAAATCGATGCCCAGCAGGGACTGCTTTTCCGCAAATGGAAGCGCAATGCCGATGGATGGGATATCAAAACTCAATAGATCCTCCGTCAATCCCCAATGAACAAGCGCAACTTTTTCCGGTTTTTTCGTAATCGTCACTTGTTCGCCTTTGGCGCTCGTTATCGTTCTTGGAAAACTGGCACTCGCCGCAGGTGTCGCGGACGGGTTAGGAGTGCTGCTCGCTGTGTTAGATTTGGAACTGCCGGAGCATGCGCTGGCTAGTAAAAGGAATACGATCATCACGCACGCTGTCAGAAGCGGCATATATTGTTTTTTCATCAGGAATCTTCCTCTCGTGAATCAGTAAGTGATAACGATTATCATTATCGATTTTATATTACCACTCGAACCGACTCCCGCAAATAGAGATTTTCCCGATGTGCTGATGGATTTATTCCTCATTCACCCCTTTTCAACGCGGTTGGTGACATGCCGTAATGCTTTTTGAACAGCCTGCTAAAATAATACGCATCCGGGTACCCCACATTTCGAGCAATGTCCCTCACAGCAAAAGGGGTCGTCACCAGAAGTTCATAAGCAACCTTCATGCGATATTCAATCAAATAATGAATAGGACCGATTCCTGTATATTTTTGAAACAGATGCGAAAAATATTTCCCCTTCATCCCATGCTGCTCCGCCAAACCTTCCAGCGTGATCGGCTCCATATAATGCTGCCGAATGTGCTCAATCGTCTGCTCCATCATCGAATGGCTCTCTCTATTTTGCAGGTAGCGCTCGTACGTCAATGTCTTATTCACTAGCTGGTAAAATAATGTTTTCTTCTCAAGCAGCTCAATTTGCCCCAGCTCAGTGGAGTACCGCTTCAATTGCTTCATCACCTGCAGCAGCCCCGCATCCATGTCGATATGGAGCAAATGAACCTCTCTCACAAGACGAGCTTTCTCCTCATTAGGAGCCACCGGTAAAAAATGAACAAGAAAATATTCAAACTCCGAAGAATTTACAGCAATTTCAAAGTGCCGGTTATAGCCGCCAATGATGGCCTTTCCCGGACTCATCAGATAGCTTACCCCATCGTAGGCAAAATTGGCTTCCCCCTTCAACGCAATGAGAACTCCGCCCTTCGTTGTTGGCTGCGCCTTATGGCCTTGATACCTGCCATGCTGGAGATTTGTTTGAAATACACCGAATATGTCGATGGGCACCTGCAGAAAAAATCCGGCTAACACATCGTATTGATTTCCCACACAGATCCCCCTTTCTTGGACATATCCTAACCTACACGATTTTTGAGGTTATCTTCCGTAACTCCTCACAAAACGCCGTCCTCCGTACATATCCGCTTAAAAACTGCCGATGCAGCGCTTCTGCATGGTCAGGTCCACAGGCTTGCCTATATGTGACAAGCAACTTGGCCACATGCTTATATTGACTACGATTATTCGCATTACTCGCTCGTAGTTCGATGTACCCGCGGAATAGTTGACACATTTCATCCGGATAATGTTTCGCCAAATCGGCGTAATAATCCACAATTTCATAAGGTCGCCCCTGTACATACTTAAGGAGACGGGCATGATCATTGGTATCCTGCATGATCCGAATGTACACGTTATTAAAATTATAATCTTTCTGTCCCATTTGCTGCATAAGCCGATCGTACACCTCTTGCCAGGACGCCTCCGAATAAAGCTGTTTTAGCTCAAGATAGTAAGTATAATCCCCGTCAATCGTCAAATCGAAAGCCAGTTCTCTCATCTGTGCCGTGTAACTCGCAGCTGCACATGCCTCATAGCGCAGCATCTTCCATTTCGTCACAAGCCCTGGCAGACCTCGCTCCTGATCTGAAAGCTCGCCTTGCTCTGCCAAGCGGATGGCATCGTCATAGCGTTGTGCATCTATCGCTTGCCGTATGGCCTCCTCGCGAAAGGAAGGCTTGTCCAATTGCGCGAGAAGGAAAGCCTCTTTCTCCGCCTCATCTAGCAACTTATAACGCAGTCTAGCGAGCGCCTCACGCTCATGATTGGCTGACCATTCGTAATGCGAGTGGACTGTGCGCAATTCGAGTTGCGTGATGGCCTGCTTCAGCGCCTCGCGCAATTCCCGTGTTTGCGACAACTCCGCACAAGCATCGAGCAACGAATGACGCCAATCGGACCACTCGTCATAGCGTGATGCCATCGCTTCCGCCAGCAAAACACGGAAGATTTCCGCCTGTTTGTCCGGCGTCATGGCATCGAGATCTAAACGAGTAGCCGTCTCCAAGCTGTCCTCAATCAACCCTCCGATAGCTCCATCCGAATCATCCGCACCCTGCAGCAGCTCAATCATTTCATGCATGACACAAAAACAGAAATGAATAGCAGACAGTGGGTCGTCATCTCGCCAATCATTAATTGCGCGCTCCAGCACAAGTTCCCCACCACGAATGGCTTGGGGGACTTTCCCATAAGCAACAAATCCGTGACGATCTACATGCTTCTTGATGTGGCTGCGAATCAACTCATAACAAGTCGATAGTTCTGTCTTAACATCACCACGCTCATAGCGCAACCGGACTTGCTTTGCAATATCCTGATCCTCCTGAATCATCAAGAGTATAAATTCAACCAGGTAATCTTTGCTTTGCTCTGCCAAAATCGAGCGGATATCCCGTTTCACCTTTGTATCTTTACCGTCGTTGACAGCACTATCCTTGCTCTTATTGGAGAAAGTCGTCTCGACTTGACTCTCCTTTCCGTCAAACATATTTTCTTCCCTCTCAGCACGCAGTTCATAAAACACAGCAACCTGATGCTTACAAACTGGCCCCTCGAACGGGCATGTGCAATGATGAGAGTGTATCTCGCCATCTTCCTTCAAAGCGATGATAACATTATAGTCATCACTTCTTCCCTCAACAGTTGCTGCAAAGAGATTCTCATTAATTTCCTCTATAGTAGACACAAGATCATCCATGTAATAATTGTAACCGCGGTTTATAATAACACTGCTTATCTGCTCTTCAAATGATAGAATATGCATCCGTGAATCATCCTCCCGGTAAACACAATTGCCGTTACAATCACTATATCAAACCACAAAAGTGTTTCCAATGCATATGTCCATGATCTGCTCCAGAGAGAGAAGCTCAATTTGTTCATCTTACCCCACTAGCGCAAAATCAAAAATCTTTACGGGCTACTTTCATTGTTCCCTCCGGCCCAATTCCGTTAACATATACATCTGATCCCTAGGCTCAGCCATCTCAACTGCTTTAGATATATACAGCCGGAATTGGTCGAGATTCCTATCAAGAAACTCCCGAATGACAGTAATCACCTGCCATCCCTCATAGTTTAGGTTACGTACTTGTTTCTCGTATTCGGAATATTGCGAGTAGCTGCATCTTCTCTCTACGATTTCGTCTCCAACAAATTGGATGGCAGTTTTCGTCAGGAATTCAGAGGGGTAAAGGTAAAGACAGTAGCGTGTTTTAGCTCGTTTTATGGGATAGCCTACTTTCAGATCACTAAAATCAAAATTCACAATCGGTCCCCACAGCTCCTGAAGAAAAATGCTTACTTCCTCGCCGTATTTCTCCTCAGCCTTTTTATTAAGGCTTTTTTCCATCCACTTCGTAACATTCGGATGAACAAAGCGTTCTTCTTTTGACGGACGATCCACCCAAGTGCTTTCCGGGTACTCGAATTTATAGCGAAGAGCTTCCCTGCCGCAGAAAACCAGCTCCCCTAATTGATTGAGAACGATAGAATCATTTGATATGCAATTTTTGTAATAAAACCGCTGATCTTCATTGCACATGAATGTCATATAAGCCATTATTTTGCGGGCCTCTTCCGGGTGCTCCCGGTTCAAATAATCACTCAGCGGGGCAAATGCCTGATTAAGCCATCTCTCCGTTACTTTTTTGGGTGAGTTAACTTGTGGATACACGATATCTTCCTCCTCTTATTGCAGATAAAAAAAAAAGCACACATGCGAGCAGATAAAAGACTTCTGCAGGCACGGTGCTTCCGTTTTATTGGATATAGGTTCATGAGTAATAAATTATTGGGAAGTACTAATCCGAGTCATGATGTTCAGCTCAGCTCACACTTTCCCTGCTACCATCAATTCCTTGGAATCTATGACTAACCCAGCAGACCGAATAAAATCAAAGCCAAGAATTCCGTTAATCTCCATACCGTAATTCATTTCTCCAATCTCTACTTCAAAACCATCTAGTGAAGATTCTCCTGTTCTCACAAAATCAAAATATTTAGAGTACACGACCTCTACTCCTCCTACTCCCCTGATCTTGTTCAAAACATCCCCTGGTTCAACCTTAACACCAATGACATCCACTGCATCAGCACTGAATACCGTTCCCGCTGAACCGGTATCCAGCAGAATTTTCTTCAAATGGAGTTTTTCACCCCGATAACAAATCGTAACCTCTATGAATGGTAAGCCATACTCCACGTCAGTCCCCGTACCCCTGCCCACTTCTCGCGAAGCTTCAGGATTTCACGAGATGTATGAAAAAAACCATACTCTCGATAAGGTTGCTTACGATGTAATTCGTAATAACGCTTCATAGCCACTGTTGAATCTTCAAAACGGTGTAACAGTAGCCATCTTCTGAATGAGACTTCAAAGCTTCACAGACCACCCACTCGTCCGGAAATTGCTCCCTAACCTCTTCCCAGCGCATCACTTCACCCCCGAAGGTATTAGCTCTTAATACAAATTATAGCATACAACATACTTATCAGCGCTTCCCTTAATAGAACCTGATGACTATCCATCTAAATGACAGGTCTACACGATCCCCTCCTCCTCTAACTACAGATAAAAAAAGCACACATGCGTGCAGAAAACTGACTTCTGCAGGCACGGTGCTTCCGTTTTATGGGATATTATATAATGAAATCATATCACATTTAACCAATTATTTACAACTGTTGTTTGTGATTCATATCTATCATTTATCCCTCTGGTATCTTTGTTTTGTACTATTATTTCTTCGGCAATGTGGAAATGTATTTTTTGACCACTTCATACACATATTCCTGACATCCCTCTGCTGTACTTGGATCATATTTTCCACCGTTTGTCTTATTGTTAGAGAGAACCCTGATCCCCAGGAATGGCACACTATACGAATTAGCAATTTGCGCTGCCGAGGCACCTTCCATTTCCTCCACGGACGTGCCAAATTTGTCATGCAGCCATTTAATTCGATCAACCTCGTTATTCCAGAAGTCCCCTGAACCAATTGTACCCTCAACGACCTTACCTTTCGTATACTTATCTTTGACGGCATTGGCTGCTGCCAATAGATTTTTGTCTCCCTCATAAAAACGAGGTTTTTCGGCGTTCGGATCTTCCCCTGCACTTCCTTCAGAGGCCATCAAATCCATAGGTTTCCATAATGTTGGATCAATGCCCTGATTTGCACCCTTGTCTGCCGCTTTAAATGAACCGATGTTGGTTGTTCTTTGTCCTAGAACGATGTCAAAAACATTTAAATTTGGATCATGTCCCCCTGATGTTCCTTGGTTAACAATAGCTATAGGGTTATATTTTTCAATAGCCAATGCCGTAGCAGCAGCCGTATTTTCCATTCCTTTGCCTGTTTTTGCAACGATAACAGGATAATTATCTACAGTCCCTTTATAAAATACAAAACTTCCCGATTTTTCTTCCGTAACATTTTCCAATCTTTTAGCAAACTTCTCAGCTTCAATTGGCATTGGACCCTCAATAATAATAGGTTTTTGTGCGCTAGTCTTTTGAGCAGAGCTGCAGCCTACAGCTCCTGTTACCAGTAATGTGCCAACTACTCCTAACAACCCAAACTTCTTAAACAAATTAATTTCCCCCTTGATGTTCGATACACTCGATGAATTAAGCCCAACAAAAATCTACAAATAAAAAATGCTCTCTACACTAGACCCGGAACCGGAGCTAGACTTAGAGAGCAAAAGTATAAAATAAAGCAAAATAAAGCTTTGCCAAATTCAATGATGCGTTGGTCACAAACCAAATACCCTATACTTTAACTCGAAGTCCAGCTCATTCTAGGGAGCCGGGTAGAGACGCTCAGACCATATTACCGAGCATATACGAGTTATCCATTTTTTATTATGTTGAAAGTATAGCAAACTCACAAAGGAATCTCAAGGAAAAGGCGAATAATATTCACCGAATATTTGTTAAATGTTCGTAAATGTTATTGAATTCAAAGGGGAAAATAGAGAATATGTTTTAAAACTCACCATTTTTTCAATGGTAAGTATTTCAGTCCCCGTACCCCGTCCTCCTTATACAAAAGAAAAAACTGAGGGAGTATTGAAATGTCCATCTAACTTACTGACGAAGCACACTCTACAACGACTACCCTAGCGGTACATTTCAATGCCGTGCTCCCTCCGCTTACGCTCCGGTCCGCGCGGGCGAACCCGCAAGGGGTTCTACCCCCGTACCTCCTAATGCAAAAGAAAAAAGCACCCTCACGGGTGCTTCTTTCTTTTGTATGGAGGTGAGGGGAGTCGAACCCCTGTCCGAAAATATCGCCACACAGGCATCTACGGGTGTAGTCACAGTTTTGATGTCACCCGAGCAGCGCGCCGTAACCCGCTCTGCGTTGGGTCAGCCTGATTGTCTTCCTACGTCCGACCCCAGGCGGAGACCAAACGTCGTATCCCACTAAGGTTGGGCCCCTATCCTAGCACATGGGCGATGCGAGGGAGGAGCTAGCTCACAGGTTATTAAGCTGCGAAAGCTAAGTTGTTGTTTTGTTTGCCATTTAATAGGCTTTAGCGTTGTTAAAGCGGACGCGTCCCCACTACCCGCAACCCGCGCTCGAACTATCCCCGTCGAATCCAAGAACACCCCCGGATTGCCTTCATTTCCGCCCATAGAGCGGAGAAGGTAAAAGACGAGCTGTCAGAGCGAAATTGCTCTTTGAAACTGAATCATTTGCTGTAGACCTAGTATAACACAAGCTGTGCAAAAATGAACGCTCAGGTTTGTGGAAGTCTAGGTGCTGCTTACCAATACCTTTGCCACGTTATCTGGCAATCTTCTGCTTCTCGCGCAGCGCGCGTTGAATGTCGCGTTGTGCATCTTTTTTCGCTGCCGATTCACGCTTGTCGTACTGCTTCTTCCCTTTACCAATGCCGACTAAAAGCTTAGCATATCCATTGCGGATATACACCTTCAACGGCACAAGGGTGTAACCTTCTTGCTTTGCCTGGCCCAACATCTTGGCGATCTGCACCTTTTTCAAAAGCAGCTTCCGCGTCCGTGTCGGATCCTCAGGGTTACTTCGGTTACCTTGCTCAAAAGGACTAATGTGCATGTTATGGACAAAAGCTTCCCCATTACGAATCGTCGAAAAGCTATCGCCAATGTTCGCTTTACCTGCCCGTAAGGATTTGATCTCCGTGCCGGTCAAGACAAGACCCGCTTCGTACGTTTCTTCAATAAAGTAATCGTGTGAAGCCTTTTTATTCTGGGCAAGCACCTTGCCATCTGCCTTCTTCGTTGCCACGTGAGATCCTCCTCCCGCAATTTCCTGCAGGTAAATACTGCTACAATGTGCATCCTATTGTAGCAAGATCAAGCCCGAAATGCAAGAAGCGGCGTTATCTCCGCCGCTTCTTGCTACCGCCACCGTCGCCGTCACTCCGGCGACGACCACCCTTGGCGAGCGCGTTCACGCCGCTCGCCCAATCACTGCCGCCGCTGCTGCGCTCAGCAGCGGAGCCACCACCCGCTTGGGCTTCGCCCCCAAGCGCAATACCTCCGCGGCCGCGCTTGCTCTCGCCGCGGCCAGCACCGCTATCTGTCCGGCCTGCGCCGACAGATTCAAGCCTTGAGCTCAAGCTGCCGCCTTCGCTCAGCTTAGGGCCACGCGCCTTCCCGCGACCACCGCCGGCTTTGCCGCGGTTTTCACTCCACGGCGTGTTACCGCCTTTCCCGCGGCGCGATTTGCCCTGCCCAGCGCCATCACGCTCTTGAGCTGCCCTCGCACGTCCTGAGCCTTCGCCATGCTCTTGACCTGCCCTCGCACGTCCTGTGCCCTCACCACGCTCTTGACCTGCTCTCGCACGACCTGCTTCACTTCGCTCTTGACCTTCTTTCACACGTCTAGCCGCGCCTTCTATACGCTCTTGACCCGATCTCACACGCCCAGCAGCCCCACCATCACGGCCCGCACGCGCCCCATCAGTTGCACCAACAGCACTACCTTCTCCTCGACCACGACCCGCTCCTGCACGTGCTCCATCAGCCGTACCCACAAGACCTCCATCGTTGCGTCTCCGCCCCGCACTCTCACCCTGAGACTTCGAAAAGCCACCTTTACCTTTGGTATAGCCGCCCTTGCCCTTCTCCGGCTTGCCTTTGCCGCCACGGAAGCCCTTGAAGCCTGCCGCTCCTTTGAACGGCTTGCCGCCTCCACCGCCACGGCTAAAACTACCCTCTTTGCGAGGCTTCATATCCAGCAATTCAAAATCAATCGTATGCTCTTCCATATTTACGCGAGCCACACGGACTTTAATTTCATCGCCAATCCGGTAGATCTTGGACGTGCGCTCCCCAACGAGAGCAAACTGTCTCTCATGGAAGTTATAGTAATCATCGGTCAGATCGCTCAAACGGATCAAGCCCTCAACGGTATTGTCCAATTCAACGAACATCCCGAAGCCGGTTACACTCGAAATAATGCCCTCGAACTCTTCGCCCACTTTATCCAGCATATATTGAGCTTTCTTCAGTGCCTCTGTTTCACGCTCTGCATCTACAGCTACACGCTCGCGTTCCGATGATTGCTGCGCAATATCGCTCATACGGGATGCCAAGTATTCATGACGGGCATCGGACAAAGTACCGTTTTCCAGCACTTCGCGAATGACCCTGTGAATAATTAGATCGGGATAACGACGAATCGGAGAGGTAAAGTGGGAATAAAATTCCGCCGCCAAGCCAAAATGCCCCAAACTTTGAGCATCATAACGAGCCTGTTTCATCGAGCGAAGCATAATTTTGCTAAGAACAGTCTCCTCTGGCGTCCCCTTAATGTCTTCGAGTAAGCTTTGCAGCGCACGTGGGTGTACGGAATTGCCCTTCCCTTTGACCGAATACCCGAAGTTCGTCACGAACTCCATGAAATTCATCAACTTCTCAGCATCAGGATCTTCATGGACACGGTATAAGAAAGGTACTTTCATCCACGAAAAATGCTCAGCAACCGTTTCATTCGCAGCCAGCATGAACTCTTCAATCATCATTTCTGCGACAGAACGCTCTCTTTTCACGATATCGGTTGGTTTACCGTCTGCATCTACGAGAATTTTAGACTCTTCAAAATCAAAATCAATCGCACCGCGCTTCATCCGTCTGCCGCGAAGTCTAGCTGCGAGCTCTTCCATCCGCTTAAAATCTTCCATCAAATACGCATAACGCTCCACAAGCTCAGGCTCAGCCTCACCCGTCAAAAGCTTACGCACATTCGTATAGGTCATTCGCTCGCTGGTCTTAATGACACTCGTAAAAATCTCATGATTAACGACCTTAAGATTCTCATCGAACTCCATTTCACAAGACATCGTCAAGCGATCTACTTTGGGGTTAAGCGAACAAATGCCGTTCGACAACCGATGCGGCAGCATAGGAATCACACGATCCGTCAAATAGACGGAGCACCCGCGGTTATAAGCCTCGATATCCAGTGCCGTGCCTTCCCGAACATAGTAACTTACATCGGCGATATGAACGCCTAATTTATAATGACCATTCTCCAAAAGCTCTACATTAACTGCATCGTCCAAATCCTTGGCATCTTCACCATCAATAGTGACAATCCGCTTCGAGCGAAGATCGCGGCGCCCCTGGCTAACAATCTCATCTTCCGTAATCGAATCCGGTGCAGCATCTGCTTCTTCCAGCACTTCCTCTTTGAAAGCCTCCGGCAGCTGGAACTTGCGCACAATTGCCAGAATATCAACGCCTGGATCGTCCTTATGACCAAGGATCTCAATAACTTCCCCTTCAGCCGCAGAGCGACCTTCTGGATAGTTCACAATCTTTACTACGACCTTCTGCCCCGTGACTGCGCCATTAAAAGCATGCTGAGGAATGAAAATATCTCTCGTCATCCGCTTATCGTCAGCAATAACGAAGGCATACGTATCCTGTCCCTGAAAAACGCCCACAATCTGCGTATTCGCGCGTGTAATCACCCGCACAACTTCGCCTTCCAAGCGGCCCCCGCCTTGGCTTCTGGACGTTACTTTCACGAAAACAATGTCACCGTTCATAGCCGTATTCAAATCATGCGCATTAATATACACATCCGGGTGCTCCCGGTCTTCCGGAATCAAAAACGCGAAGCCTTTCGCATGGGCTTGCAATCTTCCTCTTACCAAGTTCATGCGCTCCGGCACGCCATATCGGTCATTCCCGCCTCGAACCACGTGACCGCTTTCCTCTAAACGATTCAATAATTTAATAAAATCCTTGAAATCTTCCGCTCCTGCAATCTTGAAATGCTTTTCGAGCTCTTTATAAGACATAGGCTTATAAGCCTCATCTCGCATCAAACTAATAATATCTTGATCTGTTATCATATACACTCTTCACCTTCTTGTTGTTGTTGAGCTTCGTCCTACACTTACCGTACCCGTTCCTTTACTCCATAGTATGCCACTTGTAGAGAAAGGATAAACGCCGCAATATCGGCATAAACAAGCTCTCTTTCTTGATCCAGCAGCAAACCGTGCGATGATTTCGCATAATAACGAAGCTCTTTGCTTTCAGAGCGAGTGCGTTCATATAAAAACGCTGCGCTTCCCTGATGGACGACACCATCCCTGCCCCCCTGCCCGATCCAGATCGGCGCTTTTACCTGAGGCAGCAAACCTTTTACATGTTTCAAAAGCTTTCGCAAACTTACGACGCAGCGAATCGGCGTTTTGGTATATGCACATGACTCATCTAATAGCGTGGAGAGTGTTCTGGGCTTCTTATTTATGTATTTGATAAAATACTGCATAATGACCGCCAGCGCCGATTTTCTTGACGTCAGAAAAATCGGTGTAGCCAGCGAGATCACACCCGCCACTTGACGTTCAACCGCCAGCTTCAGGGCCAACAGTCCACCCATCGAATGCCCCATCACGACGACATTTTTGCATTTCGCCGCAAGCTCATCATAATTCTCCAGCACATGCCCATACCAATCCGTCCATCCGGTTCGTATCATATCTTCCGGTGACGTTCCATGTCCGGGAAGCCTCACTGCCTGGATCGTGTAGCCCTCATCCCGCAGTTCATACCCAATCCTTCGAAATTCGGAGGGCGATCCCGTGAACCCGTGAATCATTAATATGCCTGTTGTCTGCTTCGTCCCCTTGCCTGTCCAGAAAAAAGGCTCCGTGGATTTGTAAACTCTGCTTTCGATGGTAAACATCTCCTACCTATAGGCCCGTTTAAAATGAAAAAACAGCAGGAGTAGATTTCCCCTGCTGTTATCGTTTTATGTGTGTTAGGCCTTCACTACGTATGCTACGACAATGGAAAGAATGAAAAATGCAGCAGCAAGCCCCATCGTGAAACGGGACAAGAAAAGTTCTAAACCTCGTGCTTTTTGTTTACCAAATAAGTGCTCCGCACCACCGGAGATGGCACCGGACAACCCTGCGCTTTTACCTTTTTGTAGAAGAACAATCGCAATTAATCCGACTGAAGCTATGATCAACAAAATTTTCATAAAGATTACCATGTTTATTAGCACCCCAATTGCCTGTACTTTTGCTTATATGACTAGCATGAGTATTTTAACACAGTTCGTCCTAGAAAACAACAAAAGAGGTGTTTGGACGTTTGGCTACGTTTTAATCACGGTAGGAATAGGCCGAAGATTGTCGATTGGCACTTCTTGACCGTTTATTTCGCCCAAGAAAAGCCTGAACCGCTTGCTTCGCACACCACAAAGCGAAAAGTGTAAAGATAATCGCCCACACCATGGTCGGAACGCCTGTATGAAGCGCCAAGTTCGTGGCGTCCCCAGCTTGCCGTGCATCTCGCGACGCAGCTTGAATCAAATAAATCGGTCCAAATACGGACTCTTCCAAGCATAGAAAAGCGAGCAGCAAGTAATAAAAGTTGCGCAGCCATTTCAGTGGAATAGCCATCATAATGATCGTCAAGGCAATAAAACCGATTAAGAACATGATGCCGAAACCATTCCGAACGAATAGGAGCAATGAAATGGCCGATATCGTAATCATGACCAGAAAACCGACCTGCTGCTTCCCTCTGGCAAAGGCTGAGAACAGGAACCAAGCAAATACGGAAGCTGTCGTATATCCGGCCAAAGCTACAGGAATGATCGACCACGATCTGGCCCCAGAAATCGCCGAAAGCGTGACACCGCTATGGTTAGCGTACAGCTCAATTCGCTGCACTTGACCAGACAGCGCCAACGTTACCACCGCGTGCCCAAACTCGTGAACCATTGTATCCAGGTTACGAAAAAAAGATGAGGGGATCCAATGTGTAAGCAAGGCGGAACCTATCAGAAATAAAATAGTCTTCACCCAATTGCTCAATACAATGACCCCCTCGGTCGCTCAGCCAGATAATGACACAAGTCACTATCCGACCCTGCTGTTATTTAGTTATTTACTACGAAGCAACTTATTTAAAGTTTCTCAAGTTGTAGAAAGCTTTTTTACCTGCATATTGAGCTACGCTGAACAACTCGTCTTCGATACGAAGAAGTTGGTTGTACTTCGCAACGCGATCTGTACGGGAAGGAGCACCTGTTTTGATTTGGCCAGCATTTGTAGCAACCGCGATGTCAGCGATTGTGCTGTCTTCGCTCTCACCGGAACGGTGGGAGATAACCGCTGTGTAACCAGCGCGTTTCGCCATTTCGATCGCATCAAAAGTCTCTGTAAGCGTACCGATTTGGTTTACTTTTACCAAGATGGAGTTACCGATGTTTTGCTCGATACCTGTGGAAAGACGCTCAGTGTTCGTAACGAACAGATCGTCACCAACGAGTTGAACTTTGTTACCCAATTTCTCAGTAAGCAATTTCCAACCTTCCCAGTCATCTTCGGAGCAGCCGTCTTCAACTGTGATGATTGGGTATTTATCAACCCATGCAGCAAGGAAGTCAACCCACTCAGCGGATGTGAATGTTTTGCCTTCGCCTTCAAGTACGTATTTACCGTCTTTGAAGAACTCAGTGGAAGCAACGTCCATACCCAAGAATACGTCAACACCTGGTTTGTAACCAGCTTTTTCAATCGCTGTAAGGATAGTTGTGATCGCTTCTTCGTTGGATGTGAAGTTAGGAGCAAATCCGCCTTCGTCGCCAACAGCTGTGTTAAGGCCTTTGTCTTTCAATACGGATTTCAAGCTATGGAAAATCTCTGCGCCAATGCGAAGAGCTTCTTTGAAAGTAGGCGCGCCAACTGGCAGAACCATGAACTCTTGAACGTCAACGTTGTTGTCGGCATGCGCCCCACCGTTGATAATGTTCATCATTGGAACTGGAAGTGTTTTGGCATTGAATCCGCCAAGGTATGTGTACAAAGGGACATCCAAAGCGTCAGCAGCAGCGCGAGCTACAGCCATGGAAACAGCTAGGATTGCGTTAGCGCCTAATTTTGCTTTGTTTGGAGTACCGTCTAGCTCGATCATTTTCGTGTCGATGCCAACTTGATCAAGTGCATCCAAGCCAATGATTTCTGGAGCGATGATTTCGTTAACGTTGTCAACGGCTTTCAGAACGCCTTTACCAAGGTAACGACCTTTATCACCGTCACGAAGCTCAACAGCCTCGTACGCGCCTGTGGATGCGCCAGATGGAACGATAGCGCGGCCAAATGCGCCGGACTCTAGATAGACTTCAACTTCAACCGTTGGGTTACCGCGGGAATCCAATACTTCGCGTGCATAAACATCAGAAATAATAGTCATTGTAGAAAACACTCCTTTTATATAATTAATTTGGTTGCTATTTCTTAAGGATCGTAGTCCCGGTCATTTGTTCCGGTTGTTTAACCTCTAAGAAGTCCAGCAATGTTGGGGCAATATCTGCCAAAATTCCGCCGTCTCTTAGTGTAACAGATTTGTCCGTAACAATAAAAGGGACCGGATTCGTTGTATGCGCCGTATTGCGTGTACCGTCCGCATTCGTGACGACATCGGCGTTCCCGTGATCGGCTGTGATGCAGACAACTCCGCCTTTGGCAAGAACCGCTTCCACCACTTTGCCAAGACACTCATCTGTCGCTTCGATCGCTTTAACCGTTGGCTCCAGCAAGCCGGAGTGGCCAACCATGTCAGGGTTTGCGAAGTTCAGGATGATCGCATCATGACGTTCCGCTTCAATCTCTTTCACAACAGCATCAGCTAATTCATAAGCGCTCATCTCTGGCTTCAGGTCATAGGTCGCAACCTTCGGCGAAGGAATAAGCAGGCGAGTTTCGCCTGGTAGTTCCGCGTCGCGTCCGCCACTGAAGAAGAACGTTACGTGCGGATATTTCTCCGTTTCCGCTGCACGAAGCTGCTTCAGGCCGTTCTGAGCCAGCACCTCGCCAAGAGTGTTGTCGAGATTTTTCGGTTTGTAAGCTACGAAACCGTCTACAGACTCGCTGAACAACGTCAGACACACGTAGTACAAGTTTTTAGCCACTTTAGGACCACGGTCAAAACCACGGAAGTCTTCATTCGTGAAGACTTGGGAAAGTTGAATCGCACGGTCCGGACGGAAGTTGAAGAAGATGACAGCATCGCCGGACTCAACAAGACCTACCGGTTTGCCATCCTCACCAACGATAACCGTTGGCATGACGAACTCGTCGAAGATGGACTTTTCGTAAGATTCAACAATAGCTTTCATTGGATCTGTGTAGGCTGGACCTTCACCGTAAACCATGGCGCGATAAGATTTCTCCGTACGCTCCCAACGTTTATCGCGATCCATTGCATAATAGCGTCCTTGAACAGTCGCAATTTTACCTACGCCAACTTCGGCGATCTTCTTCAAAAGGCTCTCCATGTAGCTCTTCGCAGAATCCGGAGCCACGTCGCGGCCGTCTAGGAACGCATGGATGTACACTTCATGGAAGTCTTCTTTTTTAGCTAGATCCAGCAAAGCGAACAAATGCTCAATGTGGCTGTGCACGCCGCCATCGGAAAGCAGCCCGTAAAGGTGCAGCTTTTTGCCGTTCTCTTTGGCATGACGTACAGCGCCTACGATCGTTTCATTGTCGTAAAATTCACCGTCACGAATCGATTTGGAAATCCGCGTCAAATCCTGATATACGATACGGCCTGCGCCGATATTCAGGTGTCCTACCTCAGAATTCCCCATCTGGCCTTCAGGCAAACCTACAGCTTCACCGCAAGCCGTTAAAGTTGTATGTGGATAACTTGACCAGTAACGGTCATAGTTCGGCTTTTTGGCATGAGCAACGGCATTCCCCTGCTCTTCCAAACGAAGTCCGAAGCCATCGAGAATGATGAGTGCTACCGGTTTCGGTCTGGACATATTACTTCGCCCCCTGAAGGAGTTGGATGTAGGAAGCAGACTCTAAGCTTGCTCCGCCCACAAGTGCGCCATCGATATCAGGTTGCGCCATATATTCAGCAATGTTGTTAGGCTTCACGCTGCCGCCGTATTGGATGCGAACTGCATCTGCTACGGATGCGCCGTACAAGCCGCTTACAACCTCACGGATGTAGCCGATAACGTCTTGTGCATCAGCAGCCGTGGAGGACTTGCCAGTACCGATAGCCCAAATTGGCTCGTAAGCGATAACGACTTGTGCCGCTTGCTCTGCGCTAAGACCAGCAAAAGCGCCTTCTGTTTGCACTTTGCAAACATCTTTGGTTTGACCCGCTTCGCGCTCTTCCAGCTTTTCACCTACGCAAACGATCGGTTTCAGGCCGTGTTTGAAAGCCGAAACGACTTTCTTGTTCACGATTTCGTCTGTTTCAGCAAAATAAGCTCTACGCTCGGAATGACCGATAATGACATATTCCACGCCAAGATCTTTCAACATTGCGCAGGAGATTTCGCCTGTGAACGCGCCATTATCTTCGAAATGCAAGTTTTGTGCGCCTACGTGCAAGTCAGTGCCTTTTACAGCTTCAACCAGTGCCGGCAAGGTCGTGAAAGGAGAACAAATTACGCTTTCTACCCCTTCTACTGTGCTGCCTTTTACTTCGTTTATAAAGCTAACAGCTTCGGAAACAGTTTTGAACATTTTCCAGTTACCCGCGATAATCGGTTTTCTGCTCATTCGGATATGCTCTCCTTTGATAATAAATTATTTATCGTTCAAAGCTACAACGCCTGGCAATGCTTTACCTTCCATGAACTCCAAGGAAGCTCCGCCGCCTGTGGACATGTGGTTCATTTGCTCAGCCAAGTGGAATTTCTCCGTTGCTGCTGCAGAGTCGCCGCCGCCAATTACTGTGTAGCCTTCTGTTTTTGCGCAAGCCTCAGCAACCGCACGTGTACCATGGGAGAACGGCTCGATTTCAAATACGCCCATCGGTCCGTTCCAAACAACCAGTTTGGATTTCGCGATTACGTCAGCATAAAGTGCACGTGTTTTAGGTCCGATGTCAATGCCTTCCCAATCCGCAGGAATGCTGTCAATATCAACGATTTGCGTGTTCGCGTCTGCGCTGAATTTATCCGTAACAACGATATCTACAGGAAGCAGGAAGTTAACGCCTTTTTCTTTGGCTTTCGCAATAAAGCTAAGCGCCAAATCAAGCTTCGAATTGTCCAGAAGCGATTTACCGATTTCGTAGCCTTGTGCTTTCAAGAATGTATAGGACAGACCGCCGCCGATCAAGACGTTGTCTGCAATGTTCAGGAGGTTTTCGATGACAGCGATTTTATCTTTCACTTTGGAACCGCCGACAATCGCTGTGAAAGGACGCTCAGGGTTGTTCAGCGCTTTGCCAAGAACATCAAGCTCTTTCTCCATCAAAAGACCGGAAACAGCCGGTATGTAAGCAGCGATGCCTGAAGTTGAAGCATGTGCACGGTGAGCTGCACCGAATGCATCATTGACGAACAGATCAGCCAGATCAGCGAAAGCTTTGGCCAATTCAGGATCATTTTTCTCTTCGCCTTCGTTGAAACGAACGTTTTCAAGCAAAAGAACGTCGCCATTTTCAAGCGCATCCACTTGTGCTTTCACGATTTCACCAACGGATTGATCCGCTTTGATCACGTTTTGACCAAGAAGCTCAGCCAATTTCACAGCAACCGGTGTTAAACGAAGCTCTTCAACCACTTGTCCGTTTGGACGGCCAAAATGCGCAGCAAGAATAACTTTAGCGCCTTGCTCTACCAAGTATTTAATCGTAGGGAGCGTTTCTCTGATACGTGTATCGTCCGTGATTTGACCATTCTCTACAGGTACGTTGAAATCAACGCGAACGAATACTCTTTTACCAGCTACTTCAACATCGCGAACACTTTTCTTACTCATAAGTTAAAGCCTCCTGAACGTATATGGTTTACTTCCGTACTTCCTGTTTCCGATCAACTTATATAGGCAACAATCGCACATAAAGAGGAGAATCGCTTCTCCTCTTCATGTGGTTGTTAGTGTGTGTTGTATGAAATTACAGACCTTTTTTAGCGATGAAAGCAGCCAAGTCAACTACACGGTTGGAGTAACCCCACTCGTTGTCGTACCAGGAAACTACTTTCAGCATGTTGTCGCCAACTACCATTGTGGACAATGCATCAACTGTGGAAGATGCTGGGTCACCATTGAAGTCGCTGGATACAAGCGGCTCTTCTGTGTAGTTCAGAATGCCTTTAAGAGGGCCTTCGGAAGCTTGTTTCAGAGCTGCGTTTACTTCGTCAACAGTTACGTTAACTTTAAGTTCAACAACCAGATCAGTTACGGATACGTTAGGTGTAGGAACACGCATAGCCATACCGTTCAATTTGCCTTTAAGTTCTGGAAGAACAAGACCGATTGCTTTTGCTGCGCCAGTGCTGGAAGGAATGATGTTCTCAGCTGCTGCACGAGCACGACGAAGGTCTTTGTGAGGAACGTCAAGCACGGATTGGTCATTTGTGTAAGAGTGAACAGTTGTCATCATACCTTTTACGATTCCGAAGCTATCGTTGATAACTTTCGCGAAAGGAGCCAAGCAGTTTGTTGTACAAGATGCGTTGGAGATGATTGTGTGAGCTGCTGGATCGTATTTGTCTTCGTTTACGCCAAGTACGATTGTGATATCTTCGTCGGAAGCAGGAGCGGAAATGATAACTTTCTTAGCTCCACCTTTCAAGTGAAGGGATGCTTTTTCTTTCGCTGTGAAGATACCAGTGGATTCAACAACGATTTCAGCGCCTACAGATGCCCATGGCAGGTTCCCAGGGTCACGCTCAGCAAAAACTTTGATGGAACGACCGTTAACGATCAATTCGCCTTCGCCAGCTTCAACTGTTGCGTCTAGTTTACCGTGAGTTGTGTCATATTTAAGCAAGTGAGCCAGTGTTTTAACGTCAGTCAAATCATTTACTGCAACGATTTGTACTTCTGAGCTGTTCAAAGCTGCGCGAAACACGTTACGACCAATACGTCCGAAACCGTTAATACCTACTTTTACCATAGCGAATTCCTCCTAAGATTAAAAAAGATTTATTTATTTCAAAACGCAGCTGGTACAAGCCCACGTTATGATGTCCAATTACACATGTTTCATAATTTCAAGTGCCGCCGCTTCGTCCGTGACCAGCACATCTTCTTGCCCGTGCCTTAGAACGGAAGCAATCGCTTCACCTTTGCTTTTGCCGCCTGCTACGCCAATCACAACCTCTGTCCGCTGCAGATCCTCCAGACGAAGCCCGACTGTAGGCATTTTGTGCACGACATTTCCTTTGCGGTCAAAATAGTACCCGAATGCCTCTGCCAGAGCCCCATCGTCCTGCAAGCTGCGAGTCGTTTCGGCATCTACCTTGCGCCTTCGAGCCATGACCATAGCATCTCCGATACCGTGAACTACGATGCGACAACTGCGAACAGCGTCAACAACTTCCTGAATCTGCGGATCTTGGATAAGCGTCTGATACGCTTCCTCGCCTAAATGATCCGGCACATGAAGCAGTCTGTATTTCCCGCCTGTCTTCTTGGCCATAATAGACGCGATTGTATTTGCCTGCATATCCACGCTTTCGCCGAGTCCACCGCGAGCCGGTACGAACCAATTGCCTTTCATGGAAGAGGAAATCGTCAAGTTATTCGCAATTTGCGCCATTGTTGAACCGCCGGTTACTGCAATAATGTCGCCCTTGGCCACATATTTGCGCAGTGCCGCTGCGCCGGCGCGTCCAAGCTCCTTCTTCGTGAAGACCGAAGTGTCCGTATCGCCAGGAACCACAATGACTTGCGAGAGACCGTACGCTTTCGCGATGCTTTCTTCCAAATCCGTCAATCCAAAAGCGATCTTAATGATCGGCAGCATATCCTCGAGCAGTTGACGGCCGGACTCCGTGATCTTCATCCCTGAGGCGTCCGATTCCAAAAGCCCATGCTCCTTAAGGAAATCTACTTCTCCGCGGAGCACCCGCTCCGTCATATCGAGCGAAGAAGCTAGCGTTCTACGTCCGACAACACCAGAGATTAAGATATGATGCAGAATCGAGTATCGCTTCTTCATGATGTCCATGAGATCCGGCAAGAGCTTTTTCTGAATGTCTAGAATTTCTCTCATATATCGACGTTCGACGCTCCTGATCCAGTGATGGACGTTTTATGTCCCGGGTATACATTTTGCGTCCCACCCGGGTGAAAAAAAATGGCCTTACACGTTTATTATAACCAATAAGTCTTTAACATTCAACAATTGTTCAAACAATTTCAATAAAATGTGCTGTAAGGGCTTACGGTATTGCTTTTTGCACGGAGGTGACATATAATAACCCTTGCTTCGCTTTTTTGAAACATGCGCCCGTGGTCCAATGGATATGACGTAGGCCTCCGAAGCCTGAGATAAAGGTTCGATTCCTTTCGGGCGCGTAAATGACATGGAAATAAGAGAAACATTAGAGAAATCAGTCGGTTGACTGATTTTTTTTATTGTTAGTTTGACCTTTCTTGACCTTCGAAGGTTTTTTCGTTATCATACTTGTAGATACTGTAAATAGTATGTACGCGGGAGATCAATTTCATAACTCATAGCATGACTTTGGCCCCAGGCACCAATTTTAAAACCATCTACCCACCCCAAGGAGGTCATTCTCATGAGTTTTATCCCTATGGTCGTCGAACAGGACGCACGCGGTGAAAGAGGATATGACATCTACTCTCGCTTGCTGAAAGACCGCATCATTTTCTTAGGCACGGGTGTCAACGATGTTGTGGCAAACTCCATCATTGCTCAGTTACTATTCTTGGCCGCACAAGATCCTGATAAAGATATCTCGCTATACATTAACAGCCCTGGCGGTTCCATCACAGCCGGTATGGCGATCTACGACACGATGCAGTTCATCAAGCCGGATGTCTCCACGATCTGCGTTGGTATGGCTGCTTCGATGGGCGCATTCCTGCTAACAGCCGGCGCCAAAGGCAAGCGTTACGCGCTTCCGAACAGCGAAGTCATGATTCACCAACCGCTTGGCGGCGCTGAAGGTCAAGCCTCCGACATCGAAATCCGCGCGAAGCGTATTTTGAAAATGAGAGACAACCTGAACAAAATCCTTGCAGAGCGCACAGGACAAACGTTCGAACGCATCGAAAAAGATACAGACCGCGACAACTTCATGAGTGCTGCTGAAGCAGCCGACTACGGACTCATCGATAAAGTAATCGAGCGCGTCTAATACAAATAACCAGCTTGCATGGCTGCTCCTCCGAGCGGCCTTGCGGCTGGTTTTTTTATTGATTGGCTGGTTGCTCTCTAACAGACCTCACAGCCTCTATTTTTCGATTTTAGGCTCCAAATGCAATTTAACGGACTCCAGAGCCGTTAATCACCATAAATAGCCCTAGCAACGGAAAAAACCTGTTAAATAACGTCACCACAGTCCGTTAACTGTCTAGCTGCAGGTAAATAGCAAAGAATAACGGCCCGTGTGTCCGTTACACAACGAAACTTCCTGCCGCGCCCCGCGTTCGACTACCCGCTACCAGCTGCAAGCAAGCCGCCGCCCGTTACCCTGCTGCAAAGCAAAAAAAAGAGCCCCAGAGGCTCCTATCCACCCGAATATCTTCCGATTTTCAAGCGAGGTGATAGAATCTCCAAGGCTCTTTACAATCACTTACTTTTTCTCATCCAATGGGTAGAAAATAAGGTCAATCGGGAACGCTGAGCCCGCCGGAGGCGTGAACTCAATATCCAACGCGTCTTCCTTGCCCGTCGTGCGAGCCAGCACTTCCATGCCGTCAAACGCGGTAATGACACCGGAACTCGGAACTGGTACGATCTCGCCGTTAATTTTGAACGGCCCTTTGAACACGCCGCCTCTAGCCATAATCATAACGGCCATTTTGCGCGGCTTATCCGAATGGATTTTATAAACCACACCATAGTTTCCGCCGTTCTCTACGTTCTCCTTGCGTATCACGTCATAACCTTTGACGAACGGGTCGGTCTTATTATCGCCTATCGTCAACACCGATGTTTTGGCGAAACTCGCCGCATCAATGTCCCACTTGATTTCGGATACCGGGAAAGTCCCCCTCACATGGCCATTGAAAGCCAACAAAGGAAGTTCCTTCACCGTATTCGACGTTAACCTTTGATCCGTTACCGCGAAAGACATTTGCAACTCGCCATCTGTTTCGACATCATAGAACAAGTTCACGCCTTGCCCTGGATAAAAGTCTGGAAGCTTCGCATAGACATAAGTCTCATGAGGAGCAACCGTCATTGTATCTGTGTACACATTGTTCAACAGGAAGTCTACAGAAGCTTCGCTGCCGATCAAGTTAGCGTATACGGAAGGGTATACCTCACCTTTATTCGTCGTCTTGATGGTTACCGGTTTATCCGTATTATTCGTGGCGAAGATCGCCATTGTCATGATTTGTTTCGTGCCGTTGATATGGTCAGCATACAAACGCGCTTTCCCATTGATTTTGTCCTGATACAGAATGCCTTTTTCCGTAAACTCTTCGGGACTGTCGCTTACCAGCAATGTACGGTCAGTAAGCTCCGTTACTTTCTTAGGAAGCATCGGCAGCTCGTTGAAATGGGACCAAATAGTTCCCCAGTCCGATTTGATGAAACTGCCCACAGGAGCTGTATAAATCGGGTACTCCACTTGGCTCAAATAAGGCACGTCTTCAACCGTTACATAACTTTTGAATAATTTACTTTCGTGTCCATGGCGATCCTTCACGGTCAAAGTGACCGGATACTTGCCTGGTTTGAAGAACGCTTCTTCTTTGCCAACCCAATCGTAGGATGCAATACCTTCCGCATCTGGATCGTAGCTCAAGTCTACATACTTCACAGGCTCTCCAAGGCGGTAAGTAGGCTTCGCAGTTGCGAACTTGGCTACAGGTCGGGAATTGCTGTCTTGATCAATGTAGATGCCCTCAGGCGTCTTAAAGTGGACAATCTCTACACGACGCAATTCGCTGTTGTACGTGTATTTCGCGCCCATATAATCCGCAAGCCATGTCAGCTTGACCAGAAGCTTCCCGTTCACAATCGCCGCAACCGAGTTAAAAGGCGTATCCACGCCATTGGTCGTAACTGTCTTATGGTCAGCATCCAACACGATGTTGTAGCCTGGAGGTGTCATTTGAATCGTCCGGGAATCGTTATTCCACTCTACTTTGAAGCCCATAGTATCGCCCAGGAACTTGGCAGGAACAAACGTACTGCCGTTGATAATCGTAGCTGGCGACTCCAAATGAATCTGATCCTCATTCACGAAAGCTTCTGACTTATCGATATAAAGTAAAATAAAGGACGAACTCGCCGATACGGCATGCGCTGCTGGTGCTGAAATCGCACTAGCCAGAAACACTAGTAAAGCGAGCATAACAGTAATCTCTTTCCTTAAAGCATTCCATTTCATTCTCTCTCTAACTCCTTTTGCCTTAGTATGCGAGGTTTGCGAGATAGAGGGCAAAGCAAATAGCCCTTTCCTTCATTGACCACGTTCATTAGACGCCGCCAAGAGAAAAAGGTTGCTAGTCTATTCAAATGTTAACAAGATTGACACTTATTTACCGTAACTGCCAAAAGCAGCGGTCAATTGCAAAAAAGCCTCCTCGAAAGGAAGCTTTTGAAGGATTATTGGTTTTCCAATTCTTCCTTGCTAACTAACGTGACTAAAGCGTTTACAGCCTGCTCTGCATCCGAACCTTCTGCACTTATGAAGACTTCGGTCCCTGTGCTGATCGCGAGACTCATAATTCCCATGATGCTCTTGGCATTCACTTTCTTCTCATCTTTCTCAACGAAGATCTCAGATGAAAACTTATTCGCCTCTTGAACAAACAATGCCGCAGGTCTGGCATGAAGTCCTGTTCTCAACTTCACAACGACTGGACGTCTGGACATGGAACTAATTCCCCCTAGTGTGGCGCTTATATGAATTACTACTGATAACAGTGCTATTCCTTATGTTATAACATTATACCATTTTTCCCTCAAGTACACTAGAAAAAATGAGAAAAACTTATTTACATCGTGTTCAGTCCCGTAAAAACTAAGAATTCCGCTGTTTTTCAGCCAATTCGTCAATTTTTCGCAGGCGATGATTGACGCCGGATTTACTGACATTGCCCTTAAGCATATCGCCAACTTCCTTGAGATTCAAATCGGGATGCTGAAGTCTGATTTCGGCAACCTCTCTCAATTTCTCTGGCAAACTGTCAAGTCCAACCTCTCTTTGTAAAAGCCGAATGTTCTCGATCTGCCTCACCGCCGCTCCGATCGTCTTGTTCAGATTCGCTGTTTCACAATTGACAATCCGATTTACCGAGTTCCGCATATCCTTCATGATCCGGACATCTTCGAAGCGCAGCAGCGCTTGATGAGCCCCAATGATACTAAGAAACTCAATAATCTTCTCGCCTTCCTTGATGTACAGAACGAACCCTTTCTTACGCTCGATAAAGCGGGCATTCAAGTCGAATTTGTTAGCTAGATGCGCTAGCGCCTTGCAATGCTCCTCATAGATCGAGGCAATTTCAAGATGATAGGAAGATCCTTCGGGATTATTCACCGAGCCGCCGGCCATGAAAGCTCCGCGGAGATAAGCGCGTTTGCAGCAGTTGCCCTTAATAATCTCTTTGTTGATTCCTGTCGTAAAGATAAATCCTTCAGAAACGATTTTCAGATCACTGAGCAGCTCTTGCACTTGACCAGGTACTCGAACAATATATACATTATTCTTCTTCAAACGCATTTTTTTGCGCACGAGCAGTTCGGTGTGCAGTTTGTACGTCTTTTTGATGAGCGAGTATATACGTCTGGCGATAGCAGCGTTTTCGGTAGAGATATCGAGAACAACGCGTTGGTTCGTTAACTGAACCGATCCATTCATGCGAATTAAAGCAGATAACTCCGCTTTTTCACAACACGCTTCCGCTTCGGTTATTAAGGTCAATTCTTTTTTGGTTGTTGCCGCAAAGGACATGAGACTCACTTCTTCCTTGACATCCAGCTTTCGACAAGCTGATAAATATGGTCACTCAATTTCTCAGCGTCATGTCGAAGGTACGTGCGGAATAGCACAAGCCGGTCAGCAATGACCCGATACCCTCTTTTCGTGACTTCATCCAAATCCAAGTGAACCGCTTTTGAACCTTTTTCGGCATATCTCGCCTGAACTTGCGGTGGAATTTCGCCATTGTTTACGATCACATAATCGAACAAATGCCGCTTGAGATGATCATATACCGCATCAAGGTGATCGCTGACGGAGTAGTCATCGGTTTCCCCGGGCTGTGTCATGACATTGCAAATGAACATTTTCACTGCTTTCGATTTGGCGATCTCCTCCGCAATACCCGGAACAAGCAGATTCGGCAGCAAACTCGTGTATAGACTGCCTGGGCCGCAAAGAATCGCATCCGCATCGCGGATAGCCAGAATTGCGTCCGCCAGCGGCGTCACGTTCGCGGGTTCTATGAACACTTGCTTAATGCGCCCTTCTGCTTTGGGAATTTTGGATTCCCCTATGACTAAAGTACCATCTTCCATTATCGCTTTCAACACGATCGCTTGGTTGGAAGCCGGAATAACCCGCCCCCGAACCGCGAATACCCGGTTCATCTCTTGCACGGCCGTTACGAAATCACCGGTAATGTCAGTGAGCGCCGCTAATATTAGATTTCCCAGACTGTGCCCAGCTAAACCTGTTCCCACCTGAAATCGATACTGCAGCATTAAAGACAGCAGCGGCTCGACATCAGCAAGCGAGGTCAATACGTTGCGAATATCGCCCGGTGGGGGCATCTGCATCTCATTGCGGAGAATGCCGGAGCTTCCTCCGTCGTCCGCTACCGTAACGATAGCAGTAATATCAACTGGCTTTTCTTTCAAACCTCTAAGCATTACTGAAAGACCTGTGCCGCCGCCGATTACGACTATTCTGGGAGTGCGCTGTGATTTTTCATATTTCATCCTTCATTCACCCTCTTAATCGTTAGGACGCTTATACCCGGTCCCGCTCGGCATCTCGATGACTCAAACGCACAGCTTCCGTTTCACTGTTCCCCAGAACCTTACCCAGGTATTCGGTAATGGCTACGGAACGATGTTTCCCTCCTGTACAGCCTATTCCCACAACAACCTGGCTTTTGCCTTCTTTCTTGTATTGAGGCATTAAGAAGTTCAGCATATCAAGCAATTTTGTCAGGAACTCTTGCGTCTCGGTCCATTTCATCACGTAGTCGTACACATCGGGGTCTTGACCTGTCTGCGGGCGAAGCTGTTCCACATAATGGGGATTCGGCAAGAAGCGAACATCGAAGATTAAATCAGCATCAATGGGTACACCATACTTAAATCCGAAAGAGATTACATTTATAGATATGCGGTTGGTTTCCAAATTGGTAAACCGGGAAATAATTCTTTCTTTGAGCTGCACTGGTTTCAAAGTACTGGTGTCAATAACCTGTGTAGCCAGACCTTTGAGCTCCTCCAGCAGCTTGCGTTCAAGCCCAATGCCTTCGAGTGGAGCACCTTCGGGCGCAAGCGGATGCCGGCGTCGGCTCTCTTTGTAGCGTTGAACAAGTGTCGCATCGGTAGCATCTAAGAAAAGAATTTCATAACTTAGCGTGTAATTCTCATGGATATATCGAAGCGACTCCTGAAGTGCAGTGAAAAATTCACGCCCCCGCAAATCAATCACCAGTGCGACTTTGCCGATTTTCCCCATCGACTGTACGATCAATTCAGCGAATTTCGGAATAAGGACAGGCGGTAAATTATCGACGCAGAAAAATCCGAGATCTTCGAGGCTCTGCACCGCAATTGTCTTTCCAGCACCGGACATTCCTGTAATAATGACCAGTTTCGCTAAAGGGTGGTTCTCTTCCATGAATGGCACCTTCCTTTGGAGTGCTTTCGCAGGCCGAAGTCCCTGCCATCAGCCATGCGAACCGTACTTGTCAGTCTAGCCTTCTAACGCAAGTTCAACCCGGCAGCGCCTACAACACCAGCGTCATTACCAAGTGTAGCGGCAACAATCTCAACGCCTTCAGCGGCTGCTTCCGGTGTGTATTTCTTGAATGTATCGCGGATTGGTTGGAACAGAATTTCGCCTGCTTTGGATACGCCACCGCCGATGATGAAACGTTTCGGGTTAACAACGACAGCAAGTGCCGCCATAGAGCGTCCAAGATAGTAAGCAGCACGGTTCACGATGCGAAGAGACACTTCGTCTCCGCTTTTTGCAGCGTCGAATACATGCTTCGCTTCAATTTTCTCATGAAGGGCAAGAGAAGTACGCTCTCCGCGTTCAACCGCTTCTTTGGCCATACGAACGATACCTGTTGCAGAGGATACCGTCTCCAAACAACCCATTTGCCCGCATCCACATTGAATCGCTTCGATATCCGGCACAACCGACATGTGTCCAAGTTCGCCAGCCATACCCGCAGAACCTTGATAGATTTTACCGTTAATAATAATACCGCCGCCAACACCGGTTCCCAGCGTATAGCAAACTACATTCGGGATCCCCGCACCTGCTCCAGCCCATGCTTCGCCTAACGCTGCCACATTGGCATCGTTGTCGATTTTCACGGTTTTGCCCAGAAGCGTTTCCAACATTTTCTTGGCAGGGACATTATGCCAATTCAAATTTGGAGAGAATTTGACGAATCCTTCCGGAATATCCATGAATCCGGCTAACCCCGCACCGATACCCGCAACTTGCTCCCACTCATAAGGGGATTCTTCGACAATTTGTCGCACTTGCGCCGCAATTCGACCAATGACTGACTCAGCGCCATTCTCTGCGCCTGTAGGCCCTTCTAACGTTTGCAGCAGCTTCCCCTGCTCGTCGCAGATACCGACTTTAATGTTGGTACCGCCTAAATCTACACCGATATAAATCTGATTTGACATTTGCAAGGTCACCTCATGAATAATCATTAAAATTTTCGGGCATATGCTCCTGTTTAAACTATAAGACAACCCTGTATACAGGTCAAGATTCAACTATTCCCCAATGAAATGAGAAAACGTGGAAAGCATAGCCTTCCACGTTTTCTGTACCCTCTTACAGCGATTGACTCCAATCGTGTACGATATGGCCTTCAAGGAATTTCTCAGCTTCAAGGGCTGCTGCACAGCCACTTCCCGCTGCTGTGATCGCTTGGCGATATTTGGTATCTTGTACGTCGCCGCAAGCGAAAACGCCAGGAATATTCGTTTCCGTCGTGCCTGGCTTCACAATGATGTAGCCAAGCTCATCGGTATCAATTTGTCCGCCTAGGAACTTCGTATTCGGTGTATGACCGATCGCTACGAAAATACCATCTGTTTCGATAATTTCTTCTTCGCCAGTGGTATTATTTTTCACTTTCAGACCTGTAACACCCTTCTCGCCGGATACAACTTCAAGCGGTGTATTGTTCAGCGCCCATTTCACTTTCTCGTTACCGCGTGCGCGATCTTGCATGATTTTGGAAGCGCGCAGCTCATCGCGACGATGAACCAGACGTACCTCGGAAGCAAAGCGAGTCAAGAAGTTCGCCTCTTCCATAGCGGAGTCTCCGCCACCAACGACGATAATCTTTTTACCACGGAAAAAGAAGCCGTCACACGTTGCGCAAGTACTTACGCCGCGTCCGATATTTTCTTTTTCATTGCCGATCCCGAGCAACTTAGCGGAAGCCCCGGTGGAAATGATCAATGTTTCTGTTTCAATCTCGCCCAGACCTTCAACTTGCAATTTGAATGGACGATTGGTTAGCTCAACGGAATTGACCCAGCCTGTTTTGAATTCAGCGCCAAAGCGTTCCGCTTGTTTGCGCATGTTTTCCATTAATTCAGGACCCATGATGCCTTCAGGGAAACCTGGGAAGTTCTCTACCTCGGTGGTAGTGGTCAATTGCCCGCCTGGCTCCGGACCCTCAATAACAAGTGGGCTAAGGTTAGCACGAGCTAGATAAATGGCTGCTGTTAGACCGGATGGTCCTGTTCCTACGACGACTGATTTGTACATTTGGTTTCCCTCCTAGTTGCTTTCCACCAAGAAAGCTATCTTTAGTATGCATACATCTATGTATGAAAGCCGGGTCTCACGACACGGCAAAAACCCAGCTATCAAATGCTCGTAAATTTGTCGAAAATGGCTTCCATCTTCTCGCGTAGGCCGCAAGTATCATCAATCAGTTTCACGTTGCGGCTGACTGTTGAGACCGTCACGCCATAACGCGCAGAAACCTCTTGATACGAAATTGCGCGGCGATGCATCTTGGCAATCAAGTATTCTAATGCCGCTGCCCAGCCTTCCGATTTCTGAATTTTGGGCACAGACGGATACATCTTCGTCAGAAATTCCACCCAAAGGATTTCTAAATCATACTGTTGCACCATATCGTAGCGCTTATGCATGTGGGAAAGCGCTGTTTCCATTACGCTTTGCCATTTGACATCCCAAATAGGCAAGTGCGGCGAGTAGGGAGAAGCCTCCACCATAATCTCTTCATTTTCAAGGAAAGCAGGAATGGATTCCCGAATCCCCATGCTGCGAAGCACAAAAATGGCTACTTTCTTCAAATAGTCATCTTCGTGGCGATCCAGAATGAAGTCCTGCAGCGCATCTCTCACTTCACCGTCGGCAATCAGACCAAAGGCCTGTATAACCTGCAGCTTCGTTTCGATATCTCCATGACGTAATGCCCAGAAGAAGGAGGAGCGCACAAGCGGATCTTTCTTCAACTGATCAGGAATGCCTTGCGAGGATTTCTCCAACACACGAAATTGCTCTTCAAAGGGCAGGTGGTAATGATAGCTCCAAGTTAATGGACCTTCCGCCTTCTCTCTTGTACGCAGTTGATCCAAATAAAACTTGGAGATCTCAGCGCCGGGATCCAGCTTCTGTGTTTGCTTCCAGTACCGATAAGCTTCATCGAACCGCCCTAGATGACAAGCAGCTACCGCTGCATAGTGGTACAAGCAGGGATCTGCTGCACCGTCACCAGCTTTCAGCAGACGCTTGAACAGATGGTACGCTTTCTCATGTTGAGAAAGAATCCCCATCGTCGTAGCAAGCTTAAAGACATGATCCTGCTGAAACGGATACGTTTTGCATAAGAGCTCCGTTAACTCCGCCAGCTCTTTCTTATTACCGAAATGCTGATGGAAGATGGCCATGTTACACAGGGCATGCAAATTCCCAGCATCAATTTCGAGCACCGCGCGGATGGTTTCCATCGCCTTATCGAATTGGCCCATATAATAATAGGCGAGGGCCAAGTTGTTCCGTGCTGCCGTGAATTCAGGCTGATTCTTCACCAGCTTCTCCAACTGCCTCACGGCCTCGGCGAATTTCCCTTCTTCCAGAAGAGCGCGGGCTTTATCATGCTCGAAGAGCCCTTCTCGACTCTTGATGCTAGTGAGAGGGGCAGGCCGTTCAAGCTCGTAGCTCAGCATTTCCATCATTTCTTCGGATTCGTCCATAAACTGACCCGTAGGGTCCGTTTCCAAATACCGAACTAATGCTTGTTCTGCCTGCTCGAAATTTTCCATATTGGCGTAGTTGTTCGCCATATAAAAGTGACATTCCGTCATCTCGGGATCGATCGTTTCAAGGATATGCTGCAAAATTTGGTTCGACTCGTCGTAATTGCCCATTTCGGAGAGAACTCCCGCGAGGTTGCAGTGATTCACAGGATTATCCTGCTCATACTCCGCAGCCCGCCGGAAATATTTCAATGCCTTATCATAATGAAACCGATCCAAAGATTGAACCGCTCTCTCGAAAAAGAATGCGGCATCCATATTTATTGAGATTACTTTAGGTTTTGGCGCATCGGACACACGCTTAATCTTTTCCATAGCAAGACACCTCCGGCAATTTGATTACAACTCAAATTATACCATAGATCGCTTGGAAGCCAAAAACATTATCCGAAGGTAAGATCTGGTCTATACAATTTGCCTATACGCCGCCGTATTTAAACAAGGAAGACAAGGAACCGCCATCATTAATAATGCGGATCGCATCGGATAACAATGGAGCTACGGAAAGCACATTAAATTTATCGGAGTGTCCTTCCGGAATCGCGATGGAGTCCGTAATGATCACTTCTTTGATGTTCGGGTGATCCAAGCGCTGCAGAGCTGGCCCTGAGAAGACAGGATGCGTTGCACAGATGTAAACGTCGTGCGCGCCTCTCTCTTTCAAGCTTTCTACAACGTTAACGATCGTCGTTCCTGTATCAATCAGATCCTCGATAATAATCGGTGTACGGCCGACAACATCACCAATGACGTGAGTAATCACGGACTCATTGTGTTCCGGACGTTTCTTGATCATCATCGCGAAAGGCGCATCCAGGATGTTCGCCATTTTCTCAGCCGTTGTTGCACGGCCTGCATCTGGAGATACGATGATCGGGTTATGCAGATTTTTCTTTTTAATGCAATCACTAATAACGTCAAGTGCCGTCAGATGGTCAACTGGAATATTGAAGAAGCCTTGAATCGCCGGTGCATGCAGGTCAATCGTAACAACACGGTGTGCGCCTGCCGCACTGAACAAGTCAGCGACTAATTTAGCAGAAATCGGCTCACGCGGAGCAGCCTTGCGTTCTTGACGAGAGTAACCATAATATGGGATGACAAGGTTGATCGTTTTTGCAGAAGCTCTTTTTGCCGCATCCATCATGACCAAGAGTTCCATCATATGTTCATTAATCGGATGGGAGAAGGTTTGTACCAGGAATACGTCACAGTTACGAATCGTTTCTTCGTAGAGACAGTAGATTTCTCCGCTTTTAAAACGGGATAATTTGATTTGTCCAAGCGGCTGGCCGAGCTCTTTACAAATACGTTCCGCAAGCTTCGGATTCGAAGATCCGGAAAAAATTTTAACATTGTCGCTATGCATGGTTAATGGTTACCTCCGAAGGTTCATTAAATAGATTGTTCACGCCCTACTCATTATACATGAAAGGTGTCGAATTTAAAAAGTCACAAGTTGTCGATTTCGTGCATGAAATGTGGCTATTTCGTTAAATCCAATCATTTTGAGCAGCGATCTTGCTTCATCCAAATATTGGCCTAACCGCTCCGGCTGATGAGCATCCGATCCAAGCGTCACCGGGATTCCCACCTTATGGCAATATTCCAGCATGCGGCGGCTAGGAAACATCTCTTTGCAAGGATGACGCAGTCCGGATGCATTCAGCTCAATCGCAAGCCCACACTCCTTCACGGTGTCCAGCGCGGCTTTCTCCAACTCCCAAGTATCGCGATCCGGCACATAACCAAATCGCTTGATCATATCGAGATGACCCAGGTAATCATACAGTCCTGTACGGGCTGCTTTCTTCACTGCCTCGTAGTATTGGGTATAAACCTCATAAATATCCTTACCTTCCCAACCTGCGATCTGACGAAAATCAGAAATATCCCACTCGCCCAAAAAATGGACGGAGCCAATCACGTAATCCCATGGATACGCTTTAATAATGGCCTCTATTTCTGACTCATAACCTTCAATATAATCGCCTTCGAGACCAACACGAATATCAATTTGATCCTTGTACTTCTCTTTCAGATGCAGGCACTCCTCGACATAACGAGGCAGCTCCTCCATCGGCATAGCCATCTCTGGCCAATAGGTCTGCGGATCCACATGCAAAAGCGGCATATGATCAGACAGCCCTAATTGCGTGAGCCCGATCTCGATGCCGCGTTTGACGTATTCCTCTAGTTCCCCAGAGGCATGACCGCAGCGCACATGATGTGTATGATAATCAATCAACATCGTGATATCACTCCAGGTCGTCTTATTTATTTTTTAACATGCCGATTCGCAAGCTCTTTCATAATATCATCCAATGGCAATTTATTATTACGTAAAAGAACCATTAAGTGGAAAATGAGATCGCTAGCTTCATAGCGAAGCTCATCGTTGTCTTTATTTTTAGCAGCAATAATGACTTCTGCTGTTTCTTCGCCTACTTTTTTGAGGATCTTATCGACACCTTTTTCGAAAAGGTAGGTCGTATAAGCGCCTTCCGGACGCTCAGCATCACGTGAAGCAATAACGGCTTCCAGCTCACCGAGGATGGCAAATCGATCTCCGGATACCGCAGGTTCCGTTCCTTCTTGTGCCGCCCCTTCGACCGGAATGCTTTGCGTGAAGCAAGTGTAAGTGCCATTGTGGCAAGCCGGCCCTACTTGCTCTACAAGAACTAGCAGCGTATCCGCATCGCAGTCGTAGCGCAGAGCCTTAACTTTTTGCGTATGGCCCGAAGTAGCGCCTTTGTTCCACAGCTCTTCACGGGAGCGGCTCCAGAACCAAGTGTCTCCGGTCTGAATCGTACGTTGCAAAGATTCGCTGTTCATATAAGCCAGCATAAGAACTTCTTTGCTGACAGCATCCTGTACAATAGCAGGTACCAGTCCATGTGCATCATATTTAATCTGTTCCAGTGAAAATGTCATCGAATTTCAACCCCTTTACCTTTCAGGTCAGCTTTGACCCCTTGAATTGATAGCTCTTTATAGTGAAAAATCGTAGCAGCGAGCCCTGCATCGGCTTTGCCTTCGGTGAATACATCGTAGAAATGTTCCGTTCTGCCCGCTCCGCCGGAAGCAATGACAGGAATGGTGAGCAGCTCGGAAACAGCGCGTGTCAGCTTCAAGTCGAACCCATCCTTCGTACCGTCCGCATCCATGCTCGTCAGCAGGATTTCGCCGGCGCCAAGCTCTTCCATGCGCTTCGCCCACTCCAGCGTCTTAATGCCCGTAGCATTGCGCCCGCCGTGTGTGAACACTTCCCACTCGCCCCACTCCGCGTTGAACTTCGCGTCAATCGCCACGACGATACACTGGGAGCCGAATTTGCGCGCTCCATCGGACACTAGCTGAGGATTGCGCACCGCCGCCGTGTTGATGCCGATTTTATCCGCTCCTGCACGAAGCAGACGCTTCATATCATCTACGCTGGAGATGCCTCCTCCAACCGTAAAGGGAATTGTGATTTCCCCAGCCGTTTGCCGAACAACCTCCACCATCGTAGCTCTCCCTTCGACAGAAGCCGAAATATCGAGGAAAACGAGCTCATCCGCACCTTCTTTATCATAAATCGCTGCTAGCTCCACGGGATCGCCCGCATCGCGTAAATTCACAAAATTTACGCCTTTGACCACCCGGCCATCCTTGACGTCGAGGCAAGGAATAATTCTTTTGGCTAACATGATGGCACCTCCTTCTTAACTTAGCAGAAAGAAAGAAAACCTATCCGCCTACTTGCACATCGCCAGAAAATTTTTCAACAGCTGCATGCCGATATCTCCGCTCTTCTCGGGGTGGAACTGCATGCCGTACACGTTATCTCTACTTACAATCGCCGTCACCGGCTGATAATAGTCCGTCACCGCCAGCAGGTCGCTTTCGCGCTCCGGCTTGGCGTGGTAAGAGTGCACGAAGTACACGTGTCCTTCTTCAATCCCTTGGAAAATCGGACTCGCGCTTTGCTTGTAGCTCAGCTTGTTCCAACCCATATGCGGCACCTTATAATCGCCGCGAAAGCGCACAACCGAACCGGGCAGAAGACCCAGCCCTTCGTGATCCCCATGCTCCTCACTGGAGGAGAACAGCAGCTGCATGCCGAGGCAAATGCCGAGCAGCGGCTTGCCGGACTCTGCATACTGTTTCACTACGTTGCCCAGACCTGACTCGCGGAGCTGCTCCATCGCATCGCCGAACGCTCCTACTCCTGGCAGAATCGCTCCTTCAGCAGCAAGAATCTGTTCCGCATCGCCTGTAACCACAGCTTCATAACCCAGCCGCTCAACGGCTTTGCTGACGCTATGTAGATTCCCCATACCATAATCGATAATCGCGATCATTTTTACAGCACTCCCTTCGTCGAAGGAACCCCCTGAACGCGAGGATCAATCGTTGTCGCTTCATCGATTGCGCGACCTAGCGCTTTAAACACTGCTTCAATCATGTGGTGAGTGTTTTGTCCGTAATGTACGATCACATGAAGTGTGATGCGAGCTTCCAACGCCAGTTTCCATAAAAACTCATGAACAAGCTGCGTTTCAAAACTGCCCACATTGGCTGTAGGATACTGAGCGCGATACTCAAAATGCGGTCGGTTACTGATATCAATAACGACCTGCGCGAGCGCCTCATCCATAGGGACAAACACGCTTGCATAACGTTTGATTCCTCTTTTATCACCTAATGCTTCGCGCAGCGTTTGGCCTAAGCAAATCCCGATATCCTCAACCGTGTGATGATCGTCGATTTCAATATCGCCTTTAGCGTCAACGTTCAGGTCGAAGTGCCCATGCTTCGTGAACAAATCCAACATATGATTCAAGAAAGGAACGTCCGTTTGAATTTCCGAAATCCCCGTCCCATCCACTTGGAACGATAGTTTGATATCCGTTTCATTCGTTTTGCGGGCAACACTCGCCGAGCGAGCCCTCACATTATCCTGTTCAGCCATCTATTTCAACTTCCCTTCCTTCTTGAGTCGTACTTCCACCGCTCTCGCATGACCTTCCAGCCCTTCATTGCGGGCCAAAGTCATAATCATCTCGCCGTTCGCGATGAGAGCTTCCTTGCTATAGTGAATAACGCTTGATTTTTTCAGAAAATCGTCCACATTCAGCGGAGATGAGAACCGGGCTGTGCCGTTCGTCGGCAGCACATGGTTCGGCCCGGCGAAATAATCGCCGACAGGCTCTGTACTATACGCGCCCAAGAAAATAGCTCCAGCATTCTCAATGCGTGGCAGCAGGTTAAAAGGCTCCTGCACCAGCAGCTCGCAATGCTCAGGAGCCAAGCGGTTGACTACGTCAACGCCCTCGTCCAAGCTGTCCACGAGGAGAATCGCTCCTCTAGTCGCTGTGGAAACGGCAGCGATCGCTTTCTTCGGCAGCACATCCAGCTGCCGCCATAGCTCTAGCCGAACCGATTCGGCTAGCTCCTGCGACGGTGTCACCAGAATAGCCGGTGACATCTCATCATGCTCGGCTTGCGCCAGCAGATCAGCCGCCACGTATTCAGGATCGGCGTGCTCATCCGCCAGCACGACGATGTCCGTTGGCCCGGCGATCATGTCGATATCGACGACGCCGAACACGAAGCGCTTCGCCAGCGCGACGTAGATGTTGCCGGGGCCGACGATTTTATCGACCGGCTGGATCGATTCCGTGCCGTAGGCCAACGCGGCTACTGCCTGCGCCCCGCCTGCGCGGTAGATCTCTTTCACACCCGCTTCGGCTGCCGCCACGAGGATATGCGGGTTGATGCCCTCTTCCCCAGCGGTGGCCGGAGGCGTCACCATTGCAATCTCCGGCACCCCCGCCACGATCGCGGGGATGGCATTCATCAGTACGGAGGAAGGGTACGCCGCCTTCCCTCCGGGCACATACAAGCCGACCCGCTTCAGCGGTCGGATGATTTGGCCCAGCAGGCTGCCGTCCGGCTGCAGGTCCATCCATGACGTGCGTTTCTGCTTCTCATGAAACGCACGAATATTAGCGGCCGCTTGACGCAGCGCCGCCAAGAACTCGGCGTCGACCTGTGCGTACGCCGCCTGGATTTCCTCGTCGCTGACACGTAGCTCAGCGACTTCGACGCGGTCGAACTCCCGCGCCATGCGCCGCAGCGCGGCGTCACCGTCCTGCCGCACCTCATCGATGATGCGGCGGACGGTTTCATTTTGCTCCGGTGAGCCGTATTCGACCTCGCGTTTCAATTCAAATTCCGAGGCGGGTAGTATCCGCATAGCTATCTCCCTCTCTTTCTAAACCTTCGTCAGCGCAGGAAGCACTGCCTGCAACATATCACACAACCGCTGAATGGATTCATTCTTCATGCGGTAGCTAACCCGATTCGCAATTAAGCGGCTCGTAATTTGAAAAATCTCCTCTTGCTCCACGAGTCCGTTCTCTTTGAGCGTCTGTCCCGTCTCTACCATATCCACAATACGGTCTGCAAGACCGATAAGCGGCGCCAGCTCGATGGAGCCGTTCAGCTTAATGACCTCCACTTGCTGCCCTTGCTCGCGGAAATATTGTGACGCGACGTTCGGATACTTCGTCGCAACCCGCGGATTGATCACTTGCTTCCAGTCCGGCAGCCCGATCACCGACATGCGGCAGCGCGCAATTCCCAAATCCAGCAGCTCGTAAACGTTACGGTTTTCCTCCATTAACACATCCTTGCCGACAACCCCGATATCCGCTACCCCGTATTCGACATACGTCGGAACATCTACAGGCTTAGCCAGAATGAATTCCATTTTCGCTTCATGCACGGGAATAATTAACCGGCGTCCTTCTTCCAAATCCTCCGGAATCGGCAGCCCCGCTTTATGAAAAAGCTTCGCTGCCTGTTTATAAATACGGCCTTTCGGCATCGCTACTTTAAGTATTTCATCCATCGTTCCAACCTACTTTCCGATCGCCGGAGGAAAAGCGCTTAATCTGCGCTCTCCTACCTGCTTTGTGTTTGCCTTATTGCGCTAGCAGCGCTATGACTTCCTGATATGCGATGCCACGCACCTCATAGGTACCGTCTTCTTTTGCAAGTCGTGCCTTCGACCAAGCTTCTGGTTCGCTCACCAGCTGCGTAATTACCACAGCCGTCTCCTCGCTGCCCCGCTTAGCTTTGGCTAGTTGGAGCGCTTCTTCACGATGCTCAGCATCGTAAGCAATCAACACGCGCTTAGGTGTCGCTACAGCTTCTCCGCCGTTCACTTCAAGAATGCGGTTCGTCTTCAGCGCGAACCCCGTCGCCGGCGCAGGCCGCCCGAACTGGCTCAGCAGATTATCGTATCTTCCCCCGCTGCACACTGGGAAGCCAAGATCTGCTGCATATCCTTCAAATGTCATGCCTGTATAGTAGGAGAAATCTCCAATCATCGTTAAATCGATAACAACGTGTTCACTTACGCCATAAGCTTTCAGAACATCCCATACTTCACATAGGTGTCGAATCGCATCCTGCGCGATAGGGTGCTGAGAGACCATCCGAGCTTGCTCGCAAATTTCATCTCCGCCTCTAAGCCTTAACACGCCGATTAGTTCCCGCTCCACCTCTGGTGAAAGGGCCAGTGACTTGATTGCTTCACGGTAACCGACATAATCACGAGCGAGCAAATGTTCCTTCAAGCTCAGCTGCGCATCACTGCGGCCTTCCAGTGTTTCCTGGAACAATCCGTTCAAGAAACCTACATGGCCGAGCGCAATTTTGAATGTTCCAACGCCAGCCGCTTGCAGCGAAGCAACCGCCAAGGCCACCACCTCAGCGTCAGCCTCTGACGAAGCATCCCCGATGAGTTCAACACCTGTTTGGTAAAACTCGGAATCCCGTCCTGCTTCCTCTTCTATCGCTCGAAACACGTTCGAATGATAGGATAAACGCAATGGGAACGCATGTTCCTTCAATAGAGATGAAGCTACACGTGCGATCGGAGCGGTCAGTTCAGAACGCAGTACCAACGTTTGACCTTTGCGATCCAGCAGCTTGAAGAGCTTCTTATCTTCTGTGGAGCTTGCCACCCCAACGGTATCGTAATATTCAAGTGTAGGTGTAAGAATCTGGTTATATCCCCAACGTTCCATACAAGCCAGTACACGGTATTCTATGTTGCGCAGCTTCGTTACCGCTTCAGGCAAGTAATCCTTGACCCCTAACGGCTTTTCAAATACTTTTGGCTTTGACACCGTCTCACCTCAACATCTATAAATTCAGTTCTGTTTTTCTCTCTTATTACTTTAGTACGTTAACGTGCTACCATACTACCAAAATAAAGAATGTACGGCTATTTTATCACGTAACCCTAGGACCGTCAATTGCCTCTTTCACTAGTTCCTTACATTTACAAGTTCTTTACGTTGGCAAAGAAAAAGAGCTGTACAGCTCAATAGCGCACAACTCTTATTTCTCATTTTGAAATTAACGTATGGTTTGCAGCGGATTTCCTGCAACGAAGCTATGCGGGGCAACATCTTTGTGCACAACCGAACCTGCGCCAATGATCGCGTAGTCCCCGATCGTTACACCTGGTAGAATCGTCGTATTGGCCCCCACCATCACATGGGACCCGATATGAACATCGCCAAGCCTATACTCCTTGGTCAAATATTCATGAGCCAATATCGTCGTGTTATACCCGATAATCGTATTATTGCCAATATGTATCTTCTCTGGAAAAAACACATCCACCATGACCATCAAGGCAAATGCGGTATGTTCCCCCACCGTCATCCCAAGGATATGCCGATAGATCCAGTTTTTCATCCGCAGCGAAGGCGAATATCGCGTAATCTGGATGAATACGAAATTGCGAATCGCCTTCCATTTGCTGACGGTATGATAAATTTGCCACAAGGCGTTAGGACCCTCAACCGGGTACCTGTCCGTTTTTCTCAATGAGCATCCACATCCGACGCGATACCTACGATAGGCAGCAGATCGAACATATCGTCAATCAGGTGATCCGGACTGTACTCTTCCAAGTAAGAACGGCCTTTCCATGACCAGGTTACACCAACGGATATGACACCCGCATTTTTCGCGGCCTCAATGTCATAGTGGCTGTCTCCCACCATCACGGCTTGATCCGGCGTGCCCCCTAGTACTTTAAGCGCAGCAAGAATCCCTTCCGGGTGCGGTTTCACTTCCTTCACATCTTCTACAGTCACGATCGTGCTCACGAACTCGTCTAATCCGCACAATTTCAGGCCCATTAGCGTGGTTTGTCTGATCTTGCTGGTCACGATGCCGATTTTAATCCCCTTCTCATGCAGTTTCTTCATAACCGCTCGCACGTTAGGGAACTCTTTCACAAGCTCATCATGTTTGGACAGGTTGAATGTTCGATATTTCTTGATTAGCTCTTCCACTTCTTTTCTTCCTGTAAAAAACTCCATTTGCTCGACAAGCGGCCGCCCCATGTTCGGGATGATTAACTCCCGGCCTACGGGTTCTGGCGTCTCGCCTTCCAAGCTATGCAAAAAGGACTGTACAATCAACTCATTAGTATCCACAATGGTGCCATCCAGGTCAAACAGTACGGTTTGAATCATAGTCTGCTCCTTTATCATGCTGCTCTTGTTCTTGTACTACATTATTTTTGTCTACTATTTTTGAGGAAACAATCGGGTCCGCGTAGCGAACAGTGGCATACCCTTTTTTCCTTCTTACGATAATTAAAATGGCCATTCCAATGACAAGCAGAAGCGCTAACAGCTGTGAGAATCTCACGTTACCGCCATACGTCATCACACCCGGCTCAAAGACGACTTTCATCGGAGACCAAAGTGCATTAACAAACGAAGCCAGCCATGCAGGACCTGTGAAATCCAGACTATCCGTGCGCAAGCCCTCAATGAAGAATCTTCCTATGGAGTACCAGATGAAGTAACCGAAGAAAAGCTCTCCAGCTCGTAAGAATGGTCTGCGGCGAAGCCATAGAAGCACACACAATCCTACAATGTTCCACAAAGATTCATACAGAAACGCCGGGTGATAAAAAGTGCCTTCAATGTTCATTTGATTCACAATAAAATTAGGCAAATGCAGCGTGTCGCGCAGGAATGATTCCGAAACAGGGCCTCCGTGGGCTTCCTGATTCATGAAATTACCCCAACGTCCAATCGCTTGGCCAACGATTAAGCCTGGCGCGCAAATATCCGCAATTCGCAAGAAACCGTAGCCTTTCGCTCTAACATAAAAATACACACCAATAATGGCGCCGATTAACGCCCCATAGATGGCGATCCCACCGTGCCAGATCATAAAAATTTCAGCCAAGTTATTCTTATAATCCGACCACTGGAAGGCCACATAATATATTCTTGCCCCAACAATGGCCGAAGGCACGCCAATCAGCAACAAGTCCATGAAAAAATCAGGAATAATCTTGAATCGTTTTCCTTCTTGAATGGCCAATAGTAGCCCGATTAATGCTGCTGTACCTAAAATAATGCCATACCATCGGACATGAATCGGTCCAAGGGAGAACGCAACGCTTTCTAACATAGTTTCACTCCTTCAGATGTTAACTATCTTTCTTGCCAGATCTCAATCAAAATCCTCATAATCTTCGTTCAGCGATTCCGTCAGTTTATTCGTAAACTGCAGCGCCGCGTTGTATCCCATCCGCTTCAAACGGTAGTTCATCGCCGCCACTTCTACGATAACCGCTAAATTTCGTCCAGGTCGTACTGGAATCGTTACGAGCGGTAAATCGGTGTCAATGATGCGTGTGAGCTCCTCATCTAAGCCTAAACGATCATATTGCTTGTCCTGCTGCCAATTCTCCAATTTCACCACAACGGAAATTTTCTTCACATTACGTACCGCTCCGGCTCCGAACAATGTCATCACATTGATAATACCGACGCCGCGGATTTCGAGCAAATGCCGGATCAATTCCGGCGCGTTCCCTGTCAGCACTTTATCTCCGTTTTGACGTATTTCAACGGCATCATCGGCAATTAAGCGATGCCCTCTTTTTACCAGCTCAAGCGCTGTTTCGCTTTTTCCGATCCCGCTGCTGCCTGTAATGAGCATACCGATTCCATAGACATCGACAAGTACGCCATGAATCGTCGTGCTTGGCGCTAATTTATTTTCCAGAAACCCTGTTAATCGGCTTGCGAAAATGGTTGTCGACATTTGACTGCGAAGCACGGGAAGATCACGTTTTGTCGCTTCTTCCAACAGCTCCGTTGGAATATCCAACCCTCGAGTCACGATGATGCAAGGTGTTTCCTCCGGAGCGCATAGCTGCTCTACCCGGTTTCTGCGAACACCTGTCGTTAACATCTCCATGAAGGTGATTTCCGTCTTCCCTAGCATTTGGATACGTTCTCTCGGATGATAATTGAAATAACCCGCCATCTCGAGACCCGGACGGTACAAATCTCCGGTTGTTATCGCACGTTTGAGCCCAGATTCACCTGCAAGAACCTCCATATGGAGTTGTTCCACTAACTCGGAAACCTTCACCTTTTTGGCCATCGTCCTATCTCCTCTGCGTTTTGCCTGAGCAAAACCTGCTTCATCTGCTCATACTCATTTCTTTCCATTAGTTTCATCGTAATGGAATACGATACTGAAATCAACTAAAGTGTTCGCAAACTTCCTGTTTCTCCCCAAACAGCAAAAAAGCCAGCCGATTCCGGCTGGCCCTTTCAGTTCCATCAGTTCCAACTTATTTCGCTAAGATGGACAATGTGGATTCTTTATCGAAGAAATGAACTTTGTTCATATCCAAAGCCAATTTCACGTTTGTGCCTTCTTTGATTCCGGAACGGCCATCTACACGTGCGATAACTGTGTTAGCGCCGATACCGTTCAGGTACAAGTACATTTCGTGACCCAAGTTCTCAGTCAATTCAACGTTTACGTTGAATACTGTGTTCGGGGAAGCTTCCAAGAATACTGGCTCTTCGTGAATGTCTTCTGGACGAACTCCCAGAATCACTTCTTTACCAACATATCCTTTGTCTTTCAGTACTTGTGCTTTACCAGCTGGAACTTCAACGTTAACAGAACCTGCTTTGAAGAAGATTCCGCTTCCTTCTTGTGACAGTGTACCTGTCATGAAGTTCATGGATGGGGATCCGATGAAGCCCGCAACGAAGATGTTCACTGGGAAGTTGTAGATTTCTTCAGGTGTAGCTGCTTGTTGAATGATACCTTTATCCATAACAACGATGCGATCGCCCATTGTCATTGCTTCGATTTGGTCATGCGTTACGTAGATTGTCGTAACACCAAGACGTTTTGTTAATTTTGTGATTTCCGCACGCATTTGTACGCGAAGTTTCGCATCCAAGTTGGAAAGCGGCTCATCCATTAAGAATACTTGTGGCTCACGAACGATCGCACGACCCAAGGCAACACGTTGGCGTTGACCACCGGAAAGAGCTTTTGGTTTGCGGTCCAGCAAGTGAACGATATCCAAGATTTTCGCTGCTTCGCGAACGCGAGCATCGATATCAGCTTTTTTGAATTTACGAAGTTTCAAACCGAATGCCATGTTTTGATAAACAGTCATATGCGGGTAAAGGGCATAGGATTGGAAAACCATCGCGATATCGCGGTCTTTAGGAGCGACATCATTAACTAGGCGGTCTCCGATGTAAAGTTCACCCTCAGTGATTTCCTCTAATCCTGCGATCATACGAAGAGTTGTGGATTTTCCGCAACCGGAAGCTCCAACCAATACGACGAACTCTTTATCTGCAATTTCAAGATGGAAATCTTTAACTGTAGATTCTTCTGCACCAGAATATCTTTTAACGATATGATTTAAACGTACGCCTGCCATGTGTTCATTCCCCCTACGATTTATCGATGTACACTACTTGTTCATCAACTTTTGACTATACTCATCTTACCCCACGAAGCCCGGACTGACTATGCACAATACCTACAAAAAAATCACTTTCTTTTCGTTACTTTGTACAATAATAGTGCAAGTCTCACTAAAACCGCATGATTAAACGTTCGGACATCCAGTCCGGTCTCATTTTTGAACTTGTCCAATCGATATAATAGCGTGTTCCTATGAATATAAAGCTTCTTCGCCGTTTCACTAACATTGCAGTCTAATGTGAAGAAATGTTCAAGGGTTGTAACCGTCTCCGCGTCCAGCGCATGGTCGGTGCCGCGCAGCACCTGCTCCAGGAATTCGGCTTTCTCCTCTTCCTCAATCAGATGCAGCAGCTTTTCCAAGCGAAGCTCCCAACGGAGATGAATGAAGCTGCCTACGTGAAAAGAGCGGCCCAGCATGATCGTTTCCCTTAGTTTGAGAATCGTAGCAAACAGCGATTTCGCGGGTTTCACCGGATAGTCGATGGCTAGATGGCATTCTCCCACCCACTCATTCGCGAGCATTTCATATAAACCTGAACCTAGGGCATCTAGAATTTGTTCTACGCTTTCTTCTTCGTCGCCCTCGCGCTCCTCACTTCCGCTTGCTAGTAAACCTTCCGGCGCTAGAATCAGCCATTCTTTATCCATGAGAGGAATCAGAATAATCTCCGATTCAAAGAAAGATTCCAGCAGCTTCTTCAGCTCCGCGTAAGAAACGCTCTGGCTTTGAGAATAATCCCCGTATAAAAGCAGCGGAATTTTCGTTGAATACAGAGAGGATTGTGAGGCAAGCGCATCTGGAAGCTCCGCATAAGTCGAACCGAGTTCCATTTGCTGAAGCAGCCAATCCCTTAACTGATGAGCTTTTCTTTCATCTTCAGACAGGTAAATGCCTCGTTGTTTCTTTTCCTGTGTTTGTTTGGACTCAACCGTCATTTCGACGAGTTTGCGCTCAGATGCCGTCAGCTTGGCTCCAGCGATCTGTAAAACGCGTATATCCTTGTGTTCCTTAGCTAAATAAAACAACACATCTTGCCCACGTTCAATACTTCGACAAAAGCTCGCCGGGTGTTCGGCTTGTTCTTCGGATAAGTGCAACCAATCTGCTTCAGAGATCAAACCAATGTGCATAGGTGTCTGTAAAACCGCTTCCAAACGTTCTTTTATGCGCTCCCAATCCATCTGCGTCTCTCCTTAGTCCTAGCTTTCTTCTATCTCTATCTCCCTATTGTACCATATCTGGCAGGTTTCATGGAAAAGAACCCTCCTGCAACTAGGCTGCATAAGGGTTCCGTTGATTGATAGCTATTCTTCTACTTTAAAACCCGACGTGCCGTCACGTAATGATCCGCCCACCACTCTTTGTTAATCGACGTAAATTTCACGCCGCCTTCACCGTACGTATGAATCATCATGTTATCACCTACATAAATCCCTACATGGCCAATATTTTTCCCTGAATCTACGGTTGTGAAGAAGACTAAATCGCCGGTCTGCAAATCGCTTTTGCTGACAAACTTACCTTCTTTGGCTTGATCGCGAGATACCCGCGGCAGCGCTATTTCGTACTGAGCAAACACTGTCTTCACAAAAGATGAACAATCCATCGTTTTGGTTTGTCCATATGGCGCTCCGAAGACGTACGGTGTACCTAAATATTTCTGCGCAGTCAAAATAAGCTCTGCCTTCAACCGATCGTTGGAGGAAAGAATACTTTTCCCGCCAATGAAACTGCTCTTATAGTCATTTACACTACGAGTGACGACTTCGTCTTTGCTTTGGGAAGACATAACCATTTTCCCTTGACCGACATAGATCCCAGCAAATGATGGATTCTTACCACTGCCAAAGAACAAGACGTCACCTGGTTCCGCTTTGGACATATCCGTGATTGTCTTTTTATTCATTTTAAATTGATCTGCAAGCGTTCTTGGAATCGAGTAATCCAACGTTTGATAGACATAATAAATCAAGCCCGAGGAATCAAACCCCGCACCAGGCGTTTCGTTACCTTTGGAGTAATCGACTCCTACCATTTTCTTGGCTAGTGAAACTGCGTCCATATCATCGTTAGCGGCATATGCGGAAATAGCTGTTGTCGCTGACAGAGCGATCGTTACCGCTGCCGTTATTCCAAATGTGCGTCTTGCAAGAATCTTTATCATCTTAAATCCTCCAGTACGTATTTGTTAGTAGATATGGAAAAGTCCATTTAATCTAGTACAAGATTACCATGTCTATGAAAGGACTTTCATTCCTAAAATGTTTCCTTACGCACACATGATTGGTAATGCTAACAAATCTTTCATCCGTTCGTCATAAAAGACGGCGTGCTCATAAACTTTGTATTTTTGGAAATAATTGTACAAGGGATATTCGTCCTATAGGAGGTACTACATATGGTTTGGACGCAATGGTCTTTGGACCGAGTCATCATTCTCTTGATCGGGGTCGCATATCTCCTCTTATGGATCCAAGTGACTTTATCGCACTATCGTCAAAACTTTCATAAGAAAATAATGTGGAGCCCTGTTATCCTGTCTCTTCTTATCAGTTTTGTCTCCATCTTGTGCACGCTGATCAATCGTCATGGTTGGTATACGGCTGTGCATCTCATCTTTTGGCTTGGGGTCCTACAAGGATTAATCGGCTTTGCTTTTCACTTAGGTGGTGTACGCAAAAGAGTAGGCGGCTTTACTTTACGAAACTTTCTCACAGGACCGCCGGTGCTGATGCCTCTACTATTTTCTTTTCTAAGTATTCTAGGTCTTACTGCTATTTATGGAGGTTGATTGTTGATGACAAATCACAGCTATTATCCGACTTATAACGTCATGGATGAGCAAAAGGAATGGGATGCCAACACTCGGAATATTGTAAATGCACGTTTACAGCGTGAAACCATGTATCAGTACCTCACACAGGTAGAGGCAGAAACTCTGAGGGCTTGGTGCTCACTGCTTATGGATGATAATCGAGGGGAAATCATTCAGTACGTCCTCTGTCATATCGACGAGGTTCTCACACAGGACAAAGGCGAGGGGCAGCGAAAAATGAATGTCCCCCCTGCGCGCACGCTTCTACGTCAAGGACTTAAAGCCATTGATGAGACTGGTTGGATTGATAACAGCAAACCTTTTTTTCAACTGGATGAGACGTCACAGCGACACATTATGCTGCAAATCAGCAGCGACAGTTACCCTCTGACCGAAAATTGGGATGGCGTCCCGCAGAAAGCTTTATTTCAAAAACTGCTGAAGCTCAGTGTTGATGCTTATTACTCTCATCCTTTGGTATGGTCGGAGATTGGGTTCGGCGGTCCTGCCTATCCGCGTGGTTATGTTCGCGCAGAAACAGGCCAGCTTGACCCCTGGGAGGCTGTGAAGGAGCAATGAAGAGGAGATACGAGCAAGACGAGGTTGATATCTTAATCGTGGGAGCAGGCGCCGCTGGCGGCGTTCTGGCCAAAGAGCTGAGTGAAGCCGGTCTCAGTGTCGTTGTTTTGGATGCCGGACCTTGGCGGGATCCTCAGAAGAATTTTGCGAGTGACGAGTTGAGTATGCGGCAGTTAGGCTGGGAAGATACTCGGCTTGTAGACGGTACCGTTCCGCTAGGCATGGGTTACTCTAATTCGGGACGGGGAGTCGGCGGGGGAACGCAAAACTTTACGGGCGTTTTCTTACGATTTCATGAATCGGATTTCAAAACCAAATCCATCGATGGTGTAGGAGAAGACTGGCCCATTCATTATAAAGACCTTGAACCTTACTATAATCGGATTGAAAAAGAGATTGCCGTTTCCGGACCTAAACACTTCCCATGGGGCAACTTTCGGGGGCCTTATCCCTATCCGGAACGAGACCCCTTAAGTCCTAACGCCTATCTGTTTCAAAAGGGCTGCGAAGCACTCGGCATTCAATCTGCCGTTACTCCGCTTGCCATTCTGTCTGCTCCCTTTGATGGTCGTCCTCCCTGCATCAACCGCGGTTTCTGCATCCAAGGCTGCATGCCGAATGCCAAATTCAGCACCTTGACCGTACATATCCCCAAAGCTGTAAAAGCTGGCGCAGAGATCCTCCCCGATTGCATGGTCACGCAGATCGAAGTTGACGCAAACGGTCATGCCAGCGGTGTGCTCTTCGTCCATCAAGGAACGGAGTACCGGCAGCGTGCCAAAACGGTTATTTTATCCGCACATGCCGTCGAAACACCTCGTTTGCTGCTTCATTCCGCGTCACCACAATTTCCTGATGGTCTAGCTAATTCTAGCGGATGGGTAGGTCGTGCAATTATGACACATAGCAGCAACGACGTGTATGCCAAATTTGAGCAGGAGGTTCGTCTTTATAAAGGGACTCCTGTGCTAGCATCTACTCAGGATTTCTATGAGACGGATCCTCGGCGCGGTTATGCTCGCGGCTACACGATTCATTCTCACGGCTCCAGACCGATAGATATGGCTGAAGGGATCAGCAAATCAACACAAGATCCTCTTTGGGGAGCAGGGCTAAGACAAGCTATGCTTAATTACAATCACTACGGACGGCTCACGATGGTTGGAGAGGTTCTTCCTCAGTGGGATAACCATATCTCCTTATCTGACGAAAAAGATGACTACGGCATGCCACGTGCCGCTGTCACCTTTAATTACGGTGATAATGATCGCAAACTCATTGATCACGCTGTAGACAACATGCAGCTTATCCTCAAAGCGGCTGGAGGCGAAATTGCCTTCGTTGTACCGGATACGCAGCATTTCATGGGGGGATGCCGCATGGGAAATAACCCTACTACATCTGTCGTCAACACATATGGTCAGACCCACGATATACCGAACCTTTTCATCTGCGATGCGAGTCTCTTCGTGACCTCCAGCGGCTGCAATCCGACCAACACGGTTATGGCCCTTGCTGCAAGGACTGCGGATTATATTATAGAACTTGCAAGTATTTAAGGCAGCGCTGCTCTATCGTTTAGTTGCATCTCCTATCTTCCAACATCTACAATAGAGCATAGCAGGCAAGACGAAAGGAGCGCGTCAACATACATGGCTATTGTAGAATTCACGATTATCCCAATCGGAACAGCAACAACAAGTCTTAGCGGATATGTGGCTGATCTTCACAAAGAACTAGAAAAACACGCGGATATTACCTTCGAAATGACACCCATGGGAACTATCCTAGAAGGCTCCTTAGATCGAATTCTGGAGGTCATTCGAGCTGTACATGAGGTTCCTTTCACGAATGGCGCGCAGCGTGTATCCACCTCCATTAAAATCGACGATCGCCGTGATAAAGCGGCCTCCATGTCTCAAAAAATGCACTCCGTTGCAGAAAAGTTGAAATAAAAGAAGCATCCCTCATTGGGATGCTTTTTTGTATGTTAAAAGTAATCCGTATTATTAAAACAAAAAAAGACCCTCGCGGCCTTGTGTGTTTACTTATAAAAGTGAGCCATGTAGGACTCGAACCTACGACACCCTGATTAAAAGTCAGGTGCTCTACCAACTGAGCTAATGGCTCTTAGGGAAATGGAGGCTGATGGATTCGAACCACCGAACTCGGAGAGAGCAGATTTACAGTCTGCCGTGTTTAGCCACTTCACTAAGCCTCCAGATTGCGAGATAACCGTGCTGCGTTGCAGCAGCACAACCATCTCAATGGCTCGGGACGGAATCGAACCGCCGACACGAGGATTTTCAGTCCTCTGCTCTACCGACTGAGCTACCGAGCCTTATGTACTTCTTTTAGTTTGTCCCATTCAACGAAAAAGATGAATGGCGGAGCCGACGGGATTCGAACCCGCGGTCTCCTGCGTGACAGGCAGGCATGTTAGGCCTCTACACCACGGCTCCATGACAATTCAATTTGCACCATTATAAATGGTGCCGTCGAGAGGACTTGAACCCCCAACCTACTGATTACAAGTCAGTTGCTCTACCAGTTGAGCTACAACGGCATATAGTTTCGGGGCCCCCGAAAAGTAATCGGAAACTCCATCTTGGAAACACTTCACTTTTTGGGGTAAAGTGGTGGAGGCTGACGGGATCGAACCGCCGACCCTCTGCTTGTAAGGCAGATGCTCTCCCAGCTGAGCTAAGCCTCCATCTGGAATGGTTTTATGGTAGCGGCAGAGGGGCTCGAACCCCCGACCTTACGGGTATGAACCGTACGCTCTAGCCAGCTGAGCTACGCCGCCACATAAAAGGTGTTATATATGTTTGGAACTGGCGGAGAGAGAGGGATTCGAACCCTCGCACCACTTACGCAGTCTAACCCCTTAGCAGAGGGTCCCCTTATAGCCACTTGGGTATCTCTCCAAGACATATATACTCAGGAATTATTATTCCCTGAAAACTAGATACGAAACTTGTGTAAAGGTTTGAACATTTAGGTTTCAAGCAGAGAGACTTTTGACTCCGTCAAAAGATCCCTATATTAGGTTAAGCCCTCGACCGATTAGTATTCGTCAGCTGCATGCATTACTGCACTTCCACCTCGAACCTATCAACCTCGTCGTCTACAAGGGGTCTTACATACTGGG
>NZ_WSEM01000024.1:0-504 GCF_009757995.1 Paenibacillus anseongensis
AGGGGGGCTTCGCGCTTAGATGCTTTCAGCGCTTATCCCCTCCGTACATAGCTACCCAGCGGTGCCTCTGGCGAGACAACTGGTACACCAGCGGTACGTCCATCCCGGTCCTCTCGTACTAAGGACAGCTCCTCTCAAATTTCCTACGCCCGCGACAGATAGGGACCGAACTGTCTCACGACGTTCTGAACCCAGCTCGCGTACCGCTTTAATGGGCGAACAGCCCAACCCTTGGGACCTACTTCAGCCCCAGGATGCGATGAGCCGACATCGAGGTGCCAAACCTCCCCGTCGATGTGGACTCTTGGGGGAGATAAGCCTGTTATCCCCAGGGTAGCTTTTATCCGTTGAGCGATGGCCCTTCCATTCGGTACCACCGGATCACTAAGTCCGACTTTCGTCCCTGCTCGACTTGTAGGTCTCGCAGTCAAGCTCCCTTATGCCTTTGCACTCTGCGAATGATTTCCAACCATTCTGAGGGAACCTTTAAACGCCTCCGTTACA
>NZ_WSEM01000025.1:0-6066 GCF_009757995.1 Paenibacillus anseongensis
ATGTACAGAGGGTGCTTGTTTTTTGCAAAGCTGAATAATTAGCATCTACAGGAATGCTCCGGCGCGTCGTAGAGCCGCTTTCCTTCAGGATAGCGGCCTGTAGTTCCCTTCCGCCCTTGGCCTTCTCGCCCTTGGCCTTCCTCACGCTAAGCCCTCGTTTCACGCTCAGCTCTCCGCCTTCGCACTCAGCCCTCAGTTCCTCGCCCGTGGCCTTTCGCCCCTCGCACTCCGCCCTTCACGCACCGCCCTCGCTTCACGCTCAGCTCTCCGCCTTCGCACTCCGCACTCTGCACTTTGCCCTCCGCGCCTCACGCACCGCCCTCGCTCCACCCTCAGCTCTCCGCACCAGGCGCCGTACCCTCGCCAGCCCCCTCCGAAGACGGGCTGCCTTCCGCAGCGCCAGCTTTATTCTCCTTCTGCTGCGCCTTCATCAGCTTATCCTTCATTTCATCCCGCTTGGTCCGGCGATCCTTCAAGGAAACATGCTCAGGCGCCTCCGAGTAGGCTTTTCTTCTGCCAATCCGGCGCAAATTTTCTGGCACCAAGTTGAATTTTTCATCTTTCATCAGTGCGATAATGCCTGTGCTTTCAGGCTGCTTCTCCACACCGTAGATTTCGTTGAAATACTCATCCGCACGGCCCGGCACATAATTTTTGGGCTCTGGATACCCGACGATGACGCCCTCGTAGTTGCGCAAAATAACCTTATCTTGGCTCTGCGAGATCAAATAGTTCGGCTGAAGCGCGATTTTTCCTCCACCTCCGGGTGCGTCAACAACAAAGGTAGGTACCGCATAACCAGACGTATGTCCGCGCAGCGCTTCAATAATTTCGAGGCCCTTGGACACCGGAGCCCGGAAATGGCCGATGCCTTCGGACAAATCACATTGATAAATGTAATAAGGGCGTACACGCATTTTGACAAGATCATGCATGAGCTTTTTCATAATGTAAGTACTGTCGTTGATGCCCGCTAGAATCACAGACTGATTGCCAAGCGGAACACCCGCATCGGCGAGCATGGCGCATGATTTTTTCGCTTCTTCCGTCATTTCCAAAGGATGATTGAAATGCGTATTAAGCCAGACGGGATGATATTTTTTGATGATGGTACACAAATGCTCCGTAATCCGCTGCGGAAAAACAACCGGTGCCCTCGTACCGATCCGGATGATTTCAACATGGGGAATCGCCCGCAAATTTTTCAGTATATATTCCAAAATATTATCATTAATCAGCAGCCCATCCCCGCCGGACAGGAGAACGTCGCGCACCTCAGGCGTATTCCGAATATACGCAATGGCGTCATCCAATTGTTTTTTGGGAACACCCATGCCCACTTGACCGGAGAAACGGCGGCGCGTGCAGTAACGGCAGTACATGGAGCACTGATTGGTAACCAGGAAAAGCACCCGATCCGGATAACGATGGGTCAAACCGGGTGTAGGAGAATCTTCATCCTCGTGCAGAGGGTCCTCCAGATCATATTTTGTTTTCAGCAATTCGGCGGAAACAGGGACAGATTGCATACGAATCGGGCATCTTGGATCATCAGGATTCATCAAGGATGCATAGTAGGGGGTAATATTCAAAGGGATCGTCTGCGTCGAGATACGAACGCCCTCTTCTTCTTCAGGGGTCAGATTCACCACTTTTTTCAAATCATCCAAGGAACGAATGGTATGTGTCAGCTGCCAAAGCCAATCATTCCATTGCTCATCCGTGACGTTTTTCCATAGCGCAACTTGCTTCCAGTGACGTCGTTCCATCTTGGCACCTCCAGTAATGATGTTTGCTCAGTAATAGAAGATGCAAAAAGCATGCCAACATTTCCTCCTGACACTGGAAAACGCAAAAAAGACTCCTTGCGGAGTCTCACAGACTAAGGTTTTCTCACGATACCGTAGCGATTAAGTTTATACTGCAGGGCTTGGCGTTTGATGCCGAGAGCTTGGGCAGTGAGGGTTATATTGTAATGATGGCGGGTGAGCGCGTTCACAATCGCTTCTTTTTCCAGCTGTTTCACTTTATCGGTTAAGCCGGTTGAGATTGCCGCTTCATGCTGCTTTTCATACCGCAGTGGGTGGATTCCCATGACCGAAGCGGGGAGGTGGGTCTCTTCAATGATTTCACATTCCAGCTCCATCATATTGTAGGTCGATTCGATCGCATGGCTCAGTTCGCGAATATTTCCCGGCCAGTGATAATCGAGCAAACGCTGCATGGCCGCTGGCGCTATCCCCGTAATTTTCATGCCAAACAAGTCATTAAACGTATCGATAAAATGGTTCGTCAAAATCGGAATATCCTCTTTGCGCCCAGCGAGCGGAGGAAGCGTCAGATTCACGACATTCAGCCTGTAAAAAAGATCGCTGCGCAAAAGCCCCTTATCCAGCGCCTCTTTTGGATCAATATTCATGGCGGTAATAATGCGGACATCCACCTGCTGTTCCTGTGTGCCTCCAACCCGGCGAACAAGCCCGTCCTGCAGCACGCGCAGCAGTTTGGCCTGCAGAATTAAATCCAGGCTGTTCAGTTCATCCAGAAAAAGGGTTCCGCCATTCGCCTGCTCAAATAAGCCGGCACGGTCAATGGCCCCGGTAAAGGCGCCCCTTGCCGTTCCAAACATGATGCCTTCCATCAGCTCGTTGGGGACCGCTGCACAATTTTGCGCGATAAAAAGGCGGCTTCTGCGAGCCCCGGCATTATGGATGCTCTGGGCTACTAATTCTTTGCCTGTGCCGGTGGGGCCGCAAATTAGAACCGGCGAGCTTGTACGCGATGCTTTTTTGGCAAAAGAAATCGTACGAAGGAAATCTTCGTTATTGCCGATTAAATCGCTGAAATGGTAGCGGGCGGAGCTTGTGTGCTTCTTATCTTTGGAGGGGGATTCGTAAATTTGATGCCGAAGGTCCAGAATTTGATCGTGGAGATGCACGATGCTTGTAATATCTTTGGCCACTTCCAGGGCGCCGATGATGTCTCCATTTTCCAGGAGCGGGTACGTGCTGTTGATTGTGGTGATTCTTTTGCCAGTGACGCTGACGTACGTTTGGATTTTCTCGCGAATTTCGATACCGGTCTGCAAAACCTTCATGAAGGTGCTTGTTTCATTGGTTAGAGAAGGGAACAGCTCAAAAAAATTTTTCCCGACAACCTGCTCACGCTTCAGCCCATCCGTTTCCGCCATTTTATCATTATAGAAAATAGTAATTCCCTCACGGTCAATGAGATGAACACCGACATCAATGATATTCAGCATTTTTTCAAAATAAGCTGCGCCATGCTCGTTATGCCCGGACATGATGGATCCCCCTCGCGTAAGGATGGTTCAGTGCTTCACTTAACATCTTATGAGGGCGAGAGTGGAATAAGACCTGCAAATACAAAAAGCCGAAGGGACATGGCCCTTAACGGCTTCAGCTGTTAGGTATGAGTTCGATTAATGAGACAGGGCGGTTCCGATTAATTTCAGATACATCATGTCGCCTGTTTTTGCCCACATCAGAAAATGGTAACGATTGAGCAGGACGCTCTTTTTCATGTCAGTTTTCATGTGTAATACCTCCTTTTTGTTAGTAGAAGAATTGATAGAGTAATAGATACTAGATTTGACCAAATCATAGAATTATATACATCTGGGATTGATAGCTTGAAAAAAAGCGGTAGAAATGCAAAGATGCGTTATATAGGATGAGGGTAGAAGGGAATGTGATCGTAATGTCAGAAGAACGGTTAGCCGTATTAGAAGTACATATTGATCAGGCTGGTTATGACGAGGTTCCGGATACTATCAAAAACATTCATTTTGAGGTTCGGCAAGGTGAACTTGTAGGTCTGTTAGGTCCCAATGGAGCCGGCAAAAGTACGACGATGAAGAGCATCCTGGGTTTGTTGAAGGATTTTAAAGGGAAAATTTCTTTTATGGGTGAGCGAAAAAGCTACGCTTATATACCTGAGCATCCTATTCTGTATGATGAGTTGACGTTGTGGGAGCATATGGAATTTGCTGCTTCCGTTTATGAACTGGACCGAACCGTGTTCCTGGAACGCGCGGATGATCTCTTGCACAGGTTTCGGTTGTTGGACGAGAAGCATCAATTGCCGGGCAAATTCTCCAAAGGGATGCAGCAGAAAATCATGCTGATCCTGGGCTTTTTGAATAAACCGGACGTGTACATTGTGGATGAGCCGTTCATTGGACTTGATCCGAAGGCGATCAAAGATTTTATAGGGATGTTAGATGAGGAGCGTAAGCGGGGCGCCGGTATTTTGATGAGTACCCATGTGCTGGACACGGCAGAACGGATATGCACCTCGTTTGTGCTTCTGTCTGGTGGGAGATTGGTGGCTAACGGGTCGTTGAAGGACATTCAAGAACAATGCGGCATGCCAGACGCGCCATTATTCGATTGTTTCCATTCCTTACTCTAGAAAGGAGGGCCGTAATTTGAACAGCAGCTTTCAGCTTTTTGCGCGTCGCGTGCGATCGGATTGGTTTTTTCAATATAAAGCGTTGCGGATGGCCGTGGATTGGGTTATTGCGATCTATTTTGTCATTCCGCTGATTATTGTGGCTGGTTATCAATACTACTCTTGGTGGGCGACTCAGCCTTCATGGTTTAGTTGGATATCTTTGTTTATGGTTGGTGCGGTATTCTATGTGTTTGCTTGGCTGGGGACTATTCGATACTTTGTTGAGGAAGGTGATCAGCTATTCCTTCGGCAGAACCGGCGGTGGTTTCAGCATCTCATGCGACTCGGACATCGATATTCTCTTGTGCTGCAGGGGATTACAACGCTTCTTTTGATGTTTGTGTTTCTTCCTTTGCTCGTTCAGGTGTATGGCTTTCGTGTGCCTCAGCTGATTTCCTTGTGGTTGATTACCTATCTGCTAAAAATTAATTTAGGCTTGCTTCGTCAATTGGTAGCCTTACGTATGCAAGGTTTTCTCCATTGGATATTACGGATCGTTGCTTTTGCAGGGCTTTTCTTTGTGTATCAAAAGCTGGTTGCTGCGATCAGTCAGAACGCGCTTTACATTTGGGCGGTTCATCTGCTTCTTCTCGTACTGGCTGTGTTCTTGAGTAAAATACGTTTGCAAGAAAAAGGAGCCTTCTTCGCAGATATCGCCAGAGAGCGCGACTCGCGGATGCGGATTGTTTCTTTAATGTTAATTCGTGTTACGGAGCGAAAAAGAAAACCGAAGCGAAAGCGTCCCCTATTATTCAAAAATTCACAACGCTTGTTTAAGGGGAAAGGCGCAGGAAACGGGATTGCTGATTTGTTAGTAAAATCGTTCTTTAGAAATGGCACGCAGTGGAAGCAAACGATACAGTTTGCCGCTCTGATTAGTGCGGCTATGTTTATCATGCCGGGGCCTCTTAAAATTACGGTCTGGATTATTGCCGCGTGCGCGTTGGTATTTTGGAGGAAATCCTTTTGTAAGGACGAGCTCAGGACACCCTTTTTAACCCTATTTCCTATCCAGGATACAGAGAAGCATCAAGCTCTCCAATTATCGACACCTATTCTTGTGCTGCCTGCGCTGATTCTGATTAGCCTATGTATGGGAATCTCCTTCTTCACTTGGTGGGGACCTGTCCTGATGGTCGGAGCCGCATTTCCGTTGGCTTACGGGTCTTCTTCTGTATTTACAAGTTGGTATTGAAAGGTGAGCGCTTTTATTAAAATAGCTATAGACGAGAAGAACAAAGTTGTAGACATACAGCGTTGTTCTTTTTTCGTGGACGTGAAAGTCTATTTAGAGGTTGTAATCCTTTTGGAACCATGGTATATTGCTAATCTGTCGTTCAAAGACAGGTTAAATAGCTCTCAGAAACATGTCGAAAAAGAATTTAAAAAAAAGCTTGCAAATCAAATTTCGACATGGTATATTACTTTTCGCTGCTTCGGTAACACGGCAGTGAACGAAAGAAATTGATCTTTGAAAACTGAACAACGAGTGAGTAAGCACAGTCGAGCAATCGACTATAAATGAGATTGCAAAATCTCGCTAGCAAGTCAATGAGCTATTCAGCTTTTCTATTATGGAGAGTTTGATCC
>NZ_WSEM01000026.1:0-42012 GCF_009757995.1 Paenibacillus anseongensis
CACGCCGCCAGCGTTCGTCCTGAGCCAGGATCAAACTCTCCATAAAGGTACCCAAAAAAGTGACGTTAACCTCCGAAGAGAATTCCGATTACTTTTCCGGGGCCCATATTTTAAGCTGAATAGCTCAATTGACTTGCTAGCGAGATTTTACAATCTCATTTATAGTCGATTGCTCGACTGTGCTTACTCACTCGTTGTTCAGTTTTCAAAGATCAATTTCTTTCGTTCACTACCGCGTCGCCGAAGCAGCGAGAAGTAATATACCATGTAGGAATTTCAATTGCAAGTGTTTTTTTTAATTAATTTTTAGCAACTATTCAAAAGTCTGCATCTCACTTCTTGCAAGACAGGCTTCATAATATACCATGGATATTTAGGTAACACAAGTACTTTTTTCGCAATAAAAATGGCCGCCCAGGACAGGGAAATAATGTCCAAGACAGCCGCAGCTTTTTACGGAATATAGGTCACACCCTCTGAATAGTTATTGTTTGCATTCCAGATGAGATACTCCTGAACGCTTGCATCGTGTAATGCTTTAATTTGTGCATCTACCTCAGCCTTGCCGTATTTGATATAATTGCCTGCCCCTAACCAGCTTGCCGTAAAATCTTGAATCCACGGCCGCGACTGGGGTGGAGACTGGAGCTGGGCAAACTTCGCTTTTTCAGCTTTCATGTACTCAGCCACGAGATTATATGGTTCTTTATCAGGTCTCGAAATACCGAAATAACCGTTAGACCAATGGCTTGGATAAATCATAGAAGATATGACATCTACCGAACTGGCAATCCGATTAAAGTTCTGGCCGATCCCCGGGGCCTCAGGCAATGTCGCTGAGTACCCGAATATGTCCACAGAAACATCAACGCCATATGGTTTAAGCTGATCTTTCGCGTAAGCAACAAAATCGCTGACTGCATCAACACGAAGCTGCGTCATACGTGCCTTATCGCTGAAATCCGGTACTCGAGGCGCTCCTTTTTTAAGATCAGACACGTTCTTTTGAGCATCGTCCACGACTTTTTTATTTGCTTCGTTTTTCTCAACATTGTAGGCATTGGAAGCATCTGCTAACTTCAACTCCAAGGAAGCCAGATCCTCTTGGTACTTCTTGGAAGCTTCGGCGTAGTCTTTTTCCTCCTGCACGAACTTCGTTGGTTTTTTATCCTTGTAATCACCCATGGAATATTTGAGAACATTGTCCCTGCTTTCAAAACCTTCCGGGAAGCGAACATAGTCAAATTGAATCTCTTTAAATCCAAGTTCAGCCGCTAATTTTGCTACCTCAACATTATGATCCCACGTTTCTTTCAGGAATGGGTTGATAAAACTGTCACCGTTCGAATTACGCCAAATGCTGCTGCCATCTATAAAAGAAAGATCAGACCGTTTTTTTGCCATAACCGTATCTTTAAAAACGACGATTCTAGCGATCGGATAGATTTTATGCTCCTCAAGTGTTTTCAGAAGCGCTTTGGGGTCCTTGATGTAAGGCTGACCAAATTCCGCAAGCTTTCCATCAGGTTTAAAAGTGATATAGCCATCATCATCCTTCATATCGATGACCATTGCATTCAAATCCGTGTTATCAACGAGTGAAAGAAGTTTAGACATACGCTCCCCGCCAGCTGACCAGCCTGTCACATAAATCCCACGTACGGCATCTGGATATTCGAAATGAAACGGAGGAACAAAACCGGGTGCTTGCGTTGCCGCCGGAGTTGGCGATACCGCAAGTGGAGCGTCAGTAGGCGATGCAGGTGTCGATGTTGGCATTGCCGTTGTTGTTGGCATTACTGTTGATGCGAGCGTGGGTGTCGGCGTAGGCCCTGGCGTCGTTACGGATGGCTGCCCCGATGAATTCGGTGTAGTCAAAGTGTCTTGGGACGACTGACAAGCCGACAACATGAGAGCTAAACCTAACATCAAGCAAATAAGAACTTGTTTCTTCACCTTGCTCTCCCCCTATTTCACAGCATGTTCTGTAATTCAATGCTCATACTTGAAGTATTCGGGAAACGACGAAACTATGCTGCACTTGGCCCTCTCTCGCAAAAAAAAGAGCAGCTGCCATCGCAGATCTGCTCTTTCAATGCAATCTCTATGTTTGAATCGGTTGTTGTGCGTTACACCGTTGCAGCATGGTTCTCACGAGCAATCTTCGTTGCTTCAACCATGTTGCGCAAGGAAGCGACGGTCTCTTCGAGTCCGCGTGTTTTCAGACCACAATCCGGATTAATCCAGAACAATCTTGCATCCAATACACGTAGTGCTCGATCAATCATACCCGTCATTTCTTCTACACTAGGAACACGAGGACTGTGGATATCGTATACCCCTAACCCGATGCCTAACTTGTAGGTATTTAGCTCAAAACTATGAATCAACTCGCCATGGCTGCGGGAGGTCTCAATAGAGATAACATCAGCATCCATCGCTTCAATGGAGTCAATCATGTCATGGAACTCGCAATAACACATATGGGTATGAATTTGCGTTGTTTCGTGTACGGTGCATGTGGTGATGCGGAAAGCTTTGACTGCCCAAGCAAGGTAACCGGCTTGCTCTTCTTCTTTCAGCGGCAGCCCTTCGCGAACAGCGGGCTCATCGACCTGAATCATGCCGATGCCTGCTTGCTCAAGAGCTTCCACTTCTTGTCTAAGCGCATAAGCTAATTGATAAGCAATTTGCTCACGTGGAATATCGTCGCGAACGAATGACCAGTTCATGATGGTAATCGGTCCTGTAAGCATCCCTTTTACTGGACGTGAAGTTTTGGACTGGGCATACTTCGTTTCTTCAACCGTCATCTCACCCTTGAACGCCACATCTCCGAAAATAACCGGCGGCTTCACGCAACGTGAACCATAGGACTGCACCCAACCGTTCTGTGTGAAGGCAAAACCAGCCAGCTTCTCACCAAAGAACTCGACCATGTCGGTACGCTCAAACTCGCCGTGTACGAGAACATCTAACCCGATCTCTTCCTGCAGGTCGATCCAAGTGTCGATTTGATCGCGGATATACTGTGCATACTGCTCGTTATTCCACTCGCCTTTACGCCATGATTGACGCGCTTTTCGCACTTCTGCCGATTGTGGAAAGCTGCCGATCGTCGTTGTAGGGAATATAGGCAGCTGCCATTTTGCTTGTTGAGCTTGATGGCGCTCGGCAAATGGATGGGAGCGCTCCGGTTGCTGATTGCTTAGCGCAGCTACAGCTTGCTGAATGTTGACGCGGTTGCGTTCCTCCGATTGCTGCAAGGCTTGAATAGCCGCATCACTTTTGATCAGTTCATCTATAATTTCTTCAGCGTCGGAAGCTAATGCTTTCGTTAAAAGAACAAGCTCGCCGAGCTTCTCATCGGCAAATGCCAGAGCGTTTCTCAATTCTGTTGTGAGCTTCGTCTCGCGTTCTGTCGTTACCGGAACATGAAGCAAGCTGCAGGAGGACTGTACAATTAGACGATCAGCGGACACGAATTCCGTTAGCTCATTTAGCAGCTCCATCTTCTCCCGAAGAGAAGCTCTCCAGATACCGCGTCCGTCAATGACACCTGCACCCAGCACTTTATCCGCCGGGAATCCAAGCGCTTTAATAGCTATTAGATTGCCAGTGTACCCATGCACGAAATCAAGCCCAATTCCTTTGACCGGTAATTTTACAATGTCATTATAGTTCTCTACCGATTCAAAATAAGTTTGCAGCATGATGTTAAGGCTTGGAACGGCTGCAGCAATCGTTTCATAAATACTCGACAAACGCTGTAGGTCTTCCTGGCTTAATTTGGTTACAAGAATTGGCTCATCAATTTGTACCCATTGCACTCCTTCTTCGGCAAGCTCTTGAAGGACTTGGACATAAAGCGGAACTAAGCGCTCCAACCATGCATCCGTCTCCGAGGCACTGTATCCTTTAGATAGCTTGAGGAAAGTTAATGGTCCAACAATCACCGGTTTCCCTTCAATACCAAGCTTCTCCTTAGCTTCTCTATACGCTGTAAGAGGTTTGTTTTCCGTAAGTACAGGGGATGCATCAGCCAATTCAGGGACGATATAGTGATAGTTCGTGTTAAACCACTTCGTCATTTCGCTTGCTGCCGCACCCTTCGTTCCACGAGCTACGCCATAATAAACCGATAACGGTACAGGACCACCTTCATATGAGAAACGTTTCGGGATAATTCCGAACATAGCGGCTGTATCCAGGATATGATCATAATAACTGAAATCATTAACCGGAATGAAATCGATGCCTTTTTCTTGTTGTTTACGCAAATGAGTCAAACGAATTTCTTGCAGTTTATTTTGAAATTCTGTTTCTTCGATTTTTCCTGCCCAGAACGCTTCCAAAGCTTTCTTCCATTCGCGATCTACACCGATACGCGGGTATCCCAATACACTGCTTTTCGCCATCATTAAAACCCCTCTTCAATTTGTTATATAAAAATTATCACAAATTCGCAGATATAAAGTAATTCGAATAACATATATCTAGCTATAGTTTTGGGCTATAATGATCACGTTCAGAAAGTGCTTGGAATTGCATATCGTTTACTTGGAAATTGCCTGCTTTAGCGCTTCAACATAAGCTGCGCCTAGCTTCGTTAACATCGTATTTTTATGGGATATCCACCCCACATGGATGGTTTCCTCACAATCCAAAGGGACAGGAATAATCTCGTTACCGTTCAAATCCGCGTTCAAAACACCCGTTGAAATCGTATAACCATTGAGACCTATTAACAAATTAAAGAGCGTAGCGCGATCCGTTACTCGTATGCTTTTCTTATGGGAGATTGTACTTAGAATTTCCTCTGAAAAATGAAAAGAGTTATACTCACCTTGATCAAAGGAGAGATAAGGATATTCCTCGAGCTGTTCGATGGTGACAATCGACTGACTGGCCAATGGATTTTTAACGCTGATAAACACATGCGGTTTCGCTTTAAATAAACTGTTAAATTGCAAATTGGCGGATTTCAGCATCTTGTTTATGACTTTTTCATTGAATTCATTCAAGTATAAAATACCGATTTCGCTTCGCAGCGTTTGGACGTCTTCGATAATTTCATGCGTTTTGGTTTCACGCAGCGCAAATTCATACTCATCTAATCCGAATTCCTGGATCAGGCTGACAAAGGCATTGACCGCAAACGCATAATGCTGCGTGGAGACTGAGAAATGCTGCGGTGAAGGCTTCGCATTCAGGTACCGGCTTTCCAATAATTCAGCCTGCTCGACAACTTGCCGCGCGTAACTTAAGAATTCAACACCTTCTTTGGAAAGTGTTATTCCTTTATTGGATCTTTCAAATATGGAGATTTGTATTTCTTCTTCCAAATCCTTGATCGCATTCGATAGGCTAGGCTGCGTAATAAACAACCTTTTAGCTGCTTCATTAATCGATCTGCGGTTCGCTACCTCAATTACATATTTCAATTGCTGCAAAGTTGTCATCGCTATCCCCCTAGGAATCAATTAGACCATATTTCAACTTTATTCGATCAAGCTTGGAAAGCATAGGCTTCGCAATAAAATACAAGAAAATCACCGTAGAAACGGCATGTATGAGATCAAAGGGGATTCCTTGCAGATAGGCTAACAGGAACATTTCTTTGGTTGGCTGTACAGGGGACATCAGCACGGAAGCCGGGTTCAGAAGACCGCCATAGATGAAGAAAGTCGTGAGCCCTCCAAAGATGCATAAGGCTGCTTTATTTCTCCTTAGAATACCTTTCTTGAATAGCAGACCGGCCAGAAAACCGATAATGCCGAAAGCAAACATTTGCCATGGCGTCCAAGGTCCTTGCCCGAAGAAAAAGTTCGAAACAAACCCGGTAACCACGCCAACAAGAAAACCCGCTTCTGCGCCTAAACACACGCCCGAGATAATCACCATCGCAACAACCGGTTTAAACTGGGGAACCATAAAAAATGCGGCTCTTCCTGCTACAGCTATTGCACATAAGACCGCTATCACGATCAGTTCTCTCGCTTGGGGTTTTCTAGATTCAAACAGCATCACGAAAGGCAGCATGGTTTCAAGGATCACGAGCAAGCTGATAAAATAGTACTTTCGATCATTCAAATAATAAATACCAAACCATATGGTTAACGGTATAATCAGCAAAATCATAAAGGATGCGATGATGGTTCGTTGAGATAACTTCCTTTTATCAATCGGTGTTTGATCCGTTGCATCACTTTTTGGGAAGTCTGCTTCTTTTTTTGTAAGCCGTGATTCTGGCAACTTTCGGATACGAAAATCCCGCTCCGGCACGGTTCCACCAAGAGCCCTAATCACATCTTCCGTTGTAACCGCACCGGGAATCAGATGCCTGGACATGCGGCTTGCTGCCGTTGTATAGAAACTGTTGCCGGTAAAAAACTGCTGCGGTGTGCCTTCTGACACAATCTTGCCGTCGAAAAACATCGCACAGGTATCCGCATAGGATGCACAGAACTCCACATCGTGACTTACCATAATGATGGCCGTTCCTGCAAGCTTGAGGCTATGAAGAATTTCGCCCAACTTCAGTTTAAAATGGTTGTCCAGCCCCTTCGTAGGCTCATCCAACAACAGGATTTCAGGCTCAAGCAGCAAGATCTTCGCAAGCGCAGCTCTCTGCTGCTCACCACCAGACAAGTCATACGGATGACTTTGTAAAAGTCCGCCAAGCTCACATAGCTCCGTTACTTGCTCTATTTTTTCTTGCACAACCTCTTTGTTGACATCTCTTCCGATGAACATCTCGCGAAGATCCGATTCCACTGTTTTACTTACAAAAAGGGTTTGCGGATTTTGCGGCAGCACCCCAAGCAAGCCGCCGTATTTCTCATTGTCGGACAGATCTTGAATTTTTTTGCCACCAAGCTTAACCTCTCCCCGATATGGCTTTTTTAAGCCTGCTATCAGAGATAAAGCGGTCGTTTTGCCAGCGCCGTTTCCTCCTAGAATGGCATATATTTCACCGGAGTGAACGGAAATAGACAAGCCTTTCACAATATCAGGGGCTGTTTTCTCATACTTAAACCACGTTTCCTTTAGCTCAACTGCAACCTTGCCCTTTTGATTCGCTTGCGTCTTTTCCGGTGTAGTTGTAATGACATGCGAAGACAGAGCCAGGTCGTCCAGCCATTTTCGGCCTTCCCGAACCGTAATCGGGCACTGCAAATCATTAGGGATGTGAGAATAAATTCTCATTGGCGCAGGCATAGCGAAGAACATCGCATCCTTCGTTTCTTTAAGTACTTTACCAACATTCCTAGGCGAATCAAAGGTAATGACTTTACCGTTATCCAAAATGGCTACCTTGTCGGAAACCGGCAGAAGCTCTTCCAAGCGATGCTCGGAAATGATGATCGTAGTTCCTAATTCTCTATTAACTTTCACCAGTGTATTGAGAAAATCTGAAGAAGCGATCGGATCAAGTTGGCTCGTTGGTTCATCCAAAATTAAAACTGAAGGCTGCATGACCATCACAGAGGCCAAGTTTAAGAGCTGCTTTTGCCCACCCGAGAGCTCTGAGACGGACTTATGAAACCAGGTTTGCATCCCGAAAAAGTTAGCGATCTCAGCAACCTTCAGCCTGATGGCAGGCGTACGATAACCTAAGCTTTCCAGCCCGAAGGCCAGCTCATGCCAAACTTTATCGGTCACAATCTGATTGTCTGGCGACTGAAATACGTAGCCGATTCGGGATGATTGCGTTCTTGTATCAACCGTACCAAGATCCTCACCTTCAAAGCGGACTAGACCGCTCCTTTGGCCATGAGGCGTTAGCACGGTTTTAAAATGGCGCAGCAGTGTCGATTTACCGCACCCTGATTTTCCACATAAGGTAATGAATTCGCCTTGTTTTATTTGTAAAGAGATGTTGTCGAGTGCCAGTTTATCGCTACCAGGATAAGAAAATGTTAAATTTTCGATTGCAAAAGCTTCCACTTCCTATCCTCCCATACATTCATAATTAAAGGAATTGCACACATGACAGCATAAGAGCCTAATGCGCTAATCGTAAAAGCGGAAAGTCCATGCCCTTTCATCGACGGATAATATCGGAAATACATCGCTCCGCATAACGAACTTATCAAGACATAACCTCCTACTAGCGTTAAAGCACCAAGAGCCCATTGATCACGTCGGTCAAATGTGTAATTGGAATACGCCGTTCTTCCCTTTAGCCCGTATCCGCGGCTTCTCATGGAATCCGACGTTTCGATGGCATTCTCCAGCACCCAGGTTATCATAATGGACATGATTCGGATGCCATGTCTGATCCGTGTCATCACGCCGCCATTCGAAATGTCTCTGCCCACACATTTTTGTGAATCCGAAACCCTTTGGAATTGGGCCTTGAATGTCGGAACAAAGCGCAGCACCATCGAAAAAATGAGGGACATTGCCGGGATCAGTTTACCAAACAAATAAATGAACTTATCGGAGGTCATAACCGCATTGTAACAAGAGAACCAACAGATGACCGTTATTAGCATCGCAGCCGAAGCCACACCAAACGTAATGGATTCCAAAGTGAGTGGATTCCCGTTGTCCAAGTAAGTTAGAATCGTTACTCCTTCGTGATTAAACGCAGGATTGATGAGTGCCGTTATGATCAGCATGGGAAGCATAACGAGAAAATTAAATCGAATCGCCTTTTTCCCGTTCAAGTAGATCGAGTAAGCGAATGAAAAAAACAAAGAGATGATCAAGCATGCCGGATGCAGAAAAAACATCGAACACGCAATGACCATAACAAAATAAAGAAAATTTACAAGAGGATGATAGCTTGAGAACGCATCTTTCATTGTTTTGTTGCTCCCATAGCATTATAGGTGTCGCCAACGTCACGTCCCAAGTCACACGTATAGACCCATTCAATGACATCGCCATCTTTCAACTGATACCGACTGCTTCCGTAATTGGGAAACCAGCCGTTAACTTTAAACATCCAGCCCGAGAGTTCTCCGACATCAAATTCGTAGAGATTGTTGATTCCTTCGATATAGGCAGAATTATAGATGGGGGTATTCACGAACTCCATATGAATTTTATGCTTTTTCATTTCCCTTTGCAGAACGTTAAACACGGATTCGCCTTCGTAAAAGGTTACCTTTGTCGCTGGAAGGATGACTCCATCCTTGGGCACCAGCTCTACCTTTTCCTTATCCAGCAGCTTCATGTTATCTAAAATGGTCAAACACGTAACGGATAGGGTAGCCGTCATGGCCTTGTCAGAAATTTTGATGTTCTGAGGTTCAACAGGCAGCGGTTTCCCGGACGGGACAGGCTCCGTTAGGTATTTATCTTTACCTGTCTTAGGATCAATCTCTTGCTTGTCGGCAGGTTGACTGGCAGTAGGTTGGCTTTCAGCAGGTTGATTGGCAACAGGCGTTGGCGTTTCCTTTGGAAAGTCTTTATCGGATTCTTTAGCGGGTACTGCCTTCGTTGGTTCCGGCGTTTGCGTAGGTGCTGCCTCTAGCGGTTTAACCGTACTTACAGGCTGATCCGTTGATGGCTGCACGGCTGGGGGTTCAGCCTTAGAAGAATCAGGCTGCTGCTGGACAGCCTGACTCTTCCCTTCAACTTGCTGCCCAGCCGCTTCCGTCGTTGGTGCAGGCAATTTCGCTGGGATATTCGGTTGCGGTCCCATAAACAGGTAACTGGCTACGAGTGCAACCACGATAACGATGCCCGAAACGAGTTTCGTTTTCGTTATTTTCATAGGATCACCTGTTTCACAAAAGTTTAGAATTCATTAATAGTTGATATAGCATATCTGATACTTCACTGCGCGTTACAGCCGCTTCAGGTTGTATCTCTATCATGTCTTGAGACAAAATATGTTCACGATAAGAAAATGCTAGACTTGCTCTTGCCCATTCGGCCGTTTTCGTGTAATCCGTAAACTGAGCAAGCATATCTCGGATTTCGATGTCCTGCACATTCGTATCCAATCCGCAAAGTTTTGCCGCACGGGCAACCATCACAGCAGCTTCCTGCCGGGTAATGGTTTGTTCAGGAGTAAATGTATCCTCTGAAGTTCCTTGGATGAGGTTATAGGTGTAAGCCGTGCCTACATAGGGTGCATACCAGCTATCTGCAGAGACATCTTTGAAAACGGAAGCTGCCTTCAATGTCAGTCCCAGACTTCTGGTTACAATAGCTGCAAATTCAGCCCTTGTCATCGTTCGATCCGGTACAAATTGGGTGTCCGATATACCGTTAAGGATATTTCTTGCAGCCATCGCTTCTATGGATTTCTGATTGACATGTCCTTGAATATCCGTAAAAGTTCTACCTGCATTAGTAATAACGCTCGGCTTAACATCTTTATTTTTATTCGGCAATCCTTCGGTTTCCGGGGTCTTGGTTTCGTTGCCCGGATTCGTCTGAGAGCCCTTTTTGACATCTGCCATGTTGTAAAGACTAGTTTTCCCTGCACCTACTCTTTGTACGTTAACCAGCGTATAAAAAGCCTGCTCCGTAGACATCAGATTTTCACCGCTGCCGTCAGCTGTATGCAGAAATCCCTGTCCTTCTCGATAATAACTTAACAGATTGTCGACAAGGTTGTGGCCATTTTTAGTAAATCTGCGATCATCTGGACGGATGCCAAGCTCGCATAAAGCCATCAGAACTTGCGCCGCGCTTTCCAAATTCTCCGTCCCCCAGGTCGCGTACCCCCCCGAGTTATTCTGCATGTTGGATAGGGCTTCAACGGCCTTATCCGTTGCTGCTTTTACCTTTTCCTTACTTTGATATTTGGCGAGAGCTTGCAATGCCATACCCGTCACATCAGGGTCAGCCGTGTTACCAGATAAAGCAAATCCCCCGTCTGCCAACTGCCTTGTCAAGATTTCGTTGATATACATCTCTCTAGTCGCTTGAGTCTTCGCTTTTTTGTTCACAGGTATCTCATATTGGCCTGAATCCAGTGCAATCAGAGCGAAAATCGGACCGTTAATACCCTGCCAGTTCGTTTTCTCGAAATCCCCTAAAGGCTCTAACAAGTTATAGCCTGCTACATTGGAGGGGTCTTTGCCAATAGCGGTCAAAGCCAAAATCACTCTCGAATACTCCGTGTATTTCTTGTCATGCAAAACGCCGCCAAGCTCCTTAACATACTTTTCTACAACTTTGTAATAATCATCATAATAGCTCTGTGGGACTAAATATCCAGAACGAGCCAGCCCTATAACTGCCCATTCTCCACCTATAGATCCTACCTGCGGCTCTGAAACGGTCTTCGTCAGATAGGATGCAGTGTTCGTAACAACCTGAGAAATTTCTGCTTGATCAGCTGCAAAAGCCTGAATTGAACTGCTTACATAAATACAAAGAATAAGAAGTAGAACTGAAAGCTTCTTCATCATTCTCATTGCTCTCCCTCCAATATTTCAAATTAAATATTGGAGAAGGAGCAGAAATTGTTCTGCTCCTTCTCCATGCATGCTGCAAGCTATCGTTCTGTACTTTGATTCGTACCGTTCAATGGATTCGTTCCCATTCCCCATGGGTAACATTCCCCTGCTCTCATACTGATTAATTAGCATCGCAAAAAAGCCACCCTCTTCAGGGTGGCCTAACTTCTAATCATTGCGCGCAAAAATACACAATCTCAAATAAAATTATGCTAAGCATAATTTTGGTTCCCTCTTCTCACCCCCAAAGAATTAGAAACTCCATGAACAAAGGCAGGTCTCCTGGCTTATACGTCATTGCTTCTCTTCGCCTTCCCAATCTAGTATGCAAGACAGTGGCATTTTATGAAGAGTCGCTCAGTAATTACAGTGGTTGGGACCGCATCGGCTTCGTACCGAACTTCCCTTTTAAGCAAGCACCCGAAGTGAATACTTGCACCTTTATCTAGAACATTATTAAATTATGAACTAATGGTATCTCCTTTCTAATGTTTTGTCTACTTACTTTCATTTACTGATAGCTTGAAACTATCTCTAATAAATCGATGATCCTTAATCCATTCGGATACAATCATATAGACATTATCCTTCATATAAGGACTAAATGTGTCGTCATTCATAATCTCAACTTGCTGCGGAATAGTATCTACCAGCATGACACCATCCGTCTCAAATCCGCTCGGGAGCGCTCCAAGAGCACGGACCATGGAAATATAAATATTTTTCACAAATACTAGCTGGTCATTTTCAAAAATGAGATATTGCCCAATTCTCTCGATCGCATCCAGCTCTCCTCCAGCCTCTTCCTGCATCTCTCTTCGAACCGTTTGAAGAACGGGCTCCCCCTTCTCTCTCTTCCCTCCGGGCAACTCCCACCCCCGGCTGTGATGTCGAACAAGAACCAGTTTACCTTGATAGAATGCACAAATTAAGACACAGTTAGATTCACTAACGAGGCATTCCTTGGATAAAATAATCTTTTGATTCTGTAAAGCACCTGGAAATTCATACTTCACTCTGTCACCAACTTTATTTTTCTACTAATAAAAAAAGTATTTGATCCAAAGATCAAATACTTTGTTCAATTGTAACTTTAGTAGCTCAACCCTGGATATAATGGGAATTGCGCTGTCAGATCACTGACCATCCCCCGTACTTGGTTATGCACAGCTTCGTCCGTAGGATTTTTCAACGTTAACGCCACAATTTTGGCAATTGTTTTCATAGCTTCTTGATCCATGCCACGGGCGGTAACTGCTGGAGTGCCGATGCGGACTCCGCTTGTAACCATCGGTTTCGCAGGGTCGAAAGGAATCGCGTTTTTGTTTACCGTTACGCCTACTTCATCCAGCAAATGTTCCGCCTCTTTACCGGTGATACCCAGACTACGCAAGTCGATCAGCATCAGATGGTTATCTGTGCCTCCGGATACAAGATTGACACCTTCAGCCAAAAGCTCTTCTGATAACGTTTTGGCGTTAAGAACAACATTTTGAGCGTACGTTTTAAAATCTTGTTGAAGCGCTTCGCCAAAAGCAACGGCTTTAGCGGCGATGATATGCATCAATGGCCCGCCTTGCGTTCCGGGAAATACTGCTTTATCAATCGCTGCAGCCCAAGGCTTGCGGCAAAGAATCATACCGCCGCGGGGTCCGCGAAGCGTTTTATGCGTAGTTGTAGTTACAAAATGAGCGTGTGGCACAGGACTTGGATGTAACCCTGCCGCAACTAACCCTGCAATATGGGCCATGTCCACAAAAAACAAAGCTCCTACATCATGAGCTATCGCACCTAATGCTTCAAAATCAATGATGCGTGCATATGCGCTGGCACCAGCTACAATCATGCGTGGCTTATGCTTGAATGCCAATTTGCGAACCTCATTATAATCAATAAGCCCGTCGCTTTCTCTAACACCATAAGGAATAAAGTTATACAAAATACCCGAGGCATTAACAGGACTTCCATGTGTTAAGTGACCGCCATGCGCCAAGTTCATGCCAAGAACTGTATCTCCAGGTTTCAAAGCAGCTAAATATACCGCCAAATTGGCTTGCGCGCCGGAGTGCGGCTGCACGTTGGCATGCTCTGCGCCAAATAATTCTTTGGCACGATCACGCGCGATATCCTCAACGATATCGACATGCTCGCATCCGCCGTAGTAGCGTTTTCCTGGATAGCCTTCTGCGTATTTATTCGTCAAAACCGTTCCCATTGCTTGCAGAACAGCTTCGCTGACGAAGTTTTCAGATGCGATCAACTCAATTTTGTCACGTTGACGGCCAATTTCCAAATTCATTGCCTCAACAATTTTGGGGTCTTGTTTACGTAATTGTTCCACAGTCTATTGCTCCTTAGCATCGTTTTGTTATAAAAAAGATATCATAGAGCTGTGGCTATAGAGTAACTGGATTTAACTATATCTAGATATAGTTAATGGCTATATCAGTAGGAGACAGAGGAAACTTACCTACCTCATTAGAATGGAAAATGAATCACCCGCCCACACAACCGCTCAATCAATTCCCGCTCATGGCTAATCACCAAAACACCCGCACGCTGCCGTTCAGCCCAACGCAGCACCGCATGCCAGATTTGCGCTTGTGTAATAGCATCTAACATGGTAGTCATCTCATCCGCAATTAAATAGCGTGTTTCCGGCCCCAGCGCTCTGGCCACCCAAATCCGCTGTAGCTCTCCGCCGGACAGCTCGTTCGGATAGCGATCTAGCCATGTGTCCTCAATCGATAATTCCGAGCGCATAACAGGGTCCATCATACCTGACTCTTGAAGAGTTCTCCGCAGCTTCCACCTCGGATTAACCGCTTGTTCAGGATGCTGCAGCACTAACTGAACAGGGTTTCGCGAACCCTTCCTATGCGGAACCCCGTCCACACTTACATGTCCTTCTTGCATTCTCATATGACCTGCAAGTAATTGCCCTAGCGTGGACTTCCCACAACCACTTGGTCCGACGAGTCCTACGATCTCATCTGCTCCCACTTGAATATCAAGGTTATGGAAGACCCACGCCTCTTTCCCATAACGATACCCCAAAGACTTCCCCTCAAGCACTATGTATGCACCTAACCTTTCCGCTTCTTACCGTGCGCGACTCAGGAGCTTGTTGTTCACATTCCGAGGTGGCCATAGAACAACGTGGAGCAAAAACGCAGCCTGTCGGCAAAGCATCCGGCAGCGGTTGAGCCCCGGGTAAAGGATTAAATCCGTTGCCCGGGAGCGCTCTCCATAACGCTTGCGTATACGGATGCCGCAGCCTCTGCCCTTCCCCTGTGAAATCGCTACGGGGTGCAATTTCAACTACGGTCCCGGCATACAATACAGCAATCCGATCGGCTACCGTCAAAGCTGCTTCAATGTCATGTGTGATCAGCATGACCGCACAACCTTCCTGAGCCAGCTGCTTGAATCGGCTTAAGGTCTCACTCATAGAAGGCGCATCTAAGCCTGGAGTGGGCTCATCCGCAATCAACAACTGAGCTCCGCTTACAGTTGCGGTTGAGACGAGAACTTTTCGCGCCATACCTCCAGAAAGTTGAAAGGGAAACAGTTTGGCGACAAAGTCCGATAACTTATATTTGCTAAAAGCTTTTCGCTGAAGCTCGGCCGGATTTCCTCGCCGAACCGCTTGTCTCACTTGATCGCCAACACGCATTAAGGGATCCAAATACTGCACAGACTGAGGAATAAGCGCGATTTCTTTCCCACGCAAACCCTCCTGCCTTTCAGCAGTCAGTTTCTCCCCTTTAAAGCGAATTGTCCCCTTAACTTGAGCATTGCCGGGAAGAATGCCCAAAATAGCGTGAGCCAGTAGACTTTTGCCGGAACCGCTGGAACCTACGACAGCTAGAATTTCTCCGGCATCGATCGAAAGCTCCAATTTATGTATGGCTTCCGTTTTTTTAGGGCGAAAGTGGCGATCCAACGTATTAAAGCTGATCGATAGTTCACTAACCTCCAACATCAAACTGAATCCCTCTTTTCAAGCTTAAAATGTGTTTAATGCTCATGTGCGCGTCTGGGATCTACCCACGTCTTCAAGTTCTCTCCCAACATGGCAAAAGCCCGAACCAACAGTAGCAAGCACAAGCCAGGGAACAACGCCAGCCACCACATGCCGGAAGATAAATACCTCATAGATTCGGATAAAATAATGCCAATCGCCGGCTCATGCGGGGAAAGTCCCATCCCTATGAAGGTAACGGCAGCCTCATGCAAAATGGCATGCGGAACGATTAAAATAAGCCCGACCAAAAGCTGGGGCAGCAGGTGCGGGATGATATGCCTTGTCGCAATCCACCAACTGGATTTTCCGAAATTACGCGATATGGAAACATACGGTGCGAAGCGGATCTGCATCACCTCAGCACGTATGACCCTTGTTAAAGCAGGCCAATGCGTTAGTGCGACACCGATGATAATACCTTTAGCCCCTCCACCTACAACAAAAGCAATCAAGAGGAGCGTTACAAGATGCGGGACGCTGAGAAACAAGTCCGTCAGCCAACTCACTAGTCGATTCACCGTTTTTCCCATAACGGCTGCCGCAAGCCCCATAATCCCCGCTATGATGACGCTTGAAGCTCCAGCAACAACACCGACCCTAAGGCTAAGCGCCAATCCTTTGATCGTGCGTGTTAACATATCTCTTCCTAACCAGTCCGTCCCAAAAGGATGGGCAACTGACGGCGCGAAATTACGTTGGTTCAAGCTAGTAGACAAGCCTGAGGAATCCATCCCTACAGACATAGCGAAAATGGTAAATAAGACGAGCATAGCAGCAACCGAGGTTAACGCAAGCTTATGACGATCATGCAGCCATCTCATGGTTTACCGCCTTCTTTCATTCTGGGATCAATCAGGCGATAACTCATATCAGCCATTGCATTTCCTGAATACACGAACACAGCGCTGAACAAAACTATGCCTAACAAAAGCGGAACATCGCCTCGGAGCCCTGCCTCCACCGCCGCCTGCCCGAGCCCAGGATACGAAAATACCTGCTCAGCAAGAACCGCTCCGCCAAACAACTCACTAAATGAAGCAAATTGTAGCGTGATTGCAGGCAGAGCCACATTCCGAAGCCCATGTCTCCAAAAAATTTGAAACCCCCGCTCCCCTCTCGCTCTTGCAAATATCCAATAGTCTTTGTTTGTAATATCAACCAGTTTTTCTCGCGTATGCAAAGTGATTGCTGCAACTCCGGTTACACTAAGTGTCAATGCCGGAAGCAGCATATGGCGAATTCGATCGAGCAGGTTGACTTCCTCAGAAGTAACCCCGGCAGGAACAGCCAAACCAACAGGCAGCCATCCCAACCATACCGCAAAAACGAGCATGAACAGCAAGCCAATCCAAAAAGTAGGCGTCGAGGATAGCGTGTAACAATACCAGCGAATCAGACGATCGATCCAAGTATTCCGATTCATAGCAGCTAGAACACCAGAAACAAATCCGATGATGCCGGATAGGACCCAAGCAATCCCCATCAGAGCAAGAGAGGCAGCAAATCGTTCGCCAATCACTTCGAGCACAGGCCTCCGGTAGATCATTGACGTTCCTAAATCACCGCTTGCCACAGCACACAGCCAATTCCAATACCGTGTTACCGGCGGTTCATTGAGTCCCCAGTACTGCATGATCATCTCTCTCTGTTCAGCGCTTACCTTCATCATATCGGCACCAACATAAGCCTGAACCGGATCAATAGGTGAGAAGTGAACTAATAGAAAAGAAATAGCGCTCACGGCAAGCAACAGCAGGATCAACCCCAGTCCTTTTCGTAAAAGGAACGGAGCCAGCATCCGGCTGACCCTTGTCAAGTTAGAGAATTCCCGCTCTATGATTTCCATTGCCATTCCTCGATGTTATCCGTTACCGGCCAGCCATGTCCGTGTGGATGGATTTTTTGCTTGCCGATATCAAGTCCTGTTCTCACCAAGTACAGATGATCCAGATTAATCAACCATGCCCAGGGTGCATCGCCTAACGTGCTTAATCCGGTTTCACCATCCCACTGCGCCTTTTTCCAAAAGCCCCATGCCTCTTTTTCGTTTGTTGCTTTTAAAGCTTGACTCATATAGCCTTCAACCTTCGCGTTGCTGTAGTACCCCGGGTTGTAATAGTCCACTCCACCATATTTACTGCTGTAAACGTTATACATCTCCAAGGGATCTTGACTTCCCCATCCAAAAAGAACAGGGTTCGCGTGCATTTGTTTCTCGAGGTCGTCCCAGCTTTTACCTTCGGCTTTCACTTGAATGCCCAGAGGCTTTAGCATATCTGCCGATGCAATGGCAAGCGATTGACGCGTGACATCACTGGAAGGATAAAGCAGATTGATCACTGCTTTCAGTGTTCCTTTTTCAACAACGCCATCATTGTCGGTGTCTTTCCAACCGTTATCTGCGAGCATTTTCTTCGCTGCATTCATATCCGCGTCAGCAAAAACAGCTTCAGGATTAAACCAAGGAAGTCCATCATTTAAGGTGTAAGCAGGAGTGCCGTGACCTTCTAAAACGCCTTGAACCAATGCTTTTCGATCGAGCGCTAGATTAATTGCCTTACGAATCGCTACATCCGCAGTGACATCGTTGCCGATCGGGTAACCGTCTTTCGTTTTCTCTCCGGATTTCACATAAGGAAACATGATGCCCCGATTGTCCACGGTTGCTGCTGTTTGTAACTCCATACCATTCACAGTTTGCTTACTAAAAGCCGCAGGAATCGCCGCCATATCCACCGTTCCTGCTTTGGCCGCTGCAAAAGCAGCGTCTTCCCCTAGGAAAAGGAAGGTGATTTTTTCGAAAAACGGCTTTTTCCCGTAGTAGTCTTGGTTCAATTCGACAATCAGCTGCTGCCCTTTATCCCATTGGACCCATTTGTAGGGACCGGAACCGATCGGTTTGTTGGCGTAATCCTTGCCGTGGGCATGCTTGGGGACAATGCCGGTTGCAACAAGCATCTGCGTAAACGTCGATTGCGGTTCTTTCAGTGTGAACTTGACGGTTGTCTCGTCAGGAGCTTCCGCACTTTTGACATTGCTCAGATCAATGGAAGATCCGCTCGACGCAGCGGTTTGATAGGTATATACGACATCATCTGACGTTAACGGTTGACCATCGCTGAACTTGACATCCTTGCGCAGCTTCACGGTCCAGATCAAGCCATCCGGGCTAACCTCATAACCCGTGGCGAGATCATTTGTAATATTCAAATTGCTGTCACGCTTAAGCAGCGTACTTTGGAAAAGCGGCGAACCGTATCGCCCCCACCCCGTCGTTGGATCAAAGCCTGCTTCAGGCTCCCCTCCGATAGCGAGAACGAGCTCTTTCTTGTTGGCCTCTGCCATCGGTTTTGGCTTCTCCACCGAACAGCCGCTAATCCAAATCATGGTGACGATCAAAATCAAAAAAATGACTAGTCGATGTTTCATTTTTATTCCCACCTTTCAATGTTCACGTGTGCAGTAGCACGATTAATTGAAATAGTAGCACAAAAATGACGACTAGTCATTATTCATTTCATCGAAATCACATACGCCCCTCCACAATTTTCCGAAAATGAGCCGGAATCCGGCCGATTTCGTAGCAAAAGGGAACTGGCGTCCTTTATTTTTGGGGAAGATGAGCTGCTTGCTACCCGAGCGGAACTACAGGCTCCTATTTGTCCACCACGGTGCATTGTTCAGCTGGAATTGGTCCAAATAGCGGAACGTAGTTCCCATTCCACGTGGCGCTGGTACCTTTCACTGAAATAGCGGACCCTAGTTCCCACCACAACTATGCTTCCATAGCATCCTCGAATTCCGTCACTGTATTTGGCAGGCGATCATCAAATTGATGCCAATCGCTGAGCATCTCATCATCGGTCAATAAACAACCATCCAGCGAAGCCGTAATATCAGCTCGATCCATCTCAATCCCAATGAACACGACCTTATTCATTCGATCCCCGTATGCAGCATCCCAATGCGGGATCTGGTCTGCCTCCTCCTCAAGAATAGCGTCTCTTTCCTCTTCCGGAAGCGCCGCTATCCAATATCCCGCAGGTCCGAACCGAACAGATGGGCCTGCTTGGCTCAAGTTTTGAGCATGATCGTTCCGGGTAGCGAGCCACATAATTCCTTTGGCTCTCACGATTTCTGCTGGCCATTCTGCCATCCAGCTCATCAGTCGGGAAGGCTCGAAAGGCCGAACTCTTTCGTACACAAAGGAAGAGATACCATATTCCTCGGTTTCAGGAGTATGCGTCTCCTTCGCCAACTCCTTCATCCAGCCTGCAGACGTGCTAGCCGCTTCAAAATCAAAAAGATGCGTGTTCAGTATGTCCGCTGGCGCCACCTGCCCATGAACAGAGCGAATAAACCTGGCTCTTGGCTGCAGCAAACGAAGAACGCCTTCCAGCTCATCTAGCTCTTCTTCCTCCAGCATGTCGCATTTATTCATAATCAGCACATCACAGAATTCGATTTGATCGATCAGAAGATCCACCACTTCTCTTGTGTCATCTTCCCCAACGGCTTGACTCCGTTCCAGCAGCGTTTCGCCTGAAGAATAATCGGTCCAGAACCGGTAAGCATCCACAACCGTCACCATACTGTCCAACCGACAAAAACTGGAGAGATCTATACCCTGTTCCTCATCAATGTAGGTGAACGTTTGAGCTACTGGCAGCGGTTCGCCGACCCCGGTTGACTCAATCAGGATATAGTCAAATGTATGATCTTTGGCAAGCCGTTCCACTTCCCTTAGCAAATCGTCCCGCAACGTGCAGCAAATGCAGCCATTGGACATTTCAACCAGACTCTCATTCGTCCGAGATAGCCCATTCCCCTCACGAATAAGCCCGGCATCGATATTCACTTCGCTTAAATCATTGACAATAACAGCCACTCTCAAGCCATCCCGATTATGTAAAATATGATTTAACAAGGTGGTCTTACCGGCTCCTAAGTACCCACTCAAAACCGTAACTGGTATTTTATGAACTGTTTTATGATCTGTTTTATGATCTGTTTTATGGTCTGTTCTATGATCTGTTCTATGATCTCTCATGTTCATTCATCTCCTATTCATTCAAAGCTTTCTTGAGTGCTTCCAGGTTTTTGGTCATGATCGCGATGTAATCCAAATTTTGCTTCTTATCTTCGTCCGTCAAGCCCTCTAATGGATTCAGCACATCCGTTTTTGCATTGATTTCTTTGGAAATCGTCTGGGCCACTTTCGGATCGACCAATGTTTCAAAGAAAATCGTTTTGACTTGATTTTGTTTGGCAAAATCAATGATTTCGGCCATTTTAGCCGGGGATGGCTCTTCTTCCGGCGAGAGTCCCGCGATTGGCACCTGCGTCAATCCATATTCTTTGGCCAGATAACCGAATGCAGCGTGCTGTGTCACGAAATCTTTCTGTTTCACATTGTTGAGCCCCGTACGGAAGGACTCATCCAAGGTTTTGAGCTTTGCGATAAAAGCATCGGCATTCCTCCGATAGTCCTCTTTGTGCGCTGGATCCGCTTGGGTCAACCCAGCCACAATGGACTCCACCTCTTTTTGAGCGAGAGCAGGGCTTAGCCACACATGTGGATCAAGGATTTTACCGTCAGCAGACTCCTTGTGTTCATCCTTGTGTTCCTCTTCTTCTTCCGGCAACCCTTCCATCAACGCGATGCCTCGGCTGGCTTCCACAACAACCCGCTTTGAATTGCCTGCGCTCGCAAGCGCCTGTTCGGCCCAACCTTCGACGATCCCGTTAAAAACGAACACATCGGCATCGCTCACTTTCTTCATATCTTTGGCGCTCGGCTCCCAATCATGAGGCTCGCTACCCGCAGGTATTAAAGCGATAACGTCTGCATGCTCCCCAGCTACCTGCTTGGTAAATTCATACATCGGATAAAAGGTGGTGACGACGTTAAGTTTGCCTGTGCCCGAGGACTGGGCTGCACAGCCTGATAAAATGAGTGTTGATACAGCAGTGAATACGAGTGATTTTGCCATCCATGAATTTTTCATTGTCGTTAATTCCTCCAAATAGATATGAGATGATAAGCATTAAGCAGACTCCTGTGAAGATGGAAGCAGAGCGCTGAATGCCGCTTGTTCGGCTTGAAGATTTTTTCGGCTGTTGACTTTGCTGAACTTGATGATCAGCTTTTTGATGCTTAAGCCGGTGATTAAGACGATTAATAAAAGAATCGCAATGGTTCCGCCAGGCGGTGTGCTTAATTCATAGGAAGCTGTAAGGCCTGAAAAAACACCAACCAAACCAATCCCCATGGCGATAAAAAGGGATGAAACAAAGCTGGGCGCAATCCGGATTGCTAATGCCGCTGGAAGTATAATAAGCGCGGATACGAGGAGCACGCCGACAATCGGCATGGCAGCGGCCACGATCATGCCCGTCAAAACACTAAAGCCAAGGGAGATCCACCTTACCGGCAATCCATTCGTTTTCGCGGTATCTTCATCGAACGTAATTTGATACAACGGCCGGCGAAATACGAAGAAGAAGAGACTGCCTATGATGGCAACAAGGAACATGAGCAGCAGCTCAATTTCATTGACGGCAACGACGGAACCGAACAAATAAGCGGAAAAACCCTTATTTACATTTGGATTAAGGCTCATGATGATGACAGCGGAAGACAAGCCGCCAACCATGATGATTGCAACTGAAATCTCACTATAGGATTTATAGGACCTTCTCACATATTCAACAGCGATCGCCCCCAAAGTTGCCACAACGAATCCGGATAAAGTAGGGTTGATATGCAAGTAAGCACCTCCCGCTACGCCCGCCAAGGAGACATGCGAGAGCATATCCGCCATAAGCGCTTGTCTTCGAAGCATCAGATACACTCCTAGAATGGAACCTATGATCGCGATTAACCCACCGGCACAAAATGCCCGCTGCATGAAGTCGTAGTGCAGCATTTCCATCCGCCATCCTCCTTTTTTTCCAGTTCAATAATGCGATTGAGATAAGGGGCTGCTTCTTCAAGATTATGCGTCACCATAATGACTGTGCGTCCGTGAACTTTGACTTGATGATGCATAAGTTGATAGAACCCGCACCGGCTATCTTGATCCATTCCTGTCGTAGGCTCATCTAGCACAAGCAGATCCGGCTCCTGCGCGAGAGCTCTGGCAATGCATATCCGCTGCTTCTGTCCGCCAGAGAGTTCCCCTATTTTGCGCTTACGCAAATCCCACATGCCCACCTGCCGCAGTGCAATCTCTGTCAAACGGTCATCTTCTTTCAACAGCTTTCTGAACCAGGAGCCGCTCGCGTATCTGCCTGAACGGACAAACTCCAGGATTGTGCTTGGGAATCCGCTATTGAACGCTGAGATTTGCTGCGATACATAGCCCACTTTCAGCTTTCTGCCCTCTTCATTCGCTGTCGATAAGAACACCTTCCCCTTCCATGGCTCAAGCAAGCCTAACATGAGCTTAAGCAAGGTAGACTTCGCTGCGCCATTGGGACCTGTAACCGCAACAAACTCACCGGATTGAATCTCAACATTCGCATCTTGTATACAGGGAATATCGTTATATCCGAACTCCACCGCTTTCAAAGAAGCCACTAACATACTTACAATCCTCCCTACATGTAAAAATTACGAATAAACATTAATAAAAAAAGATGAACCTGCTTATACATGTAATAGTGATGGCAACCGAATCATTAAATCGTAATAATTACTATTACTTCGACAAATATAGCCTGTTAAAAAGACGTTGTCAACACCGAAATCACCAGATGCCTATTTTCTTGCCCTTTCATTTTCTTGCATTTTAAAAGCTTATCTTGCAGCTATCCCTTATTTGTACTACAATCTAATTCGTAAACATTACACTTAAAAGAGAAGGGAATCTCCTTATGAATAAAGTGCCTGTGATCATACTGAGTGGATTTCTAGGCAGCGGCAAAACGACTCTGCTTCTTCGCATGCTCCGAGAAGCTGCCGCCTATCACCTCATGCCAGCAGTTTTAATGAATGAATTAGGGAAACAGGATGTCGATGGGCATCTGCTGTTGGACGTTTCTCCACACCTTCCTCTGGCGAAACTGCTGGATGGCTGCATCTGCTGCACCAAAAAAAGCGATATCCAAGATTCGCTCAAACAACTAATAGCACGTAAGCCGGATGTCATTCTCATCGAGTTGACCGGTGTCGCTAACCCCGAAGAAATCGTCGATGCTTTAACAGAACCTGCCCTGCTGCCTCATGTAAAACTTCACTCGACCATCACGGTTCTTGATGCCGAGCATGTGCTTGATTACAACAGTATTTTTGCTTCAGATCGCGAGCTCGTTCATACGCTTAGAAAACAGATCGAAGTTGCCGACCTTCTTCTACTGAACAAAATCGATCTCATTTCAGACAAGCAGCTGAAGTCTATCGAGAAAACGGTTCGCAAATTCAACAGTCAAGCCTTGTTGCTGCCTACGACATTCAGTCAACTGGATTTAGAAAAGCTTTTCGGCAGCCTCCCACCCAGACAATCGCAACCCCGGGCCACACCTACTTTGAGTAAAAGTATAAACATGCGCGTAGTCAAAGCTGTACAAGAACCGCGGACAGCTTCCAAGCACACCGCTTCTTTCTCACGTGTTCAAACACTCGCCATTTCAATTGGACATGATGTTGTGGTCACTCAAAGTCTTGTGGAACATTACTTGGGAAAATGGGGAAAATCACTGCTTCGCGCCAAAGGTTATTTACGAATTGGCACCAAACGCGAAGCTTTCCTGCTGCAATTTGCAGGCAAACGTACGACTTGGCAACCTGCTGCGTATCAAGAAGCTCCTTATCTGGTTCTCATAGGGCTTGATTTGGACGTACAATTGCTCGAAGATGACTGGACAAAACGGCTGAATGACTCTCAAACGAGATAACAGGAAGGAGCCTTTTCTAATGCCGAACACCGTATTTCGAGTGAGTATGCATCTCATGACCGCCCTCATCTTCCTCCTTCTCGTCCTCATCTTTTGGAACAAAAATGTATCGCTGCCGGAAATCCTGCAAACGGAGTCTATGCAAGCATTTAAAACTATTTTTATAAGTATCCTGTTAGAAGCCCTCCCTTTCATATTGGTAGGTGTATTGCTTTCATCGCTGCTGCAAACCTTTGTATCCGAACAAACAATTCGTCGCTTTATTCCAAAGAACCCTATCCTCGGCATTTTGTTTGCCTGCTTGCTGGGTATCCTTTTCCCCATGTGCGAATGCGGTATGATCCCTGTCGTACGAAGGCTTATTCTCAAAGGAATGCCTGTTTACATAGCCGTTGTTTTCATCCTGACCGGTCCGATTATTAACCCGATTGTGTTTGCAGCCACCTTCATGGCCTTCCGAAATCACCCTGCTATGGCCTATTCCCGCATAGGACTAGCTTTTGCCGCCGCTGTAATCATCGGCCTCATCCTCTATCGATTTGTCAAAAGCAATCCACTGCGCAACAGCCGCGCTAACTTCTCAAATCAAGCTGATTGGGAAGGCCATTCGCATCAAGGGGGAGGCTTCGCAAGCAAAATAAACACCTTTTTCGTACATGCCTCTGATGAATTTTTCGAAATGGGCAAATATTTGATCTTCGGTTCCCTGCTTACAGCTCTGATTCAAATCTTTATGCAGCGCGAAAGCCTCCTTGCAATAGGTCAGGGTCCGATCAGTTCACATGTGTTTATGATGGGATTTGCCTACATTCTTTCGCTATGCTCGACCTCGGATGCCTTCGTCGCTTCCTCTTTTCAGACTTCGTTCACGTCCGGATCTCTACTAACCTTCATGGTATTTGGGCCCATGCTGGATTTCAAAAGCACGCTCATGCTGCTTTCCATTTTTAAATCTAAATTTGTCCTTCTGCTTTCGATCTTGATTGTCATTACGGTTCTCAGCTGCTCGCTGCTCGCTCAACATTTCTTATAAAAATCGGCTTCCAAGGAGGAATAAAATTGAGTCAAGCTCGCATCATCAGTTTTCATTATTTCTTACGCACAGCAATTCTATTGGGAATCTCAAGCTATATTGTAGTCCTTTCCAGATCGGATGCCCTTACGTATTACATTGCGCCGCGCATGATGATCTATGTGAAAATGGCTTCCGTTGTCCTGTATATCATTGCCTGTTTTCAAGGTTACATGGCCTTGCGCGCCTATTGGGGAAAGCCTGTCACCTGTGAATGTGAACAGCCCGTTTCCCGCTCCGTTTTACGGAATACGCTGGCGTACGGACTTTTGATAATACCGTTGTTCATCGGTTTTGGGCCTCCGGATACGGCATTGAGCAGTACGATGGTCGCTACCAAAGGGATGAATCTTTCTGCTTCCAAATCGAGTCTTACGGCGACAGCGACTACAGGGACAACAACGGAGGTACCGACAACTACGACAGGAACTACAGGGACATCAACATCGAAAGCAACGACAGCGACAACAGCGACTGATCCAGCCTCTGCAGCCTCCATTCCGAGTACGAAGATGCCGGCTCCCGCAAACACGGATGCGGACTTGCAGAAATTATTTCAAGCGGACAAGGAGTGGGACGAAGACTTTTCCAAAATCGGCATGATCCTTTATAAAAAAGATACCATCGTCGTGAAACCGGAGATTTATATGGAGATTCTCTCCTCGATCGACTTATTCAAAAATAATTTTATCGGTAAAAAAATTGAACTCACCGGCTTCGTTTATCGGGAAGACAATATGGCCAGCAACCAGTTTGTCGTTGGCCGCTTTGCGGTTAGCTGTTGTTCCGCGGATGCGACTCCTTACGGCGTTATGATTGACTTCCCCACTGCGGCAACTTACCCCAAGGACATGTGGGTCAAAGTCACGGGGACTGTTCAGAATGGCAGCTACAATGGCAATGATATTTTCATCATCAAGGCCATGCAAGTTGATAAAATCGCAGCGCCCAGCTCGCCGTATGTTTATCCTAATTTTGAACCACTCAAGGAGCTTCAATGATTGATCTTGCTCTGCCCGCTCAAGGAGCTTCATTGAGCGAACTTGCCCTGCCCGGTTTTTAGGGGAACTCCTGTCCCTTATTTAACCCAAAAGCTCGATTTGCGAGTTGGTGGAGAACTACAGGGTCTTATTTCGCCCCAATCCCCCAAGTTTCCGCCAGCAACGGCGAAATAGTGAACCACAGTTCCCTTGGCAGAATCAAATGAACAGTTTTGAGCAAAATAGCGCCTTCTAGTTCCCTTCCCCTGCTAATTATCCGGCACAACTCCGCTCTGGCGAGCAATACTTATGCACTACCGTCGATTTCCCAACACGCGCGCTAATCATCGGCACGCATTGGGAAGTCGGCGTATGACGGCGGTCAGTCCCACTCCACGCTTGATCCCCATGCCGATTTCACCAATTGTACCTTGACAATCTGCCCCATAATGAATAGAATTAGACACGAAAATGATAATCATTCTCATAATAATCATCTTCAGCAGGGGGTACAGAGATCAATGTTACGAAGAAATGTCCAGATGTTCCGCAATTTCAGGAGTATGGCGCTAATCCTTATCACAGCCTGTGTGTTCATTGTGGCAGGTTGCGGACAACAAGCACCAACTTCCCAAACGACAGATAAGACAGGAGCAAGTAATTCGCCTGCACCTTCACCGTCCGCACAACCGAGCAGCTCTACAGAATACACCGTAAAACATGCCATGGGTGAAACGAAAATACCAGGAACACCTAAGAAGGTCGTCGTTCTGACGAACGAAGGAACAGAGGCCGTTCTAAGCCTGGGTCTTAAACCTGTCGGAGCTGTAAAATCTTTTACAAGTACGGGTGACTGGTATGAGCATATTAAGGCTGACATGCAAGGTGTTACAGTCGTAGGTGACGAGAATCAGCCCAATTTGGAATTGATTGCTTCCCTCAAACCAGATCTCATCATCGGCAATAAATTGCGTCAAGAGAAGGTCTATCCACAACTGTCCGCTATCGCGCCAACTGTATTTTCCGAAAAGCTTATGGGCGACTGGCAAATTAACTATCGTGTGTACGCGGAAGCTTTGAATAAAAAGGCCGAAGGCGATAAAATCATCGGTGATTTCGAAAATCGCATTACGGCTTTCAAACAAAAAGCTGGGGACAAACTCAATACCAAAGTATCCATCGTTCGCTTCATGCCAGGTAAAGTTCGGATTTATATGAAAGATACATTCTCCGGCGTTGTCTTGAAAAAGCTCGGCTTCCAGCGTCCAGCACCGCAAGATCAAGAAAAATTCGCAGATGATGTGCAAAAAGAACGAATTCCGGATATGAACGGCGACGTGCTTTTCTATTTCACCTATGAGAATGACAAAGGCGAAGGCAGCAAAATTGAGCAGGAGTGGCTAAACGACCCTCTATGGAAAAATTTAGATGTAGTTAAAAAAGGCAATGTGCAACAAGTTAGCGACGCCATTTGGAATACAGCCGGTGGCATTAAAGCGGCTAACTTACTGCTTGATGACCTGGAAAAGTATTTTCTTAAAAAGTAAGAAAAAGAAAAAAGAAGCCGGATCATAGATCCCAGCTTCTTTTTTTTGTTGCGTTTGATGTGGCAGTAGAATTTAACCATGCTGCAGGCAATACTTCATACAATTTTTATTCCAATTTGGATATCATTTTTCTAAGCGAACATTATCCGGTAAACAGGTTCTCTTTCTTTTCCGCTTTTCACGCAATAAAAGCTAGTATTCCCCGAATTCAATTAAATATACATGAATAAATCTTTTTTTATAGCGGCACTCTTACTTCCGCAACCGAGATCCTTCTCTGCTCCAGCTTTCTAGCTTTGGCAGGGCGTATCACCGGCTCCTCTTCACCTGCTTCAACGATGCGGGCAAGGAGTCGCTCTCTCAGTTCAGCCGTAATGGCTGCGTAGCTTTCCACGCCGATGAGATTGCTCAACTCATGCGGGTCCGCATGAAGATCGTATAAGAACTGCTCCTCATACACATCCGATGCCGCATCATTCCAAGCATTTTTGTCTGGCGCATGAACGCTGTATTTCCACCGATTCGTCCGTATCGCCCGGCCTACTTCGGATTCACTGATTTGCAAAAACACTTCCTTCGGCCAATCCACACTTTTCTTTTGCGCCAAAGGCAAGATGGAACGCCCCTGCATGCTTTCCGGTACAGGAATACCAGCTGCGTCTAGCAGGGTAGCCGGCAGATCCAGCAAGCTAACCAGCTCCTGAATTCTACCTCCTGCCTGAAAGCCTGGCCCTATCAAAGCCGTTGGAACTCGAATCGAGCTATCATGGCAGGAACGCTTGTATTCAGAATTACGCGTCTTGAAATGGCAACCATGATCGGAGGTAAACAACACGATCGTATTGTCTAGTAGTTGCAGGCTCCGCAATGCATCAATCAGGCGGCCCAGCGCTTCATCCAACCGCTTGACCATCCCGTAGTAACCGCCTAAGTGCTGATGGGCAGTTCCACCGAGAGCAGCGAGATCCGGCGGTATCCAACGTCCGCTATATTGATCCTCATACCCGATTGGAGCCGGATAATTGTCCAGATGATTTTGGTGATGAGGCTCGATATAGGACACGAATAGAAAGAACGGATCTTCTGTCTTCTCCTGACGGTTCCGTTTCTGCTCCTTATGTACAAATTGGATCGCTGCATCCGTTAAAGCATCCGCTCGGTAACCCGGCAGGTTAACGGGTTCATTATCATTATTGTACATGATCGTATCGTATGCATCGGAGGAAAATTCCAACACATTAGAGGCTAACCAATGCTCATAGCCCCCCCTTTGTTCCTCAGGTACAGGTTCCGTACCAGCCAAATGCCATTTGCCAATATACCCCGTATGGTATCCTGAATCACGGAAATAATGGGCTAACGTTTTGCTTTCAGCAGGCAGCGGAATCCCGTTGCGGTAACAGCCTGTAGACGTTGCATACTTGCCGGTCTGCAGGCAGGACCGAGCGGGACCGCATACCGGTTGGCAGGTGATCGAATGATACACATGCGTACCTTCGACCGCCATTCGGTCGAAATTCGGGGTAAGCCCCAGTGGATTGCCATGCACCCCTGTGGTATCCCATCTTTGTTGATCGGTAAAAAATACGATAACGTTCGGACGTACGGCTCCCTTTTCTCCCATAACATCACGCCTCCTTCATCTGATCCCTAACTATATTCTCTTGCAATCTACCATAATCCTTGATCGCTGAATCGGCGCGCCAGCCAGTTGGTAAACAGCAGCAGCAGCAAACCGGCCAAGGACTGAAATAATCCTGCGGCAGTCGCAATCGAAAACCGCCCCAAACTGAGCCCGACACGATAGACATACGTATCCAAAATATCCGCAACATGAAGCACAACATCGTTAGATAAAATAAAGACCTGATCGAATCCTGCGGATAAAATTTGCCCTGTTCGGAGTATCAGCATAATCACGATCGTCCCTGATATCGCCGGAAGCGTCACGTGGCTGATTAACCGGAAGCGATTGGCGCCATCCATGCGTGCTGCTTCATACATTTCCGGATTAATTCCTGCAATCGCCGCCAAATAAATGACCGTCCCCCAGCCCACTTCCTTCCAAATATGCGAGACGACGAGCAATGAGCGGAACGACTCCGGCTGCATTAGCGGGGAACTGCTGAACCCTAACCACGAGATCAAGCCCGTTCCCGGCGATAGAATAGCAAACAAGATGCCTCCCAGAACAATCCACGATAAAAAGTGCGGGAAATACAAAATGCTCTGAATGATCCTTTTGAATCTGCGATGGATGACCTCATTCAGCAAAATGGCAAGAGCAATTGGCGCAGGAAAACCGAAAATCAGCTTATAAAAACTTATGAGTAACGTATTGTAGAGCGCATTCCAGAAATCCCCTGTTGACCAAAGAATACGGAACCACTTTAACCCCACCCAAGGGCTGCCAATTACCCCCTGCGTTAGCTTATAGTCTTTAAAAGCAATGATAACGCCGCCCATCGGAATATACTTGAATACAATAAAATAAATAAGGCCAGGCAGCAGCAACGCGTAATAATATCTATACTTCAGCAGCTTGCGAATAAAAGAGCTGGTTGGCGCTGCTTTTGTACCTAAAACAGAAGGCTTTGGATGGCTCGCTTGACTGCTCATAAGGCACCTCCTTTTTCTAACTGAAGCTTGCGGTATTCACCTGGCGTGATTTTTTCCCATTTTTTGAAAAATCGGATGAAGCTCTGCACATCGTGGTAACCGATCTGACCACAAATTTCCTGCAACGAGTATTGGCAATTGCCTACGAATAGCAGCTCCTTGCTTTTATCAATGCGCAGTCGGGTCAAATAATCAAGCGGTGCTTTCCCGGTCTCCGCACGAAACATTCGGCTTAAGTAACTGGAGCTGACACCGACGTGCTCGGCAATATCAGCAATGGATTCGATCCGATCGTAATGGGCCTGCATATAGTCAATTGCTTTGCTAATGTAGGCATTGCTCATTTTATTATCCTGGAACTGTTCAAGCAGGTTCATGATGTCGGTGATATAGCCATAGAACAGCTCCTTCACTTGACCAATATGTTCGCATTCACTGACGGATTGGAACCGTAAATGGACCTTATCCAGCGAATAACCATCCTCATACAGCTCTTGTACGATCGCGCCCATCATCAAGGTAATGGTGTCTTGCACTTCATCTCGGGTATAAGATTTGCCGACCATATAACGGTCGAACAGTTCGTCGAGAGACAACTTGGCCGACTCTCTATCTACCGACTTAAGGCGACGCAGCAGCTCTTTCTGTATGGCCAGTGGATAACTCCATTTTCTGGAATCCGCCGTATCTTCGAAAAAGACACAATCGGTTTGGTACGTCCAAGCCGTATTGTGCAGCGCACGTTTGGCCTCGTGGTACGACTTGTTCAAACTGTTCATTGACGAATAAATGCCACCTAGGGCAATCTGCAGGGTAATTCCGAATTCCTCCTGCCCGATCCGGTTCGCTGCCTGACAGCAAGCAGCCAGTTCCAGTTTTAGCTGAGTTATGTAAGTAGAAACAGGGACATTCAAAATAAACCCGAACTGATGGTTTTCTAGTATGGTCCCAACAACAAACAGGCGTCTCCTCAGTTCTTTCTCGATGGTACTGAACAGCAGCAAGCGGATTTCGTTGTAGTCTTCCTGGTCCTCCAATGGCTGCATGTCTGCTCGCACAATGATGGCAGCGTAATAAGAATGGGGGAATACAATGCCAAGATGCTGAAGTCGATTCGCCATCACCGAGGTTTCGAACACCCGATTGGTTAAAATGTCATAGATCAACCGGAACCGGATGATCGGTTTACTCTGCTCCAAGGTTTGTTTGATGTAGCGGTTTTCTGATACGAGTTCCCGGATCGCCTCGGCGATCAGCTGGCTTTCATCCTTTTTCACCATGTTCCCCGGGTGCCCCGCCTGCTGTTCGACATAGTCCCTCACCATGTTTTTCCATGGTCTGGTGAAGCGAATACTATAGAGGCATGCAAGCGCTATGCTGATCAAAATAATGACTGCCGCCACCTGAGTTGCAGCATGCACCTTACTTTTCCAGGCAGCTTGGTAAACCGAGTAGGGAATGCGTTCTGCAACTATCCATGGGGTCGTATCAGACCTTGCATAGCTGAGGAAATAGGTCTCATCTTCCCCCTGTACTTTCACCATCCCTGAGGAATCGGACAGTGAATGTCCCGCCTTCAGAGATTGTAAAGCCATCGTGAATGCTTTGCTTCTGGCATTATTTTCTGAAAGAATGGCATAACTTTCGCTGTCCATGATCATCATTTTACTGCTATCCACATTCGCATAGCGAAACAAGGCATCGAAGAACGCTTGACGCTTCACATTCAGAATGAGTTCCCCAAGAGGTTCTTTGGCGGTCAAAGGTACTAGCCTGTGAAAGGTAAGCAGTTCAACCGGCTCCGAGGGTGATGTATCCTTCAGACTGCGCATCTGATAACCTTTGCTGCTGCCGGCTTCAAAGTTTGTCGTAATGATTTGCTTATCAAAAAATTGATCCAGGGCATAGATGCCTTCATTCGTCGTGAGAATCCGGTTGTTAAGGCGAAAATACAAATAGATGGAATATAAGAGATTGTTGGAATTCACTTCGTCTTTCAACTGATTCTTTAATGCTCCATATTGCAAAATGGAAAAGGGATATGGATTCGTTAGCGCCTCATTGACTCCTGGCTTCAGAGAAACTTGCAAGGACAGCTGCTCGATATTCTCAATCAATGATTCGGCATGCTTCATCATGCCCGAGATTTCGTTCTGAGACGAACGCGCAAGCTCGGATTTGATATCGTGGGAAACAATCATCAGATACGACGAACCGACCGCCAAAATGAGGATCACTATGATAGTCATATAGGATACGAGCATTTTATTAAACATAGACAGTCCCCTCTCTGTTTCAAGCACGATTCGATTCGTCGTCCTGTGTTTACGTACCGACTATTTCGCTTTCTTCCATTCCGCGTTAACCTGCTTCTCAATTTCTTGCCCGCCTTCTTGGTAATACCGTTTGACTAGTTCATCCCATTTATCGACGGACCAGGCGCCGGTGACAATTTTGGCGAAGTATTCATCCCAAAGCTTTTTGATATCCGGGTAGTCGTTCATGGCCTGCACGCTCTTCCAGAACTTGTTGTGAACCAGATTCTGAGGGTCATTGGAAATGGTCATCGCCGCTGTCGCTTCGTCCGTTAACCAACGGCGGTCTACGACTTGCAGGAAGCGAATTGGATTCGAATACCCTTTCTTATACAGCTCGGAATAATTCGGCACAAGCAGCTTAATTTTGTTTTTGTCTTTATCGAATTGATAATCCTCATTCTCGATCCCGTAAGTGACCAGATCAAAGCCTGGGCCTGCTGACCAGTTAATCAACTCCATCAGCTTCTCCGGATTTTTGGCTTTGGCCGAAATCGCCCGAATGTCGCTATAGGCTGGCGAATTCTCGGCAGCTCCTTTTTTCCCGCTCGCGCCGGCAGGAGGTGCAAGGAAGGAAAGTTTCGCTGTCGCAACGGTCTTCTTCAGAGCGCTATAGTTGGCTCCTGTAGGATCAGCATCGAAGGCTGTTCCCTCAAAAATGCCGGCTTTGGAGTTAATGATCTTTTCATTCATTTGCTTCGCTTCCATAATAGGGAACTCCGGATCGATAATGCCTTCTTTGTACCAGCTTTGCAATAAAGCAAGCGCTTGCTTCGTTTCGGGCAAGACCATTCCCTGCTTCAATTGTCCGTCACGCTCTTGCCAGAACGTCGGAACGACACCGAAAGCACCAAACACCGTGCTGAAATAATTCCCATTGGCTCCGGCTCCGAGAAGCTTATTAGTCGTAATGCCAAATGTATCCTTTTTCCCATTTCCGTCCGGATCATTAAACGTGAACGCCTTAAGCACGTCATGAAGCTCATCCAACGTGGTCGGCGTTTTCAGCTTGAGTGTATCGAGCCAATCCTGGCGTATGAGCAGCCCGTTCACGTTAGGTCCATTGAAGGTCTCCGGGCGATAACCAGGCGGTAAACCGTACAACTTGCCTTTGTATTTAAGAATGTCCAAATCCTCAGGCTTCAGAAACTTCGTAACATTAGGCGCATTCTTTAACAAATCGTCCAATGGCAAAATCAAGCCTTCATCTGTCAACCGATTCAGTGTCAGGAGATCCGGCACACTAAAGTAATCCGGCAGGTCACCGGAAGAAGCAAGTAAGTTCAGCTTGGTCTTGTACTCATCCCCGGAAGCCATGGAAATGTTGTAATCAATCCCTTTGATTCCCGCTTGATCCAGCGCTGCCAACACCTTTTGCTTCGCTGGCCCGCCATCTGCCGGGTATTCAGGTGCTTGGAAGTTGCGGAAAATCTTGAATGTAACTTTGGCAGAGTCCCCGCCTGAAGCATTGTTTGGCTGAGCTGCTGCGCTAGGCGCGCTTGTCGACCCGCTGTTCTCGGACGCCGGGCTACTGCTGCACGCGGCCGTAAGGCTAGCTGCTATAGTTAAGATAAGAACCGTCTTATATGTATGAAATGACATGGAATTGTCCCCTCCTGTACAATCTATTCAATTTACTCAACAATAATATTAAATCCGAAGCTTATCTTAAGCTTTAACCGAACCGATCAAGGTCCCCTGTACGAAGTACTTTTGTAAAAACGGATAAACAATAAGGATCGGAAGCACCGCCATAATCGTCGTTGCTGCAATGACCGATTCCGTCGAGGAACCCGTGCTTTCCCCCGTCATTTGGGCGATGGTCTGCCCGTTGATAATATCCCGGAGAAGAACGGGAAGTACGTACTTGCTTTTGTCATTCAGATAAAAAAGCGCCTGCAAATAATTGTTCCAATACCCGACCGCTTCCCACAAGGCAATTGTTGCGAGCACCGGTTTCGAGAGAGGGAGAATAACGCTGCCAAAAATACGAATGGCGTGAGCCCCATCCATGGTTGCCGATTCATCCAACTCCCGGGGGAGCGTCCGAAAGAAGCTCATCATAACGATGACGTTATACGCCGATATCGCCGTCGGCAGAATCAACGACCACAAAGAGTTGATAAGTCCAACGCTTTTTACCAGTAAATAAGTAGGGATAATGCCACCGCTAAACAACATCGTGAATAAAATAAGAAGAACGAACCACTTTTTACCGGGCAAGTCTTGTTTAATGAGGGGAAATGCCGTTGCCGCCGTCAGAAATACGCCGATGAATGTGCCAACCACTGTAATAAATAAACTGTTGCCATACGCAAGCCATAAATACCGGGAATGCAAGATGTTGACGTAAGCATCCGTAGTAAAATCTCTTGGCCACAAAAATAGGCCGCCTTTCATTGCCTCCTCCATACCGCTGAAGGACACAGCCGCTTCCCGCCACATCGGGTAGAGAGTGGCCAGGGTTAACGCGATTAAAAAAATGATATTGAAAATTGAAAATAGGTTGCCTCCTTTTGAACTCATCTGCTAGCTCTCCTCCGTAAAACGCTATTGTCATTCGGCTAATTCCGACTAATTTAATTATGTATAAAATGCGTGTATGAATATATATTTAGTTTTTGTACTAATGATTAAAATTTGAATTAATCGCCCGAAAAGCTTGTCCTATCAAGGTTTTATTAAAAATCAAAAAAAACAGCACGCCGTTCTCGATTGTAAAATAAATGAAATGAGCAAACGATAAATTAAAATTAATCTTACTATTTAACTCGGAATAATTCAATGAAAAAACAATAAACCGGCACAACCCAAAGGGTCATGCCGGTTATTTTAGTAGCTGCAAGCCGATAGATGCTTTCGCAGCTTAATCGTTTCTATCCCCGCCAAAAGCACAATGCCGATGCCATGCGTATCATTCAGCAGCCATGACAGCTGGTCTTTATAATATAACTTATTGAACGAATACCCCGAGCCTCGGCATACGCCGTAAACATTTCCGTTTTTGTCAATTGCATAACGTGTCAAGCCTTCCCAACCCCGCAGCACAGCCTCCACATAAGGAGCTGCCTCTTCCAACCAGCCGAAACGGACGCCTCTGGCGAATGCGTAAATGAACATCGAGGTGCAGGAAGCTTCTGCATACGATTCAGAATCCGTCAGCACTTGATGCCATAGGCCAAGCTGCCCCTGCAAGCGGTTGTAACCTTGGCACAGCTCACGGAAAAAAGCCAATAACTCCGGGCGTTCCGGGTGATCGTCAGGCATGACGGCCAGCAGCTCCGTTAACGAAAACAGCACCCAACCATTGCCCCGCCCCCACGGCACACTATTTCCTTTGCCAAATTTAAAATCGAACACATGATGCATGATGCTTTGCTCAGGGATGAACATCAGCTTTTTATACCGTAAAAACTGTTTCGCCGCATCATCCAGATAAGCTGCATCACCTGTAAGCTCGTAATACTTGCAAAGAAACGGCGTGCTCATATACAAATCATCACACCAAACCGTATCCTTCATGAAATCGGTCGTACCCCGCGTTCGATACAACGTCCCGTCTTCCAGCCGGCTTTGTTCCCGCGTAATGTAAAACGCAATGCGTTCGGCTGCCGCCTCTGCGCCATCCAACGCTCGCAGTTTGTTTGCCTCCAGCATCGCTGCGCCGAAGGAACCGCAATCATCCAGGCTGTCGATCAGCGTCAGCTGGTGATTCACGCCCGGCGAACCGTATTGCGCCTGATCCCAACTGCTGTAATCAAACATGGAGGTACACTGTTCAATATGATCGGCCGCATAGTTCGTGTAATGCGGATCGCCTAACTCCTGACCTGTTCGCAAGATGCCATAAAGCGTCACGCCAAGCGGATAGTTCCATTTGCCGTAAATGGCATTTTCCAGATACGGCCGTACCCAAGCTCCTGGCAAGTCGGCTCGCCAAAATGTGCGTTCTTCTTCTGAGCCAATCGGTGCATGCATGCGGGTCATTGCAGCCAAATCCGGAGCATTTTCAGCCGAGAAAGGTCCTGCGTAGAGCCAACCATCCGTCAGCCCTTCCACCGGGTAAGGCGGGATTTGCTTCACAGGAGCGGCTTCTTTCGCACTCCCGCTGACAAGTTCCAGACTTACGCCCCAAATCGGACCCTCGCAAACCGAGCAGGCAACAAGATCATGGACACCAAACGGGATCGAAAGTGTCATCTCGAACGGGCCAGCCGTTGGGCTTTGATGCCCCTCAAACACGGAGGTGCCGTTTAAGTACACAGTCAGCGGACCTTGATACTCACCTGTAAACCTGACCTGCTGCACGCCCGGGTTTCTGTTCTCTAGCTTCGTCCACGCATAGGCGAGCTGCCCCAGCTTTTCGCCGTAGATGCGGCTGAAGCATCCGCTGCTCCCCTCCTGTGGTGTCCAAGCCATTCGCGGAAACCACTCCTCTTGGCCTTGCTCGTCCCCAGCATCAGGCATGACTTCCCATGGCGCTGATTGCGGGCGGCTGTATACCCAACCTTCTTGACCGTCCCGGTCTGCCAATGGAGCAAGCATGTGCATCGGGAAGCCCTTGATGCTTCCTGTTCCGAACTTGCCGCCACAGCCGGTTGCGGTTGCCACGAATTCCAAGACGATGTGATTCCAGCCCTTGCCAAGTTTGGCACGGAAAAAGCTGCTCCGGTCTGGAAACACATCTTCATTCAAGTTCGAAGCGAATTGCTGCGTTCCGTTCACGATAATCCGTACAGGACAATAGCAGCTGATACTGAACGGATGGTCAATTTCCCCATCGCTCCACAGCTTCCCCCATACATAGACGAATTGTCCATGTTCCAGCTTCGGCCATCTCTGCGCAAGGTCCATCTCATAACGGTAATCCGCACCGCGTCGGAAGCCTTCCGTCGAATAGATTCTATAAACCGGCGGATGCTTAGGGTTAGCACCGATGAATCTTCCAGCGACAGCCGCCAGTATATGCTCATCCGACTTCGCTTTACCAGCGATCGATTCGTTTGGTTGAAAATAGGGATTCATATTCATGTCTGCCTCCATTAAACCGGAATCTCGCCGCCAGGGTACAGCGTGGAGCTGGATAACCGTTTCGGTTGCGGCAGCGGAATACCGGAAGGCTTCTGAGTCACATCATAGGGCTCACTCGCATAAATAGCCATCGTCTCATTACTAAAGATAATGACCTGCTCGGTCCCACTGCCGAACAAATCGGCATGTACCGCATAACCTTCAAGCGGAAACGAAACGACCGCGTTCATGTCCCCGTCATATAAGATTGGAAAAACGCCTCCACCACGGCGATAAGCTAAAATGTAATCCGCTGCGCCTTTCTCCCAACCGCGGAGAGGTTCAATAATGGTCAGCCAACCGTCGGTTTGGCGATCTTCCTTCCAGACCTCTCGCCCCTCGCTATCCAAAAGAAATAGCGCATCCTTTCCTTTCAAGCCTTTGCCGTCATCCTCGCGCACGAGACGATCGAGGCCTGCGATCTGAAGTCCCGGCATATCGCTGCGGAACCGGCCGAGCGCAATATGCTGTGACTCAATCGAGCCTTCGTAGCGCCATAGCTCTTGGCCGTGGCGATCATACATGACCGTGACACTGCCGCCGATCACTAGCTCCGGCTCCCCGTCACCATTCACATCGCCAACCCAAATACAGTCGGCGTGATCGTCCAAATCCCGGCAGCTCCACAAGAGCTGGCCATCGTGGTCAAGCAGGTCATAACCGGCCATAACCTCATCGAGCCCGTCGCCGTCGAAATCGTAAACCCAAGGGAAATGCCCTGGGTTGCCCTCGTGTTTCCACAAGAGATTAAACTCGCGATCGAGCGCCCACAGGGTATGGTAGCGATCTTTCAGGATGATATCTCCAGCATAATCGCCACCTGTCAAATTGGCTACTATAATGCAATCATGTGCATGCTCGCCCGGCAAATCATGTGATGCTTTTACCTGCCCATTCTGACCGTCCAAAATCACGAATCGATCGTCCATTACACACAAAACCTCTAAACATCCGTCCCCATCAATATCAGCAATTTGCGCTGGGTAATCCGACCCTTGGCTTCCCGCTCCGGCATCCGGCTTGCCGGTTTGCCAAAGCAAGTTCCCCTCCAAGTCGAACGCGGTCAAGCATTGCACCTGATGGGGAATGTACCTTACATCCTGACGGTTGTCAGGGTGTACCATGAGGACCTCCATCCTGCCGTCCCCGTTCAGATCGCCGAGCAGCATTTTACAGCGGGGACCCGCTGCTTGAATATTTATTTTTCCAATGAGATGTGGTTCTTTCAATGTTTGTTGCATGCCATATCCCTCCCCTTCATACCATCATTGTAAAAATGATAACTCTTCCCTACAATGAGACTTTCTTGTCGGGGCTGCCCAGGCAGTTTGCACTTTTTTGTTCCGTTGAAACATTCTTGTTCAAGAGGTTATGTGCTCCGGCTGAGTTCCCGATAACGGGTCGGCGTCATGCCTTCGAGCTTTTTAAAAATACGGTTAAAATAACTGTGCTGATAGCCGACCTGATCAGCCACATCGCAAATCTTGATCTCCGACTCGCGCAGCAGCTCCTTGGCTTTCTCCATGCGCAGTTCGGTTAAATAATCGATAAAATTTTTCCCGGTCACCTGTTTAAACGTTTTGCTGAGGAAAAACGGGTTGACGCCAGTATAATCCGCACAATTGTCGAGCGATATGTCATTCCTGTAATTTTGCTGCAAATAAATCATCACTTGCTCGATCATACGCTTGACCTGAGCATCAGAGCGTTCCGTCAGCTCCTTCTGGAATGGGTCAAGGACCTTGTCCTGGAACCACGCCAGAATTCTCCGCGGCTCTCTGATTTGAGAAAGCTGCTCATACAAATTCGCCCCTTTGAACAGCCGGTTCGGATTAATGCCCGAAACCATAATGGCGTGCAGTACGCTGCCGAGCAAATGCAGCATGCCCTGCTGCACGTCGATTTCTTTTGCTCCTTTGCCGGATAGCACATCAAGGAAAGAGGCCAGCATGCCATGCGCCTCCTCTTCCCGGCCGGTACGCAGTGCCTGAATCAGCTCCCGCTCCAACGCAAACGGGTACTCAGGCTCCGAAACCTCATCGCTATCGAGATGATTTTTCTCCAAATCGATAATTTGATTCACATTTTCAAAATTACGATAGCTGACCGCCTGTTTCGTTCTATCAAAGGCAAGCGGAACATCCGAAATAAGCGACACCGGTCGGCTGATCGCGATGGTGACATGCATTTTCAGAATGCGATTAATGTACTGCGTCAACTCTTCACTAAATATTTCAAAAGCTTCTACAATAGATTGATTTTCCGGTGTAATAAGCAGCAAACCCGCCGTAAGGTCATGGAAATTGATTGTATCGCTTTGTTCAAAATGTTGAGCGGCCAGCTCTTTGATCATGTTGACAGCTGCAAACGTCACAAGCCCCTCGTCGCCATGGCGGAACGTTCCATCCAGATTTGTCATGCCGACTAGCTGGACATACAGCACAGTAAAATGACGATGCCTCACATCCCACTTAAACCGCTCCATGCGGCGAAGCAGGTCTTCTTCGGAGTAGTCGTTCAGGTAACCCTGCAGCAGCTGGTGCAAAAAGCTGTCTTTCACATGCGGCAGCTGCTCTTTAAGCTTGGTATTCAGCTCAAGACTCTCCGTGTGCAAGTCTCGCCACTGCTTTTCGATTACGGTGAACTCGTCTTCGCGACCGGCCCAATTTGCATGGCTGCCGAGCAGTGTGACAAGTCGTTTGACCGGCAAATAAATGCTCCGCGAAGCCAGCCATGAAAGCAGCGCCGCGAGCAGCAAAGCGATCAAACTTACGGTGATGATCAGCTTCGAAATAAACACCACCGGTGAAATAATGTTAGTTATTGGAGAGGCGGATACGTAAGTCCAATCGTCGGCAATTCGCGATAAGCTGCCGTAGGAAACCGTATAGGTCTTCCCTTTGTAATCTAAAAAGAAAGAGCCTTTCGGTGCGCCTGAGGATGCGATTTTCTCCCGCAAAGCTGTGACAAACGGTGAATTGGAAGCGCTTCCGGTGGATGAGACATAAAGCTCACCTGAATTTTGCAAAACAAAGGTTTCACCTTCCTCGTACGGCGTCATTGTTTTTAACATGTTCGCAATTTTCTCGTTATCGAATCTAAACACTAACACGCCAAAAGGATGCAGGCTTCCCCCAGGAATATGGTGAATGAGCGTTAGATCCTTCGTATCCGGATGCGTCGTATCAAAGGACCACTGCGTCCAATAGGTCACATTTTTGCCTTGAATCAGCTTATCGTACATGCCCGATGTCGTCTTGTTATCCAGCACGGTGTATTCAGGGTTGAAAAGCACGGAGCTCGAACCGCCGACATACAGTTCCGCCTTTTTAACCAGCGCATTGGAGCCCTGCATCGCGATGAGCGTTCTCGTAATATCCTGCGTTCTTTCGAAGTTTCTAACGAAATCAAAGCCGTTCAAGCTGTAGTCGAATTTATTGTCAAATGCCCAATGGGAGAGGAGCAGCTCCAGATTGCTCAATTGATCGTCAATGTTCTGGGAACGCTGCTCGATTTGCCCGTAATGCAGCTGCAGCAGCTCGCTTTCTACTCGCCCGCCGGCTATCCCGTACACCAGCGCACCCATAATGAGCCCCGGGATGCCGGAGACGATAAAAATCATGATCAGGCTTTTTCTAAAAAAGCGGCCTTTGCCGCCGTCCGTCCGGCCCTGCCTGTTGCCGAATCTTGCTTTAACGGTGCTTAAGAGCATGTTTTCACCAACCCATTCTTAAGTTTAGCTTCAAGCGAAGGACACTATAACCTTGAGCATAGTACGGAAAGTTGGCGAGGAGAAGTTAATTTTCAGTGTATTTTCCCTACTTTTCCGACTTTTTACAGGCGCACTTAGCCGCTATATACCCAACCGCTACAAGTAAGGGAACTCTATTCCCTTATTTTGATGAAAATAGTGACTTCCACAGTGAAGGGGAACTAGCGGGTCTTATTTCTCCTCGATTGGCCGAATAACCGCCTCCACTGCCGAAATAGCGGTCCCTGTGGACTTCTGTCAAGAAAGTAAACACACCATTAAGTGCCGATCACGCGGTTTCTGC
>NZ_WSEM01000027.1:0-30567 GCF_009757995.1 Paenibacillus anseongensis
TCTCCATAATAGAAAAGCTGAATAGCTCAATTGACTTGCTAGCGAGATTTTACAATCTCTTTTATAGTCGATTACTCGACTGTGCTTACTCACTCGTTGTTCAGTTTTCAAAGATCAATTTCTTTCTTTTTCTTCGTCGTCCGTTTAGCGGCGACTTTTATAATATATCACATCTGGGCTATTCGATGCAAGCTTTTTTTATTTTTCTTTTTTCTTGCTTTGCTTGCAACCTTGTACCACTTTAGCTTTTCGTGTGAGCCGTTTTTAGCGGCGAGAGTTAATTTATCATAGAAACACATTTAAAGTCAAGCAATAAATTAAAAACAAAAAAAGAACCAGATAAACATCTGATTCTCCTTGGATTTTACCGATTATACGCTCGTATATCGCAGCTCAATCTCTGAAGTTTCTTCATCGATGAGAACAGCAACTTCTTTGATCAAACCTTTTTTGACGAGCTTATTCAGCAGTAAAGGAAGTTCTGTTTTAATTTCAATTAATTGACCATGCTGTTGAAGTTCATCTGAACTGAACGCCTTATCATTTTCTCTGAGGATTTGGATAAACGCCTCGCAGCATCTCTCCATTTTTGACATAACCGAAAATTCACAAGCCAGCAAAACGAGCTGAACCCGCTGCTTCAATGTCTCTTTGCTCATTGTCAATTCCTCATAAAGCTTGTACACCCCTGGATTTATTGCACGAATCTGCCTCCATACCGTAATTTCCGGGTGATAGCCATCCTCAATGATGACAATACGAGCCCAATGATGTAGAGCTTCCAAAATATTATTATAAGCATCAAGCAAGTGCTCATCTAGGATATATTCCTTGCTCTGAAGATATTTACGCAGAAAAAGAGAGAACTCGACAAGCAGTTTATGTTCACGCAGGTCAGCCGGAAATTCAAGTATGCGATGGCGCAGTCCTTCTAAATACGTATTCTGATCCAGAAGTATCTCCCCTTTTAGCAGCCAATGAAGGATATTTCGGTTGTGGCCTTGGCGTACCCATTGTTCAATGGAGGAGGGATCTACCCACCTTTCTTGTATCCGAGAATCGTCTCTTATATAATTAGTAGTATGATTGTTCAGGCTCAGGTCGTTCGTTACGATAAGCAGAAGTATATCAAAGCCATCTGTAAGTGAGGGAAGTTGCTTAGGATTATCAACCGCCATGACACTAATGATCCGACTGTCATTTCGGAACTTAAGCAAAAACTGCTCTTTATCAATTCCCATGGGTGTCCAAAGCTCCTGTCTCCAATTGTTTATATCTTATTTCTACAATACAAGAGGAGTTTCCTGCTGAATTCTGTGACAAATCATACAAAACTGATAGCTAAATTATGGGGGGAACAACACGTGCGTTTCAGATCAAGTAAAGTTAATGAATTTCGCTTGTGGGGTCTTGCTTTAACAATGGGCGGCATGCTGCTAATGATTATAGGATTAGCGGGTGTCGTCTTTGACTGGGGAAAAGCAGGCCGAATAGTTGCTGTCATCTTCATGATCATCGGGATGGTCTCCATGCTGGTGAGTATGGGGATTTACTTCTGGGCCGGCATGCTCTCTACTTCGGCAATTGCACTTGATTGTCCGGAGTGTGGAAGAAGAACTAAAATGCTAGGAAAAACAGACCGCTGCATGTTCTGTAAAACAATCCTAACCGTTGATCCTCAGTACCAGTCTACTGCTGAGAATGAAACTGCGGCAGCGCAAGCAATCCCGCTAGAGCCAAACAGAGATCATGAGCACAAGCCTCATTGATGCTCAGAAATAGCAAAAAGCCGATCCCTTGTAGTGGGGATCGGCTTTTTTTATGGTGCTGTTGGAACCAAACCATCCTGGATGACTTTCCACATCGGTGACTGCTCAAAGCCTCTTCTCCACGTGGCCACTCCAGCCAGATCATACTTCTTGACGAGATCAAGCCGTGCCTTCATCGAGGTTTCATCTTCCAACCAGATGCGAATGAGCTTCTCGCCCTCTTTGTACTCCACATAATTCTGGCCAGTATCCGGCAAATAGGTCGGTGTTAGTTTTTTATCTTTTATAATAGCTGCGGCAGCTTCCATGGTTAATGTTTTGGAAGTGGCCGTTAACTTGCCATTTTTCATTTCTTCCGTCCATTGACGTGTATAAAAAGGCACGCCTAAGACCAATTTAGAAGGTGGAACCTTATCCACATTGAGTATCTGCTTTACGGAGCTTTCCGTCCAAGGCAAAGAGGATACGGAACCGGATTTGGGACTGGTCGCCCAATACTCGTCATAGGCCATCACCATCATATAATCAACCACTTCTGCGAGCGCAGTCCGGTCGTAAAACATCGACCACATCTCATTGGTTGATTTGGGCGTCACATCAATGGACACAGCCAAACCTTGTTCATGCATAAAAGGAGTCATTTCACGGACAAATTGGACGAGGTTTTCTTTATCTTTGAGATATACATTTTCGAAATCAATGTTGAAGCCCTGCAGTTTGTACGTTTGCGCAAAGCCAAGCAATTGTTTAATGATTTTCATACGGCTATCGTAGGTCGATAGGGCTTTATTCGTCACATCAGGATCAAAGCCGTTGCTGAATAGCGCCCAAACCTGATAATTTCGAGTTTGCGCCCATTTGACGTAAGACGCATCAGCCAGGTTCTTCAAGCGCCCTTCGCCATCCGATATCGAGAACCAAGTCGGACTAACAACCTGCAGACCAGGCATATCGCCTATCTTGGTTGTATCGGGATTTTTGCTAATGACATGTTCCCATGTCAGGTTTAACTTACCCGCAGGCGGCTTCCAGGGCACGTAGGACGATGTATCCTCCTGAACGGGAATGGTTTCATCATGATCAATCTGAATGTCCGTTTTACGCACATATCCAATCGGCCCACTTGCTTGCTGAACGCGATACCATTCTTCCTCTTCCCCGAGCAGTATGACCTGCTCTCCTCCGGCGATACTTGATACGATAGGCGCTTTAATCGAGGCAAAAGTGCGCAGCTGTGCGGCTTCAGCGGCCGTGCGCTTTCCCCATTTGAGGGTTTCGCCTTTTTTAAATAAAAGTACGGCGCCCGTCTGATCTGACTCTCTGATCTCAAAAGGGTACAATTGGCGCAGCGGCTCTATCGGCACATAGATGTCGCTCCCTTTCTTCTCTACGGGAAAAGACAATGTGATCGGTTTCTCGTTCATCAACGCTGAAAGTTCCGTTGTCTTCAAACGCAGTACTTTATCTTTGGTTGTGATAATCACGGAATCGCTGCTTTTTTCATATAGAATAGAAGGGTCGATCCACTCTTGAATGAGCTCCAGCGGAAGTTTCAGCCCCTCTTTTTCACCAATCGCGCTTAACTTATAATAATTCCCTTGATAAAAGATCGGCTTGCTTAATTCGTGATATTCAGTTTCGACTTTCGTACGATTCGGAGCGAACTGCTCCCAGAGAAATGAAGCCGCACCCGCGGCGAACATCCCGATAATAAGTGAACTGATCAGTAGGATTTTCTTCGACGATCTTCTGCGCTGCTGCAAGATTTCACTTCCTTATTTGCGATATAAAAAGAAAAAAACGCTCTCTTACCCTCTCCATCAACAAGAAGGTATGATCACGTTTCATTATACAACATAGGAACAGGTAATGAGGAATTCTGCGAAAGTTAATGCTTAGTAACCCCTGTGCAATCTGGGCAGACGCCATAAACCTCTAACCGGTAGCCGCCAACCTGAAAGCCTGTTTGCCCGGCAGCAGTTGTCTCAATATCATGAAGAGGCGGGTATTCAAAGTCTGCAATCTTGCCGCAAACTTCGCAAACCGCATGGTAATGGTCTGTCATATCCGCATCAAAGCGACTCGAGCTATCTCCATAAGTCAGTTCCCGAACGAGTCCCGATTCAATAAAAACTTTAAGATTATTGTAAACAGTCGCTACGCTCATGTTAGGAAATTTGGATTCTAAGGACTTATAAATATCATCTGCTGTCGGATGCGTCATGGAGTCCAGCAAATAGGATAAAATCGCATGACGCTGAGGCGTCATTCGAACACCTGTTGTTTTCAATTTAGCTAATGCTTGTTCTAATTGTGCTGCCATGTTACACACCACCCGCTGTTAGTCAATAAAACCTTACATAATATTGTACGTGTGGTCATTCCCTTTTGTCAATGATGGTTATGCGGTTTTGCCAACTTGTCAGTGCTTATTTTTCCGGGAATCAATCACATACAGAGCTAAACCTCCAAGAACGAGGACAATTGAACCTACATAAGAGCCCATGAAATCGAAGAGTCCCGTAACCCACCGCGGCTTATTGCTGAGAAGGAAAAAGAGTACGCCGACAACGACAAGCAGTACGCCCATGTTAGTGCCTTTAATCAGCTTCTGTAAAGGATCTTGAAACTCATGGTCATAGGACCCTGCAAACTCGCCAAGCTCATTGCGCCGGTTCACATAATCCGTAATTTGAAGCGCATCAAAAAGATTGTAGAAGTAGATTACAGGGATGAACAAGGCAAAAAGGGTAACGGCGGGAACGCTTGTATTATGCTGAGAAGCTAACGATGTAATGATAAAAATATCAAGGATCAGCAGCATCATCAGGAATACGCCGCGCTGCATGAAACCTAAGTAGAAATGCCCAGTACCTGGGAAGATAGAAGATAACACACCTGCAACCCATTTGCGCTTCCTGGGAATCGGATAGTAAGGCGCATAGTTGGGATAAGAGGAGTCGGTTGAATACGGGGGAATATGCGAGCTGTCTTTGGGTATAGCCATGTAAAAGGCCTCCGTTCTTCTGGTCATAATAACTCAGATAAATGTTGGATATACGAAGTAATTTGAATAATGCCTACGTCGATGTTCATGATTTTATGAATAATTCCGAGCTGGAACAGGAGAATGGTTGCTGCGGTTGCAACGAGACCGTTGACCCATGCTTTTCGCCGGTATACCTGCCAATTGGATTGCGGCACCGTGATCTCGTCAGCTTGGACAGCACGCATGATGCGATCCGTCAACAAGGGACTGGGTTCGTTAAGCGGCATTTCATCTAACAACTTATTTAGGTACTGCGTGAGCCGGATGTCTTCTTGTTGCTTGGGATTCATGCGGATTCACCTCCAACCATTTTTCTTTGAGCATCGCTTTTCCCCGGTATAATCTCGTTTCGAGCGTTTTGACAGGTAGGCCGGTCGCCTCGGACATCTCCTGGTAAGAAAGCTGCTTATAATGATACAGATACATAATAAGCCTGTACTTGTCCGGAAGTTCGGACAACAGCCCTTGCATCTGCTCCTGCTCATCCTTGAGCAGAGCCCTTTCTTCCGGTTGTTCCTTGCTATCCGAGAACCAACCCTTCATTTTATCAAGCAAAGCTTCATAGGGCTTACGCTTCTGTGAACGCCGATAATCGGTTACGATATTAGTCGTCATGCGATAGAGCCAAGTCGTAAACTTCGACTCTCCGCGAAAATGCGATAAGGTTCGAAACAGCTTGACGAATACGTCCTGGGTCAAGTCCTCGGCAGTTTCCTTATGTCCAACCATGCGGTATACAAGTGTGTAAATATAACTTTTGTGTCGTTCTACCAGCACACGATAAGCATCGGAATGACCTTGACGGACCCGGTCGATCAGCTGCTCATCCGTCAAATTGTCCATGCCTTGCCTCCCCCTTCCGTAACTCGTCTTATAACCTTAGACGCTCTCTGCGGGAGAACCCCTTCAACTTTTTCCTTTTTCCATCGTTACGCCGCTGACGCCTTCTATTTGATTGATTCCTTCAAGTACGGAGACGATAATAGACGGCTTAGGTATTGTAACATGAAACGTTATTTGAACCTGATTTGGCTTGTCCTCATTCTCTTGTTCTTCCAATGTAATTTTGCGAATATCGACTTTCTGTTTCCCTAAAAGGGTAGTAATCACGCCGAGTGTCCCTGGTTGATCAATGGCTTGAATTTTGAGAATACGGACTTTTTTTCCGTTAAAAAATTTCTGCTCTACTTTGTTCAATATCCATAAGGATATTAGTACCATAAAGCAAGCCAAGACGGCTGGATAGTAAAAGCCCGCCCCTACAGCAAGGCCAATCCCAGCCACTACCCAGAGGGAGGCCGCCGTCGTAAGCCCCGTAATGGACCTTCCGTTAAAAATAATCGTACCAGCTCCTAAGAACCCGATGCCGCTGATGACCTGCGCCGCCAAACGCGACGGATCCAAGCGAACGTTCACCTCGTTCACAAAAGCGCTGAAGCCATACATGGAGAGCAGCATGACTAGAGCGGAGCCTACACAGACCAAAATATGCGTGCGAAGCCCTGCAGCATGGGAGCTAACCTCCCGCTCAAAGCCGATTAAGCCGCCAAGAAATAGCGCCAAGACTAACCGTATGGTGATATGAACTTGATCAATAACCCATGGATTGCTCACGATGTGATCGCCTCCCTATTTTTCCCTGATGAGCCCTGGTCGCTCAAAGGTCGTTAGTGACACGCCCGGAGGAACTGTGAATACCCGCTTCACTATAAAACCAAAGCTTTGATAAAGCTGGGTAGCCGGCAGGTTGGCCGTACCCGTAGATACAATAAAAAGCTGCACACCATTATTTTCTTGTTTCTGTAGTATATGTTCCAAAAGCGCTCTAGCAATACCGCGCCTAAAAAAATGAGGATGAACCATCATCCGGCAGATCGTGACAACACAACCTTCCCGGGAGTAGGAAATCGCGCCAACCAACTTACGTTCGTTCTCTTCCTGCACGTAATAGCCATAGAACGTCTCCTCAGCCTCGCGTATAGACTGAATGCCATCTTTAAGCGGAGGAATGTCTTCAAAGCCAATCAACTCAGCTTCAACGCGATAGGAGGCGATTTGAAGCGCTAACAGATGCAGGATTTCCTCATTCGTATGCAGTGGAAGAGATTCAATAGACATGCGGAAGCCTCCTTCAAATAAAAAAGTGGTGTCCATAAGGATCACCACTTTACTGTATCATTTGCTGTTCAGGCACTCCAGAATTAATTTGTTAACCAGTCCTGGATTTGCTTTGCCTTTGGTTTCTTTCATAACTTGGCCGACCAAGAAACCGACGGCTTTCTCTTTACCCGCTTTGAAATCGGCAACCGATTGCGGGCTATTGTTTACAACCTGCTCGACAACAGCTTTAATCGCGCCTTCGTCACTGATTTGAACGAGTCCTTGCTCTTCCACAATTTTCTGTGGTTCTTTACCAGATTCGATCATTTCTTTAAAGACCGTTTTGGCGATCTTGTTGGAAATGGTCCCTTTTTCGATCAGGCCGATCATTTCACCTAGACCCTTGCCCGTCACTTTGACATCCGCAAGTTCAAGATTGTTCGCATTCAAATACCCGAGCAGATCGCCCATAATCCAGTTCGAAACTGCTTTGGCATCCTGCGTATAGTTAAGGCTCTCCTCAAAGAAGTTAGCCAGCTTCATAGAAGACGTGATGACTTCCGCATCGTAGTTCGGCAAGCCAAACTGGCTGCTGTATCTAGCTTTGCGAGCATCTGGCAGCTCAGGGATCGTAGCTTTGACGGCTTCTTTCCAAGCATCGTCAATATACAGGCTCACGAGATCCGGATCCGGGAAGTAACGGTAGTCGTGCGCATCTTCTTTACCGCGCATCGAAAGCGTCTTGCCTTGCCCGTCGTCCCAGCGACGCGTTTCCTGCTCGACTTCTCCGCCGCTGCGGAGAATGTCCGCTTGGCGATATTCCTCGTACTCCAGTCCTTTCAGGACGCCACGGAACGAGTTCATGTTCTTCAATTCGGCTCTCGTGCCGAACTTCTCTTGGCCGAATGGACGCAAGGAGATGTTCGCATCGCAGCGCATCGAGCCTTCTTCCATTTTCACGTCGGATACGTCGCAGTAGATCATGATGGCTCTTAGCTTCTCAAGGTAAGCGCGAGCTTCCTCCGGTGAGCGCAGATCAGGCTCCGAAACGATCTCGATGAGCGGCGTTCCGGCACGGTTCAAGTCAACGAGCGAGGCATATCCGCCATCCACGTGCGTCAGCTTGCCCGCATCTTCCTCCAAATGCACGCGTGTCACGCCAATGCGTTTGGTTTCGCCATTCACTTCAATATCGACCCAACCGTTCAAACCGACCGGCTGATCGTATTGCGAGGTTTGGTACGCATCGGGAGAATCCGGGTAAAAATAGTTTTTACGGTCAAATTTGCTGTGTGTCGAAATGGTGCAGTTCAGCGCCATTGCCGCTTTCATGGCATATTCTACCGCTTGGCGGTTCAGTACGGGCAATACGCCCGGGTGTCCCAAACAAACGGGACATGTATTCGTATTCGGAGGTGCACCGAATGAGGTTGCACAACCGCAAAATATTTTGGATGCGGTATGAAGCTCTACGTGAACCTCAAGACCAACGACCGTTTCATATTGGGTATCTGTTGCCGACAAAATAAATGCCTCCTTCGTTACTCATGAACTATGAACCTACAATTGCGGGCGCTGCTTGTGGTGATCTGTATGCTGCTCAAAAGCGTGAGCTACACGCAATAGGGTAGCTTCATCCAGCGCTTTGCCGATGACTTGAAGGCCAACCGGAAGTTCATTCACGAATCCGCAAGGTACGCTAATCGCAGGAATACCCGCCAAGCTGACCGGAATGGTCATGATATCGTTCAGATACATCGTGAGCGGATCGTTGCTTTGCTCGCCAATCTTGAAAGCAGGCGTCGGCGCCGTCGGCCCGATGATGATATCGTATTTCTCAAACACTTGATCAAAATCTTGTTTGATCAATGTGCGAACTTGTTGTGCTTTCAAATAGTAAGCATCATAGTAACCAGAACTTAAAGCATAAGTTCCAAGCATGATCCGGCGTTTGACCTCTGGGCCAAACCCTTCGCTGCGGGAGAGATGATACAAGTCAAGCAGATTGTTGGCGTTGTCGGAACGGACGCCGTAACGAATCCCGTCAAAACGCGCAAGATTCGACGAAGCTTCGGAAGAAGCCAGAAGATAGTAGGTCGCAACCGCGTATTCGGAATGCGGCAGGGACACTTCTTCCCATACGGCTCCTAAGCCTTCAAGCACTTTAAGCGCTTCTAGGACTTTCTCTTTCACCGCAGGGTCAATCCCGTTGCCCATGTATTCTTTCGGCACGCCGATGCGCAGACCTTTGACATCTCCGGTCAGTGCGCTGAGGTAGTCAGGGATGTCCACTTTCGCAGATGTGGAATCCTTCGCATCATAACCTGCAATAGCTTGCAGCAGGTAGGCGGAGTCTTCGACGTTCTTCGTCAGCGGCCCGATCTGGTCGAGCGAAGACGCGAACGCGACAAGACCATAACGGGACACAAGGCCGTAAGTCGGCTTCAGCCCGACGATACCGCAGTAAGCAGCCGGCTGGCGAATCGAGCCGCCGGTGTCGGAGCCCAGCGAGAAGTATACCTCGCCAGCAGCTACGGCAGCGGCAGAACCACCGCTGGAACCCCCTGGCACATAATCCGTGTTCCACGGATTGTGGGTTGGGTGGTAGGCGGAGTTCTCGTTGGAACCACCCATCGCGAACTCATCCATGTTAAGCTTGCCGATGGTAACCGTCTGCGCCTCTTTCAGCTTGCTGACAACGGTCGCATCATAGATCGGATTGTAGTTCGACAAGAACTTACTAGCACAAGTCGTTCTTAGACCTTCGGTGACCATATTATCTTTGATCCCGATGGGAAGACCGAATAAATCGCCACGCGCTTGACCGCTCGTCAGCTGCTCGTCCAATTTGACCGCAGCTTGTCTTGCGTTCTCTTCATCCAATGTAAGGAAAGCGCGAACTTTGCTTTCCACTTGCCCAATTCTTGTATAGGATTGATCCACGAGATCGGCAACGGTAATCTCTTTGCCTTGAAGCTTCGCGTGAATTTGTTGTAGGTTTAGATCAAACAAAGACAACGACAGGCACTCCCTTTCATATGGTTCTCTATTCTAAAACAGCTGGAACTTTAAATTGCCCGTCTTCTTGATCGGGAGCGTTCGCCATAACTTTCTCAATCGGCAGCGACGGCGTAACGACGTCTTCCCGCATCACATTCACTAACGGCATAGCGTGGCTCGTAGGAGCTATACCTTCGGTATTCAACCCGTTCAACTGCTCCGCATATTTTAAAATGGCATTAAGCTGTCCGGTAAATAATTCTTTCTCATTCTCGCTTAGATCGAGTCTAGCCAACTTCGCGACATGATCGACATCTTTTCTGGTAATGCTCAAGTTCTCTACACCCCTTTGAATCAGCATTTAGTCATTCTTTTCATTATATCCCAGATAATTTGTGAACTCAATCCAGAAAAAACCACAGCCCCTTTGCAGATGAGGTTCCGAAGAGCCGCTGCGATTAAGGAGTTGTGGTTAGTTTGGGCTAGATGATTTATTGAATGAATCCTGTGTCCATGGCCTTTGCTTTTTCATTTAGTACATAATACTTCAGTTTGGCTGCAGCCAATGTAGTTTCATTTTGATCTACTTTTATCTGAAACTTGTTCAAATCATGCTTGGAGATGACGCCTGCCTCATAGCGGAATTTCATTTTTTTCATATCCGCTTGAACGTCAGTCAGATTCCTCTGCTCGGTAAGGACTGCGGTATACGCATTTTTGGCATCGTTATACGTAGATTGAATTTTTTTGGTCAGGTCGAGTTGCATTTGCTCATTCTTCTGACCGTTGATCGCCACATTGACGCCTAAATACGTTTCACCGTAAGTGTTCTGGGTCACCGTATGATCCGTTTCCCACACAGCTTCATCGATGTTATTGCCGGAAGATTTCATTTGATAAGAAGATTTCAATAAAGTCAACGTATCCGTTTCTGCAATAGGCTGAACCGAAATAGGATCGATGTCCTGGAGGATTAAATTTGGATCATAGGAAATTCCAATGTCCGTCGAAAGCTGCACAAGGCCCAGACGATAATTGTTCAACAAGATAGTAGTATCGTCCTTCTGTTTATTAATGGCTTTCTGTGCTGTCAGCACATCCTCCGAGGAGGCCAAACCTTGCTGTGAGAGAAGCGTTGCGCGCAGCAGCTCTTTCTCCATCACACCTTCATATTCGTTCATGAAAGCGAGCTGTTTCTTTTGGCCAAGCAGCTGCACGTATTGCGCGATGGTCTGCAGGCGAATACCGGCTTTGGCTTCATCGGTTTGAAGCAGCGAGTTGCGCTGATCCGTTCCCAACTGATGCGCAGCCGTACTCATTTGCGCACGTTGAGCGGCAATGATCGTGTTCATACCGCCGGCTAGAGCGCCCATGCCCTGTATCATTTGGTTCATCGCGTTATTTTGCATCACAGTCCAAGCAATATCGGTAGGTTCCGTGAGATTCGGCAGCAGCGGATTTCCCGTATTGGTAACCTCCTCAGGTGTGCTAGGCAAGTGCCCTGGCGCAAATGACGCAGAGCTCATGTTATCCATTTGCTGCTCAAGATCGGACTTTTTGCTGCCTTGGGCGGCATATTTTAGCGCTAGCAGGGAGAGGTTATGGGAATCTTTCAGTGCTTTATCCAATACAAAGTCCAAATTAATAGAGGATACGGTCTCGAGAACGTCCTCATTCACGTAAACATGTTGATCAGGATCTAGTAGTGAATCCGCGTAAACATAAGCAGAACTGGAAAGAAGTAACAGAGCTGCGGAGAGACTTATGAGCGTTTTTTTCAAAAAAATCGCTTCCTTCCTTGGGTAGTTAAGCAGTGAGTTTGGAGCTAGGCGGCAGCGCAGGTTGATGAACGGATGTTTTCTTCTTGGAAAATACAACAAATCGCGTTAACAGCATGGCAATGAAATAGGTCAAAGCTCCGGTTAGGATAAGCGCAACGCAATCATGCGAAATAACGGAGAAATCGTTCCCCTTCACGAATACGTTGCGCACGCCGTCCAAGAAATACGTGAGCGGCAGCATGTGCCCAAATACCTGCAAAGCTTTCGGCATGGCTTCGAACGGCCACGTGAAGCCTGAAAGCATAAAGGATGGCACAGCAATAAGCATCGCCGTTTGTGTAGCCCCGAGTTGATTGCCGGAAAACAAACTGATGAGATAGCCGATCCCGCTGACTGCAAAGGTAAAACTAAGAATAATGGCCAAACCTACAAGCAAGCTTCCGCCCATTGGAGCGCCAAAAGCGTACAAAGCAATAACGAAGGTAACGGATGTATTAAAAAGATTAATTAAGAAATACGGAGCTGTCTTCGCATACGCGATGCGCCATGGATTTCTTTTCCAAGCCTCAAAACGCTGCCATGTCCCCGCATCTTTCTCTCTGGTAATCGTTAGGGCAATACCGAGAAATAACACTTGCTGCAAAATAGCCCCGACAAGACCGTAGAGCATAAAATCGCTATAGTTAAATGTTGAGTTATACATAATCCGATATCGGTAAGGAATCGGTGATAGAGTGTTCATGACCTGCTCGTTTTGGAGTCCTTGCTGCATCTGCAGTTTTTTCTGGGAGTATCCCATGCTGAATGTTGTGATCACTTCGTTCGCGCCTTTGGTCGCCGAATTCGAAATCATCATGTTGCTGCCATCGATTAGCGTGAGGATAGGCAGCGTTTCGCCATGTTTCAGCTTCGCCTCAAAATTCGAAGGAATAACTAATCCTACTTTCGCTTCCCCCGTCTCGAGCGCACGCTTGACGTCTTCTTCCGAGTGATATTCCTTCGTAATCTCAAACGATTCACTCTGCTCAAAAGCTTGAATGACCTGACGGCTGAGTGGACTTTGGTCTTCATCGATAACGACTGTCGCCATTTCCGTGACTTTGTGATGGACATAAATCGATCCGAAAAGCACGGTATACATGACCGGAACAAAGAACAAGATCAGAAAAAGACGCCGGTCCTTCAGAATGTGCATCCACTCTTCCGTTATCAGCTTGCCAATCCGAAGATCCATCTCTTTCATCATCCTTCCGTTTTACCATTCCACTGCAAGGTCATGCCGGTTGTGGCTGTGTCCGGCAGGGTACTCAGCTCGATTTTGATCCCAAAGGAGCGGATATCCGTTTCACCTGAGGTCTGCGTAGCTTTCTTGATGGCAAAATCAGGTGCTGCCGCCACAGATATAACGGTACCTACGACATTCTCGCCCGTCGATAACATGGTCATGCTGATTTTGTTCCCCGCTTTGAGTCCTGCAATTGCCGTCTCCGGCAAGTAAAACTTAGTCCAGCGCTGCTCCGTAGACTCCATCGAAAAAACAGGGAAGCCCGAACCCACAATCTCGCCAACTTGCGCGGACTGATACAAGACCACCCCATCCGTCGGGGCAAGCAGCTCGGTATAGCTCAAATAGGTCTCGGCTTCCAGCTGCGCGGCTTGAGCTTGCTGCTCGCCGGACTGCGCGGATTTGACCGCGCCTTGCGCTTGCTGCACGGCGGCTTCTGCCGCTGCGACATCGCCTTGTCGCACCTGCACCGTTCCGCGGTTAGCTTCAGCCAGTTTCAAGGACGCGTTGGCTTGCTCCAGCAAAGCTTCCGCTCCGCGAATCTCTTCCTCCCGCGGGCCTTGGTTCGCCATGTTCAGCTGCTGCTGCGCCAGATCTCGCTTGGTTTTCGCTTCCTCGAAGCTGACCTTCACTTTGTCTTCGTCCGCTTGCGAGACAAGCCCTTGCTCCAGCATCGCAGTCATCCGATTCAAATTCTGCTCGGCAATCGTGTACACTTCCGAAGCCGCTTGAAATTGAATCTCCGCCTGCTTCTTCTCCTCAGGGCGCGCGCCGTTCTTCAGCGCATCCACTTTCGCTTGCGCAGCGTTAACCGCAGCCTGAGCTTGCGCAACCTGCTGCTCAGCCGTGTCCGCCGTTACGTTCACGCCCGCGATGCCCTGCTGCTTCTTCGCTACCGCGGTAGCCGTTGCGCCTTGCGCCTCAGCGATTTTGCCTTGCGCCAGCGCGACGGCCGCTTTGGCCTGCGCGACCTTCGCCTCAATCTCGGCGCTTTGCAGCCGAGCGAGCACCTGCCCTTTTTTCACCGCTTCCCCTTCCTTCACAAGGACCTCAGTGATTCTGCCGCCTACTTTAAAACTGGCGCTCACTTCGTTTGTTTCTATATAAGCTGTAGGATGTACTTGATTCACAGCATCCGTTTGACTCCTAGCCGATTTCGCCGTTAGCAGAAAAGCACTTGTGCCGATAACAACCGCCATTACGGAATAAACCATTGGTCGAATAAAACGCATAAAAAAATCCCTCCACAAAATACTAAAATAAAAAATTAATCATTAATGAAATTGCCAAAGTAGATCTGCAAAAGCTTTAGAATCCGCTCATCGGTCAGAGGCTCATTCTGCTTTTCCCAATCGAACACTAAAGCAACATACAGCTTAAATAGGATAAAAGCCGTCATTTTCGGCTCACAATTTTTCATTGTGCCATTATGTATCGCGCGTTCAATGTGTTCAGAGATAAACTGAACGACCTCCGTCTCAATGCTGGCCATCGCTTCGATCGTAACCGGGCTGCCAAATTGCTGCACCTCGTGGGATAGTTGAATGAGCAGCTCATGCTCTTTGCGGAAAACGAGAATCTCATACAAAGCTCCGTGAATCTTCTTGAAGGGCGTTGCCCCTTCCGTGATCGCTTTCTCGGCGACTGTTTTCATTTCAGTGATCAACGACTGAATAATGTCGTGCAGCAGCTCCTCTTTATTGGCAAAAAACGTATAAATCGTCGCCTTGCCTACACCGGCAATTTTGGCGATCTGATCCATCGTCGTGCCTTTGTACCCGAAATGGGAAAAAGATTTCTTGGCAGATTCCATAATTAATTGTTTTTTGGCATCCATACGCTCACCTCAGAACTAAAATACTAAAATAGTTTTGTGTTCGGATATTAATGTACCACCATTTACCGATTTTATCAACAACCTCAAAAGAAAAAACCCGCCGATTTAGCGGGTTTCTCACGATATGGTGTATTAAATCCAGGCTTTCAAGCCGATTTGTTTAATAAATTCTTCTCTGGACTGCACTTCTTTGTCCCGTTCTTTGTCCGGCTCCGGACTTGCCTCACCGTTCATGACTCTTCGGAACAACTCTTCATTTTTTGTGGCCAGCGCAAAATCAATCAACGCTTCTTTCTCGACGCGAGCCGCTTCCTCATGAAGAAGCACTTCTTCCAACTCTATATCAATTGCAGGCACATAATAGTGTTTATTATCTTTGGGAACTCGAATGACGTAATCGAAAATATTATCGTTATTGCGGTCGTAAGCAATGATATATCCATATCCGCCAATCGGCAGGTTTTGTTCCAAACTATCCCCTATGACGATGACTCTTTCACCAAGTCGAAGCATCTGATTTTCCCCCTACCTCTATGAAGCTATTATTCAGCTATTCCTATTATCCTACTAAAAAAACTAGGTTGTGTCCAATTGAAACGTTTTGTTCATACTCCCTACACATTTCTAGGTTAAAATAGATGAGACTCTACAAATCTTATCTCTAAAGGAGCTGTACATATTGCTAAAACAATCACTAAACACCCTACGCTATGTTGGGAGGGCTGAAGGAATTTCCTTTCTGATCTTATTAGGCATTGCTATGCCGCTCAAATACGCACTCGACCTTCCGCAGGCCGTTAAGTTTGTGGGGATGGCACATGGGTTTCTCTTTGTGCTCTATCTGATCTCCATTGCTTGGGTCACATTAATGCATCGCTGGTCGATTTGGCGAGTTTTGGGGGCTTTCCTGGCTGCCTTCATTCCTTTTGGTCCTTTTATTCTGGAGCGCCGAATTGCGAAATAATGAAAGGAACTGCTTTACCGAACAAGAATTACATAATAAATAAGTCAGAAAGATCAGGAGGCTATCATGCGTGGAAACGGGGACACCCCAGCAAAAGCACGACCTTCCTTAACAGAAGGCCCCATTGCCAAAACGTTAATTTTGTTTTCATTACCGATTCTATTAGGCAACGTGCTTCAGACACTTAACGGCTCAATCAATGCCGTATGGATCGGCAAATATCTCGGTGAAGGCGGCCTTGCGGCGACATCGAATGCCAACATCATTATGTTCTTTTTAATCAGCTCGATCTTCGGGTTTGCGATGGCTGCCGTTATTTTAATCGGTCAAAATCTCGGTGCGAAAAAAACGCACGAAGCAAAAAAAGTAGTCGGCACCAGCACCGTTTTCTTTTTTATTCTTTCTATTCTTGTTGCCGCGTTCGGACTACTATTCTCCTCAACCATTCTAACTTGGATGAATACACCGCCGGATGTGAAGGACCTCGCGGTTGTCTATACACGGATTTTGTTTGCCGGCGTTCCGTTTATGTTTGGATTCAACCTGATCATGGCCATATTACGCGGCTCTGGTGATGCCAAAACGCCGTTCTATTTCTTGCTTTTATCCGCGATATTGGATGTCATCCTGAATCCACTCTTAATTGACGGGATCGGGCCTTTTCCGAAAATGGGCATTGCCGGCTCAGCGGTTGCCACCTTTATTGCGCAATTGATCAGCTTCGTGCTGCTCATTGTATATTTGTATCGAAAAAAATATTTTCTGCGGATTACCAAAGAAGATCTCCCGCTCCTGCGCATCAACTGGACGATCATTCGCACTTTGATTCAAAAAGGGGTGCCTATGGGATTAAACATGGTCGTCGTTTCTATCAGCAATCTGTTGCTCGTTCATCTCGTAAATTCGTATGGATCTGAATCGACGGCTGCTTTTGGAGTCGCCATGCAAATCTCCAGTTATGTGCAAATGCCGGCCATGGCGATCGGCGGAGCCGTTACCTCCATGGCCGCACAGAACATCGGCGCAGGCTTATGGGGCCGAGTGAACCGGATTACGTGGACCGGTGTAGCCGTCAACATTTTGATGACGGGCCTAATCGTCGTTGTGCTGACGTTGTTCAACCGAGAAGTCGTCTCGTTGTTTCTTCCGCCGGAAGGGTCCGCGATTGCGCTCGGGGTTCACATCAATAATTTAACACTGTGGTCGTTTATTATTTTCGGTGTATTTAATGTCGTGGCAGGCGTCGTTCGTTCTGCTGGCTCGGTGGTATTCCCGCTCGTAGTGGCGTTCATCGCACTGCTGCTGGTGCGAATCCCACTCGCCACGGTGCTCTCCCACAAATACGGCTTTGACGTGATTTGGTGGAGTTTCCCCGTCAGCTTCACTGTCGCTATGACTCTGAATGTGATTTACTATCAGCTCGGTAAATGGAGACAAGCTAGAATGATTCCGGCTAAGGCTTAGTATACGAAAGAGACTATCCCAGGTCATCGCGGACCTTACGGGATAGTCTCTTTGCTATATTTTAAAGCTGCAGCAAATCTTTATGTACTTTCACAACGATTTTCTTGTTAGCACTAGCCTCCGTGATCAAGCAGTTCGGACGGTGAATATCCGAAGGGAAACATACTGCGAACATGCCTGGCGTCAACAATATGCCTGTCTCCAGCTGAGCAGGATCCGTTTCATAAAAAGCGACGTCATGCGTATCGAATTTGTTATCGATGATTTTGGCATCCGGATGCACTTTATAGAAACAAAGCTTCTCTTCGCCGCTGACAAGGAACTGAATATCCGTGTAAACAACGTGAGATTCCGGCAGTTGTTCCTCAGCAGGACGGGTGACAACTTCCTGCACATTAGCAAACATCAAATGGCCGTTGTCCCCTTCCAAATCGTATCTGCCAGCCTCCGCTTCGCCAAGATTACGGTTCAAAATGTAATCGATCCCCCGCCCGATCGCCGCGGGCCACAAATGACGCTCTTGTTCGAAATGTTTCAAATCGCTAATAATCATTTGAACTCTCCTTTTCTATAACCTGAAATAGAGTAGAATGCCTATAAATACTATAGCCTATAAGAAGAAAAAAGACTCGCTTTATACAAAGCGAATCTTTCTACTCTAGGGCTATTAGAACGTTTTTTGGTTTGCGCCTTCCCAGTCGGCCAAGAACTTCTCAATACCCGCATCAGTAAGCGGATGTTTGCTCATGGACTCGATGACTTTGTAAGGCACTGTTGCGATATGTGACCCTGCAAGCGCAGCTTCAATCACGTGTGCGGAGTGACGAACGCTGGCAGCGATAATTTCGGATTTAATGTTATGCACTTGGAAAATTTGGCTGATTTCCTTAATTAGGTTCATCCCGACTTGGTTAATATCATCCAAACGTCCGATAAATGGAGATACGAAGGTTGCACCTGCACGAGCGGCTAACAAGGCTTGCGTCGAAGAGAAGATCAACGTCACATTCGTCGGAATGCCTAAAGCTCTGAAAGCACTAGTCGCTTGAAGACCATCAAGCGTCATTGGCAGCTTGATGACAATGTTCGGGCTAATCTTAGCCAGCTTTTTACCTTGCTCGACCATTTCGTCTGCTTTCAAGGAAACAACTTCCGCGCTAATTGGAACATCGCCTACGATAGATACGATTTCTTGTACCGTTTCGAAAAAGTCTCTGCCTTCTTTTGCAATAAGGGAAGGATTTGTCGTTACCCCTGCAACAACACCTAACGCGTGAGCTTTACGAATTTCTTCTACATTGGCTGTGTCGATAAACAATTTCATAGTGTATCCCTACCTTTTCTCCCGTTTTGGGTTAATCTTGGAAATACTTCTGTCTAATTTGTTGTACGATTGCTTCTGCGTTAAAACCATATTCACGAATTACGCGGTCTGCCTTCGCGGATGCTCCGAATTTCCGGATCCCCACGACAAAACCTTCGCCACCCGTAATCTCTTCCCATCCAGCAGGATATGCCATCTCAATGACGACATTTGCTTTCACATTCGGATGAAGAACCGCCTGCTGCACGTCCAAAGATTGCTGCTCAAACAGCTCACGGCTTGGCATGGAAATGACATTTGCTCCAATACCATATTGCGCCAACTGTTTCTTCACGTCAAGTGCTAAGCTAACTTCGGAGCCTGTTGCAATGAGCTGAACATCAGGCACAGCTCCAGGAGCAGCTTCAGCCAATACGTAAGCGCCTTGACCAATATGAGCATAAGCAAGTTGATCCGTACCTGGCAGTACCGGCAAGTTCTGACGGGACAACGCGAAGACGAAAGGACCTTCTTGCGCTTGTAGGACATACTCCCAAGCTGCAGCCGTCTCATTCGCGTCCGCAGGACGGAACAACGTCAGATCCGGAATCATCCGCAAGGATGGGATCTGCTCGATCGGTTGGTGCGTCGGGCCGTCCTCACCGACGGCGATGCTGTCGTGCGTGAACACGTACGCAACAGGAAGTTTCATCAGCGCGGACAAGCGGATCGCGCCGCGCAAGTAATCGCTGAACACGAGGAACGTGCCACCGAAGGCTCTTAATCCGCCATGCAGCAGCATGCCGTTCAGCGCTGCGCCCATGGCGAATTCCCGGACGCCGAACCAGAAGTTGCGGCCGCTGTAGTTCGCGGCGCTGAATGCCGCGTCGTCGTTCAGCATGGTGAAGTTGGAGCTCGCCAGATCGGCGGAACCGCCAACGAGCTGAGGAACCCGCTTCGCCAGGCCGTTGAGCACTTTACCGGACGCCGTGCGCGTCGAGATCGCGCCGCTCTCCGGTGTAAAGCGCGGCACATCGGCGTTCCAATCCGCCGGAAGGCTGCCGCTGCTTGCGAGCTCGAATTGCTTGGCGAGCTCGGGATAAGCAGCCTGGTAGCTGTTCCACAGCTGCTCCCAGTTGTTTTGAGCCTTCGCGCCCAACGCTTTGTAGTGGGCGAAATGCTCGTACACTTCAGCCGGCACATAGAAATCCGGCTCCAGGGGCCAACCCAGCGCCTGCTTCGTCAGGAGCAGCTCATCTTTGCCAAGCGGTGAGCCGTGAGTACCGCCGTGGCCGCCTTTGCCCGCTTTGTTCGGTGACCCGTAACCGATGGTTGTTTTGATCTCAATCAGCGTCGGGCGGCTGGTATCTGCCTTACCTTCTGCGATTGCCGCGGAAATCGCTTCAACATTATTCTGCTCTTCCACGCGCAAGTACTGCCAGCCATAAGATTCTATTCGTGTACGAACATTCTCGGAGAACGACATGTTCAATTCACCGTCAAGTGAAATATCGTTAGAATCATAAAGCACGATTAGTTTACCCAATTTTAAGTGGCCTGCTAAGGATGCAGCCTCTGAGGAAACACCTTCCATCAGATCACCGTCACCGCAAATGGCATACGTGTAATGATCGACAATCGGGAAGTTAGGCTTGTTATATACGGCTGCTTGATGGGCTTCAGCCATCGCCATACCAACAGCCATCGCGACACCTTGACCAAGTGGCCCCGTAGTCGCTTCTACACCAACCGTGTGACCGTATTCCGGATGTCCTGGCGTAAGGCTTCCCCATTGGCGGAATTCTTTGATATCATCTAATGTCAAGCCATAGCCACTCAAGTGTAGCAAGCTGTATAACAGCATGGAGCCGTGTCCCGCCGAAAGAACGAAGCGGTCGCGGTCTACCCATTTGGCATCGGCAGGATTATGTTTGAGGTGCTGGGTCCATAGGGCATAGGCCATCGGAGCGGCACCCATTGGCATGCCGGGATGACCCATTGCGGCTTTCTCGACAGCGTCAATCGTTAGGGTGCGAATGGCGTTGATGCTTAATTCTTCAATACCAACAGTTGTCTGTTTCAACAGTTTTCCCTCCATCTCTTTCTTTTGTGCTGCTGCATATCTCTATTATAAGGATACTCAGAGCATTAAAAAAATCGATAGTTTCGATACTTGCTATAGAAGGTGTCTATACGTCATCCTCATGATCTTTTCTATCTGGATAAAAGCAAAAGGCGCGCCTACCTGCATACAAGCAGTTGAGCGCACCTCATCTTATAAACAAACGATCGCTTTAATCACCTTGGACTCCGGCTTGAGCCAAGTCTCAAACTGTCCGATCATATCCTCGAAGTCAGCACGATGTGTGATATAACTCTCGATGTCGATGACGCCATTACGCATCGCTTCACGTACGGTATCGAAATCTTCCATCGTCGCGTTGCGGCTGCCCATCAATGTCAGCTCCCGTTTGTGAAACTCGGGATCATGGAAGGTGATGTCCGCCTTCACGAGGCCAACATACACGAGCTTGCCGCTATGCGCGACAAGTCCAAAGGCGTCCGTCATAGAACATGCGTTCCCTGTCGCATCAAAGACAATTGTAGGCATATCGCCATTCGTGAGCTCAGAGAGCTGCTCCTTCGGCTGCTGCAGCGCATTCACGGTATGATCGACGCCTGCCCACTTGCGGCAAAACGCCAAGCGCTCGTCATTGATATCCATGGCGATGACCTTAGCGCCAAATTGCTTCGCCAGGACCATGACGCCAAGTCCGATGGGTCCTGCGCCAATGACGAGCACCGTTTCACCGGCGCGAAGCCCCGATCTCCGCACAGCGTGAGCACCTATGCTAAGCGGCTCCAGCATTGCTGCTTCATCGAGCGTGAGCCCGTCGGTTTTAATGAGATGGCTGGCAGGGACGGAAATCAGTTCTCTCATGCCTCCATCCGTATGCACGCCTAGTACTTTCATGTCGGTGCAGCAGTTCGTGTTCCCATGGCGGCAAGCAATACATGTCCCGCAGTGCAAATAGGGGACGATACTGACTTGGTCACCGGCCTGCAATCCCGTCACACCTTCACCAATTTCCTCTACATACCCGGAAAGTTCATGGCCCAATACGCGCGGATAGCTGAAAAATGGCTGATTCCCCTTGTAGGCGTGCAAATCCGTCCCGCAGATCCCGATTCTTTTAATACGAACGATGGCTTCCCCCGCTCTCACTACTGGCTCCTGCATCTCTACAAAATTAAACTGTTCAACCTGTTCACATACGATCGCTTTCATTGTGTTCCCTCCCTATACGTAGGTTTTCTCGTTATATTCAGCTCTTCCGCTAACCCATGACTTATTGTGAATCGGCTTTAAAATGTCCAAAACTTCTCGCAGCAGCCCGGTATCCATCGGCTCATCGGTCCATGCTATATTCTTGCTGATGTTCTCAGGGCTCGCCGTGCTGACCAAGGTGGTTGGAATCCGTTCATTCGCAGTCGCATATTGCACAGCCAACTTGGCAATGTCCATGCCTCTGCTCGCGCAAAATTCCGCCGCCTCCTTACAGATTCTTCGAATATCCGCTGGTGCCGGATGCCAATCTGCAGCAGGTCTAGTACTCAGCAGTCCCATGGAGAGCGGTGAAGCACTCACCAATCCGACCTGGTGCTGCTCAAGCAATGGGAGTACATCCAACAAAGACGTATCATTCAATGCATAATGACAATAGGACAATACGGAGTCCATCTCTTTAATAGCCAGCGATTTCTCAAATACAGTTAACGGTAGTCCGGATACGCCTAAATATCGGATTTTTCCCGATTGCTTCAAAGCATCCAACGCTGGGAAGCCTTCTTCAACAATCTCATCGAAAGCCGCGAATTCAATATCATGCAAATATAAAATATCGATATAATCCGTTTGCAGCCGTTTTAAGCTTTCATCTACACTTCGGATAATCCGTTCCTTTGAAAAATCAAACTCGGCATCCCCGTAACGACCAGCCTTTGTCGTCAAAATAAAGCGTTGTCTGTCCATTTGTGCGATGGCTTTGCCCAGTACAGTTTCCGCTTTGGTTAACCCATAATACGGGGACACATCGATCAGATTGATACCCAGATCAACCGCCGTATGAACGGTCCGGATGCTTTCTGCCTCATTCGTTTCACGGAAAACAGAGCCGAGAGAGGAAGCGCCGAAACTCAAGACAGAGACGTCCAGTCCTGTTTTGCCTAATTTACGATATTTCATAGCTTATAAAACCCCTTTGCGTTAAGTCCAAATAGACAGTCATTCTCGTGCTGTGTCCAGGTTTCCGGTAACGAATGGGTCAGTACATCGACAACTTCCTCGTAGCTAGCCGCCAACAAGCATACAGGCCAGTCGCTGCCGAACATCACACGGTCAATCCCGAACACCTCTAGAGCATGCTGGATATACGCAGTAAAATCTTCTTTCTTCCAATGGCTGTGATCCGCTTCCGTCACCATACCCGAAAGCTTGCAATACACTTTGGGATGCTTAGCAATAGCCGCCATCTGGCTTTTCCAAGGCTCCAGAACGCCATCCGCAATCCGCGGCTTCGCGATATGATCGATAACCGCACGTAAACCGGGAACCTGATCCAACAGCTCAATAACCGGCGTTAATTGATGGGACACGACAAGTAAATCGACCGGTACATCATGCTCGGCAAAATATCGCAGCGCCTCGATAAAATGAGGCTCCAAAATTCGGTTCGCGTCCGGCATTTCTTGAATCATGACTCGAAAGCCCACATACTTGGGATGCTTGCAAAAACGTTGATAATGATGGAAGAAATCCGGATCGTTGAGATCAAGCCAACCTACCACGCCTGCAATGGTCTCGGATTCATCGCTTAATGACAGCAAATAAGCCGTTTCTTCCAGTGTCTGCGCCGCTTGAACAACGATCGAAGCAGTCAGGTTATGCTCCCTCAGGTGCGGTGCTAAATCGCTTGGGCCATAATCCCGATACAAGATCGGCAGTTCAGGACCAATCCATCCGTAATCCCCGCGGTCTATTCGCCAATAGTGCTGGTGGGCATCAATTCGCATGGCGCTTCTCCTTCTTCATATCCAATTTTGATATCGCTTTCTTTTATTTTAACAGCATTTCTAAACTATAAAATAATGATTTCTAGCACATTTATACGGTTTTTTGATATCATGAGAGGAACTGAAAGGAAAGGAGCAGACGACGTGCCTCCTATTCACAAAGTTTTTGATAACCATGAAACTTTTCCGTTCTCCTATGCCTATAAAAACACAAAAAGCTCGCAAAGCGAGCTCCCTGACCATTTCCACGACTGGTATGAAATTGTTTATGTGTACCGCGGCAAAGGCACGATGTTCATCGATCATACCTTTTACGAAATGAAAGCCGGAGACATTTTTCTTATTCCCGGCAACATCATTCATCGCGCGACTCCGGACAAAGAAACCCCTGTGACCTCAACCGCCGTATATTTCAGTTCAAGCTTCGTTCAAGCACCGCAATTCGGGGAATCGTTCTCCTATTTGCACAGCTTTGAGCAGGCCGTAGATCTCCGCCAGTATAGGCTGGAAACGCTGCTTCCACAAAGACAGCATCTCGAGCATTATCTGGAGTCCATCCAGCACGAGTTTAAGCACGAGGGACCTGGGTTTCGGCAAGCAATCTATGTCCAACTGCTGCAGCTTCTGCTTTTTATACAGCGTGATGTAGCCTCAAGCCATACATTTAATACAGGAGATCCCCTAGTCGCTCCCGTCTGGATGAGAGATGTGCTGCTTTATATCGATGAGCATTTCTGCGAAGATATCGGGCTCCAAACCCTTTCAAAACAAGCTTCCGTCTCGCCGGCTCATTTCAGCCGGGTGTTCAAACAATTGATCGGGATGAACGTGACGGCTTACATCATAACCAAGCGAATTATTCGCGCTAAACAGCTGCTGTCTGAAAGTGATGTCAACATTCATCATATCGCGGAGCTCTGCGGCTTCGAGAGCCTCCCCCATTTTCACGCCATGTTCAAAAGAGTGTTGGGCATGACACCGGCAGCGGCAAGAAAGAGCATCCGATAAACCGAAAAAAGTGAACTAATGGCAACGTTCATACTTGATATTGCGTTTTATAATAGGCAAATGTCGCCCCCAAACCGTCTCTCAGCGTAAAAATGGGACTCCACCCGAGATCGTTAAGCGCTGCTCGATTGTCTAAACGGCTGTGAACGATATCACCGGTACGCGCGGCCTTGTAAGCTGGATTGAAGCTGCTTCCGCAGATCGAGCACATTTCCTTTAGAAGCTCGTTGACACTTGTTTGTTCGTTGCAACTAATATTGTAAATGCCACGGCTGCCTTTATACAGGGCGGCCCTATTGGCGCTCACGACGTCTTGGACATAAATGAAATCCCGCGTTTGCTCCCCATCGCCATAAATGATCGGCTGCTTGCCGTCCAGTAGCTTGTCCATAAAAATGGCAACGACTCCGCCCTCTCCTTTAGGATCCTGCCTAATGCCGTAAACATTCGCATACCGCAGGATGGTATAGTCCATCCCATATAGCAATGCAAAGCTTTCTATATAATGTTCCGGCGTATGCTTGGAAATACCATAGAAGGATAGCGGCCTGACCGGATGCGCTTCGTCCACGCTCAGATATTGTGGAGTCCCGTAGACCGCAGCAGAGGAAGCATAAGTTAATTTCCGAACACCATGCTCTCGGCACTGCTCCAGCAGGTCAATTGTCCCTAAGATGTTGATTTTTGCATCCAACAAAGGATCGATAAGCGATGTCTGAACATCGATTTGCGCTGCGTGATGGATGACAACTTCCGGACGGGAAGCAGCGAATACCTCGGCAAGCCTTTTGCCATCCAGTAAATCACCATGATGGAAAACAGCTTTTGCATTCACATACGCCATTCGCCCCGTAGTCAGATTATCAAAGATATGCACGTCATGCCCCTCCTGAAGCAGGTCATCGACAATTTGAGATCCAATAAAACCGGCTCCTCCGGTAACTAAAATGTTCACGTAGATACCCCTCTCTTACAACTAACGTAAACAACGAAGATTAAGTTCAAATGACATCTTTTCCGTTAGTCTAACTCTAACCCTTCTATTTTACCAAAAAAATGCAAGGGAAGTGGCGTGAATGGACAAAAAAGAAGCCACCCTCGTATGAGAGCGGCCTGCTGAGTAATAACATTAATGTTTTACAACACGATCATATAAAAAGTCCGCAATATGGACGGCTTCCATCTGGCCTTTTTGCCCATGTTTATCGATGCCGAGCTTCATTTGCAACAGACAGCCAGGGTTGCTTGTCACCAAATATCTAGCTTCCGTGGCGTTGGCGTTGACCATTTTATCTTCCAAAATCTGATTCGCCATTTCCGGCTGCGTTACGTTATAAATACCGGCAGATCCACAGCAAGAGCCCGCATCTTTCATTTCGACAAAAGTAACGTTGCCTACTTCTTTCAACAGTTGTCTGGACGGATTGCTGCCTTTCATTACATTGCGCAGATGGCAGGAATCTTGATACGTCACCCGAGTTGAAGCTGAAGTTTGGCTGTCAGTGAATTGAAGCGGACGTCCTTTTTCCACAAGAATCGTTGAAATATCTTTCACACGCGCGGCGAACCAACCTGCGGATTCCTTCCATTCCGGCTCATCATGCAGCAAATGATCGTACTCGATTAGAATCGCGCCGCACCCGCCGGCATTCGATACAATATAGTCCACACCGGCTTCCTGGAAAGCACGGATGTTATTTTTGGCCAGCATCTTGGCTTGGTCGCTTTCGCCGCTATGCGCGTGTAGAGCGCCGCAGCAGTTCTGCGTCTCTGGAATGACAACGTCAAAGCCTGCTTCGGACAGCAGCTTGACGGTTTTGATATTCGTTTGGGTGAACATCACATCCATCAAACAGCCTCTGAACATACCGACGGTAGCAATTTTCTCGCCTTTGGCCGGGATGAAGGTGCCGAGAAGCTGCGTAATCCCCTTGCCGGATGCATCAGGCAGAATTTTCTCCATATCCGAAAGCTGTTTGGAAAATAAACCGACAACGCCTGTTTTTCGAACAACAGATTGCAGACCTGATTTTTTATAAAAATGCATCCCTGAACCTAGCAGCCGCATTTTTTGTTGTGATGGGAACAGCTCTTTGAAGACCACCTTGCGCACACCGCGTACCCACCATCTATGCTGCTTCGTATGGGTTTCAACCGCATCGCGGGCCTGCTCAATCAATTGTCCGTATTTCACATCCGCAGGACAAGCCGGCTCACACGCGCGGCAGCCCAAGCAGTGATTCATTTGATCCTCGAAGGAAATGCCCGGCTCCATAACGCCATCCACGGCTGCTTTCATCAAGGAAATACGCCCGCGCGGGGACTCGGCTTCGATGCCTGTTTGTTTAAACGTTGGACACACGGGAAGGCAGAAGCCGCAGCGCATGCAGTTCGTCAATTGATTGTAATCCAGTTTCTGGATTAACGTTTCCTGGAGAGTTGCCCCTTTAGCCACGGTCGATCACCACCCTGCGTCTGGATTCTTTGGCAAACATTTTGCCGGGATTTAGTAGATGATGCGGGTCGAACACATCTTTGATCCCTTTCATCATCGCAATGCCGCTGCTTCCTACTTTCCATTCCAAGAAAGGTGCCTTCACCAGCCCAACACCGTGCTCGCCTGTAATCGTTCCTCCCATCTGGATCGCCGCTTCAAAAATTTCTTCAAAAGCTGCCTCCACACGGTGAATTTCATCATGATCCCTGGCATCCGTTGTAGCTGTCGGGTGAAGATTGCCGTCTCCCGCATGCCCAAACGTACAAATCTGCACGCCATGCTTCTCGGCGATTCGGTTAATCTCCAGCACCATATCGGCGATTTTGGAGCGTGGAACCGTCGCATCCTCCAGAATCGTTGTCGGACGCAAACGCGCGAGCGCCGTGAAGGCGCTTCTTCTTGCTGTTAACAGCTTCAGCGCTTCCTCTTGATTGCTCGCAATGCTAACTTCATCCGCTTGTTCTTCACGGCAAATTTCCGAGATACGGGCAATGTCGCGTTCCACCATCTCCATCTCGCCATCCTGCTCAATTAAGAGGATTGCTGCCATATCCAGCGGTAGGCCTAGCTTCGCAAAATCGTCTACGACACGGATCGTTGGATTATCCATGAATTCCAAGGTAGCCGGAATGATTCGGTTTTCAATAATTTTGGAGACCGTACGAGCTGCGCCGTATAGATCTTTGTACATGGCCAGCATCGTTTTCTTATATTTTGGAGGCGGAATCAATTTGAGCGTAGCTTCTGTAACGATTGCGAGCGTCCCCTCTGAACCGATCAGCAGCTTCGTCAAATCATAGCCGGCCACGTCCTTCATCAGCTTACCGCCTGTACGCATGATTTCACCGTTTGCCAGTACGCATTCTAATCCGATCACATAGTCTTTGGTGGTGCCGTATTTTAAACCGCGCAGGCCTCCGGAACACTCTGCAATGTTGCCGCCAATCGTAGAGATCGCCATTGAACTTGGATCTGGTGGATAAAATAAGCCCAGACTTTCAATATGCTCAATGAATTGCTTCGTGATAATCCCCGGCTGTACGGTTGCCGTCAGATTTTGCATATCAATGTCGAGGATCGCGTTCATTCGGTGCATGACCATGACAATGCCACCTTGAACGGGCACGGTTCCGCCGCAAAGATTCGTACCTGAACCCCTGCTGACTAGCGGAATGCGATGCTCATTCAACACCTTCATAATCGCAGACACCTGCGCTGTATCCTTGGGGTAGATCACGCCATCGGGCAGCGACTGGAGCATCGGTGTTCCGTCATACGAGTGGGTAACGAGCGATTCCATATCATCTTTAAAATACTTTTCGCCTACAATATTGAACAGCTGTTGTCTAATTTGGTTATCGAGCATAGCAGCCTCCCATGGGACTATTCATGACTATCATTGATAATCGATTGATAATTGATCATGTGATCAGATGACTTTCCTTCTATTTTAGCTTATGATTGAATAGATGTATAGATCTTTTATGGGGGAATTGGCATGGCATTTCAGCAGATACGGCCACAAAAGGGCTCGGAAATCGTAATGGGGCAAATTAAGATGCAAATTGAGTCAGGAACCTATGCGCCAGGTTCGAAGCTGCCGACTGTCGTTGAGCTTGCTGCGAGCTTCCAAGTCGGCCGATCGACCATTCGCGAAGCACTGAGCGGGTTGAAAGCAATCGGATGGGTAGATATCAGGCATGGCGGCGGCACCTTCGTGAGCAATCCGCTGCCTGCGGACAACGCAACCCTCTTCGATCAAGGAGACTCCCTGCAAGAAGTGCAGGAGGTGCGGAGATTCATCGAGGTAGGCTGCGCATCGCTGGCCGCAAGTAGACGGACAGAAGCTAATATCGCGGAGCTTCGGGACATTCTCCAGTCGATGGAACGTTCCCTTGGCAACGAGGAAGCTAGTGAACAAGCCGATATCCGCTTTCACCTGGAAATCGCCAAAGCCTCTCATAATTCCCTCATGATCGGAATGATGGAGTCTTTGACGGAGAGGCTTCAGGTGAGCATGAAGGCTTCTCGTCGTTTGTGGTTTTTCGCGGAGCTTGCATCCGCCGAGAAGCTTCTGCAGGAGCATCGTGACATCGTCGATGCCATCGCTGCCGGGGACGAAACCCTCGCGGCAGGTCGGATGTCACAGCATATACAGAAGGTGGACCAGGTTGTTCAACGATTGGCTAAACATTCATCGAATGATTGATGTTCCGATTGGATTTAAGGGAACAGCGAGCCGCTATTTCGGAGAAAATGGGGCTTCGCGTGCTGTTGGGGAACTACAGGTGCTTATTTCTGTGAAATAAGACATACAGTAGCCCCAATTGGAAAAATTGTGGCCTGTAGTTCCGCCAATCTGGTTAATAGGCCTATTTTCATTGAAATAGCGGCCTCTAGTTCCTCTATCATATTGGATAAAGTGAGAATGCTCATTTCCTGCTTATGTAACAGGGGATGAGCGTTCGTTTGCGTACGGGAGGAAACTACAACGAAAAAGCAGGTAAAACCATAAAATGGTCTTACCTGCTTGTGTGATGCGCGTAGAGGGACTTGAACCCCCACGGTCGCCCGCTAGATCCTAAGTCTAGTGCGTCTGCCAATTCCGCCATACGCGCGCATGTGGTGCCGTCGAGAGGACTTGAACCCCCAACCTACTGATTACAAGTCAGTTGCTCTACCAGTTGAGCTACAACGGCATATTAAGTTTGTAAAAATGGTGGCTCGGGACGGAATCGAACCGCCGACACGAGGATTTTCAGTCCTCTGCTCTACCGACTGAGCTACCGAGCCATGCTATTCAAAGTTGCCTCTGGGGTCCCCGAAAAGTAATCGGAATTCCCTAGGGTTAAGTGGCGGAGCCGACGGGATTCGAACCCGCGGTCTCCTGCGTGACAGGCAGGCATGTTAGGCCTCTACACCACGGCTCCGCATTATAAAAGTTTAGCTGTTTTAAATGGTGAACGCTGACGGGATCGAACCGCCGACCCTTACCCTGTCAAGGTAATGCTCTCCCAGCTGAGCTAAGCGTTCAGGTAATTGTGGTGACCCGTAGGGGACTCGAACCCCTGTTACCTCCGTGAAAGGGAGGTGTCTTAACCACTTGACCAACGGGCCAAAATTCCCCAAAACGAAACTCCGTATTGGGGCAAAAGGTACTGCTTGGCAACGTTCTACTCTCCCAGAACCCTGCGGTTCAAGTACCATCGACGCTGGAGGGCTTAACGGTCGTGTTCGAGATGGGAACGCGTGGGTCCCCTCCGCCATCATCACCAAACAGTCAAAGCGTATTTGCGCCTTGAAAACTAGATACGAAACTTGCGTAAAGAAAATTTGTCATCTACGTTAGACGTAGCGACTAGCTGCTTAGTCAGCTGGTTTGGTTAAGCCCTCGACCGATTAGTATTCGTCAGCTGCATGCATTGCTGCACTTCCAC
>NZ_WSEM01000028.1:0-86653 GCF_009757995.1 Paenibacillus anseongensis
AAAGCATACCAATATATAGTAACAGATAATTACCATTTACTGAAGAATTCTGCCCGTTACTTCAATAATAAAGGAAGCAGCTGCCGGCCCCGCGGCAAACTGCTCCCTTTATTATTGTTTATGATTTTTGAAGATAACAGATCCTAAAACGACACTAATCATTCCAATTATTAATATTTTTAACCATGATATTTTTGCAATAGTAACATCAGAACCAATGTGCTCGAACTCGAATATTGACCACCATTCATCAGATTTGTGAAGGAATAACGAGAAGGCAAACCAAAAAATGAACACTACTGTTATTGCGAATACGAATATGTATAATGCCACTTTTTTCAATACCCCACCTCCTGCATTACCTATATGTTAGAACGCAAATTTATATACTTGATGTTGATAATACCCGTTTTTTAAATCATTGAAAAAGGCAGCTGGATGTGCTCAGCTGCCTTAATGTCGTGATTAAACTATAGTATCCGTTAGTTTAATAATCGGTACACTTTGGGGAAGTAGTCTCCAGTTAAAACTTATTAGTGACCTTTAGGGTTATGTCAAGTGTGTCCCCATCAAGTTCTAATTCCACATGGTTGTCCCAATTCAAAAATTCATCACATGTTATTGCTAATTTATTGTTATACCAACCCTGAAATTTAATTGTATCCATTTTTATCGGACTATCTACTGATATCTTATCTTCTAATGTTGATTTAATGATTTCGATACTATAGTAATCAGCTAAAATGAAATCGCCTAAAGTGGTTACTGTTAGAATTTGATATTGAGGCTGGGATTCATATTCAACTAACTTTTCACTAACACTGTCAAGTCTATATAAATAATCCGAAGTTAGAACAAGTACGGAATTATACTTTTTTGATACAGAAACATCTCGTGGAGACCCTCTAAAGTTTCCACACCATTCGGTTAAATCATCGTTTGTGAATTTAATCCAAGTCCAGTTTTGGGAATTCCAGAGGCTAGAAATATCATAAATCCTCTCCTTGCATTCTCCTGATTGTGGCTGATTTATTACCTCCGCTTTGATTATCATCATTCGTCCTCCATAATTCGTCTAAATCTACTTATAGATATTCAAATATCGTATTCAACTTTCCTGCCCAACTGCTGGCCACCACGCTAACCTGCCCGTGAACGTAATAAAGGCTGCTTCTCCGCAGCCTGTTAAGTATCGTTATCCGTTAGTTTAATTCTACCCAATCTTTGAAGATTAAAAGAATTTCTCCTAAGTTTTTAGGACCACCAAAACCCTCAAAGTACCCTTCTTTCAACCTACAATGTATCCAGTCATGCTCGGTTCTTTCATTGACCAAACTTTCAAATGATTTGTTTTCTAAAGTAGTTTCTTGCAAGTTTATTTTGACACTCCAACCAGGATTATCAAGCGTTTCGATTTTCAATCCATAACAATGTTCCCAATCTCCATCACACTGTGATAAATACCAATCTTCCAACCATTCTATTAAATTCAAATTTAAATCCCCCTGAACTATTTCATTTAAAAATTAATTCAAATCTTGATAAGTTGGATAAAGAAAGTTCACAACCTTACTGAAGAATTCGTGAAGTGATTAAACAATCCTGCCCGTTAGTTTAACTCCCAGTAAGTCTACAACTTTATTTTCACGGGACTGTAGGTTTCGAGTCTGCAAAACACTGCTAGCCCATTTAGTATGGACAAAATTGGAAGGTTCATCTTATTAAAGATCAGGGAATATTACTTTTCGTGAATACATGTTCTCTATTTATGTGTCACAATAAACTAAGGAGTGTGACGCCGTATGGCAAACCCAAATCATCGCCACAAGACGGGTGAAAAGGTAACGGAAGCTGGACATTATATTGATGGTGATGGAGGACACGTTGTTCTTCAAGCAGGTGATACTTTCCCTAACTGTCCTAAGACAGGTAAAGCAACCACTTGGAAGCATGAAGCATGAATAAGTAAATTTTATGTGGAAACGCTGGCTTATGAGCTAGGCGTTTCTTTTTTAATAAAAAAATGTTCAAGGCAATTAAATGCCTTGAACATTTTTTATTGATATGCTTCTATAGTACTTCAAGGTTAATCCGATTTTTTTCGAAGCAATCTCATTCCATTCGCGATTACAATGAGTGAGCTTCCCGTATCCGCTAATACAGCCATCCAAAGAGTTGAAGTACCCATAAAGATCATGACAAGAAACACAACTTTTACTAACAAAGAGAAAACAATGTTCTGTTTTATAATTTTCAATGCTCTCCGACTTAAACTTATTGCATAAGGTAGCTTGGAAAGATCATCTGCCATTAAAGCTACGTCTGCCGTTTCTAAGGCAGTATCTGTACCTGCTGCTCCCATCGCAATACCAACAGTAGCTGTAGCTAAGGCAGGAGCGTCGTTCACTCCGTCACCAATCATGGCAACATGACCATATTCCGCCATTAATTTTTTCATAGAAGCAACCTTATCTTGTGGAAGCAACTCAGCATAATAATCGATATCCCCGAGCTTAGCGGCTACAGCTTGAGCTGTTCCTCGATTGTCTCCTGTCAACATGACTGTCTTCTTAATTCCTATACGTTTTAACTGTTCAAGTGTAGATTTGCTATTTGCCCGAACCTCGTCCGCTACAGCAAAAATTGCAATGACTTGCTCACTGGTACCCATGACCATAACCGTTTGCCCTTGTTGCTCTAATTCTTGAATTCTTGCCTTTATCTCTTCAAGGGAAACATTCAAGTCGTGAATAAACCATTTTGGACTGCCTATGAAATATTCCTCACCTTGAATTGTAGCCTTGACACCTTGACCAGTGACAGAACTAAACGATGAAATTTCCTTCAACCGAATACCCTTTTGTTCTGCGAACCGAACAATTGCCTCTGCAACAGGGTGCTCCGATGAAGACTCAATTCCTGCTGCAATAGATAAGACTTCTTCCTCTTTTCGTCCATCCAAAGCGATGACTACCGTTACTTGTGGCATCCCTGCGGTTAATGTCCCTGTTTTATCAAAAGCAACAACCGAAACTGCACCTAATCTTTCTAGATGTGCCCCGCCTTTAATAAGAATGCCATTTCTCGCCGCGTTTCCTATTGCAGACACGATTGAAACCGGTGTTGAAATCACCAATGCACACGGACAGGATACGACCAACATCATGAGTGAGCGATAAATCCACGTTTGAAAAGGCTGACCAAAGAATACAGGAGGAATAATGGCTATCCCCACAGCAATAATTAATACGGCAGGCGTATAATATTTAGAAAAAACATCAACAAAACGTTGAGAAGGAGCTTTTTGAGCTTGTGCATCTTCAACCATACTAATAATGCGAGATAAGGTATTATCTTTAGACAGTTTCGTTACTACAACCTCTAGTGCACCCTGTTGGTTAATTGTCCCTGCAAATACTTCATCGCCTCTTGATTTCTCAACAGGGATCGATTCCCCAGTAATCGGGGCTTGGTTTATCGTTGAATGACCTTTGATAATAACGCCGTCCATCGCAATTTTCTCACCAGGTTTGATGATAACGGTATCGCCAATTTGAATTTCTTCAATGGCAATCATAGACTCGCGGCCGTCTCTACGAACTAAGGCTTCTTTCGGAGAGAGATCCATCAGCCCACGGATTGATTTCCTAGTCCGATCCATCGTGTAAGCTTCTAATGTTTCACCCAAGGAAAATAAAAATACAACCGCTGCACCCTCCTCCCATTGTCCGATAAGTGCAGCACCAACAGCTGCGACAGTCATGAGTAGATCCATCCCAATTGTACGGGACTTCAAACCATAAAATCCTGTCCTGGCAATCCGAAATCCACCAACAACAATAGCCGCGGCATATAATACCGTTGAGAAGACCTGATTTACGAGATCACCAAATGTTAGAACCCATGCTAATGCAAATAATAGCCCTGATAAAAATGTAGGAAGAACTTTATTATTCCGTCTCCAGAAGCTGGCTTCGGCAGTTGGTCGAGTTATATTCCCCGTATCTAACGTGGCTGTATACCCCGCCTGCTTTACCGTTTGCAGAATGCTTTGATCGGCTGTTCCATTATGTTCAACAGTCATCTTAGCAGCCCCATAGTTAACTGTTACCTGGTTCACAGCTGTAAGTGAGCCAACTCTCTTCTCAAGTTTTTGCGCGCAATCTGCACAATCCATCCCATCTATTCGAAAGACGGAAACTTGATTCTCAGATGATTGTTGTTGAATACCATATCCCAAATTATTAATCTGTTTCTTAATAACCTCAAAATTAACGATCGGTTCTGTATAAGCAAGACTCATCTTGGCTGTAGCAAAGTTAACAAAAACCTGATTTACTCCATCTAAGCGAGATACAGATCTCTCCAGCTTCACTGCACAATCGGCACAATGCATACCTTCAAGTGTAATTGTTCGATTCACCGTATCACCTAATGAGCTACCACAGCAGGAATCACCATGGTGGTGATCGTGATCGTGTGTGTGATCGTGGTCATGGTGATGATCATGAGCGTGATCGTGTGTGTGGTCGTGGTCATGGTGATGATCATGAGCGTGATCATGTGTGTGATCGTGATCGTGATCATGGTGATGATCATGAACGTGATCGTGTGTGTGATCATGAGCATACTTGTTGTCCTGATTTTGCGCACCTTCGTGTCCCTGATTTTGATGCAGGTCCTTTTTATTACCTCCGTTGTTGCAACAAGATGAATGTGAAGACATTAGAGATCAGACTCCTTAATATCCGCTAATATATGATTATATGTTCATGTATTAACTTTATATTATGTCGATCTCCTTATTATGTCAATCGTCAATAACCCAACGAAATGACTTTAAAAAGGAAAATAAAAAAAGAGGTTCCATGATGGAATCCCCTTACCTCGAAAGAGCTATAAAACATATTAATTTCGCCAAGATGCTTTCTGTAGTCTGCTCGCATTTGTAACGACAGATACAGAACTTAGCGCCATAGCTGTTCCAGCGATCCATGGTGTCAACAGCCCCATGAACGCAAGCGGTATAGCCAAGACATTGTACATTAAAGCAAAAATTAAGTTTTGACGAATGTTGCGCATGGTCTTACGGCTCATTACCACGGCATCCGCAACGCCTCCCAAATCGCTATGAAGCAAATTGACATCTGCTGCGTCCTTGGCGATCTCTGAACCGGTACCAACAGCAATTCCAATATCCGCAGCTGCTAAGGCAGGGGCATCATTCACGCCATCCCCGACCATAGCAACACGTTTTCCCTTTTGCTGAAGTGTTCTGACCAAATGAACCTTATCCTGAGGCAGCATTTCCGAATAAACTGTTGTTATGCCAGCTCTTTCAGCTATCGCATTAGCTGTTTTACGGTGATCGCCAGTTACCATAACCACAATGATTCCCATTTTTTTCAACCTTCGTAGAGCCTGAGGTGTAGATGCTTTTAATGTATCCATGAGTGCGATTACACCTGCAGGAACACCATCCACAGCTGCAAATAGCATCGTCTTACCTTCCCTTTCCAACTGTTCTGTTACAGGCACAAACCTCTGGATGGAAATCTCAGCCTGATTCATAAAAGCTCTGGAACCGATTAGAATCTCATGTTCATCTACTCGCGCCTTCACACCCAGGCCTGTTATTGCTTGTGAGGAGGTTGTCTCTTTAACCTGAAGTCCGCGCCGAACGGCTTCCTTCACAATTGCTTTCGCATAAGGATGTTCGATGCCATTCTCAGCAGCAGCAAGCAGGCGAAGCAGGCGATGCTCCTGGCCCGGGTCCGTGATGACGTCTGTCACACGGGGTGTTCCATGGGTAAGTGTTCCTGTTTTATCCATTAAAATGATGTCGATCTGCTGCAATTGTTCCACATACTTGCCTTCTTTAAATAAAATCCCCGACTCCAGAGCACGGCTTGTTCCCACAAGTATCGAAGTTGGCGTCGCCAATCCTAAGGCGCAAGGGCACGCAATTACAAGCACAGCTATCGCTTTGAATAGTGCTCCTTTGATATCCCCCGGAGTAAGCCATAGAGACCAAATACAAAATGTAAGTAAGGCAAGCACCAAAACAGTAGGAACGAACACTGCGGCAATTCGATCTACATAACGTCCGATCTCAGCCTTCGAGCCTTGGGCTTCCTCCATCAAATGAATCATCTTACCGAGCGCAGTTTGAGACCCAAGAGCAGTCACTTGCATCGTAATGGCTTCATCTCTAATAACAGATCCGCCTATCAGGCGATCGTATTGACGTTTCTCTACAGGTACGGACTCCCCCGTAATGAATGCTTCATCAACAGCTGACCGGCCGCGAATAACTCGTCCATCCGCAGGAACAACTTCACCTGGCAGGATGAGGAGCATATCCCCAATTTTGACTTCTTTTATCGATATGACTTCTGGCTGCATCTCATTTCTGATAATTGTGACTGTTTGCGGGCTTAAACGGCGCAGTCGATGAATAGTTTTCATACTTCTTTCTTTCGCAGAAGCTTCCAACCACTTACCAAGCAGCACTGCGGTAATAATCATGGCGCTTGTCTCAAAATAGACTGCATGCGGGTCAGCTCCTCCCGAACGAAGCATATGTATCGTCATGTAATGGCTATACAAGTAAGCGCAAGTCGTACTAAGTACGATAAGAACATCCATATTCGCACTTTTGTTTTTTATGGCCTTCCACGCGTTAAAATAAAATGGAGCACCTATTGCAAATTGAACCGGCGTAGCAAGCAGCCACTGGAACCATGGTTCCAAAAATAGATCAGGAATCCATAGGCTCGATGTCATGGTATAATGACGAACCATTGCCCACAGAAGAGGAAGTGTTAATAACGCCGAAATCACTAGTTTTGCTCCCAGTCCAAATATCGCTGGCTGAGAATCACTCGCTTCTTCAAAGCTTCTAGCCGAGTATCCCAGTTTCTCAATACGTTCAATAATTTCCCCTTTCAACTCTGTGCCTGCATCCAGCACTAATGCTGCACTGCCCATTGGTAAATTCACAGCAATTTCATGCACGCCTGCCATTTTGCCGATCACTTTCTCAATACGCGCAGAGCAGGCTGCACATGTCATGCCCTCTATTTGCAGGTTTATTTTCTGATACGATACTTGTTCGTTCAAGCTCTGCACCTCCGATATCAATTGCTCGCTTACTTGCAACTATATGGGGTGTGATCCAAAATCATGCTAGACTCTCTGAAACTTTTCATATCGAGGTATGGTTAATTATCACAAAATGGACAAAGAAAAAGATCGTTTCATCCCTAAAAGGTTGAAATGATCTTTTATTCGCCATTTATAGATGGAGATTTCAACTGTTCCATTATTTCACCGTTATTGTCCCATAGTACATATACATACCGCAGTGAAACTTATAGGTTCCGGGTTTTAAATCTTTTAATGTAAAGAAATTATCCCCTTTTTCCAAATAGACATCCATTCCTAATTCAGGAGATGCTACACTTTTGATACAAGTCAAGCGGCTTTGTTTTTTGAAATTTAGCTTTGTCGGCACACCTGCCTGAACCTCGATATTGTTAGGATAAAAACCGTCATCTTTCACATTTATCGTAACAACTTGATATCCGCCTTGTTGCGTAACCGTGGGCTCTTCGGCTGATGACTCCGGCTGCTGAAAATAAAATAAAGCAAAAATAAAAAGACAAATCATAAGAACTCCCGAAATAAGACCAAATCTTGAGAATTTCGTTAAACGACTTTTCAAGCTAGTCCCCCCTTTCGAATCATAAAAAAAACAACCTAGCCAGTGAATCTGGCAAGGTTGATTATACACCTGAACATGTCATTAGATTGTGTCCTTTGTGCTAATAATATGAATGATTGATGAAAATTTAGTTTCAATCCAATGAACTCACCTCTACAGCTACGCCTCTAACTGAGAAACGGAAGTATCCACAGGAAGATTTTCTTCGGCATCTAACAGCTTATATAGGAGCAACATCGAAACCGCTAAGACAACATCCATGAAAACGATGGAAAGTGTAGGATAATCCGAAATCACCATAACACCCAGCATTGCCCCCATCATGCCTCCCATCAAACCTGCTAACATGCCATCCAAAGAGGCAAGCAGATGCAAGAACCCTCCGGATAAATAACCAACACTCATGCCAAAGGTGACTCCAATAACAGTTGATAGGAATAACTTCTCCAAAACAATTCCAGCTATTGTGCCGACTGCCAGACTGGATACCATAGCAATCGCCATAGCCGCCATCATGCCTGTCATTTTAGTTAAAACAGTTTTCTTAGTGCGTAAGTGAAGAATGAGAACGACAACTACAAGCAGGACGAAAATAAGAGAAGCAATACTTGTATTCACTGTTAAAGTAGAAGGCCCCATTTGGATCTCTGTCGCTGAGTCCCCGTGTTCATGCGCGGCTGCTGGTAAACTGCGTGAACATGCACTTATGATCAGGAATAAACCGCATATTTTCATATAAATGCCTTGAGTTAATCTTCTCAACCGTCTTCACCTCTTTACTTTTTGCAGTTTATTTCAACACATGGATCATTGACCCTCCCTTCCAGTCCAGCTCAGATTAACTGTCTAAAGTATACTTGAAAGCTGAACGTTTGAAATGACTCATAAGGGCTATAAAGGAAATTAAAAACACGGTATTTTCTAATTCAACAAACCACGATTTCTTACGTTCACTGTAATGTGAGGCTCTATTTTAATTTTCGGATACGTCGTTTCCCAAGCTAATGTTTCCCATAGGTGAGGATTTGTCGCTTTGATCCGATAACCAATACCGTAACCGTCACAATTAGCTGTTTGCAGTTGTTTGACCATTTCCTTCGCACGTTCGGTAAGCAATCGCTCCAATTGGCGCCCCATCTCCACCGTTTTACTTTCATTCAGCTTTTCTCCAGTGGGGTTATCCACGAGTTGACATAAAAGCGTAGCATATAAATTTACGGTTATGCCATTCTGCGTATCGATTTTCATATTTTCATGTTTGCTCTCAAATGAGAACGTTACATAGCTATCTTTTGGCCCGATTTGTTCCGTCAACATGCCATGCGACTTTTGAGGAGATAACATCACAAATGTTCGTGCAACTTCATCTTTCAGCTTACCTGTCATCTTCTTGTTGTGAAATAACGCAATGCCGTCAATTCTGGCACGACCCTTGATGGAGGAAGATATGACATAAGGTAATACGATATCTTTACCTGGCTTATTCAACGTGGAAGAAATCAGATAAGGTGATTCTCGGGGAATCATGCCATCTTCTTCACCGCTCTTTAATAGATCGTACAAATATTCACTGATTAACGATCGATCCTCTACAGCTAACTGAACAATATTATGGGCCGAACTGTTGGTGACTGCGATATATACACTAATGGGAAAATGGGCTTCGCGATAAAAAAAATCCAAGCCTTCGTAGAGATCTTTTTTTGCATATTTTTCATTGACAAGCAAGATACGAATTTCCCGTAAGTCCATGTGCTGTGAAACAACTTGCTGCAAAAAATTACTGGCCTCAAGGACCGTATGCCCTTCGGCGCTGACTTTGGGTGTGACGACCTTCGCTGACGATTCCAGGGAGCTCTTCACGGTCGGAATTGATACCGTTAGCTTAACTAACCCATTTTCCATCAAATCGATGCCTGCCATATGAACCATTCGTATGTTTTTTAATTCACGCTGATCCCAGCATCCGCTTAGCACAATAACTGAGAAAAGCAAAAAAACACAGGACAACCTTTTCTTCATGAAGGCTCACTCCCATTTTTAGCCGGAAAAATCTTTAGCAGCAAGAGTACACATAAAATCAATCCCAATGAGCATCCCTGAACATAATAGTTGACTTGCAAATGAAAACGGTCAAGCTGATCAGCAGTTAAGCGTTTCATACTGGCCAATAAAAGCAAGATGCCGCATATGAGCGTTAACACAAGAGGCATTTCTTTCTTTTGTTTTAGCATGGCAGAAAGCGAAGAGACAAATAGCATGAAATACGTGCAAAAGGAAGTCATAACAAATAGTATCCATATCGTGATAATCAGCAGATCCATCCGCTCAATAATATTTAACGAAATGGCCTTCATCTGGTAGAGCAGCGGCTCCCGAATATAGGAGATTGTTTCCGTTCCGAACAGCGCCAACGAAGACAGCGTGCTAAACGTATACAGCCCAATGGTTGTCGCATAGCTGAGCAAAGCGATTTTCAACACTTTTTTTGGCGCCAAATCTTGATGATACTTAGGGAGAATTAATAAAATCTCAACTCCTAACAGCGACCAAAGGATAACGATTGCGCCATCAAAAATCTTAAATGGACTAGCGCTTATCAGCGGCAATAAGTTGTAGATATCCCATTCTTTCAGTGTATACATCGACAAAAAAATGAATATCGGTATAAAACACACGCTAAGGACACAAAATCGGGCATACGTCGTGATGGGTTGAATAACCAGATAGACGCTCAAGCCAATCAAACACAATAGCAAAAAAAATTGCGGCGTTCGCTGATACGCCCATAAACCTGTGGTATAAATCCAATTCGATAAAATGATATAAGCAATCAGAGCATAAAGCAGTGAGAAGATCAGCAGCAGCAATCTGCCTGTCCAGCCGCCGAGTCGGTTCATAATCAATTGAAAAACATTGCCGCTCGATGCCTGTGAGGAAACTTTCCATACAAAATAGACAAATAGAAGGCTTATCGCACCTCCCAGCAAACATGAAATCCACCCGCTCGTCCCTGATTTGGCGTTCACGTCATGAGCGATAGAGATAGCTGTAGATCCAAATTGACTTTGCACGATCAAACTATAGAGTTGGAAAGCTCCGATACGTGGGGAGGATCTCATCATTTTGCTCTACTCCTTATTGGCATGCAGTAGGGAACACCAAACGGCTCTAAGGTAAAGAAATGGATTAACAAAGCTATTGTGACAAAAGCAATTCCGTAAAATCCTAAAATTGCTGAACCAAATACCAACAGCATTTGTCCCGCAAAAGCAAATATTCTCATTTGAAAGGTGGGAATCATGAAATTGCCGATCATGGACAGTGCGATGATGACAATATAAACGTTCGAGACGAATCCAATTTTCACCAGTGATTCGCTAATGATGATTCCACCGGCAACACCGGTCATCTGTGCCAGCTGCGACGGCAGGCGAATCGTTGCTTCCGCGATCAATTGGAAAATAACGATCATGAGTATCGCCTCGATAAATGGCGGATAGGGAACATTTTCAAGCGAGCTTTTAATACTGATAGACATTTTTGCCGGCAGCACTTCATGATGAAAGGTGACAATCGCAATATAAAGGGCACAAGCATATAAACTTAGGAACATTCCGATAGCACGCAGACTATGCAGAAGGAGGGCTATTCCTTTGCCAAGCAAATAAGCATCCACAGATTGCATAAACGTATATAAGGAAGCCGGTACGATTAAACAGGTAGAACTTTGATCGCATATAACCGCGATTCTGCCTTGCATCAACAAACCTGCCGTAGCATCAATACGTTCGGTACCGAAAATTTGCGGAAAAATGGAATATTTCGATTCCATCAATTGGCGTTGAAGCCTGCCTGGATGGACCTCTCGATTCGTTGTAAAACGAGATATTCGCTGATATGTCTCTTCGACAATCTCTTTATCTGCAATTTCCTCAATCCAGACGACAGCTACGCGGTGGGTGGACTGCCGGCCGAGCGAGCAGTAACGGACCCTGAACTCACCTGTCGACACGCGGCTGCGAAGCAAGTGCAGATTGGTCGTCATCGACTCGACAAATCCAGCACGCTCCCCGACAATGGAAAGTTCATTAACAGGCTCTTGGATGGACCGAATGGTATCCATGCCGGCATTGAACGCGAACCAGACCCTACCTGAGTCAAGCCCGATGATCCCTTTCCCTTTCAGCAATTCTTTGACTGCCTCATCTACCGCTGTTACCTCTTTAATGTCAACCGCCGTCAGCAGCTGATCCAGCTCCAGATCAGGATATTGGTTGGACTTGGCACGAAACCATTGCTTGAACAAACTAATTTGAAGTTTTTCTTCATCGCAAAGTGTTTCAAGAAACACAAGTTTCGCCATTTGGCCTTCCACTTCAAAGGAGCGAATGGTTAGATCCTCCGTATGAAATAACGCTTCCCTGATTTGCTCTAATTGTTTCTGCAGCCTAACCATCCTCCCTAGAACGATTAGTTGTACTTTTCCCCGAAAAGGAAATTATATGTAATTCCTTTACACGAATATAGCGACTGGGCAGCCTGTCAATTAATAAAAAAAGGGTATCCGATAGCCGGGAAATTGGCTTTTGGACACCCTCTTTTCATTTTCACGTCAAAATTAGATTATTTACTTGCAGGAGGCTGATAATCGCCAGGTACCATGCCCGTTGAAATCGCCATGCGATTCCAACTGTTAATGGCGTTAATTGCCATAATTAAATCAACGTATTGTTCCTCATCGAAATGTCTGCGAACTTGGTCATACAAATCATCCGGCACGCCGGCATTTGAAATTCTGGTCACAGCTTCCGTTAGAGCTAACGCAGCACGCTCTGATGGCGTGTAAAATGGAGCTTCTCTCCATGCGTTGAGCAAATAAATACGCTGCTCTGTCTCTCCCATTGCACGTGCGTCTTTCGTATGCATATCCAGGCAGTAGGCGCAGCCATTAATTTGCGAGGCGCGAATTTTAATCAACTCCACCAGTTTGCCGTCAAGCCCACTCTTTTTCACGTACCCTTCCAATTTTAATAGTGTTTGTAGAGACTCCGGCTGTACTTTCGTATAATCCAATCTGATTTCCATGTGTTTGACACTCCTTAGTTTCATTATTTTTATGAAAATTATGGTGGGTTTCATTGATCTTACTCTTCGTCATATCGTAGATAAATTTAATCGACGATTAATCTTGTCTATAATATATCTCTTTCGTTCATGGCTGTCAACCCACAATTCATCCCCGACTCATTATCCGAAAAATGCCAAACCTCCCTATTTGACAAGGTTCCTAAATCCACCTAAGATGATGTATAATAACTTTTTTTATCTGAAAGCAGGTGTTTGCATGCAGTATAGTATTGGCGTTGAATATGGACTGCATTGCTTAGTATATTTAATCGATATTCCTCCTGATTCTACGATTGGGATTAAAGAACTTTCCGCTTTTCAAGGTATTTCCGAGACCTATCTTTCGAAGATTTTCAGCAAATTAACAAAAGCCGGCATCGTAAGCTCTGTTCCTGGAGTTAAAGGCGGCTATAAATTAGCCAAGCATCCTTCGGATATCTCGTTCTGGGATGTAGTCGAAGCAGTCGAAGGGGCAGCGCCTATTTTTCAATGCAAAAACATCAAAGATAATAGTTATTTATGTATGAAGGACGAAGAGGTTGCAGCATGTACCAAAGCTACTCCCTGTACGATTAACATGGCGATGCTGGAGGCTGAGGATAGTATGCGCAATGTTCTGCGTAACAAGTCACTTACTTGGCTAAATGAGGAACTTGATCGTGTCTTAACGCCTCAATCTCGTAAACAAACCCGTGAATACTTCGCTACTAGCAAGCAAGACACCTGACATCTTCCTGATGTCAGGTGTTTTTTTATGCTGGAACAAGAATTGACCAACTCCCCCTCTCCTTAACAATTTCTTAACGTCATTTTGTTATAGAAATAATAGTCGCCTGCTAAAATCAGTAGAAAATACAAATAAAACAAATTAAAAACAACTATTAATAGTTGTTTTTAATCATTCATTCTATTATTAAGAAGGCGGCGGGCTTAATGAGTTTTCTAAGTGATTTTCGCACCATGGTTCTCGGTATTTTACTAGAGTCGTTCCCGTTTATTCTGCTTGGCGTCGTGATTTCCGCTTTGCTGCAAACATTCATTAGTGATCAAACGCTGCAGCGATGGATCCCGAAAAAAACCGTTCCCGGCATCCTCTTTGGATGTCTGCTGGGCATCGTCTTTCCGCTTTGCGAATGCGGAATTATCCCTGTTGTGCACCGCCTGATCCGCAAAGGCATGCCGCCTTATATCGGTCTTGTCTTCATGATGGCCGGACCGATTATTAATCCCGTCGTGTTTACATCCACGTTCGTAGCCTTTCGTGCTCATCCGGAGATGGCCGTGGCCCGCATGGTATTGGCGTTTGCCGCAGCGGCTATGATTGGGCTATGGGCTGCCCGAGGTGTGGGCAATTCTGCGCTTCGCTCGCAAGTAGGCAATACGATTGAACAAGCCACTCCAATCAAAAAAAGCCCCAAACGACCTCTCCCGGTCCAACCACCAAAAGCAGCCGCATGGACGAACAAATGGCATGAAACCTTGGAACATGCCGCCATTGAAATGTTTGATGTAGGCAAATTTTTAGTTTTAGGCGCTACGGTTACGGCTTTGCTGCAAACAGTTGTAAGCAAAAAATGGCTTCTCACATTAAGCGATGGCGATTTCACTCCTCATTTGTTTATGATGGGACTCTCCTACATCCTTTCCATCTGCTCCACGGCAGACGCTTTCGTCGGCGCAACGTTCCTTCCAGGCTTCAGCCTCGGCTCCGTGCTTGCCTTTCTCGTTTTTGGCGCTATGCTCGATATCAAAAGCACGATGATGCTGCTGAAAGTGTTCCGAATCAAAACCGTCGTGACGGTTATGCTCATTTCAGCTGCAGTCGTTCTGCTAGGTTCCGTCGCATTCGATCAGCTGTATACGTACTTATAGAATGGAGGCAAGGTAACTATGCAAAAATGGTCCACGTTCGCGCATCGAACGATTCGAGCTGCGGTCTTACTCGCCTTCGTTATTTTTATCGTGGAGATCAGCCGTTCTGATGCTTTGATTTATTATGTCGCTCCAACCATGAATCTATGGGTGAAAAGTCTTGCCGTGGGCATGTATGTACTGGCTATGCATCAGCTTTATTTGGCAATTCGAGCTATCCGCGCCAAGAATCCAACAGCGGCAGCCGCCTGTTCATGCTCGGCACATAGCCACGATCACTGGAAGCCCGGCGTTATTATCATGTATGGAGCTCTAATCATCCCTCTGGTCCTTGCCTTTTCTTTTCCCAGTGCAGTACTAGGCAGTCAGATGGCGGCCAAAAAAGGATTAAATTTCACGCCTTCAGGCATTCTAGTGAATAACAATTACGGCGATGCAAGCCCGAACTTAATTCCGAATGATAAGCTGCAATCAGATACGGGTCAGGTTTTTCCGTTTAATGAATACACCAAGCCTTACGCTAAGCGGGCTGCGGAGATGTACAAAGAACCTCTCATTGTGATTAACGATGATTTTTATATCGAATCGCTGACATCACTGGACTTGTATCAAGATCAATTTGTGGGTAAAAAGGTGCAGATTAGCGGTTACGTATACCGTCTGGATACGATGAGCAAAAGCCAGTTTGCCCTCGGCAGATTTTCCATGAGGTGCTGTGTTGCAGACTCTGTCCCGCTCGCGATCCTAGTCGAAGCCGATACCCCGGAACAATGGAAAAACGATATGTACGCAGTCGCGCTCGGCACCATAGAGAAACGACAATTTGACGGTAAAGACGTATTAACGATCGTGGCTAAAACAGTTGACACGCAAGATGCGCCCACAAGTCCTTATGTGTATCAAAATCCATACTTTGGAACTTAAAAAACGAGGTTATCCCAAAGGTCATCTAATGACCAAGGGATAACCTCGTTTTTTTAACTAAAACATTTAGTTCATAAACTTCTCAAATTGCAGCAATCGTTTCAGGATAACCGCCGCTTGCGCACGTGTCGCGTTCTCTCCCGGCATGAAACTGGAATTGGTTATGCCGTTCATAATGCCTGCATTTAAAGCTCGGGCAACCGCGTCTTTGGCCCATCCATTCATCGAATTCTCATCATCGAATGCTTGTAGTCCTTTGACATCCGCTAGCCCACTGTTACCTGCAAGCGCCATGGCTCGCGCAATCATTACCGCCATTTGTTCACGCGTAAGGTTGGCGCCCGGCCTAAACGTCCCATCTTCAAATCCTTCTACCAAACCGGCTTTCACAGCTGCCCCTACCGCTCCGGAAAACCAATCGGATTCCTTCACATCATTAAACTTACCATGGCTCGTCTCGGTCAATCCAAGTCCACGCACCAAAAGTGCTGCAAACTCCGCACGTGTAATTTGATTTTCAGGAACAAAGTTCTTCTCTGTCATTCCCTTGATAACTAACTTGGAAGCCAGAAGCTCAATATCCGCTTTAGCCCAGTGACCGTTCAAATCTCCAAACGACTTTGACGATTCTACAACCGTATAGATACTGTTGCCCAGACGTTTGATCGTTGCTTGCATACTGCCGTTGGCTGTAGTGAAGATTGCGGGTACAAAGCTCATTTCACCGGTAGTTGGATTGTACATAACCGCTGTCACATTTGCCGGGTCGATTACCTTAGCAAGAGCTAACGTTCTATGCACATACGTTTTGCCAAAATCATTTACGGTAATTGACTTGCCGTTCGCTTCAGCAGTTACAGTAAAATCTACGGCTTGGGACACAGCTTGGTAGCCGGATTGTTGAATCTTTGCCTCAAGCTGGCTTGCCACCGTTCCATTCAGTTTCTCGATGGTGACGCTGATTTTCACATGTTTCACATCGGTGCCAAGTGCGTCGGCCAAACCTTGCACATCTATCGCTTTGATCGGCAATTCATACGTCACATTGTCAAATTTTAGCGAGATGACAGCATCAGGAACCTTGGACTGCGTATCCTGTATGACTTCTGCCGGAAGTTTAAATTGTGCCGCATCTGTTAGTCCCTTAATTTCCAACTGAATTTCATTTTTATTTTCTGAGGAGCTTAGCGCATTGATGGCTCGTAAGAACGTCGCTGCGTCTACGTCCCATTGAGACGTTGTGCGTCCCTTTTCTTCTTTCACGACTTCAGGGGATGAATTAACAAGTTTAACCCCATTAATCGTAGTAGTTTGTGTTATTTCCTGCTTCGTAGTCGTTGTTGTTGAAGGTGATGAAGATGTTGATGACGTTTCGTCTGGCCCTTTATGGATAATCAAGTCTTTAAATGTCTTCAAAACTTGCGCCAAGTAGCTTTCCGCATCATCAATTTCTTGCTGAGTCACAGCCCCTGCAAGCACTGTATTAGCCTCATTGATTGCTTTTTGCAAATTAGAAATGGAACCAACCGGATATTGGCCATCCCCGGTACCTTCTACCGCAGCATTTATCACACCCTGTGCTTGAGCGATGAGGGCATTTAATGCCGACTTATTCAATACGTCAATTTGGACGTTATTCGTAACAGCAGCCAGCGAGATCGAATCCCCTGATGCATATCCGAGCTCCACTGGCGAGAGTGTTAAACTCGCTTTCGTCGCCGTACTAATTTCCTTGGCCTTCCAATCCAGCTCCAACAACTCTCCGTCAGAAGAAATGCTATGATCGGCCCCTAGGCTTGCAAGCAAAATTCTAACCTGCCCTGCAAGATCTGTTTGAATATGCACCATTTCCAGACCGGTCTTCAAAGATGTTGCCGAAACAAACTCCAGCAAATTCGAATCAAACCGGAACGTCAAATCCTGGGCGTATACAGCTCCATAAACACTGCCGGATACGTTGCTTAATCCATAATTCACGCTAAAGCTCTGCCCTGCGAGAACGGAGGAGATTCCCGTCAACGTTGCTATCGGAATGGATGTCTGTGACTCCGGTTGTCGGGTTACCACAAGGTTATAAACACTGATCGCTCCGTTTTGCGCCGTTACTGTAACGGTAATCGGATTAGCACCGACAACTAAATTCTCACCGCCGTAAACCGCTACGGTTGCAGTAGGACTCGCTTTCTCGTAAGTCACAGTTGCCACGGTTGTGCCGTTAGGTACAGAATACGTATAGTCGAGTTTGCTCGGGTCGAAACCGCTCAATGAAGTACCGTTCACTTTTAAATCCGTCAGATAACTCGCATTGACGCTTGAAACCTTTTCACCCGTAAAATCAATTTCACTCATACTGGTATAGGTTGCGGCCGAGTCATAGGTTCCTGTCACGACAAATTTTACATATCGGCCCTGTACCGTTTTGTCCAATGATACAAAATCTTTATAGACCGTCCCCGTCCAGGTTTGGCCAAACGTGCCGGTAACCTTATTAGCCGCATTCGCCAAGAATGTTGGATCATTTAGATCGGTCACTTGATCCGAGGCGTACAATTCAAATGTCTTAGGGAATTCCATTTTACCCTGATTCGGACGGCTCTTTCTTTGGATGCCGCTTAATTTATACGTGCTATCCATATCGATCACAACCCAATGCGGGAAAGCCGCAGCCGGCGATTGATATTTGGTATGCCATATTGTCGTTTCTAGGCCATCCAATATGTTTCCTGCGGCATCACCATCATTGTCCGCATAAGAACTGTAAGAATGAATGGACAAATTAGTTTTCGGAATAAATGTATACGTAATGCCGTTCTGAGCTGCTCGCAACGCCCAAATCAAATCAAGATAAGCTTGATCAATGACTTCTGCTTCGGAGCTGGAAGTCAAGGACTTTGCTGCCGAAATCTGGGCCGCCAGTTCATTTTGCACCTGCACAGGAAGTGACAATCCCGTTGTTCCCGTAACATGCGCAATGAATGCTTCGGATTCCTGAATCTTTGTCGTCAACTGATTGAAATTGTACAGAGTGCTTGTTGAGTCATCTTTATAGGAATCGGATAACGCTTTGGCTTCGGTTGCGGACAGAGCACGTTTCCATATTTTCAAATCGTCCAGTGTAACGGTCGCTCCGCCATTGCCCTTATTCCCATCTGCTCCAAGAATAATGTTAAAAGAAGTATCCATACTGGACGTACCCAGTACAGAGATATCCTTGGTTGCCTTGGCAACGCCATCCACATAGGTTGAGGCTGTATTATGTACCCGATCTACCGATATCGTAAAGTAGTGCCAATCCTGTCCCACATTTGCTGCTGAATAATCAACACGCTTGCCGGTAACCGCCATGTTAAGCGACATGCTGTTCGTAGTGGCAGGACCGACATACCAGCCTGGATTCCCGCCGGAATTCCAGTTTTTGTTGGAGAGAACCGTCTGATCTCCTGCCAGATTGCCCTTATGCCAGAACGAAAGTGTGAAGTCGCCGCTTCCGAACTTTAAGTCAGATCGATTGCCAAGATCGACATAGTTCGTATTGCCGGCTGCAATATTAACGGCTTGTCCGGACTTGCCTTCGACGAAAGAGACGGTTCCGCTTTGCGTAGCCAAACCCGTTGCGCCTGGAGCAGCATCGTTCAGGTTCCCGTCGAACTTCATATCCGCAACGAGCTGGTTCCACATCGTTGTCGGGTCAATTGGCGTCACTCCCGGCGCCGTTCCTCCGGTTCTGTAGGATGTCTGCAGCGGAACGCTTTTATTACCGTAAACGTCCACCGCTGTTACTGCAATGACGTAAGAGGTGGCTGGGTTTAATCCGGGCAATGGAATATTCATTTTGTTTGGAATCGGCGAAAAGTAATAATCCGACAAAACATTGGTTGTTTTCACGACATCTGCCGTTCTTTGGTCATACAATTTGATTTCGTAGTGATGCATGGACTGATCGTCTTTGGCTTGTCTGAAAGAAAGTACCGGCACGTTATTCGTTCCAGGCAATACCTGAAGAATGTTATTTACCGGAAATTGGGGGGCTGTCTTGTTGCGGTTGCTTGATGTGTAGGTAAAGTTGCTTTTAATTTCGGAATTGGAGTTTCCTTGCAGTTTCACAACCCACTTCTTCCCTGCTAGAGCGCCGGCGCTAGCGTAAGGAGGCGGGGTACCTGCTCCTTCTTTGCCGATCCCTTGCCATAAACCTCCGTTTATGATGGAACCAGGATCCCCGTTATACTCCACTCGCTCAATCTCGATGCGATCGCTGTACACCTCAATAAATTCGGATTGATTATTCGGGAATTGGTCACGATTTTCCATGAGACCTTCATTGGTAACTGCGGCATATCCGCCATCTGTTTCCACATAAGACATAGATCCCAGATTGACTGAAGTAAAATCTTTCTGATAAATAGCGCGATCATCATTAATATTCAAATGCGAGTGACCTGATAAAACAACAACCTGAGGGTAATCTTGTAAATCCGTGTATAAATTCGCATTGGTGGATTGTTGCCCATCCATAACGGTACCGCTAATCGGATGATGCAGCGTAATAAAAATAGGCTTGTTCAGGTTTGACGGATCAGCTGTCAGTTCAGCGAGTCTTCCCTTTAACCAGTTCCTTTGGCCTGTGTCTCCGTTATAATTGTTCCCGTTCAGAAAGAAAAAAGAATAGCCTTTAATCGCCTTTTCGTAATAACCGTTCGACTGGCTCGTGAACCATTCTGCCGGATAACCATTTTTCACGTCAGCAACCGCGGCGTCATGGTTCCCGATGGCAATTTGGACGGGCATGTCCTCCCAGCCTTTGCGTGCCATTTGTTCCTCAAAAACTTCATGAACAAAAGTATGATCCGGCCCCTTGCCATCGCCGTTATCATTGATCAAATCGCCTCCGATCACAATGGCATCCGGTTTAAAAATGGAAGACATGACATCAAAATTACTTGTATATCTTGCTTTAGTACTGGCTTTATCAGCATCATTATTCGTGCCGATATGGAGGTCGGACATCGCTGCGAATTTCAGTAGCGGTTGTTCCGTGGTCTTGATCATATAGCCGTATGTTCCGGCTTTGCTCCAGACGCCATCTTTCACGGCTATAACGGAAATATTCGTTGATTCGGTGAGGACAATCGGCGTCCCATTAAACTTGAGGCTCGTTTCATCCGGCAGCATGCCGTCCAGCGTGTAATAGATGTCCGCCCCCGGAGTTGCGGAAGTAAGCACCACGCTGACAGGGTGTTCATATCGGCCTGCCGGTACGGAAGGTGCAGGTCGGTCCACTGTGGACGCAAATGCGACTGGGATCATCCCCGCTCCAGTTGTATAACCAACAGAGCAAGCGATCGTGCAAGCCATAAATGCGGATACCACTTTTTTAGCATTTAACATGATTAGCCTCCTTTACATAAAAACAACATATAAACACAATAAAACATTTTATTTAGTTGTTTTTATATATAATTTAATTGTATTTTATTGCTTTTTTATTTTTGGAATGTTAATTAGATATTGTGATTTTGTAAACATAGTCTCCACAACAAAAAAAGGCCCTGAGTCGGCATCAGCCGTCCCAAGAACCTTCTTTCCTTACTTCACAACACTTTTCAGAACATCATCAATCATTTGGCTATTCGCAATCGTGCCGGAGTATAACCAGCTAGAGTTATTGTCGAAGTCATACACTTGGCCTTTTTTCACAGCGGGAATCCCTGCCCATACAGGGTCTTTCAGAATTTCTTCTTTGCTCACGCCTTTACTGTTCACAATGAACAAATAGTCAGCGTCCAGCGTTGCGAGCTTCTCCATGGACAGGGGGAGCCAGTTCGCTGTTCCTGTTTTGGAAGCTTCTTGAACAATGCTTGGAACGTTAAGCCCCAAATCCTTGTACAAGACATCACCGCTCGATAACTTCTCGCTCACCACATAAACAGCCTTAGCCGTCACCCAAAGCGCCGCGGCCTTTTGTGTGCCAATCGCTTTTTGCAGCTTTTCTTTCGCATCCTTCGCTTTGTTGTCGTAGGTTTCCAAGGCTTGCTTAGCTTCCTTGCTCTTGTTCAAAACTTCACCAATGGTTAGCAGCTCTTGGCGCCAATCATTGTTTTTCTCGCCCCCTACCGTGTAGGTTGGAGCAATTTTCGAATACTGATCATATTTATCACCTGCAACGGTTTCCGCGCTGTCCATAATGATCAGATCCGGTTTAAAGCTCATCACAGCTTCAAAAGGAAGATCAAAAGGAATCGTTGGAATGCCGTTCAGATCTTTTTGCAAATAGTTTTGTACGGACGTAGTCCCTTTATTAATGGACCATTGCGCCACTGGCTTAACGCCTAGAGCTACCAAGTGATCCTCTAAATATGAAGCGATAACACGCTGCGGATTAGCTGGAACCTTCACTTCATGTCCTAGTGCATCTTTTAAAACCCGTTCGCTAGCGGCTTGCTCAGTGGAGCTGCTCGTGGAAGCCGGCGCTTGCCCCTTATCCCCTGCCGGGCTTGATGAACTTGCGCATGCCGTTACGAACAAGGTCAGGCTGAGCAATAAAACTAAAGCAATAGACGGCTTGGAACTTCTATACATTGGTAATACCCCTTCACTTCTATATTGAGAATGATTATTATCCTCATGAATAGTATGCCCTTCCCGCTTGCGCAATGCAATGGAAGATATAGACATCCTGAATGGATTATAGAGACTGTGAAGGGACGTTTGGTGATTTTCTTTAAAATGAACCGGTGCGATGCCTGTATGCTTTTTGAAGGTACGGCTGAAAAAATAAACATCCTGATAGCCTACCCCAGCAGCAATTTGCTGAAGCGTAGCATCTGTATCTAGCAGGAGTTTCTTGGCTTTTTCCATGCGATAACGAATCAGGTAGTCAATCGGGCTGACGCTCGTCTGATTTTTGAACATCCGCGTCACTTGCCTTGGGCTGCATTCCAACACTTCTGCTAATCGCTCCAGCGTAATCGATTCTGCGTAATGCTCATGCATGAAACGGATCGCTTGCGTGACCGGCTCCCCTGGGACCATCGTCACGTTTTGGTCTTGAAGCTGCTGCATCAGCTCGTAGATGAAACTGTACAGTAATGTTTTGGCATGCAATTTCGCTAATTTGCTGGCACTGTTCCACTCCCGTTCGAGCTGCTCCAGGATCTGATACAGCAGCATGGGCAGCCTCGGCAAGAAACTGTACTGCATATAGAATGGATTGCTTTTATCTATGTATTTCAGTTTATCTCTCATTGTAGGAAGCGGAATGCTAGCTTTGTACAGCACGAGGTAATACTCAAAAATATCCTCCGTGAGCTTGATATCCAAGTAGCTTCCTTTCCCGCCGTGCAGAAGATGGAATTTTTGAACGGCATAGTCACGGTCATCAAGCGCAATGCTCGCACCGCCTTGCAAGGCAAAGATAAAGGCATTCGACGGAAGTCGGTAGGCGCGCAGCGATTCGCCGGACGTCATTTTCACATGCCGAACGTCCATAATTTTGACTGCAGCCTGGTACCATAAATGGAGCTGATCTTCTAGTTGCATGTCCCCTGCCATGTCCATCCCCCCCTTGTCCTTCCTCCTATTATAAAGTAGCCAGCAACAGAGCGACAATGACACTTACACGAAAAAAAGCCAACCTTCGTAGAGGTCAGCTCACTCCTGTATGCTGCATGACAGCAGCTACTACTGTTCCGATGTAATTCTCATTGCATCGCGTTGCGCAATCAAGCACAGCTCCGCAGCTTTGAAAGCGTGCTCCTGTGTCATCGCATTTTCTGTACGGTGCAAGCAATCCAGGATCAGCTGACCGAAGTAAGGGTAGCCCACCTGGCCATTCACAGCAAAATGCTGCTCGCCATCCTTGTTTACAAGGTACACATGATTGCTTGTTTGCTCTCTGGCAATATCCACATATTTGCGAAGCTCGATATAACCTTCTGTGCCAAGAATCGTCATGCGGCCATCGCCCCACGTGCTTAAGCCATCCGGTGTAAACCAGTCTACCCTGAAATAACCTGTAGCTCCATTATCTCCAACCAATGTCGCGTCGCCGAAATCTTCAAACGTCGGATACTGCGGGTAGTTATAGTTCGCGATTTTACTATGTACAACCTTGGCATCCTTCGCGCCTGTGAACTGAAGGAATTGTTCAATTTGATGGCTGCCGATGTCGCACAAAATTCCGCCAAACTTCTCTTTCTCGAAGAACCAGTCCGGTCTGCTCGACAAGTTGATGCGGTGCGGTCCAAGACCGATAACCTGCAGCACACGTCCGATTGCCCCCTGCTTGATAAGCTGCTCAGCAAAGATGGAGCTTTCTGAATGAAGACGCTCGCTGTAGTAAACGGCATACTTTTGCTTCGTCTCTGCAACTTTCTCGCGTGCCGCTTCCAATTGCTCCAATGTCGTGAAAGGCGCTTTGTCTGTAAAATAATCTTTGCCGCTGTCCATGACCTTCAGACCAAGCGGTCCGCGATCGCTAGGAATCGCCGCTGCGGCCACCAGCTTGACTTCGCTGTCTTGAAGGATCTCTTCCAAGGAGCTGGCAACCCGAACACCCGGGAATTTGCTTACAAATGTATCTACTTTCTTAGGATCCGGGTCATAAACCCATTTCAACTCGCCGCCCGCTTCGCGAAGCCCGTTGCACATCCCGTAGATGTGACCGTGATCCAGTGCTGCTGCTGCAAATATAAACTCGCCAGGTTGACAAACGGAGTTAAATGTACCAACTGGTGCGTAATTCATGCCATCGCTTTTTTGCATCGTATATAGTCCCCTATCATATATGAATTATCGCTGCATTGTTTCTTGTTGACCCTCTAAGCTTAACAAGATGGGGGGATGAAATGTGACTCTATGTTGTGAAAAAATGATACTACTTTGCGGTTCATTGCTGAATAACCTTCCGAGAACACAGCTAGTACCATTCACGCATAAAAAATAACCCACGCAGGCGTTTCCTGCCGTGGGCTGAGTGAACAAGTGAACTACTCGTAGTTAAAATTTACAAATACAACGAGTGATAATGACAAGCAAAATGAACAGAACAAGAATGCTGCCAACGTTGTTGTTAGGATATGCGCAAACTTTGGCTACTGGCGCTGCGGCAACCGGTTTTGGGAATACAAAAGAAGTTTGTTGGTACGAAGCGTGCAGGTGGATGTCATTGTGAACTGGTTTGTGGTGCATAATAGGCGCCGGCGCTGGTGCGACTGGCATTGGCATTGGCATCGGCATCGGGGCTGGCATTGGCATCGGAGCTGGCATCGGTGCAATTGGATACGTTGGTTTTACAAACTCCATGGATGGAGCACCTCCTTAGAATATTGAAGCTTTAACATTAGGTTGTTATCGTTAGGGTTGGGTGAATAGCTTACAACATCAGTCTATGGGGGAGCACCTACCACGAACACGGTAAACACCCAGATCACCCAAAAATGGTTACGTATCATGGGCGAACGAGCCTCCTGCATCAGCCCGCTTGTACCTGGGTAATACACGGAGGTAGGACAAAAAAACAGCGGTCAGGAACAAATTCCCGACTCGCTGTTTCTTCTACACATATGGATTATTATCTTTTTCGAAGCCAATCGTTGTTTTACCGCCATGCCCCGGATAGACGATCGTATCGTCTTCAAGGAGGAAGAGCTTATCCTGGATAGAATCCAGCAGTTCATTGTTATCTCCGCCAGGCAGATCCGTCCGGCCTACCGACAGTTTAAACAGAACATCCCCGCTAAACAAATGTTTGTCGTATAAGAAGCTCACGCTTCCCGGAGAGTGGCCGGGTGTATGGAACACTTTGAGCTTGATGCCCAGAAACTCCAACGTTTGCCCTTCGTCCAGCGCGTACTCGGCCGGCTCGGTCTCGATAAGAACGCCTAGCTCAGGCCAGCGAGTTGAACCATTTTTTTTCGGATTCGTCAGCCAGTCGGCTTCCAGATCGTGTATGTACACGGGACACTTTTTCAGCTTGCGAATTTCATCAACGCCGCCGATATGATCGAAATGCGCATGCGTCAGTAAAATCGCTTCAATTTCTAAATCAGCAATCTTTTTGATCAGCGACTTCGGGTTCATACCTGGATCAATGATAATCCCCTTTTTCGTCTCTGGATCCGATAATAAATATGCATTAGTACTAACCGGTCCTAAAACAAATGTTTCTATGTTAATCATATGCCCTCACCTTAATTCACTTAGAACGACTCGATTAAATCACGAAGTTCCTTCACGATAACAGCGTGGTACCCGTTACCTTCGCCATATTGACGGCCCATTTCGGCTCTGGCTACTTGAATTTTCTCGTTATAATCCGGCGCTTCGCGATCTGGATTTTCTTTTTTGAACTGCGTCATGACCGCTTGAACCTTTTTCGGGCGTGGGCCCCAATGTCCAAGAACAAAACCGCCAGTGTCTGTAAACGCAACGATTGGAATCGAACGGCCGCCACCTGTCAGGAACTGATCGATTACGTCGTAGTTTTGTTCCATAATCAACACTTCCACAGGCACACCGCTGTTTTCCAGCGCTTTGAACACGACAGGTACGTTGCGAACAACATCGCCGCACCAATCCGCAGCAATAATAACACAGCGCAGATCATCACGGTTATTTAGAGAATCGAAATATTCCTTATCCTCTTCATTATCCCATGCAAACCCGTTGTAATACTCCAAAAATTTCTCTTGATTTTTCTCCATGCTGTCAATGAATTGCTGTGGTTTCAAGCCTGTGCGCAATTTGCTTGCAAGATTCGTACTCATCGCTACCCATCCTCCTAAAATAGGGATCCTTGAAAGTCGATCAAAGTCCCGCCATTTCGTAATTCTTCCTTATTATTGTAACAAATTGAATCGAATGCGCAAATCCAGATGACTAAACTTTCGCTTTTCTTTTCAAATAAAGTTGGTATCCCACATACAAGAGTGTTAAAACAATCGCTGCAATAATTAACGGTTTAATGTACGGCCCTGCGATTTCATCAATCGTTTCCCAATTGTCTTTGAGCTTCATCCCCAAGTAAACATAGAGAAAAGAATAAGGAATTAGTGCTAAACCTGTGTACAGTGTAAATTTGCCAAGCGGCATTTTGGCCATGCCACCCGGAAGAGAAATCGCGTGACGGACGATAGGAATGAATCTGGCTGTGAAAATCATGCCCGTACCATAGCGGTTGAACCACGCTTCAGCAACATCGATATGATGCTTGCTGATCAGCAAGTATTTGCCGTACTTCTCCAGGAAAGGTCTGCCACCGTAGCGTCCGATCCAATAAAGCACGATTTGGGCTAGTGTCCCGCCAATCACCGCGCAAACAATGGCACCATAGAAATTAATTTCACCTTTGGATACCAGGTAGCCCGCATAGGCAAGAAGCAGCTCGTTCGGAATCACTTCCAGCATCAATCCGAGGAAAATTCCCCAATACCCAAGCCCTTCCAAGTAAAGCAAAACATTGTGAATCAACTCACCCATTCATGAACCCTCTCTCCCTCTATAATCCATCCGATTTCTACCCTCCATTCTAACACAGACGGGCTCTCATCAACCAGTTTCACCCACTTATTGCCCGGTAAAATAGGAAAGAATATTCATGTGCTGACAAGCCTCTGCATAAAATGTACAAGTATGTTTGTACAGGAGGCGGGCCCTATGTCCCAAGTATGGATTGTTAAGCGCAAGCATCTCTATCTGGCAGCCGTCATCTTGCTGCTGCTTCTCTCGGGCGTCCTCTACATGAATCGTGGCAAAATCGTCCCCACATTGGCCGAGCCTACACCTGAAAGAACCATTCACATGGTTGTAGGAGAATTCAAATCAACCACCAAAGATGGCAAAACGATTGAAGTCTACCGCTGGGATCCCGGCACCGTAGTCATTCAAAAAGGGGAACGAATCAAACTCAGCATTTACGGCGTCAACGGCGAAAGCCACCCTTTTCTCATTGAAGGGCTTAACATTAGCGGTGAAGTTAAAAAAGGAAAAGAGACCATCGTTCATTTCACTGCCGATCAGGAAGGTACGTATCGCATTATTTGTATGACGCATGCCGATATGGCGCATAACGGACCTATGATCGGCTACCTAGTAGTTGATTAACGAACTTTTACGGCTGTGCCACTCAACTTGGGCTCCTTAGCTCTTTGTCGCGAGTGGCTCCAAGCCCATTCCATGCATACACATAACATAGAGGAGTGTGGATGCAGTCATGATTAATAACAAACAAGGCGAAAAACATAAACAGCAATTCCCCAATGCCCGCAGCATTCGGAGGGCTTGCAGCAAGGAATTATACCGGACTGTGAAACGGTTGAAAATATGGCTCTCCCCCGAGCAAATCAAAGAGGCTGAGGAGCTGTATGTGAAAAAGGTGATGCTCAATCTCCCCTTCATCGTGGAGAACGGCTCCAACCGCAAAGCCCTCTCCGATTGGTTTGACATCAACGTAGGACCTGAAATTGCTCCCATATGGAAGGTTGAGTTGGCGATTCTAAACCAAGCGTTTCGCGATGCATTCGGCGGTTAAAATGAAAAAGAAGGCCACGGGTATGTCAGACATACGCCATGGCCTTCTTTATTTATGGATCTTCTTAGGAGAACTCAGGCAGCCAGCTGCCATGCGCTTCGATCAACTCATCGCACATCGCGACGATGTCATCCATCGACAACTCAGCTGACGTGTGCGGATCTAGCATCGCTGCGTGATAAATATGATCGCGCTTACGCGTAATGGCTGCTTCAATCGTCAATAGCTGCGTGTTGATGTTCGTGCGATTGAGCGCCGCGAGCTGTGGCGGCAGATCCCCGACATAAGTCGGCGTAACCCCGTTGCGGTCAACCAAGCAAGGTACTTCCACGCACGCTTCGCGCGGCAAATTCGTAATTAAGCCGGTATTCATCACATTACCGCCGATTTTGAACGGAACATCCGTTTCAATGGCTTCGAAAATGTAGGATGCATACTCATGGGAACGCTCATGCGTCAAATTCGCATCGTTCACGAGATCTTCGCGCATTTGCTTCCATCGGCTGATCTGGTTGACGCAGCGGCGCGGGTACTCGTCAAGCGGAATATTGAAGCGATCGATCAGCTCTGGATAATTCCGTTTGATGAAGTACGGATGGTATTCCGCGTTGTGCTCGGAGGATTCCGTAATATAATGGCCGAACTTCAACATCATTTCGAAACGGACCATATCCTTGTGCTTTTCCTTTTGCTTCTCGATCGCTCGTTTCTTGATTTCCGGGTATAGATCGACGCCGTCCTTCGTTACCTCAAGCAGCCAAGCCATATGGTTGATGCCCGCAATTTTGGCTTTGACGCCTTCCTTTTCCATGCCAAGGCTCTTGAACAGCTCAGGAATACAGGCCTGTACACTGTGACAAAGGCCGACAGTACGTACGCCTCCGTATGTGTTCATTACATTTGTTAAAACAGCCATTGGATTCGTGTAGTTCAGGAACAAGGCATCTGGGCACACTTCACGAATATCCGCTGCAAAATCAAGCATAACCGGAATCGTCCGTAGATTTCTGAAAATACCGCCAATTCCGACTGTATCTGCAATCGTTTGTCGCAAACCATACTTTTTCGGAATTTCAAAATCCGTAATCGTACATGGATCATAGCCACCTACTTGAATGGCATTTACGACATATTTTGCACCTTTCAAAGCTTCTTTGCGGTCTGTATACGATTTAATGACGGACGTACTGCCGCTTGTTTTTTTGATATTATTCAGCATGTTCGCTGAGTCTTGCAAACGTTCGTGGTCGATATCAAAGAGAGCGATTTCAAAGCCTTGCAGCGCGGGAGTCATCAAGCAATCTCCAAGCACGTTTTTCGCAAAAACCGTACTTCCGGCACCTAGAAAAGTAATTTTGGACATGTGTGAATACCCTCCAAATTGGTTGTCGTTTTCATATCTTCACTATAGCGCAGGAAGCTTTGGAAGCATATGGATTGAACGAACTCCAATATGGACATTTGTAGTTTATTGAGGTACGCTTAAAATAAAAAATGACGAGGTTCATATGAGTACGGAGCATACCTATTTTACCGTCAGCATTAATCCGCATGAGAGCAATAGCGAACTTTCCGTGCTTTTTAGCGGGGAAGGCAAACCTATTGCCCTGCACAATACAGGGCCAGGTGTCCACGACTACTATCTGGTCCACACTGTGCATTCCGGTAACGGCACTTTCGAGATGCACAACCGCACCTACCACTGCACAGCAGGCGATACGTTCATCATCTACCCTGGCGAGCTGTTTCGGTATACGGCGGATGCCGAGAATCCATGGCATTATTCATGGGTCGCCTTCACGGGTCACGCTGCGGGCATGATGCTCTCCCAGATCGGCGCTTCCCCGCAAAACGCCGTTATCTCAGGATGCGTCCCCCGCTCCATACGGCACTACTACCGCCGAATCCGCTCCAGCTTTCAGCAGTCGATGTACCCGGCGCTTGAGGATATGGAAGCGGCCGGCTGGCTGCGGCTGCTGCTTCGCGAGCTTGGCCGGGCGGGCGCTCATCAGGCGAAGACCAAGCCGGCCACCGAGACGGAGATTCAGCGGCAGGTCAGCCAGGCGGTCCGCTATCTGGAGCTGCAGTACACCCAAGTCGTCTCCATCGAGCAGCTCGCCCGCACACTTGGCTATCACCGAACCTACTTGTGCAAAATGTTCAAACAAGCTACAGGCCTTGCCCCCATGCAGTATCTCTTCAAAATCCGCATGGAACGCGCCAAGCAGCTTTTGGAAACGTCCATGACCATCGACCAGGTAGCCTCGTCTGTGGGCTTTAACGATGCGCTTTATTTCTCCAAGCAGTTTCACAAGTGGAGCGGCAGTGCTCCTTCGGTGTACCGGAAGGAGCTGACGGGTAAGGGGGGTTAGGCGGCGGGAGTGCAGGGCGACGGCGGCTAGAGCGAGGCGCGAGATGCACAGACGGGAGCGAGTGGTGCGCAACAGCGCGGGGGCGCTGGGCGACGGCGGGAGCAGCACGGAGACAAGAGAGTACAGCGGCGCGTAAGCGCAGGGGCGACAGGGCGGCGGGCGCGATCCGTAAGATGCACGGGCGGGCAGCGAGTGACGCGATAGCGGCGCAACTCTACATCCCCTTTTCTGCGCGAAAGGGAACTACAGGGCGCTATTTGACCGAAAATGCCGATATCGGCAGATTTGCGGAACTACAGGGCCTTATTTGCCTCATAAAACCTACATTTGGGCTAAAATGGACAAAATAGCGGACCATAGTTCCCTCTGATTGGCCTATGCCCGTATAATTTCGAGAATAGAGGATCATAGTTCCCCTCGCTAGTCTCCATACACCAAAAAGGGCTATCCCCATGGTCATATTCCTGACCTTTTGAGGTAACCCTTATCGGTGTTTTAATTTTTAGATGGAATTAGTCCCGTTAATCCCCAGCATTTCCTCGCTGTCAGGCCGCATAACAGGAATTAATCCCGTTAATTAGCTACTGTAAGCAAGACAATAAGAATACCGGCCGTTTTAAAGGGACTATTTCCAGTTATTTGTTAAGCGCCTGCCAAAAAGGAGACAATTAACGGCACTATTTCCAGTTAACAGACCAGCAAGCTGCCCCATTGCCCATCGGAGGACTTCGCCCTCTTAGATCTCAATGTCAACAATCAGACTATCCTCACGGCCTACCTCGCGAATATATGCCGCAACCGCTTGGTGCTCCGGATTTGGGCCGTAAGCTTCAAGCGCAGCGCGATCCTCGAAACGAACCGACAAAACCACTTGGTATCCTTTATTTTTCTCAGAGAAGTTAATGCCTGCTTGAATATCGACAATCCCCGTCAAATGAGAACGAAGCGCTTTGAAGCGGTCGACGACTTCTTGAAGCTGCTCCTGCGTAGTTGTTTCTCCGAATTTTACAAGTACAATATGATCGATCATGATACAAAACCTACTTTCTCCAAAACAATTTTGGCACGTTAATATGTAACGTCTTCCATCATATCAGGAAGGGATCGGCTCGTCGATATCCATAGCGGAATCTCATTTCGGGTTTGAACACTGGCATGCACCGGCGCATAACCAGGATTCGTACACGATAGGAGAACAGTCCTCTACTTGCCCGCCAACTCGGCGATTCGATCGGACAATACCACATGAGCACCTGCTTCGCCTTTTTGAGCACAAGCTATTAACCCAGCAGCAATTTTACTCGCTTGAATAGGGCGATAAGTCCGAAGCCTGCCAATCATAAGCGGAGCAATCGCCCGTGAAACCAGGCTCCCCAACTGCTCACCCACTCGGACTTCATCCCGATCCCCTAGAATCAGAGAAGGACGAAGCATATACAGTGAGCGAAGATTCAACCCCCGCAGCCCCTGCTCGACATCCCCTTTTACCCGATTATAAAAGATAGAAGAAGCACGGTTCGCTCCCATCGCAGTCACGATAGCAAAGACATCCGCCTTCCCTGTACCGGAAATCTCACCCAGTTTCATTGGGAATTCGAAATCTACTTTGCGAAATTGCTCTTGAGAGCCAGCTTTCTTAATGGTTGTCCCCAATGTACAAAACACATGAGCACCTGCCATAGCAGCCATAACAGCCGGGCCCAGGTCCGCTTCTAATTGGCTGTAATCTGTTTTCACTTGGATGAGCTTTTCACTTCCCTGAAGATGACGGACCTGGATGTCCCTGCGGACAAGCGCAATAATTTTATCGTACCTAGGGTCCTCCTGCAGCAGCCGAATCAATTCCCGTCCTACTAATCCTGTACCTCCCGCTACTATGGCCGTCACTCCCATACTGCTCCTCCTTCAAATCGCATCGGTGTCTCAAACTTCCCAATCCTCACGCAGAGTCTCATACAGCTTAACCAAGAATGCAGACGCATCTTGAGCAATCGCTGAATCCTGCTCTAATTTTTCCGCAAAATAGTGCGCAATAGGCGCAGCCAACTCGGCCAACCTCGCGTCAGACATGGTAGGCACTCTTTCGATCCAAGCCTGCAGCAGCTGCCAATCCTTAGCCGTGATTCCCTGCCTCATAGCCTCCTCGATATGCCCCATGACAATCTCCGGATAGTTCTTGCGAGCGATCGCTTTTTCAAGTTGTTTTCGCCGTTTTATCCGTTCAAATCGCGCTTCAACCACAACAAGGGTGCCAGCAACCATATCGCCGATCCGCTTATCCTTCGAGCTTAAGAAAATGCTGAGCATTCCCACAAAATAGAAAAGAGGCATCACATCGAGCAAACGAAACAAGTTGCGTATGATAATGGATAAAAGCGTTGCCGATTGGCCGTTGTTTTGAATGACACGCAGGCCTAACCAGCGTTTTCCCAGCGTTTGTCCACCCATAAAAGCTTCCGAACATACGAAATAACCCAAGTTCAATACAATCCATAAAACGATAGTAATTGCCAAAAGATAATCCGCAAGGTCAGGCAGCCAACTGCCCGAATATAGCCTACTCACCAAAATAACGAACACGAACAACAAGACATTTACAAATATTAAAATAACGCTATCCAACAGATGCGCTGCCGCCCTGCTGCCTATTCCGGCAGTTTGGAATTGCAATTGCACTTGCTCAGGGGTGACGACCGTTACTTCCCTATCCAAAGGCTCGTTCATAACATCTCCTTAATGTTGCATAATTATGGTAATTTAAGACTTTCCTATGATAAAATGAACAGATTACAGCAAACCTCAGCCTATAACCCAGATAGGTTTCGCTAGAGTTAGTTGAACGCTTAGGAGGCTTTTATGGACATCTCGCGATTTATCCGAGAACACAAATCCCAATGGACGGAGCTAGAGCAATTGCTGCTTCAGCTTGGTAAAAGAAAACGCAGCCTGCAGGCCAGTCAAGTGAACAGGTTTACGGAGCTTTACAAAACGGCTTCGGCGCATTTAGCCACACTCCAAACCCACTCGCCCGCAGATGAAACAACCGTTTATCTAAATCATCTTGTCTCACAAGCGCACAATACAATGTACAAAGACAGCCTTACAAGCAGCGCTCAAATGAAGGAGTTTTTCCTCCATTATTTCCCTTCTCTAATCCAAGCAAGAAGCCTGTTCGTCGGCTTTGCTTTCGTTCTGTTTCTGCTGGGAGGTTTGCTCGGCTTCCTCTCGGTTTGGCATGATCCGCTGAATCTAGCCTTAATTATGCCAGGTGGCATGGCCGATAACATCGATCCGTCCAAAACAGCGGAACCCCGAGGGGACCTGCATTCGCCGCTAATCTCGACGGCAATCATGACAAACAATATCCGAGTCGCGGTCCTCGCCTTCATCAGCGGCATCACGCTTGGCATCGGAACTGTCTACCTGATGATTAGCAATGGCCTTCTCGTTGGCGCCTTAGCTGCCATTTACATGCAATCCGGAAAAAGTTATGTATTCTGGGCATACATTTTGCCGCACGGGATTATTGAACTTACGGCTATTTTCATAGCGGGTGGTGCCGGTTTATACATGGGCTATCGCTTTTTCGTACCGGGACCTTATCCACGCAAGCTGCGTTTTCTGGAGTCGGCCAAGGAATCCGCCCAGCTCTTAATCGGTACGATTCCGCTATTTATTATCGCAGGTCTCATCGAAGGTTACATTACGCCTTCAACGCTGCCACTTGAAATGAAATACATCATCGCCGGAGTTACTTTGCTGCTCCTCACGTTATACTTCGTTTATGGCATCCGCAAACGCACAAACAACAGGCAATTATTAACGCTATAAACGATCATTAGCTTTCAAATCCAAATAAGCATTAACGGCGCTAAGCGTCAGCTGGTCGGCGGGGACATCCATCACGGGAATGCCTTTGCCGGCCATTTCGTTTACATAGGCGTATCGATCCGTCGTAAACTTGTGGGCCATGCTCATCTTATAGGCTTGCCGGCTATCTTCAGCCCGAACACGCGCCCATTGATGAATCAGCGGATCCTGGAGCGATAAGAGCAGCGCCTGATGGCTTCTGCGGAGCCGCTGCACATACGGCAGCATTTCTTGGTTATATAGATAGCTCTCCATATCGGAAAATAGGACGACAAGCGAGCGTTTTTTCAGAAAACGCAGGATGTGTGTGAAGGCGATCTGCGTGCTGGATTCCACAAAATCTGTGCTTAAATCATACACCGCCTTCGTTAAGGCTTGCAGATGAGGCAGTCCTTTTCCTGCCGGCACATATACTTTAACTTTGTTGGAGTAAGCGATTAACGCTACTTGATCTCCTTGCTTAAGCGCTACTGCAGCCAAAGTTAACGCAGCTTCCAAGGTCCGATCCAGCTTCACTTGCCCTTCCAGCTCAATCGCCATTTGCCTGCCGCAATCCAGCACGATGGTGACAATCTTTCCTTTTTCCGGTTGAAAAAGGTTCGTCATGAGCTTCGTACTACGCGCCGACGCTTTCCAATTGATAAGCCGGACGTCGTCCCCCTGCACATAATCCCGAATATAGTGGAATTCGGAGCCGCTGCGCTGCTTTTTGAAGACACGATGGCCCTCCAAAATTAAAACGTCCTGAACGGCGTTAAGCACACCCCGCACCTGTGACAAATCCGGGTAAATCTCGATGATGTTTTGGGAGCTCAATAGCACCTGCTTCTTCCAAAGCCCCATGCCTCCGAAATAGCGCAGAACTACGTTTTCAAAAACATACCGGCCTCTTTCAGTGGCCATCACCGTATAACCAAAAGAAGTTGATTTCCACGAAATGGAGCCGCTTAATTGGCTGCTTTCCAGTTGAAAGGTGTAGGGCATATGATCCATTAGCTCAACGTGCACGACTGAAGATTGGTCCAAACCCAAACTCTCTAGCTCTAGACTCACCTCAAAAGTGCTCCTCACATCCGCCTGTTCAGGGAGTGTTCGCCGTATTTTCCAACTGCTGCGTTTGGGAAGCAGAAGAAGGTCGATTGCACTTAGTACCAGTAATAGCGCATTGAAGCTCCAAAAAACAGGCAGAACCGCATCAAAAGGAGCTGCGATCAGCATCCCGGCTGCGCCAATAAGCACCAGAACAATGAGTCTTCGCGTGGGCAAAATGAAGTCGTGGAAGAAGGTTTTATCTAGGAACCGGAATAGAGCCGAGCGTTTCTTGAATGATTTGGTCACTCGTTCCGCCCTCCAGTTCCGCTTGCGGTGTCAGCAGCAGTCTGTGCCGCAGCGCAGGCCGCGCGACAAGCTTGATATCATCCGGCGTGACATAGGTCCGGCCATCCATAAGAGCCCAGGCTTTACTCGCCATCAGCACAGCGATTCCCGCTCGGGGACTAGCGCCCAGTTGAATCTTCTTGGACTCGCGGGTTTTGCGAATAAGCGTTGTGATATAAGCGTATAAAGATTCCTCCACCACGACATCGGTCAATTTCCGCTGCAGTTCAATGATCCTCTCTGGGGTCATTAAAGCTTGAAGCGGCTCTTCTTGCTGCTGGTGAAAAGGTACATGTCCCCGAAGAATCGCAATCTCCGCTTCTTCGCCGGGGTAATCGAGCACCAGCTTAAACATGAACCGGTCGAGCTGAGCTTCCGGCAACGGGTACGTGCCTTCATACTCGACGGGATTTTGGGTCGCTACGACAAAAAAAGGATTAGGCAGCTTGTACGTATTACCTTGAATCGTGACCTGCCGCTCCTCCATGGCTTCGAGCAGCGCCGCCTGTGTTTTCGGCCCAGAACGGTTAATTTCATCAGCCAATAACACATTCGTGAAAATCGGACCTTGAATCGTTGTAAACGAATGGTCCTGCATTTGGTAGATCACACTGCCTGTAATATCTGCAGGCATCAAGTCCGGTGTAAATTGAATACGGCGGTATTCCCCGCCAGTTAATTCTGCGAGGGTGCGCGCCATCTTCGTTTTCCCGAGACCCGGCACACCCTCCAGGAGGACATGCCCTCCTGCTAATAGGGCGGTTGCAAGCAGTCTGGTGTTCAGCTTTTGGCCGAACACACGCTGCTCCAAAGCTTGTATCAGTTCATTCATTACGCTCACTCCTTCTCCAAGTAGGCGATCATTTCGCCCATCTCCCGCGTTCGCTGCACGAACGCTGTCGTGCTCACGCCGCAGCTCTCTGCCGGCGGCTCCGCCAGCAGGCGCATCAGCTGCGCTGCTTGCGCCTCCGGCATGCGGCCGCGCGCAGCTTCCGCGGCCTGCAAAGCACTAGCGCTGGGGCTTAGCCCCCAGCGCTGATACAGCAGCTGCCGCAGGAACAGCTGCTGCTGCGCCAGCGCCTCGCGCCTGTAGCCGAGGCGCTCGTACCAAGCGGCGACGGCGTGCACGCCTTCGTCGCCGCGACGGACCGTCCACGCCCGGGGCGTGTGGACGGGGCCAAAGCGCTTGCCGCGCAGCCAGAGCCACAGCAGCAGCGCCAGACCAAGCTGCGCGCTTGCCAGCACGAGCCACGCGGGATACACGGCCAGCAGTCCGGGCTTCGTCCCGTAGCCGTGATGGGTCTCGTCGACCCACACAGCGTCCCAGGACTTCGCGAACAGCGGCCAGATTAATTCGAAATGGGACGCCTCATCAATCGTCCCATTCTGCAACCACGTCGGGGTCAGCACCATCGTGATGCTGCCCGCCCCTTCCTGTACGCGGCTGGCCAGCACGCCGCGCTCATCTTCAAACAGCGCCAGCCCGCTGCCCCCAGGCTGGAGCCGATAAGAGGTTTCGACTTTGCCCGTCAGCGTCCCTTCCACTGACGTATAATCCGCCGAAACGCGAATCGTTGAGGCATCCTTCACTTGTTTCACTTGTTTCTCTTGATTCTCTTGATTCTCTTGATTCTCTTGTTTCACTTGTTTCTCTTGTTTCTCTTGTTGCACTTGCTGCTCTTGCTCACCCACTGCATCCCGTGTACCCAGCGCCCCGCCATCCACGCGAACCGTCCCCCAAGACGCCCAGCCTTGAGGTTCGCGATCAAAAATAATCGCATCATTCCCCGCCTGCACCCATTTCAACAGATGCTCCCGATCCGATTTCGTCACGGCGGACGGCTGTATAGCGACTAGCAGCATGGAGGTTCCCCCCGGCAAATGCTTCCAATCCAGCCGCCACTCCTTTACCGCAGATTGCTTAGTGGTAAGCAGTTCTTTCCAAGCTTTGGTACCATCTACATCTGCAGAAAACGATAGATACGGAGGTAAATCCGGCAGCTTAGGCTTCGCGACCCAGTACCCTAGTGCAAAAAACAGCACGATGCTGACAGCTAGTCCCACATGGAGCTTATTCAGCCCTTTTGTCATCTCCGGTTACCTCCTTCCTGGCGATAACCCTGGCTACCTGTTCATACAACCATGAGAACTGCTGCTCAGTTACGGCTTCTTTTCCGTACCAAACTCGTTCAAAAAGCAGCGAGCTCTCCTGGAACAAAGAAACTAACGATGAGGCTGAGCCTCTTAGCTCCTCCGCATATTCCCAGTTTGTTTTCCATTTTTCCACACGAATCAGACGCGCATCTTCCATATAAAACAGAAACGACAGAAAGACGGAGCGCACTCCCTCTCTCCAATCGCCTACTCCCTTAAGCTCCGATGCTTGCTGCCAGTAATAGCGGTACGACCGGCTTACTTCACCTTGCGGCAAAAACGTTTCCGAGCGAACCCGCTTTTGCCACATAATTTGTTTCAGGAACCAGTAAATCGCAAAAGCCGTAATCCCCAGCAAGAGAATAGCTACTACTACAGTCAACCAGTCTGACACCGCCGCAGATACCTCAAAATGAGGCAGCCAGCTCCGTATTTTCTGAAGAACGGGTTCCAGCCATGTCAACAGCGAACCATTCTTTTTGGCTTCATAGGCTGTGTATTCATCCTGTTTCAGGATTTGCAGCAATTGTTCTTTGTCGTCCTGCAAAGAAATTACGAATCTATAACTCATTCTTTTTATCCAAATCAATAGGCAAATAATGGGCTGAAGCGTCTGAGATTGTACTATCAATCATAGACTCTAAGCCCAAACCCTCATTCCGTACCCGTTGGTCGAAGAAACTGACCACATACGGCAGGAACCACAGTGACATAACCAGAATGGAAATCAAACTTTGCAGCAGCTGCGCCCCTAGCCCCAACCCAAAAATAGCGGCAATCACGAGCTGAACAACGGCTAGAAACAAGTACAAAATAATGCTAAGTACGATGTACATGCCAAATAAACGCCAAAAACTTTTACGCGACAAGCTCCAGCTTCGGCCAATGCCAATCGATTCTTCTCCCAAAGCTACATAAGGTAAATAGTAACTCCAGCGAATCATAAAATAAGCAAACGTGAATAGCGCCCCCAGCCCAAGAATGGCAAAAAACACAATGGTAAACGCTAGCGCACCGCCACCAAACCCGCCTACCGAGCTTGAGAAACTGCCCCCAACGGCAAAAATGACAGCAAAAACAATCATAATAAGAGCTATTCCTAAATAAAAGCCAAACATAATGAGTCCAAATAAAAACGTACTGCCTGCCATCGGCCAAAAACGAGTGAATGATTTTTTTAATAATTTCCCTAACCCCGGCGTCTCTTCCCCATCGAAACTAGCCTTTACCAGATGAACAACCGATGCGATTGAAGCTGGCATAAGACCTAAAAACATAATCGGGACTAAAACCAGCACGAATACGAGCATTTTCCACACGTAGCCCTCATCACGTAAAGCAGGATCGTTTTGCAGAAACGTAGAGTTCGGTCCGAACATATCCTGCAGCGAACCGCCATTACGAATTTGTTCAATAAAGGACCCCGATGTTGCCGCCGTTTCTTGAAAAGTCAGCAAGTGCTGCAGCAGATAAAAAGGACCGTATAAAATTAGCATGATGAATGTTAATACAATGAAGTGTTTTCGATATAACTGGAAACTGCGATCTAACAATCTTCCAATTCCCATCGGTCGTGCGCTTGCATTTTGCATGGTTAACCATAACCCCCCAAATGTTGGTAATTCTTAAACTCCCTGACTATTATACACTAATCCTGCAAAATTCTGACCATTAAATTGTATGAAAAAGCAGTTCGCCATACTAACAATAGTGGAACTCCGTTCGCTGGCGTTTCACGCAACTACTTGCATAAGGAATGTAGCGGTATTTCAACCATTTCAGAGAACTACAGGGTCTTATTTCGGCAAAAAACAGACATTCAGATGGCGAAGTGGAACTACAGGGCCTTATTTCACCCTGATCCCTCCGATTTGCGGTCATAGCGGCGAAATAGCGGCCCACAGTTCCCTTCCTCAGCTAAATCGGCTGTTCAGCCCCAAATAACGCCCTGTAGATCCCCTATCCCTGTTCGCCTCTGCCTAGCGCCACCTGTCTTTGCTTTTGCCCACTCAACCCCCAAAAACAAAAAAAGCCAGATCCATGATTTCTCATCGATCTAGCTCCACGCGGTTTCGTCCCGCCGATTTTGCGCGATATAGCGCATGATCTGCCCTAGAGATCATATCTTCAAGCACCATCGTGCCAAACTCCAGTTTGGGCGAAAATTCGGCTACGCCGATACTCGCTGTCAACTGTACCGTTACCTGCTCATCCGAGTACGGCTTCGCTGCAATACATTGCCGAATGCGCTCGGCTAATAGTTCACTGTCCTGTGCATTTTGGCGGAGGCACACTAGAATAAATTCCTCGCCGCCATAACGGGCCACGATGATTTGGCTGCTTGCCAGCTGTTTCAACAAAGAAGCTACCTGTTGAAGAACGCGGTCGCCTACCAAATGCCCGTAGGTATCGTTCACTTTTTTGAAATGATCGATATCCATCATCATCACCGAGCACGTATAGCCCGCTGCGATACATGCCTTTAATTCTTCATTCCCTTCCGACATGACATATCGGCGATTCGGAATATCGGTCAGTTGATCGACCAACGCGGATTTCTCAAGCAGCGAAATGGTCGTATTCAGCTTGTCCGACATCAAATTAAACGTGTTAACGAGCGTTTTGAGCTCAATTGGAGCGTTTCTGATTTCGTCTGCATCAATCTGATAATGGTAAGTTCCATTACGAATGTGTTGGGTGGCTCGGAGCAAATAGCGAATAGGTCGCTCGATGCGGGACGCTATCGTGAGCGCTGCAAGGACACTTAGGATTAAAGCAATGAGGGAAATGATAATAATCGTCAAACTAAGCTGATTTAATTTCTGAAAAACCTCTTTTTGCGTGATTTCACCGACGACAATCCAATTTTTCCCCGTCGACCACTGGTACTGACCGAAGACCTTTTCACCATGAAAGCCGGTATAGACCTTGCTTGAAGTAGTGCCGCTCTTCGCTCTTTGAATGATTTCGGATGACATGAAGAGATTGTTCTTCGCCTCACTCATGCTTGAATGACCTGACGCCGTCACAACTTGGCCTTTGTCATCTAAGACATAGACCTCTCCTGTTTCCCCAAAACGCAGCTGCTTCATTAGCTTATTCAGCATGTCCAGGGTCACAACCCCCATCACAACGCCTTTAAATTCATTCAGATCACCAAGCACCGGGGCTGAAAAGGTAATCATCGGTTTACCGGTCTCTCGCGAGATGTCGACCCCCGATATAAAGCTCCTATTTTCAAGCGCATTTTTAAAAAACGGCCGGTCCCCTACATAAATAGCTGTGTCACTGCTCGTGTAGATAATCCCGTTCGGCTCTACGAAACTCAGTGTATCAAATTCCGAATTAAGGCGTGCATAGTTATGGAATTCCCGTTTTAATGGTTCCAACTGATGAAATTTGGCGTAATCCGAAAGGGCAAACCGCTGGACGGCATCCAGTTTCTCCTGATTCCATTTTTCAATATATAAGCTTTGCAGCGTAATCATCTGTTTGAGCTGATTTTCCGCTTCGCCGATCCGGTTCTTCTTTTCTATCCAATAAAATGGCACAATAATGGAAAAAGCCAAAGCCAGAATAGCGACGCCAATCCACATTTGAAACCTCATTTTCAAGGATTGACTGGAGAAATAAGCAAATTTGCGTCCCATTCTGGTCTCAGCCCCTTTCTTTCTATACGTTTATTATACCTTGAAATCAAGACAAAAACAGGCAGAATATATGATAATTCGACATTTTTCACCAGGGACTTTTCTCCATATCCGTTCATGTTTGAAAAGAAAACTTCAATCGCTTATGCTAATTTGTAATACGAAATGAGGTTATTATTCCATGAAAATTCTTGTGCTCACCGAAAAACCGAGCGTCGCCAAAGAAATTGCCCGCGTTCTCGGCTGCAATCAGAAGCAAAAACACCATTATGAAGGCCCCAAATACGTTGTCACCTGGGCCTTAGGCCACCTGGTAACCCTCGCAGAGCCTGACGATTACGATCCCAAGTACAAAACCTGGAACCTGGAAGATCTGCCTATCCTTCCCGAGCGCATGAAGCTCAAGGTCATGAAAGAAACGTCGCATCAGTTTCGCGGCATCGAGCAGTTAAGCCGGCGCGGTGATCTCGCTGAACTGGTGATCGCAACCGACGCCGGGCGCGAAGGAGAACTCGTCGCCCGTTGGATTATGGAGCTGATCCGCTGGAAGAAGCCGTTCAAACGGCTGTGGATCTCGTCGCAGACGGATCAGGCGATTCGCGAAGGCTTCGCGCAGCTGAAGCCTGGCACGGACTACAACCGGCTGTATCAAGCAGCCGTGTGCCGTTCCGAGGCCGATTGGCTGATCGGCCTGAATGTGACGCGCGCGCTGACCAGCAAGTTCGGCGCGTCCTTGTCCGCTGGGCGTGTGCAGACGCCCACGCTGGCCATGATGATCAACCGCGAGACGGAAATCCGGGATTTCCGGTCTGTCGACTATTGGTTGATCGAAACCGATTTGGGCTCTTTCCGCGCGGCGTGGCGGGACCCCAAAACAGGCGACTCGCGCATCTTCGATAAGGAGCGCGCGGACGCGTTGAAAGCGAAGCTGCAAGGACAAAATGGCCGCATCGTGCAGATTCAGCAAACCGAAAAGCAAATTCCTCATCCGCTTGCTTACGATTTGACGGAGCTTCAGCGCGATGCCAATCGCAAGTTCGGCTTTTCGGCGAAACAGACGTCCAACGTGCTGCAACGTTTGTATGAACAATACAAAATCGTGACCTATCCGCGGACAGATTCACGATATCTGACTTCCGACATGGCTCCGACGTTGGCAGGCAGACTCAAAGGCGCAGCGATTGGTCCCTATGCACCGCTTGCCGCTCCATTACTGCGCAAGCCGCTAGCCATCACAAAGCGCATCATTGACGACAGCAAGGTATCCGATCACCATGCGATTATACCGACCGGCGAAGCCATCTCACTCGCAACGCTAAGCGCAGATGAGCGCCGACTCTATGATCTGATCGTACGCAGATTCATAGCCTTGTTCTATGGACCTTGCCGTTATGATGAGACGAAACTAACCGTCGAAGTTGCCGGCGAGAAGCTGTATGCCTCAGGGAAAGTCGTCAAACAAGCCGGTTGGAAAGAAGTTTACGGCGCGAACGATTTCACCGATCCTGAACGAGAAGAGTCAGACACGGATGACGATGCGTCTCAGCTGCTGCCGCAAGCCAAAGAGAAAGACGCCGTGACGGTTAAACAGGCTCATCAATTGAACCGCCAGACCAAACCGCCCGGCCGATATAATGAAGCTTCTTTGCTGTCGCAGATGGAAAAATGGGGGCTCGGCACCCCGGCAACCCGCGCGGATATTATCGAGAAGCTCGTGTCGTCCGATACCATCGAGCGCCAAGGATCCCAGCTCATTCCGACGGGCAAGGGCAAACAGCTCATTGAGCTCGCTTCGGAAGAGCTGCGTTCTCCTGAGCTGACAGCACGCTGGGAGCTTGAGCTCGAGCGCATTGCCAAGGGCAAGGGAAGCATGGAACAATTTCTAAGCGGCATTCGGACCAAAGCCGTGGAATTAGTTAATGAGGTTAAGAAAAGCGACGCGGCGTATAAACCGCATAACTTAACTGGCAGCAAATGTCCGGACTGCGGAGAATTTCTTCAGGAAGTGAAGGGGAAACGCGGACGTTATCTCGTTTGCTCCAGCCGGGAATGCTCTTACAAACGGGAAGCGGACGGCCAGCTGACGAACCACCGTTGTCCGCAGTGCCATAAAAAAATGGAGATCCACACAGGGAAATCGGGCAAGTATTTCCAATGCCGTCCTTGCAACGTGGTGGAGAAGATTGATAACGAAGCTTCCGGCGGCGGGCGTCGTGCCTCAGCCAAAGCCAATCGTCAGCTTATCGAGAAATATTCCGATCAAACGAGCGTCGGGAACTCGCTCGCTGACAAGCTGCTTGCCGCACTTCAGCAGAATAAGGAAGAATAGCGTGGAGCAAGCATGAAAAAACCAAGCAGAGACTTTCGTCCTTGCTTGGTTTTTTTCTGCTGGCTGTTTTTTTCTGCAGACTAATTCAATATTTTTCCTTTTACCGCCAACTGCAGTTCCTCTAAACTCGTAATGCCTAGACTAATCAGTGCCTCTCCTGCTTCCATGTGTACATTCGCCAATATATGCATACTTGTATTAGGGACAAGTGATTTGCGGAATTCATGAAATAAAACAGCATTATATGTTTTGAGCACTGTCATAAATTCAACTGTCGGAGGAATAAAGCCGCGCATTTCGGAAGATTTCCAGAAGAAATCCCGCACATGTATAATGTCAGCGCCCGTTTTGTTCAATTTACGGATCATCACAAAAAAATCATCGATCAAAGCTTGTCTCTCCAGACTCATACGACCATCTCCCAGTCTAACATCAATCCACACTGTCGTAGAATAGGATACCACAAATAGTTCTTTTGATCTATATATTATAGTATATTAGACCTAACTTATGACGCGGTTTTTTCTTTGCGGAAACCTTTTCGCCGGAGTGAGAAAAACATATCCAACGCAAAACATACGACGCCCAAATTAATGGCCAAGTCCGCCACATTCATGATACCGTTCCCCGAACGGAAGACGATGAAATCCGTCACTTTTCCGAACAGCAAACGTTCAATCGCATTGCCTATCGCTCCGCCTGCAAACAACGCTGCTCCACATTGCAGCAGAACGCCTTGAAGACGTCCTTTCTTCCTGTAGTAGAAGATCGCTATAACAATAATGACAGCAAAAATACCAAGATAACGCGCCCAACCCTGCAGCGAACTGCCTGCCGCTCCCGTATTTTGATAATGCGTAAATGAAATAATATCCTTATAGAATGGCATGGATTCTCCCACTTTCAGCATCGTACGAATCCAAACCTTTGAAATCTGATCAATGGCCGTAACGACAAAAAAGACGATATAAAATAGCATAACACTCCCCCTATTTTGAAAATACAACCTCCTCACCATTTTACATGATATATGGCCTCTACTGCGAATCCTGCGGCCCCGTTCTCCCTTTTGTCCCATGGTTTTCCATTATCAACGCAAATAGCCGCCTCAGTCACGCTTAGGCAGCTACACACGGAGCATTCTACATGTAAACTTCATGCTCTCCATCATGCTAATGTCAAAAGTGTTCTCAACAGTTCCCCGGGGGTGTTTACCAAATAATCCGGTTGACCTCGAAGCAGCAGTCGCGGGGCGTCATACCCCCATGTAACGGCGACGATCGGCACACCCAACTTTTTACAAGCCTCGATATCCCTTAATTCGTCTCCAACATAAATCATTCGCCCAGGCGTTGTCCCCCACTGCTTCATAACTTTGCGTATGGCATGGTGCTTGCCGAAAAGAAGTTTAGCTGAGATCACTTCCTTAAAGGAACCCTCCATCTTGTTATTTTTCAGAAATGTACGAATGTTTGCCTCCGAATTGGAGGAGAGAATGGAGCTTTTCAGCCCATGGGAGGATAACCTCGCTATAATCTCCTTCATGCCCGGCACCACGTGAAGCGTGCGAATGTTCTCTTGATACATCTGTCTTCCGGCGACGATAAGCTTAGGTATCTGCAGCGCCGGTACGCCCAACCGATCGACCCGCTCCGCAATTGAAAGTGTCCGGAGAAGCGCAAGATCCTGTTCGCGAATCTTACGAAACTGATGCTGTCCCGCTATTTCATTGTACAACTTAACAAGCAAAGCCCTGGAATCGACAAGTGTCCCATCAAAATCAAATAGGATATGTTTTACCATTCAGTTGTATATAGAAACAGGGCCGGCCCCTCAGTCGGCACTTCTTTGATTTGATTATTCGCGAACTCTTCAAGCGGATCTTTGGCAATATGCGGATTGCTGACGATGCGAAGATCTTCCCACACACAGGATACCCCACGCCCATAGTCGTCTGCATTTCCAGCAAACATTTTACATCCCTGACAAAAGTGTTTCTGTTGATTGGCATCTAGCTTAACAATTTTATTCCTTAGACAGCAGTAAATTTCATCATCTGCATTACATACATTAACGTGAGTGATTAGAGCCATATGCATGTCAACTCCTTGCGGCGCATTTTGTGTGTAATAGTAAGTTTATAGCACTACTATTAAGTGTATGACAGTTTTTTGTAAACGGAATAAGATTTCTCATGACAAGCTGCCTAAATTTGCTACAATGAGGAAATGTTACAAAATCGATTGGAGGAACACCCATGCAAGATTGGATGCACTACGCCATACCTGCTGTTTTGATCTGTTTTTTCATTTATCGCCGAACCAAACGCACCATTGGTTTTCAAAAGCTTGCCAAGGGTCGGCTCAAATTTCGGCTCACGCTGTTCAGCATCCTCGGAATCGCCATTTTCCTGCTGGGCTTCGTTCATCCGATCCATTTCATCGGCTATTTGATCGGACTTGCTGCCGGCGTGGGATTAGGACTTACCGCCATTCGCCACACCCGCTTCGAGCACCGGGCCGACGGCTGGTATTACCGCACTCATCTATGGATTGAGATTGCTGTTCTCGTGCTATTTCTTGGCCGGATTATTTATCGCGTGGCTTTCATCGCGCTTTCTCCGAACCCCTCCAGCATGAATCCCGCTGATCCGACACAATTTACAAAAGATCCCGTGACAGCCGGCGTATTCTTCATCATCGTCTCCTATTACATCCTGTTTTTCGGCTATCTGCTGCGGGAAGAGACCAAATTGGATTCAGACGCGACGCTTTCCAATACTTCTAGCAGTGAAAGCTCCGCCCATACAGTCAAATAAGAAGACATAACAACCCTCAAGGTCTGAAATTGCTCAGATTTCCTGAGGGTTGTCTTATTTTAAATGCCGCTAAACATCTATGCCGATGAATTTTGTGGTATCCTTCATAGATATACTGCTTCTTATTGGCTTAGTCGTTTCGAATTGCTTTTTTATAAAGCGCTTACATAAAAAGGGTCGGAAGTCCGGCGTTCTAGGGGGAAACTATGAAACGTACTATCTTTATACGTCTTTTGCTGCATTTAACCATTTCCGTCGTGTTGATTACGCTCTTGGTCGGTACGCTCGTATACCGATATACAGATTCGATGCTGAGAGAAGAAGTGCTCCTCCATAATCAGGAATTGCTCGGGCAATCGAAGAAAATGGTCGAGCAGGCACTTGGAGAAGTGAAGCAATCAGCGGCTTCGCTTGCCTTGCACTCCGATCTGCAGAAAACAGTATGGCTTTCATGGGATTTGGAGGAGGAGTACCGATTTCTGAAAAATACCGAAGATCTCCTCACCGAACGGATTAATTCCTCCACGTACCTGGACTCCATCTATTTGTACAGCGCCCAAAATCAAAAGTTGATCTCCTCCTCCGGCATCACCGACTTGCAGCAGTTTTCATACAAGCAAGGGGTGCAGCAATTTATGGAAAGCAAACATATTTACGATTGGCAAGCTGTGCATCTGGAAGAAGGCGATCATTCCGTCAACGTCATGACGTTCCTTTTCTCCGTCCCCATCTGGGGCATCCAGAAGAAAGGCGCGATCCTTATGAATTTGAAAGAGGATGTGCTGTACAGCGCCGTCGTTAATTCGAATAACCGCAAGCTCGGGAATGTAGCCATTTTAAACCAGGAGGGCGAAGTGCTCTCGTATAAGGATAAAAGCATGCTGCTCAGCCGGTTCAATCAAGCGGACATCCAGCGGATTCAGCGTGAGAAGGAAGGCTCGTTCACGGAGAAGATCAATGGGCAGGATACCCTTGTATCCTTTTTGACCTCGGATGCCAACGGCTGGATTTATTTGACTCTGAATCCGTCAGCAGAAGTATTCAAGAAATCCCACGAAGTCATCCGCGTGACGCTCCTGATTTCCTATATCGCTTTTTCGCTGGGAATGCTAATGATGATTATCGTATCCATCCGATATTACAAGCCTGTAAGAAAAACGGTTCACATGATTTCAACGCTGCTGGACAAGCCTTTCTCCAAAATGCACGACCGAGATGAGTTCAGCTATATCGGCGATTCGGTCAACAGGCTTTATGTCGAAAAAGAAGCATTTAAAGAAAAATTTCGCGGTCAAGAACTCGTCATTCGGGATCATGTCGTACTCAGCCTGCTGTCGGGCAAGACGAATGACGACGAGTTAATGCGCCAAATGCAGTACTATGAGCTCGATTTAGATCACACTCATTTCATTGTGCTTGTGCTTCGCATCCATGTGGAAGCCGATATTCCGGCAGGGCCTGAGGAGCAGGCGCTAAATTTACTGCATTTTCAGGTGCGCGCCATCAGTGAAGAACTCATCGCAGCTTGTGGGAAAGGGCTGTACGTCAGCCAGTTCCACAGCCGTGATGTACTTATTATGAACGCCGGTCATTGGGGAGGCCCTCAATCCGCCTACCATCATGCGAAGGAGCTGGCGATTCGGTTGCGGAACCGGGTGGCTGTTGAGCTGCATGGAACGGCAGTTACCGTAGGTATCGGCGGAAAGTATGAGAAGTTAAGTGAGATCTCCCTATCGTATAACGAAGCTTTGGATGCTTTGCTGTACGAACGGATTGCCGGCAAAGGCAGCATTCTAAGCATTTCAGACTATCAGACCAACCATGTGGACCGCAGTCGCTTCACCGCCTGCAGGCAGCTCGTGGACAAGCTGATTCATGAGCTCAAAACGTGGAACACGGATAAGGCGCTGCAGCTCAAGGACGAGCTGATCGAACGGCTTGCGAGCGATGAATTGGTTGGCTTTCCCTATAAAGATATTATGTTAACGCAGCTTCTTCATGCGCTTATGACCGTTCGTATTGAGCTTTGTGGAGATGAAGAAGACGGCAGTCCGGACTTAATTTTGGCATTCAGCAAAAAGAACAGCTTGGAGCAAGTTCGCGTCGACCTTGATCTCGTGATACGCGACATCGCTGGAAGATTGGAAGGAAAACGTGAAGTCAAGCATCAAGACGTCGTCGAGAAGCTGGTCGAGTATACCAAGCACAATTACCGGGAGCCGATCAGCTTGCAGACGCTCGCGGATATGGCATTGATGAACAGCCAGTACGTGTCCAAATTGTTCAAAGAAGTGACCGGGAAAAATTTCCTCGATTATTTGACCGAAACACGTTACAACGAAGCTTGCCGTTTGCTTGAACAAACGTATTTAACGATTAACGAAATTGCGGAAGCGACCGGATTCGGACAGAAGCAAAATTTGATCCGTACATTTAAAAAATACTGCGGTTTAACGCCTTCCGAATATCGGAATCAGCGATCCGTGCAGCGGATTAAGGGGTAAAATGAGATAAAAGGCAACAATTGATACTAAAATGAAAATCTGATACTTCATCAAAAACGAAAATTGAATCCATTCAATGGTATTGATTCTTGCCCGACCTCCCCCTCCTTTTTATGATGAAAGTGCAGTCACAAATGCATGAGAAGAGAGGGGGAAGAAAGCTATGTCAGTGCCAATGACGACAATTGCACGCAAACGGCAGCTTCGTAAACCGACTTTTTGGAAACGTTTACTGGCCAACCGTTATTTGTATGCCATGTTGGTGCCTGCGCTTATCTATTATACGGTGTTTCATTACATACCGATGTACGGGGCGCTTATTGCTTTCAAGCAGTTCAGCATCACCAAAGGCATTATAGGCAGTCCATGGGTCGGATTCCAGCACTTCACGTATTTATTCGAATTAGAAAAATTTTGGCAAGTGTTCTGGAATACGATTGTAATCAGCTTGTACAGACTCGTTTTTGGGTTTCCGCTGCCGCTTATCGTCGCAATTCTACTAAATGAAGCCCGTAAAATCATGTTCAAGCGGACGGTTCAAACCATTATCTACTTGCCTCACTTCATTTCTTGGGTCATTATGGGCGGACTCTTGATCAGCTTGCTTTCTACAGATCAGGGCGCCGTTAACAATGCCGTCCGTTCGTTATCCGGGGAACCGATCGGCTTCTTAACCGATGAGCGTATTTTTCGCAGTACATTGGTAGGTTCGATGATCTGGAAGGAGTTCGGCTGGAATACGATCATTTACATGGCTGCCTTGGCAGGTCTAAACCCGCAGCTGTATGAAGCCGCCGTGATGGACGGGGCGAATCGGTGGCGGCGAATCTGGCACATTACACTGCCGGGCATCCGCAGTACGATTATCATCTTGTTCATCCTGCGGATCGGCAGCTTAATGGAGGCAGGATTTGAGCAAATATTCGTCTTGTATCATCCTGGCGTCTATCGCGTAGCCGATATCATCGACACTTATGTTTACCGAATCGGGCTCACCGAAGGGCGCTACAGCCTAGCTGCCGCAGTCGGCCTGTTCAAATCCGCTATCAACTTCACGCTGCTTGTCGTCGCCAACTGGTTGTCCAGAGCGCTCGGCGAGCAGGGTGTGTATTAGGAGGGATAGCTATGCCTAACAGCAGCTTAGGAAGCAAAATCTTCGACTCGCTCAATTACGCGCTCCTTGCTCTATTGGCGTTACTGACGGTATATCCGTTCTGGGATTCGCTGATTGTTTCGATTACGCCGATGCAAGAGAGTGTGACTTCGAGTTTGCATCTAATTCCAAAGAGTGTGACATTCGAGGCTTATCAATACATGCTTAGTCTGGAGCAACTATGGACGTCTTACGGGATTAGCATTTTCATAACCGTCCTGGGTACAGTCATCAGCATGATCGCAACGACAATGGCCGCCTATGCTCTCTCCAAAAAGCAGCTTCCTGGCGGCAGAACGGTCATGTTCTTGATCATTTTTACGATGATGTTCAGCGGTGGTATTATTCCGACTTACTTGGTCATTAAACAGCTTGGCATGATGAACACCGTATGGGCCATGATGGTTCCAACAGCCATTACAACCTATAACCTGATCATTATGCGCAGCTTTTTCAGCTCCATACCTGAGAGCTTGGAAGAGTCCGCTAAGCTAGACGGATGTAATGATTTCGGCATTTTGCTAAGGGTGGTCGTCCCCCTTTCCATGCCGGCGCTGGCGACGATCGCCCTCTTCTACTCGGTGTCCAGGTGGAACGAATTTTTCACGGCAGTCATGTACATTACGGATAAAAAAATATGGCCTTTACAGCTCTTCCTGCGCTCCATGCTGATTGATAACGAGGCCGCTTTCCAATCGGGAGGGGACAGCCCTTTCCTTCTCGGTCCATCCGTCAAAATGGCGACGATTATGATATCCGTCATTCCTGTTATTCTTATCTATCCCTTCTTTCAACGTTATTTCGTGCAAGGGGTTACGCTTGGAGCTGTTAAGGAGTAGCAAGAATCGTAATTTAAGTATAGGAAAATGAGGAGGAACGAACATGCGAATGCAATTACAGACAAAATGGGTAAGTTTTGCATTAGCTTCAATACTTGCATTAACAACGGCAGGTTGTTCTACTAAAACGGACAATGCGAACCTGGCCGAGGGCAGCGCAAAAACCGGGCAGCCCACAAAGCTGGTGTTTCTGACATCGGGCGATGCGGCCGCCAAGTCGATTCAGCCTGGGGACCGCATTATTGCTGAAATTAATAAGCGACTAGGCATTGATCTCGAAGTCAGAACCGTTCCAGAGGGCGGATATGAGAAAATCAGCGTAGCCATGGCTTCGGGCGATATGCCGGATGTCGTAACGATTAACTATCCTTCGGCATCCGTAAGCCAATGGATCAGTGAGGGTTTGCTCGTCCCGCTTAACGACTATTTCCCTGTTATGCCGACCGCCAAAGCGAAAATTGAAGCCAATTTCAAGGGAACGGCTGTTGATGGAAAGTATTACGGCTATCCATTCGTCGAACTCGAACGTGCCAATCAAACGCTTGCCTACCGAGCGGATTGGCTGCAAACGCTTGGGCTGAAACCGCCTGAGACGCTGGATGACTTTTATCAAACTATGAAAGCCATTGCTACGCAAGATCCGGACAAAAACGGCAAAGCGGACACCTATGGCCTAACGGGAGTTAAGAGTAACGGGTTTAACAGTTCCTTCAACTTCGTGTTTTATGCCTATGGTTTGCCTTACTCCGACTGGGCGCTAGATAACGGCGGGAAAGTCATTCCCATTTTTGAGCATCCCGCATTTAAGCAAGGTGTTCAGTATATTCACAAATTGTGGAGCGAGAAACTGATCGATCCCGAATTTTTGCTCAACGACACGCAACAGCGCGAGCAGAAGTTTTATCAAAGCAAAGTCGGATTCATGGCCCCTGCTCTTTACCGGCATGTGAGTCGACTGGAAACGAGTTTGCAAAAAGTAAATCCTAACGGCAAGCTTGGGTTTATGGCTCCGCCTGCTGGTCCGGATGGAAAACGGGGTCTGGCGCAAGCCCCGAAGAGCGGCCTATTCACGGCGATTACGAAAAGTGCGAAAAATCCTGAAAAAGCGGCGAAATTCATTGAATTCATGCTCTCCAAAGAAGGCCGTGATTTGCTGGAGCTAGGGATCGAAGGCGTCCATTATACCAAACAAGGCGATAAAATTACTTACAATGAAGAAGAACGGGCAAAAGATAACTTTGCTTCGAACGGATGGTCTCATCCGCTTGCCTGGGGTAGTGTCGTTTGGCCGCTGACGGAAACCTACTTGCCGCAAACCGAGCCTCAAGCGGACAGGGCTAAACAATCCGTAGAGATTGCCTCCAAATATATGGTTCCGAATTTGGTCAACACGACAACTCCGGAAGAAATTGAACGAGGCAGTGTCATTAATGAACTGGCCAATCAATATTATTTGGATATGATTACGGGCAAGAAAGATATCGACAGCGGGCTGGTCGAACTGTCCAAGAAGTGGCGGGAACAAGGCGGCGACAAGGTGCTGGAAGCTGTCAATAAAGCTTATTTGGGACAAAAAAAATAAGTGATGGAGGCGAATGAACGACGATGAGTACCGATCAAAAGCAGGAATCGACGCATGCAAACCGAAATGAGCAGCCTAACATTATAGTCATCTTATCGGACGACCATGGGGCGTGGGCTATGGGCTGTGCAGGCAATCATGAGATCCGCACACCTAATCTGGATCGTCTTGCAGACCAAGGGATGAGGTTCTCCAGCTTTTTTTGCACCTCACCGGTCTGCTCGCCGGCACGCGCTTCGCTGATGACTGGGCGCATTCCGTCCCAGCATGGTGTACACGATTGGATCCGGGATGGCAATGTAGGTGACTCCGCTATCCAATATTTGCAGGGGCAGATGGCGTACACCGATGTGTTGGCTGGTGCCGGTTACGTTTGCGGACTAAGCGGCAAATGGCATTTGGGAGACAGCATCACACCGCAAAAAGGCTTCACGCACTGGTATGCGCACCAAAGCGGCGGCAGCAATTATTACGATGCCCCGATGATTCGCAACGGCGAGCTGGTGAATGAGCCTGGCTATCTGACCGACGTCATCACGGACGATGCGCTTTCCTTCTTGGATCGGCAGGACGGCAGCAAGCCGTTTTACTTAAGCGTCCACTACACGGCGCCTCACAGTCCATGGATCGATAATCATCCTCAGGACATTGTCGATTCTTACGATAACTGCAAGTTCGAAACTTGTCCGCAGGAGCCCAAGCATCCATGGTCGATCAAAACAGCGCCATGGTCAGACGACCAACGGGAGAATTTGAAAGGCTACTTTGCCGCTGTGACCGCGATGGATACGAATATCGGCCGGATCGTAGATAAGCTGGACAGCATGGACATTCGCAAAGATACCCTGATTATTTATATGGGGGACAACGGCTTCAACTGCGGCCATCACGGCATATGGGGAAAAGGAAACGGGACGTTCCCGCAGAACATGTTCGATACTTCTGTCAAAGTACCGGCCATTTTTAGCCAGCCGGGCATCATTCCTCAAGGGCAAGTTTGCGATAATCTCGTAAGCGGGTACGATTTCATGCCTACGCTGCTTGCTTATGTGGGCTGTGAGCAACCGAACACCATAAAGCTTCCTGGATCAAGCTTCCACTCCCTCCTCCTGGGCGAATCGGCTCCTATGCGTGAGCAGGTTGTCATTTATGACGAGTACGGTCCTGTGCGCATGATTCGGACGACCGACTGGAAATATGTGCACCGCTACCCATACGGTCCGCATGAGCTGTACCATTTGGCTGAGGATCCCGATGAAAGGCATAATCTGATCGACCTGCCAGGGACGCAAGAGCAGAGCGTCGCAATGAGAGGCGAACTGGAAGCCTGGTTTGCCCGCTACGTCGATCCCATGATTGACGGCGCCCGTGAAGGGGTAACCGGATTCGGGCAAATCGGGTTAGCCGGCGTTCATGGTAAAGGGAAAAAAGCCTATTTTGAGTAAGAAACAGGACAAATGAGGGCAATTGAGCCTTGTCGTTAAAATAAGCTAGAATACGACACCGACATTCGAGCGACATTTTATCCAAAGTACGTTAACCTATGAAAAATGATTCATAGGAGGACAACCATGATGAGAGATTTGGAATTCATTATAATGGGTGTGTTCGTTGTAGGTATCATGTTCTGCATGTTTGTAGATGTGCTCATAAAGGACAAAGCGATGAGGTTCTCCTATCAGAGTCAACACGGGAATGAAAGCAGTGAAAAACCTCCGAAGGTCATTGAGGTATTTGAGGGGCTTGCGGATTTCGGAGGCTCAGAGGAGACATTGCCACTGTCTTTATCTTCCGTCCAAAAAAGAGAAGTTGTTTACCCGATGTATATAGATTGCAGCCGCAACACTCTTCAAGCGCAGCCACCTGCGTGCTGAATACGTGCCGAGGATGCGTGGAGCGCAGCTTCCTATCTCCTAAAAAGGGAATGGACTCGGGGAAATCCCCGTGTCCGTTCCCTTTTGTTCGGCTGCTTCTAATCTAGCAAAAAGCCTCAAAATTCTCGCTGTACGCGGACATTTTGGGGCTTTTTGCTAGATTTCTATGAATGGCTTCTCAATAACGCCGATTACTCCTGCTATTTATCGCAATAAACCCACTTTTATGCTCATAGCGGGAGTTTCTGCCACTAATTTCGCCGAAACTACCTGATATTGGCCAACTATCGGCGATTTAGATGGAGTTTCTACATCTATTTCTTCCACGGCCGCTGAGCAGCACAGATTAGCGGTAGCTTTTCCATCTTTTTCATCTGGCCAGTTGCAGCAGGCTCTTCCCACCTACCTCCTCATCGATTCCGATTCCGATACAGCAGAAAAATAAAAAACGGAGCGCCAATAGCTGCGGTAAACACGCCGGCCGGAATATCCAGTGGAGGAAACGCCGTTCTCGCCACTGTATCGGAGATCAAGACCATCAGGCTTCCAATCAGCGCTGATACGGGAATTAATCCCCCATACGAGGGTGCAACCAGCTTTTTAGCAATATGCGGCGCAATTAATCCTACGAAGCCAATCGCACCGGCAACCGCCACCGCCGAACCCGCCAGCGCCACGCTGATGAAAAGCAAGAAAAAGCGATGCAGCTGAACGGTGGCTCCCAGCCCTGCAGCCAGGTCATCTCCCATCTCCTGTAAGTTAATATGCCTGGCAAAATAGAGCGCCAATGGAATGAACACAATCACCCAAGGCAGCAAGGTATACACGTTGTCCCAAGATGTGCCGTAGACGCTCCCAGTCAGCCATGTATACGCTTTGGTCGCTGAATTCATCGGGCTGAGCACGATCATTAACATCGTTAAGGAACTGGTCGCCGCCGAAATTCCGATCCCGATCAGAACCAGCCTCGTGGGTGTAATCCCTTTATGCCACGCCAATAAATAAATGATCAGGGACACGAAGCCAGCCCCCACAAAAGCAGCTACAGGCAGCCAATGAATGCTGACAGTGCCTGCAAAATAAGTAATGAACGTAACTGCCGCTAACGTGCCCCCTCCAGTTACACCAATAATATCAGGCGAGGCAAGCGGATTACGAATCATTCCCTGAAGAATCGATCCAGCAACACCCAGCGAAGCGCCCACGAGGATGGCCACAATAATCCGTGGAAGCCTTAGCGTTCCGATCACTAATTCATGTTGCGGAGTGCTTTGTCCAAAGATCGTTTTCAACACATCCTGCGGTGTTATGAAATTGCTGCCAAGCCCCGTACTAATCAAGAACAACACGATTGTCAGCAATGTCAGACCAGATATAACAAGGAGTGTCCTCCTATGAAAAAGAAAAGAAAACCTGCCGGTTTTACTTCGGTACACGACTAACCGACTCATGACGATGACGTCCCTCCTTTCGAGCGCAGCCCTTTTCTAGCGGTATAGATGAAAAAAGGTACGCCGATCAAAGCCGTCATAACGCCAAGCGGTACTTCTCCCGGCATAATGACAAATCGGGCAACAAGATCAGCCAAAAGAAGCAAAATAGCCCCCAAAACAGCACAATATGGAATCACCCAACGATAATCGAGGCCAACAACAAACCGGGCAATATGCGGTATCACAAGACCGACGAAACCGATCGAACCGGCGACAGCCACCGAGCTGCCTGCTAACAGGATTACGGTTATGGCTACCGTCACTTTAACTAGTCCAAGCTTCTGGCCCAAACCCTTGGCAACATCGTCACCCGAAGCAAGGATATTAACAGGATGTGCCATCACCAGCGCTGTAACGGCGGCAACTAGCATATAGGGCAGCACCGGAATCAACGTATCCAGATTTTTGCCCGCCACAGCCCCTGCTAACCAAAACATGACATTCTGCAAGGTAGCCTCACGAACGACCAACATCCCTTGCGTAAACGAACTGAACAGTGCGGTCATGGCAGAACCGGCCAATACAATTTTAATCGGCGTAAGTCCCTCTCGTCCTAGAGAACCGAGGAAATATACAGCGAAAGCAGCAATACCAGCACCAGCGAACGCTACCCAAATCAATTGGTCAATTGAAGTAAGTGGGAGAAATGTAATCGCGATGACGACAAAAGATACGGCCCCTGCATTAATGCCAAAAATGCTCGGGGACGCTAACGGATTCCGTGTCAGCGCCTGCATGAGCGCACCTGCAATGGCCAAGTTCCCTCCAACCATTGTAGCGAATAGAGCCCGGGGAATCCGGGTCGTTCGAATGATCACTTGCTCGTTCGAATTCACATCGTAATGAATTAATGACTGCACAACCGATGCAACACTTGTATGCGATGAACCAAGCACAACACTTAGCACAAAGGATAGTACAAAAATAATTATCCCAAACACCAAACCCAGCGCTTTATAAGGTGTCTGGTGCAATAATGGTCTCACAGGGATCCTCCTCTTCTAAATTCACTGTAAAATTAAGGGAAGGCCGTTGACATAAAGGTCAACAGCCTCGAAATTCCAATTATTTCGTCACACCATAGAATTTATAAAGATCATCAATCATTAGAGTTGCTGCCAACGGGCCGGAACCGTTATTCCACGTTGCTGCATTCACTTCGAATACTTTACTCGCTTTAACAGCTCTCAAGTTTTTCCACAGCGGGGAGTCACTCCAAGTTTTTCTTAACTCCAGGCGTCCATCCGTACGATTTGCCGTTTGGTCAAAAATGATGTCTGCATCCATCTGTGTGATATTCTCTTTGGATTGCAGTTGAATACCCCACTCTTTACCCCGTTGGTTGGCAGGACGTGTAATCCCAAGTTCCTCCAAGACAGATGCCGAGAACCCTGTGTACACGATACGGGCATGATCCACACGGAAGTCAACGATGCCGGCTTCCAGTTTCAGCTTATCTCCCATCTTTGCTTTAAAATCCGTTACTTTTTTATTCCAGTCAGCCAAAAACTTAGTTTCAGCATCCTTCGTATTCGTCGCTTCAGCTGTCAATTTCAACGAGTCTTTCCAGAAATACACGTCTTCCGTCATTACCGTTGGTGCAATAGCTTTTAATTGCTCATAAATTTTTTCATCACGGAATTTACTTCCGATAATAAGGTCCGGCTGCAAAGCAACCAATTTCTCCAGGTTCGGCTGATTTTCCGACCCCAGGTTCGTAACGCCGTCCATTTTGTCCTTGATGTAGTTGTACCAAGGCTGCTCGATCCACGCCTCAACCGCTCCAACCGGCTTCACGCCTAAAGCCAAAGCAGCATCTGTCGCCCCTTGGAACAAAGTCACAACTTTTTTAGGCGTTCCTTTGATTTCCGTCGTGCCCATCGCGTGCTTGATCACTCTGACGCTATTCGCGTCCGCAGTCGCCTGTGCCGGCGCTTGCGTCTGTGCGGCTGCCGGAGCCGCTTCCTGTTTTGGCTGACAGCCTGTAAATATAGCTGCCATTGAAAGCATTGCAGCCAGTACTAGTGTTGCTTTTTTTTGCCTTACCATTTTTGTTGATCCCCCTACATATATATTCGATCAATGATATTGATTCTCATTCTTATTATACGGAAGTACCTGGTTATGAAAATGGACATTCGCGACCACTTTTTTGGACTTTTCTGACAATTATCCCCATACTTCCAAACCTAACTGCGTGTTACCAGTTCATGTTCAAGGGTTAAACCTAAATGCTCTCTCAACGTGGAACCTGTATATTCCGTGCGATAAATGCCCCTTTTCTGAAGCTCGGGAATCACTTTATTCACAAAATCATCCAAACCTCCTGGCAAGAGCGCAGGCATCAGATTAAACCCATCTGCCGCTCCGTTCACCAACCAACGCTCCATTTCATCTGCAATCTGCACAGCCGTTCCGGCAAAAGTAAAATGCCCTCTGCCCCCAGCCGTCCGGATAATCAGCTCTCGAATCGTCAGGTTTTCCCGGCGCGCCAGGTCGACATATAGTTGGAACCGTGCTTTCTGCCCTTGTATCTCGTCTATGGATGGAAGATCCTCGAGCGGCACGGGACCGTCCAGCGGATATTGAAACAAATTGATTTTGAGCAGATCCGATAGGCTCCGAATGCCGTATTCAGAGACGGCCAGCTCATTCAGCTCTCTTTCTTTCGCCTTGGCTTCCGCTTCCGTGTCCCCGACAAATGGGATAAACCCAGGCAGGATTTTCAATTGATCCTCGGAACGTCCAAACTGCTTCAATCTGCTTTTCACATCGGAATAAAAGGCAATCGCTTCCTCCATCGTGTTCTGCGCCGTAAAAATCACTTCCGCCAACTCGGCAGCAAACTGCTTGCCATCTTCGGATGAACCGGCTTGCACCAAGACAGGGTGCGTTTGTGGAGAACGCGGGATATTCAAGGCCCCTTTTACAGAGAAAAATTCACCAGCAAACTCCGCGCCCTTAATCCGGCTGACATCAGCATAGATGCCTGACTGCTTATCAACCAGCAACGAGTTCTCTGCCCAACCAGCCCACAACCGTTTAACAACCTCCACGAATTCCTTGCCGCGTTCATAACGGACTTTATGATCCAAATGGTGATCCTTGCTAAAATTATGCGCCGTTGCATCCCCTGTCGAAGTCACGATATTCCATCCCGTCCGACCTCCGCTAATGTGATCGAGAGAAGCGAATTTCCTCGCAATATGGTACGGCTCATTGTAAGTGGTCGAGGCTGTTGCCGTCAGTCCGATGTGTTCGGTCACGGCCGCTATCGCAGATAGCAGCGTGAACGCTTCAAGCTGGGGAATGACCCGATATTTAATTAACGGGGTTAACCTATATTTTTCAGCTAAAAAGATAGAATCCATTTTGCCTCGCTCGGCGGTTTTGGCCAGCTGTTGGTAGTAGTCCAGACTTGTCGCAAGCTGCGGCTGCGCGTCCGGATGCCGCCATGAGGCTTCATGATGGCCTGTGCTCAAAATAAACAAGTTCAAATGCAGCTGTTTCTTCGGTTCTTTCACTCCTATCACCTCATATACGGAAATTTATCTAGATCGGCAGGACGTAGCCGTATTCTTTTCTTCTCTGCTCTTCCTTCTGCTGTTTCTCCAAAGCCTTCAAGCCGATTTCCGTCGCTTCGCTCGGATTAATAACGAAAACACCGTCATCATCCCCCACGATCAAATCGCCGGGCTGGATGCTTACCCCAAATACGCTAATAGGTGTATTAACCTCGCCCTCCAGCTTCAGCGTCCGCGTGGTGAGTGCGCTGATGCCCTTGGAATACACGGGAAAGCCGAGCCCCGTAATCGCGCGAACATCCGCAGCGCAGCCGGAAACAATGACACCGGCAACCTTTTTAGCTATCGCCGCATAGGTTCTGAATTCTCCCCAACAAGCACGCTGCTCATCGCCGGACATGTCAATCACGAGCACATCCCCGGGCTGCACCAACTCCATAGCCTTAGTAATGGCGCTGGAGTCAATATGCGGTGTACGTACCGTTACAGCGTTCCCCAACAGACGAATCGGTCTGAACAACGGCTGAGCGCCGTGCAGAAAGCCGAAGTCTGTCATATGACCGATCGTAGAGGGGCTAATGTCTTTATACAGCTCCAGAAGTTCAGGCGTTACGCCTTGTACCCTTGGTTGAATACGAAACATACGTGATCTCTCCTATCGTTAACATCGTTAATTATGCGCGACTCGTCAGCTGAGCTTCTTTGCTCAAGTCCTTGGTCTGATGTGCCTCACTCAAAACATGAAAGGGATTCGCCACTTCGCCTTGGCCATAAGGCATGCTGCCCGGAACGCGCAAAGCCTGCTTTTTTAGAAGCGGACGCACGATCTGCTTCCATGGCCAAGCAGCCTTAACGAACAGCGCATCGTTCAGAACTTCCGCTACTTCATCCGGCACTTCTGCTTTCTGGATGGCCTCCTCCAAGCATGACTTCAGCTCTTTCCACAAGGAGGCTTCATTCAAGCCGTAGTAGTCAGCAACGCTTTTCAGAATGGCGTAGCTGTTCACTTGGATGCCGAGCATTTGGAAAAAAGTCAGCAGCTTTTGCGGCTGATCGTGATACAGCGAGTTCGGATATCCCGCACGGAGCGTGTATGCCGGGTCTTCGAGACCATTCGCGTTTAACCAAGGCACATGCACGCGCAGTGCATCATGATCGCGAAGCAGCAGCCCTTCTATTTTGCCTTGCTTCCAGACCAGCACGCAGTTCTGGCCGTGCACTTCCGGCATCATGCCGAGTCGGAACAAGCGGAAACAGATCTCGAAGTAGGACACCAGCACTTCACGAAACAGCCGCACGACAGCATCGGCACTTAGATCGGATCCAATCCATTTTAACCACTCATCAAATAGATGTCCGTTTTCCACAGACTCATGAACCGAAAGCGCTGACATCGGCAGCAGACGAATATCAGCATCTTGCACAAGCTCTGCTGGATATTCCCGAATCATCGTAGATAAATGTCTTGGATAGTCCGCGAACAAATCCCGGTCTTCCGGCAAATACGCCCACCATTTCGTTTCATCGCATAAAAACAGCTTTTGCTTCAGCACGGTATCCCGCTCCACGGCTTGTCTCATCAATGACTCCGCTTGCTGGCCGTTCATCAGCTTAATCGCCGACAAATAACGAAGTCCGCCAAGTGAATAAATGCCTAACGGCAGTTTCACATGATAAGGACTCTGATTCTCCGGCATTAAGGAGCGCACGGATGACGTTGCGTAGAAGGTGCCCGTTTCCGTCTCCAAAGGAATGCAGATCTTCTCTTCGAGCTCTCTTTTAATCTGCTCCGGCAAAATCGCGGACATCTGCCATGGATGCACAGGAATCGCTGTATATGCGCCTTCACCTAGACCGCGTCTGTCCAGCTCCGCGTTGATTTGATTTCGTTCCTCCTCCGAAAGCAGTAGGTCTACCGGAAACAACTCGCGCCCTTCCTCAAGCCCGGATACGACGTAATCCTGCTTCACAGCCATCCAGTTCAGCTTGATCGGACGTCCGAATTCAGCCGTGTAGCTGCTGCACTCGTCATAAACCCATCCTTGCTTCACTTTGGACACTGGATGGAATGGCCGGTCACGGTAAGCCGCTTTACGCTCTGCCTCCAGCAGGGAAGCCGCCTGCGGCAATCCGAGAATCGGCGCGCTCGGCTGCTCATTTTCCAGCGAAAATGACGTTTGCAGCAGCGTTTGTTCGATCATATGCAGGAACTTCACCGCGCCATATGGATCGACCGCCACCGGGTCATTGGCGTACAGCGTCACAACATGCCCCATAAGCTCCAGCGAGCCGAGCCTGGACAGTTTTCCTTGGTTCACTTTAAACACACCGTAGGAAGCTTCAAACCGATATGGCTGTGTAATCGACGTGCTCACTGGTAACACAATGACGGCATCCTCCAGCTTCCACCGGTATACATGAGTTGCCTGCGCTTCTACCTCAGCTCCAAATTGCTGCTGAACCATTTTCAACAGATCGTCCTGAGAGGCAATGGAAGTCCACTCTTCTTTGGCTATCAGCTCTACAGACGCATGACCTTCTAGAAATTGTTCCGCCAGTAAAGCATTCACCAGATCTTCCATTACCCGTTGTTCAGCCTTATTACCTGCATGTTTGTTTGGCATTATACACGGCCTCCTTGTGAGAAACGATAATGGGCTAACGGGTTCGGAACATGCTTCGGATCGACTTCCATGTCCTTCCACAGCCTTCTACGCGCTAATTGTTCGATCCGAATTGTATCGGAGAAGAGATCATATTTTTCAAAATTAGCCTTATGCTCGGGGTGCTCCTGTTGATATTGCTGAATGACATCGGCGACCATTTGCCAAAACTCCGACTCTTCCAGCCCGTAACGCTCGTTCAAAAATATCCCGATATCGCCTAAACAAACGAAGAAAAAGGCGCTATGCAGAAAATCTTTCACGGCTTCCAAATCATCCGTTTGCATATAGGAATGCCGGTTGATTGCCCGGTGCGCTGCTGGTTCCAAGTTCAGGTCCGGACAAAGCTCCGGCTGTGGAAGCTGCGCTTTGGAGAATCGCAGGCCATCGTGGAAATCCTTCAACGCCAGTCGAGCAGGCAGGCCGTCTTTGTGAATGAGCACGATATTTTGGGCATGCGACTCCATCGCCAATCCGTGCGCATACAGCATGTGAATAAGCGGGGTTATAGCTGTATCAAGCAGCTCGCGCGTCCAGGCCTGGAGGCCATATTGCTGTACCCACGGCTCAATGAATGGCTGCTGACCGTCTACATACGTGACTGAGCTCAGCGGAATAGCGGCTTCGCCGTCTTTCAAGAAGCGGTGTACGCTTTGCCTCCACACGACCCCCAAGTTCCCGTAAGCCTGCGGCTGCAATTCAGCTGGAAGCTTATCATACTCATAGGTGATGCCAGCAAATTCAGCCAGAAAAACAAGATCAAGCTTCTGAGCCGTCTCATCCTTCTCCGTCAGTGACAACAACCAGCGCGAAACAAGCGGCGCGTTCAGAATCGTATGCTTCGCAAGCATGCGTCTTGTCGATGTATTCGTAATATTTAGCGCCATTTTCAAGTAAGCTCTCTCCGGGTTCGACTGATTCGCCCAACTGCGAATGGATTGCTGCGCACGGTACACATCTTCCCCAAACCCAAGCTTCACGATTGTAGAATCCGTTAACTGCTGCTGAAAGGCAGAGGTAATCATGTGTTCCCACTGCCAAGGATGAACAGGCATGAACAGATACTCAGCCGCATTTAACCCTTTTTCCGTCAAAATCGCCACGAACCGGCTAACAACGTCACTGCCAAGTTCAGCTTGAATCATGTTCCGATAATCTTCGCCTTCCAAAAGAGAAAGCTGACTTTGAGCCTTGGCAACGGCCAACCATACAGGCTGCAGATCCTGATTGAATTCAGGGCCGTAACGGGCATTCTCCTCCAGGCTGAAGCCGATTCGAGACTTATAGCACGGGTGATACGGATGGCCGTCCAGCAAGCTTTCCAACTCATCATAGCTGCGCTGCTGCCTTGTTTGCGGCAAAGATGCCCGGTAAGCCTGAGCCTGCACATCGTTCACGAACGTGCTTTGCAGCTCTTGAAGCAGCATACCCAGTCGTTCTTTGTCCGGCTGAATCTGGCCAAGCACTTCCAGGACGAACTGGGATACTTGCGCAGTGGCCCATTCTTCCTTCCCCTTCTGGCGCTTGATTGTATCTCTGGCTAAACGGATGCGGTCAAAGGTCATTTTTCTTTTCGCCTGAAAACGATAAGTTACCGTCTCCCCGTCAGCTGCCTTCCCTTCTAAAACAAGTTCTCCGTTAAATCCGGAAGCCGGCACCCCGCTCAAGGGGATGGCAATTTGCTCATAAAGAACAGCTTCAATTAACTGGCCAAGCACCCGTTCCTCTACTTTTTTATCCAAATCAACTTGGCTTGCAGATACCCATTGTGTCGTATTCATTCGCTACACCTCATTTGATTATTTCCTGACCGACGGCCAGAGCAGCCGAATCCTTGCGCTGCGTGATGTGGGGAAACACGTTCACTCTCATCCAAATGTTACTCATAATCAGCAGTCCGGCTGCACACAGAAAGATCATCGGCAAGCCAAAATTCGACGCGATGACGCCCATACCGAGTGAACCTGCCAAGCCGCCCAGCAGCACTGTGCAGTTAACATAACTGTATGTGCGGCTCTCCATGCCTACCGGTGCATACTGCCGAATCAGCACATTCATCGATGGCATCATGCCGCCAATGCAAGCACCGGTGCAAAACCTTAAGACAATTAACTGCCACAACTGGTGGACAAATGCCTGCGGGATCGAAAACACAATCGCACCAAGTACCGCATAAATAAAAATGCGATGTGAACCGTATTTGTCGCCGAGCTTGCCCAGATACGGAGCTGTGATCATATTGGCAATCCCCATGGATGCCGAGGTGATCCCTGCCAGAACGACCAGATTATCGGATCCGGCTGCCAAATGCTGTACATATAGCGGAATGAGTGGCAGGGTGCCGATCATTGCCGCCCTTAATATTGCGGAGGAGACGAAAAGCGAGGCAATTGGCTTTCTAGCCACAATGATTTTAAAATCCTGAATCAGATCTGTTTTCTTTTCCGCTTTCACTTTCTTCTCGAACTTTTCCTTAACGCCAAAAATAACGATTAGGGCAGCTACAAAAATGCTGATGCCGGTATAAAAAAACACCTCTCTCAAGCCGAAATGGTCAGCCATCAAGCCGCCCAGCAGCGGCCCGCAAATCGTTCCGGCTACCGCCCCGGAGTGTAAAATACCCAGCGCATACCCGCTTCGCTCTTTGGGCGTATTCGTGGCGGTAAGGGCGATTGCCGCCGGGCCGAACCCGGAAAGCACGCCGTTGACGAGACGCAGCAGCAGCAAATGCACCGGGCTGGTGGCAACGCCCATCAACGTAATCGTGACCGCCATGCCGATGCCGGATCGGACGAGCATCACTTTGCGACCATAGCGGTCAGCCAGCTTCCCCCAGATCGGGGAGAACAGAAAGGCTGTCAGTAGGTTCGCACCGTAGATCATGCCGGACCAGAAAAGCACCTTTTTCGGATCCGTAAATCCAAGTTCTTGTAAGTACAACGGTAAAAAGGGGGTAATGCTGCTTGTTGAGGCCATAGCCAGAAATTGACCGACGTATAAAATGTAAAGATTCCGTTTCCACTTCTCCACAGTTACACCTTCATCGGATTTGGGATGTCGACAAACAGCGGTTTTTCTCCCCTAGATAAAAAACAGCTTGTAAAGTTGGCTTTCGCGGGCAGGCTTTCGCTATGCAGCAAATCGTCAAGATAAGGAAGCATCCTTTCGTCTGCTCTCGAACGCTCTTGTTGGAGCACGTCCTGGACGATGCGCCAGTATGGCTCTTCAGCTTCACGGCTATAGGCCGCAATCGTATGCACCAGTGAACCTAAGTGATTCACGAAGAAATAATATTTCGTTCTCATCCAAGTTTCAGACTCTTCGTAGAGCACAGGACTGCTCTCTGCCAGCAGCGTTTGGGTCCAGCCAGCTTCGGCGGCCTTGCGGCGGTCGATACTTACGCCTTCGAGGTCACGCACATAAAAACAATCGGGCATGCCATTCTTCAAGGACACTAGCGAGTTCTGCAAATGAGCCTCGAAGGAAATTCCCTGCTCGGCTAGCAGGCGCAGCAGGGATACCATCGAGATTCGTAAGTATGCAGCCAGCCACTCCCGCAAGTCAGGCAGTGTACCCTGCCCGCTTCGTCTAATTGCCTGGATCAGTTTAGGCTCCTTTTGCCCTGGCAAGCTTTCTAACACCGAAGCCAGCACGTACGTGAATGGGTTAGGAAGCTTCATTGGACGGTAAATGACCGTGAAACAGGCTGACCATTCCTCTGGCATCTCCGTCAACCGAACGCTGCTGTAGCCCGTTTCGGAAAGAATTTGAAAATGTGCATTGTTGCACGCATCCTTAAGATGATGCAGCACGCGTGCCGCATCCATCGTCCGTTCTGCTTGCTCCTGTGTATTCTCGCGCAGCAGATTCGTGATGCGAACATGCAGCGGCAGCTTGAAGCCGTAGCCTCCGGCCGGTTCCCACACTGTTCTTACCGATGAAGTCGGATATACGACAGGACCGCATAAACCAAGGCTGATGATATCCGATTTCTTCATCCTTTCCTGAATTTGCGGCTGGCGCAGGACATGAACCGCCTGCCAAGGATGCATAGGCAGCAATTTGTAGCTTCCTGCTGCATCGCCTAATTGCTGACGCGCATGCAAGGTAGCGAAAGGTCGAAGCGCCACGGCTTCTTCTCCATCCAGCCACTCTTCGTGCACCAGCTCATTGCGGACTGCAAAATAATGCAGTTGAAAGGAAGCCCCCATCTCGGGGCTGTAAGCAGCCAGTTCGTTAAAGTCAAAACCTTCGGTGCTTTTCGGATAAGGATGAAATGGATGACCGATATAGAGCGACTGCTCCGAGCGGACGTATTCCGGCTTCCAGGCGAGTTCCGCCTGGGTTTGATTCAGGAAATGCTCCATATACTGGCTCATTTTCCGGTAGCTATTGTCGATTCGGGATCTTACCCGCTGTTCGTCACTAAGACCATTTTCAGCCTTTTCACTTTTTCCCAGCTCTGCGAGCAGCAGCGTAAGCAACCGTTCCATGTTCAGCTCACGAAATACACCACCGGATATGGCTTCATAAAAAAACGATCCATACGTATGCTGGCCAATAGCCGAGTAATACGTAATGGCCCCGGTGATCGTTTTGCCGATCATGGGAAGATGAAGCATAAACGGATCGCCTTGCTTAGGAAAAGAATCAATAAAATATCGTAATCCGGGGATTGCTGCCCTAGGGTCTCTTTCCCCGGTTTCTCTCAAATAGCTGTTTAGCAATGCGCGTATGGTCGCCGTTTCCGCCAGCTCCGTACTTTTCGCGGCTGAGTCCGTTTGCTGTTGTAACATCCGTGGTCGATCTCTCCTCTCTCTGCCGCTCCGCTCACGCATCCAATGCAGCGCAGGCCGCATGAACGGCTTCACTGAACAGACGCGCAATTTCATCCAATTGCTGCTGCGTGATGATAAGCGGTGGTAAGAAGCGCATGACGGAAGAATGTCTGCCGCCTACTTCCAGAATTAAGCCCCTGTTGAAGCACTCCTGCTGTATCCTTCTAGCCAACTCGGGATACTGGGGATAATGGCCGATCCGGTCCAACGATGCTTTTGCATTGACGATTTCTACGCCGACCATCAGGCCTCTTCCACGCACATCTCCGATACAGTTCACATCAAGTTTCAACTCGTTTAAATGATTGCGCAGATGTTGGCCGAGTTTCTCCACTTTGCCTGGTACATCATGCTCCTTAATGAACTTCAGTGTAGCCAGACCTGCTGCCATGGCCATCTGATTGCCCCGGAACGTGCCGATATGCGCGCCCGGCTTCCATACATCCAATTTGCTGTTATAAATGACAACCGATAGCGGTAAGCTTCCGCCAATTGCTTTGGACAGCACCAGCACATCCGGAATGATGCCGGCATGCTCGAAAGCGAACAGCTTGCCGGTCCGACCAAGCCCTGTTTGCACCTCATCAATAATGAGTGGAATATTCCGCTCTTGCGTAATTCTCCGCATTTCGCGAAGCCATTCCACAGGTGCAGGAATAGACCCGCCTTCGCCTTGCACGACTTCAAAAATCATGCCGGCCGGAGAAACAATGCCGCTTTCGGGATCGTCGAGTAAATTTTCGATATAACGGGAGGAAAGCTCATGCGTCTGTTCTCCGCCAACGCCAAATGGGCAGCGATAGGCATAGGGGTATGGCATGAAGTGTACATCCGGTATCAGGCCGTTCACCTTTTCTTTTTGCCCGAGCGTTCCGCTAAGGCTCATTGCTGCATGGGTTGATCCGTGGTACCCGCCTTGGAAGGACAGGATGCTGCGGTTGCCCGTAGCCGTTTTGACAAGCTTAATCGCCGCTTCAATGGCGTCTCCGCCTGTCGGACCGCAAAACTGGATGCGTGCGTTCTTGGCGAATTCCTCCGGCAAGCTGGCAAACAGCTCATCCACGAATTGCTCCTTAAGCGGAGTCGTCAAATCCAGTGTGTGCAGCGGTCGCTTGCTGTCCAGCATTTGCTTGATCGCGTCAACGACCACAGGATGATTGTGACCGAGCGCAAGCGTCCCGGCTCCAGCAAGGCAGTCATAATACACCTTGCCGTCCATATCTTTTACGTAAATTCCCTCCGCTTCTTGTATCGCAATCGGAAGCCTTCTAGGATACGATCTCGCATTGGATTCCCGCTGCGATTGGCTTTCGAGATAGCGCGTATTTTGGGACTGTTCCGTGACAGTAAGATTAACCATTATTGCTTCACTCCTTCAGATCTTGTTTATTTTATGTTATCTACATGATAATGATAATCATTATCATTTAACATCATCAGCATACCAAACAAGTCCGAATACCGTAAATTCTCCAATCAGATAATATCACTACTCCGATTGAAGCATCACCTTACTCTCACTGCCCCCATATTGCAGTATTTTCTTCACCGTATAAATAAAATCTGCGCCCGAAACCTCGATATTGAGCACTTTTTTCATATTCTGAATATGTTTCTTGACGGTATTTACACTCACATAAAGCTCTTCCGCAATTCGTTTAATCGAATAATGGTTGCAGAGCATCTCGGCGATTTGCCGCTGCCTCTCACTTAAGCTATCCATTTTCCCGCTTTGCAGATCATCCCCATCCTTCTCACCACTCGCCACCGCTGGCGAAGAAAGCCGATCTTCCAGATCGGCTCCCCCATATTCAATCGTGACTTTCACCGATTCATTGATTTTGAGCCGCATCACCTGATCAACGACAATTTGATGCAAATCGATCAGCTTAGCACGCGCCAATTCATCCTCCGCACTGGAATCGATCGTCAAACGCACTTTGGTTAAGGTCATATTCTCTTCTCCATCCGTATATAGTAGGTGACTCTCACACTAGTATCTCTATACCGTCAGCAAATCTTCTTGCAGGAAAGCTACTGCGATCTCATCCAAAATAAGATCGATGGCAATAGGACCGTAATATCCGATCCACATTGTTGTATTAACCGAGTACACTTGATTGGCTTGCACAGCTCTTAGACGCTGCCACTCTTCAGATTTTTGATATTCACTAATCAATTCTTTGTTGGAATCGTCAGTTAAAACTAGTAATCGATCTACATGTTGAAGCGACTCCAGGGAAATCCACTTACTGGACCTCTCCCTATCCTTAGCGCAATCCGGAGCTTGAATCCCTAGATCTCTATACAAGATATCTGCTGTGCGATGTGCAATCGTATGAAGCCGAATCTGATGATCGCGCGGCCTGATCAGAGCAACAGTCTCGCCGCCCAACTTGCTTGCCAGCACAGCCTGCAGAGTAGCGATTTTATGCTCATAGGAGACCAATACGTCAGGCACCTCTTGCTCTTTGTCCAAAATTTGCGCGAAAGTTTGAAGCGTGGAACGCCAATCCGCATTCCGATCCAGCAACAGCGTCGGCGCGATCTGAGCAAGCTCATCATATTTATGCGCCTGAAACTCCGTGCAAATAATAAGATCGGGCTCTGCCAGCTTAATCGCTTCGAGATCAGGCTTCTCCTTAGTCCCCATCAATTGAATGCCACTCAGGTGATGTGAGAGATAGGCAGGGAATTCCGAAACATCCGATGTAGCAATCACCGTGCCAACGGGCTGTTTGCCAAGCGTCAACAGCTGGTCGATATATTGCGCATCAAGTACAACAATTTTTCCGGGTATTTTGTCCAGGGGCAGTTCGCCTTTAAGATGTCTGATCGTTCGAGTTGTATGTACAGCAGCCATAGCAGTCGACTCTGCCGTCCCTCCGACTACTGCCGAAGACTGTACCAAAGCTCTTTTCGTATAAGCTGTACTCCCGTCTGCCTGAGCGCTTACAGCGGTTGGTCCTGAACATACACTTAGGAGCAAGGCAAGCGTCAGCATAAAGCCAACGGCAATAGAAGACTTTGGATTTGAGTCGGCATAAGCTGCCATACCTCTACCCAGATCCTGATAATGATATTCATCCTCACCTAACCCACTATACTTTTGCAATTTACTGGGAACAATGGGCAATTGCGACAAAATCAATGGATTTTGACGACGGAAATCAGCCTGACCTGACTTATCCCTAAATCGACCTGGAGAGAAGCCAACATGCTTTTTGAATATTCGGCTAAAATAGTAACTGTCCGTATATCCAACGTCCTCTGCGATTTCGGTAATCGGTACATCCGTGTGTTGCAGAAGCGATTTCGCTTTCCCCAGCCGGACCTGCATCAAATATTCCATAGGCCCCATGCTTACCTTCGCTTTGAACAGCCTCTGCAGCTGTCGTCCGTTGCAGTCCAGCAGCTCCGCCAATCCCTGCAGCGTAATTTGCTCCGCATAACGTTCCTGCATATAGCGAATTGCTTGGCTGACAGGCTCTGGGCTTGTCATTTCGCCGCCCTGCTCCTGCAACTGCTGCAGCATCACATAGACAAATTGATGGAATAACGCTTTGACGTGGAACTTTTCCAGAGCGCCAAGCTGTGTCCATTGTTGGTGCATTTCTTCCATCTGCAGAAACAAGGAGAGCGAACGCTGCGGCATAAATCCAAACTGCCATCTAAATGGATTATTTTTCTCCTGCAGCCGAAGCAGATCTTTCCTGGCAGGAAGCGCCAGAACGGCTTTATAGAACACCATAAAATACTCAAAAGTTTCCATCACATTGACAATATCAAGAAAAGTGCCTTTGCCCGCATGACAAACATGACATTTATCCGCTGAATACACACTATGATCAAGCAGCAGCTGAGCCCTTCCCCGAGAAGCATACAGAAATACACTCGCTGGAAGCTGATAACCATGTATACTTTCACCTGGCTGCAAAACCGTACGACGCACGTCCAACACTTTCAGCGAGGCATGATTCCAAAGCAAGATTTGCTCCTGAAAAGACAATATTCGTTCACCTCCTGGTATTTGTTGGGTGATTACCTATTCACTAGCTTTATTATATTGATACTGATAATCAATATCAATTGTTTTATCTAAAAAACCCTTAATATCCATTCCTCTCCAATCCGAAAAAGAAAAAGGCCTCCCCCAAGTCATCGAATGACCGAAGAAGTGCCTTTTTTCAGCTATAATACTATCCAATCAACGGAGCTGCTTGCCCCAATGTGCCCTCTACCTCGTTTCCTTCTTTGCGCCAATACTCAATTCCACCTAACATTTCTTTCACTCTAAATCCAAGTCTAGATAGCCGGGCTGCGCCTTTCGTACCTCCATTGCATGCTGGGCCCCAGCAGTAGACAACAATCACTTGGTCTTTGGAAAATGCAGCCGTCGTCTCTTCATTGATCTGGTTGGACGGCACATTAATTGCGCCGGGGATATGACATTCCGTATACGCCTTATTGCTCCGCACATCAATCAGCAGGAAATCATTGACCCCATGCTGCATGTCATAGCGCACATCCGCTACATCCGTTTCGACCGCTAATTTATTCATAAAATGGCGATGCACAGCCTCCGGTGAAGCAGCAGGCGTTTCCAGGACTAGCGAATTTACAGGTTGATTGTTCATAATGAAGACCTCCATTGAGTGTTATTTTCAATCGCTGAATGACTTGAATTGACTATAACACGTTCCTAAACCATGGAGTTATCGATAGAATTCGATACTATACTTCATTCATTTTGATAATTGGATGCACCGAGGACATCTAAGAAGCCCGTAAAAGCTTTGGACTGCCATTTTTTCTTCGAATAAATAAGCTGCGTATAGAATTTAAAATCCGGATGAACAAGGGGAACCGCGGCCAGCCGGCCTTTTTGAATATCCTCAGCAACAACAATGCGCGGCAATAACGCAATGCCAAGTCCGTACATGACGCACTGCTTGATTGCTTCCAGGTTTCCGAACTCGTAGGACATAGAATAGGGAATTTGATTGCTTTTGAGCGTCCTAAGCAGCATTGCCCTGTATGTGCAGCCCTCTTCCGTTAAAATCAGCGATTCTTTTTCCAAATCTCCGATCTGCACACCCTCGATACCGGCGGCAAATTTGTGCGCAGGACTAGCGATGATCACCAGCTCTTCCTCCCTTAAAATGTGGCAATACAGCTCAGGATCGCTAAAAGGCGGATCCAAAATGATGCCCAGATCAAGGGCCCCCTCTTTTACAGCTTCAATAATGAAAGGCTCGTTGCCCGGTTGAATCGTCACATTGATTTCCGGGAAATGCTGGCGGTACGTCTGTAGATGCGGCGGAAGGAAAAAAGCGGCTAACGTTTCTATCGTTCCAATGGAAAGTATGCCTTTGGACTGCCGGGAAACGACCTCCTTAGACTCCTCATGGAGCCTGTAAATGTCGTTGGCATACTGAAGAAGCGCCTCGCCGGCAAGCGTCAGCTTCATACTTCTTCCGAATCGTTCGACAAGAACGGCTCCGTAAGCTTCCTCCAGCTTTTGAATTTGAGTCGTAATACTCGACTGCGCATACCCGAGCACTTCCGCGGCGCGTGTGTAGCTTCCCCATTTGGCTACTTCTCGAAAGGTTTTTAAATATGTTAATTCCACTATGGATGACCTCTCTTCCTGCAAACATATTATCTACATCGTACCATAACTGGGCACTAAAAAAGCCACCGAACCTCGGCAGCCTTCATTTTCCTGATTCTATTTAAAGGTCTTTGGCAAAATGGGGTTTACTATAATGACTAACGCCCCCGGAACCAACCAACACCCTGCCGCCTTTATTGAAGGTGATTAATTTGCTTGACCCGTTATTCAGCAAAACGGTCACTTTGGCCTGATTAGCCGTCGCAATGTAGATGATATACCCGCTTCTACCTATCACCGTCCGCCAGTTCTTATCGAACTCCGATCTCGCAACCCGATTCGAATACACTTGATTTTCCAATCTAGCTGCCTGTGTCTTTTTCATGAAACCTCACCCGCTTCCTGCTAGAAATACGATTCCCTATATCGTATGCAAGAGTTCTAGTTTGGCATGGACAGGTTTAGCTGTGGGTGGTAAAGATTATTCCTAATGAAGAATGTGTGTAAATCATACTTAAGCGTCATTGCGATCATATTATTTTCTTGTGTAAAAACTAAAAGCTTTGGGGTGTACGTATCCGACTGACTTACAAATAAGACAACTTGCGTGACCGTTCCCTTTAGCCATGGATTGTTGATTTTCAAAGGGGGAGCCAGCTCAATTTTAATAGCTATTCCACTATCTGGTTCAATGTTCATAGAGCCTACAGGACCTTCAATCGCTGCCAGCCACTTCTCTACTTCGCTCTGCAGTTGGGCCGAGTGGGGAATAATCTTCACGACCTCACCCTTCTGAATATCGAACGCTTCTGCCCCGTCAGCAGCTGAAACTGGTAGGCAACTGGCGCTCAACAGGAGGACAACCGTCCAAATGCACATAAATATTTTCAAAATAATGACCTCACCTTGCTGCTTATTTGCAGTTAGCTTGTGCAGAACATGGAAGTCTATTACAAATGGCCAATTAAATCCGGCAGTCTGTCCCAATGCTCAGTCAGCCACTCCATTTCTTGCAAAAACCGCGCCGGGACGCCAGTCTCCTCATAAATCTCCGTACGAAGCCACCAAATGGATTCAATTAAATACAGCATTTGAATGGCTCGCAGAAGCATTCCATCAGGCGCTTCAGCATGCTCCCGATACCCATGTAAAAAAGCATGAACCGTATCCATTCGAATCCCACCCAGCCCCCATGCACCGGACAGTACAGCTCGAGCGATATCAATTTCAGGATATGCCACATCCATCCGGTCAAAATCGACAATCGCCGCTATCCCCTCCGCATCCAGCAGCAGATTATCCGCCCACAGATCCCAGTGCAGCCAGCCGACCGGGCACTCCGAAAAATGTTTAAAATCTAGCGTCTGGATGTTCCTGATCGCCTTTTCCAGCAAGGCAGTGAGTCGCAAGTTATTGCTCTGTATCGCTTGCTCCAGATTAGTCTGAAGCTCCTTCAGGCATGCTGCTTGATCCGGTTTCCATGCTTGTTTGGCTAGCGGAACCTGTTGAAGCAGCTGATGCATATGACCTGTTGTTTTACCCAAATCAACCATATGGGAATGGCTCATACGGCCGGGAACAGGAACATTCCCCTCGACCCAGCTCATGATCACATAGTGATGGCCAGAGAGGGTTTCTTACATGAACACTCCCTCCGTGGAGGCATATACCTCTGGACAAGACAAACCCGATTCATGCAGCCGCTGCTGCAAAGATAGAGTCAACTCTATCTTTTTCCTTTTCTCCGATACATGCAGCTTATACCGATCCGGATGATAAAACTTAACGAAAACAGGACCCTGATCTGTCACCATCCGCCATTTCACATTCAACCAACCTCTATTAAGCCGGTAAGCATCCATAACGCTCCTACCAAACTTCTCATGCATATCGCTAACGATCTCTTCCAGCACCTGGTTGATCTCGACCATCGTCTCTACTCCTTGTCCTCTCACCGACATGTGGGAATATCCTATAGTTGGCGGTTTATGCACCAAATCCTGCAATCTCCACAAGAAGTGTCTCTTATGAGCAACCGATGGATCGCGAGTGGGAACTACAGGCCGTTATTTAGGCAAAGTCAGCAAGTTTCCTCCATGAAGCGGAACGCACAAAAAACCCCGAAAGGTCTTTCCAGACCTTCCAGGGCTATCCTACGCCTCTTCTTCCGTCTTGGCGAACTGCGTGCTGTACAGCCGCGCGTACAGCCCGTCAAGAGCCAACAGCTCGCGGTGCGTGCCCCGCTCCACGACGCTGCCCGCTTCGATCACCAGAATGTGATCGGCGGCCAGCACTGTGGAGAGCCGGTGCGCGATCACGAGCGTCGTGCGCCCTTGCATCAGCTCCTCGAGCGCCGCCTGCACATAGGACTCGGATTCCGAGTCCAGGTGCGACGTCGCCTCATCGAGGATGAGGATGCGCGGGCGCTTCAGGATCGCGCGAGCAATCGCGATCCGCTGGCGCTCGCCGCCGGAGAGCCGGTGCCCGCGCTCGCCCACCATCGTGTCGTACCCTTCGGGGAGCGACACGATGAAATCGTGGATGTAGGCCTGGCGGCACGCGGCCTCCATCTCCTCACGCGTAGCGTCCACCCGCGCGAAGCGCAGGTTGTCACCAATCGTCGCGTGGAACAGAAACGATTCCTGCGTCACGTACGCGATTTGCGCGCGCAGCGAGGCAAGCCCTACGTCGCGGACGTTCACGCCGTCGACCTCGACGATCCCCTCCGTCGGGTCGTACAGCCGCGCGATCATGCCGATCAGCGTCGATTTACCGGCGCCGCTCGGCCCGACGAGCGCGATCATCTCGCCAGGCTGCGCCTCGAACGTGACGTCGCGCAGCGCGTACTGCCCTGGCTTATAAGCGAAGGAAACCTGCTTATAAGCCACTCGTCCCGCCACTTGGCTCAGCGGCCGCGCATCAGGAGCATCCATGACATCGGGCACCATGTCCTGGTATTCAAAAATCCGCTGAAATACCCCCAGCGCCGTCCCTACTTCCACCTGTAGGTTCAACAGTGTGCCTACAGGCATATACAGTCGGCCGAGATAGGCCGAGAATGCAACAATGGCCCCAAGTGACATGGTGCCGGAAATCACCGAATACCCGCCATACAAGTAAATAATGGCTGTCCCAAGCGGCCCGAGCGTACTCGTCGCCATCCCGAACCATCGGCCGACCAGATTGAGCCGCAGCTCCAGATCCATCACCTTCTGGTTCATCGCTTTGAATTCAGCCTCCTGCTGACGCTCCCTGCCGAAAATACGGGTCAACAAAGCGCCGGAGATGCCGAAGTTTTCACTCAGCTGCGAGGTAATATCGGACCTTACCTTTTGCGTTTCGATGCGAAGCGCTTTACGCAGCTTGGAAACCTTTTTAACCGGCATCATGAAAAGAGGAAGAATCAGCACAGCGATAATAGCCAATTTCCAATCCAGGGCAAACAAAATCCCAATCGTTGTCGCAACGATGACAAGCTGGGTGATGGAAGACACCACTAGCGAGGTCACCACCCCTTGAACGGCCTGCACATCTCCCGTAATCCGCTGCACGATTTCACCCGATCTGGCATCCGTGTAGAACGCCATGGACTGGCGCTGCAAATTTTGAAACAAAGACAGCCCCAAATCCCGGATAACCCCTTGCGTTACTTTGGTATTGAGATGATTTTGCCATACCCCCAGCACACCGCTCACGACTGGAAGCAGCAGCATGAGCATTGCCATCTCGGCCAGCAGCTTCATACTTCCTTGAGGTATCGCCTGGTCAATGATCTCCTTCATGACCAAAGGGGGGATTAACCCAACCACAGCTGCAAGCAGCGCCAATCCGATAATGCCTAAGAGTTGTCCCCAGTATCCTCGGAACAAGGTCAGAATTCTTTTAACCGACACATCCTTCAATTTCGCTTTAGGCCGGTCCCTATCGGATAGACGCCTCATATCGCCTGGTGCCATTTTCGTCCCTCCATTCTGTTACTTAAACTGTTTATGCAAGGGGAAATGCATGCCGAATCGCTTCCACAACTTCATCCGCCATATTCATAACCCTGTAAAGCGACGTCGTTTGTAAAATGTTATACTGCCTAGGCCCATCCACGTTGACAATGGCGGCAATGGTATAATCGCCAACCTGTGGTAGATCTTTGCCAACCGACTTCCCTGGCGCCAGGGGCTGATTCGATACTTGGTACATGCCTACCGACAGCTTTTGACCCAAACAAGCATCTATCGCAATAACGACATGGCCCTGCGGGATTTCCTGCAGACGCTCCGCGATATTACTGGCATCACAAGGTGCCTCCAACGTCCCTATGACATGAGGATACCCACTTTGAACGAGCTTGCTGCCTACTAACGGCCCCAAGGCATCACCGCTTGATCGGTCTGTCCCGATACATACAAAAAAGAGCGCGCTTGGCTCCATTTCAGACGATTTTTCAATAGTTGCAAGAAAAGTAGCTAACTGCTCGCCATTCATTTTTTTCCAAAATTGCTCCCGCCTGTCTAACGTCTCTCCCATCCATCATTACCCCCTCATACAAGCTTCCAGCAAAAATTTCCCCCTACCAAGGATGAATGATATAATGCGATCAACTTCTATTCTTCCATAAGGAGGTATCCTGTGTCCACTCTCGGCATCATCGCTCTTCTGACCCTCCTGTATTGGTTATACGTCACTGTGGATGTGTTAAAAGGTTTGCCCAACCTGCGAACGCTGCCTAAGTCTCCGCTCACTTCTTTCTCGGACAAGCCATCGCTCGTATCCGTCATCATCGCCGCCAAAGAAGAGGAATCGACAATTCGCGAGACCGTCAAGCATCTGCTTTCCCAAAATTACCCGCGCCTCGAGATCATCGCCGTGAATGACCGATCCCGGGACGCTACCGGTGTCCGGTTGGAGGAGCTACGCAAGTGGTCGGAAGGTAAGCAGGACATCCGTACCAAACTGCAAATCATTCACATCACGCATCTGCCGGATGGTTGGCTTGGCAAAAATCATGCGCTATACCAAGGGTATCTCCAGGCAAGAGGGCAGTATTTGCTTTTTACAGATGCGGATATTCTTTTTGCTCCCGGTACGATCACCGACGCGGTCACCTATATGAAGGAACAGGATGTGCAGCATCTCACGCTGACCCCCAATATGTTTGCGCGAGGCGCTTTACTCAAGGGTTTCGTTCATTTCTTTCTGTTCTCATTTTCTTTGTTCGTTCGACCTTGGCGTGCAAATATCGACAACGCGAAAGGAACAGGCATCGGGATCGGAGCCTTTAATATGGTAAGCCGGAGCGCCTATGAAGCGATTGGTATGCATAAAGCGATCGCATTACGACCTGACGATGATCTACAGTTAGGCATCTTCCTCAAAAGAGCTGGTTACCGCCAAAGAGTGCTGTCTGCCAAACACCTGCTTCAAGTGGAATGGTACCGTTCGCTCAAAGATGCGGTAATTGGTCTGGAAAAAAACCTTTTTTCCGGCTTTCGTTACAGCTACATGGTCGCATTACTCGCTTGTTTGGGACAGATCGGCTTTTTTATATGCCCGTGGCTTGGCCTCCTCTTCCTCTGGGATTGGCGCGGAGCCGTCTATGCGGTTGCTGTTATCCTGCAAATCTGGCTCTATCGCAAGCTAGTGTCCCGATTAATGAGCCTCAGAGGTGATTCCGCCTATCTGCTTCCCGTCAGCGCCTCACTGCTTGTTTATACAATGATTCGCTCCGTTTGGCTTACTTGGAAACAAGGCGGCATTTACTGGAGAGGTACCTTTTATTCGCTTCGTGAACTTAAAAGAAGTAAGAAGTAACCTTGGAGCAAACGCCAAATAAGCGTTACTCGACAGAGCAAAGCTTACCCTCACGGTATGTGGCACCATTATATCGTTTATCGTTCTAGTGAACACGATTCATCCGTACAACTCTATAATACAAATGGCTGCTCGGCTCTTGTTCCACTTCCAAATACCCCTCCGCATGCACATAATCTCCCGTAATAAACGTGGAGGCATCTAACGAACTGGAGTGTGTGAGGAACAGGAGTGCAGCTTTATCGTTGCCTACGACGAAACCCGTTTGTTCTTTAATTTGAAATTTATCTAAAATGGTGCCATGATGCGACCTTGCAATATGGTGGAACTTCCAGGAATCATTTTCCTTAATCAGAAAATACAAGACGCGATTCTTGTGATTGTTGCTAAACTCCCTCGTAACACCAATCATACAGATTTTTTCACCAAGACTCAGATACTCATCGATTACATAAGATTTCAAGCGCAATCTCAGCACATTCTTATGTTGAATATAGGCTTCCATTTCTTCAACTGTTCGCTGATCTTTCGGATCCTGCTTCGTCGCGTAAAATACTTCTTTGATAAACGTATCCGTTTGCAGGCTTCTGGCCCCTTTGAAATGATTGTATGTACGAAAAAACTGCTGAATAACTTCCCTGACCTCATCTGGCATTGCAGGTCCCTTATCCACGGTATACATGCTATCTGCTACACTCGAATGTCTCTTTTTATGAAACCAACTCTTCCAGACACTTAATTGCATGCGCTCGTGTTCACCTGCTCTTTCTTTCTTCCAAACATTTCTTCATTATAGGCTAAAAACCATAAAATTTCGATAAAAATCGCATGATTCTGCGAACGAAAAAAAACACCTGCCTTCTATGTCTTTCAATTGAAAGAACATAGAAACAAGTGTTCGATAGTCCTATCCTTACAGAACTCTTCTCGCTCCGACATACCTTGCGCTCCAATAAGCGCTCGAAAGGCTATCCACAGCCACGCCTCTGGATGTTGTCGCTGAAATGAATTGATCATTGCCGAGATAAATGCCTACGTGATTCACTGTTTTTGAAGCAAAAAATACCAAGTCTCCGGCTTTCAAATCTGAAACTTTCGTACCTGCTTCACTGTGCATCTCCGCTGACGTACGGGGCAAATCAATCCCCTTCGCTTGATACAGGAATCGAACAAAACCGGAGCAATCAAAACCACTCGGCGTCGTTCCACCCCATACATAACGCACGCCCATATAGGAGTTCGCCGCCTGAATAATTTGCTCACTCACAGACGGAACAACGGCAGCGGCTGCCACCTTAGGTGCAGGTGCTGGAGCTGGTGGTGGCGGCGGTGCGATCCAGGCTGGCTTGTGCGATTTTCCATCCACATCCACAATCGCGATCTGATTAGCTTCATTCCATTCAATTGGCGAACCGAAGGTTTCCGTGATGAAACGCAGTGGGACATATGTATTCCCTTGGTACACGGTTGGACTGCTTTCCAAACTGATCTTCTTACTGTTCACAAGCGCTTGTTGCTGCTCTGTAATGAGTAAGATGGACTGCTGTTTGTTAACCAGTGTGACCTCGATTTGGTCCTCTTGCTTCTCCCAGCTCACCTGATAGCCCAGCTTCTCAGATAGCACTCGGAGTGGAACTTGCATGATGCCCTTGTCATCAATGTAAGGCTGAACTTCCGGAAACTTCAGCAGCTCATCATTGACTTGCACCTTGACAGGGCGGTCCGTAGGCGCGGATGCAGCCTGAGCGGAGTGTGCTGTAAACATCGGTACTGCGGCGCATAATAGTGCGCATGAACAAATAAGACGTGAAGAAAAAGATTTCAAAACCTTGCCTCCTTGACGCCTCCGAGGTTAGTTGACGGGTTCGGGAAGAGGTTTTCCCTAGTACGCTCAGCTAGCAGCGCTCATTCACCCCAAATAAAGAAGTCCCCCGTACCAGAGCTTGCGATGCTCCAAGATTCGGCATTTTTTGTCTATGTTAGACTAGCATAGTTTAATTGGTAGGTACAACCTTTGCAAAACGGTAAGTTTTACCAATACATTTTGTCGCATATTGCGTACGGAATACTCGGGATAATAGGCAAAAAAAACCACCCTTAGGGTGGTTTTCCTTGCAATTATGTGTAACCAATGACTGATAGCACACGATCGCTGACTGTGTTCAAAGTTGCTAACTCTGAGGCGGATAATGATAATGAGGCCGCTTTGATATTATTTTCAAGATGATGCTCATCCTGTGTCCCTATAATAGCCGAGGTAAGTGCTTCCTGGTGCAGCAGCCAAGCAATTGCGATCTGTGTCACGTTAGCGTCCTTGGCATCCGCCATTTCTTTCATGACAGCTAAAAGCTCTTTCTCCGCCTCCAGATGCTCCGGAAGGAACAGCCTTCTCTCCTTGCGGAAGTCTCCTTCTTTCAAAGCCTTTCCATGAAGGTGGAAAGCACCTGTCAGAATCCCCTTGGCGATTGAGCTGTAGCTCATCACACCAATGTTATGCTCCAGGCAGAATGGCAAAATCTCTGGCTCGATAGCTCTGTGCAGCAAACTGTATTCCGGCTGAATGACATCGATTTGCGCGTAGTTCACCGCTTCTTTCAGCTGCTCCAAAGAGAAATTCGAAACGCCGATAGCCCGAATTAAGCCTTCTTCTTTCAGCTTCACAAATTCATCAAGCGTATCCTGCACCGGGATCTCAAAACTTGGCCAGTGAATGTAATACACATCTATGTAATCAGTCTTCAAACGGTTCAAACTGTTTTCTGCCGATCTTCTTACATCTTGAGGAGCTAGATTGCTTCGGCTCACCTTCGTCGTAATGATGCATTGCTTACGTATATCCGCCAAAGCAGCGCCGACGATCTCTTCCGAGTGTCCATTGCCGTAGCCTTCAGCTGTATCAAACGTTGTGATGCCCAGCTCGAACGCTTTACGGATGAGCTCGATATTATTTTGGTCGTTCGTGAACTCCCAAGGACCTCCTCCAAGCTCCCAACAGCCAAAAGTTATGTTTGAGATGTCAAAACCTGCATGTCCTAGCTTTTTCGCCTTCATAGTCGCCGACCTCATTTCATTGATATCGTCCCACGCTAATGCACACGTTAACAAAATAAGTATACCGCTTTCATTTACTTTTGCCAAGGAATGTGCGGGCTCGGGCATCGGGTTAGGACGACTTTGTGGCTGTATCACGTCTCTTCTGTACGTTAACGGAACTACAGGCCTCTATTTAGCTGGAAAAGGGTGCATTCGCCCTTCTGAGGGAACTATGGTCCTCTATTTTGCCGCTTTCGGGTGATGCGCCGCTTTTTGGCAGCAAATAGAGCCCTGTAGTTCCCCTAGGCGGGGAATTCGGCTGATTTGCTCGAAATAGCGGACGCCAGTTCCCTTTGCCTTCACGGACGGCCGAATCCCTGTGGGTTCTCTTCCCTTACCCGCACAAAAGAAAAAGCCACCCGAAGGTGGCTCTTTCTTTTCTTGTGAAGCGGGTGATGGGAATCGAACCCACGCTACCAGCTTGGAAGGCTGAAGTTCTACCATTGAACTACACCCGCGTAAATATCGGGATGACACGATTTGAACATGCGACCCCCTGCTCCCAAAGCAGGTGCTCTACCAAGCTGAGCTACATCCCGAAACGCTTATAACTTAATTAAAATGGCGCGCCCTGAGAGATTCGAACTCCCGACCTTTTGATTCGTAGTCAAATACTCTATCCAGCTGAGCTAAGGGCGCTTAAAATATGGAGCGGAAGACGGGGATCGAACCCGCGACCCTCGCCTTGGCAAGGCGATGCTCTACCGCTGAGCCACTTCCGCACGGTATGTGTTGCTTGTCACTTCATTTCTTTCTCAGAGGCGACAAGGAATAATATATCAGGATTTCAGAACAAATGCAAATGTTTTTTGTTACCAATCGCTTATTTTATAAAAATACCGCCAAAAGGCAGCACTTCCCTTGCAATTCGCCGCAATAAGCTATCGTTTTTCATATGCTCATCCAACTTGCGATCCGGCTTACATGGCTGCAGCAGCACATGTCCTTGCCCTGTCATCTCCCAATGATAATTCATATGCTGGCTCGCTAATGTATTGCCATATACACAAAGACGCAGTACTGCATTCCGAGGATACGCAATTAGACAATGAATATCCACATATAAAGGCTGTTTCGGATCCAAAGCCATCTGATACAACGGACCAGCGGTCAAAAGCCCCACCGTTCCCGGCCCTTTGAACTGCATTTTCACGAGATCTTGCGTGATCAGTGTATTTTTAACATTTTGTAAGTGGGAAGTAAAGCTGACACCGCCGGTATAAAACAGAACATGCCGGAACTCATACAAAAGATCATCCTCATCACCAATAGGCACCACTGACATACTGTAGCCTTCTGGCAAACCTAGCATGAGCTGAGCAGGACCATACACGCGCGACTGAATTAGACGTTTTTTTCGGTACATACTGGGCAGCTTCATCAAAGAATCCTCTCTTTGCTCAGACTTCCCTTGAAAAGCTACGATTTGGTTCGGATGCAGCACATGGATCGATTCGTCCTTCTCGATGCGCAGTGTGGCCATTTTTGCGTGTGAGCTTGCATGTTCGAAAGTAACTTCCACGCCTCTCAGGCCTCCTATCTCATTTGACGCTTCTGCCTCCGCCAGACCACATACCGGAACACCCGTCCAAGTACAAAATACAACACTACAAGCACGACCACCGCGATAACCATATTCGTTATCTTCCGACTCCGGTTTTCTTTATCTATTGCAACCTGCTCCATGGCCTTTAAGCGCTCTTGCAGGCGTTCATTTTCTTTCTGAAGCGCTTCGTTTTGTTGAAGGAGCTTTTCCTCGGTTTCCTGCGAATGCCGAATCGTTTCCGAGAGCTTGTCCTTTTGCTCCTCTAATTGCTGTTTCGTTGCCTCGTAATCTTTCTGAATTTGCTCCACATTCTCAGGCAATTGATAGATATCTTTCACCCTATCGAGCCAGGAGGCTTGGGCTGCAGAAGTAGGGTACATAAGCCCTATCCAAATCACCAGCACGCCGATCACATGACCAATAACAGATATATGCCGTGTCCGCATCGCCTTCCCTCCCAAGAGCTCGACATTTTCTTCTATTTTACAGCAAAAATCAACCCTTCACCACTCCTGCCGCCTTAACAGGGTAACGCAAAATCGTTCTCATTTTCAAAGGATCAATCTTCCTCGGGTCAGATAAATAGATTTCATGATGGAGGCCGCTGATGCTTAAATGACTTGTCTCCATAAATTCGTACATTTGGTTTAGCGTTTCAGGCTCGGAAGCATACGGACCCATATGCAGCATCTGGACACAGCTTCCTTCATGCAAGGTTTCAAATACAATATCCGAAAGCAGCTCCAGCTCCTTTTTCTTGCCTAAAGCTTTAACTCGGGCTTCCTCTACCTTCTCTGCTGTAACATAATCGGGCATCCTGATCAAAAGTTTCCAACGCCACTGCTCCCTCGGCACCTCGAGCGCGTTCCGGCTATCTCCATCTACCCACCACAAGCCCTCCAGCTTGGCCACAGTGAAGTCTTTCTCCTCCATCTTATAAATGCCCTTAATGCTGTAAGAAAGCGTGTAGAGCGCTTCAGTCGCTTGTGCGAAGACATCCCCATTCGGATCCCCAGTTCCTTGGATGGTCACATACCAAACAGGTCCAAATTCCATTAGCTGTGGTTTCGTCGGAGCTGTGTAATAGGATTTGTAGACTTTGGCTAAATCTAACTTCTCCATGCGGCACTTCCTTTTTTTCTTTCAGTATATAAAATAAACCCTGACAGCTATGCGTCAGTAAACATAGAAAAAACCTACCCTTCGCTGTAAACGGCGAAAAAGTAAGTTTTGGTCTTCGTTAGTATCGTATGTAATTATTCCCCGGTTGGTGGAGTGAACGTGCGCTGTGCAAATTCCGCATCCAACATGAAGAAGGCATTGCTGTCTTTGTCGATTCGTTTCAACTTGTTAATAATGCTGTCGAACATCGCTTCTTCCTCTACCTGCTCATCGATAAACCATTTGAGGAACTGCATCGTCGCATGCTCACGATCGTTGAGAGCCAAATCAGACAGATGGTAAATACGTCTTGTCACTTCCTGCTCATGCTTGTATGCATGCTCAAAAGCGTCGAGGATCGATTCGTACTCATTCACTGGCGTATCCATGCCGGCGAAAGCAACCTTTTTCCCGCGATCATTAATAAATTTGAAAATCTTCATTGCATGAAATTTCTCTTCTTCCGCTTGAACGATAAAAAAGTTCGAGAACCCATCCAAGCTTTCTGCTGCACAATAACCAGCTATGGCCAAATAGACGTGCGCGGAGTAAAATTCATAGTTCATCTGCTCATTGAGCGCTTCCGTTAGTTCATCTTTTAACATGATGTGCTGCACATCCTTTCTGTATGGTTACATTTTGCAAATCCCCATACATACAAGATTACCAGAACTTCATATACAAATACAAACGGAAGTCATAAATTTTACAAAGGTTATGTACTTAAGCCATTACGGTTTCAGCCCTGGATTCAGCAATAATCTGCTTGAGCTGAGCATATAGTAAGTCAGGCGAAGCGGCACAAACCAGATCCTTTTTGCCGATCATCGCGATGCATTCTTTCTTGCAATGTTTACAGTTTCCTAGGCAATCCTTCTTCTTTTGCTTCAGATCAGGGTATTCATTTTTCAATGACTTATATATTTGTTTGGATCCGAATTTCTCATTTCTGCAGCAGTATTTAATCGTTTTCATGTCATAACCTCCACCGCTCATATCTACCGCCCATAACCTGATATTAGTGATAATAATAATCAATGTCAACAGAAATTTGCAAATGGATGTACAAAAAAAGAGCTTCCTTAGCTCCTATAGAAGGAATTAAGAAAACTCTTGGTGATGCGGTCAAGAGGACTCGAACCTCCACGGGGGGTTAGCCCACACGGACCTGAACCGTGCGCGTCTGCCAATTCCGCCATGACCGCATAAAATAAAAAAAACTGAGTCATGTAGGATTCGAACCTACGACACCCTGATTAAAAGTCAGGTGCTCTACCAACTGAGCTAATGACTCAAACTTCATAAAAAATGGCGGAGCCGACGGGATTCGAACCCGCGGTCTCCTGCGTGACAGGCAGGCATGTTAGGCCTCTACACCACGGCTCCACACAAAAATATAACACCTCGTCAAGAGGTTGGTTGCGGGGGCAGGATTTGAACCTGCGGCCTTCGGGTTATGAGCCCGACGAGCTACCGAGCTGCTCCACCCCGCGTCGTTAAAAAGGAAAATGGAGGCTGACGGGATCGAACCGCCGACCCTCTGCTTGTAAGGCAGATGCTCTCCCAGCTGAGCTAAGCCTCCATGGGAAATACATAATGGTGACCCGTAGGGGACTCGAACCCCTGTTACCTCCGTGAAAGGGAGGTGTCTTAACCACTTGACCAACGGGCCGCGTAAACAGGCTTTTCTTGAATAAATCATGCTTTAAGGTGGCGGAGAGAGAGGGATTCGAACCCTCGAGACGCTTGTGACGCCTACACGATTTCCAATCGTGCTCCTTCGGCCAGCTCGGACACCTCTCCATGAAAGCCTGGCATCGGATAAAAAAGTGGCTCCCCGAACAGGACTCGAACCTGTGACAACTCGATTAACAGTCGAGTGCTCTACCAACTGAGCTATCAGGGAATAGCAGAGAGACTTTTGACTTTCGTCAAAAGATCCCTATAATGTTTGGCAACGTTCTACTCTCCCAGAACCCTGCGGTTCAAGTACCATCGACGCTGGAGGGCTTAACGGTCGTGTTCGAGATGGGAACGCGTGGGTCCCCTCCGCCATCATCACCAAACAGTCAAAGCGTGGTTTGCGCCTTGAAAACTAGATACGAAACTTGCGTAAAGGTAAGAATATTTTAGGTTTTCTGGGCCCCGAGAAAGTAATCGGAATCAGCTACAGAGCTTATCTTCACTTTCTTGGGTACATTTGGTTAAGCCCTCGA
>NZ_WSEM01000029.1:0-6339 GCF_009757995.1 Paenibacillus anseongensis
TACCTCCAAAACCTTGAAAACAAGCATAGTATGTTGGTTATTCCGCTGTAGAAAAAAAACGCCCCCTTCGGCTCAAAGCCAACGGCAGACGTTCCAAGCTAATTCGAGAGCATGCCTACGAACTCGCCTAATTTATACCAAACCCAACCAATTGCTTCATTCACCTGTGTCACTTGACCCGAAATATGCGCGGTAGACGCCAAATTCAGTGTGCCATCGATAACGGTTAAATTACCCGTTACATCGCCTTCCACCTTCAGCGTTCCCCGTTGTACAACGAGATCTCCTTGCACGGTATGACCCTGCGGTACAATGACGGTATCCCCTTGGATGACTACATCCTGCAGGTTGCTTCCTTTGACCATCAAGTTCGTATCGTCATTCCACATGGACATGAAGCTGCCGAACATGACGGCCCCGAAAACGACAGCCACCGAACCAGCAGGATGCCTGCGAATGAAGTCCATCCAGCCGCTTCTTTGCTTCATTGGAGGCAATGCGCTCATAATCTGATCTGTCAGCGTATCAGAAGCTCTTAGTGGTGGCAGCATTCTAACTAGCGCATCTGTTTTCTCTAATTGTTTGAATAACGCATGACAGGCCTGACAAGCAATCAGATGTTCTTTTAACAGCCGAGAATCCGATCCTTGCAAATCACCGTCTAGATATTCATGTATGAGCGGGAGGGCTTCTTTGCAGTTCACCGGGCAGCCACCCCTTTCTTAGACTTTTGCATGTTGTGATATACCATACGTTTCGAATTTAAATATGTTTCACCTTGGAACAGGATTTGTATTGGCATCTTGTTCCTCCTGTTCTAACCGTTTGCGCAAGTACTCACGGCCCCGGTGTACTCGTGTTTTGATCGTCGTTACGGGCATATCAAGCACCTCAGAGATCTCCTGAAGGGACATATCCTGCAAATAGCGCAAAATGACGATTGATTTATATTTTTCCGGTAAGGTATCAATCGCATTACGAATCTGCTCCTGCGTCTCGGACACGATGATTTGTTTCTCAGGCGTGTCTTCATGACTTGGCAGCATCGCATAATAGTCATTGCCTTCTCCGTCCGGCATTTCCGCGTCTAAGGAGTACGTATTCTTTCTTCTACGCAATTTATCGATACACAGATTCGTTCCAATTCGAAAAATCCAAGTTGAAAACTTCTGATTCTCATCATATCGGTGCAAATTCGTATAGACCCGCAAGAACGTTTCCTGCACCGCATCCTCGGCCTCTTGTTTGTTATTCAGCATACGGTAAGCCAAGTGAAAGATCTTATCCTTATAGAGCTCTACAAGCTCCGCAAAAGCATTTCGATCCCCATTTCTGGCTAGTTTAGCCAGACGTGCTTCAACAAAATTCAATTCGTTTTCCTCCGGCTTCTTAGGCAATTCGACTCTTTTCTAATACATACGCAAAAATAACGTTTTGATTTCAGAAATTAAGATTCCAACCAAAATTAAACCCATCCCTATCCATTATAACCCATTTACCGGCTACGCAATAATGGAAAACGTAGCGATAATCGCCACAGGAAGCTCAACCGAACCTAACATCCCCACATGTGTGCTGCCGTTCGAGGAAAACAGATCTTGTATAGAACAAGAAAAGTCGAGATGCACTCGCTATACGAGGCCCCCGACTTTATCATCCTGTCTATACGCTTATGCACTCTATAGTATCAGCCTGTGTTTCTCAGCCCAGCTGCAATGCCGTTAATTGTAAGCAGCACTTCACGCAGCAGAATTGCATCGTCTTCATTATTTTCACGCAGGGCACGAAGCTCTGTAAGCAGTTCAACCTGCATATAGCTCAGTGGATCAACGTAAGGGTTACGCAGGCGAATTGACTCTTGAATAACAGGAACATTATCCAAAATCTCTTGCTGCCCTGTAATTTGTAAAATGATCGAAGAAGTTAATTCATATTCTTCCCTAATGAGGTTGAAAATACGCTCTGCAATCGCCGATTCCTTCACTAAATTCCCGTATTCTTTCGCAATTTGCAGATCCGCTTTGGCAAGCGCCATTTGCAGATTATCAATCATAGTACGGAAGAATGACCAATCTTCATACATTTCTTTTAACGTCTCTAGATTCGCTGCATTCCCTTGATAAAAGCTTTGCAGACCTGTGCCTGCCGCATACCATGCAGGAAGCAAATAACGAGTTTGCGTCCAGGAGAATACCCACGGAATCGCACGCAAATCTTCGAATCTGTCGCTATTTTTACGCTTGGATGGACGTGAACCGATATTCAGCTCGCCAATCTCAGGCAGCGGTGTTGATTCTTTGAAGAACGTTAAGAAGTCTTCGTCCCTGAAAATGAGGTCCTGATATTTCGTCTGTGCTTGCTCCGAAATACCTCGCATAATCGTCTCCCATTTGTCTTCTTGTGGAAGTCTTTGTGGGGAAAGCGATAGTTTGGACGCTGTAATTAATGCAAAAGTCGCCTGCTCTAAGCTGCGATAAGCAATCCCTTGCAAGGAATAACGAGAAGATAAAACTTCCCCTTGCTCTGTGATCTTGATACCGCCACCAAGCGTTTCTACCGGTTGTGCAAGGATACTGCGGTTAAGCGGCATTCCGCCGCGCCCCAGTGCGCCACCACGGCCATGGAAGAACTTCAGTTTCACGCCGAATTTTTTCGCAGCTTCCGTGATATCCTGAAGCGCCATACGAAGCTCCCAGTTTGCTGTGATTACTCCGCCGTCTTTATTGCTATCCGAGTACCCAAGCATGATTTCGTGGAGCTGAGTTTCCGGATCAAGGCTGTCACGGTAAGCAGGAATTGCTAACAGTGTGCTCATAATACCTGGTGCCGCGTGCAAGTCGTCAATCGTCTCAAATAAAGGTACCGACTGAAGCGTGCTTGTTACGCTGCCATCGTTCTCTTTGCGGTATAGGCCTGCTTCTTTCGCAAACACGACAACTTCCAGAAGATCACTAGCACCTTGTGTCATACTAATTAGGTAGCTATTGATACAATTGCGTCCAAACTCCTTCTGAGCCTCGCCTACCGTACGGTAAACGTCTAAACACTCCTTCGTACCTTCGGAGTAATCCAGGTAAGTTGAAGTGATCGGTCTCGGATCATTCAGAACATCTGTCAGAAGCGAGATTTTCTCTTTTTCAGAAAGCTTACTGTAGTCACTCGTAATACCCATTTTCGCTAAAATCTCTGTCATTGCTGATTCATGCTCTTTACTGTGCTGTCTGATATCAAGAGCAGCTAAGTGGAAGCCGAACAGTTCAACTTGACGGATTAGCTTTTTAATATATTTGTCAGCAACGTAATCTGCAAAATGCGATCTTAAACTAGCATCAATAATTTGCAAATCACTAATAAATTCATCAGGGCTGTTATATTTCTGGCTTGTTGGTACATTAGGATTACCTGTGTTATGCACCTTTTCGATCATATAGGTTGTTTTGATACGGTAAGGCTCTTTCTCATTGCGCCATACATCCTGCACATTACCAAGAGCTACACGGTCGCACTGAATGGACTCCAGTAAGGCATCGCTAACCGTCACTATATTTTTGCTGAAGCTCATGTTCTCTAGAGTTTCCTTAAGAACCTCTTCATACTTTTGCAAAGCCAGTTGACGGTGCAGTCCTAGCGTTTCCCAGGTTACATTCGCTCTCACAGACGGATTGCCATCACGGTCTCCACCGATCCATGAACCGAACTTCAAGAAAGATGGTACATGCCAAGTATCCTGCGGGTAATATTTATTTAAGCAGCGTTCAAGCTCATGATAAACTTCCGGCAGCACATCGAACAAAGTTTCGTCAAAATAGTACAACCCGTTACGAACCTCATCGATGACCGTCGGTTTGCGATCACGCAGCTCGTCCGTTTGCCATAGATTCAAAACTTCTCCAAGCAGTTTCTCACGCAGCTGTTCACGCTCACGAGAAGTTAACATCGGATTATCCAGCTTCATCATATCTTCCGAAATACGCAGATTAATATCAAGTACCGCTCTACGCATTGCTTCCGTTGGATGAGCTGTCATTACAAGTTCTAAAGAGATAGATTTAAGAATTTCTTGTACTTCTGCAAAAGGGATGTGATTGTTTCTTAGTTCCTGAACAATGCTCTCTATGGAACCAGGCTGCACGGACTCACCGGAGGAACGCTCGTAGTCTCTTTTACGACGAATCCGATGATTCTGCTCAGCAATATTAACCAGCTGGAAGTAAATAGCGAATGCTCGGATCACTTGATGACGAATTTCCGGATCAAGCGAAGAAATCGTTTCTTTGAACTCATCATAGATTTCAATGACATAGTGTGCTCTTAAAGACTTACTCATCTCACGAATTTTCTCGACAACATCGAGGAGATCATTGCCGCCCTGATGTACCAGAACTTCACCTAGTATGTGCCCCAAGAAGCGTACGTCCCTGCGAAGCAGATTATTCGTTCCTTGCTTTTGTAGGCCGATTACATTCTCTAACATAACTCTCCACCTCATCTATTCACTATGTTGCATTAATGCTTCTCTCTATAAAAGCTTGACGTTACAAAAACTCATTTCAGAATATTTTACCACAATCCGCTCTTTGCACATAGTAGTAAAATAAAAAAAGCCCTAATTAAGCTGTGGTAATTAATGTATGTCACAACGAAGGGATTTCTCCTCCCTTCTCACAAACAAAACAAAAGCCACTCGATGGTGACTCTTTCTTATACCTATAGTTCTCTATAAGCATGCTTTTTTAGAAGGGCCCAAACTATGCATTGTGTTAACGGAACTACAGGCCTCTATTTAGCTGGAAAACGGTGCATTCATGCCTCGTAGGGAAGTACCGTCCGCTATTTTGTCGTTTTCAGCTAATATACTTGCCTTCGGCGGCAGATAAAGCCCTGTAGTTCCCCCTATCGGGGAATTAGGCTGATTTGAGCGAAATAGCGGACTCCAGTTCCCTTACTCTTCCCATACCTTACCTGTATTAAATACTCGGTCAATCATGCTTTTCCTTACCGTTGCAAAAGAAAAAGCCACCCGAAGGTGGCTCTCTTTCTGTAAAGCGGGTGATGGGAATCGAACCCACGCTACCAGCTTGGAAGGCTGAAGTTCTACCATTGAACTACACCCGCGTGTATATCGGGATGACACGATTTGAACATGCGACCCCCTGCTCCCAAAGCAGGTGCTCTACCAAGCTGAGCTACATCCCGATACGATAATACTAATAAGAAATGGCGCGCCCTGAGAGATTCGAACTCCCGACCTTTTGATTCGTAGTCAAATACTCTATCCAGCTGAGCTAAGGGCGCTTAAAATATGGAGCGGAAGACGGGGATCGAACCCGCGACCCTCGCCTTGGCAAGGCGATGCTCTACCGCTGAGCCACTTCCGCAGGGTACCTCAGGAGTATAAATACTGCTGAGGATTTAATGCGCGTAGAGGGACTTGAACCCCCACGGTCGCCCGCTAGATCCTAAGTCTAGTGCGTCTGCCAATTCCGCCATACGCGCATCTTCTAAATAAGGCAAATGGTGAGTCATGTAGGATTCGAACCTACGACACCCTGATTAAAAGTCAGGTGCTCTACCAACTGAGCTAATGACTCATAAAAAGAAACTGGGGATCAAGGATTTGAACCTTGGCATGACGGAGTCAAAGTCCGTTGCCTTACCGCTTGGCTAATCCCCAATAATAACATGCCGTCGAGAGGACTTGAACCCCCAACCTACTGATTACAAGTCAGTTGCTCTACCAGTTGAGCTACAACGGCATATAAAGTTAATGATGGAGGCTGACGGGATCGAACCGCCGACCCTCTGCTTGTAAGGCAGATGCTCTCCCAGCTGAGCTAAGCCTCCATGGGAAATACGTAATGGTGACCCGTAGGGGACTCGAACCCCTGTTACCTCCGTGAAAGGGAGGTGTCTTAACCACTTGACCAACGGGCCTTACAAAAAACTACTGGAGCTTCCAACCGGAATCGAACCGGTGACCTCATCCTTACCATGGATGCACTCTACCGACTGAGCTATGGAAGCAATGGCTCCCCGAACAGGACTCGAACCTGTGACAACTCGATTAACAGTCGAGTGCTCTACCAACTGAGCTATCAGGGAATATTGTTTGGCAACGTTCTACTCTCCCAGAACCCTGCGGTTCAAGTACCATCGACGCTGGAGGGCTTAACGGTCGTGTTCGAGATGGGAACGCGTGGGTCCCCTCCGCCATCATCACCAAACAGTCAAAGCGTGGTTTGCGCCTTGAAAACTAGATACGAAACTTGCGTAAAGTAACTACTATAGGATTTGTGGTTAAGCCCTCGACCGATTAGTATTCGTCAGCTGCATGCATTG